>NZ_CP182484.1:0-1660247 GCF_058692735.1 Caldimicrobium sp. SLHALR3 | reverse complement strand
CGCTTTTTAGCAGACATTTTTTATCAACCCCTCCATTTCTTTTATAATTATATCTTTTGAATCTTTAACAAAAAAACTTTTCATAACTTGAGACATATTTTTTAATCTTTCTCTATTATCTAACAAAGCTTTTATTTCTTTTAAAACAAGAAAAGGGTCTGCTTCAGCCTGTCTTATTAAAATTGCACCTCCTTTTTCAGCCACAATTTTAGCGTTTTTTTCCTGATGATTTTTTGTGGCATAAGGAAAGGGTATGAAAATAGCAGGAAGTCCAACAGCAAAAAGCTCTGCAAGGGTTGTAGCTCCGCATCTTCCCAAAAATAAATCAACCTGTGAATAAGCCCAACTCATATCTTCTATAAAAGGAAAAACCCTTAAACGATTTTTCTGTTCATCTTTTAACAAATTCTCATATTCTTTTTTAACCCTTTCAAAATCGTCCAGCCCTGTCTGATGAATAACAAAGAGATCTTTGTATTCTTCTAAAAGCAAGGGAACTATTTTTAAGGATAGCTCATTTATAAATTTTGCTCCCAAACTTCCACCAAGAATTAGTAGTCCTCTTCCTTTATGTTCTCTTGGTTTTAAATTCAAAACCTCGTTTCTTACGGGATTTCCAGAAAAAACTACTTTCTTTTCAGGAAAATACTTCTTGCTTTCCTCAATGCTTACAAAGATTTTATCAACAAGATAATTTAAAACCTTATTTGCTAATCCAGGCTCTATATTTTGTTCGTGAAGCCCCATTTTTTTTCCTCTTAGTTTTCCAGCAAGAACAACAGGAAAAGATATGTAACCCCCTGTAGCAAAGATAATATGGGGATTAAGCTCCTTAACCAATTTGTAAGATTTAACTATAGCTTTAATCATCTTTATTAAGGCTCTAAATTTATCTTTAAAAGATCTTCCTATAAAACCTTCTACATCTAATCTGTAAACCTTAAAAGGTTTATCTTTTAGAATAACTTCTTCAATTTTTCTCATTCCAGAAATAAAATAAACCTCTCTTTGTAAATTTAATAACTGTTCTGCAATAGCTACTCCAGGTATTATGTGTCCTCCTGTTCCTCCAGCAACTATTAACCACCTCAATGATAGATCTCCTCCCTTTTTTCTTTAAAATAGAAAGGAGCCTCGCTTAAAACCAATTTTCTAAAAAATTCTCCCCTTTCTTTATAATCACTAAACTGATCAAAACTTGAGCAGGCAGGGGAAAAAAGAACTATATCTCCCGGTTTAGCGCATTTTATAGCTAAAAGGGTTGCATCTTTAAGAGTTTCACTAAGGTATGTTTCGGTAATTCCATTTAATTCTTCAGCTATTATAAAGCGTGCCTCTCCCATAAGGATTAAAGTTTTTACCTTTTCCTTAATGTAAGGAATTAAAGGGCTATAGGAAGCACCTTTGTGTTTTCCTCCAAGAATAAGAATTATAGAAGGGGGAAGACTTTTTAATGCCTGCAAAGTAGCATCTACATTGGTTGCTTTGGAGTCATTTATAAAATAAACTCCCCCAAAATCCCCTATAAGCTCTAATCTATGAGGAAATCCTGTAAACTCAGTTATAAGTTTTTTAATGCTTTCTTTAGTTGCTCCTAAAAGTCTCGCGCCAAGGCTTGCTACCATAAAATTTAACTTATTATGGATTCCAAGAAGTTTAAATCCCAAAAAAGAGTAAAATTCCTTATTTTCCAAATTGAGAACAAAACCGTCTTCAGAAGATATGTTACTTGGTTTGAGATAGGCTTTAACCCCTTCGTTTTCTTTTTCATCAAAAAATAAAGGCTTACCTTTTATTAGGTGTTTAAATTTTTCAAAATAAGGAGCATTAAGAGGCAAAATGGCATAGGATTCTTTATCTTGAAATTCAAAAAGTCTGTATTTGTAGTATGCATATTCTTCAAAAGAGCTGTATCTTTCTAAATGGTCAGGAGTTATGTTTAAAAGGATTCCAACCTTTGGAGAAAAGGTATAAATGTTTTCTAATTGAAAACTTGATACTTCAAGAACTATTTTATCTACAGAAACATTTGAAATAACCAATTCAGAAAGTGGAATTCCGTAATTTGCTCCTATCCAAACCTTAAATCCCGAGAGTTTGAGAAGTTCAGCTATCATAGCAGTGGTAGTTGTTTTACCGTTTGTGCCTGTTACAGCAATGGTATTTTCTTTATTTTTTAAAAAGAGCCAAGCAAGCTCAAGTTCACTTAAAACGGGAATTCCCTTTTTCAGAGAACTGGAATATACCTCTCTTGAAACTCCAGGACTTACCACAATAAGGTCTGCAGAAAGAAGGGTTTCTTTTTTATGCCCTCCTGTTTCAAAATAAACACCCTGAGATTTAAAAAATTCCAAGCTTTCAGAAGAAAGGTCATCTAAGTTTTTATTTTCAGAAACAATAACCTCGGCACCAAATTTTAAAAGAAGTTTAGTTGCAGCTTTTCCACTTTTACCAAAACCTAAAACTACGACTTTCTTGTTTTTAAGTTCCATACGGCTTACCTTATTTTTAAAGTACTTAAGGCTATCAACCCAAAAATTACAGAAATTATCCAAAATCTGACCACCACTTTATTTTCTGGCCATCCTTTTAATTCAAAATGATGATGAAGTGGAGCCATTCTAAAAATTCTTTTTCCTTTAGTGAGTTTAAAATATCCCACCTGCAAGATTACTGAGATAGCTTCAAGAACAAAGAGTCCTCCAGCTATAACCAGCAGAAATTCCTGTTTTACTATAATAGCGATAGCTCCAAGAGCTGCCCCCAGAGAAAGAGCTCCGACATCTCCCATAAAAATTTCGGCAGGGTAAGCGTTATACCATAAAAAGCCTAATCCAGCTCCTATTAAAATGGCACACAAAATAGCAAGTTCTCCTGCATAGGGAATGTATGGAAGATAAAGATAATTTGCAAACTTAACATGTCCCGCAACATAGCTTAAAACGCTATAGACTCCAGCAACTATTATAAAAGGCACTATGGCAAGACCATCAAGTCCGTCTGTTAAATTCATAGCATTGGAACTACCAATTATAACAAGCATGCTAAAAATCAAATAAAAAGCTCCAATGTCCACTATGAGGTTTTTAAAAAAAGGAAAATTAAGGGTTGCAGGAAAGTTAAAAAGCTCAAATAAAATTATATAAAAAATAAATACAATTATAATTTGAGCAAGGAGCTTTTCTCTTGCTCTTAAGCCAAGATTTTTTCCTCTTTTTATTTTTAAAAAATCGTCTAAAAAACCTATAAAACCAAAACTTAAAAGCACAAAAATTACCATCCAAACTAAGTAATTTGTAAGACTACACCACAGCAAGGTAGAAAGTATTACTGCGCTAACTATAACTACACCACCCATGGTAGGAGTGCCAGTTTTTACCTTGTGATGAGAAGGACCTTCCTCCCTGACAATTTGTCCAAATTGTTTTTCTTTCATAAATTTTATAAAATAGGGCATTAAAAAATAAACTAAGAAAAAGGAAGTTATAGCTCCGCAAATCATTCTAAAAGTTATATATTTAAAAACATTGAAGATAATTGAGATGTCTCTTAAGGCATAAAAAAGATGATAAAGCATTATTCAAGCTCCTCAATCAACCTTTCTACCACTCTTTCCATCTTTAAAGCCCTTGAGCCTTTAACTAAAATAACAGCTTTTTTTTCCTTATTAAGCAAATCCTTTAAAAAGGGACTTTCTAAAAATTCTTCTACACTGTTAAAGGTATTACATTCTTTCTCTTTAGCCTTTTTCTTAAAACCCTCTTCATAACTTTTTGCCATATCTCCTGCAAATATAGCAATATCAGCAACCTCAGCTACAAAACTACCTACCTCTATGTGTAGCTTTTCTGAATCTTTTCCTAACTCTTTCATATCTCCCAAAATTACAATTTTTTTGCCATAGTTTTTAGAAAAATCTTTCAAATATTCTAAGGCAGCTATAATTGAACCAGGATTGGCATTATAGGTATCATCTATGATAAGAAAACTTTCTTTTTCAAAAACTTTAAATCTCTTAAAAAGAGGGATTTCTTTTCCTAATAGAGGAACGATTTCTTTAAGCTCAAAACCTAAGGAAATAGCCACGCAAAGAGAAGCAAGAAGATTTGAAAGATTGTGTTTCCCTATGTTTTCTATTTCAAAGGGATAGAATTCGCTTTTAAAAAGAAATTCTCCCTTTATTTTGCCTTCAGAGAAAAATAGGTTTTTAAAGGATAGATCTGCTCTATTATCAAATCCAAAGGAGACTTTGTTTTGTGGAAAATCCTTAACTCTTTCTCTTAAAATCTCTTGGTCAAAGTTAAATATAATGGTGCCATTTGAATCAGTGTTTTTAAAAAGACTTATTTTTTCTTCAAGAACTCCTTCGATTGAGCCAAGTCCTTCTAAATGAGAAGGAAATATAGAAGTAATAACTGAGATATGAGGTTTTACAATTTGGGAAAGTCTTTCTATTTCCCCTTTTTGATTTGTTCCAAGTTCAAGAATAGCTACCTCTCTATCTTCTTTTATAGAAAGAAGTGAAAGGGGAACTCCTATTAAATTATTGTAGTTTGCCTCGTTTTTAAAAGCCTTTAAAAATCTTGAAAGTATGTTATAGGTCAGCTCTTTAGTAGTGGTTTTTCCACATGAGCCGGTAATTGCTACAAAAGTAGAGTTAAGTTTTTCTCTCCAGAAGCTTGCTATGTCTCCGAGAGCTTTTAAAGTATCTTTTACTAATATTACAGAGACAGTTTTAGGAATTTCTTCTACCTTAAAACCTTTTGGAAAATGAGAAAATACCAAACCTTTTGCTCCTTTTTCTATAGCAGTTTTGTAAAAATCGTGCCCATCAAATTTTTCTCCTTTTAAAGCTATAAAGAGGTATCCAGGTTTTATAATTCTTGTATCCGTAGAAATACCTCTAAAGACAATTCCCATGTCTCCGTTAATTAAAATGCCTGATGTGGCTTTTACTATATCTTCTGTAGTAAGTTTAATTTCTACATTCATTTATTCTTCAATTCTTTTATAATTTTTAAAATTTCTTCTTTATCAGAAAAGGGATACCTTTTTCCCTGAATTTCTTGATAAGTTTCGTGTCCCTTTCCAGCTACCAAAAGTATGTCTCCTTTTTTAAGATTTTTTATACCAAATGCAAGGGCTTCTCTTCTATCAGGGATAATTTTACAAGGTTTTGCCTCATTTATGCCCCTTTTTATGTCTTCAATAATTTTTAAGGGATCTTCAAATCTTGGGTTATCTGAGGTTAATATTATTTCGTCAGCAAGAAGACTTGCTACCTTTCCCATAAGAGGTCTTTTCCCTTCGTCTCTATTTCCTCCACATCCAAAAAGTACAATAAGCCTATTTTCTTTTAAGGGATTTAAACTTTTTAAGACTTCTTCTAATGCAGAGGGAGTATGGGCATAATCTACAAATATTTTAGCCCCTTTATACTCAGCTACCAATTCAAGTCTTCCAGGAGGATTTTTGAGTTCAGCTAAAGCATCTAAGGTATCTTCAACTTTAAATCCCAAAGCTGAAATGATTCCTAAAGTTGTGGCAAGGTTTTTAGCTTGATAATCTCCGAAAAGTTTAGTAAATACTTGGTATTCTTTGTCTTTTATTTTTATCTTTAAAGCTAATCCGTTTTTTCTATCAATGATCTCACATTTAAAGCCATTACTGTTTACAAAAAGAGGAGCTAATCCATTTAATTCCTGAGCTAACCTTTTTCCGTATTCGTTTTCTAAAGAAATTACAGCTTTTGCCTCAGGTTTTAAATAATTTGTAAATAGTTTTTTCTTTGCCTGATAATATTCTTCCATATCTTTGTGATAGTCTAAGTGATCTCTTGAAAGATTGGTAAATGAAGCCACATCAAATAGAATTCCCAATAATCTATCTTGAGCAAGGGCGTGAGAAGAAACTTCAACGACACAGGCTTTAAAATCTTTATCAACCATTTCTTTTAACAAAGAAGCTACAGTAAGAATGGAAGGAGTGGTTTCAAGAGAAGAAATAATTCTATCTGTTTCGTAAAAAAGAGTTCCGATGTATCCGCATTTGAAACCAACTTTGTTTAAAATGTTTTTTGTAAAATAACTTACTGAAGTTTTTCCATTTGTTCCTGTAACTCCTATTAAGATTAGTTTTTCTTGAGGGTTATCATAAAAGTTTAAAGAAAGAGAAGAAAATGCCTTTTTAATATCTTTTACCTGGATTTGAATTGTTCCTGGATAGGTTTCTTCCCGCCTTATTTCACTTTCTCTTACTATTACAATAGCTCCGTTTTTAATTGCCTCCTCAATAAAGGTTTCCCCATTATAAGTATGTCCTTTTCTTGCAACGAAAATGAACTTATCCTTAACATTTTTAGAACTTTCGGAAATACCCTCTATTTTTAAATTATGATAGGGACCAAAACTTTCTATAATGTGACTTCCATAATAAGCTTTTATAATTTCCAAATTTTTGATAAGTTCGCTTAAAGTTTTCATAGTTGCAAAGATATATAATTTACCAATTTTTGATTTAAAGCATAAGCATCTGTAGAATTATTTGTAGAATTAAAAGCAAAGGAGGTAATAATCATTTTATTTTCTTTAAAAGTTACTGTAATAAAAGTGTCACCCACAGTATAGATAATGTGTTCCCTTTTTTCAAGATTTTCTAAGTCAGGTTGGCACGATTTCCCCTTTTTTAATAGAAGAGTAGGTTCAATCAAACCGTGACATATTTTATCCATATACCATTTAGCTAAATGCCAGGTGTTTATTTTAATTATACTCCCTTCTTTTAAAATAGGTTTATCTCCTAAAATCCACTTAAAATCTTTAACCTCTTCTGGGGGGATTCCAAAAAGGTTTAAGGGATAATAATTATCAAAAGGCTTTAGATTATCACTTTCTAAATAGCTTAACAATTCACCTGTTTCAAGATCAAAAACAGCTATTCCAAAAGCTGTAACATCAAAATTGTGAATTATATTGTAAATCTTTTTTTCCAAATTTAAATCAATAGATAAAATGATAGGTTTTCCCGTGCTTAAGTGTTCGTTAAAAACTTTTTCTAATCCAGAAACCCCATATCCATTAAAAGTTTCTCCTATTAAAAATCTTAAGTAGGGTTGTAAAATTTTTCTTTTAAAGGATTTCTCAATAATTACATTTTTTTTGTCTTTAAGTATTTCTACTTCTTCTAAACTAAGATCTTCTGAAAGTAAGATAATTCCCCTTTTAGAAAGATTGAGAGAAGAACCGAGATATTTTTTTAAAATTGCTAAATCTGAAGAACTTAAAAAAGTATTGTCTTTCAGCATATAATAAGCTTTATAGTTTTCGAGAGAGACCACGAGAGGATTTAAATTTCTATCAAAAATATAACCTCTCTTAACTTTACAATCAGGAACTTTCCCGGTTACTTTCTCAGCAGAAAAGTTAACTATCAATACTATCAAAAAAAGAAAGAAACTTAAGATAAAAAAGAGGTTTTGTCTTTTCTTCATTTATTCAAACCTCAAAAAATCATTTTCTTGAGGCGGGCGGAGACCTAAAGCTTTTGCTTTTTTTAAAACAACCTCTTTTGAGGTTAAATACTGGTATTCCTTTTTTAAAGCTCTGTTTTCATTTATTAAGGAAGTTTTTTCTAATTTGAATTTTATTAAAAGATATGTGTTATAAGCAATAGCAACACTTAAAACAAAAATTATAATTCCTAATAAAAAGATAAACCAATTTATTAAAACTTCTTTAATCCAATCTTTTAATGATATGCTTTCCTCTTTGTTTTTGGTTCTTTTATTTGTGTAATGATAATCTATAGAAGGTTTATAAATTAAGGGTTTATTATTCATAAACCCTTTCTCCTACCCTCATTTTTGCACTTCTTGCTCTTGGATTCCTTTTAATTTCTTCCTGAGATGGAACTATAGGCTTTTTTGTTAGAACCTTAATCCTGGGATCACTTTTAAAATAGTTTTTAACTAATCTATCTTCTAAAGAATGGAAAGAAATAATTGCAATTCTTCCAGAGGGTTTTAGCACATCTGGAAGTTCTTTTAAGGCTGTCTCTAAATTTTCAAGTTCTTTATTTACTTCTATCCTTATACTTTGGAAAATAACTGCTAAAAGGTCTTTTTTGGAAGTTTTGTAAAATTCTTTTATTGCATTTACAAGATCTTTTGTAGTTTCAAAGGGTTTTTTCTTTCTTTTTTCACAAATAAATTTGGCAAACCTTTCAGCCTTAGGGACTTCTCCTTTTTTGAAAACATTTAATAATTTAATAAAATCATAGGAGTTTAATACATCTTTAGCGGTAATTTCAATTGTGAGGCTCATTCTCATATCAAGGGGTTCCTCTTTTTGAAAAGAGAAACCTCTTTTACTTCCTTCTAAAAGAAAGGAAGAAATTCCAAGATCAAGTAAAATTCCATCAGCAAGAATTCCTTCTTTCTGGAGAATTTCTTTGATGAAAATAAAATTTTTGTTAAAAAGTTTGACTCTGTCCCCGTATTTTTTAAGATTCTCCTTGGCTATTTCAAAAGACTCTTCATTCCATTCAAAGCCATATAAAATTCCTGATGGTTTAGAAGCTTCTAAAATAGCAGAACTGTGCCCTCCTAATCCTACAGTTCCATCTACAAAAATCTTATTTTCTCTCACATTTAACCACTCCAGCACTTCTTTTAGTAATACGGGTTCATGATGATAAATCTTTAACCCCTGTTAAATAGGGATTAATAATTTGAATAACCTTATTAAAGTTTTCTTTGGTCTCTTTAAATTTAGATTCTAAGTCTTTAGGATTCCAAATTTCAAAGTGGGTTAACATTCCCAAAAGAACGACTTCCCTTTCAAGCCCGATTTCTTCTCTTAAAGACTGGGAAAGGAGAATTCTTCCTTGCTTATCAGGTTGATATTCTTCAGCAGAGCCAAGAAAATATCTTACATACTGTCTTACTTCTGGGACATCCCAAGGAAGACTTAACAATTTAGTTTCTATTTTTTGCCATTCTTCAACAGGATAAGCTACTAAGCAATCTGGATAATTAGTTACAACAAGGTTTTCGCTTCCGTATTTAACTCTCAGAACTTCTCTGAATTTAGCAGGAAGACTGAACCTTCCTTTTTCATCAAGGGTGTGTTTAAATTTTCCTCTAAACATTTATTCCACTTTTTACCACTTTATACCACTAAGCATATTTAAAAATTTTTAAAAAGTCAAGAGTAAATTTAAAAATTTAACTTGTTCCAACTTAATAATTATTATAAAATCTGCTACTTCGGAAGTGGTAGAAAGGTTGTGGGAAAGCTGTTGAAAAAATTGGGAATATTTTTAAAATAAGTTTTGTGCTTTTAGAACTGAAAATCAGTAATCTTGTATTGATTGAGGATGCCCATTTAGAACTTGATAAAGGTTTTGTTGTATTTACTGGAGAGACAGGAGCTGGAAAATCTCTTCTTGTTAAAGCTGTAAAATTACTTTTAGGAGAAAAAGGAGGAGCTAACTACATAAGACCAGGAGCAAAAGAAGGAGAAGTGGAGGCTATTTTTTGGGGAGGAGAAACACTTTCTCAAAAACTTAAAGAAACAGGTTATTCTCCGCAAGAAGAATTACATGTAAAAAGAATTTTTTCTTCAAACAAACAAAAAATTTACATAAATGGCTCACCTGCTACTCTTTATGAACTGTCAAAAATAACAAAAGATTTGATCTTACTTACGAGTCAACACGAATTCTACACACTTTTAAACTCAGAAAAACAGCTTGAATTTTTAGATCAGTTTCTTGGTATCAGTTCCTATTTGAAAGAATATCAAGAACTTTTTTATAAGTACAAAGATTTAATATCTCAGATTAAAGCACTTGAAGAAAAAATAGCTTCAGCTCAACTCAAAAAAGATTTTCTACTCTTTCAAATAAGAGAATTAGAAGAATTAAATCCCAACCTGCAAGAAGAGGAAGAACTTTTAAAAGAAAGAGAAAAACTTAGAAACTTAGCTTTTTTAAAAGAAAAAACTCAATTTCTTTTATCAAGTTTAGATGAAGTAGAAACAAACCTTTTTCAAATTGTTTCAGCCTTTGAAAGTTTAAGTAAAGTGGAATACTCTTTTAAAGAGCATTTTTCAAAGGTTTACTCCATGTATTATGATCTCAAAGAAATAAAAAGAGACCTGATTGATTATTCAAGTCATCTGCCAGAGGATGATACAGCCTTAAATGAAATAGAGGAGAGGCTTTCCAAATATGATAGACTCAAAAAGAAGTATAAAAGAGATACAGAAGGTTTGATAAAGCTTTTAGAAGAATTAAAAGAGGAAATAAATCTTTTGGAAACAGGAGAAAAAAGCTATGAAAGACTTTTAAAAGAAGAAGAAAGGTTAAAAAAAGAGCTAATTGATGCAGCTCTTAAATTAAGTGAAGAAAGATTAAAAGGTATTCCCAAACTTCAGAATCTTTTAATAAAAGAATTAAAAGACCTCGGGATGGAAAAGGCAGATTTTAAAATAGAATTGATTCTAAAAGAACCAAGAGTTGAAAACCTTACCTTTACAGGGCTTGATGAAATAAGATTTTTATTTTCTTCAAATCCTGGTGTGCCTTTAAAGCCTCTTGAGAAGGTGGCTTCTGGTGGAGAACTTTCTCGTATTTTTCTTGCCTGTAAATCTATTTTAAAAGAAAAAACTGAGGCAGGGACTTTGGTTTTTGACGAAGTGGATGCAGGAATAGGTGGAACTACAGCTAAAAAAGTTGCTCAAAAACTTAAAGATCTTTCAGAAAATTACCAAATTCTCTGTATCACCCATCTTCCTCAAATTGCAGTTCTTGCTGATATTCATTATGTAGTAGAGAAAGAAATTATGGAAAAAGAAACAAAAACAAGAATTAAAGAAGTAAAAGGAGAAGATAGAATTAAAGAAATAGCAAGAATGCTTGGAGATCCTCAGAATTTAGAATTAGCCAAAAACTATTTAAAAGCTCAAATTTAAAATTAGATAATGCCAACAGCACTTCTTCTTTTTTCAGAGGGACTTGATAGCCATTTAGCAGGACTGATTCTTAAGGAACAGGGGATAAAGGTTGTAGCTGTTAGGTTTATTACTCCCTTTTTTGGATGGAAGTATAAAGAAGATCCTGAGCCATTTTATGAAAAGATAAAAGAGCTGGGATTTGATGAGGGTTTTCTTGTTGACCTTACAGAAGAATACTTAGAAATTCTTAAAAAGCCAGAGTATGGCTATGGAGATTATGCTAATCCCTGTATAGATTGTAAAATCTTTATGCTAAAAAAAGCAAAGGAACTTATGAAAGAATTCCAGGCAGACTTTATAGCTACAGGAGAGGTTCTAGGGCAAAGACCTATGAGTCAGAATAAAAGCACCCTTAATTTAATTGAAAAAAAAGCAGAAGTTAAAGGAATTTTGTTAAGACCGCTTTCAGCAAAACTTCTTGCTGAAACAGAAATAGAAAAGAGAGGACTTGTTGACAGAGAAAAGCTCTTTGGTATTAGCGGGAAAAAGAGAACTTTTCAGCTTGGGCTTGCCAAAAAGTTTAAACTTAAAGAAATTCCTACCCCAGCTGGTGGGTGTTTGCTAACTGATCCTCAAATTGGAGGAAGGGTTTTAAAAGTTTTAAAAGAAAAAAGACCCCTAAATTATAAAACAGCACAACTTCTTACTTTGGGAAGACATTTTTTTGAAGAAGGGCTCTGGATTGTTCTTGGAAGAAATTTTGAGGAAAACGAAAAAATCAAAAAAATAGCAGAAAAAGATTACAAAACCTTTACCTTAAATGTGCCCTCTCCAGTTGCTACAATAATAGAAGGAAACCCACCCGAAGAATTTATTAAAAATTTACTTATAAAATACTCAAAAAAAGCAAAAGAAAAAATTTTGAAAGGAGAAAAGGTCTTTCTTATTTCGCAAAATGGTTAAAACAGTTGCTTTGCTTACCGATTTTGGAATGGAAGATCACTATGTAGGGGTAACGAAAGCAAGAATTTTAAAGGAACTAAAAAGTCCACAGTGTATAAACTTCATTGATATTACTCACCATATTCCACCTCAAGATATAAGAAAGGCAGCCCTTAGTCTTTACTTTTCCTATAAATACTTTCCAAAAAATACGATTTTTCTTGTGATTGTTGATCCTGGAGTTGGAACAGAAAGAAAGGCAATTGTTATTAAGACTGAAGAATTTATCTTTGTTGGACCTGATAACGGAGTATTCTCTCTGGTCTATAAAGAAAATCCCGATTTTTCTTCCTTTGAAATAATCAAAGAAAAGGTTTTAAAACCCCCTTATAGTTCTACTTTTCACGGAAGGGATCTATTTGCGCCTGCCATAGCTTACATATTAAGTGAAATACCCTGGAATGAATTTTTAAAACCCATTTCAAAAGAAGAACTAAAAACCTTAGAGTTTCCCTTTCCTGAAAAAACTTCAAAGGGATATAAACTTTCCATATGGTATGTAGATCACTTTGGGAATGTTATTACTAATTTTCATAAAGATATGATAAAAGAATCCTTTAAGGTGCTTGTTAATAAAAAGGAAGTTCCTTTGGTTAAGTCTTACGGATATGCCAAAAAGGGAGAAATTGTGGCATTATTCGGAAGTGAGGGTTTTCTTGAGATTGCCGTTAGAGAAGGTTCTGCTTATGAAATCTTGTTAAATCCTGAGATAGAAATTATAATAGATAAATCATGAAAGTTTACCTTGTTGGAATTGGTGGAATAGGGATGTGTGGTGTTGCAGGGATTCTGAAAGAATCTGGCTTTGAAGTTTTTGGCTCAGAAAAAGAAAATATTTATCCTCCCTCTTCTGAAATCATTGAAAAATTGAAAATTCCTGTATATAAGCCAGACCAGGAAAATATAAAAAAAATAAAACCTGATGCTGTAATTGTAGGAAATATAGCTAAAAAAGATGATTTAGAGGTTCTTTCCTCAAAAGAGCTTCAAATCCCTCTTTACTCATTTCCCTCATTCTTAAACGAATTTATTTTTAAAGAAAAGAAAGTTCTTGTCTGTGCTGGAACACATGGAAAAACAACCACTACAGCACTTTTAAGCTATGTTCTTGAATACCTTGGATATGACCCCACTTATTTGGTTGGTGGGGTTTTAAAACAAACAGGTCTTAATTACAGAAAGGGAAACGGTATTTTTGCAGTAATTGAAGGAGACGAATATCCAGCATCTTTCTTTGATAAAGATCCTAAATTTTTGTATTTTAAACCCTATTCTCTTATCTTAACAAGTCTTGAATACGACCATGTAGATGTCTATCCTGATTTAGAAAGCCTTAAAGAGGTTTTCAAAAAATTGATAAATCTTGTTCCTGAAGATGGATTAATTGTTTATAATTATGATGATGAAAATTTGAAAGAGTTGATTGAGGAAACAAAACCCAAGGCTAAAAAAATTTCTTATGGAAAAGATTCCTCTGCTGATTTTGTTCTGTTAGAAAGTGAGACGGTTTTTGAAGATTCTGAATTTAAAAATTTTGTTAAAGCAGATACACCTTTTAAGAAAGATTTAGAGTTTGTTCTTTCTATACCTGGAGAATACAATGCTTTAAATGCTCTTTCAGTTCTTGCACTGCTTTATGGTTTGGGGTTGTTAAATTCTAAATGGGCTGAAGCCTTCAAAAATTTTTCTGGTGTGAAAAGAAGGCAGGAAATCGTATGGGTTAACGAAGCATTTGTTATTGTTGATGATTTTGCCCATCATCCTACAGCTGTTAAAAAAACAATAGAAGAACTAAAAAAAATCATAAAACCTGAGAGAACTATAGCTATTTTTGAGCCAAGAACAAACTCAAGTAAAAGAAGGGTTTTTCAAGAAGATTATATAAGAAGTTTAAGCCTAGCAGATGAAGTTTATCTTAAAATACCCCCTGGTTTAGAAAACATTCCAGAAAAAGAAAGACTTAATGTGGAGTACTTGTTAAAAGCTCTAAAAGAAAAGGGAAAGAAGGCTGAAATTTTAGAGGATTTAAACTTTATTAAAAAGGGAGAAGTCAAAAAAACCTTAATTTTATTTATGTCAAGTGCCTATTTTGAGGAATTAGAGAAATTATAGAAAATTTTAAATTAAAAAAATAAAACGGAGGAGAAAGTAAAATGGAACTGGAAATTCAAAGAGCCATAGTAAAATACGGTTTAGAGGATCTTTACGAATACAGTGATGTAGATGTTTTAATTGTGGGAGCAGGACCATCTGGGCTTACTTCTGCTAAATATCTTGCAGACAAAGGATTTAAAGTTCTTGTTTATGAAAAGAGGCTTTCCTTTGGTGGTGGAATAGGTGGTGGTGGAAATATGATTCCCAAGATAGTTGTTCAGGAAGAAGCTATACCAATTTTAGACGACTTTAAAATCAAATATAAAAAAGCAGAAAAAGGATTATATACCCTTGATCCCGCAGAATTGATAGCAAAACTTGCTGTAGGAGCACTTGATGCAGGAGCAAAGATTTTCTTGGGTGTGCATGTGGAAGATGTAATAGTAAGGGGTAATCCACTTAGGGTTACAGGGGTTTTGTGGAAGTGGACTGCTATTGAACTTTCAGCACTTCATGTAGATCCTCTCTATACTCAATCAAAGGCATTGGTTGATGCTTCAGGACACGGAGCAGAAATTGTCCAAATTGCAGCAGAAAAAAATCCAGAACTTAACATTATTTTAAAAGGGGAAAAATCTAATTGGAGTGAGGTTTCAGAAAAACTTGTAGTGGAATACACAGGAAAGGTTGCAGAGGGGCTCTATGTAACGGGAATAGCAGTTTGTGAAGTTTTTGGTCTTCCAAGAATGGGTCCTATTTTTGGTGGAATGCTTATGAGCGGAAAAAAAGTGGCAGAAATTATAGAAAAGGATCTAAGAACCTAAAAATTTTTGTAATTCCTCTTTCAAAGCTTTTGCTACTTTAAGATTAAATCCTGGAAGATTTACCAATTTTTCTAAGGAAGCTTGAGAAATTTCTTCTAAACTTTTGAAATTTTTTAAAAGAACTTCTTTTCTCTTTGGTCCTATGCCTTTTATTTTGTCCAAAATACTTTCTAAGGTTTCCTTTTCTTTCGTCTTTTCTGCAAAGGACTTGGCAAATCTGTGAGCCTCACTCATTACTCTTCCAATAAAGTTATATACTTCTTTATATTTTGATAAAAACAAGGGATTTTTTCTTCCAGGAAGGTAAATTTTTTCAGGTTGTCTTTTTTCGTTTTTGGCAACTGCTCTAAATTCAACAGTTTCAACCTTAAGATCTTCTGCTGCTCTTAAAGCAGTTTCTAAGTGTCCCTTCCCTCCATCTATCAAAAAGAGATCAGGAAGATTGTTTTCTTCAAGCCCTCTTTTTAGTCTTCTGTAAATTACTTCGTAAAGCATGGCATAATCATCTTTTGCTTCACCTTTTATGTGATAATGCCTGTAGCGGGATTTTTCAGGCTCTCCTTCAAAGAAACAGACAATAGCTCCTACCCTTGCATCTCCGTAAAACTGCGAAAGGTCTATTGCCTCAATCCATCTTGGCTCGTGGTTAAGCCTTAAGACTTCTGTCAATTCTTCAGAAAGACCAGCATACCAAGGTTTTTCTCTTCTTTTTTCAGAAAAAATAAAATTTTCAAGATTTTTTAAAGCAAGGTCTCTTAAAACCTTTATCTCCTCATTTTCTTTGCTCTCTAAAATTTTTACTTCCTTTCCTGCAAATTCGCTTAAAATGTTTTCAAGGTCTTCTTTTTCTTCTGGTTTTTCAGGAAGAAATATTTTTTCAGGAACTATTTTTCCCTCCATATAAAACTGTAAAAGCACATCCTTAAGTGAAGTTCCTTCTCCTAAGGGATTTCTTATTTGAAAGGTTTGGAAACCATAAAGATAGCCATATCTCACGAAAAGAACGATAAAAAATTCGCGGGAATTCTCTTTTTTATATTCCCAAAGATCAAGATCAATGGGATTATCTAAAACAACAGCCTGTTTTTCAAGAATTTCTTTCAAATCTTTAATTCTGTCCCTTAGGAAGGCAGCTCTTTCAAATTCAAGATTTTCTGCAAGGCGGTGCATTTCCTCTTCAAGTTTTTCTAAAAGAACCTTTCCTTTTCCTTGAAAAAACTCTATTACTCCATCTACAAGTTTTTTGTATTCCTCTTCTGGAATAGGATTTACGCAAGGAGCAAGGCACTTTTTAATTTGATAATACACACAGGGAGTTTTTCTTCTTCGCATTTCAGCAAGACTACATTTTCTCAGAGGAAAGGTTTTAGAAAGAAGCTTTAAAATTTCCCTTAATCCTCTTGCTGAGGTAAAGGGACCAAAATAGAGGGCTTGATCCCCCTTTTTTCTTCTTCTAACAATTTGTAAAGAGGGATACTTCTCTTTAATAGGAATTCTCAAAAGAGGATAGTTTTTGTCATCCTTTAAAAGGACATTATATTTTGGTCGATACTTCTTAATGAGATTTGCCTCTAAAAGAAGAGCCTCCTTTTCGTTTTTTGTTAGAAAGTATTCAACCCTTTCTGCAAGTTCAAGAAGATGTTGAATTTTAGGAGAAAGAAAAGAGTTTTTAGTGTAGTAAGAAAGCCTTGCTCTAAGATCTTTAGCTTTACCTACATAAAGAACTTCTCCCCTTTTGTTTTTAAATAAGTAAACTCCAGGGGATTTTGGGATTTCTTCTAAATTAATTTCTATCACTTATGTTTAAAGCTCAACCCCCTCCTCTGCGTATTTTGCAACAAGATCTCCCACTTCGGTTGTAGTGTATCCCATTTTTCCAGCTGCTAAGCTTTTAAGATGATCTCTGCAAACTTTTATTACGGCATTTTCTATAGCTTTAGCAGCTTCCTCTTCTCCAAGCCATTCAAGCATCATCATTCCAGCACAGATTGCTGCAAGGGGATTAATTACATTTTTTCCTGTATACTTGGGAGCTGATCCACCGATTGGTTCAAACATGGAGACCCCATTTGGATTAATGTTACCACCAGCTGCAATCCCCATTCCTCCCTGAATTATAGCCCCAAGGTCAGTTATAATATCTCCAAACATATTGTCAGTAACTATTACATCAAACCACTCAGGATTTTTTACAAACCACATACAAACTGCATCAACATGGGCATAGTCCTTTTCTATGTCTGGGTATTCTTCTCCCACTTCCTGAAAAACTCTGTACCACAAATCCCAGGCATAGGTCAAAACATTGGTTTTACCAACCAAGGTAACTTTCTTTTTCTTATTTCTTTTTCTGCAGTATTCAAAGGCAAAGCGAATGCATCTTTCTACTCCGTAACGGGTATTTATAGATTCTTGAATAGCAACTTCGTAAGGGGTTCCCTTTCTCAAAAATCCTCCCCCTCCTGCATAAAGTCCTTCTGTATTTTCTCTCACTACTACAAAATCTATATCTTCTGGTCCTTTATCTTTTATAGGAGTCCACACCCCTGGATAAAGTTTAACGGGTCTCAAATTTATATACTGATCAAGTTCGAAACGGATTCTCAAAAGTATTTCCTTTTCAAGGATACCTGGTTTTACATCAGGGTGTCCTATGGCACCAAGATAAATGGCATCGTGTTTTTTAAGCTCTTCAATTCCTCCTTCTGGAATAGTTTCTCCTGTTTTTAGGTATCTTTCCCCTCCCCAATCAAAATAATTAAAATGAAACTTTATGTTAAATCTTCTTCCCACTGCAGAAAGAACCTTTACCCCTTCTCTTATTACCTCTGGTCCTGTTCCATCTCCTGGAATAACTGCTATTTTGTAAGATTTTTCTGCCATAAATCAGCCCCCTTTTTAAATTTTCTTTTATAATATAACCCATTCTGATACTTTACCAAGCCCACGAACTGCATTGCCAATAAAAATTTTTTTTGCTTTTCTAAGGTCTTCTAATTTTATTGTACCTTCTTTTGCCTTTTTTTTCTGAAATCAGAAATTGTCTTAAAATTCCATTTAGGATTTTAAGCTCTAAAGAAGGAGTTATAAGTCCATATCCTAAATCAATAAATACATTGGATATACAACCTTCCAGAAGAAAACCTCTCTCATCGTAAAAAACTATTTCATCAAGACCAAGCCTTTGAGCCTCTTTTTGCCAGAAGTCAAAATAGTCTCTAAAAGAGGTTTTATGATAAAATAAAATTCCAAGATCAAAATCTCTTTTAACAAGACCAATTTTTAAATCCTTTTTCCAGGGTTGAAAGGGTGAAAAGCTTATTTCAGCCTCTCCAGAAGGAGAAAGAATTAATCTTCCTTTGTATTCTCCCTTTTTTAGAGAAATTCCTTTTATTTTTATAAAACTTCTGAATTTTTCGTAAGTTTTTAACCAATCAGGAAGTTTAAATTTGAAATAAAGAGCAGAGCTTTTAATTCTTTTATAATGAAGAGGAAGAAAGAGATTATCTTTTTCGGAATTAAAGTAAAAGGTTTCCATTAATTTAAAATAGGGTAGGGGGAGAGAGGAAAAACTTGGCTTTTAAGATACCTTCTTTGAATTCTTCCTCAGGAAGACTATCCCATACTATTCCTCCCCCTACGCCAGCTTCCCCGAGAAAGTAATGGTTTTCTTTTTTCAGAATTAAGGTTCGTATAGCCACATTAAAAAGAAAATCTCTATTAGGTTTTATAAATCCAATAGCACCTGTATAAATACCTCTTGGTTCTTTTTCCAGCTCTTTTATGATTTCCATAGCTCTTATCTTTGGAGCTCCAGTAATGGAACCGCAGGGGAAAAGTGCTTTAATAATTTCATAAAAGCTATCTGTTTTGAGTGTTCCTCTTATAGTTGAAATCATCTGATGCACCGTGGGATAGGTTTCCACTTTAAAAAGTTCTGATACATAAACACTCCCTTTTTGACAAATCTTTCCAAGGTCATTTCTCAAAAGATCAACTATCATTATGTTCTCAGCCTGATTTTTAACATCGTTTTTGAGAAGACACTTTAATCTTTTATCTTCCTTGATAGAACTCCCCCTTTTTGAAGTGCCTTTCATAGGAGAACTTTTTATTAAATTTTTATCTTTTTTTAGAAAAAGCTCAGGTGAAAGGGATAAAATGTAGTAATCTCCAACCTTGGCAAAACATCCGTATTTACATCTTTGAGAAAAGAGGAGAAAATAAAAAAGCTTTTCCAAATCCCCTTCAAATTCAAAATTTATTTTAAAGGTAAAATTTATCTGATAGACATCTCCTTATTTTATAAAGTTTTTAATTTTTTTATAGCTGAAATATATTCCTCTTTCTCTATGTTAATAAAAATGTTTTTAAATCCTTCTTTTAAACTTCTGATATTTTAAAGAATCAAATTGCGGGTCTAAAAAGTGTTTCTTAAATCCTTTATAGAATCCGAAATAGGCAAGAGGAAACGAAATTTTTTCTGCGAGAGATTTAAGCTTTTCTTCAAGAAGATAGCCAAGCTCATAGGCTAAAAATCCACAGGCATAAAATCCCTGTTTAATCTGCCTTTCAAGATATTTGAAAAAATCAGAAAGGTTATCCGGATTACACAGTTTAAGGACTTTTACAGGGGATTTGAAAATATACAGTTGATAAGGAATTTTGTCAGCATTAGCCCAGATAAAAAAATCATTCAAGCTCATAATCTTTAAAATAAGAAATAAAAAGAGAAATGATAAGTAAGACAAGTGAAATAAGGATAAAAGAGAATAAATTAAAAAAATTTTTTATACTTTCAGAAATGGGTAAATAAGGAAAAACTACATAGATAGAAGTAAGAAAAAATTCAGCTAAGGAAAAATTTTTTAAGAAATTAGCCAGCTTTATTCGGAAATTCCATTTTTTAACAAGATTCTTTTTTGCAAGGTTTAAGTTTTCTGCCAGATTTTTGCCAGATTTTATTTCAGAAATAAGAGTAGATAAAGCATCAGAGGGGTCTTTTCTTCTCAACTTAAATTCAATTTTTTGAACAAGTTCAGACATCGCTTTTAAATCCTTACCAAAGTTTGAATCTTCGTGTTTATAGGGATATCTTTTCCAGAAAGAGACAAGTTCCCTTTCTATGGCTTTAAGTTTTTCAAAATCTTCTTTGAGATCTTTGATAATTCTATATATGTAGCCTTGAAATTCCAAATCCAATTCCAATGCCCTCTGATAGGCACTCTCAATAAGTCCCAATCCCCCTTTATGAACATTTTCTCTTATTTTGGAAAGTTTTTCTTCGTAATCCTTTTTTTCAGACTCAGAAAAAAAGATTTTTATTTTATGATAGCGGTCTTCTGTTTCTTTTAACCTCTGAGAAGCTAATTCTCTTTTTTCTGCAATTTTATCGTATAAAATTTCTTCCAGCTCCTTTTGATCCTGTATAAAAATTGGTTCAAGATAGCTCCAGTACAAAAAATAGGGATGATTGAAATAAGCTAAAATTTCAGAAAGAGAAGAACCTTTTTGATACTTTGCTAAATTATAGTAGTAAAAAGCAGGAAGACATGTATAATCTTTTTCTAAGGCATCCTTGTAAAATTCTTCGGCAATGGCAGTTTCTCCGATATATTCATGAAAATAGCCTTTTAGAAAAAGTAAATAACTACTAACAAAGGGAGTGGAAACCTGAGAAAGGGCTTTTTCTATATAATAAAGAGCACCTTTAGGATCATCTCTAAGAATACTTATTAAAGCAAGACCAATACATGCTCTAAAGTCCTCTTCTACCTCCAAAAATTCTCTTTTTGCACTATCTAAGTTTCCCTTCACTAAGTATTCTAATCCCAGACCAAGATTTCCTCCTCTTACAGGTGCTTCCATTTCAAGTTTGAAATGACCCCAGGTTTCTATGTTTTCGGATTTATAAAAAACTATCTTTAAAAATTCAGGTAATAAATAGAAATTTCTCACATAAAGATATCTTAGCTTTTCAAAAGAAAAATTTTCTTTATAAATTCCTTCCCATAAGGTTTGTGAAAGTTCTTTAAATTGAAAATTTAACGAAACCTGAAAAGTTTTCCTTGGCTCTACCTCTAAAAGAGCAGGGCAATCTGAAGAGTTATGCCAAGGAATTTTGCAAAAAAAGCAGGGCTTTTTTTCTCCAACCCAAAAAAGATCTTTATAAAAGAGCTCAATTTTTGGATCAACTGTAGAAGGTAAAATAAGTTCCCACAAATCTTGCCAGGGGTCTATTCTATAAAAGAGCTTACCGTTTTTTAAAATTGAATCTACTTCTTCTTTTATTGTTTTTTCTAAATAAATTTTTCCAGCTCTTAGGATCACATCAGGAATTCTTTCTGTAGGGCTTTTTGTTAAGATAAAAGAAAAAGGAGGTAGTGAGGATCTAAGAAGAGAAGAAAATTCATTTTTAAAATCCTCTAAAGCTTTATTTAGGTAAAAAATATTTTCAGGAGTTAATTTGTATGTGTCTTTATCAATTCTTGTAAGGTTTCTTGAAAGCAGATCCTTTATATAAATTTCTGCAACAGAAACTTGGGTACGAAAGAGAAAATTTATTAATTTAGGGTGTTTTATGAGTTTTAGATAAAACATTTTCAAGTTTTAAAAGCTTTGTAAAGCAATAGAAAGAGGGAAAAGGTGATAGCCATGTCTGATACATTAAAAGCAGGCCAATGAAGATCTTTTAAATGAAGATCTATAAAGTCAAGGACACCTCCAAATAATACCCTATCAGTAAGATTTCCTAATCCCCCTCCGAATAACATTCCAAGAGATAATAAAAAAACTTTATTTTCTTTGTTTTTAGAATAAATCTTTTTTGCCCAAAAGTAACTAATTCCCAAAACAATTATGGTTATTAAGATTAAAATAATAAATCCCTTAGCTCCTGCTTTAGAAAAAATTCCGAAGGCTATACCTTTATTCCAAACCTTTACTATATTCAAAATGGGCAAAATTTCCATTTTATTAAATTCAGCTTTCAGGATCAAATATTTGGTAATTCTATCTAAAAGAAAAGTCAGGCTTGCACTTAACCAGAATAGACGCATAATTTTATTTATTCAAGGATTTTATTACATTATAGCATCTTTCGCAAAGTTCAGGTATTTCAAGTTTCCCTACCTCGGGTTTTCTCTGCCAACATCTTTCGCATTTTTGATTTTCCGTTGCCTTGACTTTTATTACAAGGTCTTTAATTTCTTCAGATTGATAAATTACTTCTTTATCAGTTGATTTATCAATATTTTCTACCAATTCAAATTTAGAAACCATAATAAAATATTCCCAGAAAGAGGAATCCTGTAAGTAAGGTTTAATCTCCTCTGGTGCTTTAACAAAGACCTCTGCGGAAAGGCTGGTGTTTATGATATCGTAGTCTTTTCTTGCTATTTCTAATGCTTTAAGTAATTCTTCTCTTAATTCTAAGTATTTTTCCCATTTTTTGATCTCCTCTTCTGTAAGGTCAAAGGAATAAGAAGGAAAATCTGTTAAAAATACGGAAATTTCTTCTTTTTTATAGGGGAGATTTTGCCATATCTCTTCAGCTGTAAAAGAAAGGATGGGAGCCATAAGTTTTGTCAGGCTATCAAGAGCATAGTAAAACACCGTTTGGGTTGCTCTTCTTTTAAAACTATCTGGAAGCTCACAATAAAGAAAGTCTCTGTTTATGTCTATGATTAAAGAAGATAACTCAACAACGCAAAATCTGTGGAGTTCGTGATATACAATGTGAAAGTCAAAATTTTCGTAAGCCTTTTTAACCTTTTCAATAAGTTTTCCTAATCTGTAAAGAATATATTTTTCAAAATCAGGAAGATTTTCAAAAGGTATAAGATCTTTTTCAGGGTCAAAGTCATATAAATTACCTATAAGAAATCTGCAGGTGTTTCTTATTTTTCTATAAGCTTCAACTAATCTTGCTAAAATTTCCTTAGAAATTTTAATATCATCACGATAATCTTCGGCAGAGACCCAAAGCCTTATAATTTCAGCTCCGTATTCTCTTATTAAATCCTGAGGATGAATTACATTTCCAAGGCTTTTTGACATTTTTCTTCCCAGTCCATCAACTACGAAGCCATGGGTTAAAATTGTTTTGTAAGGAGGGACATTCCTTGTTCCTACAGAGCAAAGAAGAGAGCTATGAAACCAACCTCTGTGTTGATCAGAACCTTCTAAGTATAAATCTGCAGGAAAACTAAGTTCTGGATTTTTCTCAAGCACTCCTGCAAAAGAAACGCCAGAGTCAAACCATACATCAAGAATATCTTTCTCTTTTTCAAAATCTGAATTTCCACACTTTGGACAAATTGTTCCTTCAGGTAAAAGTTCTTTTGCTTCTCTTACAAACCAGGGATCACAGCCTTCTTTTTCAAAAATTTCAATAACCTTTTCATAGTATTTAAAATCTTTTAGTATTTCCCCGCAATTTTTACATTTAAAAACTGTTATGGGAACTCCCCACACCCTTTGACGAGATATGCACCAGTCTGGTCTTTTCTCAAGCATGGAATAAAGACGGTTTTTTCCCCAGTGAGGAATAAATTTAACTTTGTCAAGACTTTTTAAAGCCTTTTCTCTTAAATTTTTAGAGTCCATAGAAATAAACCACTGATTTTCAGCTCTAAAAATTATGGGCTTTTTACACCTCCAGCAGTGAGGATAACTGTGTTCAATCTCGTCTTGATGTAGGAGTTTTCTCTGCTCTTTAAGAGTTTTTAAAATGACTTCATTAGCTTTATAGACATTTAAACCACCTACTAAAGGAATGTCAGGATAAAATTTTCCTTCCTGATCTACAGGGACATAGACATCAAGATTATATTTTAAACCTATTTGATAGTCCTCTTCTCCGTGTCCAGGTGCTATGTGAACTATTCCTGTTCCTGTATCTAAGGTTACAAAATCTGCCAGGATGATAAGGCTTTCTCTTTGGTAAAAAGGATGGTGGGCTTTTTTCCCTTCAAGTTTCTTGGGATCAACTTTGGCAATTTTTCTGGGAAGATCCCTGTTTAATTCAGCGCATAGAGCCGAAATCCTACCTTCGGCAACAATATAAAACTCTTCATCCCACTCAATTATTAAATAATCAAATTCTGGATTAAATGCTAAAGCAAGGTTAGCAGGTAGTGTCCAAGGGGTAGTTGTCCAGATAAGTATAGAAATTGGTTTTGGAAATGTTATGTTAAGAGTTTTTTCTAAAAATTTTTTAGTTTCCTCAGTTAAGGGAAATTTGACATAAATAGAGGGGGATTTATGTGGTTCGTATTCAACTTCAGCTTCTGCAAGAGCTGTAACACAGTTAGGACACCAAAAAACCGGCTTTTTTCTTCTATAAACTTGTCCACTTTCAAGAAATCTTAAAAATTCTCTTGCAATTATAGCTTCGTATTTGAAATCCATAGTAAGATATGGAGAATCCCATTTAGCAAAAACTCCCAGCCTTTTAAACTCTTCTCTCTGAATGTTTATGTATTTTTCTGCATATTTTCTGCAGGCATCTCTTATAACAAGAGGTGGGAGTTCTCCTCTTTTAACATTTAATTCCTGTTCCACTTTAAGTTCTATGGGCAAACCATGGCAATCCCATCCCGGCACAAAGGGAACCTTGTATCCTGCCATGGATTTGCTTTTTACAATAATATCTTTTAAAATCTTGTTTAGGGCTGTTCCTAAATGGATGTGTCCATTGGCATAGGGTGGACCATCGTGTAAAACATATAAAGGGGCATTCTCTCTTTTTTTAAGAATTTTTTCGTATATTTTTTCTTTTTCCCAAAATTCTAAAAAAATAGGTTCTCTTTGGGTGAGATTTGCTTTCATAGGAAAATCAGTTTTTGGAAGATTGAGAGTCTCTTTCCAGTCCATTAAAATTCCCCCTTTTGAGAAAGCTTAGATTAAATTTTTAATTTTATCACAACTTGCTAAAAGATGAACTTGTATAATCTCAGTTATAAATGGTTATTTTTAAAATTAATTGAAAGTTTAAACTTGACAACCTTTAAAAATTTGTTATGTTTTTAAAATATAGAATAGGCGCGTAGCTCAGTGGGAGAGCGCTTGCTTGACATGCAAGAGGTCGGCGGTTCGATCCCGCCCGCGCCTACCATAAATCAGTTTAAGGAGTTGTAGGTTAAATTTTGAAAATAAAGATCAAAGACCTTGGTGAATTTTATCTTAACCCAGGTTCTCCCTTAAAAATTCTTATTCCAGAAATAAAAAAACTTACTCAAGAATTACCTGTTGGATTTAAACATAACGACGAATACATAGACTGGCATTACATCCTTAACGAAAGTGTTCCAGATACTTTGGAACTTGAACCTATATTTTCTTCAAATAAAGAAGCACTTATTTTTCTTCGACACACAGCCTCTCATGTTCTTGCACAGGCTGTAAAAGAACTTTTTCCTGAAGCAAAACTCGGTATAGGTCCTCCAACAGAAGAGGGATTTTATTATGACATATATTACAAACGCCCCTTTAATGAAGAAGATCTGGAAAAGATAGAAAAAAAAGTAAAGGAAATAATAAATGAGGATTTATCCTTAGAAAGAAAGGAAATTTCAAAAGAGGAAGCTAAAGAACTTTTTAAAAAGCTTAATGAGGATTTCAAACTTGAGCTTATTGAGGAGATGTCTGATAGCAAAGTTTCTATATATTCTCAGGGAAACTTTGTAGACCTCTGCAAAGGTCCTCACCTTCTTTCTACAGGGGAAATTAAAGCAGTGAAGCTTCTTTCTGTGGCTGGTGCTTATTGGAGAGGAGATGAAAGAAATCCTATGCTCTGGAGAATTTATGGAACTGCCTTTTTTTCAAAGGAAGAATTAGAAGAATACCTAAATAGACTTGAAGAAATAAAGAAAAGAGATCATAGAAAGTTAGGGAAAGAACTTGAATTATTTACTATTGAAGAAGATATTGGACCAGGGCTTGTAATCTGGCTTCCCAAAGGTGCTATTGTAAGAAATATAATAGAAAATTTCTGGAAAAAGGTTCACTTAGAAAGAGGATACCAGCTTGTATATACTCCTCATATCGCCTTAAGAGATTTGTGGAAGGTTTCAGGGCATTTAGACTTTTACCAGGAATTCATGTTTCCTCCAATGGAACTTGAGAACAGAGCTTATCAATTAAAACCCATGAACTGTCCTTTTCACATTTATGTTTATAATCAAAAAAGAAGAAGTTACAGGGAATTTCCTATAAGATACTGTGAACTTGGGACAGTTTATCGTTTTGAGAGAAGTGGAGTTTTACACGGGCTTCTAAGAGTTAGAGGATTTACTCAAGATGATGCTCACATCTTTTGTAGAGAAGATCAGCTGGAAGATGAACTCATGCAGGTATTAGATCTTGTAATATATTTCCTTAGAGTTTTTGGATTTTCCGAATATAAGATTTTTCTCTCCACAAGACCTGAAAAGTTTGTAGGTTCTCCTGAAATATGGGATAAAGCTGAGTCTGCTCTTAAAAAGGCTCTTGAAAATAAAGGGCTTGAATACGAAGTAGACCCTGGGGAAGGAGTTTTTTATGGACCAAAAATTGACCTAAAAATCAAAGATGTTTTGGGAAGATTTTGGCAATGCTCAACTATTCAAGTTGATTTTAATATCCCAGAAAGATTTGACATTGTCTACATAGGAGAAGATAATAGATTTCACAGACCAATCATGATTCATAGAGCCTTGCTTGGATCTCTTGAAAGATTTTTGGGAGTTCTTATTGAAAATTATGCAGGTGCTTTTCCCTTCTGGATAGCTCCTGTACAGATTAAAGTTTTAACTATTACTGATAGAAACATAAGCTATGGAGAGAGTATCGTTGAAATTCTAAGAAAAGAAGGATTTAGAGTAGAAGAGGATTTTAGAAACGAAAAGCTAAACTATAAAATCAGAATGGCTCAACAGGAAAAAGTGCCTTATATGGTTATTTTAGGAGATAAGGAAGAAAAAGACAGAGTTATCAGTGTAAGGACAAGAAAGGGAGAAGTAATTAACAATCTGAAAATAGAAGAGTTTATAAATAAAATCAGAGCCGAAAATCAACCAGAATATCTATTAAATGAATCATCTTAATCTAAAGTTTCACTTTATCAAAATTTTAAACCAAGATTCACCTAATCTTGCACTAAATATTAAAACTTAAGGAGGAAAAAGGAGGTATGCAGAAAGATTTAAAGAAAAAATACAGAGTTAATGAACAGATCAGAGCAAAAGAGGTGAGACTGATTGGACCAGATGGGAAACAGATAGGCATTGTTCCTCTTTCTGAAGCATTGAGATATGCTGAAGATTATGGGCTTGACTTGGTTGAGATTGCACCTACTGCCAATCCACCTGTTTGTAAAATTATGGATTTTGGAGAATTTTTGTATCAAGAAGCAAAAAAGGCAAAAGAAGCAAAAAAGAAGCAAAAACAAGTGGAAATTAAAGAAATAAAACTTAGCCCAAAAACAGATAAACACGATCTTGAAGTTAAAATAAGGCACATTTTAAGATTTCTTGAAGATGAAAATAAAGTAAAAATAAGGGTTATTTTTAAAGGAAGAGAAATTGCTCATCCAGAAATGGCAGATAGAGTTTTGCAGGCTATATTTGAGGCAGTTAAAGATAAAGCTCAGATTGAAACCCCTCCCAAAATGGAAGGAAAACAAATGATAGCTGTCATTTCCCCTATTCACAAAAAGTAGTTTCTATGGTTTCCACTCACAAAATTGTTTTAAAATTTGTAATCCCGGCTTACCACTTTTTTCAGGGTGAAATTGAACAGCTACTAAATTTTTATACGCAAGGGCAGAAGTAAAATTTATTCCATAAAAAGTTATACCGCAAATAACTTCTTTTTCTTCAGGAATTCCAAAATAGCTGTGCACAAAATAGTATTCATAATCTGGGTCAAGTCCTTCAAAGACAGGATGAGATTTTATCCATTTTACTTTATTCCAGCCCATATGAGGAACTTTTAGTGTTTCTCCATTCCAGATAAGAGGCTGTGGGAATCTTACAACTCTTCCTTTAAGAAGACCAAGGGTTTCTGTTCCACCGTCTTCTTCACTGAACTCAAAAATAATCTGTGTTCCTAAGCAAATCCCCAGAATGGGGGTTCCCTTTAAAAAAGCGGATTTTAAAAACTCGTCCAATCCAAATTTTTTTAAGCTTTCTACCGCACTTTTAGCAGCACCAACCCCTGGAAAAATAATTCTTTCTGCTTTTTTTAGTTCTTCAATGTCTGAAGAAATAAAGCATTTGTAACCAAGATAATTTAAAGCTCTTGCTACACTTGTTAAATTACCTGCTAAGTAATCAATTATCCCTATCATAAAATTTCTTGAGAAGTCTTTCCAGTTTTCTTATTTCATTTTTTTGAAAATCTGGTTTTTCAGTTTTGAAAATTTTAATCCAGTTTTTAATTTTTTCTAAAGCTAACCCAAAATCTTTTTCTAATCTCTCTTTTTCTGTAAAAGTTTTTAATCTTTTTAAGTTTATTATAGCACGTTTTACACCTCTATAAATTGGTTTTTCAATGTTTTCAGGCGTAAGATCTCTTTCAATAATTTTAAGATACCTTTTAACTACTGCTTTTTTTAAAAATTTTATTTCCTCTTCTGAGAGAGTTAACCCCAGCCCCTTAGGAGGAGGTTCGGTTAAATAAAAAAAGCTATTCCAAAAAGCTACCTCTGGTATTTCTCCTCCTTCATGTTCTATGAGCTCCGCCTCTTGTATAATTTCTTTTCTGATTGGCATTATTCAGATAGGTTTTTAAGTTCTTCAAGGGACGGAAGATCTTCCAAAGACTTTAAACCAAAGTATTCAAGAAAGAATTTAGTTGTTCCGTAAAGAGCAGGTCTTCCAGGGACTTGTTTTCTTCCTACTATTTCTATAAAATCATTTTCTAACAAAACTTTTAAAGAATTACTCACATCAACCCCTCCTCTTTTTGCTGAAATTTCAGCCCTTGTTATGGGTTGGAAATAGGCTATAATGGCAAGTGTTTCAAGAAGGGCTTTTGTCCACCTGAATTTTTTTGGTTTTAAAAGCCTTTTTATGTAATCAGAGGCTTCTGGAATGGTCTCAACTCTATATCCACCTGCTACTTCAACAATTCTAACCCCTCTTTCAGAATATTCAGTCTTAAGTTCTTCAATTATTTTTTTAACTTCAGAAACTGGAAGTCCATCACATATTTCTGAAATTTCTTTGGCTTTTAAAGATCTTCCTGCACAAAATAAAATTGCTTCAATAGCCTTTTTATAAAAATTTTTGTCCTTCATCTAATCAGCAAAGAAAAACCTTTCCCCCTCGTGTAGTTTTTCTTTCGCTAATCCTTCAGAAATAAATTCTTCCAAAACATTTTTAATCTTTTCTTTTTCAATTTTTAAAGCTAAAGAGAGTTCTTCGAGGGTGGAAGGACGTCTTTTGATATAGTTTAAAATTTCTTTTTTAATCTTTTCTTTTTCAAGATCTTTAAAGGTTTCTTTTGCTTTATCAAGCCTTTCTTTGCTAACTATAATTTCAGCTTTATCTCCTAAAAATTGGGCAATTTTTTTAAGCTTTTCAAAAGAAACTGGCTTTGTTCCTTCAAAGGCAGGGGGTCTAACCACTGTGTTGAGTTGCACTTTATGGGGATTAATATAGTTTATAGCTGATTTTAAGGCTTTAAGTTCCTCTTCTGAATCATTTATTCCTTCAACCAAAAGAATTTCAAGCCACATTTCACCTTTCATTTCTTCTCGCAAAGCTTTTAAATTTTCAATAATGGTTTTTAGTTCTATCTCAGGATGAGGATGATTTATTTTTTTGAAGGTTTCAGAAGTTCCCGCATCTAAGGAAGGTAAAACTATATCCACTTCTGCTAATGCAGATCTTACTGAGGGGATATGTAAAAGGGTAGCGTTGGTTAAAACAGCTATAGGTTTTTTAATAATTTTTTTAGCAAGTAATATAGCTTTTTCAAAATGAACATTTAAAGAAGGTTCCCCGCTTCCTGTAAAGGTTAAAACATCAAAGTTGTCTTCTAACTCCTTAGCTTGAAAAATAGATTTTTCAATCAGCTCCCAGGGATAATAATCCTTTCTTTCTATAGTGAGATTTGTGGTTTTTCCTACCTCGCAATAAATACAATTCATGGAGCATATCTTTCTGGGAACCATCTCAATTCCTAAGGATCTGCCAAGTCTTCTTGATCTTACCGGACCAAAAATTAAGGTTTCTTTTTCTTTCATTTTTTAGCTAATTTTTAGGGTTTTTAAAACAAAAATAGTATAATATAATTTTAGCTTAGAAAAAGGGAAAAGATAAAAATGTATTCACTTATTACTCCAAACAGGCTTACCCTTTTAAGAATTTTTCTTTTACCTTTTCCCTGTTTGCTTCTTCTTTCAGAATCTTATTCTGGTAAAATCGGAGCTTTGGTAACGGGCTTTTTATTAGGAATAACCGATTATCTTGATGGTATTCTTGCAAGAAAGTATAGGAAGGTTACTTCAATTGGTGCTATTTTGGATCCCATTGCTGATAAGATATTTGTAACTTCAGTCTATTTAGTCTTGGTTTATTTGAATTATTTTAATTTTTTGCCTGTTTTTTTAATCATTTTAAGAGAGGTTCTGGTATCTTTTCTAAGAAGCTGGTTTCCTGATAAGATGAAGGTTTCAAAAATTGCTAAATTAAAGACCCTATTTCAGATGAGCTTTGCAGGTTTCGGAGTTATCCTTTATATTCATTTTCCTTTTTATATATATCTAATTGATTACTCTTTGTGGTTGATAGCTATATTTTCTTTTGTTAGTGCCATACCATATTTTCACAGGGTTTGGCATAAAATAAAGGAATTTAGAAGTAATTTAAAAAACTTTTTTAAGTCTCTCTTTTCTTTAAGCTATCCTTTGGCACTTCTTTTAACCTTTCCTCTAACTGATGGACTTTTTTGGATAAATATTATTGCCCTTTCTTTCTTTTTCTTTAAAAGAGGACTTGTGAGGGGTTTTCCAAAATGGGCATACGATAAGGCAGGTATGTATGTTATCGTTTTAGGAGGGTTAATTTTAGAGTATTGGTATTTTAAAAGGCTTTTTTTCTCAATGCTTCTTATTTTAATTTTTAGTTTTTTTAAAGATGGTTTGAAAAGTTTGAAGTTTATGTGGAAGGTCTTAAAACTTCAATAGCCTTTGCGTAATCTTCCTTTCCAAAAATAGCAGATCCTGCAACAAGCACCCTTGCTCCTGCTTTTATCACTTCAGGCGCTGTTTCAGAATTTATTCCACCATCAACCTGAATTAAAACATTAAGTCCTTTTTCATCTATCATTTTTTTAAGCTCACTTATTTTGGGAAGGCAGTTTTTTATGAATTTTTGTCCGCCAAAACCCGGATTCACTGTCATTATTAGAACGAAATCAAGATCTTCAAGCACATATTTTATCGTTTCAAGTGGTGTATGAGGATTTAAGGCAACTCCGGCTTTTTTATCAAGTTCTTTGATTTTCCAAACAGTTCTATGTAAGTGTTTTGTAGCTTCTACATGAACAGATATCCAGTCTGCACCAGCAGAGGCAAAATCCTTTATGTATCTTTCTGGAGCTTCAATCATAAGATGGGCGTCAAAAATTAGATTTGAGTGAGGGCGAAGAGATTCTATAACTAAGGGACCAAAAGTGAGGTTTGGAACAAACATGCCATCCATTACATCTAAGTGCAAAATGTCAGCCCCTGCTTTTTCTACGGCTTTCACCTCCTCTGCCAATTTTGAGAAATCAGCAGAAAGAAGAGAAGGAGCTATAAGAATTTTGTTATTTTGTTTGGGGATCATCTTTTTTAAAAGGAAAGGGTATAATTTTTTCCTCTGTTTTAGAAGTAGTTTTAGACTGAGAAACTTTTGCAGAGGACATTTTTTCCTGTAAAGGGGTATTGGTAAAAAGGTGAGGCAAATAGGTTTGGTAAGTTTTTAAAAGTCCTTCAGGAATTTGAAGGGTATACCATATAATTTGGGTTCTTTGAATGGTAAAATAGGGTAGTCCAAGAAGGATAGGAATAAACCCTTTTTCATCAACACTAACAAGAGCTGGCCATTCAACTTCAAAGAATTCTCTTTTTTCAAGCACAAACTTTAAAGTTTCATAAACGGGATTAAAGCATACGAGTCCAATATAAAGTCCTGTTTGTGTTTGGAAAAGAACGGGCTTTTTAGCAACAGGACTTTCGTTCATACTTTTAATTTTATTCTCTTTTCCCTTTTTCTCAAGAGGCTAGTGAATTTATGGTTTTTTTAGGTCAAATTTCCTTGACAAAGATAACGGTTAAGGTATTATTTAGGAATTTAAAAAGAGAAGGAAAATGCATTATTTTGGATACAGAAACGGAGAGCTTTATTGTGAAGAGGTTCCTGTTAAAAGAATTGTTGAAGAGGTTGGAACCCCTGTTTATATCTATTCAGCAAAAACCATAAAAAGACATTTTCAGGTCTTTAAAGAATCCTTTTCAAAAGTAGATCATTTAATTTGCTATTCTGTTAAGGCTAATTCTAATATAGCTATAATTTCGCTTTTAAAACAACTTGGAAGCGGGGCTGATATTGTTTCAGCAGGAGAACTTAAAAGGGCATTAAAAGCTGGTATTTCTCCTAAAAAGATTGTTTTTTCTGGAGTGGGTAAAACTCCTGAAGAAATGGAGCTTGCTCTTTTAGCTGATATTCTTATGTTTAATGTAGAAAGTCTTGAGGAGCTTGAGGTTTTGGGAGAGGTTGCCAAAAAACTAAACAAAAAAGCTCCCTTTGCTTTAAGGGTTAATCCTGATGTAGATCCTCAAACTCATCCCTATATTTCTACAGGGCTTAAAAAAAGTAAATTTGGAATACCTGAAGAATTTGTAATAGAGGGATACAAAAAGGCAAAAGAAAATCCCTATCTTCAACCCATAGGAGTTGATGCTCACATTGGATCTCAGATTACATCAATTGGTCCCTTTGTTTCTGCGTTAAATAGACTTAAAAAAATCTGGGAGGAACTTATAAATCTTGGTTTTGAACTTAAATATCTTGATATAGGAGGAGGATTGGGAATAGTTTATGACGATGAAGAGCCACCTTTGCCACAAGAATATGCAGATGCCATTATCAAAGAAGGCAAAGACCTTAATGCTACCATAATCTTAGAGCCAGGAAGAGTAATCGTTGGAAATGCTGGAATTCTTGTTACAAAAGTTCTTTATACCAAAGAGAACATATTAAAAAAATTCGTAGTAGTTGATGCAGGAATGAACGATTTAATAAGACCCTCATTCTATCAGGCTTATCATAAAATCGTTCCTGTGGAGGATAAATATTCGGAGTATGAAGTAGTTGATGTAGTTGGTCCGATTTGTGAAAGTAGTGATTTTCTTGCAAAAGAAAGAAAACTTCCCAAGGTTAAAAGGGGAGATCTCCTTGCAGTTATGAGTGTGGGAGCATACGGATTTGTTATGAGCTCAAATTATAACTCTAGACCAAGAGCGCCTGAAGTTCTCGTTGACGGAGATGCATACTACATAATCAGAAGAAGAGAAACGATAGAAGATCTTTTAATTTTTGAAAATATCCCCTCTAAATATCTTTAATTAATGTCTTCAATTCCAAAAGAATTTGATATAGAAACCTATAATTACGAACTACCAGAAGATCTCATAGCTTACTATCCTACTAAGGAACGCACTCAATCTAAACTTCTTGTTATTGATAGAAAGAAAAAAGAACTTTACTTTCACGAAAAGTTTTTAGAAATCGAAAAATATTTAAAAGAGGGAGATTTATTGGTCTTAAATAACACTAAGGTTTTTCCTGCAAGATTAAAAGGGAAAAAATTCACAGGAGGAGAGGCGGAATTACTTTTATTTCAAAAACCTTATGGCAAAAGATTTGAAACCCAAGCCTTGATAAAAGGTAAAAGAATTAAAAAGGGAACTGTAATAATCATAAATGATTCAATTACTGCAAAGGTTTTGGAAAAATATGAAGGAGGGAGGTTTTTAATAGAACTTGAGGGAAAAGAGAATCTTGAAATTCTTATCTATAAATATGGAAAGGCACCTCTTCCTCCTTACATAAAAAGAGAACCAGAGGAAATAGATCTTGAAAGATATCAAACTGTTTATGCTGAAAAAGAGGGCTCTATTGCAGCACCAACTGCTGGATTTCATTTTGATGAGAAACTCCTTGCAAGGCTTAAAGAAAAGGGCGTTATTATAAAATACATTACTCTTCATGTAGGATACGGAACTTTTGCTCCTATAAAAGTAAAAGATATAAGAAAACATAAAATAGATCCAGAATACATAGAGGTAGAAGATGATGTAATTTCAGAAATAAAATCAGCCCTTTCTGAAAAAAGAAGAATTATTGCAGTGGGAACGACAGTAGTTAGGACCTTAGAATTTATAGCTCAAAAGGGTTTTTCCCCTTATAAAGGACTTTGCGATCTTTACATTTATCCTGGGTTCAAATTTCAGGTAGTTTCAGCCATGATAACTAACTTTCATCTTCCCAAGTCCTCTCTTTTGCTTTTAGTTTGTGCATTTGCTGGAAGGGATTTAATTTTCAAAGCATATGAGGAGGCTAAAAAAAGAAGATATAGATTTTACTCCTATGGAGATGCAACTTTTATAATTTAAATTATACTTAAAATTGATAAAAATTTTAGTAAAAGTGGGAGGGAAAAATGGCTTTATGGAAATGCAATTCCTGTGGAGCAGTAAAAGAAAGTAGGTGTAAACCTAAAAAATGTCCTGAGTGTGGAGCTCAGGGAAGTATGGTAAAAGAAGAAACTGAAACAGAGAAAACACCCAAAGGAAGTAGCAAGAAAAAGAAGGGTTAAAGTATTTTGATGCTTGTTGGCACTTGGAATGTAAATTCGATCCGTATAAGAAAAGAGCAAGTAGAAAGGTTTTTACAGGAAAAACCCTTAGACATTTTAGCTATTCAGGAAACAAAGGTTAAAACTGAGGAATTTCCTTCTCTTATTTTCAAAAAGCTTAATTATGAAATTTATCATCAAGGTGGAAAAGGGAGAAATGGTGTTGCCATTTTATCTAAATTTAAGGCAGAAAAAGTTATATCAGGGTTTGAAGGTCTTAAAGAAGCAGATTCTTTCCCAGATGCTAAAGAAAGAATTATAGGTATAAAAATAAATCCGGAAAAAATAAGGGAAATTTGGTTATTTTCAGTTTACATTCCTAACGGAAGTCCAGTTAATTCAGATTATTATTTCTATAAACTTCATTTTATGTGGAAATTTAGAGAGTTTTTGGAGACGAATTTTTCTAAGGATACTCCACTTATTATTATGGGAGACTTTAATGTAGCACCAGAAGAAATAGATGTTTATGATCCAGAAATATTTAAAGAACATATCTGTTTTACAGAAAGAGAAAGAAATGCCTTTAAAGCTTTAATTGATTTTGGTTTAATTGATGCTTTAAGGTTAAAATATCCAGATAAAAAAGGAATTTTTACTTGGTGGGATTATCAATTTTTTGCTTTCAATAAAAATCAGGGGATGAGACTTGATCACATTTTAATAACAGAGCCTTTAGTTGATAAGCTTAGAGATATATGGGTAGAAAAGACTCCTCGGGGCTGGAAAAAGCCTTCAGATCATGCCCCAGTTTTAGCTAAATTTGAAGTTTAAACTTATAAAGTTTCCCAGTTTAGGCAATTTGGGCAAACCCAGGTAACTCCAGTTCTTGTAAAAAGTCTTTGATGCTCTATAAAGCATCTTTGACAGATAGTAAAACCGCAATGACTGCATATATAGCATAAAGGTTGCTCTTCCCAGCAAAAATCACAAAATCCAGGTCCAATTTTTTTCTTTTTTGTTTTTTCTTTTACTAATGGTATATCGCATTTATTTTTTTCTTCCATTTTTTATGTCTGAGAAGAGGCTTTTATTTTTATATAGGAATCAATTTTTACAGTCTTTCTTTCTTTAAATTCTTGTTGTTTTCCAGGATTCCAGTTTTGAACAGGTCTAAAATATCCTACAACACGGGAATAAACCTCGCACGGAACAACCTTAACCTTTTTAAACTCCTCTTTTTTCATACTTTGCCACCTCCTTTAAAATTTACTACTTCGTAGAAATTTACCGCTACGAAGTAGTAGATGGTTTATAGGCTTTTTCTGGTAGTTTGGTTAGTAAAGTTATGGGGAGTTCTACTTCAATTCCAAATTTCTCAAGCTCCTCTTCTGTATGTGGGTATGGACAAAATTCGTGCTTTCCAGGTAAATATCCGTGAACAGGGCATACTGAAAAAGTGGGAGTAATAGAAAAATAAGGCAATCTAAAGTTTTCTACTATAGTTTTAACAAGTTCTTTAACAATATTTCTATCTGTTATTTCTTCTCCAACAAAAAGATGAACAACCGTTCCTCCTGTAAAAAGAACTTGCAAATCATCCTGATGGGTAAGAATTTCAAATATGTCGTCAGTATAATTTACAGGAAGGTGGCAGGAATTTGTATAATAAGGAGCTTCATCTGTTCCAGAGGTTTTTATTCTCGGGAATTTTTTCTTATCTATCTTAGCAAGTCTATAGCTTGTTCCTTCTGCAGGAGTAGCTTCCAGATTGTAAAGATTTCCTGTTTCTTGCTGAAAATCAGCAATTTTTTCTCTCATAAATTTTAACACCTTAATGGCAAATTCTTTGGCATCTTTTTCATAAATGGGTTTACCTAAAAAATTAAGACACATTTCATTCATTCCAACTACCCCAATGGTAGAAAAGTGATTTGCCCAGTATTGTCCTCTTGCCTCTTTAACACTCTGTAGATAAACCTTGGAATAGGGATAAAGCCCTTTTTCAGTAAAGTCCTCAATCACCTTGCGTTTTATTTCTAAGGAGGTTTTGGCAAGTTCCATAAGAGCTTCCAATCTTTCAAAGAATTCTTCTTCGCAAGTAGATAAGTACCCCAGTCTTGGAAGATTAATAGTTACTACGCCAATAGAACCAGTTAAAGGATTAGCCCCAAAAAGTCCTCCTCCTCTTTTTCTTAACTCTCTCTGATCAAGACGAAGTCTGCAACACATACTTCTTGCATCATCAGGATCCATATCTGAGTTTACAAAATTAGCAAAATAGGGAATACCATATTTTCTCGTCATTTCCCAAAGAAGCTCATAATCAGGATTGTCCCAGTCAAAGTCTTTGGTAATGTTGTAGGTGGGAATAGGAAAAGTAAAAATTCTCCCTTTGGCATCTCCTTCCATCATCAGCTCACAAAAGGCTCTATTTATCATAGACATCTCTTTGTGAAACTCCTCATAAACTTCATCTCTTGGTTTCCCACCAATGATTACATTTGCTTTGGCATAAAGCTTTGAAGGTTTTAGATCAAAGGTAAGATTGGTAAAGGGTGTTTGAAAACCAACCCTCGTGGGTACATTTAAATTGAAGAGAAATTCCTGCATGCACTGTTTTACTTCTTCATAGGAGAGTTTGTCGTAGCGAACAAAAGGTGCAAGGAGAGTGTCAAAATTAGAAAAGGCTTGAGCCCCTGCTGCCTCACCCTGAAGGGTATAAAAGAAGTTCACTATCTGACCAAGAGCAGTTCTAAAGTGCTTGGGTGGAGCACTCTCTACCTTCCCAGAAACCCCACCAAATCCTCTCAGCATTAAGTCATACAAATCCCACCCTACACAATAAGGGCCAAGTATTCCCAGGTCATGGATATGAAAGTCTCCCTCTTTGTGAGCTCTTGCAACCTCTTCTGGATAGAGCTTTTCAAGCCAATAACGGGCAATAATAGAAGAACTTACATGAAAATTTAGCCCCTGTAAGCTGTAATTCATGTTAGAATTTTCTCGTACCCTCCAGTCCTCCTGCCCAAGATATTCCTCTATCAGGTTGATTCCATCAATTAAAGCCTTACCGATTTCCCTTGCCTGTCTTCTCTTTTCACGATAAAGAATATAGGCTTTGGCAACCTCAGGAAACCCCTTCTCCATCAGGGTCTTTTCAATAATGTCTTGGATGGTTTCTACATGGGGTATGTCTCCCTTTTTAAAATAGGTGCGATAAAGGATTACAGAAACGGCATCCGCTATTCTTTCAGCATCAGCCCTTGTTCCTATATTTGTAGCCTTCATGGCTTTGTAAACTGCGTTAATAATTCTCAATCTGGAAAAAGGAACCACCTTCCCACTTCTTTTTCTAACTAAAGGCTCCATCCTGCCCTCCCTACCACAAAATATTGTGGTATAAAATCAAAAATACCACTACATTTAGTATGCAGGATAACATTTAAAAGTCAAGAGGGTTTTTGAAAATTTTAAAAGGAATTTTTAAATTTTACAGGTTTTTGAAGCATTGAGTAATAAAAAACTGTTTAATGCTAATAAGATAAATAGGTAAAAAATGATAACAAGCTGAAAAGTAAAGGTTTCTGTTAAAGCTCCTATTATTAGATCTCCTAAAGGATAGGTCCCAAGATAGGCTAAAGTAAAAATACTTATGATTTTTCCTCTTAAATAATCGGGAACGGATTTTTGCAAAAATCCATTGGCTACAGGAAAAAAATTAGAAAAGGAAAAACCTATTAAGAAAGAGAAAATTTTTGCCATTTCCCAAATTTTACAGAAGGACAAACCTGCTATGCCTAAGGCTAATATTAATGTAGCTTTCCAAAGGTGTAAAAGTTCGTTTTTGATTTCCTTTCTTAAAATTATTAAAAGAGCTCCAAAAACTGCCCCTAATCCTAAAGCACTTAGTAAAAAAGAAAAGTCCTTAGGATCTTTGAGATAAACTTTATTAGCAATAAATGGGAAAAGAATAACTATAGAGTTCCCAAAGAAAGTATAAATTACAACCGCTAAAAGAATATAGCTAATTTTTTTCATTTTTAAAAAAGAAAGCGTTGATTTGATAAAGTCTTTTAAATTGGCATGGGTAAAATCTTTATCTTTTTTTCTAAATTCAGGAGTTATCAAGCTTATAAGAATAGTGAAAACTAAAAAACTAAGGGCATTTAGATAAAAACAGTTATATGCATAACTGTAAGTTAGGATAAGACCTCCTAAAAAAGGTCCTATTAAGCGAGCAAAATTAAAAGACAAAGATTGGAAGGCTACCCCTTTGGTGATGAGAAAAAGGGGAAGGATCTCTGATACAAAAACCTGCCTTAAAGGTATTTCAAAAGTGTTTAAAAAATTATATAAAAATACTAAAAAAGTGAGACACCAAAAATTTATTTTATTTAAGTGTATTAAAACTCCTAAAACAAAAGAAAAAAGCATACCAAAAAGGTTTGTTAAAAGCATAAGGTATTTTCTATTAAAAAGATCTATTAAAATTCCTCCTACAATTACAGAAAAGATGGCAAGACAAGAAGTTACGAAGCTAAAAAGTCCTAAATAAAAGGGAGAATTGGTGAGTTTGTATACTAACCACATTTGTCCAGTAGTCTGGATTTGAGAGCCTATAGCTGATAAAAAATATCCAAAAATAAAAAACAAAAAATTTTTTTGGAATAAAGCCGATTTTTTTAAAAAAATTTCTACCATATCTACATTATAATATTTTTTTCATTTTTATAAAATATTTTGTAACTATATAAAAAAAAGTAAAAAATTTTAAAAAATGGTTTAAAAATTTAACATAATATTAAAATTGCAAAATTATAACGAAAAATAAAATAATTTTAAATTTGACATGATGAAAAAGTTGACATAAATTTTAAAAATAAACCAAGTAAAAAAAGGAGGTGAAGACATGATAGGAGAAGTTGTAAAAGTTCCAACATTTAAAGGAGGACCAGAATTTAAAGTAACAAAAAAAGAGGGAACATTTAGACCTGGTGAGTTAAAAGGAATTATTAGAATTGACAAAGAAGTTTGTGTAGGATGTGATACTTGTAGGTCTGTTTGTCCTGCAGGAGCAATAAAAGGTGAGCTAGGAGAAAAGCATGAAATTGATTTTGACAAGTGTATAAACTGTGGGCAGTGTTTACTTAACTGTCCTTATAATGCTATTATGCAGATGAGTTTTGTTGATTTAGTTATGGAAAAATTGAAAGACAAAAATACCAAAGTGGTTGGAATTATTGCTCCAGCAGTAAGGGTAGCTCTTGCAGAAGAATTTGGAGCTGAACCTGGAACTTTAACTGTTGGAAGAATGTGGGCAGCTTTAGAAAAGGCTGGATTTTTGATTTATGAAAATAACTTTGCTGCTGACCAGACTATTCTTGAAGAGGGAACTGAGCTTATTGGAAGAATAGCAGCAAATGCTGGATTAAAGAAATTACCTGTATTTTTGTGGGGAGAGGAATTTGAGCTTGATTTAGATGAGCTTCACTCTAAAGCACTTCCGCAATTTACGAGCTGTTGCCCTGCCTGGGTAAGATATGCCGAAATTTATTATCCAGAGATTATACCACACATTTCCTCTTGTAAGTCACCTCAGCAGATGGCAGGTCCTACAGCAAAAACTTATGGAGCAAAATATATCTGGAAAGTAGATCCTAAGAAAATGTTTACTGTAGGAATTATGCCCTGTACTGCAAAAATTTTTGAAGCCTCTCGTCCAGAATTTGATTCTGCAGGAAGATTTTTAAAGACTCCAGGCATGAGGGATGTTGATGCAGTTCTTACCACAAGAGATCTTGCAGAGCTTCTTAAAAGACTTGGAATAAATCCCTTAGAGATTCCTGAAGAAAAGGAAAGAGTGCCTAAGGACTTCAAGTGGTATTCTGGAGGTGCAACTATCTTTGGAACAAGTGGTGGAGTTATGGAGGCTGCTGTAAGATTTGCTTTCCATGTGCTTTCTGGTCTTGAACCTGATGCTATGAGTCCTGTATGGGACTTTGAACCAGTAAGAGGATACATTTATCCAGTTGTTACAGCAACTATTCCAGTGCCACTAAGACCTGAATATAAAAAGATTTTCAAAACTGACAAATTGACTATAAAACTTTGCAATGTTAATGGAATTGGACCTAACGGAGGACATATCAAGAATGTACTTGAAGAAGTAAAGGCAGGAAGATCACCCTACCATTTTATTGAAGTAATGTGTTGTCCCGGTGGTTGTCTTAATGGAGGTGGACAACCTAAACATGCTTTAACAACATAAAAACTGAGAAAACAAAAATTAAATAGGAGGTGAAAAATATGCGCTGTGAGATAACAAGAAGAGAATTTTTAAAAACAACTGGAATAATTATAGCAGGTTTAGCTTTACCAGAAATTCCAGTTTTTACCAAGGAATTAATTGCTCAACAGCCACCAAAAGTTATTACCAACTTTTTTGAAACTCCTGTAGGAAAGGCAAGAATTTTATTGATAAGGAAAAGACAGATCGGGCAATATCGTGATGATGAAATTATGAGAATTAAATATAAGATAGTAGCTTCTTATCAAACTCCAACTATTAAAAAGTTTTATAAAGAATTTGCTAAACATCCATTAAGTGAAGTGAGTGAGAAATTACTTCATACTCACTACGAAAAGAGAGGCTAATAATTGTTGAATCCCTGTAGGGGAGGGGGTATTCCCTGACCCTATGGGGGTTCAAAATTAAAATTCTGAGGGTGAGGGTATTACCTAAGCCCGAGGAGATCTATGGAAAAAATTGGCGTAATTGCTATAGTCGTATCTAATAGAAGTAAAAACGCTCAATTAGTTAATAAGATCCTTTCTGAACATTCAGAAATAATTCTTGGAAGGATGGGACTTCCTAAAAAAGAAGAAGACATAGGTATTATTACCCTTATCGTAGAAGGGAATACAGATGCAATCGGTGCCTTAACTGGAAAGTTGGGGAATATAAAAGGTGTTTCTGTAAAAAGTTTTTTAGTTCCAGTAAAAAAGGAGTAAAGGATGTGTATAGCATTTAGTGAAAAAGAAAACATTTACAGAATAGAAAGAGATTCTCTTGGAGAAAAGGAAATTTTAAAGGAAGCGTATTATGGAATTCACACTCAAAGGGCATTGGAAAATTTTCCTATTACAGGAACTAAGCCTCATAGAGAGTTGATATGGGCTATGGGAATGGTTAAAAAAGCTTCTGCTTTTGCCAATATGGAAATGGGATTTTTAGAAGTTTCAAAAGCAGAAGCAATAATAAAAGCTTGTGAGGAGGTTGCTGAGGGAAAATTTGATGATCAAGTTTTGGTTGATCCTTTGGCAGGAGGGGCAGGGACATCTTTTAACATGAATATTAATGAAATAATAGCAAATAGAGCCCTTGAAATTCTTGGATATTCAAAAGGAGAATACGAAAAGGTTCATCCTATAGAGGATGTTAATTTGCATCAATCTACTAACGATGTATTTCCTACTGCAGTTAAGGTAGCTGTTTTAAAGCTTTTAAAAGAGCTTTCTCAGGAAGTTGCAGGTCTTCAGGGAGAGTTCCAGAAAAAGGAAAAGGAATATGCAAAGGTTTTGAAAGTTGGTAGAACTGAGATGCAGGATGCAGTTCCTGTAACTGCAGGACAGGAGTTTTCGGCATGGGCAGAAGCTTTAAATAGAGACTGGTGGAGACTTAACAAAGCTATAGAAAGGGTAAGACAGGTAAATCTTGGCGGAACTGCTGTAGGAACAGGTCTAAACTGTCCAAAAGAGTTTATTGAAATAGCTATAGAAAAGTTAAGAGAATTTACGGGTCTTCCTGTAGCTAAAGCAGAAAATCTTTTTGAGGCAACTCAAAACATGGATACTTTATCTGAGGTTTCAGGATTTTTAAAAACACTTGCTGTAGATCTAATAAAAATCGCTTCAGATCTCAGATTTTTAAGCTCTGGTCCAAGGGCTGGAATAGGAGAAATAAAGTTGCCAGCAATTCAAGTTGGGTCATCTATAATGCCAGGAAAGGTTAATCCAGTTGTACCTGAAATGGTAACACAGGTAGGAATAAAAGTTATGGCTTCAGATCTTGCAGTAAGCCTTGCATGTAGTATGGGAAATCTGGAACTTAATCCTTTTTTACCTCTTATTTCTCATGAGCTTATAGGAGCTTTAAAAATTTTGAAAAACTGTTGCAAAGTTTTTAGAGAAAAGTGTGTTTCAGGGATAACCGTTGATGTTGAAAGGTGTAAAGAACTTTTTGATAAAAGCGGAGTTGTCATTACTGCTTTTTCTCCTTATTTAGGATATGAAGTTTGTGCTGGAATTTATAAAGAAGCGCTTTATTCGGGGAAAAGGGTTGAAGATGTTTTATTGGAAAAAGGATACTTTACTGAAGACGAAATAGAGAAGATTACAGAGCCTCGGGAGTTGACAACTCCCGGGTTTGCAGGATTTGAATACTTAAAGTCTAAAATAAAAACAAAAAGTTAAAAGGGGGTGTATTAAAAATGGCTAAAGTTTATCTTACACCAAAAATAAAAGAATGGATGGAAAAAAGGATTAAGGAGGATGAGGTTAAAAGGTATATGGATAATGGGAAAGATTTTATCAATGATGATGAAATTTGGGAAAAACTTGAAAAGCATAAAAATCCCGATCCCAAACAGGTAAGAGACATTTTACAGAAATCCCTTGCCATTGAGACGCTCACTCCTGACGAGACAGCGGTCCTTTTAAATGTTAAAGATCCTGAACTGTGGGAAGAGATGTTTGAGACTGCAAGGCAGGTAAAAAAGAAAGTTTATGACAATAGAATTGTTACCTTTGCACCACTTTACTGTGGAAATTTATGTGTAAACAACTGTCTATACTGTGGATTTAGAAGAGACAATGAAGTTATTAAAAGGAGGGTTTTAACTATAGAAGAGGTTAAGAAGGAGGCTGAAGTACTTGCTGGTGAAATAGGACATAAGCGTTTAATAGTGGTTTATGGAGAGCATCCTGCAACTGATGTTCATTACATAAGAGACACCATAGAAGCTATTTATTCAGTGAAAGTAAAAACCAAAAATGGCTATGGACAGATAAGAAGGGTAAATGTAAATGCAGCTCCTATGAGTATAGATGAATTGAAAATGCTTAAAGAAGTAGGAATAGGAACATATCAGGTATTTCAGGAGACTTATCATCACAAAACTTACGAAGAGGTCCATCCTAAGGATACGATTAAACATCATTATCAGTGGAGGCTTTACTGTCATCACAGAGCTTTAGAAGCTGGTGTTGATGATGTTGCTCTTGGAGTTCTTTTTGGACTTTATGATTGGAGATTTGAGGTAATGGGGCTTGTATATCATGCACGAGACCTTGAAAAGAAGTTTGGAATAGGACCTCACACTATTTCATTTCCAAGACTTGAGCCTGCAGCAAACACACCTTTCATTCAGTCCGCAAAGTATAAAGTTTCAGATGAAGATTTTATAAAGCTTATCTGTGTTATAAGACTTGCTGTTCCTTACACTGGTATGATTTTAACTGCAAGAGAACCCGCTCATCTAAGAAGAAAAATTATTTCTATGGGGCTTATTACTCAAACAGATGCAGGAACAAAGATAGGAATAGGGGCTTATTCTGATAGATATACCGAACAAGAGCTTGAAAGACAGCAGTTTGAATTGGGAGATACAAGAAGTCTTGATGAATTGATAAGAGAACTTGCTGAAATGGGAGTAATAACAAGCTTTTGCACAGCTGGTTATAGATGTGGAAGAACAGGAGAAAGAATCATGACGCTTTTAAAAACAGGTAAAGAAGGCATATTCTGTAAACTTAATGCTATTCTTACTTATAGGGAATGGCTTGATGACTTTGCTTCAGAAGAAACAAAAAAAACTGGAGAAAAGGTTATTCAAAAAGAAATAGAAGAAGTAAAAAGCATGATTCCTCCAAAAGCCTTTGAAAAACTCTTGGAATACTACAGGAGGATTCAGAATGGAGAAAGAGATCTTTATTTCTAATTTTGAAAAGTTAGCAAACGAAATAAAAGCTAAATACGGAGTTAATGTATGGCTGGTTGAAATTTTAGGTAAAAGGCATTCTTATATAGCAGGACATAAAGAAGACTCTTTTTTGCCTCCAGAAGAGATATTTTTAAACGAAAGATTTGCCGTGGTTTCAAACGAATGGGAAAAAATTCCTGAAAAAGAAAAAGAAGAATTTATAGAAAAATTAAGGGGGTTTTTAAGAAAATGAGTGTTCCTAAGGGTCAGAGACTTCACATAGCTCTTTTTGGAAGAAGAAATGCAGGAAAATCTTCTTTGATAAATGCTTTGACAGGGCAAGAATTAGCCATTGTTTCTGATGTCCCGGGAACGACAACTGATCCTGTATCCAAAGCTATGGAAATACTTCCTCTTGGACCGGTAGTAATTATAGATACTGCAGGAATTGACGATGTGGGTATGCTTGGAGAACTAAGAAAGAAAAAATCTTATGAAGTAATGTCTAAAACAGATCTTGTTTTACTTGTTATAGATCCTTCTAAAGGATTTGGGGAATTTGAAGAAGAAGTGATTAAAAGAGCTGAGGAAATAAATACACCTGTTATTTATGTAATTAACAAAATAGATCTTTATCCGCATGCCAAAAATGGAAACTACCCTGAACCAAAAGTATTTGTAAGTGCTTTAACAGGAGAAGGGATAGATGATTTAAAACAGGTGATTATAAAATATGCTCCCAAGGACTGGACGCTTCCTACAATCGTTGGCGATCTCATAGAGCCTGGAGATTTAGTTATTTGCGTTGTTCCAGTTGACAAGGCAGCTCCTAAAGGAAGGCTTATTTTACCTCAACAGATGGTTATCAGAGACATTATAGATAATGAAGCCATTGCGTTAGTTGTAAAGGAACGAGAACTTGCCTATGCTTTATCCAATTTAAATAAAAAACCAAGCTTAGTAATAACTGATGCTTCAGTTTACACTAAGGTTTCAGCTGATACCCCTCCTGATATAAGGCTTACTTCTTTTTCTATTCTTTTTGCAAGATATAAAGGGGATTTGCAAACCCTAGTAGAAGGGGTTTTAGCAGTAAAAAATTTAAAGCCAGGAGACAAAGTTCTCATTGCCGAAGCCTGCACTCATCACCCGGTAGAAGATGATATAGGAAGGGTAAAAATTCCAAGATGGTTGAGAGCTCAGGTTGGGGGAGAGTTGGAAATAGAAGTAAAAGCAGGGAGTGGTCCTTTACCTGAAAATCTTAATGAATATAAACTTATAGTTCATTGCGGAGCTTGTATGTTAAATAGAAAAGAAATGATTTCAAGAATAATGCAGGCAAGGAAAGCAGGAGTTCCTATTGTAAATTACGGCGTAATTTTAGCTTATATGCACGGTATACTCAAAAGGGCTCTCTCCCCCTTTCCTCACCTTCAGGAACTCGTCTCTTCAAGTTTTGAAGCCCAAAAAAAGGAATTTGAAACTTTAAAATGCATCAAAGACTTTATCTCACAAAGAATTTATACTTAACAGAGGAAGAAATTATAGAAAAGTCTTTAAGCGGAGTAAAATTTTCAAGAGAAGAGCTTTTGTATCTTTTATGCGAGGTAGATTTTAACTTGCTATGCGAAATAGCTGAAACTATAAGAAAAAAGGTAAAGGGAGATTTAATTTATCTAAGAGCCATTATAGAATTTTCCAATTTCTGTAAAAACAACTGTCTTTATTGTGGGATAAGAAGGGACAACAAGAGATTAAAAAGATATAGAATGGAAGCAAAGGAAATAATAAGTGAGGCTGAAAAACTTATTTCAAAAGGTTTTAAAACCATCGTATTGCAATCTGGAGAAGATCCTTTTTGGGATGCAAAAAAACTTGCAGAGGTTGTGAAGGAAATTAAAAAATTTGGTGTTTTTGTAACTCTTTCGGTTGGGGAATTAAGTTATGAAGACTATAAAATTTTAAGAGAGGCAGGGGCTGATAGGTATTTACTTAAGCACGAAACAGCGGATAAAAAACTTTTTTCCTGGTTAAAGCCAGATACAACTTTTGAAAAAAGAATGCGATGTCTTTTGTGGTTAAAGGAGCTTGGTTATGAGGTAGGAGCTGGGTGTATAGTAGGGCTTCCCGGACAAACTGTATATTCTCTTGTAGATGATTTGTTACTTTTACAAGAATTGAAACCTCACATGGTAGGGCATGGACCTTTTATTCCTCATCCCGAAACACCTCTGGCAGGTTTTCCTCCTGGTAATCCAGAATTAACTTTAAGAATGGTAGCTATAACAAGAATTATTCTTCCCCAGGCAAATATTCCAGCTACTACAGCTCTTGGAGTATTAAATCCTTCTTACAGAGTTAAAGCCTTTGAGGCAGGAGCAAATGTGATCATGCCTGATTTAACTCCAGAAAAATACAAGCTCTTTTATGAAATCTATCCTGGTAAGGGCTTTCAAAAATTTGATCTTAATGGATGGCTTGAAATATTTAAAAAAATGGGAAGAACAACTGATTTGAATTTTAAATCTTAAAGGTTCTTGTAAAAAAAGAAAAAAGTTTTAATTTTTTGAAAGCTATGTTAGAAGGACTTAGTGAAAGATTAGAAGCAGCTTTTCAGAAATTTAAAGAAAAAGGAAAGCTTAGTGCTGATGATATAAAAAAGGGATTAAGAGAGATTCGTTTAGCTTTATTAGAGGCAGATGTAAATTATAAAGTAGTTAAAGACTTTATAAGTCGGGTAGAGAATAGGGCATTATCTTCAGAAGTTATAGAAAGTCTTACACCTTTTCAGCAAATAGTAAAGATAGTTTATGAAGAGCTTGTTCAAACCCTTGGAGGAGAGGCAAAAGGTTTAGATTTAGGTGGAGCAAAGCCTGCAAAGATACTTCTTGCAGGTCTACAAGGTTCTGGAAAAACGACAACAGCTGCAAAGCTTGCAAGGTTCTTAAAAAAGAAGGGACATCGTCCATTACTTGTTTCAGCCGACATATATCGTCCTGCAGCAATTGAGCAACTTAAGGTTCTTGCTCAGAAAGTAGATGTCCCTTTTTATGAGGCTCGTCCTGGAGAAAAGCCTGTTGAAATAGTAAAAAACGCTATTGAAATGGCTAAGGAAAATGGAAGAGATGTGGTAATTATTGATACTGCAGGAAGACTTCACATTGACGAGGATTTAATGCAAGAATTGATAGAGCTAAAAAAGACCTTTAATCCATCTGAGGTTTTACTTGTTGCAGATGCCATGATGGGTCAAGACTCAGTAAATGTAGCTAAGACTTTCAACGAAAAGGTAGGGATAACAGGAATTATTCTTACTAAAATAGAAGGGGATGCAAGAGGAGGAGCTGCGCTTTCTATAAAGGAGGTAACAGGTTGTCCTATCAAGTTTTTAGGAGTAGGTGAAAAGCTTGATGCTTTAGAGGTTTTTTATCCCGAAAGGCTTGCAGGAAGAATCCTCGGAATGGGGGATATATTAACCCTTATAGAAAAAGCTCAGGAAGCACTTGACCTAAAGAAAGCCAAAGAGCTTGAAAAAAAGATTAAAAAACTTGAATTTGACCTTGAAGACCTGAGAGATCAACTTCGTCAGATAAGAAAGTTAGGTTCTGTAAAAGAAATACTTGAGTTTTTGCCAGGAATTGGAAGAAAGCTTAACGAAATAGAGTTTGACGAAAAAGAATTGATAAAGATGGAAGCTATAATTAATTCTATGACCAAGGAAGAAAGAAGAAATCCGAGAATTATAAATGCAAGTAGGAAAAGGAGAATTGCCTTGGGAAGTGGAACAACTGTGCAAGATGTTAATAAGCTTTTGAGAAGTTATGAAGAGATGTTAAAACTTCTTAAGCAGATGAGATCACATGGTAAATTTCAGCGTATGATGAGAAAATTTCTGGGAATATAAAATTAAAATCAAAAAGCGATAGCTTTTAAAATATCTGTTGCGGAGACAATACCAACAGGCATAAATTTTCCTACTCCTGATGGAGTAATTACTAAAAGTCTGTGAATTTTGTAAGTAAGCATTTTTTTTGTGCTGCCTCCTTTATGGTAGCATTTCCTTCAATAGTAAAAGGTTTGGGATTGAGAAGATCCTCAGCTGTTTTGTTTAATAGTTCAGCTCCGTATTTTTTGAGACCTGTTAATATGTCCGTTTTGCTTATTAATCCTAAAAATTCCCCATTTTTTGCTGTTACGATTACAGCAGAAATTTTATTATTAATCATAATATCTAAGATCTCCTCAATATTTGAATCTTCTAAAACTGTAAAAAGACTTCTATTCATAACTTCATAAACCCTTTTTTCATCAATTTTCATCTTTCCTCCTTAATATTCTTATTTTTGTATTTATATATAAAAATTATAACAAAATTTTTGAAATTTTTAAGGTACCTAAAAATATAATCTATAGATTGCTAAAAATCAAAAGGATGTTAAAATATTTGTTCAAAAATTTTTATAAAGGGGGGTAAAGTAAGTGCCTGTAAGAATTAGGTTAATGAGATTTGGAAGAAAAAAGAGACCATTTTACAGGGTTGTGGCTGCAGACTCTCGTGCACCAAGAGATGGTAAATTTTTAGACATTTTGGGCTATTATGATCCTTTAAAAGAGCCTTTTGAATTTAAAGTAGATGAAGAAAAAGTAAAAATGTGGCTTGAAAGAGGAGCAGAACCTACGGAGACAGTAAGAGCACTTTTGAGGAGAATAGGAATAAAAGTGGACAGGAAAGCTTAAAAAGAGGAATCCGAAGGAGGGTTAGGAATGAGCAAACTCAAAGAGTTGGTAGAGCACATTGCTAAGGTGCTGGTTGACAATCCAGATGCTGTTCAGATTAACGAAATAGAGGGAGAGCAAACCTCTGTAATTGAGTTGAAAGTAGCAAAGGAAGATCTTGGGAAAATTATTGGAAAGGAAGGTAGAACTGCAAAAGCTATCAGAACCATTCTGGGAGCTGCCTCAAGCAAGCTCCGCAAAAGGGTAGTTTTAGAAATAATTGAATAGTGCTAATACCTGTTGCTAAGATATTAACCACTCACGGAATAAGGGGAGAACTAAAAGTTTCTCCCCTTCTTTCTAATTCTGAATTACTTTTTCAGATAAAAAATTTTTATCCCTCAAAAAACAAAGAAAATCCTTTAGAAGTTGAAAATATCAGAAAAGGTCCTGGTTATAACATCTATCTTGTTAAATTTAAGGATATAGGTTTTGAAGAAGCTCAAGCCCTAACAAATCAAATTCTTTACATAGATCTTGAGGATTTGCCAGAATTAGGGGAAGATGAATTTTACTACTATCAAATTATTGGTTTTAAAGTAAAAGATAAGGAAAACAATTTGTGGGGAGAAATTAAAGAAATAATGCCTATGGGAGAATACGATCTTATACTTGTGAAAAACCAAGAGGGAGAAGAGTTTTATATTCCTTTAGTTGAAGAGTATGTAGAAGAAATTAATTTCCAGGAAAAAACTCTTTTGGTAAAAAATATAAAAGAGCTTGTAGAAAGTCAGAAAATTTAAAAAATTATGCAAATAGATATAATAACTATTTTTCCTGAATATTTTGAATCACCCTTAAGAATTGGGCTACTTGGTAAAGCTTTGGAAAAAGGTCTCCTAAAGATAAATCTTTACAATCTCCGTGATTTTGCAGAAGACAAGCACAAAACAGTTGATGACGAACCTTTTGGTGGCGGAGAAGGAATGGTTTTTAAACCAGAGCCACTTTATAAGGCTATTTCTCACATTAAGGCTTTAGATCCTTCAGCTTGGATAATATATCTTTCTCCTCAGGGAGAGGTTTTAACTCAAAAAATAGCTGAAAGACTTTCCAAAAAAGAGCACCTTGTTCTTATCTGTGGAAGATATGAGGGAATTGATGAAAGGATAAGGGAAAACTTTGTAGATGAAGAAATATCTATAGGAGATTATGTAGTTTTTGGAGGTGAGGTAGCAAGCCTTGTTTTGATAGAAACGGTGGCAAGACTTATTCCTGGAGTAGTTGGAAAAAAAGACTCGGTTGAAAAAGAATCTTTTTCTGCAGGACTTCTTAAATATCCCTGTTATACAAGACCGAGAGACTTTATGGGATATAAAGTTCCTGAGGTCCTTTTAAGCGGAAATCACGCTGAAATAGAAAAATACAGAAGAAGAAAATCCTTAGAGATTACTCTGAAAAGAAAGCCCTATTTACTTAAAGAGGCTGAATTGACAGAAGAAGACAGGAAAACACTGGCAGAGTTGTTAAAGGTTCAGCGCTTTTATATGTTTTTAGTCCACTACCCTGTTTATAACAAAAAAGGAGAGAAGATAGCTTCTGCTATTGCTAATTTTGATTTACACGATCTTTCAAGGCTTGCAAGAACCTATGGATTAAAAGGTGTTTACATTATACAGCCTCTTGAAGATCAAAGAAAGCTTGCAGAAGATTTAATTAAATACTGGTTAGAAAAAAAAGGAGCTCAATACAATCCTTTAAGGAAAGAAGCTATAAAACTTGTAAGGTTATTTGAAAATCTCGATTCTGCTATTTCTGAAGTAGAGAAATTAGAGGGAGAAAAGCCAGTTCTTTTGGGAACTGATGCTTCCCCCAAAAGGAAATACATAAGCTGTGAAGAAGCGAGAAAACTTTTATGGGAAAAACCCCTCGTTCTTGTTCTTGGAACAGCTTGGGGGCTTTGTGAAGAAGTTCTTGATAGATGCGATTACTTTTTAGAACCTATCTGGGGTAGACTTGACGATTACAATCACCTTTCAGTTCGGGGAGCAGCATCAATCCTTGTTGACAGAATTCTTGGCATTTACAGTTTCTATAAAAAAACCTAAATCTACCACTTCCGATGTGGTAGATTGGTGTGGTAAAATTTGGTAAATAAGGTAAAATATCTGCTATGTCAGAAAAGCCTTGGGCTGGAAGATTTCAGGAAAGCACAGATAAATTTTTTGAAAATTTTAGTGAATCTATCTCCTTTGATTACAGACTCGCTCCCTACGAAATAAAAGCAAGCCTTGCCTACGCAGAAGCTTTAAAAGAAGCAGAAATACTCACCGAAGAAGAATTCAACCTCATAAAAAAGGGTCTCAAGCAAATAGAAGAAGAAATAAAAAACGGAAAATTCGTTTTCTCCAAAGAATACGAAGATGTTCATATGAACATAGAAAAGGCACTATACGAAAAAATAGGAGAAACTGCTTACAAACTTCATACAGGAAGAAGCAGAAACGAACAAGTAGTTACAGACCTCAGGCTTTATCTGATAGATGAGTGTAGAGCACTCAAAGATCTTCTTAAATCTTTTATGAAAGCAATTATCCGCAAAGCAGAGGAATATTTCGGAGTAATTATACCAGGTTTTACCCATCTTCAGCATGCCCAGCCTGTCCTTTTTTCTCACTGGATAATGGCTTATTACGAAATGCTAAGATACCACTTTGATAGGCTCAAAGACTACGAAAAAAGGCTCAAAATTTTACCTCTCGGAAGCTCAGCCTTTGCAGGTTGTGGCTTTAAAATAGATAGAAAGAAATTAGCAGAAAAACTTGGATTTAAAGAAATTACGAGAAACAGCGTTTTTGCGGTAAGTTCAAGAGATTTTGTTGCAGAAATCCTTTTTATTCTTAGCCTTATAATGCTTGATCTTTCAAGACTTTCTGAAGAGCTTATTATCTGGATGAGCCAGGAATTTAATTTTATAGAGCTTCCAGATAGATTTTGCACAGGAAGTTCCATAATGCCTCAAAAGAAAAATCCAGATTCTGCAGAACTAATAAGAGGAAAAAGTGCAGGAGTTCTCGGAAATCTTTTTCAGCTTTTAATCCTTTTAAAAGGTCTTCCTTTAAGCTATAACAGAGACCTTCAAGAGGACAAACCACCACTTTTCCAAGCCCTTAAAAACACTAAAAATTCACTAAAAATGATGGCACTCTTAGTAGAAGAATTAAAGCTGAAAAAAGAAAACATAGAAGCTCATCTCAAAAAGGGATACCTTCTTGCTACTGAGCTTGCAGATTACCTTGTGATAAAAGGAATTCCTTTTAGAAGGGCTCATCACATAACAGGAGAAATAGTTCTTTATGCAGAAAAAAACGGAAAACCACTTGAAGCCCTCAGCATAGAAGAATTTAAAAAATTTTGTGATAGAATTGAAGAAGATGTATATCAGTGGTTATCTTTTGAAAATTTTTTTAAAAGAAGAGAAATTTTTGGAGGAACAGGTTTTCATAATGTAAAGGAAAGAATTGATGAGGCAAAAGCTGAATTAGAAAAACTTTAAATAAGTCTATGAAAGAAAAGCCAAAAACAATTCCCCATATACTTGTTTGCTATGATGGAACTCCTGCAAGTTATAAAATTCTTTCTTACTTAAAAGAGCTTTTTTGCAATACCGAAATTGAGATAACTCTTCTTAAAATAATCCCACATCCTGCAGTCTCTGAGACTGCAGAAAGAAATCTTTATAAAAAACTTTTGAAAGAAGTAGAAATTGAAGAAAAGGCTAAAGAAGATTACCTAAGGGCAGAAAAAGAGCTAAAGGAGGTTTCTGAAAGGTTAAAGCAAGCCATACCTGCTAAAATTTACACGAAGGTTCTTTTTAAGTATGGGGATGTTGCAGAAAGCATAATAAATTTTTCTAAAGAAAATATGTTTGATGCAATAGTTGTTGGAAGAAGGGGACTTTCAAAAATAGCCACTTTTATTTTGGGAGGAGTTACTCAAAAGCTCGTAGTTTCATCTCCTATTCCAATCTGGCTTGTAAGAGGAGAAAACTGGAATAAAAAGGTTCTTGTTTGTCTTGATCTTGGAGAGACAGGTCTAAAACTTGTTGATTATGTTAGCTTTATCTTTTCCCATCACAAGAATGTAAACCTTACCTTTCTTCATGTCTTTTATCCCTTTTCTGATCTTAAGCACTTCGAAGGGGACATAGAAAAACTTGTTGAACTTACCAAAAACGAAGAATATAGGGAGTTTTTTACCAAAATAAGAAGTAGTATAATAGAAAACGAAATGCCCTTAGAAAGGATTAAATTTATATTCAAAAGAGGCTTTTTAGGTCCTGCTGGAGAAATTATAAGAACTGCTAAAAAGGGAAACTATACTACCTTAGTTGTGGGAAAAAGAGGAAGGGGTAAAACAAGGGAATTTTTGCTTGGATCTGTTAGTCAAAAAATAATTTCCTATTTTGAGGATAGAGCTATATGGGTAGTAAGTTAAAGGTTAGGTGTCCTGTTTGCAAAAAAAAGACCTCTTGGGAAAATAATCCCTATAGACCCTTTTGTTCCAAAGAATGTAAGCTTGCAGACCTTTATCACTGGATTAACGAAGACTACAGAATAAAAATTTCAGAAGACACCTTATTTGAGAATAAAGAAATCCCTTCTGATAAAATAGAAAAATAAAAAATACTTTAGGGGGTTTAAATTGGATTACGACATAGCTATTATTGGATTAGGACCAGCAGGTATTCAGGCAGGTATTCATGCAGGAAGAAGAAAAAACAAGGTAATTATTTTTGGTAAGCTATCTGAAAGTGCTCTTGCCTCTGCTCATATAGAAAATTACTTTGGATTTAAAGAAAAAGTAGATGGGAAGGAGCTTCTTTTTGCAGGGATTGACCAGCTTAAAAAGGCAGGCGTTAGTATTTTAGAAGAAGACATCATCAAAATAGAGCCTTTAGAGACAGGATTTAAGCTCATTACCGAAAAGGAAAAGGAATTTACAGCTTTAGCCCTTATACTTGCTATGGGTGTAAAAAGAAAAAGGAGCTTTTTTAAGGAGGAGAAAAATTTCGTTGGTAAAGGAGTGTCTTACTGTGTTGATTGTGATGCCTGGTTTTATAAAGGAAAAAAAGTAATGGTTATTGGAGATGGAAGTTCTGCTATTTGGGGAGCAAAGTTTTTAACTCAATTTGCCGAAAAGGTTTATTTTTATTTTTCTAAAGGAGAATTTCCTTCAGAGGAAAAAGAAGTCCTTGCAAAAATGGGAATAGAAATACTTGATAAAAAACCTGTTGAAATAGTTGGAGAAAAAGAGGTTGAAGGGGTTAAACTTGTTGATGGAAGTATTTTAAAAGTTGATGGAATTTTTATTGAAGAAGGAGCAAAGGGACCTCTTGAGCTTCTTGCCCCTCTTGGGATTGAACTTGATCCTGAAACATTTAATTATGTAAAGGTAGACAAAAACATGAAAACCAATGTGGAAGGAATTTTTGCCTGTGGTGATATAACAGGTCCTCCTCTGCAGGTTGCTAAAGCTGTTGGAGAAGGTTGTATAGCAGGTTTGAACGCTTCAGACTATGTAAGTAAATTGAAAAAGGAGAGTTAATCATTATCTGGTTTAAAAAACTTGAGATAAATCTAAAAAATCTCAAAAAAAACTTATCTGCATTAAAAAGTTTTTTACCTGAGAATACAAAAATTCTTCCTGTAATTAAAAACGATGCCTATGGACATGGTCTTTTAGAGGTTGCCAAGGCTCTTTCTAGGGAAGGGGTTTTTGGTTTTGGACTTTCTGAACCAGAAGAGGCTCTCATATTGCGAAAAAACGGTATTAACCACCCTATTTTACTTCTTTCAGGATTTGAAAAGGACTGGCTTCCTGATATGTATGAATTAAACATCACTCCTGTGGTTACAAGTTTAAGAACCTATGAATGGTTAGTTGAATTCGTAAAGAAAAAAGAAATAAAGTGGGAATTTCACCTCAAAGTAGATACGGGCATGCATAGATTTGGGCTTGAAATTGAAAAACTTGACATATTTTTAAAAAATCTTTTGGGTTTTCCTCAGCTTAGCCTTAAAGGAGTTATGACTCATCTTAGTTCATCTGAAAATCCTGAGCACGAGTTAACAAAAACCCAATTAAAAAACTTTAAAGATGTTTTAGAAAAATTAAAAAATGTAAAAATTATTCCGGAATATATTCATTTTGCCAATTCAGGTGGTATAATATTCTTACCTGAAAAAGGAAATCTCGTTAGACCAGGAATAAGTCTTTATGGAGGTTATCCATCTTATTCTGCAAGAAAGCTTATAAAACTTTATCCAGTTATGACTCTCAGGTCAAGAATAGTTGAGATAAAAATGGTTAAAAAAGGTGAATATGTAGGTTATGGTCCAAATTTTAAAGCTGAAAGACGCACAGTTCTTGGAATTGTTCCTGTTGGTTATGGAGATGGCTATTTAAGAAGTTTAAGTAATAAAGGCTTTGCTTTTTGTAAAGGAAAAAGGGTTAAGGTAGTGGGGAATGTCTCAATGAAAGCACTTTATTTAGATGTAACTGAGGTTGAATCTGTAAAGGTAGGAGATGAGGTTATTCTTCTTGGAGGAGAAAATGAAGAGGTTTCTGCAGACGAGCTTGCATCCCTTGCAGGAACTATTAGCTATGAACTCTTTTGCAATTTAGGAAAATCTATTCCAAGGGAATACATAAATGTTTAATATAGGATTTTCAGAAGCCCTTATTATATTTTTAGTAGCTTTAATTGTTCTTGGTCCTGAAAAACTTCCTGAGCTTGGAAAATTTTTGGGAAAACTTACCCTTGAACTTAAAAAGGGAATAGAAGAATTAAAAAAAGAGCTTGAGATAGAGGAATTAGAAGAAGAGGTTAAAGAAACCAAAAAAGAGTTAGAGAAGTTAAAAGAGAATTCAGTTGAGATTCTTAAAAATTCTATAAAGTCTGATGAAAAGGATACTCTTTCCTAAAATTTTTGCTGTTGATGTTCTTGAAAGAATAAGGCGAGAAATTATAATCTTTGTTCTGATATTTTTTCTTTTGTGGATTTTCCTTTTTTTCCTTTTTCCCTATATTTTTCCCTATCTTATGTATCCCTATTACGGAATTCTTAAAGGACAACCCCTTGTTTTTACAAGTATTGAAGAAGCTCTTTTTGTTATTCTGAGAGCATCCTTTTATTTAGCCCTTACCATAACATTTCCCTTTCTACTTCTCCGCCTTTTTCGAGCAATTTCTCAGGAATTTTTTGAACCTGAAAAGGAATTTTTAAAAAAGCTTTTTTTCGTTTCCTTTTTTCTTGGCATTTTAGGGCTTTTAGTAGGCTATTTTTTGTTTATTCCTACTTTTTTAAAGATTTTTCTCTTTTTTGGTAGAAATTTTGAAGCCAATCTAAAAATTAACTATTTTCTTTTTTTTGTATTAAGAGTGCTTTTGTTTTCAGTTTTTGTCTTTCAAATTCCTTTGTTTTTTGCTCTTCTTATAAGAGAAGAACTTATTACTCAGGAGTTTTATAAAAAGAGAAGGCTTTATTTTTTGGGATTTTTTTACATTCTTTCACTTCTTCTTTCTCCTACTGATTTTTTTACTCAGATCTTGTTAACTTTGTTTTTCTTCTTATTTTTTAGATTAGCTTTTGTTATAGCCAAGTTTCTTAAGTAAAGAAGGGGGTATGTAGATGGGGAGAAGAAAAAAGAAGGATACCTTATTTCAGGAAGCACTTTCTTCGGGTGGAATTTTAGAAGAATTTCCACCTCCACCTAAGGGAATGAAGTATATAGTTCTTATAGGAGATGGCATGGGAGACTTTCCTATAAAGGAGATAAAAAATAAAACTCCTCTTGAGGTAGCTATCACTCCGGGCATGGATTTTATAGCTTCTTATGGTGAAATAGGAATGTGCCAAACCATTCCTCCTAATATGCATCCTGGCTCGGATGTAGCTATTATGGGATTACTTGGCTATCCACCCGAAGAAAAATATACTGGAAGAGGACCTATTGAGGCAGCAAGCAGGGGGATAGAATTAAAACCAGAGGATGTAGCTTACAGATGCAATCTTGTAACTTTGAGGTTTGAAGGAGAAGATCTTATCATGGAAGATTACTCTGCAGGGCATATCTCTACAGAAGAAGCAGTAGAATTGATAGAAGCGGTTAATAGAAATGCAGGAACAGATAAAATAGAGATAATTCCTGGAGTAAGCTATAGACACATTCTTATTTGGAGAGGAGGTTCGGGGGGACTTCACACCTATCCACCCCACGATCTTATAGGGAAAAGCGTCTGGTTTGCTATTAGTGCTTATGACGAAGAGCCCTATCTTAAAGAATTTATGATTAAAGCCATAGAAGTTTTAGAAAAACATCCTGTCAATCTTAGAAGAAAGTTAAACGGTCTTCCTCCAGCAAATGCTATATGGCCTTGGGGGCAGGGTAGAACTCCAGAACTTGAGCCTTTCTCTGAAAAATGGGGCTTAAAGGGGGCAGTAATTTCTGCAGTTGACTTGATTAAAGGATTGGGAGTTCTTGCTAAAATGACGGTAATTAATGTTCCAGGTGCAACAGGATACCTTGATACCAATTACGAAGGTAAGGTTGATTATGCCCTTGAAGCATTAAAAGATCACGATTTTGTTCTTATCCATGTTGAAGCCCCAGATGAGGTTTCCCATCAGGGTTCCTTGGAATTGAAAATAAAGGCTATAAATGAATTTGATAGAAGGGTAGTTAGATACCTTCTTGAAAGAATAAATGAAGTTACTAAAAAATACAGGATTCTCGTTTGTTGCGACCATCTAACCCCCATTTCCATAAGAACTCATTCAGGAAAACCCGTTCCTTTTGCTATTTTTGATGTTACCAAGCACAAAAAGAAGGTGAGAGATGTGAAATTCTGCGAAAAAGAAGCATATCAGTCTCCAATATTTTTTAAAAGTGGACCTGAACTCTTACAATACTTTTTACAAAGAAAGCCACTAACTAAAGAAGAGGTTTAAAATGGACATTTTTAAAACTGACATTCTTATAATAGGTTCGGGTATTGCAGGTTTAAGTCTTGCTCTAAAACTTAAAGATCTTGGTGAAATTACTATTCTTACCAAAAAAAGAGCATTTGAAACAGCAACAGTTTTGGCTCAAGGTGGTATAGCCTGCGTTATGGGTGAAGATGATAGTTTTGATTTACACATAAAGGATACTCTTACCGTTGGGGACGGGCTCTGTAAAAGAGAAGTTGTTGAATTGGTGATTAAATCTGCCCCAGAAAGAATAAAGGAGCTTATAAGCTGGGGAGTTAAGTTTGATAGAGATCTTGAAAATCCTGAGAAATTTCATCTAACTCTTGAAGGGGGACACTCAAGAAAAAGAATTCTTCATGTTGGAGATTATACAGGAAGGGCTATAGAAAACACTTTAATAGAAAGGGTTCTTGAATTAGAAAATATAAGAATTCTTGAAAATCATTTTGTAGTAAGGCTCATTCTTGAAGATTTTTTTAAACCCTCAAGGGTTATTGGAGCTCTTGTTCTTGATCTTACTCACATAAAACCTGTAATTTATTTAGCTAAAGTAGTTGCCTTATGCACAGGAGGGGCAGGAAAAGTTTATTTGTATACCAGCAATCCTGATACCGCAACAGGAGATGGAATAGCTCTTGCTTATCAGGCAGGTTGTAGAATTGCCAATATGGAATTTGTGCAGTTTCACCCAACTTGTTTGTATCATCCTAAAGCCAAAAATTTTCTTATATCAGAGGCTTTAAGGGGTGAGGGAGCAGTGCTTCTTAATGCAGAAGGAAAAAGGTTTATGCATAAATACGAACCTGTAAAAAAAGAACTTGCTCCAAGAGATGTGGTTACAAGAGCAATAGATATGGAACTTAAAAAAACAGGTGCAGAATGCGTTTATCTTGATATTTCCCATCTTCCTTCTGATTACATAAAAAGAAGATTTCCTTACATATACGAAACCTGTTTAAAATACGGAATAGATATAACTTCACAACCCATTCCTGTTGTTCCAGCAGCACATTATCTCTGTGGTGGAATATACACCAATATATGGGGTCAAACAGACATTCCCAATCTTTTTGCTGTAGGAGAATGTGCTTGCACAGGTCTTCACGGAGGAAATAGACTTGCCTCAAATTCTCTTCTTGAGGCTCTTTGTTTTTCCCATCAAGCAAGTATTAAAATAAAAGAGATGTGGAAAGAACTTAAAGACCTAAAAATAAAAGAACCACTTCCTAAAGAATTAGCTGTTAAAGAAATTAAAGAAGAAAAGGTCTTTATATCTCATAACTGGGATTTGATAAGAAAAATAATGTGGGACTTTGTCGGAATTGTCAGAAGTTTAAAAATGTTAGAATTTGCTAAAAAAAGAATAGAATTTATCAAAAAAGAGATAGAAGAAAATTGGAAAGGAATTTATCTTGATTTAGATACCATGGAGCTAAAAAAAATTGCAGTAGTGGCAGAATTGATAATAAAATCTGCTCTTAAAAGATTAGAATCAAGAGGAACTCACTATCTCATTGAATTTCCTTACAAAAGAGATAATTATCAGAAAGATACTATAATTTCCAAAAATTTTTAAAAATTTTTTTAAATTCTCTTTACAAAGTCGGTTTTTTTTGATAGAATTTTTAGTGAATTTAAAAAGGGGAGGATAGAGTGAAAGTGATTTTTGATCCGGATATACCAGAAGATATTAAAGAAGATATACTTAATGCTATAAAAGAGGAAAATATAGGAGAAATTTGCAAAATCTGTGGAGCAGATACTTTATATGTAGCACATTTAGGAAATGTATTAGATGTAAAATGTTATGAATGTGGTCACTCTTATTTGGAGATAGAATTAGAGGAGGAGTAAGATCGTTTAAGAAGTCAAAATAGCTTTTATTTTTTTATAGGGAATTTCTCCTTCTCTTATTAAAGAAACCTTATTTTCTACTACAGAAATTACAGTTGAGGGGGCTTTAGCAGAAAGTCTTCCCCCATCTAAAACAAAATCTACTTCTGGTAACTCACTTAATACTTCCTCTGCACTTCTTGAGGGTTTATTTTCACTGATGTTTGCGCTTGTTCCTGTGATAGGTAATCCAAAAACTTCACATATTTTCCTTACTACAGGAGAAGAAGAAAGTCTTACCCCTATTGTCCCTGTTTTAGCAGTAAGCATTGGTGAAATCGTATCCTTAGCTTTAAAAACTATGGTTAAAGGACCGGGCCATAATTTTGAAATCAACTTTTCTGCAACAGGTGGAATCTCATCTACTACAAGTGAAAGCTGTTCTAAACTTCCTATGAGAAGAAGAATGGGTTTGTTATAAGGTCTTTTTTTAAGATGAAAGAGCTTTTCTAAGGCTTTTTCCGAAAAAGGATTTGCAGCAAGTCCATAAAATGTCTCAGTAGGTATGGCTCCAACCTTGTCTTCCTTTAAGTAAAGAGCTACTTTTTTAGAAAGTTCTTCAAGGTTTGAAAGATCCTCTGAAAGTTTTAAAACTATGGGACTCATTTAAGAGGATGAAGAAGCTTCTTTTAAAGAGGATTTATTTTCTTCTTCCTTGATGTAAATTCTTTTATAATAAATTAATCTTTTGCAATGCGGACACTCGTAATATCGGTTATCTCTCTGAAGTTCGTTATAAAGTTGAGGTGGAATAGCCATATGACAGCCTTCACATACATAGTTATCTACAGGAGCTATTCCCACTCCACCTTTCTTTAGTCTTATAGCCTCATACTTTTTCAAAAGAGCTGAAGGGATTTTTTTGGCAATTTTTTCTCTCTTTTGTAAAAGTTTATCCTTGCTTGCTGAAAGCTCAGCACAGAAGGAGTCAAATTTCTGCTTTTCTTCCTGATATACATTTTCTAATCTTTTCATCTCCTCCTCAAGTTTTTCTTTTTCTTTTTCCAGATTTTCTATTTCCTCCATCATTTTTAAAATCTCATCCTCTTTTTGTTTATTTGCTTTCTTAATTTCTTCAATTTCTCTTAAAAGTAGTTGATATTCCCTTGTTCCTCTAATCTGGATTAAGCGTGCTTGAGTGCTTTTAAGTCTTTGATATTCCTGTTTTAATTCCTCTTCAAAAAGATCCTTCTGTTTTTTCTTCTCTTCTATGAGCTGATTAAGATTTTCCAGTTTTTTGTTTAGTTCTTCTTTTTCCTTTTGAGCTTTTTGTAAAGATTGAGGTATTTCCTGCATGTTTTTTTCGATTTTAAGAATTTCTAAGTCAATTTTTTGCAATTCAATAAGTCTAAGTATTTCTTCTTGCATCTAACCCTCCTTCTTCTGGAAAAATTTTATAAGGACTTTTGTTTTTAAATATTTCTATAGGTAAATCTGCCTGGTTAGTTTTTAAAAATTCTTGAATCTTTTCTTTCAGGAAAGGAAGCACAAAACTTTCAGAAATTCCGTGATCTATGATGATAAAGTTAAAACCCTCTTCAAAAGCCTCATAAGCAGTATGATATTTTACATCAGAAGTGATTAAGGTATTTATTCCAAGACTTTTTAATTTTTCTTTTAAGAAAGCTCCTGAGCCTCCACAGAATCCAAAAGAATCTATTTCTGTTTCTGGATCTCCTACTACCATAATCCAGCTATTAATAAGTTCCTTAATTTTTTTAGCTAAATCCTGCAGTTTAATAGATTTTTTTAAGTATACAACCCTTCCAAGACCAAAAATTTCATTTTTTTCTTTTAAAATAAAATCTGAACCTTCAAGGTTTAGAGCCTTTATAAAAGCTTCAGAAACTCCATCAGAGATTTTATCAAGGGGAGTATGCCAAGAGATAAGGTTTAAGTCGCTCTTTATAAGAGAGTATATCAGACTACCTTTGTAGTCATCTTTTATAATACTTGTGATTGGTTTGTAGATAAGGGGATGGTGGCTTATAATTAAATTAAGTTTTTTCTCTAAAGCATAGTAAACAGCCTCCTTTGATACATCTACAGTTAGAAGAACTCCAGAAACAGGATTTAAAAATGAACCTATTTGTAATCCGTTATTATCTTGAACTTCTGCTATTTGAAGAGGTGCTAAAGTTTCTAATAAATTGTAAAAATCTTTTACTAAAAGAGGCATATATTTTTAGTGGGCCCGCCAGGATTCGAACCTGGGACCTTCCGGTTATGAGCCGGTGGCTCTAACCAGCTGAGCTACGGGCCCTCAATTCTCTACAAATTAATAAAATAATATAAACTTTATTTTTTGTCAAGATAAATGAGATTCCTGCTTTTTCTTGCACTCAGGACAAAAGCCATAAAAAACAATTTGATATTCAGTTAATTCACAATTTTTTATTTCTTCAGGCACTTTAATGTTATTCTCAAGATTTTCAATATCTATAACCTTTTTACAGCCTTTGCAAAAGAAATGATGATGTGGATGAGTAAAGGCATCAAACCTTTTTCTTGTGCTTTCAACATTTATCTCTTTTATTAACCCTTTTTCTACAAGCACTTCCAATGTATTGTAAACAGTAGCAAAAGACATGCTTGGGAAACGAGGTTTTAAGGCATTGTAAATATCTTCAGCTGATGGATGAGATCTATTATTTTCAAGATATTCTAAAATGGCAAGTCTCTGAGGAGTTAGCTTTAATCCCAAACTTTTGTAAAACCTAAGTTTTTCTTCGGTCATTGAATCAATCCTCCCTGCAAGTTTTGTTATAAGTTTAAAACACTTTTTTATTTATGCAAGTTTTTAAAAGATTTTAATTTTTCCCAACTTAATTCTCTAAGTCCTAAACAGGAATTTTGAATAATTCTAAATGTTTCCTCATCTTTAAAAATGGCAGGGACGAAAGGCCATTCTTTACACTTCTCAGGTTTAACAGGATGGATTTTGCAGAGTCTTTCTTTTTCATCAAAAAATACGCAATAACCATTTTTAGTTTTCATTTCTATTCTGAAAATACCTTTTTTAACTGTGTATTTTTCTAAAAATTCATCTTCAGAAATATTTAAAAATTTAGCAATTCTTGAAATATCCTCTTTAGAAAGACTTATTGTGCTTTCACCTTGACAGCACAAACCACATCTTTTACATTCAAACATTTTCGTAAGGGATGGGATCCTCTATTCCAGCTTCTTTAAAGGCTTTAAGTCTCAGTCTACAGGAATCACACCTTCCGCAAGCTTTAGCTCCACCCCTATAACATGACCAGGTAAGATGAAAGGGAGTTCCCAATTTTAAGCCAAGTTCAACAATTTTTTTCTTGGTGAGATTTATAATAGGGGTTTCTATTTTAATATTGGTTTCAGGTTTTGTGCCTTTAATTATAGCTTGATTAAAGGCTTCTATAAATTCCTTTCTACAATCGGGGTATCCGGAAAAATCAACTTCATTTACTCCTATAAATATTTTTTTTGCTTCTATGGTTTCTGCCCATGCTGTTGCAATACTTAAAAAAACCCCGTTTCTAAAGGGCACATAAGTAGAAGGGATTCCAATTTCTTGCTTTTCTGGAATTTCAAGCTCGTCAGAAATGAGACTTGACCCACCAAAATCTTTAAAAAAGGCAAGCTCAACTACTTTAAACTTTTCTGGTTTAAAAAATTCTACCAATTTATAAAAACATTCTAATTCTTTTTCTTGAGCCTTTTGTCCGTATTGAAAGTGTAAAAAGGCTAAACGATGGTTTTGAGAGGCTATACTTGCACATACCGCACTATCCATTCCTGAGCTTAAGAGAACTATAGCAAGTTCTTTATTCATAGAATTAAGAGAAATTTTGGGAATAAAAAGCGCCCCCAAGGGGATTTGAACCCCTGTCGCCGGCGTGAAAGGCCGGTGTCCTGGACCTGGCTAGACGATGGGGGCAAAATCTTTTTAAATGGGCCGGGTAGGATTCGAACCTACGACTCCCAGCTTAAAAGGCTGGTACTCTGCCTGGCTGAGTTACCGGCCCATTTAATTTCAATTTAATTTGTGTTTACAAATATAAATTAAATATCTTCTTTGTCAAGTTCTTTATTGAACTTAATTTTAATTTCTATATCTTCTACACTTTCTGGAACACCCTTTAAAGCCTTAATAAAGCCTAATAGGGGATAAATAAGAACATCCTCAACAAAACTCTTCATGGGTATTTTTTTACCATTAACCTTAAGTAAAGTCCTTGGCTCATACTTTTTTATAAGCTCTTCTATAAAATCTGCTAAGATATCAATCTCATTAAAAAGAAAAAATCTTTCTTCAGGATAAAGATTTTTCCATTTTTCTAATTCATTTTTTACCACAAAGCCAAGCAAATTTTTTGTCTCAGCTTTTATCTTCTTTAAATCCTCGTCATTTTCCTTTACCACCCATAGCTTATAAATCATATCAAAACTTTTAAAACCCTCTAAAATAACAAGATTGAAATCCCAGAAAAGAGATAAAAAAAATACATACCAATCTTTAAAAGATGATAAGTTGAGTATTTCTGGGTTTAAGTAAAGAGTAAATAAATTTTCCTGAAAAAAGCCAACTACAGGAACCTTAGCTTCTCTATATAGCCAGGTATCTTTTTCTGGTGTATCTGTTAAGACGCTTTTTTCTTTTGAGGATTTCACTACGGCAATTTTATAACCTCTTTTTTTAAGCACTTCAAATAAAGAAAGGGCAAGAGTTGTTTTTCCAGCATTATGATATCCTGAAATAGAAAGTAAAAAAGGCATAGCGTTAATAGCGTTAAAGAGTTATCTCTTTTCCTAATTCGGGAGTGATTACAGTAATTGGAAGTTTATATTTTTTAAGTTCCAATTCAAAACTTTCTACATCACCTGTAAGAATTGGAAAGGTTCCATAATGCATAGGTATTACTATTTCTGGTTTTATAAGGTCACAGGCTTTTGCTGCTTCTCTGGGACCCATTACATAGTGGTCTCCAATAGGAAGTAGAGCTATTTTAGGGGAATAAAGCTCTCCAATTAATTTCATATCATAAAATAAACCTGTATCTCCGGCGTGGTAAATAGAGACGCCATTTTCCAAAGTAATTACAAATCCGCAGGCACTTCCTCCATAACTTCCATCAGGAAAAGAAGAACTATGAAGAGCTGGAACCATAGTAAAAGCTAAATTATTTACTTTGTAGGTTCCTCCTATATTCATTCCTGTTACCTTTGGTATTCCGTGTTTAAGTAGATATTGCTGTATTTCGTGAATGGCAATTACTTCTGTGACTGCAGTTCTTGCAAGTTTAAGAACATCTCCCAGGTGGTCTCCGTGTGCATGAGTTATTAAAATAAAATCATAGGGACCAAGATCAACATTTTTCGGAGCAAGAGGATTGCTTATCCAAGGATCTATAAGGATTTTTTTTCCTTCCTCAGTTACGATTTTAAAACAAGAGTGTCCATAAAAAGTTATTTTCATTTGGGTCTCCCAAGAAAAGGATTTTAAAAGCGGGCGACGGGATTCGAACCCGCGACCTACAGCATGGCAAGCTGTCGCTCTACCAGGCTGAGCTACGCCCGCAAGATTAAATTTTAATATAATCTATATTTAAAAAGCGTCAAGAAGCCTGTGTTTCTACTCCAAAACACTCAGAAAGCTTAACAATTTTTTCGTATTCTTCATCTACACGCTTTTTAATGTATTCTATCTGCTCAGGAGTTAAATGCCTAAATCTTCTTTGAAGCTTTAGATATTCCTCAACAGGTTTAGGCTTATCAATTTTTCTGTTAAGAATGTATCTTCCCTCTATTACTTCATATAAAGGAAAGATACGGGTTTCCACAGCAAGTCTGGCAATCGTAATGCTATCCTCACTTTTACATCCCCATCCTGTTGGGCAGGGAGAAAAAACATGAATAAAAGAGGGACCATTTATTAAAGAGGCTTTTTTTACTTTATTCATAAGGTCAATAGGATAGGCTGGACTTGCGGTTGCTGCATAGGGAATGTTGTGGGCTACCACTATTCCCATAATGTTTTTCTTCCATGTTACCTGTCCCTTTACTACCTTTCCAGCAGGGCTTGTAGTTGTATGAGCTCCGTAAGGAGTTGCTCCTGACCTCTGAACACCTGTATTCATGTAAGCTTCGTTATCAAGACAAATGTAGATAAAATCATGTCCTCTTTCTAAAGCACCTGAGAGGAATTGAAGCCCTATGTCAAAGGTTGCACCATCTCCTGCAAAGACAACTACATTTATCTTTTTTTCTTTTGAGATTTTCCCCTTTCTTTTCAGAACCTTTATGGCTGCTTCAATGCCTGAGGCAACAGAAGCTGCATTTTCAAAGGCAACATGAATCCAAGGAATTTTCCACGAGGTATAGGGAAAGGGACTTGAAATGATTTCCATACAACCAGTTGCTGAAACTGCGATTGTATTTGGACCAAGGGCTTTCAAAGCAAGTTTAAGAGGTAAAACTGTTCCGCATCCCTGACAAGCTCTATGACCAGGGGCAAAACCATCATATTCTGGTAGATTTTTTAAATTAAATCCCTTAAAGTTTTTTAATTCCGGTCTCATGGCTTTACTCCTTTACTCCGTAAATTTCATAGGAAAATTTTGGTTTTTTACTTATAGCTTCGTAGGTTCTTTCAAAAAGTTCTACAAAATCCTCTACTGTTACATCTCTTCCAGAAAGTCCTGCTACAAAGTTCACTACTTTTGGTCTTTTGTTAGATTGATAAAGAGCTGAGCGAACTTCAATACCTACAGGGCCTCCTGTTGAACCGTGACTCACGGCTCTATCAACAACCCCTATAGCTTTTACCCCTCCTATAGACTTAAGAAAATCTCTTAAAGGAAAGGGTCTCCAGAGTCTAAATCTTAAAACTCCTACTTTTTTACCCTTTTCTCTTAATAAATCAGCTGCATTCATGGCTGTTTCTGCAAGACTTCCCATAATTATAAGAGCCACTTCTGCATCTTCCATTCTGTAAGTCTCAACAGGTAGGTATCTTCTTCCTGTAAGTTTTTCAAATTCCTTCCAAGCATTAACTATTATTTTGTAAGAGGCATTTAGAGCCTCGTCTTGCGCTTTTTTGGCTTCTGTATATATTTCAGGAACACCGATAGCACCCATGGTAATTGGTTTTTTAGGATCTAACTTATATTTCATACGAAGTGGGGGGATGTATTTATCAACAAGCTCCTGATCAAGAAATTCAATAGGTTCTATAACATGAGAGAGTGTAAAACCATCTATATTTACAGCTACAGGAAGCAAAGCCTTTTCAGCAACTCTATAAGCATGATAAATAAGATCAACCGCTTCCTGTCCGTTTTCTGCAAAGGTTTGAATCCAGCCCGAATCTCTCATAGTCATAACATCGGAGTGATCGTTCCAGATACTGATAGGGGCTGAAATTGAGCGATTGGCAATAACCATAACTATAGGAAGTCTAAAGGCAGAAGCAATAAATAGATTTTCATACATAAGAAGCAAGCCTTGAGAAGCTGTTGAGGTGAAAGTTCTTGCACCAGTTGCAGCTGCTCCTATGCAGGCACTCATAGCTGCGTGTTCAGATTCAACAGGAAGGTATTCAGCATCAAGCTCCCCGTTGTTTACGAGTTCTGCCAGATGTTCAACGATATGAGTTTGAGGAGTAATAGGATAAGCTGAGACCACATCTACTTTGCATTGAGCAACTGCCTCTGCTATAGCAATGGAAACTTCTTTAGCAACAGGTCTGCCCATTTTATGCCTCCTCTAAAACCATTGTAATGGCACCCTTTGGACAATTGGCTGCACATATTCCACAACCTTTACAATAATAAAGATCAGCAATAAAGTATCCCTCCTCATCCTTTTTATAACATAAATCAGGACAGAGTGCATAACACATACCACACTTTATACACTTTTCTTTATCAAGAACAGGTTTATAGGCTCTCCAGTCTCCTGTTTTGAATTTAACAGAATTCCCTGGTTCCAAAATAAACATCCCAGGAGCCAACTTTTTCCAGCTAATTAATCCCTGATCTTTTGGCATGGCTTACTCCTTTACTCGTAAATTTTGGTTTCATTTAATGCCCTTTCTAAGGCTTTTATATTTTTCTCAGCAAGCTTTCCAAATCTTTCTTTTAAAGCATCTTCCATGTATTTTACCTCAATAAGTCCTGTTGCCTTTATGAAGGCACCAAGCATGGTAGTATTGGTAATAGGAAGACCGAGTTCTTCAATGGCAATTTTTGTTGCATCAACAAGGGCAAGTCTTCCCTTGTAACCGCCGAGAAGCTTTCTAATTTCTTCTTCAGAAAGATTAGAATTTAAAATTACTATACCATTTTCTTTTAAACCATCAGTTACTTTTGTAATTTTAAAAAGAGTAGGATCAAGCACGAGAACGACATCTGGATGGTATATTTTTTCTCTTGTGCGAATTCTTTTTTTATCAATCCTTGCAAAAGCCTGAACAGGGGCTCCCCTTCTTTCAGGTCCAAAACTTGGAAAAGCCTGAGCAAAGTTTCCTTGATTAATAGCTGCTGTAGCAATTAATTCTGCTGAAGTAACTGCTCCTTGTCCACCTCTTCCATGTATTCTTATTTCTATCATAGGATGCTCCTTTTAAGTATTTTTACTTATTTGTGTAACATAACTTATATTAAATGTCAATAGAAATTGACAAACTTTCCGTTAATTTTTAAAATGTTTTTACAAAATTTTAGGAGGGGGAAGATGGCAGAGCTTAGTGGGAAAGTAGCATTGGTAACAGGTGCTTCAAGAGGTATTGGAAGAGCAATAGCTTATGAACTTGCTAAAAACGGAGCTACAGTAATTATTAACTACAAAGGATCAGAGGATAAGGCAAAAAGCTTGGCTGAAGAAATAGAAAAAATAGAAGGGAAAGCCTATCTTTCAAGATTTGATGTTGCTAATCCTCAAGAAGTGAGAGAAAAAATAAAAGAAATTGAAAAAGAAGTGGGAAGTATTCATATCCTTGTTAACAATGCAGGAATTGTGAGAGACGCTTTGTTTTTGAGGATGAAAGAAGAGGATTGGGATAGTGTAATAAAAACAAACTTATATTCAGTTTTTTATGTTACTCAAGCCGTTCTTCCTATGATGATTAAAGAAAAGTGGGGAAGAATCATAAATATTTCTTCAGTAGTAGCTTTTACAGGAAATCCCGGTCAAACTAATTATGCAGCGGCAAAAGCTGGGATTGTTGGATTTTCAAAAGCACTTGCCTTAGAAGTTGCAGGAAAGAATATTACAGTAAATGTAATTGCTCCAGGCTATATAGAAACAGATATGACAGCAGGACTTCCCGAAAAAATTAAAGAGGCATTTTTACAGCAGATTCCACTTAAAAGAGCAGGACTTCCACAAGAGGTAGCACATTTAACTGCCTTTTTGGCAAGCGAAAAGGCTTCCTACATAACAGGTTGCGTATTCCACATAAATGGAGGTTTATACAGAGGTTAACCTTGAAAAAATAAAAAAAAGTTTTAAATTAAAATCAACTATAATTTGGGGAAAGATATGGAAATATTCATTTTGGGACATCCAGCGCTAAGAGAAAAGGCAAAGCCTGTAGAAAACATAAATGGTGAGTTGAAACAAATTATAGAAAAAATGGCTGAAACTATGTATAAAGCTAAAGGAATTGGTCTTGCGGCAAATCAGGTAGGAATTTTAAAGAGATTTTTTATAATGGATGTTTCTCAAAGAGAAGGGAAAAGAAAGCTTGAAGTTTATATAAATCCGGAAATACTTTCTGCTGAGGGAGAAGTTGTTTATGAAGAGGGATGTTTAAGCATTCCTGGGTATTATGCACCTGTTAAGAGGTTTGCTAAACTTTATGTAAGAGCCTATGATTTAGATGGAAACCTCTTTGAAAGAGAATTAGAAGGAATATCTGCTGTAGTTTTTCAGCACGAAAATGATCACCTTGATGGAATATTGTTTGTGGATAGACTTTCCACTTTGAGAAGAGAGTTATTTAAAAAGTGGTGGAAAAAGAATTATGGAAAGTAAATTTTTTATGTTTCAATAAGTCTGAATCTTTCTATATAATCGGTTTTTCCTTCTTCATTTAGTTCAAGGTAAATTCCTTCAACTTTGACTTTTTCTCCTTTTTCAACCTCTAACTTTCTTGGGACCATGGTGAGATACATTTCTAAAGCTTGATTTATTTTCATTCCTATAATACTTTCTACTGCTCCGCACATTCCTACATCAGTTATATAGCCGGTTCCCTTTGGCATAATTCTTTCGTCTGAGGTTTGAACATGAGTATGGGTTCCGATGATTGCTGAGACAAAGCCATCCAAAAAATATCCTAAGCCAAGTTTTTCTGAGGTAGCTTCTGCGTGAAAATCAATAATTATAAAGGGGGTTTCTTTTTTAATTTTTTCTGCAAGATTTTTACCAACAGTAAAGGGGTTTTCAAGTGGTCTCATAAAAATTCTTCCTTCAAGATTAATTACCCCCAATTTAATATTTTCTTTAGTATAGATATTCCATCCTTTTCCTGGTGCTCCTTCTCCATAATTTGCCGGTCTTAAGACTTTATCGGTTTTTTGAAGGTAGGGAAAAAATTCCTTTTTCCAGATATGATTACCAGAGGTTAAGACATCTATTCCGTAAGAAAAAAGTTCTTCAGCAACCTTTTCAGTAAGACCATATCCACCTGCTGCATTTTCTGCGTTTGCAATTATAAAGTGGGGTTTATACTTCTTAATCAGTTCAGGTAAAAAGATTTTTATGGCTTTTCTTCCTGAGCTTCCTACAATATCTCCGAAAAAAAGTATTTTTACTTTATTTTGCATATTCAATAGCCCTCGTTTCTCTAATTACGGTAACTTTGATGATTCCTGGATAGGTTAATTCTTTTTCTATTTTTTGAGCAATTTCACGGGCAAGTATATAAGCTTCTTCATCGCTTATTTTTTTGTCATCTACAATAACCCTTATTTCTCTCCCAGCCTGTATGGCAAAGGCTTTTTCCACTCCTTCAAAAGAAGAAGCAATGGCTTCAAGTTCTTTTATTCTTTTAATATAGGCTTCAAGCAGTTCTCTTCTTGCTCCAGGTCTTGCACCTGAGATCGCATCAGAGATTTGAAGTATTATTCCCAAAATACTTGTTACAGGAATATCTTCATGATGTGAGGCTATGGCATTAACAATATCCTCTTCTTCTCCGTACTTTCTTGCTATTTCAGCTCCTATTAGTGCATGTGGACCTTCCATTTCATAGGAGGTTGCCTTTCCTATGTCATGTAGTAAGGCAGCTCTTTTTGCCTTTTTAACATCTATTCCAAGTTCTCCTGCCAGAGCTCCAGCAATTATAGCAGTTTCAATGGAATGCTGTAATACATTTTGACTGTAACTTGTTCTATATTTTAATTTTCCTATAAGCTTAATAAGTTCAGGATGAAGTCCGTAAATACCAAGTTCAAAGCAGGCTTTTTCTCCAACTTCCATTAGATGTTGTTCCATTTCTTCCTCAACCTGTTTTACAACCTCTTCAATTCTTGCAGGGTGTATTCTGCCATCTGCTATGAGTCTCTCTAAAGCAATACGAGCAATTTCCCTTCTTAAAGGATCAGCACAGGATAAAACAACAACCTCAGGAGTATCATCTATTAAAAGATCAACCCCTGTTAAGGTTTCAAAGGTTCTAATATTTCTTCCTTCCCTTCCAATTATTCTTCCTTTCATTTCTTCGTTTGGAAGCTGAACAACCGAAACAGTTTTTTCCGTAACAAATGGAACGGCAGCTTTTGCTACGGCATAAGCTAAAATTTCCTGAGACCTTCTTTTGGCTTCTTCTTTTACTTCGTTTTCAATTTTCATAATAAGTTTTGCCTTTTCTTCCCTAAGTTCTTCTTCCACTTTTTTGAGAATGAGTTCTTTAGCTTCCTTTTCAGAAAGACCAGAAATTCTTTCCAACTCCTCCTTAGTTTGCTTTAATATTTCTTCAATCTGCTTTTTTTCATTTTCAAGAATAGTTTTTATCTCTTCAATTTCCCTAAACTTTTTTTCCAAAATTTCTTCTTTCTTTATAAGATTTTCTTCTTTGTGAAGAATTCTTTCTTCTTTTAAGGAAACTTCTTTTAATCTCTTTTCAAAATCCTTTTCCAGAGCCTGTTTATGAGCCAGGATTTCCTCTTTTATTTGAATTTCTGCCTGTTGAAGTTTGAGTTTTGCTTCATTCTCAGCATTTTTAAGAATTTCCTTAGCCTTTTCCTCAGCTTCTTTTAAAATAGTTTCTGCTGTTTTTCTTGTTTCTATTTCTTTCTTTTTCAGAAAGTATATATAGCCTAATGCCAAAGTTATGCCAATTAAAATTCCTACAAGAATACCCCAGAGAAGACTCATGTTATTCCTCCCACAAAATAAAAATTTTTTATTAAAAATTTTGGGAGGGAGGAAGAAAGAAGAGGTTTTAAAATGATTTTTATAGAAAAAAAGAGATCCCGGGATGCCGTGAGGACTGCCTGCTCCAAGCTCTATTGAAAATACTTTTAGGGTGGGGTCTGGTCAGCCCTTGACGCCTTTTTACAGGCAAAAGAGCCCCAGAACCACCTTGCCCTTTCATTTCAATAGTGTCAGCTTGGCAGGTCCTTATCATCCTCACGCACACCCCAGGATATTATTTCCCTTTCTAAAAACTCTCCCACTTTATTAAGTTGTGTTTTAATACACCTTTCCAATGCCTCTTTCTCTTTTTTTACTTTTATATAATCGTGTGCAACTTGTAAAAGAAGCCATACAGCCAATTTAAAAGTAGGAACCTTTTTAAAACTTTCTACTTCTCTTTTTTTATCCTCTAAATATTCTAAAACTTCTTTAACCTCCTCTTCCGGAACAAAAGACCGGAAAAGGAAGGTTTGCCCTAAAAATTCAAAACTGATTTCCCTTACATTTTGCATTTTTACCATACTATATTTTGGAGAGTTTTTCTATTAAACTACCAATTCTTTCTTTTATTATTCTTCTTTCTTCCTCCCTCCTATTTATTTCTTCTAAAAGTTTTGTATTTTCTTCTTCTTTTTCCTTTAATTTATTAAGTAACTCTTCCTTTTCGTTTTTTAACTTTATTACCAAGGAAATAAGAGCATCTATTTTTTCCTCTAAACTTACAATTTCTTCAAAATCCATTATCATCCTCCTGCAAAAGTACTTAAAGATTCGTTTAATTTAATAAAATCTATTTTAGGACATTTGTCAAGGGTTAAATTTTGAAAAATTGTTCTTGACAAATAAAAAATTGGTATTAAAATTAATTTTCAGTTAAATAAAAATTAAAAAGGAGGGGGAAGATGGAGGAGGTAAGAGAAGTTCAGGCTATGCCAAGAATAGGGGATCAAGCACCAGCTTTTGAAGCGATGACTACTATGGGACCAATTTCTTTTCCAGAAGATTTCAAAGGTCAGTGGGTGGTGTTTTTTTCACATCCCGCTGATTTTACCCCTGTTTGTAGCACAGAATTTTTAGCCTTTGCTCAGATGAAAGAAGAGTTTGAGAAAAGAAATGTTCAGCTTCTTGGATTAAGTATTGACAGCAATTTTTCGCACATTGCCTGGGTAATGAATTTAAAAGAAAAGACAGGAATTGAAATTCCATTTCCAATTGTAGCAGATGTTGATGGCAAAGTTGCTAAGCTTTATGGAATGCTTCATCCTAAAGAAAGTAGCACAGCTACAGTAAGAGCGGTATTTATAATAGATCCCAATGGCAAGATAAGAGCAATTATTTACTATCCTTTAAGTTGTGGTAGAAACATGAGAGAAATTTTGAGACTTATTGATGCTTTGCAAACTGCAGACAAGTACGGTGTTGCAACTCCAGCCAACTGGGTGCCCAATCCGCAAACTTGGGAATTTACAGAGGAAAACACTAAAGTGATTGTGCCACCTCCCACAACATACGAGGAAGCAGTTAAGAGATTAAAAGAAGGATATGAATGCATTGACTGGTATTTTTGTAAAAAGTCTTTAAAATAATTAGGGAAAATTTATGTCTCAAGGATGCATTTCTCCAGATGGTAGACTTTCAGAAAGGGCTTTAGAGTTATTGAAATTGCTTTTAGAAAGGGGAGGTCTTCCGGATACAGAAATTGCTGAAGCTCTCGGAAGACCTCTCTTTCAGGTAAGAAGTAGCTTGAGAGAACTGCTAAATGCTGAGTTTTTAGAGAAAAAAGAAGAAAATTACTTTATCTCTGATAAAGGAAAAAATTATTTAAACAATCTCTAACATTCTCTTAACAGCGCTATAGGCTTTTTTAATAACCTCTTCAGGTAGTATTATTTCGTATTGCAAATTTTCAAGGGCATTGAGAATATCCTCCAAAGAGATTTTTTTCATAGAAGTACATATCATTTTTTCTGGAGATGGATGATAAAACCTTTTATTTGGGTTTTCCTTACTTAAGGGATAGAGAAGCCCGATCTCAGTTCCTATAATAAACTCTTTATTAGGAAGTTCTCTTGCAAGCCTTAACATTCCACTTGTTGAGGCTACATAATCTGCAAGGTCAATTACTTCGGGACGACATTCAGGATGGGCAATGAAAACTGCTTCTGGATACTTTCTTTTAGTTTCTAATACTTCCTCAGGAGTTAAAAGATGATGAAAGGGACAAAACCCTTCAAAGTATACTATTTTTTTATCGGGATAAAACCTTTGCGTATATTGAGCTAAATTCATATCTGGAAGCATGATTATAGTCTTTTCTTTAAGTGTTCCTGCAACCTTTACTGCATTTGCCGAGGTGCAACAGACATCGCTTAAAGCCTTTATCTCTGCATAAGAATTTACATAGGTTACTACAGGAGCACCGGGATACTTATTTTTTAAATTAATTACATCTTCAGGGGTTATCATGTCTGCCATATCACAGGGAACTTCTTTTACTGGAAGGAGAACCTTTTTTTGAGGAGAAACAATTTTGGCAGTTTCAGCCATAAAAATAACACCGCAAAAAACTATAACTTCTGCATCGGTTTTACTTGCCTTTAGACTGAGTTCCAGAGAATCTCCTCTTAAGTCTGCTATATCCTGTATTTCAGGAGGTTGATAATTGTGAGCAAGAATTATAGCCTTTCTTTTTTTCTTAAGCTCTAAAATTTTTTCTACAAGCTTTTTTTTATCCATATATACTTTTTAAACTTATTAAGCTAAATTTTCAAGAGAAATTCTCAATTTTTCGTAGCATTCAAAGGGCACATTAAGATTTCCAAAACCTCTTCCCAGCTTTATGTCAGGTTTATTTTTGCCGTGAAAGTCACTTCCACCAGTTATAAGAAAACCTAATTCTTTTGCACATTCAATCAAAAATCTGGTAAATTCAGGACTGTGTTCTGTATAATAGGCTTCAATCCCCATCAAGCCATATTCTTTAAGCTTTTTCAAATAGTTTTTCAGCTCAAAATAATTTAACTTAAGAGTTACAGGATGGGCAAGAACAGGGATTCCCTTTGCAGAAAGGATAAGTTTTATGGCTTCTTCAGGTAAAAGAAGTGCCTTTGGTACATAGGCAACCGCTCCCTTTTTTAAATACTTTTCAAAAGCCTCATCGAAAGATTTAACCACCCCTTTCTTAACCAGAAGATTTGCTATGTGGGGTCTTCCTATTTCTCCCTTGGCTATTTCTTTTAATTCTTCCATAGTAATTTCAATTCCGAGACTGTTTAATTTTTCAATCATTTTTTTATTTCTTTCTTCCCTTGCTTTTTTAAGTCTTTTGAGCGTATTATCTAATTCTGGAATTTCTGGTTTGAGGAAGTATCCTAAAAGATGAAAATGTCCAGGACCATCAAATTTTATACTTATTTCCACTCCACAGAGAAAAGGAAGTTTTTCTTCTTTTGCAGTTTGATAAGCGGTTTCCAGTCCATCGATGGTATCGTGATCAGTAAGGGCAAGTGCCTGTAAACCTTCTTTTTTGGCAAGGTATATCAATTCTTGAGGAGAAAAAGTTCCATCTGATGCCGTTGAATGGGTATGAAGATCTATCAACTTTAATTAACTCCTACGATTGAGTTTGTATTGATAAGAAGCTTTAATAAAAGATTTAAATAAAGGATGGGGATTTGTGGGTTTTGACTTAAATTCAGGATGGAACTGGACTCCTATAAACCAGGGATGATCTTCTAATTCTACTATTTCTACGAGTTTCCCATCAGGAGAACTTCCCACAACTTTAAGACCTGCTCTTTCTATGTCTTCTCTATAGGCATTATTGAATTCATAACGATGACGGTGTCTTTCAAAAACCTGATCTTTTTGATAAGCTTCCCATGCTTTAGAACCAATTTTTAGAACACAGGGATAGGCACCAAGACGCATAGTTCCTCCAAGATCACATTCTTCATCTCTTCTTTCAACTTTTCCTGTTCTATAGTTATACCACTCCTTCATCAAGTAAATTACGGGATAGGGTGTATTCTTGTCAAATTCCGTAGAATTAGCCTCTTTCCATCCAAGCACATTTTTTGCAAATTCAATTACAGCAAGTTGCATTCCAAGACATATTCCAAAAAAAGGGACTTTATTTCTTCTCGCATAGTTTATAGCAAGGATTTTACCCTCAATCCCTCTTATTCCAAATCCTCCAGGAACAAGGATACCATCTACATCTCCCAAATAGCTATCTATGTTTTCAGGAGTGAGTTCATCTGCATTTACAAATTTAAGATTAACCCTTAATTTATTTGCAAGCCCTCCGTGAACAAGGGCTTCGTTTAAAGACTTGTAGGAGTCTTTTAAACTAACATATTTTCCCACTATTCCTATGGTTACTTCGTCTTCAGGGTTTTTATAAATTCTTACTATTTCTTCCCATATGCGCAAATCCGGTTCCCTTGTCCACATATTGAGATATTCAATGATCTTAGCATCAAGCCCTTCTTTATGAAAGATAAGAGGGATTTCATAAATACAATCTACATCCTTTGCAGTAATCACTGCGGATTCTTCTACATTACAGAAAAGAGCAATTTTTTTCTTTATCTCCGGGGGTAGAAATCTATCTGTTCTGCAAAGAATTATATCAGGCTGTATTCCAATGGCTCTCAATTCTTTTACACTGTGCTGAGTAGGTTTAGTTTTGAGTTCTCCTGCAGTTTTGATGTAAGGAACATAGGTAAGATGAATGTAGAGGGCATTTTCTTTTCCAAGTTCGTATCCGAGCTGTCTAATAGCTTCTAAAAAGGGAAGACTTTCAATATCCCCTACAGTTCCTCCTATTTCTACTATAGCTACATCAACTTGAGGACTTGCAAGCTCAAGAATACTTGTTTTTATTTCATCTGTAACATGAGGAATTATTTGAACTGTTCCACCAAGATAAACCCCCTTCCTTTCCTTTGTGATAACAGAATAATAAATTTTCCCAGAGGTATAGTTATTTTTAGCAGACATTTGAGCTGAGGTAAAGCGTTCGTAGTGTCCAAGATCAAGGTCTGTCTCTGCTCCATCTTCTGTAACATAGACCTCCCCATGCTGAAAAGGGTTCATGGTTCCGGGATCGACATTTATGTAGGGATCAAGTTTCTGTAAGGTTACCCTTAATCCACGAGCTTCAAGGAGAGCACCTATTGAGGCTGCTGCAAGTCCTTTTCCTAAGGAGGAAAGAACTCCACCTGTTATGAAAATAAACTTGGTGTGTAACTTTCTGATGTTTCTGGGAGATCTCATTTTAAAATTTAATTTCTAATTTTAGCATTTATTTAAAAAAATCCAATCTCGCGATGTTGTGTTTAATTTTTTGAGTCCCTCTTTTGTTACTAAAAAGGTTTCTTCAATTCCTATAACTCCAAGCTCAGGCACATGAAATTTTGGTTCAAGGGCAATAACCATGTTTTCTTCTAAAGGAATTTTTTGTCCGTAAGCTAAGACAGGAGGTTCATCAATTTGAAGCCCTACTCCGTGTCCTACAAATTTTAACTTTTCTCCATGAGCCATAAAAAATTCCTCTAATCCCTCTTTTTCTGCTATAGATAAACTCATTTCGTAAAGCATTCCGCTTTCAACTCCTGGTTTAATTTCTTTTTCTAAAGTAGTTAGGATTTTTAAAGCAGTTTTAAAAAAGGGCTCTACTTTTTTAATAGGTCTAAAACTTGCCATTCTTGTCTGATCAATGTAATAACCCTCAAAATATCCTGAAAAGTCAAGCAAAATAGGGTCTGACTTTCTAATTTTTTTTGTGCTTGCTCCGTAAGGAAAACCAAAAACACCTTTTCCTCCCTGTCCTGTTAGAGCATGAGAAGGAGTTAAAGCCTCTTTTCCTGAAATAAGGTGCCCACAGGTTAATTCAAAACCGTGTAAAGACCTTGTCATTCCAGGATGACCAAGTATGCGAAGCTCTTTTTCAAGGATTGCACTTGCCTGAATTTCACTCATTCCAGGTTTTAAAAAAGAAAGCCCCCTTTTAAGAGCTTTATCAAGCATTTTTCCAGCTTTTTTAATGCACTCTATTTCATAAGAAGTTTTTATCATTCTCGTTTCCATCAAAAGACGGTCTACACTTTCTATTTTCCACTCAGAAAGAAGCTCTTTATAACGAAAGTAACTTTCAGGATTCAAAAAATTAAATTCTAACCCTATGTTTTTTGGGGATAAGATTTTTATTTCAGCAGGAAGCGCTTTTAAACTTTTCAGAGGTTCACAGTATACAAGACTTTCCTTTTTTGCTCTTTCTATAGGTCTATTTACCAGAAGTTTTGCCTCAGAAAGCCCTATTAGTAAAACACCTCTTACGAAGGTTCCTGCAAAATAAAAAATATTTATAGGTGAGAAAATTAAGGCAAGCTGAAGGTTATTTTCTCTTAGCTTTTTTCTAAACCTTTCAATTCTTTGATAAACTTCTTCCTTAGTTAGAGACATTTTTAAGTTTTTCAGCTATGGTAAGAACTGTTTCTGCATAGGGCTCACTTTTGTTATACTTCATTATTATCTTCTTTTTGTATTCCCGGTCTCCTTCTTTTTTGTATCCTTCTTTTTTTAAGTAATTTGCTATACTTGCAAGAGCGTCTGAGAGATTGTATAAATCAACCTTTCCGTCTTTATCCCAATCATAGCCATAAATCAAGTAGCTCTTAGGAACGAATTGAGGATAACCAAAGGCACCAAAAATAGACCCTTTTATGGAAAAGGGATCCCAATTATTATGATAAGCTATTTGAATAAAATAAAGTAGTTCTTTGTACCCCCAATTGCTTCTTTTTTCCCACCTTCTTTTAATAGCTTCATTCTCTAAGGATATTTCTGTGCCTTGAATAAACTTTTCAAAAAGTTCCTTTTCCCCAGATAAAGCAAGACTGTAAAATACATTTATAACTGGAAAATTTCCTGTTTTTTTACCGAGATCTGTTTCTATAAGAAAAATAGCAGTTATAATTTCTTTTTCAACACCGAAGACAAATTCAATGTCTTCCAAAAGTTCTTTGTTTTCTTTTATAAAGGCTTTTGCTCTTTCAATTTTTTCTTCTTCTAAAAATTGATAGTATGGGAGTTCAACTTCTTTCCAGGTTAAACTTTTTATCATTATATCAGGGAGATAGGTTAACTCAGAAGAGGAAAAGAGGGTTTCTATATAGTTTTCAGGAACAACTCCCTTTAAATCTTTTTTTACCTTAATTTTTAAATTTTCAACATAAGGACTGAGAGATGGATCATTTGCATAAATTTTAAAAGGCACCACGGTAAAGAAAAAAAATGCTAAAAAAATTTTAAAAACTAAATTCATTTTTATTCCTTAGCTAAGTTTAAAAGAGAACCAGAAAGAATACACTTCCTCTCTCTTTCGCTCAGTTCCAATATGGCAGTTATTTCTCCCTTGCCTTTTACAGTTATTTTTACTCTTTTTTCTCCTTCAGAGAGGGCTTTTCTTAGATTTTTTATGATAAAAGTATCTCCAGGTTCAATGCTATTGTAGTCCTCTTTATTTTCAAAGACAAGAGGAAGTATGCCAAAGTTAATGAGATTACTTCTATGAATTCTTGCAAAGCTTTTTGCAAGTTTTATTCTTACTCCAAGATATCTTGGAGCAAGAGCTGCATGTTCTCTTGAAGAACCTTGACCGTAATTTTCTCCTCCTACAATTCCCACAAAGAGCCCCTTAGATTTAATTTCTAAGGCCTTTTTTGAAAAATCGGGATCTACATTTTTATAAACATATTCACTTATAGCAGGAAGATTACTTCTTAAAGGAAGTATTTGTGCTCCTGCAGGCATAATGTGATCGGTGGTTATATTATCTCCCACTTTGAGGAGAAAGACCCCTTCAAGATTCTCAGGCAATGGATCAAAAGGGGGAAGAGGAACGATGTTTGGTCCTCTTACAATTTCTACCTTTTTAGCCTCATCTTCTGGTAAAGGGGGGATGAGTAAAGAGTCGTTTATGATAAATTTTTCGGGAAGTGTTATTTCAGGATAATCTCCCAGTTCTCTTGGATCAGTAATGACGCCTTTTACTGCAGAGGCAACAGCTGTTTCAGGTGAAACAAGGTATACAAAATCAGGTATAGTTCCTGATCTACCCGGAAAATTTCTGGTAAAAGTTCTAAGGGAAATGGAATTTGTTGGAGGAGCTTGTCCCATTCCTATGCATCCTAAGCATCCACATTGATGAATGCGGGTTCCACCCTGTAAAATGCTTTTTAAAGCTGAAAGAGAAAGCAAATTTTCTAAAACCTGAAGAGAACCAGGGTTGATTTCAAAAGATACATCAGGATGAACTTTATATCTTTCTAAAACCTTAGCAACGATTAAAAGATCTTTTAAAGAGGAATTAGCGCAAGATCCTATGATAACCTGAGAAACGGGTTTTCCTTCTTCTTCTGCAACCCTTTTTACATTATCAGGAGATGAAGGACAGGCACAGAGGGGTTCAATTTTTGAAAGGTCAATCTCAATAATTTCATCATACTTAGCATCCTCATCAGCCTTTAGTTCAATAAAGTCTTTTTCTCTATCCTGAGCCTTAAGCCAGGAAAGGGTTAATTCATCAGAGGGAAAAATACTTGTTGTTGCTCCCATTTCTGTTCCAAGATTGCAAATAGTTGCCCTTTCAGGTACAGTAAGATTTTTCACTCCTGGTCCGAAGTATTCAAAGATTTTCCCAAGACCTCCTTTAACGGTAAGTTTTGAAAGTAAAAAAAGTGCAACATCTCTTGCTGAAACCCAAGGCTGAAGCTTTCCATACAAATAAACTCCAACAATTTTAGGCATTCTCAAATAAAAAGGTTTACCTGCCATAGCCATGGCTACATCAAGTCCCCCTGCACCAATAGCAATCATTCCACATCCACCAGCTGTTGGAGTATGGCTATCAGAACCAAGAAGAGTTTTACCAGGTTTAGCAAATCTTTCTAAATGAACCTGATGGCATATTCCGTTTCCTGGTTTTGAAAACCAGATCCCATACCTTTTTGCTATACTTAAAAGAAACCTGTGATCATCTGCATTTTTAAAATCAGTCTGTAAAATGTTGTGGTCTACATATGAAACTGAAAGCTCAGTTTTTACTCTATCTATTCCTATAGCCTCAAATTCAAGATAAGTCATAGTTCCTGTTGCATCCTGAGTTAAGGTTTGATCAATTTTTATTGCTATTTCTTCTCCAGGAACGAGTCTTCCAGAAACTAAGTGAGCTTCAAGAATTTTGTGAGTAAGAGTTAACCCCATAATCCCCTCCACCCTTAAATTTCTCCAAAACAATCAGGGAAAAACACCTTTATAGACTCAAGAATATTTTCTGCCTGATCTTTCAAATCTTCTCTTTCTTTAAGTTTTAAAAGAAAAATCAGAGCCTCTGAAATAGAAAAAGAAGTGAAAACCTGATAGGGAGTTTCTTCTTTAATCACATAGTTATTTGGAAAAAGAGAGAAAAGGATTATGAGTTCTTCACAACTACCCTTTAAATGAAAAGTAAGGATAAAATGTTTTGCTTTTAAAAAAGAAGGAAGCTTTGCTTTTTTCTCTTGAGAGAGGAGTTCAAGTATTATATCCTGGGAAGCTAAAATAGAATGCTTAGGGGAAACATCCTTAAGAAAATCCTTGGGCAATTTCTTAGAAAGAAAGGTGTATAAGTTTTTCGTAATTTTTAAATCTAAGTGCTCTTTTATAAGTTCTCTTAAAGTATAAATAGAAAGAGTTAATAAATATTCTCTTTTATCAATTTCATCAAACTTTATACCTGGAATAGTTCTTTCCAAAAATTTATAAACAGGGCTGTCACTAAGGGCTTTAAATTTAAGAGTTATGTAAATTAGTTTAAAAACTTCATCCTTTGGCAAATTGTATTCCTTTTTAAAAAAGCTTAAAAAATCTTGAGGTTCAGCTGGAACACTATTTAACCATTTAATTTGCATCATTTAAGTCCTCTATTTTACAATCAATTAACTTTTCTGCAAGAAAAAGATCTTCGGGATAGGTTATTTTGAAATTGAGAAAAGAGCCTTCAACAAGTTTTACTCTGTATCCGTAATGTAGAAGAAGGGTGCTTTCATCAGAAAAGGTAAGATTTTCTTTTTTAGCTTTTTCAAGAAGTTTTTTTAGAAGATCAGCCTTTATTCCTTGGGGAGTCTGTATGCAAAAAAGATTTGTTCTATCAATATTTTCAATTATTTCATCATTTAAAGCTTTATTTAAGGTATCTCTTACTGGAATTGCAGGAACACTTGCTCCAAAAAACTTTGTAGCTTCAATAATTTTACTTATAAGCTCAAAGCTCACAAAGGGTCTTACAGCATCGTGAACAAGAAAGATTTGGGTATTCTCTGGAGCTACCTTTACACCTTTAAAAACAGATTCTTGTCTCGTTTCTCCACCCTCTGTAATTTTTATTATTTTTTTAAAATTGTAAGAGATTAAAATTTTTTCAGTATAATTTATAAAATCAGAGGGAACACTTAACACAATTCCATCTATTTGGGGATGTCTTTCAAACTTTAATAAGGTATAAACTAAAATAGGGATACCTTTGATTTCGAGAAATTGTTTTGGTTTTTCAGCTCCGATTCTTTTCCCCTTACCTGCTGAAGGAATAACAGCAACAATCATATTTCAAAAATATAGCATTTTTAAAAAATTTTGTCTATTTATGAATTTGAGTTTATAATTTAGACAAAAAGGGGAAAAGAATGAGTGGAAATACCATTGGCAGGCTTTTTAGGGTTACGACCTTTGGAGAATCTCATGGTAAGGCTCTTGGTGCAGTGGTAGATGGATGTCCTCCTGGACTATCTCTTACAGAAGAATACATTCAAAAAGAACTTGATAAAAGAAGACCTGGTAAGAGTTTAGGGCAGAGTCCAAGAAAAGAAAAAGATAAGGTAGAAATCTTATCAGGAGTTTTTAGGGGCTATACGATAGGAACTCCTATAGCCCTTGTTATTTACAATGTTGATGTTGACTCTTCAGCTTATGAAAGGCTTAAAGATGTTTTTAGACCAGGACATGCTGATTTTACTTATTTTGTAAAATATGGAGGTTTTAGAGATTACAGAGGAGGAGGAAGAAGTAGTGGAAGGGAAACAGTTGCAAGAGTTGCTGCAGGTGCCATAGCCAAAAGAATACTTGAAGAATACGGAATAGATGTTGTCGCCTATACCATAGCTCTTGGAGGTATTGAAGTAAGAGAAAGAAACTTAGAAGTAATTTATAGCAATCATCTTTTTTGTCCAGATATGAAAGCCTATGAAGAAATGTGTAAAAAAATTGAGGAGACAAAAAAGGAAGGAGATTCTTTGGGAGGAGTGGTTGAGGTTCTCGCAAGAGGAGTTCCTGCAGGTCTTGGTGAGCCAGTTTTTGATAAACTAAGTGCAGACTTAGCTAAAGCTGTCTGTAGTATAGGAGCAGTAAAAGGAATAGAAATAGGAGCAGGTTTTAAAGTGGCTCACATGAAGGGTTCTGAAAATAACGATCCTATAAGTCCTAAGGGTTTTATGAAAAATGACGCAGGAGGTATTCTTGGAGGTATTTCCTCAGGACAAGACATTATTATAAGAGTTGCTGTAAAACCTATTCCAAGTATAAGAAAAATTCAAAAAACTATAAATGAAAAAAAAGAGGAAGTTGAAATTTCAATTGGAGGAAGACACGACATTTCTGCCATTCCAAGAATTGTTCCTGTAATAGAAGCCATGGTAAGAATTGTGCTTGCAGATCATTTATTAAGACAACTTGCTAATCTTGCTTTTCAAAAAAGACTTAAATTTCCCGACTTTTTTGAAGGTTAACCCAAAAACCTTCTTAAGTGAGCCCCCTCAATGAGAAGCTCAGTTAAGTTTGAAGTAATTCCTCTTTTCAAGTTCTTCAAAATATTATTAGTAACTTCTTTGTGTTCCATATTGATTGTATATCTTATATCAAGAGAATTGAGAGTTTCTAAAGATTTGATTATCTTATTTTTCATTTCCTCATCTAATAGTTCTAAGCATTTGGGATTAAAATATTGTAAGGCTACGGAATAGTCATAATCAAGGTTTTTATAAATGTTTTTAAGCTCTTTTAATTCCTCCTTACTTAGACAATTTAAACCCAGTATTTCTGGAGGGAGTCCTATGGAATAGCAGGCAGCACAAAAGCTTATAACTCTTGGAAGTGTAACTCCTCCAATACTTCTTGAATATCCAAAAAGTCCTATATGGAGTTTTCTCATTCTTCTTTTTGGCACATACTTAGCAAGTTCATTAATAGCTGGAGCAAGAACAATTATTAGTGTATGATATTCTTTTACAAACTTTTCTATAATTTTTTTACAAAAATTTTCGTCAAAATCCTCTAAAGGATAACGAACAAAATTTTTAAGTTTTTTTATTCCTGTGATAACATCCTCAATGGGAAAGTCGTATTTAAAGGCAGACTGAACCGTAAAAGTTTCAACAGAGGGATATTCGTTAAGAACTTTATCCACTGTGTAAGGAGAAAGGTTTCCTCTAAAAGGAGGGGTTCCTGCACCCAAAATAGGATAAATTTCAATTTCTTTTTCTGCGGAAAGTTTTTCAAGTTTCTTAAGAGCAATTTTGAGAGCAAGCACAGCACTTATCATTCCGTAATTCATTGCAGGATCAGACCTTGCCAAAAAGACTCTTAAATAACTGAAGTTTTTATCTTTTAAATATTCAGATAAAATCTTATCCACATTAAAAAGGGTATTTATGTCTTCAAAGAGAGGAATTACGTTAATTGTTTCTGGTAGAAACTCTCCTACCCACTCAGCTAAGGTTATATCATTTTCATATATCTTTTGATATTGTTTGCCAGAAATAAAATTTTTGTAAAAGTAGTAAACTCTGTTTAATTCCTTTGCTGAGGTAGTCATGGGAAGAATTACTTCAAAAATTGGAGGATAAGGGTTTTCATAAAAAACTTTTGCAGCATCCATGGAACGAGGAATACTTTCTAAAGCCTCAACAAGAACCTTTGCTTCTTCCTTTTCTACTGAAGGATTGGGGATTCTAAGGGTTATGAAAAGGTCTTTTCCCAATTTTTTAGTTTTAAAAAAATTGGGATATTTAGTGAGAAGTTTTTTTACTACAAAATCGTCAACCTCTTTTCCTTCGCTATCACACATTTGTTCATCACATCCAAGATGAGAGAAAGCATAGTAAGCTTCCTGAATTTCGTCTTCTCCTGACATATCTGTATGTTCAGCAAAAAAGGGAATGGACACATTATCAGGATGTTGGGTTGACATAACTCTCGGAATCTTCATCAAGAAGTAATATATCAGTAGTTTTTTATTTATTCAAGAAATTAATTCAAAAGAGAGTTCACTTTTTAAATCTTCCAAAATTTCTTCAACTAAAGATTTTTCCTTTTCAAAAAAATAAATTTTTACTAAACCCTTTTCTGGCTCAAGAACACTTAATATCGCTAAATGATCATATCCTTCGAGCACGAATCTCAAATAGGCTAACTTTTGAGGATCAACCTTTAGCAAAATGAAGGAACTATTCATAAAGAAGGAAAAAATAAAAAGGGGAGGAAGCCTCCCCAATTAGTCTTAGTTGAGAAGCTTAACTCTTTTCTTTTCTGGGAGCTCTTCTCTGAGACCTTCTGGGATTTCCAGCATCTAAAACCCTAACCTTTGATGCTTGTTCACCCTTAGGACCCTGAACCACCTCAAACTCAACAATTTGCCCTTCTCTGAGAGTCTTAAAACCAGGCATGTCGATAGCGGAGTAATGCACAAAAACATCTCCGCCATCGTCCTTAGAAATGAAACCATAACCCTTCTTCTCATCAAACCACTTAACCTTACCTCTAAACATGTTACTAAAACCTCCTTAAAAGTTTTTTCTTATAACCTCAGCCTACACCTAAAAAAATTTTTGTAAAGAGGTAAAATTTAAATTTTTATAAAAATTTAAAAATTGAAGTTAAAAACATGAAAGAACTTAAACTAAATCTACATTTAGAAGATAATCCTTTAAAAATTAGAAACTTCAGGCTTTTTATTATAGGGCACTTTCTTTCCTTTACAGGTTCTTGGATTCAAAATACGGCACAGATCTGGTTAGTTTATGAGTTAACTCTTTCTTCTCTTTATTTGGGAATTTTCAGTTTTCTTAGTTCCTTTCCCACAATTGTTTTAACTTTTATCTCAGGAATACTTACAGATCTTTTTGATAGAAAAAAACTACTCAGCCTAATTGCTTTTTTCTCCATTTTTCCGCCTTTGGTTTTAGGAATTTTAACCCAATTTAAACTGGTTACCTTCTGGCAGGTTACTTTACTTGCCTTTTTGTCTGGATGTCTTTCAGCTTTAGATACACCTTTTAGGCAAGTATTTATTGCAGAAATAGTTCCCGTAAAGTTTTTGACTAAAGCCATCTCTTTTCAATCTTTATCCTTTAATATGGCTCGAGTTCTTGGCCCATTTCTTGCTGGCTTAATTATTTCTTACGGAAATTTATATCAATGCTTCTATATTAATGCTTTTAGTTTTCTACCTTTTTTTGTATTCCTAACCTTTTTTATAGAAACGCAGAAAAAAAGAGAAATCAAGAAAGTAGAAAAAAAAGAAATTAGCAGATCCCTTGGAGAAACCTTTAAATTTCTAAAAGAAGAAAAAAAGATTCTTATTGTTATTTTTTCTGTTTCTATTTTTACTATTTTTGGTGCCTCTGTAATGGTTCTTTTACCCATAATTGTGCATAAATTTCACGGAGGTGGAGGGAAGGAGTTCGCCTTTTTATCTTCAGTTCTTGGCATGGGTGCAATATTTGGAGCATCTTTCATAATTTTTAGGAGACCAATAGAAGATAAGGTAAAACATCTTTTTAAAACAACTTTTATTTTAGGAGCAGGACTTTTAGGATTAGAACTTTTTAAAAATTGGTATCTTACTTTAGTTTTTTGTTTCTTAATAGGATTTTCTTTTACCAACTTTTTCCCTGTTGCAAATAGCTATCTCTTAGAAAATACACCTGATTGTTTAAGAGGAAGAATAATAAGTCTTTTTACCCTTTCTTTTTTAGGAATGCATCCAGTTGGGAGTTTTATAGCAGGATTTTTAGCAAGTAAGATCAGTTTAGATGCGATTCTCCCTTTTTATGTTATACTTCTGGTTTCTCTTAACTCATATTTGCTTTTCTTTAAGTTTAAAAGCTAAAACTTAAAAATTTCTAAACTTTTTAGCTCTTTGGACGATATATATAGTGTGAGGAGTTTTGTGTATGGAAATAAGGTTTGATCACATATTAGATAAATTAGATTTAGGGGTATTAATTTTTGATAAAAACTATTTAATAATTTATGCTAATAAAAAAGCAAAAGAACTCTTTAACTTAGATCTAAGTTCAGCTCCTACTTGTTACTCCCTTTTTTATCAATACCCTGATCCCTGCTCAGGATGTATAAAAGAATTTTTAGGACCTGAAAAACCAAAGGTTAAATTAACCCTTCCTTTTGACAAAAAACTATTTCTTATTGAATACTGCTACTTTTCTGAGGATAAAGTTCTTGTTATTGTTAAAGATACTGAAGAAGAGACCTATTATAAAAATTCTTATTTTACTCTGCTTGAAAACTTGCCAATCCTTGTATTCTTTATTAAAAAGGGAAAAATCAAATATTTAAACAGATTTTCTGAGAAAAATCTTGGTTATGCTAAACAAGAACTTCTTGAGAGAGCTTTTACAGAGGTTTTAGTGCCTCCAGAAGAAAAATTTGGTACAGAAAAGATTTTAAATGAAGTTTTGATGAAGGAAAAAGAAGAAGAGATAATGCTAACGCTTATTAATAGAGAAGGAAAGAAAAAAAGCTACTTAGGAAGATGCTTTGTCTTAAGAGATCTTGACAAAGAAAAGGGTCTTATTTTAACTGGTATAGACATTACAGAATTTTTAGACTTAAGGCAGAGATTAGATAGTATACACAAAACACAAAGTTTTGGGAGTTTTTTAAGAAGCTTGGTTCACGATTTTAACAATGTATTGCAACAAGTTAAAGATTACTTAGGGGAAATAGAAAAAAATTTAGATAGTCCGCAGAAAATAAAAAAGTATCTTAACCTAACAGAAAAAACCCTTTCTTCTTGGATTGATTTAAATAAGCTTCTTTTAGATTATACAAAAGAATTTAAAGAAATAGAGGCTAAAAGAACAGAAATTATAGGATTTTTAAAAAATAACTTAGAGCTATTTCAGCTTATAGCTGGCTCGCACATATTTATTCAGCTTGACTTTAATTATCTTTCTTCAGCCTGGGTTCCTGGTGATGAATCGTTTTGGAGGTATATTTTTCTCAACTTTATAAGCAATGCAAAAGATGCTATAGAAGGAGAGGGAATTATTTCTATTATCCTTAGATCAAAGATGGAAGAAGGGAAAAAATACCTGACTATTTTCGTTAAAGATACAGGGTGTGGAATTCCGGAAGAATATCTTGATAAGATTTTTCAACCCTTTTTTACTACTAAAGAAAAGAGTAGCGGTTTGGGTCTATTTTTGGTAAAAAGCCACATAAACAATATTGGAGGAAAAATAGAGGTTGAAAGTAAAGTAGGTAAAGGAACTACTTTTAAATTAATCGTTCCTTTGATTGAGGTTAAAAAAGTTGAAAAAGAAAAGAAAAAACCAGAAGAAACTTATATAATATTAGTTGAAGATGAAGAGGAAATAAGAGAAAATTTAAGAAAGGTTCTTGAAGAAGAGGGTTACAAAGTTTATGCTTTTTCATCTGGCAAAGAAGTGAAAGAAAATCTTGAAAAAATAAAGAAGGCAGACCTTTTAATAAGTGATTTTCATCTTCCCGATATTAAAGGTGGGGAACTTTATCAAATGTTAAAACAAAAATTTCCCAATATTGATGTAATTTTTCTAACAGGTGATATATTTGGATTAGCAGAACTTCCAACAAATAGAGTAATATTAAAGCCGTTTAGCATACATGACCTTTTCTTAAAGATAAAAGAACTTTTGCAGTGATTGAGAGCCTTTTAAAGGATTTTTTAAATTACTTAGCCTTTGAGAAGAACTATTCAGCTAATACTTTAAGAAGTTATAAAAAAGACTTAGAAGAGTTTTTAAAATTTTTAAAAGATCAAAAGATTAATTCCTTAGAGTTTTTGGAACCTTTCCATTTAAGAGTCTATCTTTTTTCTTTAAAAAGCAAAAAGAGGGAAGCAACCACTATTGCAAGAAAATTAAGTAGTATTCGTAGTTTTTTAAAATATCTTTTAAAAAAGAAAAAGATTAAAAAAAATTTATTAAGTTATCTTTCCAGTCCAAAAGTTTCTAAGAAAATCCCTTTGGTTCCAACAGAAGAAGAGCTCAATAATTTTATAGATAATTTAGAGGAAGATAAAAACAAATTCTTATTTCTCAGAGACAAAGCTCTATTTGAAATTGCCTATGGATGCGGTTTAAGAGTTAGTGAAATAGCTAATCTTACCCTTGATCAGGTCAATTTAGGATTGCAAATTTTAAGGGTTATGGGTAAGGGGAAAAAGGAAAGAATCGTTCCCTTTGGCAAGAAAGCCTTAAAAGCTTTGAAAGGATATTTAGAGATAAGAAGTTTTCTTCTTTATAAATTAAAAAAAGAGAGCCCCTATGTATTTTTAAACTTAAGAGGTGAAAAGTTAACTGAAAGAGGAATAAGGTATGTGATTAAAAAAAGAGGAGAGAAAAGGGGATTGCCCTATCTTCATCCTCATGTTTTAAGACATGCCTTTGCTACTCATCTTTTAAATGCAGGAGTTGATTTAAGAAGTATACAGGAGATGCTTGGGCATTCTTCACTTACCACAACAGAGATTTACACCAAAGTCAATTATGAATACCTTCTGAAAACCTATCTCAAGGCTCATCCAAGAGCTAAAGAAGATTAAGAGTTGGAAAAAGGTATTTTCGTAATAAAATAGGAAAGAAATTTTTTGGAAGGAGGTTCTATGGTGGAGGAGCATCAAGTTATTAAGGTGAGATACGAAAAACTTTCCGCTATAGAAAAGATGGGTATAAAAAGTTATCCTAATGATTTTCGCCCGAAGGATAAAGCCAAATACCTAAAAGACCTTTATAAAGATTTTTCTCCTGAAGAACTTGAAAAAAGAGAGCTTGAATTTAGTCTTGCTGGCAGAGTTATGGCAAAAAGAGAAATGGGAAAGCTTATCTTTTCCCATATTCAGGACGAAACCGATAAGATACAGATTTTGATAGCTAAAAATGAGATTTCAGAAGAAGATTTTAACTTTTTTAAAAAATACATAGATATAGGAGATATTATAGGAGTTAGGGGAAAACTTATCAAAACAAAAACTGGAGAAATAACCGTTCTGGTAAAGTTTTTCAAACTTCTTACCAAGGCATTAAGACCCCTTCCTGAGAAATATCACGGTTTGAGAGATACAGAACTAAGATACAGGATGAGATATTTAGACCTTATAATGAATCAGAGAGTAAGGGAAATTTTTAAGACAAGAACTCAGATTATTCAGTATATCAGGGATTACTTTATCTCAGAGGGTTTTTTGGAAGTGGAAACTCCTATGATGCATCCCATTGCAGGAGGTGCATTGGCTAAACCTTTTGTTACTTATCATAATGCCCTTGGTATGAATCTTTACCTAAGAATTGCACCTGAGCTTTACTTAAAAAGACTTATTGTGGGAGGATTTGAAAAGGTCTTTGAGTTAAATAGGAATTTCAGAAACGAAGGAGTTTCAAGCACGCACAATCCGGAATTTACTATGCTTGAATTTTATGAAGCCTATGCTACTTATGAAGACCTTATGAAAAGGACAGAAGAGCTATTTTATGGTTTAGCCTTAGAAATTAAGGGAAATCCTGTTATAACTTATCAGGGAAAAGAAATTGACCTTACTCCTCCTTGGAAAAGAATAGAATTTCTCAAAGCCTTGGTAGAACTTGGAGGAGTTCCAGAAGAAATATTGAGGGATAGAGAAAAACTTTTGAACTTTGCCAGAGAAAAGGGAATTGAGCTTAATCTTAAAGATCCTAGAATTGGTAAGTGGTGGACAAAACTCTTTGAGGAACTTGTTGAACCAAAGCTAATTCAGCCAACTTTCGTAATCAAATTTCCTATAGAAGTTTCTCCACTTGCAAGAAGGTCTGACGAAGATCCAGAATTTGCGGATAGATTTGAACTCTATATTGCAGGGAAAGAAGTTGCTAATGCCTTTTCCGAATTAAACGATCCAAGAGATCAAAGAAAGCGTTTTGAAGAACAAATAAAATTAAGAGAAATTGATGAAGAAATCCCTCCAGAAATAGACGAAGATTTTATAAGAGCTCTTGAATATGGTATGCCTCCGTGTGCAGGAGAGGGAATAGGGATAGATAGAGTAGTAATGATATTTACGGATAACCCATCCATTAGAGAGGTTATATTGTTTCCTCATTTGAGAAGAAAAGAAGACCTTTGAAGAAGGACTTTAGAAGTGTCTAATCTTAATTGGGAACTTTGGATAGCTCTTAAATATGTTTTTTCTTCTAAAAGAGAAAAATTTACAAGTATAATTTCTCTAATTGCTCTTGTCGGAGTAGCCTTAAGTGTGGGAGCCTTAACAGTTGTTAATTCAGTAATAACAGGTTTTAAAGAAGCAGTCTCAGAAAAAATTTTAAGCCTAAACCCTCACCTAAGTATAACCTTTAGTAATCCAGAGGATAAAAAGAAAATTTTGGAAATTATTAAAAAAGAGATACCCTCTGAGGAGATTTTAAGCCTTCAAGAAGTTTCAACTTTACAAGGTTTAATAATGCTTCCAGAACAGCCTGTAGGAATTATTTTAAAAGCAACAAACTTAGAAAACCTGAAAAAAGAAAAAGGATTTAAAAAGTTTGAAGTTGACAACATATATCTAAACAATAGAGACCTACCTATAGTAATTGGAGAGAAATTAAAAGAAAGATTAGGTTTAAGTCTTGGAGAAAGAATAAGGTTTATAAGTGCAGAAGGGATTTACACTCCCTTTGGATTTTTTCCTAAGATTACCACATTTGTGGTGGCAGGAAGCTTTGAAACAGGAGTTTATGACTACGATTTAAACCTTGTTTTCACATCCTTTGATGCTTTTTTGCGGAAGTTTAATCCTAATAATTATTCCCTGGAAATTAAGTTGAAAGATCCTTTTAAGTCCCGTGAATTTAAAAGAAAACTTCTTTCTCATCTTGGTTTTGGTATAAATATATTTGACTGGCAGGAGTGGAACAGAAACCTTTTTGCTGCTTTAAAAATGGAAAAATTCGGGCTCTTTGTAGTTTTAACTCTTATGATCATAGTTTCTCTTTTTACTATAATTGCAGCTATGATTATGCTCGTTTCTGAGAAAAAGATGGACATTGCTATAATGAGAGCTTTGGGGTGTTCTCCCCAGAGTATTTTAAAGATATTTTTCTTTTGTGGCTTAATACTTTCTCTATTAGGAGTTTTGATAGGTTTAATATTGGGTAGTTCTCTTTGCCTTATACTTTCACATTATCCCATAATTAAACTTCCCAGCGAGGTTTATCCAGTAGAGTATATGCCTGTTAAATTAAAAATTTTTGATATCTTTATAATAAGTTTAGTTGCGGTTTTTATAAGTATTCTTGCATGCTTGTATCCAGCTAAGAAAGCTTCAGAAATTGTTCCAGCAGAAATCTTGAGACAAGGATAATTTTATGGAAAAAGATGCAGTTGTAGAGCTTAGGGGTATTACTAAAAAGTATTTTTATCCTCAAGGAGAGGTTGAAGTATTAAAAGGAATAGATTTAAAAGTTGAAAAAGGAGAAAAAATAGCTGTAGTTGGTCCTTCTGGAGTTGGTAAAACCACTTTGCTTAATATTATAGGAACTCTTGATTATCCCACATCTGGAGAAATTTATCTCTTCGGGGAAAAACTTGATTATAGAAATGATGCCACTCTTACGAAACTAAGAAGAGAAAAAATAGGATTTATTTTTCAGCTTCATTATTTGATGCCAGAATTTACAGTCTTAGAAAATGTCATTTTGCCTGGTTTGATTTCTCAATGGAAAAAAGAAGATTGTTTGAGAAGAGCCTATGAGCTTCTTGAGAAGCTTAATCTTTCTGGAAAAGAAAATTACAAACCTTTCAGACTTTCTGGAGGAGAAAGACAAAAAGTAGCTATTGCAAGAGCTCTGTTTTCAAACCCAGCTCTTCTTCTTGCTGATGAACCTACAGGAAATCTTGATCAAGACAGCGCCAGAGAAGTGGTTGACCTATTTTTAAAAATAAGTAAAGAAATGGGAGTTACAGTAATTATGGTTACCCACAACTGGGAGCTGGCAAAAAAAATGGATAAGATTTTTTTGCTAAAAAACGGTTCTTTGGTAAAATTAAAAAATACTTAAAAATGAGAGACCTCTTTTTGAAAAGAGCTATATCCTTTTTTATTTTTCTTTTATTGGGATTTTTAAGTTTTTCTGACTTTCTTTTTGCTCAAAGTAATTCTTTCCTTATTTATTCAACCAAAACTTACGGAGATTACTTACCAGAAAGCATTTTAAAAACCTATTTTGAAGGCTTAAAAAAGCAATTTACAGAGGAAAAGAAAAATCTCGAAATAAAGAGTTTTAGAAAAGAGGAAGCACTTGATTTTCTTAAAGCAGGAGCCTACATCGGAATTGCAGAACTTAAAATAATAACCATTAAAAATAACTTAAGCATAGAGTGGAAACTTTATCAGTCTGGAAAAAAGGAACCACATTATTTTTATGTTACTGGGGAAAAAGAAAAGATAGACGACTTAGTAAAGGAAACCATAAAATTGGTAAAAAGTATTTTAGAAGAAAAAAAGATAATTGAAAAAATTAGAATTGCCGGGAATTTAAGAATAGGAGAAGATGTCATTTTACCTAACATAAAAACCAAGGAAGGAGATATCTTTGATCCACGAAAGCTCAATGAAGATTTAAAAGCTATTTATAAAATGGGATATTTTGAGAATGTTGAGGTAAAGGTTGAGGAAGGAACAAAAGGATTAATTGTAACTTTTGAAGTTAAGGAAAATCCGTCAGTTAAAGAAATTGTGTTTAAAGGAAATAAAAAAATTAAAAAGGAAGATCTTCTAAAGATTGTTGAAATTAAAGAAGGACAGATTGTTACTGTAAAAGAGCTTGATAAGGCAATAGAGAACATAAAAATGTATTACGAGCAATCAGGATATTCAGGAACTCAGGTTTCTGTAGAAACTGAAAAAGCACCTCCTGCACAGATAAGACTTGTTTTTCACATTAAAGAAGGAGAAAAGAAATACATTAAAAGGATTGAATTTACAGGAAACAAAGCCTTTTCTGAAAAAGAACTTAAAAGTTACCTTTCTATCTCAGAAAAAACGGTTTTTTCACCAGTTAAGAAAGTAACTCAATACTTAAGAGCTTTTATTCGTCCTGAACCCTTAGCAGAGCCAGGGGTTTATAATACTGCCTTTCTTTATAGAGATATTGGAAAGATAGAAACAGCTTATAAAAATAAAGGTTACATTGATGTAAAGATAGGAGATCCCATAGTAAAAGAAGAGGAAGATGGAGTGGTTATAACTATCCCTATAGAGGAGGGAGCCCAATATAAAGTTGGAACTGTGAAAATTAATCAAGATCTTTTCCCGCAGGAAAAAGTTTATAAAAAAATTCAAACTGCTCCTGGAAAAGTTTTTAGTCTTAAAACTTTAAAAGAGGATGAATCCATTCTTACTCACCTTTTTGCTGATTATGGTTATGCCTATACAAAATTAGATACCAAGATAGATAAAGATCCTGAGAAAAAACAGGTTAATGTTACCTTTAATGTTGATAAAGGACCGGTTGTTTATATAGGAAGAATAGAGATTGAAGGAAATACTAAAACGAGGGATAAGGTAATAAGAAGGGAACTTAAAGTAGCAGAAGGCTGGCCATATAGTGCTTCTCGTTTAGAGGAGAGTGAAAATAGACTTAGAAGACTTGGATATTTTGAAGAAATAAACATTGACAAAGAAAAAGGAGCAAAAGAAGAAGAACTCAATTTAAAAGTTAAAGTAAAAGAAATGCTTACAGGTTCTTTTGCCATAGGAGGTGGTTACAGCTCTTATGATAAGTTTGTTATCATGGGAGACATTACTGAGAGAAACTTTTTAGGAAAAGGTCAAAGGCTCACCCTTTCTGCAAGGTTGGGAGCAAGAACTACAAGGTATGCTTTAACCTTTTTTGATCCCTATTTCAGAGACTCCCGTTATTCTTTGTGGACTTCCCTTTATAACTACGAGTTTGTATATGATGCCTTTACCAAAGATAGTACAGGCGGATCTATAAGATTTGGATATAGCTTTACTTCCGAATTTTCAGCCTATGTAGGATACAGATATGATGACACAAAGTTAAAAGATCTTTCTGAAAATGTAGCTCAGATAATTCTTGAATCAAAAGATATAAACATTACCAGCGCAGTTCTACTTGGGGCAACTTATGATTCTCGTAATAGATACTTTTTGCCAACAAAGGGATGGTATCACAGAATTGAGGGAGAATACGCTGGAGAATACTTAGGAGGAGAAAGTAATTTTTTTAAGATAGAAGGTGAGCATCAGGTTTACTTTCCTATTTTTAAACTTACAGGACACATAGGTCTTGGTTATGGTTACATAACTGAAGGAGGAGCAAGAAAGGTTCCAGTTTATGAAAGATTTTTCCTTGGGGGTTTAAGATCTGTTAGAGGATTTAAATACGGAGATATATCTCCTAAGGATCCCAAAACAGGTGATAAGATTGGCGGAACAAGGATGTTTTATCTTCAGACAGAAACCATATTTCCCCTTATAAAGAATATTAATCTTAACGGGGTTGTCTTTTTTGATATGGGTAATGTTTGGGACTTAAAAACAGGTTTTCAAAGTTCGGATTTGAGAAAAAGTGTGGGATTTGGTTTGAGATGGCTTTCTCCCTTCGGACCTTTAAGAATTGAATGGGGATATAACATAGATAGAAAACCAGGCGAAGATTCAAGTAACTTTAACTTCCAAATTGGCGGAGAATTTTAATTACCAATTAGTTGACTTTTAGTCAAATTTTTGACAGGGAAATTTCTTCATCTTTTCTCATTTTCAAATAGGAATTTATTTCCTACGGGTTTTTTAAAATTTATTTCGTAGGTCCTTTTTTATAAAAGTTAAGAATTAAAAACTTTTAGGCACAATTTTTGATAATTTAATGAATGAATATGAGTGGAATAAAAATAAATCCTCATCTTGGATTGCTTGAAGCACTTGAGGCAGCTCAATTGATGGATAGATGGCTAACTATTACTGCTAATAATTTGGCAAATGTTGATACTCCTGGTTATAAATCAGATGGGATAGCCTTTATAGAGGTTTTAATGAAGAAAATAGGACCTAAATATATGAAAGCTTACAAGGAAACTCAAACCTTTATTAAAAAAGATCAGGGAATTTTAGAATATACAGGAAATCCCTTAAATCTTGCTATAGTTGGGGAGGGATTTTTTAAAGTGCAAACGCCAAATGGAATTGCTTATACTAGGGCTGGAAATTTTACTTTAGACAAAGAAAGAAGACTTGTAACCCCTGAGGGATATCCTGTTCTTGCCAACGGAACTCCTGTAGTTGTAGATCCTGGTATGACAAGAGAGGGTTATATCACTATGGAAAATTCAAAACTTCAAGTTTCACCAGAAGGTATCCTTTCTATAGATATGACTGAGATTGGAAGACTTGATGTAGTGACTTTTGACGATTACAGCAAATTAAAAAAAATAGGAGAAAATCTTTACATTTCAGAAGGTGCTCAAGAGCTAAGGGCTGAAAATTATGAAATAAAACAGGGTTATGTTGAAAAATCTAATGTAAACCCTATAAGAGAAATGGTTGATCTTATTGAGATTCACAGAACTTTTGAGGCAATACAGAGATCAATTAGAAGTTTGGATGAAGAAACAGAAAGGTTGATTACAACTATACAGAGATAGGAGGAAGTATGATTAGAGCGCTTTGGAGTGCAGCAACAGGAATGCAAGGTCAACAGCTTCAGCTTGATGTTATTGCTAATAACCTTGCTAATGTAAATACTCCTGGATTTAAAAAAAGTAGGGTTGATTTTGAAGACCTCTTTTATCAAAATTTAAAACTTTCTGGTGCTTTAACCTCAGAGGGAACTTTAACCCCGGTTGGAATGCAGATTGGGCTCGGAGTAAGACCAGTTGCAGTGGCTAAGCTTTTTACCCAAGGAGAATATCAACTTACCAATCAGGAATTAGACCTTGCTATAGAAGGAAGGGGATTTTTTAAAGTAACTCTTGGTGGAGAAGAATATTATACCAGAGCAGGAAACTTTAAAATTGATAGAGACGGATATATAGTAACTGCAGACGGAGCAAGACTTTATCCAGAGTTTACCGTTCCCACCGGAACTGTAAAGATTGAGGTTACAAGGGATGGAATTATTACAGCTCTTGATTCCAATGGAAAGGTTTTGGCTCAAAGTCAAATACTTTTATACGACTTTCCAAATCCAGCTGGACTTTATGCAGTAGGAAGAAATCTTTTTAAAGCTTCAGACGCTGCAGGAGATGAGATAGAGGGAGTTCCTGCTCAGAATGGCTTTGGAACTATAGCTCAGGGATATCTTGAAATGTCAAATGTAGATGTTGTTGAGGAGATGGTAAAGATGATCATCACTCAGAGGGCTTATGAGGCAAATTCTAAAGCAGTTCTTACCGCAGATAATCTCTTAGAAATGGCAAACAATCTCAAGAGGTAGAGATGAAAAAATTAGCTACTTTTGCTTTATTTTTCTTGCTAATATGTTTTAATGTGGATTTAAGTTTTGGAGAAAGTTTTTACACTTTAGAAGACTTTAAAAGTATTTTCCTTAAAGAAGTTAAAAATAAACTTTCCTGGGTAAATGGAGAGATTTATTTAAAAGAAATAAGAATAGAGCCAGAATTAGTATTAATTCCAAAAACAACTCCTTATAAAGCTAATTTTGTCGCTCCTCCCAAGATAGGCTCAAACCTCATTGTTCTTGACTTTAAAAAAGGGGATACTCTTGAAAGGGTAAAAATTTGGGGGTATGTGGAAGCTAATGTTCCGGTAGTAGTATTGAAAAGACCAGTCCTCAATAAAGCTATACTGAGCCAAGAGGATATAACCATAGAATTAAAACCACTTTCAAGGCTTCCCCAAGATGTAATTTTGGATAAAGATTTTGTGATAGGAAAAGAGGTAAGAATGAGCCTAAAGGCAGGAACTATCCTTAGATATTCTCATATTGAAAGACCAGTAGTGATTAAAAGGAATCAGATGGTTTATATAGTGGCAAGGGGTAAAAATTTTATTGTTAAGGCAAAGGGCATAGCTCTTCAAGATGGAAGAAGCGGAAGTAGCATTAAGGTTAAAAATATAAGCAGTAAAAAAATTTTATGGGGAAGAGTAATATCTTCTGAAGAAGTGGAGGTAACACTTTAATGAGAGTTAAAAAATTATTAATTTTTGCAATAATTTTAAATTTCCTTTATGGATGTTTTGAATATAATCCTAAAACTCCTCCACCTCCTCCACCGCCACCAAAGGTAGAAATTCCCTACGAAGAACCTAAAGCTTTAAGTAAGGGCTCTCTTTATAGAGAAGGTTCTCCAGCAATAAATTTTTCTGATCTAAGAGCAAGGAATGTAGGAGACATAGTTACTATTAAGATTGTTGAAACCTATCAAACCTCTAACACTGTAAAACAACAAAGTGGTAAAACGAGTTCTGCAAAGGCAGGTATAGATAAATTTTTGGGATTTGAAAATAGAATTGAAGGCGTATTTAAGGATGCTACACCTTCTGAGCTATTTAAAGGTGGAATGGAAAGTTCTACTTCAGGTCAGGGAAGTTCTTCAAGGGAAAGTAAAATCATAGCTACTATGACTGCAAGAGTAATAAAAGTTTTACCCAACGGAAATCTTGTTATTCAAGGCACAAGAGCTATCAAAAGAAACAAGGACTTGGAATATATAACTCTTACTGGAATAATAAGACCTGAAGACATAGCCTATGACAATTCGGTTCTTTCAACTCAAATTTCAGATGCTTATATAGAATACAGTGGCAAAGGACCAATAAGTGAGGTGGCAAGTGGTCCAGGGATTATTACGAGACTATTACATCTTTTCTGGTTATTTTAGGAGGATTTAAGTATGAAAAATACTAAAGCAATTATTTTAGTCATCTTTTTAATAATTTTTAATACTATTTCGGGCAATTCCGCAAGATTGAAAGACATAGTTGATGTAGAAGGCGTGAGGGGAAACTATCTCATAGGATATGGACTGGTTGTTGGGCTTAAGGGAACAGGAGACGGGGTTTTGAGTAAGTTTACGGTTCAGTCAGTAGTTAACATGCTTGAGAGATTTGGTATAAAAGTTCCCAAAGAGCAGATTATTCTTAAAAATGTAGCTGCTGTTCTTGTTACTGCCTATCTTCCTCCTTTTGCCGTTCCTGGTCAAAGAATAGATGTAGAGGTTTCTTCCCTTGGAGATGCTAAGAGTCTTCAAGGAGGAACACTTCTTTTAACACCTCTTTTAGGACCAGATGGAAAGGTTTATGCCCTTGCTCAGGGACCTCTTTCTCTTGGAGGTTTTGCAGCAGAAGGAGCAGGAGCAAGGATACAAACAGCTCATCCCACAGCAGGTAAAATACCAAATGGAGCAATAGTAGAAAGAACTGTAGAAGAGGGACTTAATCTTAATCCCAAAATAACTTTATCTTTAAAAGAAGCTGATTTTAACACAGCCTATCAGATTGTAGAAGCTATAAATACTTACTTAAAAGGAAATTATGCTAAGGCAAAGGATAGCAGAAATGTTGAAGTTATTATTCCCCCTTCTTACAAGGGAAAAGAAGTTAAGCTTCTTGCTGAGATCGGAAATTTAGAGATTTTTCCAGACACCACTGCTAAGGTAGTTATTGATGAAAGGACAGGAACAGTGGTTATGGGAGAAAATGTTAGGATTTCAAAAGTTGCTATTGCTCACGGAAATATCAGTATAGAGGTTAGAGAACAACCAGAGGTATATCAACCCTATCCGTTTTCCCCTGGAGAGACAACAGTTGTTCCGAGAACAGAGATAACTGCAAAAGAGAAAAAGGCAAAAGTTGTTATTTTGGAAGAGGGAGCAACCTTGGGAGAGCTTGTAAGAGCTCTTAATGCAGTTGGAGCAACTGCAACAGAGCTTATCTCAATTTTGCAAGCTATAAAAGCTGCTGGTGCACTACATGCTGAACTAATAATTATTTAGGAGAAAAGAAATGAAAAGCTACGCAATTAACTATCAGAACCTTAATGAGCTTATAGCTCTTAGCAAAAAAGATAAAGAATTGGCTTTAAGAAAAGCCTGTGCAGAATTTGAATCTCTTATATGGTATGAAATTTTAAAGGGTCTTGATAATACCATTATAAAGAGCAACTTCTTTCCAGAAACCTTAGAAAGAAAAATTTTTCAAGACTACCTATATCAAGAAATAGCAAGATCTGTTTCAGGAAGACCTGGTAGTTTGGGAGATTACTTATATCGGAGTCTGATAAAAAGTGCTTACTTTAAGAAAAATATTAATAATGCCGATAATAAATAAAAGAGGAGGAAATTTATGGTGAGAAAGGAACTTTTAGAATTAAGGGAAGTTTTAGAAAAGGAAAAAGATGCCCTTATTAATGGTGCAGTGGAAGAGATCTTAAAGTGGGCATCTTACAAAGCAAGACTGGCAAATTATCTAAAAGACCAAGAACTTTCTCCTGAGGAAGAACAGTTATTAAAGGAGATAGCAGTTATTAACGAAAGAAACAAAAAAATTATTGAAGCAGGACTAAACTTTGTAGAAGAAGCTTATAAGTTTTTAACCCAGATTCTCTATGAAAGAGATTTTTATGGCAAAAGAGTAGTTAAAATGGCTTCCCATCTCATTTCAAAATCAGCTTAAAAAAAGAGCTATGGCAGGTTTAACAGCAGCTTTAAACATAGCCAAAAATGCACTTCTTACTTTTCAAACCGCCACTCAGGTGGTGAGCCATAATATTGCCAATGTAAGCAATGAAGCTTACTGCAGGCAAAAGCCTATAGAAACCACCTATCCTCCGAGTCCCTCTCCTGTTGGTCCTATAGGAAGTGGTGTAAAAATAGAGATGATTCAGCGTTATTTTGACGCCTTTCTGGAAAAAAACATCAATCTAAAAAGAACTGATTATGGACTTTTTTCTGCTGAAGAAACAGGTCTTACCATTCTTGAAACCCTTTTTAATGAAGTTGCAGATGAAAGTGGGCTTATAAAGATAATGCAGGATTTTTGGACAGCCTGGCAAAATCTTTCAAGTTATCCAGAAAATCTTTCTGCAAGAACCCAAATTATAGAAACGGGAAAACTCATAACAGAGGCTTTAAAGGCAAAATTTAAAGGATTACAAGATTTAGAAACCCAAATAGGACTTAAACTCAAAACCATCGTTGATAGAATAAATTCTTTAAGTTCTCAAATAGCAGAACTTAATCTTCAAATAGCAGCTATGGAAACAGGTGGAAGACAAGCTAATGACCTCAGAGATCAAAGGGATAAACTCGTTGGGGAGCTTTCTCAGCTTGCAAACATCCAATACTTTGAAACCAAGGAAGGAGCTTATAATATAGTTCTTGGTAAAGGATTTAATCTTGTTGAGCTTGGAAGAACCTGGAGACTTGAAGTTTCAGGAACGGATGTTTACTGGGTAAATACCAATGGAGAAAGGATACCCATCACAAGCGAAAAAGTAAGCTCAGGAGAGCTTGGAGGCTGGTTAAGACTTCTTGAACAGCTCTCAGATGAGTTTAATTATGAGTATGTTTCAGGGAATAAAACGGTTTTTAATAATTCAGGAAAGCTGATAGGTGAAGGTGATAAATTAGTAAGTGATCTTGGTTTATCTGTAGGAGATACTTTTTCCTTTTCTGGAAAGGATCACTTTGGCAACTCTATTTCAGGAAGCTTTACTATTAATACGGGAAATGAAACGGTAAGGGATTTACTTAATGAAATAGAAAGAGCTTTTAATTATACAGTTGAAGCTTATATTAAGGATGGAAGACTTTTTGTTGAGGATAAATATAGAGGTCCTGGAAAGCTTAGCTTTTCTATTTCAGGACCTATAGATTTTGGCTCCTTTGACAATCCTGATTATCAGAGAAGGGTAACTGAGCTTAACCTTGCAGGAAGACTTAAACTTTTTGGAGAAGAACTTATAAAAGCTGTAAACGAACTTCATACCCAGGGAGTAGGCTTAAGTTTTTACGAAAAAGAATTAGAAGGAGCCTATTCAGTAAGTCAATACCTCAAAGAATTACCCTATTTTTTAGATCTCTCCAAAACCTCTGATGGCAAAGCACTTACAGGCTTTTTTTACCTTTGGATAAAAGATCCTACTGGTAAAATAACTCCTATAAAGATATCCTTAGAAGGATTGAGTGTTGACGCAACCTTAGACGATCTTAAAGATAAAATAAATTCAGCTTTAGATTCTTCTTCCTGGAATGTTAGGGCTTTGGTAAGAAATGGAAGGCTTGTTTTTCAAGCTCAAGATGGATATTCCTTTGCCTTTTCCAATGACACATCAGGCATCCTTCTGGCAACAGGAATAAACATTTTCTTTGTAGGTTCGGACCCTGCTAACTTTCAGGTAAATCAGCTTCTTGTTAACAAGCCAGAGCTAATTGCCTCAGGAAGAATGGATGTAACTGCCTTTAGAAGTGAAGAACCACTTTTTGGAATTTTTAAAAGCAAAAATACTGTTGATTCTTCTCAAACCTTTAACATAACAAGTTTTTATATAAGGTTTTATGATGATAAGGGAAAGGTAATAACTTCTCCTCCTGTTAATTTAACAAGTGAGGGAATAACCTGGGATGATAGCTTAAATGCCTATGTTATAAACATTGACAACAATTCTAACACTTTACAAAATATACTTGAAAAACTTAACAGTCTTCCCTTTTTAAGAGCTTACCTTGATGCAGATGGAAGAATGGTTTTAGCTCTTGAGCCGAATCAAACAACTGTTTACGGCTTTGAAATAGGAGAAAATTATGGAGCTGGTAATTGCTTTGTTGATTTATTAAAAAAAGAAGAAATGTATGTTCCTGCTTTTAGACTTAACGGAAGTTCTGAAGAAAGGGTTATAACTGGCTTTGAAAAATTTAAGCTTAATAAAACAAATAATTATCTATCCTTTTATCTATTTGATGAAAATGGAAATCTTATAAATGGGGAGCCCTTTAGAATAAATCTTGATCAAATAATAAATGATGGAGGAACTATTTTTACGCTTCTTCAGGAAATAAATTCTCCTTCCAATGCAGTTTACGGGCTTTCTGCAAGACTTGACAGAAGCGGAAGACTTATTATTGAGACAACAGGGCTTTATAACACAAAAACCTTTATTATTCAGGATGAACTCCTTGATGGAGGAACTTATACCCAAGCAACTTATAATTATGGATTTATTAATAATCTTAAAGGGTATGAACTTGATAGAGGGGACAACAGAACCGCTCAAGCAATTGCAGATTCAGCAAGAGTAACAAGATCCGCTTTAAATTATTCAACCCTTCAGGATTACTATTCCAGTATGGTTGGAGAAGTTGGTTCTGCTACCCAATCTGTTAAAGACAGTAAAAGCTTTTTAGAAACCCTTATTTCTCAGCTAAAGAGTATAAAAGAAAGTATATCAGGAGTTTCCTTAGATGAGGAGATGGCAAATCTCATAAAGTATCAGCAAGCATTTGTTGCCTCTGCTAAGGTTTTAACTACTGTGGAAGATATGTTTGAAGCCCTAATTTCTGCAAAAAGATAGTTTAAAGGAGTAAAGCATGAGAATAGGTTTTAACACGAAATTTAGAAATATTCTGGCAGATTTGAATCGCCTTTCTTCTGAAATAAACCTAACTCAGCTCAAAATTTCTTCTGGTAAAAATTATTCTCGTCCTTCTGACGATCCTTTATCTGTGGTGGTGAGTCTTAATTACAAACAGGGAATTTCCAATATAGAAAAATATCAGAGAGCTATAGATGATGCTTTGAGTGTTTTAAGATCTCAGGAATCAACTCTTGGAAATGTTCAGGATCTTATTGCCAGAGCAAAGGTGCTTGCTATTCAGGCAGCTAATGATACCCAGAACTCTCAGTCAAGGCAAGCTATTGCTAACGAAATAGACGGGATAATTTCTTCCATTTTGGCACTTGCTAATTCTCAGCTTGGAGAAAAGTACCTTTTTGCTGGAAAGAAAACCAGTGGATATTTACCAAAAGAAAAACCCTTTGAATTGACAAAAGAAACCCTACCAGATGGACAAATTATAGAAAAGGTTATTTACAATGGTTCTGTTGAAGACTTAGAGGTGGGATATGATGAAGGTATGACGATTAATCTTGGCGGAAGTGGTCAAAAAATCTTTATGGATTCTGGTCTTTTTGAAACACTTTTTGCCTTAAAACGCACTCTTCAGGCTAACAATACCGTAGATTACGAAAAAGAGCAGTATAATATTCAGGAGTTCATAGGTAAGCTTGACAGTATTTATAATTATATTTCTGCTGAAAGAGGAAAAATAGGCTCTCAGATTTCACACTTGGAGACCAAGAAAAATCTTTATCAGGACTTTAAAGAGACCCTTGAGACTAATCTCGGGAACATTGAAAGTGCAGACCTTGCAGAGCTGGCAACAAAGCTTCAGAGTCTTATCACAGCCTATGATGCAGCACTTAGAGCAACAGCCTTAGTAAGTGACCTGAGTTTGGCAAAGTATTTATAATTCAGCCCAATCAACGAATACAAAATTTTTACCGGGAAGATAAAGGTAAGTAAGTGAAGAGTCAAGATGAATGAGGTAAAGCCCCTTTCCTTGGTTTCCTTCTCCATGAGCCAAAATATAATCTCCTGTAGGAGAAAAGGCAGGATCCTCAAGTTTTCCTGGAAATTTTAGTTCTTTTTCACCTTTGGTTTTCAAATTATAGAGAAAAACAGAAGAAATTCCCCCGCTTCTTGAAAGAAAAAGCAATTCTTCTCCATTTGGAGAAAATCTTGGAGAAGTATTATAGGCTTTTCTCTGAGGAATTTTATAGGTTTTTAAGGTTTCAAGCTCAAGTAAGTAAATTTGTGGTTCTCCGGCTCTTTTTCCGTATACATAGGCTAAGAATACCCCTCCAGGTGAAACACTTCCTGCTTGAAGAATACCTTCTTGTTTAATTAAAGGGGTAAGTTCTTTGGTATCTAAATTTAGACGATAAAGAGCCATGGAATTTTTTTCTTCTACGGTTATGATTAACTCTCTTTCATTCGGTAACCATACGGGAGCAGAGCAGATTCCTTTAATAGGAAAGCTATCCTTAGCTGATTTTTTTAAATCATATACTTCAAGAAAATACTTGTTATTCTCATAAACAAGATAGGCAAGTTTATTTCCACTTTTAGAAAATTTTGGGAAAAGTATTAGAGGGGCAGTTCTTAAAAGATGAGGATTTTCTTTGGAAAAGTGAGCTATGTAAAGTTTGTCCCCTGTTGAGGTTCTTTTAACAAAAGCTATTTTTGTAGAGGCGATACCTTTATAGTTAGAAATACTTTCTACTAACTTGTCGCATAAGGCATAAATAACATTTTGAGAGTAACTTAAGGAGCCTGAAACTTTAAAAACTTTTAAAACCTTGTTTTCTAAAGTATCTATTAGTTCAGCTTTAATTAAAACCTCATCTCCGGTTTTCTCTATAACTCCCTTTAGGTAATATTCCTTAAAGGGAGAATTTGATAAGGGAGGGTTTTTTAAAGCTAAAATAAATAAATGATAATTTAAAAGTCTTCTCAAAAGAGGAGTAAGCTTTGCGGAAAGCTCGCTATTTCCCTCAAAGTCTGGAACCCTTATTACTGTTTTGCTGAAAGATGTAGGTTCTATAGTGATAGTAGGTATTTCTTCACATAAAGAGACCTTGAAAAAAATCCAAAAGAAAAGAAAGACCAATAAAAAGGATTTTTTATCTCTCATAAGATCCATTCTCCATCTTCACCACATCTTCAAATCTTATATCCATTCCAAGGATACCAATTATTTCCTCGTATTTATTTCTTATAGGAGTTGAAATAGTAATGCATAGATTGGAAGTGATTCTTGAGGTGTAAAATTTGGAGGTATAGGTTTTTCCAGTTTTCATAGGATTTATAAACCAATCTCTATTTTCAAAGGTTTCTTTTTCTAAGAGTTCATTAAATTTTTTGGCGTATTCAAAATCGTTGGTTAATCCTATAATTGGTTTTCCTTCAATATCCACTACATAAATAAATTGCACATAGGGATGATCTTCCAAAAATCTTTTTAAAACTTTTTTCATATTTTGTAAATCTAAAGAAACTATGGAAGAATCTTGAGCTAAATCTTCTATATATTTTGTCATAAGTTCTATTACATAATCTCTCAGATGATCAAGTTCAGATACAAAAAGTTCAGGGATATATTTTTTCACATAGGCAAGCATTTCTTCATTGGAAATAGGAGTAACCCTACCGTTTTCATATTCTTCCAAAATTTTTCTATAAATTCTTGCAACCCCGGGGTGTCTTTTATCAATTTTTTTATCTCCCTCAAGTCCAAAATGAGTATTGATCCAGTAGGCAATTCCTGCTGTTCCGCTTTTATCTGTAATAATGATTTGGATAGGTCTTTTAAGAAGTTTCCATGTGTCAAAGGGATTATAGATTTCTTCATTTTTAATGATTCCATCAATATGTATTCCTGCTTTTGTAGCATTGAATTCTTCACCTACAAAGGGTTGTCTAATAGGTATTTTTTCATGTAAGACATTTTTATAGTAATTTACTATTTCTGTAATTACCGTAGTATCCATTCCATCAGCAGTTCCTTTTAAACACATGTATTCAAAGACCATGGCTTCAAGCGGTGTATTTCCTGTTCTCTCACCTATTCCGAGAAGAGAGGTATTTACATAGGTGCATCCATATAACCAAGCGGTTGTAGCATTAATTACAGCTCTATAAAAGTCATTGTGTCCATGCCATTCAAGGAGTTCTTCAGGAACTCCTGCCTCTTCAATCATGGCTCTTATTAATTTGGGAACACTTATAGGAAGACATGCTTCTGAATAAGGAACTCCAACTCCCAAGGTATCACATAATCTAATTTTAATATCAATTCCACTTTCTTCTCTTAATTTCATTAATTCAATGGCAAAGGGTATGACAAATCCATAAATATCTGCACGAGTTACATCTTCAAAATGACATCTTGGTCTTATTCCCAAAGATAAAGCTTCTTTAACAATAGCAAGATAATCTTCCAAGGCTTCTTTCCTTGTCTTTTTTAGTTTCAAAAAGATGTGATAATCAGAGCAAGAGGTTAAAATACCTGTTTCTTTAAGCCCAGCTTCTTTAACCAGTTTCAAGTCTTCCTTTTTGGCTCTTATCCAGCCCGTAATTTCTGGATATTGATATCCAAGAGAAAGACATCTTTCCAGAGCTTCTCTATCTTTATTGGTATATAAAAAAAACTCAGTTTTCCTAATTATTCCCTTTGGTCCACTTAGTCTATGTAAAAATTTGAAAAGGGTTTCTATTTGTTCCGGTGTATAGGGAACTCTTGCTTGTTGTCCGTCTCTAAAAGTTGTATCTGTTATGTAAAAGTTTTTTGCAGGCTGAGGTGGTATGTATTTTCCATCAAAGAAAATTCTTGGAGGCTCAACATAAGGAAAAAAGTCTTTTAATAAATTGGGTTCTTCGGTTTCTATCAAAGTGTATGTTTTTTTTGAAGGTCTATATTTGAGCATTATTTTTGACCCTCCTTTTTGTTAATCAGTCTTAAAAATATTAATTGATTTTTAGGTAAAAACAAGTGAATAAAATACCTTTAAAAATTTCTGTAAAAGGATTGACAAATAGATTTTTAGGAGAATTATTAAACTTAATTAGCTTTTAGTTTGAGGGTTAAATCAAAATGGGATACTATAAAATTAAGCCAGCTTTTAGAACACTTCAAGTAGAGTATGCTATAAGGGATATAGTTGAAGCTTCAGAGGAAGCTAAAAAACGAGGAAAAGACTTAATTTATTTGAACATTGGTGATCCTGTAAAATATGGATTTAAAACCCCTGAACTTGTAGTTGAAGCAGTATGCCAAGCACTAAAGAAAAATTACAATTCCTATTCTGATTCTGTAGGAATACCTGAAGCCATAGAAGCAATTAAAGCTTATGCTATAAAAAAGGGTATAAAACCTATTGACATTTACATTACTCAGGGGGCAAGTGAAGCCATAGAATTTGCTATCTTAGCCTTAGTTAATTCAGAAGAAAATATTTTACTTCCCTGTCCTTGCTATCCTTTATATCAAGCTATTATTTCTAAATTTAGAATAGAACCGAGATATTATTTCCTTGATGAAAGCAAAAACTGGGAACCTGATGTTGATAGTATTGAAGCTTTAATAGACAAGAAAACCAAAGCCATTGTAATCATAAATCCAAATAATCCTACAGGGACAATTTATTCTAAAAAAACCTTAGAAAAAATAGTAGAAATAGCTAAAAAATACAATTTAGTAATTTTTTCAGACGAAATATATGATCAGTATATTTTGGAGGATGATTTAGAGCATGTTTCAATAGCATCTTTAAGTGATGAAGTTCCAGTTGTCACTTTTAATGGACTTTCAAAGAACTATTTTGCTCCTGGTTTTAGAATAGGTTGGGGAATTGTTTCAGGTCCAGAAGAAGTTTTGAAGGAGTATATAGAGGCAATTCATAAACTTGCAAGAATTCGTCTCTGTGCTCCCCATCCACTTCAATTTGCAATCCCAGTAGCATTAAATAACGAAAACTGTTATATAAAGGAAGTAATTGCAAAATTAAAAAAGAGAAGAGATATTTTGGTAAAAGGATTAAATCAGATACCATTTATTTCCTGTGTAAAACCTTTAGGAGCTTTTTATGCCTTTCCAAGGATAGAAATTCCAGATATAGATGATCTTGAATTTACTAAAAAACTTATTTTGGAAGAAGGTGTAGTAGTGGTTCATGGAAGTGGTTTTGGACAAAAACCCGGAACTAAACACTTTCGCATAATCTTCTTACCTGAAGAAAAAATCCTTGAAGAGGCTTTAAGAAGAATTGAAAGATTCGTAAGAAGACTTACTTCTTAAATGAGAATTCCTTCAGTAAACGAACTAAAAGAAAAATTTATAACACTTTATCCCTTGTATCCAGCCTCTTATTTTACTGAACCTGCAAGAAGGGTAACTCAGATTATAAGAGAAAAGTGGCAAAAAGGTGAACTTAAGGAGCTTGAAAGTTCTTATTTAGAATCTTTAATGAAAGAAGTTTTTGAGGAATACGAAACTCCTTCTTTAAAAAGAGTTATAAATGCTACAGGAGTTGTTATTCATACAAACTTGGGAAGGGCTCCACTTTCTAAAAAAGCTATAGAAGAAATAGTAAAGGTAGCAAAATACTATTCTAATTTAGAATATGATTTAAAGGAAGGAAAAAGGGGTAGCAGATATATTCATGTAGAAGAAATTTTAAAGGAAATCACTTCTGCCGAAGGTGCTCTTGTTGTAAACAATAATGCAGCGGCTGTTTTGATCTCTTTAAATACCCTTGCATATGGAAAGGAAGTTATAGTTTCCCGTGGAGAACTTGTGGAAATAGGAGGATCCTTTAGAATACCAGAGGTAATGAAGTGGGCTGGTTGTATTTTAAAAGAAGTGGGAACCACAAATAAAACCCGTCTTTCTGACTATGAAAATGCAATTACTGAAAACACTGCTTTGCTTTTAAAGGTTCACAAAAGTAATTTTGAGATAGTAGGATTTACTGAAGAGGTTTCCATTGAAGAGTTAGTAAATTTAGGTAGAAAATTCAATCTCCCTGTTATGAAAGATCTGGGAAGTGGTTGTTTTGTTGATTTTTCTAAGTATGGATTAAAAAAAGAACCTACAGTTCAGGAGGTTTTAAAAGCAGGAGTTGATATCGTTACATTTTCAGGAGATAAACTATTAGGAGGACCTCAAGCAGGAATAATTCTTGGGAAAAAAGAATATATAGAGAAAATAAGAAAAAATCCCTTAAACCGTGCTTTAAGAATTGATAAACTTACCTTAGCAGGATTGGAAGCTACTTTGAGATTATATAGAGATGAAATTCTTGCCATAGAACATATTCCAGTGCTCAAAATGATACTTACCTCAAGAGAAGAACTTAAAAAAAGAGCAAAAAATCTTTTGAAAAAATTGAAGGAACTTAAGTTAAAAGATTTTAAGTTTGATTTAGTTGAAACTATAAATAAAACTGGGGGAGGAGCACTTCCTACGCTTGATTTGATTTCCTATGCAGTTGCCGTAGAAGCACCTTTTTCTCCTCAAATCTTACAAAAAAAATTAAGAGAATATAAGCCTCCCATTATAACAAGAATAGAAGAAGATAGGGTCTTAATTGATGTTAGATGCCTTTTTGATGAGGATTATAAAATAATAGTTGAAGCCTTTGAAAGTTTAGAAAAACTATGAAAAACTTACCCCTTAACATAAATTGGTTTATCGAAAATTTAAAAGATTCTGAAATCTTTAAAAATGCACCTTTTGACCAAGTTTTTAAATACTCAACTGAGGAACTCACTAAAAACCTTCAAGATTCCAAAAAATTAACTTCCTTGCTTTTATTAGAAAGATTTTTTTGGGAAAATATAGAGGAAAATTTTTTTTCTTACAAATTACTAAGTCCTATTTTAGAAAAAAAAGATGTTTCAGGTTATTTATTTTATTTTCCAGAAAAAGGTTTTTTTAGAAAAAAACAAAAATTCTTTTCTGAATTTACATTTATAAAAATTGACGAAAATTATTACTTTTATCCTTTAGAATGGGGAAACATTTTTAAAATTTTTCTTACCTTATGGAAAAATAAGACAAAATTTTTTTCTGTAGAAATAAATTTAAGTAAAGAAATTTCTATAGAATTAATTAAAGAACATGTAGAGCTTGCTAAAATTTTAGACTTTACCTGTCTTTCTAAGAAGACTTTAGAAACTCTAAAAGAATATTTACCAACCTTAAGTATTAAAGCACTTTCAGAAATTACTCACAAATTTTTAAAAACACCTGACAGCACTTTAATTTTGTCTTCAAAAGATGGAATAGAGGATAATCTCAAAGAAAACGGAGCAAAAATAATAAAAGCAATTTCTAACGAAAAAAATAATCTATTTTTAGTTAAAGATCTTAATTTAGATAGATTTATCTCTTTATGTAAAAAATTTTTTGAGGAAATTAAAGTAGGTATTTTACCAAAAAAGATTTGGGAAAGATTTAAGAAGAAGGGATTATCTCCTATGATGTTTTTAATAGGTGCTTTTGAACATGCAAAAAGGGTTAATCACATAAAAATTAAAGTTTTTGAGGGGTTTACCTATCATGTAATAGGTGATCTTTATTATGAGTGGAAAGATTTTGGGAAAGCTCTAAAATATTATTTAATTGCTAAAGACTATACTATGCAACCTGTGGAGTTAATTTTGAGTGAATCAGCTATTTATTATACCTTTGGTGAAATTGATAAAGCTGAAAAAACTTTAAGGGAAGGTTTGTGTTCTTGTAAAAAAGAAGACCCTCTTATCCATTACAATCTTGCCCTGATTTATTTGAAAAAAGAAGAAAATGAAAAGGCAAAATATCATCTTTATAAAGCTCATCTTTTAGATCCTGAAAATAAAATTTTTAGTGAAACCCTTGCTAAGTGTCTTTGGGATTACGGAGAATACGAAGAACTGGAAGAATTTTTAAATTCTCTTAAAAATCTTTCTGTAAAAGAAAAGATATATCTTGGAAAATTACATTTTTTAAAAAAGGATTACAGAAAGGCATTCGAATATCTCAAAGAGATTCTCACTTTTAAAGAGAGAGATGGGGAGACCTTGATTTTTTTAGCGTGGTTATATCTTTATTTTAACAAAGAAAAGGAAATCTCTCAGGTATTGTTGAGGGAAGCAAAGGAAATTCTTTCTGCTGAAGAAATAGAAAAGATAAAAAGAAACTTTGGGTTAGTTATAGAATGAAGATTATTGTCCTCGGTTCCGGAACTGGATGGATTCGTTTAGAAAGAAACTCTCCTGGTTATTTACTTGAGATAGAGGATTTTTGCCTTCTTCTTGATCTTGGTCCAGGTGTTTTAAAACAAATTTTAAAAATAGGGAAAAAACTTGAGGATATTTCTGCTATATTTATATCTCACTTCCATCCTGATCATGTAACAGATCTTATCCCTTTCTTTTTTGCTACTCGCTACAATTTAGGATATAAAAGGGTATTACCCTTTAACCTTTATGCTGAGGAGAGTTTTTCTCAATTTTTTGAACTTTTAAAAATGGCTTTTAGAGGATGGGTTGAACCACCAGAAGGTCTGTTAAAAATAAATCTCCTTCCTAAACTTAAAAAATATGAATTTTTTATAGGACCCTTTAAAGCTTATACTTCTCCGGTTAAACATAATTCTGAAAGTTTAGCTATAAGACTTGAATATCAAAATAAGAGTCTTATTTATTCGGGAGATACAGGTTATTGTGAAGAACTGATAGAACTTGCAGAGGGTGCAGATTTACTGATTGTAGAATGTGCTAATTCAAAAGATATATATGTAGAACATCATTTATCTCCAGAGGATATTGCACTTATTTCAGAAAGGGCTAAAGTAAAACGAATAGTTCTTTCTCATTTTTACCCCCATAGTGAAAAGGTAGATGTAGATATAATAAAAATGAGATTTAAAGGAGAAATTATTTTAGCTGAAGATCTTATGGAAATTGAGATATAAAAGAAAACCTAAAGGAGGCAAGTTTTGGAGGGAATTGATCCAAAAATTTTAAATATTTTAAAAGAGAAAGTGCAAAAGGAACTCATACAGAAAGAAAAAGAAACCCTTGAATACTGGATGAATGAACTTATAAAGATTTATCAAAAAAATCATCAAACTTTGGCAGAATTTAAAGCTGATATAAGAAAATACATAGATAGAATGAAAAACAGACTGGAAGTAATTAAAACTAAAGGGTTTTGAGTATGAAGTATATAAGCACTCGTGGTGGGATGTCAAAGATTGATTTTAAGGATACTATTTTTGAAGGACTTGCTCCCGATGGTGGTTTAATCGTTCCTGAAAAAATTCCAATACTTTCAGAGGATGAAATAGAAAAATTAAGAAAACTAAGTTACCAGGATCTCGCTTTAAAGATTTTTAGCTATTATGTTTCTGATATAGAAGAAAGAGAACTTAAAGAGCTTATAAAAAAAGCTTACAAAAGTTTTAGAGCAAAGGACATAACTCCTGTAGTTAAAGTAGGAGACGTTTACATACTTGAACTTTTTCACGGTCCTACATGGGCTTTCAAAGATGTGGCACTTCAGTTTCTGGGAGTATTATTTGAAAAACTACTCTTAGAAGAAAATAAAAAGATTAACATTTTAGGAGCAACTTCAGGGGATACTGGTTCTGCTGCGATTTACGGAGTTAGAGGAAAAAAGAATATAGCTATTTTTATTTTACATCCCCACCAAAAAGTTTCAAAAATTCAAGCCTTAATGATGACAACTGTAACAGATCCCAATGTTTTTAATCTTGCTATAGAAGGGACTTTTGATGATTGTCAAGCTATAGTAAAAAGTATTTTTATGGATTTAGAATTTAAAAGAAGATTTAGATTAACCACGGTTAACTCAATAAATTGGGCAAGAATAATGGCACAAATGGTTTATTATTTTTGGGCTTATTTTAGAGTTTCAGAATTAGAAAACTGCAAAAGCGTTAGAATTTCAGTACCTACCGGAAATTTTGGAAATATATTTGCAGGATATTTAGCAAGGAGAATGCTGGGGGAAGAAAGGATAGAAAGGCTTATTCTTGCAACTAACGAAAATGATATACTTTGCAGATTCGTTAACCATGGGGACTATTCCTTAAAAGAAGTAAAACCAACTATAAGTCCTTCTATGGATATTCAAGTAGCAAGCAATTTTGAAAGGTATCTTTATTATTTTTATGGAGAAAATCCTAAAAAAACTAAAGAAATTATGGAAAAGTTTGCTAAGGAAAGGGCTATCAGATTTACAGAAGAGGAGGTTAAAAAAGTTCAGAAAGATTTCCTTTCGGCTTCAGTAAACCAAAAAGAAACACTTGAAACTATAAAGGAATTTTACGAAAAAACAGGTTATATTCTTGATCCGCATACTGCAGTAGGAGTAAGAGCAGGATTGAGGTTTAAAGATGAATATCCTCTTATCTGTCTTGCAACTGCCCATCCTGCAAAATTTCCCGAAACGGTAAATAAAGCTTTAGGAGTCCCTATTAAACTTCCTGAGGAAATTGAGAAACTTTTTGAGCTTCCTCAAAATTGTTGGAAATTTCCTGCTGAGGTAGAAAAAGTAAAAGAATTTATTTCTCAAAAAGCTATTTAAAATTTATTTTTAAACCACTTTAATGATAAAGGATAAAAAACTTTTTGGTATAGTTATTATAATAGTTTTTGTAAGTGGGTTATGGTATTTTATAAAAAGAACCAATCTTTTTAATGAAATTCTTGGCTTGATAGTTTCACCATTTTTAAAAGGATCTACCTATTCAGGAGCTAAGACAAGAAGTTTTTTTGAAAACTATTTGCTATTAGTGGACTTAAAAAAAGAAAATGAGAGATTAAAAAGGGAAAATTTGCTTTTAAAATCTCAACTTGCTTATTATAAAGAAAGAGAAAGGACTTACAGAGTATTAGAGGAGTTTTTTAAGCTTTCATCAGAGTTTAATTATCCCAAGGTTGCAGCTAAAATAATTTATAGACCTATGGATCCTTTTTCAAGAGTAATTTTTATAGATAAAGGAAGTAAAGATGGTATTTTACCTCAGATGCCTGTTCTTGCTGGTGTAGAAGAAGAAGGAGTAGCTTTAATAGGTCAGGTAGTTGAAGTTTACAGAAGCTGGAGCAAAGTAATACTTATTACGGATCCTTCATTTTCAGCAGATGTAAAAACAGAAAGGGAAGGAATAAGAGGAATTTTAGTAGGTAAGGCAGAGAAATACTGTAGCCTACAATATTTACCCTCTGCTTCTCAGATAAAACCAGGGGATGAAGTTTTAACTACTGGACAGGATGCTTTTTTCCCTCCAGGGTTACTGATAGGAAAAGTGGTTTCTGTAAGTCGTGATTCTATTCAGGGAATGTTTAAATCAGCAGAAGTTGCACCTATAGTTGATTTGGCAAATCTTGATTTAGTTTTTGTTTTGTTAAAACTGCCAGAAATTCCTCTCTGAAATGGAATCTGTTATAAGTGTAGAAGAATTCTTTAAAATTATTTTGCCCTTTTTATTTTTAATATTAATTTTTAAATCTTTTATCTCCAGCTCTTTTCTTATCTATCCTGGAGATGTAATACTTGCCTTTGCAATAGCAATTTTAACTTTCAGAAACTCTGGGTTCTTATTATATTTTCTACTATTTGTTTTGGGTTTATTAGAGGGCTTAGATTTTTTAGATAAAGAAATCTTTTTGGCAATCTATTTTGTGGTTTTAGGATTTACATGGAAACATCTAAGAAAATTCTTTGTTTTGGAAAAATTGGGGTCAAAGATAATAATTTGGGTCTTAAGCATCCTTTCCTTTCTTCTTCTTAGATACATATTCTTTTTTTACAAGCTTAATGTCCCTTTAAACTGGATGATAATTTTAAATCTTGCAGTTAAAAGTTTTTATTATATATGTACAACTCTTATTTGGGTTTTAATTTTTCACAAAGTTTTAGCTGTATTTTTTTATAAAGAAACATGAAAAACTTTAATGAAAACAGATTCTTTATAAGAGATTTTTTAAAGACAAAACAAAAAATTCTGAAAGTTTTTTTTTGGGAAAAAAGACTCTTTTGGGCTAAAATCATAATTATTTTTACCTTTGGGATTTTATGGTTAAGATTTTTTTATCTTCAAGTAATTAAACATTCTTATTACTATAAAAAAGCCAAAGAAAGATCTGTGGTAAGTTATGTGATAAAGGCACCAAGAGGAGAAATTATCACTTCAGATGGAGTGGTTGTTGCAACAAACAGAGCAGTTTTTCAGCTTTACTTAGATCCTGATTTGATAAAAGATAAGGAAGATGAAGTTTTATACAAATTAAGTAAAATCTTAGGAGAAAGTTTTGGAGCACTTAAAGAGAGATATTATTTAGCAAGGAAAACCTCTTTGGGAAGGGTTTTGATAAAAAGAAATCTCAATTGGGATGAAGTAGCCAAGATAATGGTTAGAAGGTATTATCTTCCAGGAGTAAAGATAGAGGTAGAAGCAGAAAGGTATTATCCTTATGGAGAGGCTTATTTTCATGCTTTAGGTTATATTTCAAAAATTACTCTTGAGGAATACAAAGAGCTTAAAGATGAAGGATATTCTATGGAAGATTATATTGGAAGAATCGGAATAGAAAGAGCGTTTGAAAAGGTTCTAAAAGGTAAAAACGGAGCTATAGAAATTGAAAGAGATGCTTATGGTCGCTTGGGTAAGGTTATTAATAGAATTGAACCAGTGCCGGGAGAGAGTTTAATTATTACTATTAATCATAATTTACAGGTTAAAGCTTATGAGCTTTTAAAAGAAAAGAGAGGAGCTATAATTGCTCTTTCTCCAAAAGACGGTTCTATTTTAGCTATGGTAAGTTCACCTTCTATAGATCCTCAGAAATTTATTGATGGGTTTACCAAAGAGGAATGGGAAGAAATAAATTTAAGTCCTGAAAGACCTTTTTTAAATCGAACTTTGCAAGCTTATCCACCTGGCTCTACTTACAAAGTAATTACAGCTATTGCTGGACTTAAATCAGGAATTATTAAAGATTTCAATTATACTGTTTATTGTCCTGGATATTTTAGATATGGCACCCGTGTTTTCAGATGTTGGGAACCAAAAGGACACGGATCAGTTAATCTCATTAAAGCTATAGCTTTTTCTTGCGATACCTATTTTTACACTGTTGCCTCTAAGCTTGATGTGGATTATTTAGCAAGCATTTCAAGAGAATGGGGACTTGGCAAACCTACAGGTTTGGGGTGGAAAGAAGAAAAAATAGGTTTAGTTCCAGACAAAAAATGGAAAGAAAAAACATTTAAACAACCCTGGTATCAAGGGGAAACAGTAGTTATGGGAATAGGTCAGGGATATTTGCTTGTAACTCCTTTACAGATGGCAAGGGTTTATATGGCAATAGCTAACGGAGGATATCTATATAAGCCTTACATAGTAAGAGGAATAAAAAAACTCAACGGAAATGTTATTGAGATAAATCCTCAGTTAGAGAAAAAATTGGTTTTAGATGAAAGACATTTAGAATGGATAAGAGAGGGTCTTTTAGAGGTTGTTAGAATAGGAACTGGAAAAGCAGCTTATATTCCAGAACTTACAGTTGCAGGGAAAACAGGAACAGCACAAGTGGTGAGTTTATCAGTTAAAAGAGGTAAATCCTTAGAACATCATGCTTGGTTTGTAAGTTATGCTGGTCGTTCTCAACCAGAAATAGTTTCAGCAATTTTGGTAGAACACGGAGGGCACGGAGGAGCTGTGGCAGCTCCCATTGCAAGAGAATTATATAGGAAATATTTTGGTATTGAAATACCTAAAATCACTCCTAAAAATGAAAAAGGAAGTGAAATTGGGAATGAAACCGGGAACGAAACGGGTTTAACAGATGAAAACTGAAAATGTAAGGAAAACTTTAAGAGAAGATTTAATAGGAATTTTAATAGTTTTTATTCTTGCTCTTTTGGGGATTTTGAATCAATGGATAATTGCAGAAACTTCTTCTTTATTTTGGAAAAATTTGTTTTGGCATCTTGTGGGATTAACTCTTTTTCTTTTTTTCTCTTTGTTTATGGATTATAGAAAAATTTCCTTTCAAATTGTTTGGTATTTGTATTTATTTTTGGTATTCGTTTTATTTGTGATGTTTATTTTTAAGAAGCGTTGGTTTAATTTGGGACTCATTGTTATTCAACCTTCTGAATTTGTCAAACCCGTGCTTGTTTTATTGATAAGTTTAATTGCTTCAAAGGATCCCCATCCTTATTTAAACTTAAAAACTTTAGCTAAGCTTTTCATAATAATAATCATTCCTATGATACTTATTCTTCCGACTGATTTTGATTATCCACTTATTATGACCACTATGTTTTTGAGTTTTCTTATTTTTATAGGAATCCCAAGAAAAGTATTTATTTCTGCAGTTCTTATAGGAATGATAGTAATTTTACTAATTTTTCCTGTTGTTTGGGAAAAATTAAAACCTCATCAAAAGGGTAGAATTTACGGATATTTATATCCAGAGAAATATGAAAAAACCTGGGGATATCAGTTAAACCAAGCACTTATTGCTATAGGTTCAGGAGGTATAAAAGGGCATGGATTTAAAAAAGGCTGGTCAACAAGGCTTTACTATCTTCCAGCTAAACATACTGACCTTGCTTTTGCAGTATGGGCAGAAACATGGGGTTTTATTGGAGTAAGTTTGATTCTCTTTTTATACGGGTATTTACTTTATTTTTGTGTAAAAATTTCTTCTGTGGCTAAAGACTGGCTTGGCAGGTATCTCAGCTTGGGAGTTGGAACAATCCTTTTCTGGCAGGCTTTGTTTAACATAGGTGGTTGTTCAGGCTTACTTCCCATGACAAGCATACCCTTTCCTTTTTTAAGTTACGGTGGATCTATGACGATTTCTGTTTATTTTTCACTTTCTTTGGTTTTTAATGTAGCTTTAAAAAGGCATTTCTTTAAATAATTGTAATTTTTGCAACTTTTTATAACTTGACTTTTTAAAAATTTATAATACAAAAGAGTGAATACTGAAAGGATATAAATAAAATTCTGAAAGTGAGGGATTAGTATGATTAAGTTTGACATTACTTTATTTATTCAAATTGTTGAAGCCTTAATAATGACTTTTGTGCTTTATTATATTCTTGTCAAACCTGTAATGTCGCATATAAGAGAAAGAGAAGCTCATTTTCAAAGTCTTGAAAAGGAAACCAGAGATTTAATTCTTTCAGCTGAAGAGGCAATTAGAAAATATCAAGAGGAATTAAATAAAGCAAGAGCTGAAGGAATTCAGAAAAGAGAGCTCTTAAAAGAGGAAGCTCGTAAGATAGAAAAAGAGATTTTATCAAAAACAATGAAAGAAGTAGAAGAATACAAAGCCAAATGGGCAGAGCAATTTTCTAAGCAGTTAGAAGAGGTAAGAAAAGAACTAATGGGTAATGTAGAATATTTTGCTTCTCTTATGGTTGAAAGACTTTTGGGGAGGAAAGTATGAAAGGCTTTAAAAATTTGGGATTTTTTGTTTTATTTTTTGTATTAATTTTTGTCTCTTTAGGATTTGGAGCTGAGGTTGAGGGTGAGCATCACGGGGTTACACCTACTCAGTTAAAGAATCTTTTCTGGTTCACACTTAATTTTATAGCTTTAGTTTTAATTTTATACAAGTTTCTTAAAAAGCCGATAGTAGATATGTTTAAGTCTCGTCAAGAGAGCATTTTAAAACAGTATAATGAACTTTTAGAGAAGAAAAAAGAGGCAGAGGCAAGGTATGTGGAACTTCAGGAAAAGATTAAGAATTTAGAAAAAGAAGCTCAAGAGATTTATCAGAATTATGTAGAGCAAGGAATGAAAGAAAAAGAAAGGATTATTGCTGAAGCTAATGCTCAAGCTGAAAGAATTAAACAGCAAGCAGAGCTTTATATAAAGCATGAATTGGAAAAGGCAAAGGCTATATTAAGGGAAGAAATTGCGGAAGCCTCTGTGAAATTAGCAGAGGAACTTTTGAGAAAAAGCATTACTGAAGAAGATCAGAAAAGAATTGTTAAAGAGTTTATAAATGAAATTAAAGGGAGGGTGCTACATTGAGAGCAATGGCAATTGCATTTAAATACGCAAAGGGTCTTTTTACTGCAGCAAAAGAGTTGAATAAAACCAAAGAATTTGGGGAAGAGTTAAATCAGATAAAAAATCTTTTAAATTCTATGCCAGAAGTTTTGTCAGCTCTTCAAAATCCCATTTATCCTCCGGATTTGAAGATAGAAATTATAGAGGAAATTTTAAAAGTAGTTAAAGTAGATCCTGAGATTGAGAGATTTTTAAAGTTATTGGTTGAAAGGAGAAGAATCCAGTATATTAATGAAATAGTGACTATGTATCAAGAATTGTTAGATGAAGAGTTAAACATCGCAAGAGGAGAGGTTGTTACAGCGTATCCACTTAGTGAAGAAGAAAAAAGGGAATTAGAAGAGAGTTTAAAAGCATATTTAAAAAAAGAGGTTATATTAGAGCCTAAAGTAGATGAAAATATAATAGGAGGACTAAAGATAAGAGTAGGGGATTTAATATTTGATGGAACTTTAAAGACCCAGCTGAATAAATTTAAAGAAATTATAAAAGGGGAGGTGCTATAAATGGAGGCTATAAGAGCACAAGAACTTAGTGATTTGATTAAAAAAAGAATTGAGGAGTTTGAGAAAAAGATAGATCTTGATGAAATGGGAGTAGTAATTTCAGTTGCTGATGGTATCGCTCGTGTTTTTGGTCTTAGAAATTGTGAGTATATGGAGCTTATTGAGTTTCCTGAAAGTGGAGAAGTAGGGATAGCCTTAAACCTTGAATTTGATAATGTTGGTATTCCTATTATGGGAGATTATACAAAGATTTTAGAAGGACACATTGCCAAAAGAACAGGTAAAGTTGCTTCTATTCCTGTAGGAGAAGCGGTTATTGGAAGAGTTATAGACCCGGTAGGTAGACCTTTAGATGGTAAAGGACCCATTGAGGCAAAAGAATTTAGAAGAATTGAATTAAAAGCACCTGGAATTATTAAGAGAAAACCTGTTCATGAACCGATGTATACTGGTATTAAAGCTATAGATGCTATGACTCCTATTGGAAGAGGGCAGAGAGAATTAATACTTGGAGACAGACAGACTGGTAAAACTGCTATTGCGATAGATGCTATCCTTGCTCAAAAAGAAACTGATGTGTATTGTATTTATTGTGCTATCGGGCAAAAAAAGTCTACAGTTGCTCAAATTATTGAAACTTTGCGTAGATACGGAGCTATGGAATATACTACAGTAGTTGCAGCCTGTGCTTCGGATTCAGCTGCTTTACAGTGGATTGCTCCTTATTCAGCCTGTGCTATTGGAGAGTATTTTAGAGATACGGGAAGACATGCCCTTGTTATATATGATGACCTATCTAAGCAAGCAGCAGAATACCGTGAAATTTCTCTTCTTTTAAGAAGACCGCCTGGAAGAGAGGCTTATCCAGGAGATATCTTTTATAATCACTCAAGACTTTTAGAGAGAGCAGCAAAACTTGATGATAAATATGGTGGTGGTTCATTAACAGCACTACCTATTGTTGAAACCCAACAGGGTGATGTTTCAGCCTATATTCCTACTAATGTTATTTCTATTACAGACGGACAGATTTATTTAGAGCCGGGTCTTTTTTTTGCTGGTATTCGTCCAGCAATCAATGTTGGACTTTCTGTATCTCGCGTTGGAGGAGCAGCTCAGATTAAAGCTATGAGACAGGTTGCTGGAAGATTAAGACTTGAACTGGCTCAGTATAGAGAACTTGCAGCCTTTGCTCAATTTGGTTCTGAACTTGATAGAGCTACTCAAAGGGTTCTTCATAGAGGAGCAAGACTTGTTGAAATCCTTAAGCAACCTCAATATCAACCTCTTCCTGTAGAAAAACAAGTTTGTATACTTTTTGCAGGAACAAGAGGCTTTTTAGACGAAATGCCTTTAGAAGTATTAGCTCAATATGAAAATGAGCTTTATGAATTTATTGGAAGCAAATATCCAGAAATTTATAAAGAAATTAGAGAAAAGAAAGAGATTAGTCCTGAATTAGAGGAAAAGATGAAACAAGTTTTTAGAGAATTTAATGAAGAATTTAAGAGAAGAAACAATATAGAACCTGTTCCCATACCATAGAAGTTTTTGGTTAATTTTTGAGGAGGATAAAATATGCCAGCTTTACGAGACATTAGAAGAAAGATTGAGGCTATAAAAAGAATTGGGCAAATTACTAAAGCGATGAATATGGTTGCCTCAGCAAAATTACGCACCCTTCAACAAAGATTGGAGGGCTTTCGTCCCTATAGAATAAAGTTTGAAGAAGTAATAGATAATGTGCTTGCTTGTGGGACTATAAATACTCAAAAAATTCCGCTTTTACAAAAAAGAGAGGTTAAGAAAGTAGGTATAATTTTAATAACTGCTGATAAAGGATTATGTGGTGCTTTCAATTCCAATTTAATAAGGGAGGCAGAAAAGGCTATAAATAGGTTTAAAAAGGAGGGAAAAGAAGTAGAACTTATTTGTGTTGGTAGAAAGGGAGCAACCTATTTTAGAAAGAAAGCTCCTGTAAGAGAGCAATATGTAAATATAATGGGAAAGGTTCTTATGCAGGATGCTCGTAAAATTGCTCGTTCTGCTATGATGGCATATCTTGCAGGGGAGTGGGATGAAGTTTATGTAATTTACGGTTATTTTGTGAATGTGGTGAAACAAATTCCTAAGATGGAAAAAATAATTCCTTTAAGTTTGGAAAAAGCTTCAGAAAAAGAAGAAAAGAAGATGACTTATGCATATATTTATGAGCCTGAAGAAGAGGAGCTTTTATCTCAGATTTTACCTCTTTATATAAATACTCTTGTATTTTCGGCTATGCTTGAAACTGCGGTTAGTGAACAGGCAGCTCGTATGACAGCTATGGATAATGCTAATAAGGCTTGTGGAGATATGGTAAAACAGTTAACTTTATTTTATAATAAAGTAAGGCAGGCAAGTATTACCAAAGAATTAATGGATATTGTAGGTGGTGCAGAAGCTATCACTAAAGGTTAAAAATACAAAAAGATAATAAAGAAAGTTTAAAGGGGGGTTATAATATGGCTGAAGAAAAGGTGATAGGTAGAATTGTTCAAATTATGGGATGTGTAGTAGATGTAGAATTTCCTCCTGGAAAGGTTCCTAAGCTTTTAGAGTGTTTAAGAGCTACTAATCCTATGATAGATGATAGAGAATGGAATTTAGTATTGGAGGTTGCTCAGCAATTAGGAGATAATATAGTGCGTTGTGTGGCTATGGATTATACTGATGGATTGAAAAGAGGAGATCCAGTATGGGCTACAGGAGCTCCCATAATGGTTCCGGTTGGTAAAGCAACTCTTGGAAGAATTATGAATGCTACAGGAGATCCTGTGGATGAGGCAGGACCTATAGTTTCTGATAAATACTATCCCATTTTTAGACCAGCTCCTCCTCTTACTGAACTTGATACCACCATTAGGGTTTTAGAGACAGGAATTAAAGTATTTGACCTTCTTATTCCATTCCCTCGCGGTGGTAAAATGGGAACCTTTGGTGGAGCAGGAGTTGGAAAAACAGTTGTTATGATGGAAATGATTCATAACATTGCTATGGAGCATGGTGGAATTTCAGTTTTTTGCGGTGCAGGTGAAAGAACCCGTGAAGGAAATGAGCTTTATTTAGAAATGAAACGTTCAGGTGTTTTAGATAAAGCCGCACTTGTTTATGGACAGATGAACGAAACCCCTGGACATCGTGCAAGAGTTGCTCATACTGGTGTTACTATTGCTGAATATTTTAGAGACGAAGAAGGGCAAGATGTGCTTTTCTTTATAGACAATATCTATCGTTTTACTCAAGCAAACCAAGAAGTTTCTGCTCTCTTAGGTAGAATGCCTTCTGCAGTTGGATACCAGCCAACTCTTGCAACAGACATTGGTGCATTGCAGGAAAGAATTTGTTCTACCACTAAAGGATCTATTACCTCTGTTCAGTGTATTTATGTTCCTGCAGATGACTTAACAGACCCTGCACCTGCAACTACTTTTGCTCATCTTGATGGAACAGTTGTTCTTTCTCGTCAAATTGCAGAGCTTGGAATTTATCCAGCTGTTGATCCTTTAGATTCTCAATCTCGTATTTTAGATCCCAATATAATTGGATGGGAACATTATACTGTAGCTCGTCAGGTTCAGCAGGTTCTTCAAAGATATAAGGACTTGCAGGATATTATTGCTATTCTTGGAGTAGAAGAACTTTCAGAAGAAGATAAAATAATAGTTGCCCGTGCAAGAAAAATTCAGAGATTTCTATCTCAGCCCTTCCATGTTGCAGAACACTTTACTGGAACACCAGGAAGATATGTAAAACTTGAAGATACCATTAGAGGATTTAAAGAGATTTTAGAAGGAAAACACGATGATCTTCCTGAACCAGCATTTTACATGGTTGGAACAATAGAAGAGGCTGTTGAAAAAGCTAAGAAGATAATGGAAGGATAATGGAGGAGATTAAATGGCTAAAATCCTCTTAGAGATAGTAACACCTGATAGAGTAGTAGTAAGCGAAGAAGTTGATATAGTTACAGCCCCAGGAGTTGAAGGTGAATTTGGAGTTCTTGCCAATCATGCTCCTATGATTGCTGCAGTTAAGATTGGTCCACTTCATTATAGAGTAGGAGATAGAGAGGAGTGGGTAGCATTAAGTGGTGGATTTTGTGAGGTTTCAAAAAATAAAATCACTTTTTTAGTTGAGGCAGCAGAAAGAGCTTATGAAATAGATGTAGAAAGAGCTTTAAGAGCAAAGGAAAGAGCAGAAAAGAGAATTCAGGCATATCTTGCTCAGGCAGAAAAGATAGATTATGCCAGAGCAAAAGCAGCGCTTCAAAGGGCTTTAACAAGACTTCTTGTAGCAGAAAAAGCAAAATCAGGAACACCAAGATAAATTTAAAAATAGCCCCCTCTAAGGGGGCTATTTTTATGGAAAAATCTTCTAAATCTCAAATAAGAGACCTTATTTTTCAAATTAGAAGAAAATATTCCTCTGATACTTTAAAAGCTCTCAGTTTACAAATTTGTAAAAGAATTGAAGAATTACCTTTGTATAAAAAGGCTAAAAATATAGCTTTTTATTTTGCCAAAAATAAAGAAGTTTCATTAGAATATCTAATAGGTAAGGCTTTCTTAGAGGGTAAAAAAGTATTTTTACCTAAAACCTGGTTAAGAGATAAAACTCTGAGTTTTCACCAGATTTTTAGTTTTTCAGATTTAAAACCAGGACCTTTTGGTTTGCTTGAGCCTTCATCAGAAAATCCTAAATTAGAAGCTAAAGATTTTGAGATAATTTTTGTTCCAGGAATTGCTTTTGATTTGAAAAAAGGAAGAATTGGGTATGGTGGAGGATTTTATGATAAAATTTTAAAAAATATTCCTGCCTTTAAAATAGGAGTTGCCTTTTCTTTTCAAATATTTGAAGAATTGCCTTTAGAAAAACATGATCAAAGGGTAGATCTGATAATTACAGAGAATGGAATTATAAATGGATTTAAAAACGCAAATTAAAGAAAACTATTTAAAGATAATAGAAAGGGTTTACGAAGCTTGTGAAAAATCAAGAAGAAAACCAGAAGAAGTAAAAATTTTAGGAGCAGCAAAGAAACAAAGTCCAGAAAAAATAAAATTGGCTTTTGAACTCGGAGTTACACTAATTGGAGAAAACTATGTTCAGGAAGCAGAAAAGAAAATCTTAGCTCTTAAAGAGCTTCCTATAGAATGGCATTTTATAGGAAGACTTCAGACAAATAAAGTAAAAAAGGCTATAATTTTATTTTCTCTAATTCAAACCTTAGATAGAATAAGTTTGGCACAGGAAATTCAAAAACAAGCAGAAAAAAGAAATTTGGTAGTTCCTGTTTTTATTGAGGTAAATATTGGAAAGGAACCTACAAAAGGAGGTGTTGAGCCAGAAAAATTGGAGGAATTTATAGAAGAAATTAAAAAATTTGATAGGATAAAAGTAAAAGGACTTATGTGTCTTCCTCCATATGAAGAAAATCCTGAGAAAGTGCGTCTCTATTTTAAAAAAATGAGAGAGATTTTTGAAAAGGTAAAACCTTATATGAATTCAGAATTCAAAGAACTTTCCATGGGAACAAGCAATGACTTTCCCATTGCCATAGAAGAAGGTGCTACCATTATAAGAATCGGAGAAGCTTTGTTTGGTAAAAGAAGTTAAAGCACCTGTTTTTGTTATAACCTCTTCCTTTATTTTGGGTCTTTTTTTAAGTTTTTATAAATTTCCCTTTTATTTTCTTATAATTCTCTTTTTTGGAAGTTTAGTCTATTCTTTATTATACAAGAAACATTATTATTTTAGTCTGTGGATTACGGCTTTTCTTATTTTTTATTTTATTGGATATTTTTATTTCAGTAGGAGCTTTGTTGAAGAGGGAAAACTTGAGAAAGAAGCAGAACTTTTAACCATTATCAAGAAAGTTGAGCCTTACTATTATGGATATTTAAACACTGCTTTTAATGTCTCAATAGGTGAGTTTATATTTAAAACGGATAAAAAATATTTTTCTCCTGGACAAATATGTTTGATAAGTTTCCGGAGCAAAAATTATTCAGATTATCTTAATCCTTTCTCTATAGAAAAAAGAAAACTACTTTTTGTAAAAGGAGTTGATTCAGAATTAGAATTCATAAAAGAAAAAGGATTTATTTGTGAGGACGATAAATTTTTTAGTTTGGAGAAAATAAGGTTTAAACTTTTTAATTTTTCTGAAAAACTCTCTGGAACAGCAAAAGGGCTAATTCAGGCTTTGGTTCTTGGTGTGGAATATAATTTTCCAGAGGAATACAAAGAAAAACTAAAAAACCAAGGGCTTTATCATCAATTAGCAATCTCAGGATTTAACTTAGCCATTCTTTTTGGAATGTTCTATCAGCTTTTTTATCACCTTTTAAAGTTTACACCTTTAATAAGAGTTGGTTATCCCTTGCAAAATTTATCTTATTTATTAGCCTTACCTGGAGCATTTATAATCTTACTTTTTTCTGGTTTTTGCCCTCCAGCTTTTAGAGCTTTTGTATTTTTAACCCTTTTTGTTGGAAGTAAATTGTTTTTCAGAAATACTTCCTCTCTTATTTTACTTTTTTTAACAGCAACCTTGATATTGGTTTTTCAGCCATATCTAATAGGAAACCTCTCCTTTCAACTTTCATTCGTAGCAACCTCTGGACTAATAATAGGTGACAGAATAGTTAAAGCTTATTTTAAGGAGTATTTATCTTCCTCAAATAATTTTTATAAAATTTTAACCCAATTGATTTATCTTTTTCTAATTTCCCTTATAGTTAGTGTTTTTGTTTTTCCCTTTGTAATTTACATTAACGGAACATTTCCTCTTTCAACCCCTTTTAATAATGTTATAGCTACCTTCTTTTGGAGTTTTATCTTTATTCCTGGTTCAATTTTGGTAGCTATTCTTTCATTTTTTAACGAAAATGTCGCTATAAATTTAGCTAACCTTTTAGCTTATATTTTTGATTTTTATATTAAATTACCTTTCTTTGAATTTTTATACAAATTTAAACTTCCTGTTAATTTAGTTATACTTCTGGCAATTTTAAGTTTTATAACATTTGCTTTTTTCCATAAGTTTTTCAGAAGCTATAAAAAGTATTTTTATTGGATCATGACTGTTTTTCTGTTTTATTTTTTGTTTTATGTTCTTTATACTAAGGCTTTTTATATTTTAATTTTTGATGTAGGAAAGGCAAATGCGATTTTAGTAAAAAATAAGGAATCAAACATTTTAATTGACACAGGACCTAATTATTCAAAGAATTTTAATTGGACAAAAATCTATTTAGTTCCGGTATTAAACAAACTTGGTATAGATGTAATAGATTTGGTTATTATTTCTCATCCTGATCTTGATCATAGTGGAGGATTAAGCACTATTAAAGAATATTTTTATGTAAAAAAAGTGATTTCAGGAAATTTTAAGCCAGAGGATTGGGAAAAGACTGACATTTTGGTTTTACCAGAGCCTGTTAAAAAGCCAGAATCTATTAAAATAAACGAGGCAGAAATTTTTCTTTTTCCCGGTGATGAAAATTATGAAGATATAAATAGAGAAAGTTTGGTTGCTTATTTAGAATACAAAGGTTTAACGGTTCTTTTTCCTGGAGATGTGGATAGATTGAGATTTTATCGTATGAAAGAAAATAAAGAAATTTTGCCAGCAGAAGTTTTAGTATCTCCTCATCACGGATCAAAATACAGTATGGATAGTGATATTTTAGAATGGCTAAATCCGAAGGTTGTTTTAACTTCAGGTAGAGGAAAAAATTTTCCTCATGAAGAATATCTTAAAGTATTAAAAATTTTTGAAAAACCACATTTTTCAACTGAAAAAGTTGGAGCTATTTTCATTTTTCCAAAAGATGATTATTTTTTAGTATGTTTTGAAAAGGAAAGAAGAAATAATTTTTTATTTGCGACCTTTTTTCCTTTAGTTCCTGTATATTTAGAAGATAATAATTGTAAACGATTTGAATATCATAAAAATTTGATAAAATAATCAAAACTTTAAAAAGGATATTTGCTATGAATAAATTTGAGACCTTTGAGCACGGTGCAGATATTGGAATAAGGGGATATGGTAAAGATCTTTGTGAAGCTTTCTCTAATATTTTAAAAGCTTTAGCTACTTTACTTGTTGAAAAAATAGAGTGGAAAGACATAGAGTTAAAAGAAAAGTATCAAATAGAAGCAGAAGCTGAATTTCTTGATGAATTATTGGTAGTTTTTATAAACAAAGTTTTGAGTCTTTTTTACCTTGAAAAGGTGATTTTTTTTGATTTTAAAGGAAAAATAGAAGAAAAAGAAGAAAAATACATTTTAAAAGGAGAAGTTTTAGGCGAAAAGTATTTTCCTGAAAAATTTGGTTACGGTGTTGAGGTAAAGGGAGCTACCTTTACCATGGCAGATGTTAGAAAAGAAAATGATTTATGGATAGCACAGTGTGTAGTAGATGTTTAAAGAGGCAGTTCAAGTTTTAGAATTAAAAGTACCTAAACCTAAGTTAGGAGAAGCTAATTTTGATTCTCAAAATTTACTTCAAGCCTTAGAAAAGTATCAATTAGGAATAGTGGAAATACCTTTGTATATTTTGAAAAAATTGCCTTTCATTTTAAGAGAAAAAGATTATAAAGTTTGGGTAATTCTTGCTAAAAAAGAGAGGTCTTGGGAAATTTTAGAAATATTTTCTGATTTTCCTGAAAGTGTTTTAGGAGTAGCTATAGATCTTGGCAGTACTACAATAGCTTTTTATATTTACGACTTCATTAAAAAAGAAGTTATTAAAGAATTTTCCATACTAAATCCTCAAATTGAAATAGGAGAAGACATTCTTACGCGTTTACATTTTGCCAAAAAAAGAGAAAATCTGGAATATATAAATAAATTAACCATAGAAGCTATTAATAGAGAAATAGGAGATATAGAAAAGAAAATTTTTTATTTTAGTATATGCGGAAATACAGTAATGACTCACTTTTTTACTGGACTTCCAGTTAATTATTTATTTGTTGAGCCGTATGTTCCTGTTGCTGATTGGTATGATTTGTATAATGCGAGAGAATTGAACTTAAAGGCTCATCCATTGGCTAAAGTCTTTATATTTCCTTCTGCAGGAACATTTTTAGGAGGAGATATTATAGCAGGATTATATTTTAGTGAAATTTATAAGAAGGAAGATGGGTATTATTTTTATATTGACATAGGCACAAATGCCGAAGTTGTTTTAGGAAACAAAGATTTTTTATTAGCTTGTTCAGGAGCTGCAGGTCCTGCTTTAGAAGGAGGGATATTTGAATGCGGCTCTCAAGCAAAAAAAGGAGCTATAGAAACTGTTAAAATAGATGTTTCAAAAAAAACAATTGAATACAAAACCATTGAAAATTCTCCTCCTGTTGGACTCTGTGGTTCAGGAATAATTGAATTAATAGCAGAGCTTTTTATTAACGGACTTTTGTCTTTTGACGGAAAGTTCTTATCATCAAATTTCAAAGAAAGATTTAAAAAAGTAAATAATGAATTAGCCTTTATAGTAGCTTTTCCAGAAGAAACTGCTAATGGGAAACCAATCTATATTAAAGAAAGTGAGATAAAAAGTTTTTTAAGATCTAAAGGAGCTATGTTTACTATACTATATCTTCTTTCTAAAAAAATAGGACTTAGTTTTGAAGAAGTTAAAAATTTTTATATAGCAGGAAGTTTTGGAAATCATATAAATGTAGAATCTGCGGTAACCTTAGGAATGTTACCTGAAGTAGCTTTAGAAAAAACTATAGGATTGGGCAATGCAGCTGGTAAAGGAGTGTTAAAGTTTTTAAAAGAAGCTAATTTTTCCGAAATAAAGGAGATAACAAAAAAAATTACCTATTTAGAATTGAATATAGATCAAGAATTTATGAAAATCTTTCCAGGTGCTCAATTTATTCCTAATGTTGATTTAAATATGTTTCCAAAAACAAAAGAAAAATTGAAAAAGAAGGGGTTATGTTTAAGATAGCTATTGTGGGAAGAGCAAATGTGGGAAAGTCAACACTTTTTAATACCTTAATAGGGGATAGAAAAGCAATTGTGGAAAGAACCCCTGGAGTTACAAGAGACATGATAGAAGGTTATATGGAAATAGAAGAAGAAAAAGGTGTTCTTCTCATAGATACAGGAGGTATTAATTGGGGCGGAAAAGATTTTTTTGATAAAGCTATAATTGAAGTAGTAGAGAGGTGTTTAACCGAGGCTGATTTGGTTTTATTTGTAGTTGACGCAAAAGAAGGATTAACAGGTGAGGATTTAAGCACTGCTGAATATTTAAGAAAAAGAGGTAAAAAAGTTATTTTAGTAGTAAATAAAGTTGAAGGGAAAGAAGATAGAGAAAGGGCTATAGACTTTTACAGCCTTGGCTTTGAAGATGTAGTTTTTATCTCTGCAAAAAATCAAAAGAATATTGAAGAATTAAAAGGGCTTATTAAAAAATATGCTAAGGATAAACTGGAAAAATTACCAGAAGATGAGGCTATTAAAATTGCTATTATAGGAAGACCAAATGTGGGGAAAAGCACCCTTATTAACAAACTTTTAGGCTATGAAAGGATGATAGTTTCTGAAATTCCTGGAACTACAAGAGATTGTGTAGATGTTTTGTTGAGCCTTCCAGATGGCAAAAAATATCTTTTGATAGATACCCCTGGAATAAGAAGAAGAGCAAAAATTGATAAAAGAGTAGAAAAATTCAGTGTGGATAAGGCTTTAGATACTATTAAAAAGGTTGATATAGTTCTTTTAATGATTACTGCTGAAGAGGGTATAACCAATCAGGATCAAAGATTATTAAGACAGGTTCAAAAAAACTATAAAGCCTGTATACTTCTCGTAAATAAGTGGGATCTTTTTGATAACAGGAGAGAAGCAGGAAATCTTATGTTAGAAAACATAAAGTATGGAATAAGATTTATGTCTTGGATTCCAGTTTTAACCATTTCTGCAAAAACTGGAAGGAGAATTAATCAAATTTTTCCTTTAGTAGAAGAAGTTTATTTTCAATATACTACGAGAATTAAAACAGCAGAGGTAAATAAGGTTTTGGAAGAATTAAAGGATAAGTATACTTTTAATGTGAAAGGAAAGAGGGTTAAATTTTATTATGCCACCCAGGTTGATATCAAACCTCCTACTTTTGTAATTTTTACAAATATAAACTCTGAGGACATACCTAAGCATATAGAAAAATTTATAGAAAGTAGTTTTCAAAAAAATTTAAAATTTGATAAAGTTCCGGTAAGAGTAATTTTTAGATTAAGAGATTAAGGAGAATAAGCCTCTTTAGTTTTTTGAGAAAGAGAAGTAGGTGGTTGAAAGTGAATTACTAAAGTAATTCTTCTATTTCTTGGATCAAGGGGGTTATCTTTAAATAAAGGAAAGTTATCGGCATATCCAGCAACAGATATTATTTTTTCAGAAGAAACTCCGTTTTTTTCTAATTCTAACATAGCAGAAAGTGCTCTTGCTGTTGATAATTCCCAATTTCCAAGCTTTCCTCTTTTGGAAGGCACTGCATCAGTATGCCCTTCTACTTCAATAGTAACATTCATATCTTTTAATTCTTTAGCAAGAACTGCTAATATTTTTTTTGCCTCTGGAGTTAATTCAGCACTTCCACTGTAAAAAAGTGGTTTATTAACGAGCTCTATTATTTCTAGCCTAATAGTTTTTCTTTCTTCTTCTACATTTATAAGAACATGTTCTCTGAGAGACTTAAGATAGTTTTCAATGATCTTTTTAAAATGCTCAGCTTCACCTTTAACGGGTGGTAATTCTTGGGAAATAGTGGTTAATTTTGAGGAGGTTATTTTCCCACTTCTATAGTATTCCATAAGCATACTTACTCCTGCTTTCTCAAATATATTAAACTTTCTAAAATAAGCAGCTATTTGAGCTCTTTGCTTTGGTTCCATTATAGTAATAAGTCACATCAGAAGAAAAAAGGTCATCATTCCAGCTAAAAAATCTGCATAAGCTACTTTCCAAGAACCTCCGTGATGTCCAGCAACTATTTTTTTAACCTTTTTGATAATAATAGGAGGAGTGCTCATTTTACTACTTTTTACCTCTTATTAGGCTTTCTAATTCTTCAAAAGATGGTCTTAAATGAGGGGAGATATTTCTTCTTGCGAATTCAACTGCTATTTGAGGAGCACCTCCTCCAATAAAGTGGACAATAGCTACTTTTATTACATTTAAATATTCTCTATGCTGTTGACAAAAAAAATCCATTTTTTGAGCAAGAGGTGCCATAATTCCGTAACAGGTTAGAATTCCAAAAAATGTTCCAGCAAGAGCAATAGAAAGGTGATGACCTAATACCTCTGGAGGCTCATCAATCTTTCCCATAGTTAAAATAATCCCTAAAACTGCAGCAACCAAACCAAGACCAGGCATAGAATCAGCTAATCTTTCCAATCTCTCTACAGGATTTCTAAATTCCTCGTGAATTATTTCTATCTCATTTTCAAGAAGAGCTTCAAGTTCAAAGTGAGTTATGTTAGTAGTCAGAATAGATCTAAAGGTATTTTTTATAAAATCAAGGGCTATGTGATTATTCAGAATTTTGGGATAGGCTGAAAAAATTCTGCTTGCTTCTGGATTTTCTATATCCTGTTCAATAGAGATCAAACCCTCTTTTTTAATTTTTCTGAAAATTTCATTTAAAAGAAGTAAAAGATCTATAAAATCTTGTTTGGTATAAATTTGAGGTTTGGTCATGGCTTGAATAGCTCCTTGAATTATGCCTTTTAAAGCAGGACCAGAGGAGGCAGTAAATAAAGCTCCAAAGGCTGCTCCAAATATAATTAGCCATTCAACAGGCTGAATTATAACTGAAAAATTGCCGCGCTCAAGCGCATACCCTCCAAATACACATACTAATACTACAAATAGTCCTACTATGGATGGCATTATTCAGACCTCAACTCTCTAATTAATTCCCTTTCTTTTTGAAGGATAAAATAACTGATTTTTTTCCTTATATCTTTAGGAAGGTTTATGAATTTTACTGCCACCTCATATATTTTTTCCTCTTTTTTTTCACACCTTAAAACTTCACCATAAAGATAAAATCCAAGAGGTTGATAAATATCCATTACAGTCTTTATTTCAACAAAATCACCTATTTCAAAAGGGATCTCTGAGGGAAATCTAACACCTTTCTCACTAATATTAACCTTTAGAAGAGGTAAATCATTAAAACCTTCTTTTTCTCTTGTTAAAAAATTTATTAGATAATCTAACTTTGCGTTTATTAACTTTAACCAGGAGTTTAAACTTTCATCTATGGTATCTTTAAGAGGAATGTAAGAAAAAATGGGAACATCTCCTACAATACGGGCAATTTTGTTCTTTATATCTTCAGAAGAAATTTTTTTGACTTTAAAAGGTAAAATCACATCTATTCTAACAGCTTCTCTTTCCATAGTTTTAAATTAAATTATCTAATATAAAATTCGGAAAAAGTAAAAAAAACTTTAATTACAAAATACAACTTAGAATTTTTGTAAAAATTCAAATTTTTTTACATTATATTAAGGAAATTTAATCTTGACAAGAGAAAAAGGTAAATAATAATTTATTTTAAGTTTTTTTAAAAATTAAAATTTAGGGGGTGTAACATGCAGCATGGTGTAATTTATGTAGTAGGGCATAAGAAACCTGATACTGATTCTGTCTGTTCTGCCATTGTATTTGCTTATCTTTTGAATGAGTGGAAAAAAGCAGGTTGTAAGATTATGAAGGTTGAAAAAGAGGCTGTTCCTGTTATTCAAGGTGAACCTAATGCAGAAACAAAGTTTGTTTTGGAAAAATTTGGTGCTAAAGTTCCTGAAATTATGACAGATGGAGAAGGGAAAACAGTTGCTCTTGTTGATCATTCAGATAAGGTTCAAAGCTTAGATAACATTGATAAGGCTGAAATTGTAGCAGTGGTTGATCATCACAAAATTGGAGATGTAACCACTCCAAATCCTATACTTTTTGTCAATTTTCCTGTAGGATGCACAGCTACAGTTTTGAAATTCCTTTTTGATAAAACAGGGGTTGCTATTCCTAAAGATTTAGCAGGGCTTTTACTTGCTTCTATTTTAAGTGATACCGTTGTTTTTAAGTCTGCTACCACAACCCCTATGGATAAAGAAGTAGCAGAAGAACTTGCTAAGATTGTTGGGATAGAAGATATTGTAAGCTTTGGTGTAGAAGTAAAATCTAAGCTTTCTGATGTCTCTGGCATGACAGCTAAAGATATTATCATGAGAGATTTTAAAGATTACAACATGAGCGGTAAAAAGGTAGGGGTTGGGCAAATCGAATTGATAGATTTGAAAATGGTAGAAGGTAGATTTGATGAGATTTATGATGAATTAAGCAAGATCAAAGCTGAAGGAGCCTATCATACTGTAGTTCTCATGCTTACTGATATTATGAAAGAAGGAACAGAATTGATGGTTATTACAGATGAACCAAAAATTGTCGAAATTACTTTTGGTAAAAAATTAGAAGGTAAAAGTGTTTGGCTACCTGGTGTGATGAGCAGAAAGAAAGAGGTTGTTCCTCCTCTTGAAAAAACTTTTGCCAACCTTTAAAAAAGAGGGGGCTTTAAGCCCCCTTTAATAATTATAGATAGTTTCTATTTTCAAACTTATATCTACTGCTTTTACAGAATGAGTTAAAGCTCCAGAAGAAATAAAGTCTATTTCAAATTTAGCAAATCTATCTACATTTTCTAAGGTTATACCCCCAGAAACTTCAATTTTAATATCAGGCTTTTTCTCTTTTATCATTTTGATTGCTTTTTTTAATTCATCTTCTGAAAAATTATCTAAAAGCACAATATCAATTGGGGCGTTAGAATTTAAAAGAATTTCCAATTCTTCTAAACTTTTTACTTCTATCTCAACTTTTAAGTAATGGGGAAGATCTTTTAATTTTTCAATAACTTCCTTTATTCCTCCCAGAGCTTTGATGTGATTATCTTTTATTAATATTCCATCCGAAAGAGAAAATCTGTGATTTTTACCCCCACCTATTTTAACAGCATATTTTTGGAGCAATTTTAGTCCAGGAAGGGTTTTTCTGGTATCAAGAAGAATTACGCAATAGGGATTGAGTTTATGAACAACCTTACGAACATAAGTGGCAATACCACTGAGATGTTGAAAGAAATTAAGGGCAACCCTTTCACCTTTTAATATGTTTTTTATATTTCCCTCTACAAATCCGAGTTTAGTTTGAGCTTTTATTTCTGCCCCTTCTTCTACTTGCCAAGTAATTTTTATTTCAGGGTCTATAACATAAAAAACTTCTTCAACAACTGGTTTTCCGCAAACCACTAGGTCTTCTTTAGCTAAGAAATAAGCCTTTCCGTAAAGATTGGAAGGTATCAATATTTCTGAAGTAATATCACTAAAAGGAATATCTTCGTTGAGGGCTGATTCTATTAGTTTTCTAATTTTCCATTTTTCTATCAATTTTTAAAACACCTCTGGAAAAATAAAATATAAGTCTTAATTTTTATCATAACCTAAGAAATTTTAAAGTGAAGTCTGGGGGGATATTTGATGGAAGAAATTGTAAAGGAACCCCAAGCTAATAACATAGAAAATAAAGAGATATCTGAAGAGCCACAAAAGGAAGAGATTTCTGAAAAAGAATTAAAAATGGAAGAGGAAATTAAGTATTGGAAAGAGCTTGCTTTGAGATACGCTGCTGAGGTTGAAAATTTAAAGAAGGCTTTTAAAAGAGAGAAAGAGGAATATTATAAATTTGCTTTGGAAACTGTGTTTAAAGAATTGTTGCCAAGTATTGATAATTTAGAAAGAGCTCTAGAAGCTTTTAAGCATACAGAAAATAAAGAAGCTCTAAAAGAGGGGGTTGAGTTAACTTTGAAATCTATAATTCAAAGTTTGGAAAAGTTTGGATTAAAACAATTTATGCCCTCAATAGGAGAGCCTTTCCAGCCTTACTTACATGAGGCTTTATCAACTGAGGAACATCCAGAGATTCCTGATGGTGGAATAATAAAAGTTTATCAGAAAGGATATAAACTTCATGACAGAATTATAAGACCTGCACTTGTTTGTGTGTGTATGAGTAAAGAAAAGAAAGAAACGAAAGAAGAGAGTTCACCAGAAGAGAACGAAGAAAATATAGTAGAAAATGAATAAATAAAAGGGGGGAGAAAAAATGGCAGGAAAGACACCAATTGTTGGAATAGATTTAGGAACTACTAATTCCTGTGTTGCCATATTTGAAGGAGGGGAACCTAAAGTAATACCTAATCGCGAAGGAACAAGGACTACACCTTCAGTAGTAGCATTTCAAGAAAGTGGAGAAATATTAGTAGGACTTCCTGCCAAAAGGCAGGCTATAATAAATGCCGAAAATACTATTTTTGGAATTAAAAGACTTATGGGAAGAAAGTTTAATGATCCTGTAGTTCAGGAGTGGAGGAAAAGAGTTCCTTATAAAATTGTTGAAGCTCCGAATGGGGATGCTCATGTAGAAGTGAGAGGAAAGAGATATAGCCCTCCAGAAATTTCAGCTATGATTTTAAGAAAGCTCAAACAAGATCTTGAAGAATATTTAGGACAGGAAGTGAAAGATGTAGTAATAACTGTGCCGGCTTATTTTGACGATTCTCAAAGACAAGCAACTAAGGATGCCGGAAGAATTGCTGGACTTAATGTTATAAGAATAATTAATGAACCTACGGCAGCATGCTTAGCTTATGGATTAGAAAAGAAAAAAGAGGGGCTTGTTGCTGTTTTTGATCTCGGAGGAGGAACTTTTGATATCTCAATCTTAGAAATTGGAGAAGGTGTTTTTGAGGTAAAAGCAACTGCAGGAGATACCTTTTTAGGTGGAGAAGACTTTGATATGAGAATTGTAGATTATATTGCTGAAGAGTTTAAAAAGGAGCATGGTATTGATTTGAGAAAGGATAAGATGGCTTTACAAAGACTTAAGGAAGCTGCAGAAAAAGCTAAGATAGAACTTTCAAGCACCTTAGAAACAGAAATTAATCTTCCCTTTATTACAGCAGATGCCTCTGGTCCAAAGCATTTGGTTATGAAACTTACCAGAGCCAAACTTGAAAGTTTAGTTGAAGATCTTATTGATAAACTTGAAGAACCCTGTCGTATAGCTATGCAGGATGCTGGAATTACTCCCAAGGATATAAGTGAGGTAATTCTTGTTGGTGGAATGACTCGTATGCCAAAGGTTCAACAGAAGGTAAAAGAGATTTTTGGGAAAGAACCGGTTAAAGGGGTTAATCCTGACGAAGTGGTAGCAATGGGTGCTGCTATACAAGCAGGTGTATTAAAAGGAGAAGTTAAAGATGTTTTACTTTTAGATGTAACTCCTCTTTCTCTTGGAATTGAAACTCTTGGAGGAGTATTTACAGTTATAATTCCAAGAGGAACAACCATTCCAACCAGAAGAAGTCAGATTTTTACTACAGCTGCTGATAATCAAACTGCAGTTACTATTCATGTTTTGCAAGGTGAAAGACCCATGGCAAAAGATAATAAAAGTATCGCCCGTTTTGATCTGGTAGGAATACCTCCTGCACCAAGAGGAGTTCCTCAGATTGAGGTTACCTTTGATATAGATGCTGATGGAATTTTACATGTAACTGCTAAAGACCTTGGCACAGGAAAGGAACAATCTATTGTAGTAAGACCTTCTTCTGGTTTATCTGAAGAAGAGATTCAGAGAATAATCAAAGAAGCTGAACAATATGCAGAAGAGGATAGAAGAAAGAAAGAACTTGCGGAGGCTCGCAACCAAGCTGATAGTTTGATTTACTCTGTGGAAAAAACTTTAAGAGAACTTGGGGATAAAGTTCCAGAAAATCTTAGAAAAGAAGTAGAAGAAAAAATAGCAGAATTGAAAAAGGTTATGGAAGGAGAGGATATTAATGCCATCCGTAAGGCAAGTGATGAATTAACACAAGCATCTTACAGACTTGCTGAAATGCTTTACAGAGAAAAAGCTTATGGAGCTACAGGAACTGCAGGAGGAAAAGAAACATCAAAAGAAAAAGGTAAAGACGAGGTAATTGATGCTGATTTTGAAGAAATGAAATAATTTATAATAGGGGAAGTAAAACCTTCCCCTCTCTCTTTTTATGGAATTTTCTAAAATAGCTATCTCAATGGGATGCCCCGCAGGTATAGGTCCTGAAATAATCGTTAAAACTCTTTATTATTTTCAACAATATAAGCCCGAAATTTTAAAAAAAATCATTATTATAGGAGATCAAAAGGTTCTTTCAAAAACCTCTTTTAACTTAAAAATACCTATTCCCAGTGAAGTGGAAATAGATTCTATTTCTTATTTAGATGTAATTCCAGGTAATCCAACTTTAGAAGGATATAAAGCTATGGCACAATATTTTGAAAAAGCTATTAAGTTAGCAAAAGAAAAAAAAATTCAAGCTATTGTTACAGCACCTATTAGTAAAGAAGGACTCAATAAAGTTGGTATAAATTATTCTGGGCATACAGATTGGTTAGCTAAGGAATTTAATGTTGATAAATATGTAATGGCATTTTACGGAGAAAAAATGATAGTGTCATTAGTTACTACCCATATTCCTTTAAAATATGTCCCTCAAAGTATAACTTTTGAAAAAATAATAGATACCGCAAGACTTTCTTATGAGTTCTTAAAAAGGTTGAAAATAGATGAGCCTAAAATAGCGATTTGTGGGCTAAATCCTCATGCTGGAGAGGAAGGCTTATTAGGAAATGAGGAAAAAACTATTATTGAAAAAGCTGTTAAAATATGCAAAGAAGAAGGTATTCCTCTTTATGGACCCTATCCTTCGGATAGCTTGTTTTATTGGGCTTATAAAGGAAGATTTCATTTAGTAATAGCTCTTTATCATGATCAAGGTCTAATACCCTTTAAACTTCTTCATTTTGAAGACGGAGTAAACATTACTTTAGGACTTCCTATTATCAGAACTTCACCTTGTCATGGCACAGCCTATGATATAGCAGGTAAGGGAATAGCAAATCCTCAAAGTTTTATCTCAGCCTTAAATCTTGCTTTAAAACTTATTTCTAATTAAATTAAATCTTGCTATTTAAAATAAACAATTTAAAATTTCTTAAATTATGTTTAAAAAAATTTTTTTTATTCTTTTTGGTTTTCTCTTATTTTTGTTTATAATTTCAGGCTTATTAATTTTAAATTCCAATTATTTTTTAAATAGCCCTAAAATAAAAACAAAACTCTTTAGTTTTCTGAAAAAGAATTACCATATAGAACTGAATTACGACAAAATTAAAATTGACCTTTTTAAAAAAAGAGCCTCAATTAAAAACTTATCTTTTAATTCTTCTCAATATGAATTGTTATTGCCAGAGGGGAAGTTTTATTTTTCACTTAGAAAATTTTTAAAACTAAATTTTATTCCAGAAGAAATTATCATCCCCAATGGATATCTAAAAGTTTATAAGAGTAAAAAACCTTTTAAGCTGGAAGATCTTACCAAGATTTTTTCAAGGCTTTATCCTTTTTATTTAGATGTAAATAACATAACCTTAGATTATGAAAGCTCCGAAGGTTGGATCAATTTTAAAAAACTAAATTTAAAACTTAAAGTAGATAAGTATCAAGCTCTATACGAGGTAGAATCCAAATCTAATTTATTTGAAAAAACAACCCTAAAGGGGAGGTTCAATTACAAAAATCTATACTCCGAAAACACTCTTGATGTTAAAAACTTAGATCTTTCTAATTTTAAAAAATTAGCTGATTATGGAATTTCAAAAACATCTTTAAATGTTAAAAGTGAGCTGGTTTTTGAGAAAGGAGACCTTAACATATCATTTGTATTATCAGATCCCTATATAATTTTTAAAAAAGCTCCTTCTGAAAGATTATTAGGAGGTTATTTAGAAGGAATTTTGGTTTCTAATAAAGAGAAAACAGAAATAACTTTAAATCCTTTAATAATAAATTATCCCAAAATAGAGGGTTTTTTAAATTTAATCAAAGATAAAAAAGGATACAAAGTTTTGGTAAGTGCCAAAAGACTCAACTTGGCAGATATTGAAAATCTATTATTAAAATTATTTCCTGAAAACAAAGAGGTCAAAAGTGTTTCATCTATTATAAGAGAGGGAGAGTTTTACGATGTTAAAATAGAAAGTTCAGGTAAAAGTATAAAAGATATTTTTAATACTAAAAATTTGGCTATAAAGGGAGTTTTAGATAAAGGAAAGATAAAAATTTCTGAACTCCCTTTGGACTTTGAAAATATTAATGGAGAACTTACTTTTGAAAAGAATATTTTACACTTTAAAGGGGATTCTTCAGTTAATAAAAAAACCCCTTTAAAGGTAAAAGAATTAACCTTGGATTTGGGGAGAGAAAATCCAGATTTATTTATTGAAGGCGATTTTTATACCTCTGCTGAAGAGTTCATTGATATAATAGCTCACTTTATTAAAAATCCAAAGGATTTAAAAAAATATGAATTTAAAGGGGATTTAAAAGGAAGTATAAAACTAACAGGAAAAGTTACAGATGTAAAAGGTAAGATAGAAGTTTCTTTAAATGACCTTTTAGTTAAAACTCCTTATTGTGAAGATGCGTTTGTTTTAAAAGGGGGAACTCTAAGTTATGATTTTAGCAAAATTTTTGTTGAAAATTTAAATATAATTTCTAAAAATGCTTATGTTGGAGAATTGAGAGGCAATTTTGATTTGAAAAGCTTTGATGTAGAGCTTTTAGCTAAGAATGTATGGATATCTCAGGAATTTGTAAAAAAAGCAAGTGAAAAAAGTGAAAAAATAAAGGATATTTTTTCCAAATATAGTGTTTCTTTTGACAAAATAAATATAGATTATTTAGAATACAAAGATAACTTAGGCTATCTTAAAGGAGGGAACAGTTCTCAGATAGATTATTTTAACAAAGATATTGTAGTTAAAGGTGTTATAACAGGTCTTACCTTCAAAATTCCTTATAAAAAAGAGAGTTTTGATTCGCAAATAAAAGAGCTTCCCTTTATGTACGAAAAAGGAAAAGTTATTTTTGGTAAGAGTTTAGTTAATATAGAGGATTCAATTTTTGAAGTAGAGGGTAAAATAGAGAATAAAAAGGCTTTTATTCAGGGAAAAGGTAAATTAAATGAGGGGTTAAAAAATAAAATAGAAAAATTTTCCAAAATTCTATCTAAAGCTTCTATAAAAACTCCCATAGAATTTAATCAATTTAAGCTTATTTATGATAATGGAACATTGCAGTATTTTGGAGATCAAGACTTTTTTGGAGCCAATGTCATGCTTAGTTTAAATTTAAATAAAAATAAGGATTATTTTGATTTTGATTTAGCATTTTTAGATAAAAATTCAGACTTTAAAGTTCAATTTAAAAAAGAGCTTTCCCAAATAGATTTGAAAGCTAAAGGATACCTTGAACTAAAAGAGTTTTTTAAAATTTTTGAACAAAGAAAATACGAATTTACTGGCAAATTAGAAACCGCCTTAAATTTAAGTGTTACTGGGGATCTAAAAGTTAAAGATGTTAAAGATTTATTCAATTTATACTTAACTTCTAAAGTAATAAACTTGCAAGAAAGTTATTTAAAGCTTGAAAATCTTAAGTATTTTTATAATGGAACTCCTCTTTTTTTAGTATCCTTAGCTGGCAACTTCACTGATGAAAATTTTAAAATACCAAAATTCTCTTTAAAATGGAATACCCACTATATTGAAGGGAATTTTGAGGTTAAAAAGAAAAAAAATTACCTTTATTTAAGTGGGGATCTTTTTGGAGAAAAAGCAGATCTCAGAAAGTTTATAAAAAAGGAAAAGATTACAGAAGAATCCAAAGATGTTTTTCAAATTTTTAACGATATCCCCTTAATAGCGGATTTTAATTTTCATATAAATGAATTGATACTTCTCACATCTCATCAGTTTCAAAATATAAATGGAGAGATGAGTTTTGATAATCTGAATAAAATATTAATGATTAATGTACCTGAAATTCATTTCTGCCAACTTAATTTACAGGCTATATATGAAAAAACTGTAGATACTCAATACATTTTTATAGAAGTCTTACCTTCTAAGGGGGACTTTTTAGACCTTTTCTCGTGTTTATATCCTGAAGAGATGCCCAAAGTTATTCTTGAAGGTCCTTTTAGGCTTGAAGGTTACTATTATGCAGAGGGTGACAAAGAGAAAATGATTAAAAAAGGTGTAGGAGCTATTGAGGTTAATTCTGATAAGGGTTATATATATAGAGCTCCGCTTTTAGCAAGAATATTTGCCTATCTTAGCCCTATTGATTTATTTAGGGGAAAAGTGCCAAATTTAGAAAACAGACTTTTAGAATATGAAGAACTTGATGTAAAGGCGGTAATTAACGATACCAATTTGAGAATAGATAACGGTTTTTTATCTGCTGTTGGTTTCAGGCTTTTTAGCGAAGGAAATGTGGATTTGTCTACCGAGAAACTAAATTTAACCTTTTATATATCTCCCTTTAAAACTATAGATGTGATTATAGAAAAAGTTCCTCATTTAGGAAAGTGGATTCTTGGTAAACCAAGGATGTTAATTTATTTGCCTTTACAGGTAACGGGAACATATAAAAATTATACCATTATTCCTTTACATCCAAGCAGTGTAGGTAAGGGAATATTTGATTTTATTTTTAGAATTTTTGGTATTCCTGAAGAGTTTTATAAAGAAGCAACTCAATTTAAGGAATTAAAAAAGCAGGAATTGCTTGAACAAAAAGAAAAGCATGAAAAGATTAACCAAGTTCCCTGAGATTTTATATGAGGACAAGCATATACTGGTGATTAACAAACCAGCTGGATTGATTGTTCAGGGAACAAAAAAAGAAGAATCGCTTTTAAGTATCTTAAAAGATTTTATAAAAGAAAGAGAAAAAAAGCCAGGAAATGTGTTTTTAGGTGTAGTCCATAAGTTAGATAAGGTAGTTTCTGGTGTAATGGTAATTGCTAAAAGGAGTAAATCAGCAAAAAGACTTTCTGAAAGTTTTCAAAAAAGGGAAGTGAAAAAGTTTTACCTTGCAGAGGTTGAAGGCATTTTAGAGGGAGAGGGGATATGGGAAGACTATTTGTTATGGAATGATAAAAAAAGGAAAGCTGTAATTTTAAAAAAACCTTTACAAGATGCCAAAAAGGCTATTACATTTTATCACACTCTTTATCATTTAAAGGATAAAACTTATGTGCTTCTTTTTCCTCTTACAGGAAGAAAACATCAACTCAGGGCAGTTTTAGCAGAAAGGGGTTATCCTATAGTGGGGGACAAAAAATATGGTTCTAAAAATATTATTTTAAATGGAAAAGCTATACTTTTGCACTCTTTATATTTAAGTTTTCCCCATCCTATGACTAAAGAAATAGTTGAGTTTTGGGCAGAAGCACCAGAGTATTTTCTTTTGAATTCCAGACAAAAAAATAAAATTTTTGAGACTATTAAAAGAGTGAATAAATATTGGGATAGTGTAAAATATAGGAAAAACAAAATTTTAATATAAAAACAAAAGGTGGTGATAATTTATGGAAAAAAATAATAATGAGGAATTGCCTATTCTTTGTGCTACCTGTGCCTGGAGAGGGGTTTGTGTTAAAAAGTTTTCTTTTGATAATACTACCTCTTTAAAATGTCCAGACTATACCCCAGATCCGGAACTTAAGAAAAAGAAAAAGGAGTTGGAAAGTGATAAAAAAGAAAATTAGTGAGCTTATTGAGGATACCGTAAGGGAAATATGGGGAGAAATAGGTGAAATTAAGTTTGAAATAGAAAAACCAAAAAGAGAAATTTATGGAGATTATGCTACAAATGTAGCTTTGGTTTTAAAAGGAAAATTAAATATACCTCCTCTTGAGATTGCAGAAAAAATAGTTTCTAAGCTTCGCAAAAAAACTTCAATTTTTTCAAAAATAGAGGCTGTATCCCCAGGTTTTATAAATTTTTGGATCTCTCCTGAATATTACACAGAAAATTTAAAGAAAATTTTAGAACTTAAAGAAAAATATGGAAGTTTAAATCTTGGCAAAGGTAAAAAGGTGCTTGTTGAATTTGTTTCAGCTAATCCTACAGGACCGCTTCATATTGGACATGGAAGAGGAGCAGCCTATGGAGATGCTTTAGCAAGAATTCTTGATTTTACAGGTTACAAGGTGGTAAAAGAATATTACATTAATGATAAAGGAACTCAAATGAACATTCTTGGAGAATCGGTGTATTTAAGAGCTAAAGAACTTTCGGGAGAAAAGATAGATTTTCCTGAAGATTATTATAAAGGAAAATATATTTACGATATAGCTAAAGAGGCCCTTAAACTTTATCCTGAACTTTTATCTTTAGAAAAAGAAAGGGCAGTAGAGATTTGCAGAGAACTGGCCATAAAATTAATCTTAGAAGACATTAAAAAAGATCTTGAAAATTTTAGAGTTTTTTATGACAATTGGTATTCAGAAAAAACCCTTTATGAAAGCGGAAAAGTGGAAAAGGTTTTAAAACTTTTAAAGGAAAAGGAACTAATATATGAAAAGGAAGGAGCCTTTTGGTTTAGGTCTACTCTTTTCGGCGATGAAAAAGACAGAGTAGTTGTGCGTTCAAATGGAGAAACAACCTATTTTACCGGAGATATAGCTTATCACTACGAAAAATTTCAGGAAAGAAATTTTGATATAGCTGTAAATGTATGGGGGGCTGATCATCACGGATATGTTGGCAGACTAAAAGCAGCTTTGCAGGCTTTTGGAATTGACCCAGAAAGATTAAAGGTTATTCTTATTCAAATGGTTAACCTTGTTGAAGGTGGCGAAATAAAAAGTATGTCAACTCGAGAAGGAGAGTTTCTTGAATTAAAGGAATTAATAAAAAAAGTAGGAGTTGATGCAACAAGGTTTATTTTTCTTTCGAGATCAGCAGATACTCCCTTAGATTTTGATGTAGATCTTGCCAAAAAGGCATCTCAAGAGAATCCAGTATATTATGTTCAGTATGCTCATGCAAGGATCTGTAGCGTATTTGAGAAAGCAAAAGAAAATGGTATAGAGAATTTATCTTTTGAAAAAACAGAATGGCAGTATCTAAAAGAAAAAGAAGAGATAGAGTTACTAAAAAAATTAGAGGAATTTCAAGAAGTTATTGAATCTGCCTCAGAATCTTTAGCACCTTATAAGATTACTTATTATCTTCTTGAACTTGCCAAACAGTTTCATGAATATTATTCCAAATATAGAATACTTACGGAGGATTTAAAATTAACCCAAGCTCGTCTTGCACTTTGTTTAGCTTGTAAAATAGTTTTAAAAATAGGGCTAAATCTTTTAGGAGTTTCAGCTCCTACTAAAATGTAAATAAAAATGTAAATAGGGGGTGGATTATGGAGGAAAAGAAAGTTAAAATTGAAATTAGTAGGTTAGCTCTGGTTTTTATTGTTTTATTCGGTTTATCCCTTTTGATTTGGAGTTTTGTAATAGGTGTATGGGTAGGTACAAAAATAGGTGCTAAACCTGAAAAAGAAGTAGCTCTGGAACAGCCTCCTGTTATTCAAGGACCAGTAACTCCTCCATCCTCAGTATCTAATGAGACTGTCCCTCCTTCTCCAGTATCAAATGAGACTGTTTCCCCTTCCCCAGCTAAAACTGCTCCCTCTCCCTCAATTGTTAAAAAATCTGTTGAAAAAGAAAAATCTGTAGAAAAAGAAAAATTTCCTGAAAAAGAAAAGGCTACAGAAGAAAAAAAACGAGTTGAGTATAAGAAAAAGGAAATAGCGAAGATTGCTTCTGAGATAAAAAAAACAGAAACTTCATTTTATTCACTTCAGGTAGGTGCTTTCTCAAATAAAGAAATTGCCGAAAAGTTGAAAAATACAGCCGAAAGCAAAGGATATCAAGCATTCATAAAAGAATCTCAGGTTAATGGAAAGCTTTTATATAAAGTATATGTGGGCAAATATCCTACAAGAGAAGAAGCTCAAAAATATATTTCTCAGATAGCAAGTGCTTTAAAAGTAGAAAAGCCTTTTGTGGTAGAAATAAAGTAAAATGTTAAGAAAGGCTAAAATATCAGATATCAAGTATATATATAAACTTATTTTACATTTTTCAAAAAAAGGAGAAGTGCTACCAAGACCTTTGGCTGAACTTTATGAGCATGTTAGAGATTTTTTTGTGTATGAAGATAAAGATTTAATTGTAGGAGCTTGTGCACTTCATATATGTTGGGAAGATTTGGCAGAAATAAGATCTTTGGTAGTGAGTGAGGAGTATCAAAAAAGAGGAATAGGGGTCCAATTGGTAGAGGCGTGTATAGAGGAGGCAAAAACTTTAGAAATACCAAGAATTTTTGCTTTAACCAGAGTTCCTGAATTCTTTGAAAAGCTTGGTTTTAGAAGAGTGGAAAAAAATGAATTACCACATAAAATTTGGGCTGACTGTATAAGATGCAGCAAATTTCCGGAATGTGATGAAGTTCCTGTGGTTAAAGAAATATAAGGTTTTAAAAACTCTTGACTTTTTTAAAAAATTATATAAAAATATTTTTTGAAAATATTGAAATAAAAATTTTGTTTAAAAATATAATAAAAAATAAAAAGGAGGTGGTTACATGCCTATAGTAGAATGGAAAGGGAAAAAGTTTGAAGTTGATGAAGACGGTTTCTTACAGGGTGGTCTTGAGGCATGGTGTCCAGAATGGGTTGATTATGTAAAGCATCTTGAGGGTATTCAGGAACTCACAGAGGAGCATTGGAAATGCATTAACTTTCTCCAGGATTATTATAGGAAAAATGGTGTAGCTCCTATGGTTAGAATTTTCTCTAAGGTAACGGGGTATCCTTTAAAGAAAATTTATGAGCTTTTTCCTTCTGGTCCTGGAAAGGGTGCTTGTAAAATGGCAGGTCTTCCCAAACCAACAGGTTGCGTATAATTAAAGTTTTCCAAATTTAGACTCTACCGGGGGAGTAAAAAATTTAAAATTTACTCCCCCTATTTTTGTTATGCATTTTTTGCTAAGGTTTTTCTTTTTTGTAGGGTTATTTATATTTATTTTTACAAATTTTTCTTTTTCTCAAAAGAAGCTTGATCTTAATAGAGCCACTTTTGAGGAGTTAGAGAGCCTTCCTGGAATTGGTCCAAAAATAGCCAAAGAGATAATTGAATACAGAGAAAGATTTGGTCCTTTTAAGTCTCTTGAAGACTTATTAAAGATTAAAGGTATAGGTCCTAAAAGATTTGAGATTCTCAAAAAATATTTAAAAGTTGATAAGGATGTATCCCAAATATCAGAAGAAAATAAAAAACATAACGAAAAGGGAAGTGTTGATATTTATTATTATAAAGATGAAAAAGGGATAATTCATTATACTCAGTTTCCTGAGTCTGTGCCGGAAAAATATAAAAATACATTAAAAAAATTAGAATAATTTAGAATAATCTTGCATGTTAAAGTCAAGTCTAAAAAAATATACAGATGTTCAAGAAAAAGCCTGTCATCCGAAAGAAACTATAGAGAAGGTATTAGAGAAGTTAAAGAAAATTGATATACCTGTTCTTAAGGAAATTTTTAGAATAGATAATTTAGACAGAATAGGTGTTCCGGTGTATGTGTGTAAAGTTTATGAAGAGATAGGGAATTTATTGGGGATGAGTGAGAGTTTTGGCAAAGGTATAACTTCTGAACAGGCAGAAGCAAGTGCGCTTATGGAATTGATAGAAAGGTATAGTAATTTTACTTTCCTTTTAAAAGAAAATTTTTTTGTGGAGTCTTACAATAATTTATCAAAAGAAACTATACCACTTGAGTTTTTTTTAGCTCCTTTGCCTGATATTTTTAAAGAGAATGGTTTTTTTGAAGAGCTTAAAAATATTAAACTGCGCTGGAACAAGGCTTATGATCTTGTAAGATCAGAAATAGTCCTATTTCCTTTATACTGGTTTTATCGTATTTATGGAACAACCGGCTGGGCAGCAGGGAATACACTGGAAGAAGCAACTCTTCAGGCACTCTGTGAGGTTATTGAAAGACACTGTATTTCTGTAGTTATGGAAGAAAAACTTGAGGTTCCTACCATAGAAATTAATTCTATAGAAAATCCCTTATTAAAGGACTTAATTGGTAGAGTTTTATTTTCAGGAATTGAAATTGTTATTAAAGATTTTTCTTTGGATTTTAAAATTCCTACTATTGCTGTGATTACACATGATCCTTTTGCTCCTACTTCAACCCTTAAAATTTATGGAGCTGCCGGAACACACCCAAATCCTAAATTTGCTTTGATAAGGGCTTTAACTGAATTAATTCAGCACAGGGCTCAGGTTCTTTATAGGGAGAAAGTTTTAAAAAAGCCAGGTGGTCCAACTTATTGTTTTTTGAATTTCCAAAGTTTAGGGGATGCGGATTTTCTCTTAAAAGGAGAAAAAAAATCTTTTGATAAATTACCATCTTTTTCTCATCCAGATTTCAAGGTAGAAATAGAATACGTGGTACAAGAACTTTATAAAAAGGGTTTAAAACCATACTTGATAGAAACCACTAATCAGTTATTGGAAATACCTTCAGTAATTGTTGTTATTCCTGGAGCTCGTCTTAATCGTCCAAGCACAAAACTTCATCCCTATTTATTAATCTCTCGTCAACTTATGGATATTAAATCTTATAAAGAAGCCCTTTTTTATATTGAAAAGACTTTTAGAGAAGCACCAGATTATAAAAATTTACCCCAAATTCTTTCTCAAGCAGCTATATGTGCAAAATTAGCAGGAGATTACAAAAAGTCTATGGAATACTATGAAAGTTTACTTGAGATTTCCCCGCAACTTATGCGATCTTCTAAATTTGTTAATGAATTTATGGAAGTTTTGGAATTAGTTTCTGCAAGTTCATAATATTTTATTTTTAGCGAAGCTTGAAAAATTATTAAAAAGGTTTATTTTAAATTTAGTTCTTTGAAAAAATTGGGGGCGATGAGGGCTCGACGGGGATAGGTAGGGTTAAACTGCAGGCCGTGGTCGCACCCGCCACGTAAAAAAGGGTGCAAAAACACAACTGCCAACGAATATTCTTACGCCTTGGCAGCCTAAGTAGAGCTGCCACGCAGCTTTAAACCTTGCCCGTGGGTTTAAAGCTGTGTGACTTATACGGGCTTTGGCTAAAGGATTTGGTAGGGGTCCTTTAGCCGAGAATTAAACTCTACCTGGTAGAAAGTCAGGGTGCCTGTGCCCTGCTTTCTACGAGATTTAAACACAGGCTAAGCCTGTAGAAGTTTAACCTGAACTATCTCCGGACGCGGGTTCAATTCCCGCCGCCTCCACCAATTTTTAAGTCTTTGGTAAAATAACAACTTCTACTTTTCCTTTTAATGCCTCTGCAAAATGTTTTGCATCTCTTTCTGAACCAACAATACTTCCATAATGCATTGGAATAGCTATTTGTGGTTTAATAGTAAGAGCAGCTTTAACTGCCTCATCAGCAGTCATTACATAGGTTCCTGATACAGGTAAAAGAGCTATATCGGCTTTTATACCTTCCATCTCCGGTATAAAGTCTGTATCCCCAGCATGATAGATACTTATACCTTCAACTTCAACAATAAAACCTAACCATCCCTTATCTTTTGGGTGGAAGGTTTTTCCAATATTATAAGCAGGAACAGCTTTTACCTTAATTCCCTTTATTGTTTTTTCTTCACCTACCTTCATTATTTCTATCTTACCAGAAAGCATTTTTGCTGAGTCCTTTTCTGTTACTATAACGGTGTCCTCTTTTTTAATCTTTTTTATATCCTCTGGGGAGCAGTGATCATAATGAGGATGGGTAATAAAAATAATATCTGCTTGGGGACCGGATTTTATTTGAAAGGGATCAAAATAAATTATCAAATTACTTTTGATTAAAAAACTATCATGCCCTAACCATTGTATTTTTTTAATAAGTTCTTTAACCATTTTTTTCCTCCTGCTATAGTTCTTTATTTTAAATTATCTAAGTTTTCCGAGCCTGGGGGGATTTGAACCCCCGACCCCCAGCTCCGGAGGCTGGTGCTCTATCCGCTGAGCTACAGGCTCATCATCATATAAATATAAATAAAATTTTTTTTCATAAATATCCACCTGTTGATCCAAAACCACCTCTTGAGAGTTTTTTAGGAGGAAAGTTGACTTCTTCTATCTCTGGATTTCCTACTTTTATAAAAACAGCCTGAGCTATTTTCTCATGAGCTTTTATAGTGACCTTAGTTTTACCCAGATTCACAACAGGAATCTTTATTTCGTCTTCTTCTCCACAATAATCAAAATCTATAATACCTGCAGAATTTGGCATAATTAAACTTTTCTTTTTAAAAAGAGAAGATCTTGGAAATATAAAAAGAGCATAAGGAGGCTCTGTCTGTATTACAAGTCCGGTTCTAATAAGTGTAAATTCTCCTGGTTCTAAAGAGACTTCTTCTAAACTAAATAAGTCATAACCAACAGACCTTTCAGTACTCTTTTCAGGTAGTTTAGCTCTGGGGTCTTTCTTCCATACTCTTATTTTCATGGTCATTTTACTCCTTTAAAAAATAAGATAATTTGGTTAGTGCTATAGAAAAGGAAAAATTTTCAATTTTAACTTTAGGATTTTCCATAAAAAGAGGAACATTACTGAGATTCAGAATAGCTCTTATTCCTCCATCTACAAAAGCCTTTAAATAAACCTCTGGATTATCCTCCGTAGTAATAACTCCTATATCCACTTTCACGGCATTTATTATGTAAGGAAGTTGATCTAGATTATAAACTGAGATGCCGTTATATACTTTACCTATGTTTTCCTCTTTTATGTCAAAAGCAGCTAAGAAATAAAATCCATCTTTCTGAAGTGATTTATTCTGAAGAAGAAAGATCCCTAAAGGGCTTAAACCTCCTAAAACTAAGTTCCATTCTTGGGCTCTTCCTAAAAAATTTTTAAGACTAAACTTCAGACTTTTAACACTATATCCTACTCCTTTAGTTCCTAAGGAGCCTACAAAGCTTAAGTCCTTTCTTAATTGAGCAGAATTTACCCCACAATTTTTGGCAAGATCTTCAGAACTTATAAAATCTATATTCTTTTTTTCAAGAGCTTCAAGCACTTTAAGATAAATAATTAATCTTTCTAAAGTATTTTCTGGTATATTTTTTATCTTCATTAAGGTTTCTTAATTTGGTTTTATAAATTTTGGAATATTTATTTCATAAGGAGGGAAGATAATCCCTTTTTCTGTTATAATCGCGGAAATTAAATTATGGGGAGTTACATCGAAAGCAAGGTTACAGGCTTTTGATCTGGGAGGTGCGATTTTACTTTTGTAACAAGTTAATACCTCTTCAGGGGGACGAACTTCTATAGGAATCTCTTCTCCACTTGCTATTTCCAAATCAAAGGTAGAAGATGGGGCAGCTACAAAAAAGGGGATATTATGAAAATTTGCCAATATTGCCAAGGAATAAGTTCCTATTTTATTAGCGACATCTCCATTTTTTGCAATCCTATCTGCTCCAACAATAACTGCAGAAATTTTACCTTTTTTCATAAGAAAACCTGCAGCATTATCAGTGATTAAAGTATAAGGAATTTTTAATTTGTAAAGTTCCCAAGCAGTAAGTCTTGCTCCTTGTAAATAAGGACGAGTTTCATCAACAAATACTTTAATTTTTTTATTTTCTTCATAGGCTTTTCTTATAACACCAAGAGCAGTGCCATATCCACCAGTGGCTAAAGCTCCGGTATTACAATGCGTAAGTACTCCTCCCTCTGGAAGAAGATTTTTTCCGTTTTCACTTATAGCTAAATTTGCTTCTATGTCTTCTTCCCATATTTTAAAAGCTTCTCTTTCAAGTAATTCACAGAGATTTTGGAGTTCATTTTTCGTTATTTTTTCTTCAAAATCTTTAAGAAAATCAAAGGAAATCTTTCTCATTCTGGAGACAGCCCAGAAAAGATTAACAGCAGTTGGACGAGCGGTTGTTAAAAGATTGCTAATATTTCCTATTTTCTCTTCAATTTTTTGAATTGATATTTCATTACTTCTTAGAGAAGATAAGAAATTTTTAAATTCTATAACAAACCCAATGGCAGCACAAATTCCTATAGCTGGAGCTCCTCTTATTATCATTTCTTTAATAGCATTTCTTATCTTTGAAAGATTATCGCATAGAAGATACTTCTCTTCGAAAGGTAATTTTCTTTGATCCAGTAAATAAAGCCCCTTTTCAGTCCAAAACCAGGTTTTAATTATATCAGCCTTGGCAGGCGCTTTTATATTTTGATTTTTTAAAAAAGAAAATTTCATTTTTCTAACAATTCAATTAAGATATTATTCACTACCTTAGGATTTGCTTTACCTTGTGTTTTTTTCAATACCTGTCCAACAAAAAAGCCTATAACTCCCTTCTTACCAGCTTTGTATTTTTCTACCTCTCTTGGATTTTCTGCTAACACTTCTTCACAAATAGATCTTAGCTTATCCTCAGAACTTTCTTGCACAAGACCTCTTTCTTCCACTATTTTTTGAGGTTCAACCCCTGTTTCGTATACTTCCGGAAAAATCTGTTTTGCAATGGTTATAGAAATTACTCCTTTTTCTACAAGCTCAAGAAGTTGGGCTAAGTTTTCAGGTCTAAGGTTTGTTTCACTAATATCTTTTCCATCACGATTTAAATATCTTAAAACTTCTGTAAGCATAAAATTGGATACTGCTTTAGGATTAGGATAAATTTTTACTGTTTCTTCAAAAAAGTCTGCTAAAGTTTTTTCTTCCACCAAAATATCAACTTCATAAGGGGTTAGATTATAAGTTTCTAAAAATCTTTCTTTTTTTCTTTCTGGTAATTCAGGTAATTCAGCTTTAAGTTTTTCAAGAAGTTTTTCATTAATCTTAATTTCTATTAAATCAGGGTCAGGAAAGTAACAGTAATCATGTGCCTCTTCTTTTCCTCTCATAGGATGAGTTGTTTGCGTAGCTTCATCATATAGTCTCGTTTCTTGAACAACTTCTTTTCCCTCCAGGAGAAGTCCAATTTGTCTTTTTATTTCGTAACTTAAAGCTCGCTCTACATGTTTGAAGGAATTCATATTTTTAAGTTCAACTTTTGTTCCGAATTTTTCACTTCCTTTTGGTTTAACAGAGACATTAGCATCGCATCTTAGACTTCCCTCTTCCATGTTCCCATCGCAGATTCCAAGGTATCTCAAGATTCTTCTTAATGTTTTCAAATAGGCTACTGCCTCTTCTGGAGAAGAAATTTCTGGTGCACTTACAATTTCAAGAAGAGGAACTCCGGCTCTATTGAAATCTACATAAGAATAGGGTTTTTTTTCATCATGTATGAGTTTACCTGCATCCTCTTCCATATGAATTCTTACCAGATTTATCTTTTTCTTTTTTCCATTAACTTCAATTTCAACAGCTCCGCCCTCTGCAATAGGCAATTCATATTGAGAAATTTGATAATTTTTAGGAAGATCAGGATAAAAATAGGTTTTTCGAGCCATTATAGATTCTAAATTAATTTTGCAATTTAAAGCTAAAGCAAGTTTTAAGGCATACTCTACAGCTTTTTTATTTATTACAGGTAATACCCCTGGAAGTCCCATACAAATAGGGCAGACCTGAGTATTGGGTGGATTACCAAATTTAGTAGAACAGCAACAAAACATTTTAGTTTTAGTGCTCAATTGAGCATGAACTTCTAAACCAATTACTGCTTCAAACTCCATAAGAGCTCCTTTTTTTTTAAATAAAATCTTACAATTTTTTCTCTTTTCTGTCAACCTCAATAACTTACAAAAACTTATCTTATTGCCTCTTTTATTATTCCTCCACCTAATAGAAATTTGCCTTCATAAAAGGCACATACCTGTCCAGGTGTTACTCCTTTTACAGGGTTTTCAAAAAAGACCTTATATTCCTCATTTATTTTTACAATAGATTTAACTTTTACTAAAGGAGCTCTATATCTTATTTGAGCAAAAGGATTTTCCCATTTTTCTAAAGGAAGATGTAAATTTAAGTTTTCAAGAATAAGCCCCTCAGAAAATAAGTCTTTTTCTTCGCCCAAAATAATTCTATTTTCCTTAGCATCAAGTTCAATAATATAAAGGGGTTTCCCCAAGGGTATTCTAAGTCCCTTTCTCTGACCAATAGTAAACCAATGAATACCTAGATGGGTTCCCACAATTTTTCCCTTATACATAACGACTCCCTTTTTCTCAGGAAGATAATCAGATAAAAAGGCTTTCAGAGATTTTCCCTTTAAAAAGCAAATATCCTGAGATTCTTTGTAATCCAAAAAATTAAATAGGTTTTTACCAAGAGACTTTACCTCTTCTTTTGTCAATTCACCCAAGGGGAAAAGTAAATAAGGTATCGTCTCGCGATTTATAAGAGATAAAAAATAAGATTGGTCTTTATTTTTATCTTTTGCCTGTTTTAAAATTAAATTACCCTTATAAGTATCTATCCTTGCATAATGACCGGTTGCAAATTTTTCTATTTTTAATGTTTTTACAGCAAAATCTAATACCTTTCCAAATTTTATTTTTCTATTACACCATGCACAGGGATTTGGAGTTTTACCCTCAGCATAAGAACTTACAAAATAATTAATTATCTCTTTTTTAAAATATTCCTTTAAATCTAAAATTTGATAAGGAATTTTTAGAAAATCTGCAACAGTTTTAGCTTTATTGATTGTTTCTTTTTGTGATTCAAATATTTCAAAAGTGATTCCTAAAAGTTCATATTTTTTTTCTTTTAGAATGTAAGCTGCAACTGCACTATCAATTCCCCCGCTTAAGGCAATAGCTGTTTTCATTTTCAAATTTAGAGATATAATATTTTAGAAAATTAATTTAAAATTATACTATATCCCTTTTCAAAGTTAAATCCTCAGGAGAAAAAATATGGAATTAAAGAAAAAATTTCTTTTGAGTTCTAAAAAAGTTATAGCTGATAAGGCAAAGCCTCCAGAGGAAACAATAAAAGAAGTAGAGGAAAGGCTTAGGTTAACTGGAGTTAGAATTTATAAGGGTCTTAAAAGGATTGACAAGGGTAGACTTGGCATTCCCATTTATTTAAGTCTTTATGATATAGATGGTCAGAAGGTTACAGGCAATTTTAAACAAATGGGGAAGGGAACCACCGAAGCACTTTCTCAAGCAAGTGCACTTATGGAACTTGTTGAAAGATTTTCTCTTTTTTCTTTTTATAAAGAGATTGAAAAAAGGGGAATTTTTTCTTCCTTTGAAGAATTAAAAGAAAAAGCCATTCCTTTTGAAATATTTTTAAAATCTGTAGAAGATGACGAATCCAAAGAGGTAAAAAATTTTGCGATTAAATACTTAAAAGAAATTCCATTTTACTTTGTAAGAGCTTTTGAGGTAAGAACAGGAAAGGAAAAATTTATTCCCTTTCACTGGTTTTGGTTAATTTATGAATACAATGGTTCTGCAGGAGGAAATACCTATCCAGAGGCTTCGGTTCAGGCTATTTGTGAATTAATAGAAAGGCATACTAATGCCTTATCAGTGAGAAAAAATACTCCTATGCCTGCCATTAGAAAAGAATCAATTGAAGGAGAAGGAAAAAGGCTGTTAAATTGTTATGAAAGATTAAACATAAAGGTATGGATAAGGGATATGACTTTTGGAATGCCTGTTCCAACGGTTGCTGTAATGGCTATGGATCCTTCTACCTATCCCGAAAGGAGTGAAATAGTATATGCAGCAGGAACAGCAACTTCTCCAGAAAGAGCATTGATAAGGGCTTTTACCGAAGTAGCTCAGCTTGCAGGAGACTTTGATACAGAGGGTAAATATGTAGAAAGCGGACTTCCTAAATTTAAAACCTTAGAAGAAGCCAAAAATGTTATTGAATTTTCAGCTGAAGTAGATCTTAAAGACCTTCCTAATCTTTATTCTGAAGACCATGTAGAAGAATTACTTAATTTATCTGAAAAACTAAAAGAACTTGATTATGAGGTTTATTTAATAGATATAACCCATCCCCAACTAAATATTCCTGCAGTTTATGCTATAATTCCTGGAATTTTATTTAGAGAAAGGACAAAAATTTCTTATCTTTATCAAATGATAAGAACTTTAAGTCTTTATTTATCAAAAGAAAAATTAAAAGACTTTTTGGAAAGTATAATAAAGGAAGTTAACAGGTATTATCTTTGGGCTTACTTAGGGAATCTTTACAAAAACATGTCTAAACAGAATGAAGCCATAATCTGTTATGAAAAAGCTTTAGAGCTTTCTCCACCACCGGAGGATAAAGTAGCTATTATTTCTCATCTTGCAGATGTTTATCTTAAATTAGGAGAGTATCAAAAGGTTTTAAGTTTTGTTGAGATGGCATTAGAAATAAATAATGAGGTTCCAGAACTTTATAATATTTTAGGAAGAGCCTATTATAAACTCGGAGATTATATGAAAGCTATGGAAGCATTTTTGAGAGCCGTGGATTTAAATCCAGCTTCAGCTATAGATTATGCCAATATAGGTTATTGTTTAAAGGCTATAAATTACATACCTATTGCTCAGATTTACTTTAAAAAGGCTCTTGAAATTGATCCAGAATTGACTATGGCTAAAAGAGGATTAGAATATTGTGAAGCTATGCTTAATTCTAAAAATTAAGGAGGTTTTTAAGAGAAAATGATATATAAAAAAGGTTTATATTTGAAATTCCCACCAGAAATTGTTGATAAACCAATAGTTTACAAATTAGTTAAAGATTTTGACCTTGTTTTTAACATTTTAAAAGCAACAATCACCCCCGGGAAAGAAGGAATTATGATAATGGAACTTGAGGGAACCCCTGAAAAGGTCAATAAAGGTTTAGAGTATTTAAGAGAGATAGGTGTTGAAGTAAGTTCTTTAGAGCAAAAGATAATAAAAAATGAAGAACTTTGCATACATTGTGGAAGTTGCACAGCTGTATGTCCTACTCAGGCACTTTATGTGGATAGAGATTCCTTTAAAGTTATTTTTGATCCTCAGAAATGTACAGCCTGTGAATTTTGCGTAGCAGTTTGTATTACCAAAGCTATGGAAGTGCATGTAGAAAGTAATATAGAAAGGGTATAAATATGGCAAAACTTGATCCCTTTTTTAGATTGATGGTTGATACACAGGCTTCAGATCTTCATCTTTCAGCAGGAAATCCTCCTCTTCTTAGAGTTCATGGAGAACTTCAGAGAGTAAGATATAAAGTATTAGAAGAAGATGAATTAAGAGAAATGCTTTATGAAATAGCTCCTGAAGAGATTATAAAAAAGTTTGAAGAAGAAGGAGAGGTTGATTTTGGATATGAAGTTCCTGGGCTTGCAAGATTTAGAGTTAATTATTTTCGTCAAAGAAGAGGTATAGCAGCAGCATTTAGGCTTATTCCTACTAAAATTAAAACCATAGAAGAATTGGGACTTCCTCCACTTTTAAATAAGCTTGCTTTGCTTCCAAGGGGGCTTGTTCTTGTAACAGGTCCTACAGGTTCTGGTAAATCAACCACGCTTGCAGCTATTATAGATTATGCAAATAGAATGCGTTATGATCACATTATTACCATTGAGGATCCTATTGAATTTGTGCATGAGTCCAAAAACTGTTTGGTTAATCAAAGAGAGATAGGAATTCACACCAAAAGTTTTGCCAATGCTTTAAGAGCAGCTCTAAGAGAAGATCCTGATATAATTCTTGTAGGAGAGATGCGTGATTTAGAAACTATAGCACTTACCATAGAAGCTGCTCTTACTGGGCACTTAGTATTTTCTACCCTTCATACTATTGGTGCTGCGCAAACTGTTGCCAGAATAATAGATGCTTTTCCACCTCAGGAAAGAGACCAAATAAGAGTTTCTTTATCAGAGGCTTTAAGAGCGGTTATTTCTCAAACTATGTTTAAAAGAATTGATAAACCAGGAAGAATAGTAGCTACAGAAATAATGGTAGCTACTCCTGCTATAAGAAATCTTATAAGAGAAAACAAAATACATCAAATTCCCTCCCTTATTCAAACAGGTAAGAAATTTGGTATGATGTCCTTAGATGACTGTATTATGGATTATTTAAATAAGGGATATATAAGTCCTGAAGAAGCTTTTATAAAAGCAATAGATAAAAGTAGATTTTTACCTTTTGTAAAAGATAAAGAAATTGCTGATTTTACAGAAATGCCTGGATAAGTATGCTTACAGAAGTTGAAATAAAAGAATTACTTTATAGGCTTGCACATTTAGAGGAAGGTCTTTCTGATATTTTCATTCTTTCCGGTTATCCTTTTCAGGTAGTAGTTTATGGAAAAGTTAAGTCTGTATTTTTTGAAGATTTTCCTGTAGAAAAACTTTCTCCCTTCCAAACAGAAACCATAGCCTTTACTCTTCTTAAAGAGAGACCTCGCCTTTTCAAAAAACTCATCAGAGATGGATATGCAGATCTTTCGTATTTTTTAGATGATGAAACAAGATTTAGAGTTAACATTTTTTCACGCCAAAAAACTTATAACATTATAATGAGAAAGCTTGAAAGCAGAGTTAGGTCAATAGAAGAATTGGGATTACCTGAGGTTTTTTATAAAATTGCTCAGGAAAAATATGGAATTGTGCTTGTAACAGGAGCTACAGGACAGGGTAAGACGACTACCTTAGCTGCCATTCTTAATGAAATAAACAAAAATGAAAATGTACATATAATTACTTTGGAAGACCCTATTGAGTATATTCATAAACCTATAAAAGCCACTATTAATCAAAGAGAACTTGGAACAGATTTTTCAAGTTATGCTGAGGGTCTTAGAGCAGCTTTAAGGGAAGCTCCCAATGTAATACTTGTTGGTGAGATTCGTGATAGAGAAACTATGGATATTGCTTTAAATGCTGCTGAAACTGGTCACTTAGTATTTTCCACTCTTCATACTATAGGAGCCTCCCATACTATTCAAAGAATTTTAGGATTTTATTTGCCTGAGGAAGAACATACCATAAGATATAGATTAGCTGGAGCTTTAAAATGGATTGTAGGGCAAAAACTTCTTCCCAAAATTGGAGGAGGAAGAATTCCTGCATTTGATATCCTATATAATACTTTAAGAGTAAGGGAAATAATTCTAACGGGGGAAAAGGAAGGTAGAACTTTCTACGATGTAATGACACAGGGTGCTCCTTTTGGCATGAGAACCTTTGATCAGGATTTAATAGATTTATATAAAAAAAGACTTATTGAAGAAGATGTAGCGATGATACATGCTATAAGAAAAGATAAAGTGAATAGAGAAATAGAATTGATAAAAAAACAGGGGGGTATAGAAGAAGCTGTAATTTCTCTTGAGTTGGGTGAGAAAGGAGTTAAATGAAAGAAATAGAATACCGTGATTATCTTATAGAAAAACCTTTATGTTTGATTTATTGGAATTTGTCATTACCTTTTGACAATCTTATAAACTATTTTTCTAAAGACTTTGAGATTAGAGAAATTAAAAGTTTTGAAGATTTGATGTATTGGTGTAAAATAGCCTTGATAAAAGTAGTAATTCTTGGTGCTCAAAAATTAGAAGAAATTGAAGACTTTTCAAGATATTTGAATGAAAAAATGCCTATAAGTAAAAGAAGAGAAATTTTTTTAATCTATGTATTACCTAATGCAAAAACTTTAGATCCCAGGGAAACTTTTTTATTAAGTGCTAATTTGGTTTTATCAGAAAAACACCTTTCTGATTTTGAAAAAATATATCAAAGAGCACTTCAATACTGGACTCAGCTTTATAAAGATTTTAAATCTACTTATGAAAGATTATTAAAGGAAGAAATTTAAAGAAGGAGGTCTTATGATAAGAAAAGCGGTTATACCTGTTGCTGGACTTGGGACAAGAATGCTCCCTATTACAAAGGTGGTTCCTAAGGAACTTTTAAACATAGTTGATAGACCTACAATTGAATATGTAGTTGACGAAATCATATCTTCTGGAATAAATACTCTTATATTTATTATATCCCAAGGTAAGGGAGGAATTATTGATTATTTTGATACAAACTTAAGTTTAAGAAGCTTTTTGAAAGAAAGAGGAAAAACAAAGCTTCTTAAAAAAGTTGAAGAAGTAGAAGAAAAAATAGAACACTTGATAGAAGTAAGACAAAAAATTCCTGAGGGGCTTGGACATGCTGTGCTTATGGCTGAAAGGGCTGTAGAAAATGAACCCTTTGCTGTGGTATTAGGAGATGACCTTGTTGATGCAGAAATTCCGTGTCTTAAACAGATGATAGAAATTTATAACCAACTTTCTAAAAAAACCAAAAATCACAGTATCATTGCTGTTGAGGAGGTTTCTGAAGAGGATGTTTATAAATACGGAATAATTGAAGGAGAAAAAATAGAAGATAACTTACTTAAAATAAAAGGGGTAGTAGAAAAACCCTCTCCTGAGGAAGCACCTTCTAATTTAGCTATTATAGGGAGATACATATTTGATCCAGTAATTTTTGAATTTTTAAAAAAAATTCCCAAAGTTCACGGAGAATATCAGCTTACCGATGCCATTCAGCTAATGATAGAAAATGGATACGAAGTTTATGCCTATTTGTTTAAAGGTATAAGATTTGACACAGGAAATAAAGAAGGTTTTTTTAGAACAGTTCTTCATTATGCTACAAAAGACCCTAAATTAAAAGAAGTTTTAATAAGATTTGTAAATGAAAGAAAAATCTGTTAATGTATTTGGTTGATGTAGTTTTACCTCTCCCTCTTTATCAAAGTTTCTTTTATTTAAGTGAAAAATATATCATACCAGGTATAAGAGTTTTAGTTCCCTTTAAGAATTACAAATTAATAGGTATAGTAAAAGATTGTTTTGAAGTTACAGAAAAAGAACTCTCTAAGGAAATAGAGTATAAGTGGGTAGAGGAAACATTAGATGCAGAGCCTTTAATTCCTTTTAATTTATTTCCCTTATTAGAGTGGGTGTCTCAGTATTACCTTACTCCTCTCGGATTAGTCTATAAAATAGCCTTACCTCCTGGTGTTTTTTCTTTACCACAAAAAAGGATCTACCTTACCGAAAAAGGAAAGGAGGCTATAAAAAAGGGTTATCTTCCCGAGGAATTTTCATTAATAAAAAAGAAAGGATATAATTTAAAGTACTTTTTAAGAAAAACCGGTCTTACACTTAGAAAAATTAATGAATTTAAAGAAAAGGAATGGATTTTTGTAAAATCAGAATTTCCCAAAGCTAAAATTCCTACAGAGGTTTTTATAAGGCTTAAAAACGAGATAGAGTTAAGTAAAGAAGATAGAAAAAATGAAATCATTGCTTACATTGAAGAAAGGATAGAAGTTCCAGAAAAAATATTAAAAAAGAAATTTTCATCAAAAGAAATAAAGAAGCTCTTAGAAAAAGGGATATTAGAGAGAGTTGAATACCCTAAATTAAGAAAGATAGTCCTCTCTTTAGAGATTCCGAAGGAATACAAACTTACCTTTTCTCAGAAAGAGGTCTTTGAGGGAATTAAAAGTTTAATATCTCAAGAAAAATTTAATCCAGTTCTTCTTTATGGAGTTACAGGAAGCGGAAAGTCCTTTATTTATATAGAACTTGTTAAAGAGGTTTTAAAAAAGAACAAAAAAGTTCTGGTTTTAGTTCCTGAAATAGCTTTAACTACTTATATGGAAATGTTACTTTTAAACTATTTTAAAAATAGAATTGCTCTACTTCATAGTGGTCTTTCTAATTCTGAAAGATTTGGGGAATGGATGAGAATACTCAGAAACGAAGCAGATATAGTGATCGGAACGAGATCTGCCATATTTGCTCCTGTAAGTAATTTAGGTCTTATTATAGTTGATGAAGAACATGATCCTTCTTACAAAGAAGAGACTTTACCGTGTAAATATCATGCAAGAGATTTGGCACTTGTTAGAGGAAAAATGGAGAATATTCCCGTAATTCTTGGTTCTGCAACTCCAAGTATTAAAAGTTTCTATTTTGCTAAAAAGGGAAAATACCATCTTTTTATGCTTAAGGAAAGACCATTTGTTAGTTTACCTGAAGTAAAGTTTATTGAAAATAAAACCTTTAAACTTATCTCCGAAGAGCTCAAAAAAGAAATAGAAAATGTTTTAAAAAATGGAAAGTCAGTCTTTCTTTATTTAAACAGAAGAGGATATGCCCCTCTTGTTGAATGCGAGGAGTGTCATTACATTTGGAGTTGTCCAAATTGTGGGATTCCTCTTACTTATCATAAAGAAGAAAAAGCCCTTTTATGCCACTACTGTAATTTTGAGATAAGCTCTCTTACTCTTTGCCCTTCTTGTAAAGGTTTTAAGATAAAATTTAAAAAAGCGGGAACTGAAAGAGTAGAAGAAGAAATAAAAAAAATCTTTCCCGGAACAGAGGTTATAAGATTAGACAGGGATGCAGTCAATACAGAAAAAAAATTATTGCAGGTTTTAGAAAAACTTTATAAACCTAATCCTAAAATTATAGTTGGAACACAAATGGGTGTTCACGGGCACAATTTCCCAGAAGTAGATCTGGTAAGCATTTTGAGAGCAGAAGAAGGGCTATTTCTTCCTCATTATAAGGCATCTGAAAGAACTTTTCAGCTACTCATTCAAGCATCAGGAAGAGCAGGAAGAAAAAAAGAAAAGGGGAAAGTGCTTTTTCAGAGTGCTATAAAAGATCACTATGCTATAGAGTGTGCTCTTGAGCAAAATTATGAAAAATTTTATGAAGAGGAAATAAGATTAAGAAAAAAATTTCTTTTTCCTCCCTTTGTGAGGCTTTTAGTAGTAAGAATTGAAGGCATAAAAGAAAATAAAGTAAGGGAAAAATGTGTAGAAGCTAAAATGATTTTAGAAAATCTTATTTCAAAGGCGGATATAAAAGAGGTAGAAATATTAGGTCCTGCTCCATGCCCTTTTAGAAAATTAAAAGGTTTTTACAGATGGCACATAATTTTAAAAACAAAAAACTACAAAAAGTTGAACAGCCTTCTTTTTAAATTTATCAAAGAATTTAAAGTAGCAGGTTTAAAACTAATATTTGATGTAGATCCAGAAGATTTATTATAAATATTTACTTTTTTAAAAAAGGACGTATATTAATTCTTGTTATGCTTAAAACGCCTAAATATAAAATAGAGAAGATTGAACCTTCAAAAAGTTATAAATCCTTTTATGAGTTTAATCTTAAACCCGCGGAACTTGAAGCTTATCTTGATGAATATATAGTTGGGCAGAGGGAAGCCAAGGCTATTATTTCAACTAAGATCTGCACTCATTTTCATAAGATTAAAAATTTTCTTTTAAATTATGGTAGAGAAGATAAGATAGAATTTATAAAAAATAACATATTTATTATAGGACCTTCAGGTGTAGGAAAAACTTATATGATAAAGCTTATTGCTAAAAAAATTGGTGTTCCCTTTGTTAAGGGTGATGCTACCAAATTTAGTGAAACTGGTTATGTAGGTGGAGATATAGAGGATCTGATAAGAGATTTATATTGGGAAGCCAATGGAGATTTAGAAAAAGCTCGATTTGGGATAGTTTTTCTGGATGAGATTGATAAAATTGCATCTTCTGGAGAAACGATAGGTCCTGATATTTCAAGAACAGGTGTTCAGAGAGCCTTATTAAAACCTTTAGAAGAAACAGAGGTAGAAATTAAACTTCCTCAAGATAGTTATAACCTCTTTGAAGTTTCAGATACTTCAGGAAGAGCAAAAAGAAAAAAGATTACCCTTAATACAAAATATGTTCTCTTTATTGTAAGCGGAGCATTTCAGGGGCTGGAAGAAATTATCAAAAAAAGAATTAAAAAACAGGGTTTAGGCTTTATTTCTGAAATAGAAAGTAAAGAAGAAATTAAAATTAATTATTTGAAGTTTGTTACTCCTGAAGATCTTGTTAATTATGGATTTGAAAGAGAATTTGTAGGTAGATTTCCTGTTATAGCAGTTTTTGAACCTTTAACAGAGGAAGAATTATACGAAATTCTTGCTAATCCTAATGATCCTATATTAATAAACAAAAAAAGAGATTTTAAAGTTTACGATATAGACCTTGCTTTTACTGATTCTGCCTTAAGAGAAATAGCTAAAATAGCCTATAAAGAAAATACAGGTGCCAGAGCTTTAGCACGCATTTTAGAAAAGATTCTTATTCCTTTTGAAAGAACTCTTCCATCCTTATCTTTAAACTTCTTAGGAGTTACCAAAGAAGTCGTTGAAGATCCTTATGGTGTTTTATCAGCTATGAATGATTCCCCTTATAGTTCAAAATGGAAAGAAAATTATTACAAGGCTTTGGAGGATGAAAAAAGAAGGGTAGAAAATTACTTAGTAAATAGACAAAGGTTTTTACAAGAAAGAAAATTGGAAATTACACCCAAAAGATTAGAGTTGATATTTAAGCTTTATAAAGAAAAAGATATAGAGGTAAATGAGGCTGTTGAAGAAATTTTGTCTATCTGGAGACAGATTAAAAGTTATGAAACGGCATTTGAAAGAAAAAATTTTATCAAAATAGTTTTTACTGAAGATGCTATAGATAATATATTAGAAGTAACGATTAAAAATAATTTAGAAGTATTTGCATATTGTGAAAATATAATGTCTAAATTAGAGTATAGTGTAAATTATTTAAAAGAGATACGCGGAAAAGACATAATTTATATAAATTCTTTAGCTTTTAAAGATATAGAAGCGTTTATAAAAGAATATCTTTTAGTTTGAAAATGATTAAATGATATATTTAGCTCTTTCTGAGAGTCTTTACAATAAATTAGCTAAAATTTTAGAAGAATTTAAAATAAAATATAAAATTATAGAAGATGGAGAAACTTTATTAGAGCTTGCTAAAAAGGAAAAGCCAAAACTTATTATTTTAGAAAAGGATTTACCACTTCTTGATGGTTTTGCGGTAACACTACTTTTGAAATCTAATGAAAAAACAAAGGATATACCTGTTTTAGCTATTTGTAAATGTAAATATAAAGAAGAAGAATTAAAGGCTAAAGATTGTGGAGCAGATGATATAATTTTTTGTCCTTTTGATGAAAAAGAGATAATAGAGAAATTAAAAAAATGGTTAAACAAGTGAGGTAACCTATGATAAGTATATCTAAACTTTATTGTGGCGCGGTTGAGGCTCTTGATCATATAAGATATGGAAAGACTTTGTCCAAGGATAAAAAACCTGTTGTGGTATGGAATGTTACAAGAGCTTGTAATTTAAGATGTATTCATTGTTATGCTAAAGCTGACAACAACCCAGCACCAGATGAACTTTCAACTGAAGAAGGTTTTAAGCTTCTTGAAGATCTTTCTCGTTTTGGCTCTCCTGTAATTCTTTTCTCAGGCGGAGAACCTCTGGTTAGGCCTGACATTCTTGATTTGCTCAATAAAGCAGTTAGCTTAGGCTTAAGAACTGTAATTTCTACAAATGGAGTCCTCATAGATGATTTACTTGCTAAAGAACTTAAAAAAATTGGTGTATCCTATGTAGGTATAAGTCTTGATGGATGGAAAGAAGTTCACGATAAATTTAGAGGTGTTAAAGGGGCTTTTGAAAAAGTGATCTCAGCTATTGAAGCCTGCAAAAAAGAGAATCTTAAAGTTGGACTAAGATTTACTATGAGTAAAATTAATGCTAAAGAAATACCTAAAGTTTTTGAACTCGTTGAAAATTTGAAGATTCCAAGAATATGTTTTTATCATTTAGTTTACTCTGGTAGAGGATCTAAACTTATAGAACAAGATCTTACCCATGAAGAAACGCGTTATTGGGTAGATTATATTATTGACAAAACTAAAGAACTTCACGAAAAGGGTATAAAAACCGAAGTTTTAACAGTTGATAATCACGCTGATGGACCATATCTTTATTTAAGGATGAAAAGAGAGAATCATCCTAAGGCAGAAGAAGTATATGAGCTTCTTAAAATAAATGGAGGGAATAATAGTGGAGTTGGAATAGGTTGCGTTTCTTGGGATGGAACAGTTTATGCAGACCAATTCTGGCGTACCTTTTCATTTGGGAATGTAAGAGAAAGACCCTTTAGTGAAATATGGATGGATACTTCAAATCCACTTATGGCAAAACTAAAAGAAAAGAAAAAATATGTTAAAGGAAGATGTGCTAAGTGTAGATTTCTTGATCTCTGTGCTGGCAATTTTAGAGCAAGGGCTGAAGCAGTAACAGGAGATATATGGGCTCCTGATCCAGCTTGTTATTTAACTGATGAAGAAATTGGAGTATCATAGGAGAGAAAAATGAAGGACAGAATAGAAAGAGCTCTAATAAGTGTTACAGACAAAACAGGCATCGTAGAATTTGCTAAAGAACTTGAAAATCTTGGTATTGAAATTATTTCAACCGGTGGAACTGCAAGGGTTTTAAGAGAAGGAGGAGTAAAGGTTATTGATGTTTCTGAAGTAACAGGTTTTCCAGAAATACTTGAAGGAAGAGTAAAAACACTTCATCCGAAAGTTCACGGAGGAATTTTATTTAAAAGAGATAACGAAACTCATGTAGAAACTGTAAAAAAACTTGGTATTAAATCAATAGATCTTATTGTGGTTAATCTTTATGCTTTTGAAAAGGTTGTTGAAAAAGAAGCAGATCTCGATACAGCTATAGAAAATATTGACATCGGCGGACCAACTTTGATAAGAGCAGGAGCTAAAAATTTTAAATATGTTACTGTAGTTGTTGATCCTCAGGATTATTCTAAGGTCCTTGAAGAGATAAAAAAGTATGGAAATACAACCTTAAAAACAAGATTAGAATTGGCAAAAAAAGTTTTTAAACTGACAAGTAGCTATGATCAAATGATTTACAATTATCTTTCTAAAATTAGTATTTAATGTTTTGTCTTACTTTAGCAGAAAAAAGCTACGAAGGTATTGTTAAAAAAATAAAAAAAGCCTCTAAATATACTGATCTTTTTGAAATAAGAGCTGATTATTTGGAAGATTCAGAAATTCCAAAATTAGAAAGTCTTATTAAACTTCCTTATAGGTTTCTGTTCACTTTTAGAAGTTATGAAGAGGGTGGTTATAAGAGGATATCTGACGAATTCAGGTTAAAGTGGCTACTTTGGGCTATTAGAAAAGATTTTTATCTCGTTGATATAGAATGGAAACTACTTAGAGATTTTTTTTTTTCAAACTTGAAGGTTTTGATTTTAATAAAATTCTTGTATCTTATCATAATTTTGAAGAGCTTCCGTCTGAGAGATATTTAATTAAACTTCTTTCGGAGATGAAAAAAAGAGGAATAAAAAGGGCAAAAATAGTTTGTATGTGTAAAACCTTGGAAGAATCCTTTAGGCTTCTTAATCTTATCTTTAAAGCAAAAGAAATGGGAATAGAGTTAATAAGTTTTGGTATGGGAGAAAAAGGTAGATTGAGCAGAATTTTATCCTTATTTTGCGGTTCACCTTTTACTTATGTTATTTTTTCAAAAAAAGAGATGGTTGCTCCTGGACAATTTGACATAAAATCTGCCAAGAAAATTTATAATACACTTAAAGAAATAATAGGATAACAGAATATGTATGAAGTATATGGAATTATTGGAGATCCTGTAAGTCACTCTTTATCCCCTTTAATGCATAATCTTGCATTTAAAGAGAAAAACATAAAAGCAGTATATGGAGCTTTTCAGGTAAAACCTTTAGACTTAGCTAAAGCTGTAGAAGGGATAAGAGCTTTGAATATAAAGGGAGTATCTATAACTATTCCTCATAAAGAAAAAATTATGGAATACTTAGATGAGATAGATGAGGTTGCTGAAGAAATCGGAGCAGTAAATACAGTTTTGAATAGGGAAGGTATTTTAAAGGGATACAATACGGATTGGATAGGGGTTTTAAAGGCTTTTGAAGAGAGTGGGGTTGAACTTAAAGATAAAAGAGTTGTTGTAATAGGGGCAGGAGGAGCTTCTAAAGCTGTTATTTACGCTCTTATAAAGGGAGGAGCAAAAGAAATTTTTGTTTATAATCGTACCTTTGAAAAAGCTATAATTTTAGAAAAAAAATTTGGAATAGTTGCCAAACCTTGGGAAGAGTTAGAAAATGCCTTCGGAGAGGTTATAATTCAAACAACAAGTGTAGGACTAAGATCTTGGGAAACCCCAGTAGAAGAAAAAGTTATTTCTCGTTTTGAAGTAGCTATGGACTTAATTTATTTACCTTTGAAAACAAGGTTTTTGTCTATAGCAGAAAAATATAATAAAAAAATAATTGACGGACTTAAAATGCTTCTTTATCAAGGAGTAGAACAATTTAAACTCTGGACAGGCATTGAGCCTCCAGTAGAACTTATGAAAAAAGTCATTTACGAAGAGGTTAAAAAATTGGAAAAGGAAATCAAATGGGCTTAAAAGAGATTAAACCTTTAAAAAGTTTTAAAAAACTCTCTATCAAACTTCCTACTTCTAAAAGTTTAACTCAAAGGGCTTTGATATGTAGTGCCCTTGCTAAAGGCATTTCTCAAATTGTTAATCCTTTAAAAAGTGAAGATACGCTTTTATTGAAAAAGGCTTTAGAAGATGTAGGAGTAAAAGTAAATGAAGAAAAGAATGTGTGGAGGGTAGAAGGAAAATTTCCTCCTTTGCTTTTGGAAAAAAGAATCTATTTAGGTAATAACGGAACGGGAGCAAGATTTTTTATTGCTCTTTCTTCTCTTGGTAAGGGTAGTTATGTAGAAATTTATGGAAAACCAAGGCTTCACGAAAGACCTATGGGTCCTTTAATTGAAAGTCTCAAAAAACTTTCTGCCCATATTGAATGCCTTGAAAAAGAAGGTTTTTTACCTGTAAGGGTAAGAGAATCAAAACTTATTTCTCAAAATCTTATTCTTCCAGGAAACATAAGTAGCCAGTTTATTTCAGCACTTCTTCTTATAGGACCATATTTACCCAAGGGTTTAAGTCTTACCATTGATGGAGATCTCGTATCAAAAGCTTATGTAGAGCTTACTATTGATGTTATGAAAATTTATGGAGTAGAGGTTAGCTTTTCTGAAAACACCTTAAAAGTTCCTGCTTCAAATTATAAGGCTACAAATTATGAAGTTGAGGCAGATGCTTCAACTGCTTCTTACTTTTTAGCTCTTCCCCTTATTTTAGGATGTGGTGAAGTAATTGTAGAAAATTATAATCCCTTTTCTAAGCAAGGAGACATAAAGTTTTTAGAGTATATAAAGAAAATGGGAGCAAAGGTAGAAGTTTTAAGTCCTTTAGGAGTAAAAGTAGGATTTGAAGGTATACTTAGAGGGGTTGAATTAAATCTAAGTGATACCCCTGATTTATTCCCTACTATGTGTATTTTAGGTGCTGTGGCAGAAGGTAAAACTATTCTTAAAGGAGCTCCGCATCTTCGTTACAAAGAAACAGATCGTATAAAAGCAATGGTTACAGAGCTAAGAAAACTTGGAGTTAAAGCTGAAGAGTTACCAGATGGTGCTATAATTGAAGGAAATAAAGAACTTAAACCAGCAATTATTAATACTTATGATGATCATCGTATAGCTATGTCTTTTGCCATTCTTGGTTTAAAAGTAGGAGGTATAAAAATAGAAAATCCAGAATGTGTTACCAAGTCTTTTCCAGAATTTTGGGAATATTTAGAAAGGATTTATGAATAAAATTGTATTAATAGGATTTAGATGTGTAGGGAAAACGACTATAGGTGAAAAATTGGCTAAAATTTTGGGATGGAATTTTATTGATCTTGATACAGAGATTCAGAGAAAGGAGAAAAAAACTATAAAAAAAATGGTTGAAGAAAAAGGATGGGAATACTTTAGAAGGTTAGAAAAAGAGGAAATGAAAAGGCTTGAAAATTTAAAAAATGTGGTTGTTGCTCTTGGGGGAGGAAGTGTATACCACCAAGAAGAATTGGAAGCTTTATCCAAAAAAAGTTTAGTAGTGTGGTTATACGCTTCAACTGATGTAATTTTAAAAAGAATAAAAGAGGATGAAAAAACTGCCTCTCAGAGACCAGTTCTTAAAAATTTAGATTTGGAAAAAGAAATAACAGAAGTTTTAAAAGAAAGAATTCCCCTTTATGAAAAATTTTCTCATATAAGAATAGATACGGATAAAGCTTCTCCTGAAGAGGTTGTTAAAAAAATTTTTAAAAAATTTGAAGAGGTCTTAAAATGAAGGTTGAAAGTTTAATAGTTGGGCCCTTAGAGGTTTGTTGTTACATAGTTTATTGTGCTGAAACCAAAGAAGGGGTTATAATTGATCCAGGTGATGCAGATCCAAGAATAGTTGATAAAGTAAAAAAGCTTGGTTTAAAAATTGTTGCAATTCTTGGAACTCATGCCCATGCTGATCATGTAGCGGGTGTAGAATATCTAAGAAAGGAATTAAAAGTACCTTATATGGTGCATAAATTGGATGACGAATTTTTTAGAGATCCTGTCAATTTTTCTATGTTTAAGTCCTGGGGATTTCCAGAAAATCCAAAAGCAGATAAGGTTTTGGAAGAGGGAGATATAATTGAATTTGGGAAAGAAAATTTAAGAGTGATACACACACCTGGGCATTCTCCTGGTTCAAGCTGTTTTTATAATGAAAAACATAAAATTCTTTTTACAGGAGATACCCTATTTGTAGAAGCTGTTGGTAGAGCTGATCTTCCTGGAGGTAATTATTTTCAGATGATGGATTCAATTATAAAAAAGCTTCTCGTTCTTCCTGATGATACCAAAATTTATCCAGGGCATGATTACGGACCAAAGCCTGTCTCTACCATAGGAGAAGAAAAGAAAAACAACCCCTTTATACAGGAATTTTTACAGGAGTTTTAAGTTCTACCTATACCTGAATAACTAAAGCCGAGTTTTTTAACTATAGAAGGTTCATAAATATTTCTCATATCTATTAAAATAGGTGTTTTCATAACTTTTTTAATCTGGGAGAGATCAAGAAACCTAAATTCATTCCATTCTGTAAGAATTATTATAGCATCAGAATCTTTAGCACACTCTAAAGGAGTATTTGAATATTCTATATTCAAGTTTCCTATAGCCTTTTTAAATTCTTCCATAGCCACAGGATCATAGACTTTTACTTTAGCTCCCCTTTTTATAAGCTCAGGAACTATTACAAGAGCAGGACTTTCTCTGACATCGCTTGTATTTGGTTTAAAAGAAAGACCAAAAATGGCTATTGTTTTTTCGGATAAATCTCTCAAAAATGTTTCTAATTTTTCTATTGCTCTAAGTTTTTGCCTTTCGTTAACCTCAAGGACAGCTTCTAAAATTTTAAAGGGTGAACCCACTGATCTTCCGTGATGAACTAAAGCTTTAACATCTTTTGGAAAACAAGATCCTCCAAATCCTGGACCAGGATTTAAAAACTTTACTCCAATTCTTGGATCAAGTCCCATACCCTGAGCAACCACTGTTACATCAGCTCCTACTTTTTCACAAAAATTAGCAATTTCATTTATAAAGGTTATTTTAGTTGCTAAAAAGGCATTAGAAGCATATTTGATAAGTTCTGCAGTTTCAAGATTGGTAATGATAAAAGGAGTTTCTGCTAAATAAAGGGGACGATAAATATCTTTTATAATAGCTATCGCATAAGCACTTTCTCCACCTATTATTACCCTATCTGGGTGCATAAAATCTTCAATTGCTGCTCCTTCTCTTAAAAATTCGGGATTAGAAATTATATCTACGGCTACATCACTTTTTTTATTAGCATCAATAAGGGATTTTATCCAGCGATTAGTCCCAACTGGAACTGTGCTTTTTGTAACAATAACTTTATACTCATCTATTACTTCTGCTAAAGAAAGTGCTACTTCTTTAATTTGAGTTAAATCTGCAGAACCGTCAGGATTTGAGGGAGTTCCTACACAAATAAAAATAACTAAGGAATTTTTGACCGCCTCTTCAAGATTTGTAGTAAAATAAAGTCTTCCTGCTTTTAAATTTTTTTTAACTAATTCTTCTAATCCTGGTTCATAAAAGGGAATTTCCCCTTCTTTTAACATTTCAATTTTTTCTTTATCTTTATCTACACAGATAACTTTCATTCCAAAATCTGCTAAGCAAGCACCTGAGACAACTCCTACATAACCTGCACCTATAACCGCTATATGCATAAGGGAGCCTCTAATTTTAGATCTCTAAGATTTGATATGTTTTTTAGATTTTAAATTTTTTACTACAAAAGTTCTTTTTTTTAACTTAACTATAATTTTTTTCTTATGAGCTCTTTTTTTAGAATACTCTTTTTTGTATTTTTTGTGAATTTTAGACTGGAGTTTTGGATATCTATATCCATTGCTTACTAACACACTGCTATTTACAACTGTGGTTAAATAAATTGGCGCTGCTTGATGAGTTAGAACTAATTTTGCAAAATTTATAAGATTTTTAGAATCCTTCCATAGAGAATCCCGTGTGGGAGCTCCTAATATAGAGGTTATAATTAATCTATCTTTTATGTAAACTCCGTTAACCAAACAATGTTTAGATAATCTTGTAAAACCTGTTTTTCCTCCAATTACATTTTCCTCTCCCAATTCTGGATCACCTAAAAGTTTATTAGTATTTTTAATAACTAAAGTTCTTCCATTTTCAGAAGTAATTATTTTTACAGGAGTATTTATGACTTCTTTTATAAAAGGATATTTCAAAGCTTCATAAAATATTATGGCAAGTTCATAGGGTGTGGTATACTGATCAGGAGCAGGTAATCCAGAGGCTGTAACAAAATGTGAATTTTTAAGACCAAGGCTATAAACCTTTTTATTCATTAAAATTGAAAAATTACTTTCTGAACCAGCTACAGCTTCGGCAAGAGCTACAGCTGCCTGATTGGAAGATTTCATAAGCATAAGATATAGAAGATCTTTTACTGTATAAACTTCGTTTTCGTATAATTTAGGAGCAATACTTGGTGTTTGAGCTGCATTTTTGGATATTCTAACTTTATCAGATAAAGAAAGGTGGTCAAGAACTACCATAGCTGTTACTAATTTTACAGTACTTGCAGGAGGAATTTTTAGATGAGGATTTTTAGCAAAAAGAACTTTACCTGTATTCCCATCTATAACTACAGCACCAATAGCATCTATATTAGGTATATTTGAATCTTCTGAAGCTATAACCAAATTTGTTGAATTTGTTAATAACAATATAAAAATTAATAAACTAAAAAAAAGCTTTTTCCACTTTTCTGAAAAATTCAAAAAATTTTTACAAAACATATAGAAATTTTATTTGGAATAAGATTTTTGTTTAAAATATCATAGAACTTTTTAAAAGTCAACTTTTAAAAATTGAAAAAAATTTAGAAAAAAATTAATAATTTATAGTTTTGTTTAAAAATTTTGAAAATTTTAATAATTTATTAAATTTTTATTAAATTTCACCAACTTAAATATAAATTACTTCCCCTATAAAGGTCTATCAAAACTTTTCTTCATAGAACTTAACTCTCACCACTTGTTAGGAGAAAAATAAAGTTTTTACTTGGAGACCTTCGGCAGGTTGTGAACCTATTTTTGCGTAAAAGCTACCTCTTTTGCGTAAGAAATACCCGTTGTAATCGTAAAAACTGCAAAGGCTGTAATAATGTGTAAAAAATCTTTTTCATTTTGTTTCCGTTTTTTAATTCTTAGTATAACAAAAATAGTAGATAAATCAATTAAGCAGAAAAAAATCTCTTTAGAGGAGGGGAAGGTAAAAAAATTACATAAGAGGATAGAAAGAGAAAGATGCTATTTAATTGTCAAAGAGCTTAACCTAAAAACTCTCTTAAAACTGCCAACTTTAAATTTTTTACATCACTTTTTTTAAAAAAATCAAGTTCTACACTTACCAGTTATCACTCCTACATAAATGGAGGTTTATTTAATCTTTCTTTAACAAACCCCTCAAACCAAGTTCTCTTCTTAACCAGTTAAAGGGCTCTTCTGAATAGAACAACCTAAAAATAATCCAATTAACTTGATAAGGATGCAATTTTAAGTTTTCATCAAGTTTGAAAAGTTTTTGGTCGTATGAGTACTTTAATTCTCCTGTAAAAAGAAAACCAAGTATTGAAACTCCTTCTTTGTGAATTATCTCAAGGTCTTCATCTGAAAAGTAAACAATTTTTTCAGGCTCTTTATATGTTTTTTCAATCTCTTTCCCGGTGGAAGGGTCTTTATATAAAATTTTTCTTTCTATTACGGGAAGCTTTTCATAAGTAAAGTCAAAGGACTTTTCAAGATGAAACCTGGGACAAATAATACTATTTTCGTTTATTTTACAGAAAAGAGCTTTTGTTTCATAGCCAGAGAGATACTTTTTGGAAAATTCTTTAAAGGCTTTGTTACAGGGTTCTCCCCAAGGTTTATCAAAGGCAAGGTATTTTACATCAAGACCATCCTTTACCTTAAGGTCAAAAAAGTAGGCAGGAAAGTCCCAGGAAAAAACCCGTAATGCATAATCCTTTCTAAGAAAGCCATAAGAGCAGGCATAATTTCCAAGAAAGAGCACCAAGTGGTCAAGCTCTTCTACCTTCTTTGCAGGAAAAACATAATACCTATAGCAGACCTTATTAAAAAGCTCCTTATCAGTAATATAGGCTTTAAGAGTCTCTTTGAAAAAGTTTTTCTCTTCTGGTGAAAGATTCCTGTAGGTCACATTGAAATTTTTGGCTTCAATAAATTTTCTCAATTTATCTTGAGCTTCAGAAATTTTTTTAACAAGGTTTTCACATTCCTCAAATGAAAACTTTATTGTATCAGCTTTTACTTCAGAAACCTTATAAAAAAGTGAGAGTAAAAAGAATAAAAGTAAGAGAAAATAACTTTCTTTTTTAAAAACACCCTTTTTCATAGGCTAAACCTCCTGCGAGCTGGAATGTAAAAAAGGAGGGAAGGGATCCCTCCTGAAAGGAGTTAGAGAATTAAAAAATTTCTGCGACCTGAGTAGCAAGTTTTTCAGCAATGACTGGTGCTGCCTCTTCTTTCTTCAAGTTCGTCTTTATAGCGGTTGCGGCAATTCTTGTGCGATAGGTCTGATAATTGGTCTTCACTTCCTGAGTTGTAACGAGAGTGGTAGAAGTGCCCTGTTTGGCCTCAGTGCGAAGTTCTCCAACCATGGGTTTATCAGTCTTTTCCTGCAACTGCACATCAATTACTCCAGCATAGGTCTCAATCTTTATGGCAGACCCAATTACAGCGCCTCCCACATATCCAAGGGCAGCTCCTGCTGCAGCAAGAATTAGAGCCTCAACATCCCTTCCACCTCCTGCCCCAGCTCCTGCAAGTGCACCAACTACAGCTCCAGTTGTAGCACCTCCTTTTGCCCCAGTCTTTCTATAATAATCCATGTAAAGAATATTTATTTGAAGAATGTAGCCTGCCTCAAGGGGATTTTCAACAATCTGATAACCCTTGGCCTTAAGCTTTTCAACGAGCCTTGTTTTGACCATTTCAGGATTGACTTCTTGAAGGTCTGAGGTGTTTCTCACCTCCACATAAATGGTTTTGTTTTGCGCCCTTTTTACCGGGTCAAGAAAAATAGTATCAGTCATTTTTAGCCCCACCCTTAAGTCCCTGTGTTCAATAGCTTCAGGAATGGTTGCACACCCTGAGAGCTGGAAAATTAAGATAGCAAGAAGTAGATAAGTCAAAAGAAGTTTAACCCTCACAGACATAGCAACCCCTCCCTTTTAACTAAATTCTCTTTATTTAGCTGTAATCTTTCCTTTAAGAGGAATCTCCATAACAAGGTCTTGAGAGCCTTTAAACTCAAGAACAAGCTTATATCCATCAAGGGACTCTGTATTCTCGGGAACTTCAAAATAAAGATATCCACTTGCGATGTCTCGTGCGTTAATCATTGAAGCTTTAAATTGTTTATTTACTAAGTCTTGGAATATTTTTTCGTTAACCGAGGCAGAGTGAGCAGCAGAGATTCCAGCTCCAATTGGTCCAGCAAGTAATAACCAACCAACAGCCCTTCCAACCACACCTTTTTTCACACTATCAGCTGCCTTATTGGCATCAAGCTGAGAAAATACTTTTCCATCTGAAGACTTTAAGTACACTTTACTTAAAGTGTAGGAGTTTGGAGAGAGATTGGTCACTGTGACATGAATTGGGACAAAGCCTTTTCTTGCAAGGTCATCCCTGTCAAAGATTCTCTTTGCATCTTCCTTGGAAACTACAGGCACTGCAAGGACCTTAAGTTCTCCTTTCTCCTGACTGACTGCATAGGGATGCTCAGGTGTAGGATTAAAACTCTGGGTTGTATAGCTGGCACAACCTGAAAGTAGACTTAAGGCAAGCATCAAAGTAGCACCTTTTTTGATAAAATCCTTTTGCATAGCACCACCTGGTTATCCAAACTGCACATTAGTGAGCTGTGCAGTCGTCCCTGCACCAGGTACAGGAACTCGTCTCTTCACCACCCTCTCCCACTTCCCCTCAACCAATACCGGTTTGAGGGGAGAGAAGTCTCTTGCAAAAGACTTCCCAAGGAAAGGGAAGGTGAGGACTGCCCTGAGAACTCTCCAGCTTTTTTGTCCCTCAACGGGACCCCTCACAGGCTTGTTCCCTCCAGAGGCCTGATGTTGGGAAGCTAGATCACTCTCAGGGCTTTTTAATCTTTCAATTTCTTTCCTTACGATCTTTATATCAAAGTTTATTTTCTTAAGCTCTTCTTTTATTGGATTTTGCTTCCACTTGTTGGTTTCTTTTCTTAATTTTTCCTTTAATTCTTCTTTTCTCTCTTCCAACCTGTATAAGCAATACATCAAAAAGTCTTTCCTATTTAAAAGTTTTAAATAGTTTTCAGGTATCTCTTCTCTAAATCCCATTCCTCTTCTACCTATTACGAATGCTCCTGCCACGTCCTTATCAATGCCGTATTGTGGAGCATACTTAAGTTCCCCTATTACTGAAGTAAATGCAGGATCTACTTTGATAACCTCTATTCCACTTCTTTTTGCTAGAACTTCTATCTTCTCAAGTATTCCCCTGTAGATAAACTGCTGTAACCTCTTTCTCAGTTTCCTTCTTACGTCTCCCCTGCTTCCTTTAGGTATTTTTCTGAGATTTTCTATTACAATTGCTCTTTGCTTTTCTTTGGCTAAGTTGACGATACTGTGAGCTACTTTCCAGGAAAGTATTTCCCTCTCCCCTTTGCTCTTATCTATAAGACAATCTAAACTTATCTTTCCATAGCTTTTGAGGTTTCCATCTTTACCTACTTCTGCATAAGCCAGGTGAAAGGGGCTTGCATTTACGTCTATTCCTATAACTCCACTCTCTTTCGTTATTTCTACTTCTGGTAGTTTCTCTTCAAAGCTTACAAATGCATAAATTTTTCCATTCCTCTTCTTAAGCTCAACCGAATAAGGAACGTAATTTTTTGTGGCTTCTCCAATGAGAAGAATCTCAATAAAGTTAACCCACTTATCTCTGTCCGCTCTTCCTTTCTGAACATTTCTGTAAACCTTTGCGTATACGTAATTTCCCTTACCCGTATTAATCCTTAAGCATAGCTCTCCCTCTATGAAAACAAATCTCAGGTTTAAGTTTCCTTTTTTTGCTCTGTCTCCTCTTGAATATGTCGTTCCCTGTCTTTTCTCTTTCCACTTTTTTCTTAACTCCTCTAACCTTTTCCCTGTTAGATGCCTTTTGTGGAGTTTTTCAAATAACTCCCTTCCTCCAAACACGACCTTTTTCGGATTCTGTCCTCTCTCTTTACAGCCCTTTAAAGACTCATTAGCCTTCATTATGGCATCGTCACAGTATCTTGAATTGAGGGGAAATACTGATTGCAGATGTTTTTTCAGTTCTTTTCTTTCCCACCCTTCAAGAAGCCTGTTGTATGCATATCTCGTACAGGACGAAAAATTTCGCATAAGCTCCAATACTTCTTCCTCTTCTTTTGTCTTTCTAAATCCCAGTCGGGAGGATAGCGTTATCATTTCGCTTTTTCCCTCCAAGTGAACCGTAAACTCTTGCCGCAAAAGAGGTAACTATTGCTATTAAATCTTCTGCAAGTTCTTTAGTTCTATCCTCTTCGTTTTCCTCACCATTCAAAACTATCAACTCCACTCCAAAGCTTTCGAAGAAAAACTTAAGATACTCATACCCAAACCTTGCAAGTCTATCAGGGTATTCAACACTACTTTTTCCACCTCTCCCCTTTTTACCATGTTAAGAAGCTTTCTGAGCTGTCTTCTGTTCTCGTTTACTCCGCTTGCTATCTCTGAAATAACTTCGTAGTTCCATCCTTTTGACTTTGCAAAGTTTTCAAGTCTCCTTATCTGGTTAGTGAGGTAATCTTTCTGCTTTTTCGTGGAAACTCGAGCATAAAGAACTACTCTGGGCCTGGGGTTTTCTTCAAGTATACCGAGTAAATTCTCTACGTCTTCCTTTTTGTATCTTCTCTTGCCTCCAGGTGTTTTTATAGACTTAAGAAGTCCTCTTTTTCCCAGTTCAAGAGTGTATTCCTGTGAATGCCGTAAAGCTCTTTTACTTTTTGTGCAGTTAATAACATTGATAACAATTATAATATAACTGTACAGTTTTGTCAACAAATTATCAACTGTTGTCAGCTCCTCCTTTGGTATTTTTACTATTTTATATAATTAGATTTTTTCTGAAAATCTGACATTTTGGATCTTGCCTATGGAAATCATTTGAATATAATATCCTAAGAAATAACACTTATTAAGAGGACCCTTTGAAAAGGATTGCTGAGCTTCCTTTTAAAAAGCTTTTGCCCCGCCTAAGTGAAGGTAAAAAGTTTCTCGGAATTCTTAACAGACCAATTCTTCAAGAATTTGAAAAAACCTTTGCGGTTGACCTTGGCACAAAAAAGGGAAGAAGATTTAGACCCTGTATTTTTTGGAAGGATTCAAAGAGGGACTTTGTTTTCGTATTCTTGACCTCTCTCCCCACCATTAACTTTGTTAATCTTAATCTTTGTCCTGAAAAGAAAAGGCGCTGCAAAGAATTCCATTTTTACGATTTTTCCTTTATATTGTTAAATAGAGAAAGAAAAATTCCAGAGATTAAATTAAAAAGACTTGATTTGATTGAAAAAATCTATTTTTGTGGTCCCTGTGAAGACCTTGACTTTCTTGAAGAGTTTTTTAAAAAATAAATGAAGGATTTAAAGCCACAAATTGAAAAACTTTTACAAAATCAATTAAGCCAAAAGGAGTGGGAGAGCTTTTTAAAAACTCTGCAAAAATTGATTAAACGGGTTTTCAATCAAGCCTTTACTCCTCAAATAGAAAAGCTTTTTATAAAATACTATGGATCTGACTACTTAGATGACCTCTCTCAGGAAGTAATAAAACGATTGCTTTTATATAAAGAAACCCTTTTGAAACTTGATTTTCTTAACGAGCTTTATCTCATGCGAACCATTTCCAATGTTATTTACCTTCACCTTTCTTCAGAGTTCAAGCTGATTGAGAAAGAAAAGAATCTTGAAGAATTAGCAACTAATGATCCAGAAGAAGGGGAAGAGATTAATTTTCTTGAGAGTTTCTCTCCTGTTTTTGTGAACTATCTCTGTGAGTTAAAAATTCAGGACCTTTTGGTAAGGCTTGATGAGGCTTTAAATGAGAAAGAAAAGGAAACTCTCTGTCTATATCTTCTTAAACTTTATGAAAAGGCAAAAGGGTTTAGTAAAAAAGAGATGAATTTACATTATAAAAGATGGGAGAGGCTTAAACCTAAGTTGAAAGAACTCCTTGCTGATCTTGATTTGGAGGACCAGCAAGAGGTTTCAGAATTTTGGGAGAGGGTTTTGTCAGAAATTTGCAAAAAAGGTGGTTATGTTAAATAGTAGAGAAATGGTGGAGACGGTGAAATTGCATAAAAATTAAGGATTGTCATGGTTAGCAAGATTAATAAAGGAAAAAGTAAACAGTCTGTTCTTCGGGATATACTTAAGGATATGAGGGTTTTGATGAAGGATTTTAAAATTTTTGAAGTTAGCAAAAAAACTTCTCCTGAACCTTATCAATTAAGGCGTCTTTCTGCCACTTATCCCCTTTACTTTGTTCTTTTAGAGAAAACCCAGTTTTATCAGGAATTCATTTATATGTGTATGCCCTTTTCTGAGGATATAGAGTTGAGTTTTATTAATAAGGATACTCCTATGTTGCAAATTCCGCGTCAAAGGACGCTTATTGCCGGTCTTCCCTTTTGGGTCTATCTGACAGAAGAGTTTTTAGAAAAGTATACTGAATTGATTGGTACTTTACCACAGGGTAATATTGAGAAATTTAAAGAATTTGCCGAAAACACTCCTCTTGAAAAAATTACAGGCACAACCAAGGAATATCTTGAGGACTTAATGCGTCTTCTCGCTCCTTTTAACACCGCAAGTCTTTTCACAGCCCTTGAAGATCTTGAGGCTTATTGGGAGGCTCCTCAAGAGATTTCTTTTGATTTTAAGGCTGCAGAAGACCTTGCTGAATACGCCTATGCCCTTGCTGCCTCATCTAAAAAGGTCTTTAGAGGAAAGAACTGGTTTGGCATTGTGGAAGAGTCCCCTGAAAACAAGGCCATTTTAACTCTTTATTTACCTGTGGAAGCCGTGGGCAAAAAAGTGGTGATTAAGCTGAAGGGTCATCTCCTCTTTGAGGGGCTTCTTGAAAAAGACAAACTAAAAATTGAGCTTCCTCTTTTACCAAATTATACCTTTTTGGAGGAGCATCTTGAGGTTCAGATTTGATGCCTTTGAAGAGGAGCACTTTCTTGAATTTTTAAAACAGAGTCTTTTTGATGACTTAATAGAGGAGGTTTTAGCCTACTTTTACCACTTTTCTCCAAAGATTCAGCTTGAGCTCATTCTTTATCTAAGAGAAAGGTTTAAGGATGAGCTTTCCCCAAGGGTGCTTTCTCGTGCCTTAAAAATAGACTATGAGTCTTCAGAAAAGATTCTTCAAGGAGAAGCCAGAATTTTTCCCATTCTTCTTATTGAGCCCTCTTTTAGTTATCCTTTTAAAGTTAAGGAATCAAGGGCTCTTGTTATACCCCATACCAAAAAACTCATTACCAATCTCCCTGAAATTAAGAAAAAACTTCAGGTGATTAAGAAGCTTATAGAAAAGAACTTTGCCGTCTTTTTTGAAGACCATTTCACCGGAGAAAGCTTTCAATTACCACTGCTTGTTTCTCTTGCCGTAAAAACCACGCCTCCAAGACATCTTCGTTTTACTGGAAAGGTTAACTCAAAAGGAATGATTCTTCCTGTTGACCATGAGACTGAAAAAGAAAGGTACTGCAAAGAAAGGGGGCTTACTCTTATAAGTCCAGTAAAAGTGAAAAACTTTGAGACTATTAAAGCTTATCTTGAAAGAGACTCCTGGGACCTTCCTTTCTATGTAACCTCTTCAGGGCAAGAAGAATTTAGCTCCTTCTTTAATGCCTGCGAGTTTGAAAAAGAATATGGGAGGCTGTCTTTTCTTGATGGTCTTGAATTATTCTATAATTTGAAAAAAGAAGATTTTTTCTTAATCACGGGAAAACTTAGCAAAAAAGAGGATTGGGAGACCTTTGCCAGGATTTTTTATAATAAAATTCAGTATTTAAAAAATAATCTTCCAGGTGGCAAGGTTTTTCATCTTGGGATAAGAGGAGCAGTTGCTTTTGCCTTTTCCCTTGGCATTCTTTTCTCACATTTTGACCCCTTTATCTTTTATCACTATCAGACCCTTGAGGGACGCCCTGGCTATCATCCTATTCAAGTTACCTCTCCCCGAATTCTAAAAATGCGTTTAAACAAATACGAATACCTGAAACCCTATTATGAAGAACAGGGAGACGAACTTGTGGTGATTTTCAATTTTTCTCATCACGAGCCTCTTGCAGATGTCAGAAAATATATCCTTGAAAGGGTTGAAAATCCATCTTTTGCCGTTTTGGAAACAGAATACAAGGGGAATCTTCCTGTTTCAGCTTTTCTTAAGGTTTCAGCTGAGGCTGCAAGCTATCTTCAGGACCTAAGACGAGAGCGCTCCTTTACAAGATTCCATTTCTTCTTTTCCTGCCCTGTTGCCATAGCCTTTCTCGTAGGGCTTGCCTTTGGTCATTATGCAGATGGCATGATTTATAATTACGAAAAAGAAGAGGGTTTATATAAACCAGTTTTGGAACTCAAAACCTTAAGAGAAATTAGAGAAGAGATGTCAGAAAGGGACAAAAAAGGTGATTAAATATAAAAGAAAAGAAAGAATTTGGGATATGATGAGGAGGAATAAAGATGTATTCAATTAAATTTGAATGTGAAGTTATAACCCCTATGTTTATGGCTGGGGCAGATGGAAAAACTCCAGAACTTAGAACTTCAGAATTTAAAGGGATGATGCGATGGTGGTGGAGGGCAATTAAGGCGGAAGATGATATTGATAAATTAAGAGAAGAAGAAGCTAAAATTTTTGGTGGAACAGGGGAAAAAGAAGGAAGAAGTAAAGTTAAGATAAAAGTCTTTTGTAGTAACTTAGAAAGCAATATAGGAAATAACTTAAAATTGGATTATAATTTAAACTGGAGATTCGATAAAACCTCTAATTCTCTTATAGGGGAAGACGCTGGTATAGGATATTTACTCTACTCCACTGTTTTATTAAATCGAGAAAGAAGTTATATCAAGCCTGGATATCTCTTTGAATTAAAGCTTTCCTCTTTTACCAAAAATGAATTCAAACAAGCACTCGCGGCCTTATGGCTTTCAATTTATCTTGGCGGTTTTGGAACAAGGGCAAGGAGGGGAGGAGGGAATATAATTGTTTTAAACAATCCTGAAAATGATTTTGGACTTGATTTCATTACTAAAGGGAACACTTCAAAAGAGATTGCCAATTGGATAATAGAAAATCTTAAAAAAGCCTGCAAAATGATTACAGGCGACGAAAAGCCAGAAAAATTTGCAGTATCTTATTCAAATCTAAGTTTTTCAAGATTTATTATTAGCAAGAAAAATTTTACTTCATGGAGTGAGGCATTACATGATATTGGAAAAATCTTTATGGATTTCAGAACCAGACACAAAAAAGAAATCTTTGATTCAGCGGTTTTTGGATTGCCAGTGCTCCACAGAAGTTCTGATACAATAGTTTTAGGTGGTAATTTTGATAAAAATAATAAAATAAAAGAAAAAATTGAAAGAAGAAGCTCACCTCTTTGGATTAAGGTTATAAAATCGCAGGGGAAATTTTACTGGATGGTTTTAAGATTGTCTGGAGAATTTCTTGAAGAGGGGAAAGTTTTATTAAATGTGGAAAGAAAAAATTCAACTATTAAAGATTCACAAAAGCCTGATTATAGATTGATAGATGAGTTCTGGAATGTCCTGAAAAACGATTATGGAGAAGAATTTATCCTATCAAAACCTAAGGTTCTTGATAACATTATAGAAAAAATTAAAAAAGAGACAAATCCTAAAAAAATTATCCTTTTTGGGTCAAGGGCAAGAGGAGATGCTTATAAAAAATCGGATATTGATATAGCAGTGGATATTGACAGACCTTTGAGTTTTCCTGAACTAAACATTGACATTGTTAACTTAAATAAAGTTGACCAGAAATTGCATGAAAAAATAAAAAAAGAAGGGGTTATTATTTATGAGAGAAAGGGTTAAAAGATATTTTGAAGATTTTGAAAAGGCTTTAAAAAATCTTGATGAAGCAGTAAATATAGCAAGTACAGACATAGAAATAGATGGAGCTATTAAAAGGTTCGAACTTTGTTACGAGATCTCATGGAAACTTATCAAAGAATGGCTTGCAGACAAAGGTATAATATGCAAAAACCCCAGAGATTGTTTCAAGTATGCTTATGAAAACAATCTAATTAAAGATGAGAAGATTTGGCTTGAAATGATTGAGGATAGAAATGAACTAGTTCATACTTATGCCTCGGAAGAATCAAGAATTATATTTGAAAGAATAAAAGAAAATTATCTTGAGGCTTTTAAGGAACTTTACAAAATTATTAAGGGAGAAAAGTCATGAAAGAAGATAAAAATATTTTTCCAAAAAAACTTAAAGCCTTTCTCCACGACCCGATTGATAAATGTTTAGATATTAAAGATCACGAAAATAGAGCCCGAAAATACGCAGAGAAACTTGGTATAAGTGATATTGAAGAAGCTGTCGGGCCTGACCATATTGCATCTTGTATGGAAAGGAGTTTGCTTCCAAAGGAAAAGGTTTATCAGGACTTTAACGAAATTAGGCATCCATTAAGTGAAAAAGAAATAAAAATTTCAATATCAGAAAATAATAAAAAAGAAATTTTTCAGATAACTGAAAATGTTTTTGAAAGCATTGGTGAAAAAGTCTCATCTTTAAATGATAAACAGAAATTTTTATATTTATGGAGAAATTTGCAAGAGGAGTTAATTGAAAAATCAAAAGGTCAATCTTGGCGAAAATATTTGTCAGTACTTCCAGCAGATACAAGAATTCCTGACCATTCTATATGGGAGCACCTAAAAATAACATCAGCAGTTAATGCTTGGTTTGATAAAGAAACTGATTTACTAATTCAAAATAACTCACTTTTTTTATTTACTATTGGACCTGTGCAATTTTTTATCTCTCAGGCAAGAAAGACTCAGGATTTTTATATGGGAAGTTTTATCCTTTCATTTCTTACTTTTAAAGCGATGGAGGTTTTAATAGAAAAATTTGGCCCAACAAACATAATTTATCCAGACTTATATAGACAACCGCTAATGGACTGGTGGATGCAAAAAAATTTAAAAATAGCAGTGAAAGAATATAAAGAATCTGACCTACAACTTCCAACTATCCCGAATAGATTTGTTGCTTTAATACCTGAAAATGATTGTGGAGAAATCAAAAATCTTGCGAATGAGATGAAGAAGAAAATTAAGGAAACTATAAATTCTGCTAAAGATATCATTTTTAAGGAACTCAAAATCAATCAGCAATTTACAAAGGAAATTAATGAAAAAATCAATTCTCAACTCTCCGAATTTCCTGAAATATACTGGGTTGCTTTACCTTGGAAAATTAAAGGTAGAGATGTTTCTTATGACGATTTAAAGGTTTTGTTTGAAGAAAAAATAATAAAGCGACATAAAGAATTATGGGATTTTGCTAATGAGTCTATAGAAAAAGATGGCAAAAAAGAACCCAAAAATGTTGAATGTTTTCCAAATGTAGGGCTATTATATGAACTTTTATATTCTGCCCTTGAGAAATTAATGGGAGCAAGAAAAAATTTAAGATTGTTTAAACAGTATGAGAAAGGAATGGAAGAAAAAGGTAGAAAGTGTAGTGTTTGTGGGGAAAGAGATGTAGTTTTCTTCTGGGAGAGTAAAAACAAAATAAAATTTACAAGTTTTAATACAATTGCTGTTGATTTGACAGAATCTATAGATCCTAAATTTCTTTCAGATGGTGAAGGTTTATGCGCAATTTGTTTTTTAAAAAGGACTTTTGAATTATATCTTAAGAAAGAAATTTCGGAGAGTGTATTTGATAAACTAACTTTTCCTTCAACTGCTGAAATTGCGTGTGCGGATTGGAAAGAGAAGGCAATACTCCAAGCAAAGGATGAATTTAGAAGGTATGTAGAGAAATTGAAAGAAAGTTTAAAGAATAAATTCTTAAAAGTAGAACCCCTTCCTAAACCGAAAGAAAAATTTAAAGATATAGAAAACCCTGATGGACAATATTTCTATGAAGAAAATATAACTCAAAGGTATTTTGAAAAGGAACTAGGAATTTCACTGAGTGTGGATGAAATTAAGCAATTGAAAGAACATTTAAAGGCACTTTATAACAAAATAGATAAACCCAAATCATATTACGCTATTATACACCTTGATGTAGATAATATGGGAAAATGGCTTTCTGGAGAATTCTTGCCTAATATTCAATACGCTTATAATTCTGAAACATGGACAAAGATGTCTGAAGAATTTAAGAAAAAGTTAAATGAGATTTTATCTCGAAAGCTACTAACTCCAGCAATTCATGCTTCAATATCAACAGCCCTGAGAAATTATGCCCTTGAATTTGTGAGGAAAATAGTTGAAGAAGACCATCTTGGTAAACTTGTCTATGCTGGTGGTGATGATGTCCTTGCGTTTGTAAATTTGAAGGATCTGTTTGAAGTTATGGATAAATTAAGATGGGCTTTATCAGGAAATATAAAAATTGAAAATGGAAGAATAATAGTAAATTCAGAAAAAGGATATTTGATTGAAAGCAGTGGATTTGTTGAAAAAGACGAAAAATTTATTCTAACTATGGGACCCAAGGCTACTGCATCAGCAGGGGTTGTAATTGCTCATTATAAGACCCCCCTTCAAATTGTTATAAGAAAAGTTTTTGAAATGGAGAAGAAAGCAAAAGAGAATGGTAAAGACGCTTTTGCGATATGTTTAATGAAGCGTTCAGGAGAAGAAAGAGAAATAGTAGCTAAGTGGAGCTATGATGAAAACAATAAAAAAATTAACACCATTGAGTTAATTAATGAACTTGTAAATGCCTTTGATGAAAATAATAAAGATAAAGATAATAAAGAAGGATACATTGCAAAAGGTTTTATTCAAAAATTGGAGAGTGAATTTGTGCGAATGAAAAATGATAAAGGCGTATTTATTGGAACAGGGGCTATTTTTGATGTGGAACTTAAACGGCTTCTTGATAGGTCTTATAATGGCTCAAAAGAAAAGAAAAAAGATTTTATTGAAAGAAATTACCAGATAATGAAAAAGTTATTTTGGAAAACAGGAGGTAATATAGACAACTTTTTAAATATATGCAGACTTGCTACATTTATTTCCAAGGCGGAGGATTGATAATGTGGATAAAAATCAAGCCTAATGATACTTTGTTTTTTAGAACAGGAAGACCTTTTTCTATGGGTGATGACACATGGGCTGATTTTGTGTTTCCACCTTATCCCTCTACGATTTACGGAGCTATAAGAACATTTTTTATTTTTGAAAAAGGAAGTCTAAAAGAGTTTAAAGAAGAGAAATTTAAAGATGAGATTGGAACTACATCAAAAAAGGGGAGGTTGAAAGTTATAGGACCTTTCATTTACAATGAAAACAACAGTCTTATTTATTTTAAGCCTCCCTTTGACCTCGTAAAATTGAAAAATGGAGAGAAAGAAAACCAATTAATTCCCCTTGATTTGATTAACAAACCAGAGTTTTTTTATTCGGATGAATTTCCTTATGATAAAATTTTGGTTTTCAAAGGCGTTGAGCAAGCAGATGAGCCAGATGGATGGCTGGATCAGATAAATTTAAAGGAATATCTTGAAGGAAAATATGATGGGATATTTATTACTAAGGATAAAGAAATTTTTGAAAAAGAATTAAAAATCGGAATTGCGAGAGACAGAAAAAAATTTACTTCAAGGGAAGGACATCTTTACAGAATACCAATGCTACGACTAAAAAAAGATGTAGGTTTTCTTATAAAAATTCAAGGATTAAACAGTATTCCCAAGCGGGGTGTTTTCCAATTTGGAGGAGAAGGGAAAACAGTTTCTTATGAAGTATTAGATAAAAATCCAGTAAGAGAAATAGAAGATGTAGGATTTGAGTTGATAGATAATATGTTTAAAATTTATCTTGCAACCCCAGCTGTTTTTAATAAAGGGTGGTTACCAAGCTGGATTGACGAAAATAATTTAGAAGGGGAAAAAGATGGAATTAAGTTAAAACTTGTCGCATGTGCAATTGGAAAGTATTTAAGAGTTGGTGGTTGGGACATGGCTAATAACAAACCAAAACTTATGTACAAAGCTATCCCGGCAGGCAGTGTTTATTACTTTAAAGTTCTTAACGGTGCTGATTCTAAAAAAATAAAGGATGTATTTCATTTAAAGAACATTTCTGACATAAACCCTGAAGAAGGATTTGGATTAAGCTTGGTGGGGGTGGTAAGATGAAAAAAATAATAACAATGGTTGGGACTTCTTTATTTGAAAATTATTTTGAAAAAGAAAATAATGATTCTATTAAACATTTTTACGAAACATTAAAATCAAAAAGAAACAAAGATTGGGATAATGAAAAAAGTAGAATTGAAAAAATAAGAAATTTAATTCAAAATTGGATAGAGAAACAGAGGGACAAAAATAATGTCTCTGCAGAAATTAAAAGTCTTGTAAAGTTAAAAGAAGAATTAGACGATGACCTGGAGATTTACCTTCTCTGTTCAGACACTATATTAAGCAGGCTTGCTGGTGAGATTATCAAAGAGATTATTCCAGATATTGAAATTTTGAAGATTAAAGCTCAAGATGAAGTGAAATTGAAAATTATTGATGGTCTTCAAATATGGGATAGAAAAGAGTTTAATAAAGGTATGTCAAATCTAATAAGTGAGGTTTATTCTATAGCTCAAGAGAATTGGGATAATATTGTAATCAATATAACAGGAGGATATAAAGCCACCATTCCATATCTTACAATTATGGCGCAGTTAAATATGTGTCCAATTTATTATATTTTTGAAGAAACAGATGCCTTAATTAAAGTGCCTAATATTCCATTTTCTAAAAATTTATTAAATGTTAAAGAATTACAGAATTATGAGAGGGAACTTGAAATATTAAATAAAGGAGTGGTTGGAAGTCCTGAGTATGAAAGATTAAAATCATCAGATTTTTACTCTAATTTTAGTTTTCTAATTTGGGATGATGAAAAAGACAAGCTGTTAGAACTAAATCCTATAGGAAAAATCTTTTATGAAAGATATAAAGAGATGTTTTTCGTTTTTTACACTACGGAGAATTGCAAAAAGATATTGGAAAATGATATTGAAATAAAAGAACTATTTCATAAAAAATTTTCTAACAAAAATATAAGAGAAAGTAAGACAGAAATCAAAAATGGTCATTATGTTTATGACGATGGAGACAATAAAAAAAGAGTGTTCTATAAAAAAGCAAAAGAGAACAATACTGAAGTCATCTATGTTTATGAGATATTTAATGATCATGATAAATATGAAAGATTTTTAAGGGAAAACCCTTATTCAGAAGAAAAATATCAACAATACAAATTTGAAAAATTTAGAATAAAAAAGGAGGAGGTAAGTTATGTTTAAAGAAAAAAGAATACTTTTTTTGATTGCAGAAACTCCTGTCCATCCAGGAAGTGGAAGTGAAGTCGGAATTGTAGATTTGCCAATTCAGAGGGAAAGATATACTGAATTTCCAAAGATTGAGAGTTCAGGGCTAAAAGGGTGTATAAGGGAGGCTTTTGAGGGATATAGAGTGATTGAGAATAAGAAGGTTAAATTAATCAATAGTGATAAAGTAAAGAAACTTATAGAAAAATTTCCAGAAATTTCCGAGCCTTGGAAAATAAAGGTTAAAGATAAAAGTGGTAAGGAGATAGAAAAAAACAAAACTGATAAAGATGGAAATGAACTTATTAAATTTGATGAAGCCATATTTATTACTTTTGGTCCGGAAGACGAAGAGGCTCACGCTGGAGCTATGACTATAACTGATGCAAGGATTTTACTTTTTCCAATCAAGTCATTAAAAAGTGTTTTTGCCTGGATAACCTGTCCAATGGTTCTTGAAAGATTTAAGAGGGATTTGGAAATAGCTGAATTTAATGTTGATAAAATAAAAAATATAGACTTTTCCGATCTTAAAAATACTGTACCTGAGAAATCTTCGTTATTCGTCTCTGATGAATCTGATAAAATTGTCCTTGAAGAGTTCACCTTTGAAGTTAAAAAAGATAATTCCACAACCAAAATTGCTGAATTTCTTGCGGAAAATATTTTTCCTAATGAGGATTCATACAGATACTGGGTTGAAAAACTTAAAAAGGACTTAGTTATTTTATCTGATGATGATTTTACTCAATTTGTTAAAACTTCAACGGAAGTTGTAACGAGAATAAAAATTGATGATGTTACCGGAACTGTGCAAAGTGGTGCTCTATGGACTGAGGAGTATCTACCTCAGGATACGATTATGTATTCAGTCGTTATGTTTACTCAACCAAGGGTTGAAAACGACGACCAGAAGGGAATTTTTAAAGCAGATAAGCCCGAGGAGGAGGCAAGGCTTGTTGCAGAGTTTTTTGAGAAAGGTTTGCCTGAGGTTATTCAGATAGGTGGAAATCAGACAATCGGAAAAGGATTTATGAGAGTAAAAATCTATCCTGGAAAATAAACAGGGAGGTTAATCATGGCTGAAATGGAAACTTTAATAACAAAGCTTGAAAAGGGAAGAGCTGAGTTTGCATACAATTGTGTAAAAGAGGCTTTGGGTAAATTAGATGATAAAAAGAGAAAAGAATATCGCTCATATACTCGCAAAATTCCACAGATGATACTAACAAATGGATTAGGACAAACACTCGCTTTTATCTATTCAAAAAAAGATAAGGGTAATGCTTATGATTTAATTTACAAGCAATTAACAGATTATCTAAAAAGTGATTCAACTACAAGAATTAATATACCAGAGACAGCAACAGAACTTGTGGAATGGGTTATATCTCTTCCCTCATCTGAGTATCGTTATGTGACGGAAGAAATTCTGGCATTTTTAAGATGGCTTAAAAGATTTGCAGAGGGTATGATTGAGGGCGAAGGAGGTGCTGAATGAGTGTAAGACTACCAGACAAGAATAAATATTATCCAAAAGATACACAGGATATTTTAGCTTCGCTTAAGCAAATTATAGTTCCGGGAAACTGGAACTTTTATTTTTTGTTCAATATGCCTTTTATTTCAGAGGATAAAAATGGACTTCCAAACAAAATTCGAATAAATGAAAATGTTAAACAATTCAAATGGAATAAAGAGTTGTTAAAGAATTTAAAATCCAGAAAAGAAAAATTGATGCAAAGTTTGGAGCTTGCAGGTTTTAAAGTTGAGAGAATTGAAGCCATCTGCAACTGGCGCCTTATTATTGGTCTTGGTGCTTCACATCCTCAGGAAACATCAATGACTCTTCATCACATTTATGGTATTCCTTATATTCCAGGAAGTGCAATAAAGGGGGTTACGAGGCATTGGGCGATTTTAAAATTTTCTGAGGAAAAAGCAAAAAGTGAGGGTAAAGATTTCCTTGAAGTCGTTAAAGAAATTGCGAATGCCCTTGAAAGTGGGAAGGAAATAAACTTAGAAGTTTACGGAATTAATTTTAGGCAATTGATTGAAATCTTCGGAACACAAAAAAAACAAGGGGAAGTTATTTTTATGGATGCCTTTCCAGTTGAAAATATAAATTTAAAGATTGACATAATGAACCCTCACTATCCAGATTACTATGGAAAAGGAAAACCACCTGCTGACTGGCAGAATCCAAATCCTATTAAATTTTTAACGGTAGAAAAAACTAATTTTTTATTTGTTTTAGCTTCAAAAGAAGAAAAATTAGTTGAATCTACCTTAAAACTACTCACAGAAGCTTTAAAAGAACATGGAATTGGTGCCAAAACTTCCTTAGGTTATGGAATTTTTCATATTAGTGGTTGATTGTATATAAATGCCCATTAAATTTACGCTACGCTTTAGGCTGAAACCTAATCCAAAGTATAAAGATAAAACTGATTTTCTAATTACTCCTGATGTGCTTCATGGCTTCTTCTTTAGTTTGTTACCAGAAAAACTTGCTGAGGAGCTTCACCAAAAAACTCAATATCAACCCTTTGCAATCTGGGCTCCTCAAATCTTTAACAAAACCAAATTCCTAAAAAAAGAAAATTCAAACTCAGAAAAAACTTACAACTTTAATCTAACTATTTCCTTTCTTAAAGAGGAACTTTTTTCTCCTTTTTTGTTAGGTCTTTTTGAAAATTCAAAATCCTATTACCTTGGTCCTTTTATAGCTGAACTTGTGCTTTTACCTGGCTCAGTTATTCTAAGAGATCAATATTGCAATTATGATGATTTTCTTCAAGTAAATTGTAAACCCTATTTATACTTTAAATTTATTACTCCAACGGTTCTTAAGAAAACTGGTAAAGATTTAGCTGAACCTGAAGCATACACTATTTTTAAAAGCCTTATACAAAAGTGGAAATATTTTTCTCCTTATGGAATAAATGTAAACTTAAAAAACGTTTTAGAAAATGGTATTAAAGTAGTTTATCATAAAATTCGTCAATCTAAGATTCTTTTTTCCTTTGGAAATAAGATTTTGACTTTCAGAGGAGAAGTTCTTTATTCTTGTGAAGGGGCTTCAGAAGAGGAGTTGAGGTGGCTCTGTGCTCTTTCAGCTTTTTCTGAATTCGCAGGAGTTGGAAGAAAAACCACTATGGGGCTTGGCATGGTCTCTTTTAAAGCCATGGATTCACCAGAGGAGGTGCTAAGCCATGGAGAAAGCCCTAATTTTACAAATAGGTCGCTTTGATAGGAATCTTGAGGAAAATGTTAATTTTGAAATTGAAGGAAAACGGTATGCCTATCCCTTAAGTTCCTTTGCCTTAAAAGACCATCTGCAAGAAAAAGGAAAGATTGCCAAGGTCCACCTTCTTTTTCCTGTAAGTCTTTACTTAAATAAAATTGCTATAAGCGACCTGAAGAATAAAGCTGAATATCAAGAACTTGCAGAAAAACTTGAAGCCCTTTTTTCAGATTCTAATGAAAGAAATAGATTTTTTACCAATCCAGCAGAGTATTATGCCTTACATCCCCATCGTAAGTATTTTGATTCCTTTTCAGTTATTCATAGTGTAGGAACATACGACCATATTACCTTTGATACAGAGTTTTCTTCCCTCGTTTTTGAACTCTTTTTAATTTTAGTTAATCAATACTTAAATGAGCCTTTTAATGAGCTTTATCTTGACATATCAACTGGACAGAATATCTATGTAACTGCCCTTCTTGAAGCAGGAAGATTCTTCCTTGTCTTTAATAATCTTCAGAATTTTCTTCGTAACTCACCTGTTGATGCTTACATAGTCTCTTCAGACCCTATTTTGGGAAGAATTTCACCAGAACAGGTTTTTAAAATTTACCCAAATTATCCCTTTAAGGTCAAGGCTTTCTTTTCAGCTCCCCTTGAACCTGAAAAAACTTCTCTTGAGTACCCCAGAGCTTTTTCTCAACTTTCTAAAAATATTGCTAACCTTTATGCCAGTGGAGATAGAAAATTTAAGCAAAAACTTAATGAAATGCTTAGCAAAGCTTATTTCTTTTACTCAGCTCTTAAAAATAATACTCCTCTTATGTTATATCTTGATGCTTATCACAATCCAGATGAAATAAAGAGCTTTATTAATACTCTTGTGCAGCTTTTCAACGAACAAATTTGTAAAAATTATCTTAACTTAATTATTTCTGAAGTTGACAAATTAAGAAATATACTTCTTATGCTTGCTCTTTATCGTGGTATTTCAATCCTTCTTTCATTTAAAAATATCTCACCTAAAGATGAAATTGCTGTTAGTGAATTGGAAAATCTTTTTGCCTCAGATGAAGATTCTCTTTACTATTATTTTGGGCTCTTTACACATAGACCTTATTTATCTAGCGAAATAAAGAATAATTTCAAAAAAGAAAATATAGTATCAAAGTTCAAAGATACTTTTACCTTATTAAGGGAATATATCTCTGGTGAAGGTCAGGATAAAGATATTGATAATAGAAATTTTCTTGCCCATTGTGGTTTTGAAAGAAATTGTGTTGAAGTAAAAAAGATTAATGATGAAATTTACTTAAGATACACTTCAGATAAAGAAAAAAGAAAGAAAATTATAGAAATTTTACTGGAAAATTAATTTTTATGACTAAAAAGTTTGCCATATATTATGGACAACCTTTAAATCTAACTCTTGATACTATAGGGCTTCTTTGCTTTAAAGAAAATCCCCCTGATGATGGTTTTAATTACAAAAGATTGAAAATTTTTGTTCTCAAAAAGGAAAATTTTAAAAGAAAATATGAAAATTTTAAAACTTTATCTCCTCAATTTGAAGAGAAACTTTATAAGTTTTTCTTTAATTATTCGGAGTTTCGCAGAGAATATACAAAAGTTATTTATTCTTCTCTCAATTATCGGTCTTACAAACTTTACGAAAGGTCTTATCCAGAATATTTATCTTTTGATAAACTTTTAAGGGAGGCATCAGCCCTTATTGAAGCTTATTATTCTTATTACAGCATTGCAGTGTCTATTCTTACCTTTTTATTTTTCTCAAAAATTGGTTTACCCAGTTCAATTCCTAAAATAGTAGATACCCTTTACGGATACGATTTTCTTGACGACTTTTTCTTTCCTGTTGCCTTTCCTTTTATTTGTTACGAATCTACCAATGATCTTTTATATAACTTAAAACTTGAAGACCCCCTTCATATCTTTTATACTTTTGTGTCTTTTCTTCTTTGGAAAAGGGCTAAAGTTTACTTAAAACTTCCTTATTACAAACTATATAATTTAGGAGTTAATAAGCACGATTTATGGATTACCTTGTAGTTTACGACATAAAGAATCATAAAGTAAGAAATAAGGTTTCTCGGATTTTACAAAAATTTGGCTACCGTATTCTTTACAGTGCCTTTTTTCTCAAAGACCTTTCTCGGGAAAAGCTTAACTTTCTTTATGAGGAAATCTCAAAGCTTGTTGACCATAAAACTGATAGAGTCTTTTTCTATCCTGTAGATGAGCCTGAGATTTTTAAAGGTTATCCTCTTGAACCCTGGAAAATTTTCGTTATTTAAGGTTTTTCTGTGAAACAAACGCTAATTATTTTTAGTGATTATGTCTCTCTAAGCCGTAAAGCAGATCGTCTTTTAGTTGAAACTCCAAAAGAAAAGTTTCCCTTTCCCTTAAGTAATCTTGATGGAGTTTTAGTTTATGGGAAGGCAAAGATCACTTCTGAGGCTCTTTCTCTTCTTGCAAGAAACCGTATTCCCCTTATATTTCTTACACAGGGAGGAGGTATCAAGGCTTTAGTTATTCCTGCTGATGGCTCTTACGGCTATAATGCGAGACTTACTCAAGCTTATCTCTTTTTCACTAAAAGACTTGAGATAGCCAAATATCTCGTTAAAAGAAAACTTCTTGAGATAGAATATGCCTTTGATCTTGAGCTTGAAGAGGAAAAGCTTAAAGTGAGCAGGGTAGGGGACTATAAGGCTCTTCTTGGACTTGAAGGAACTGCATCAAGATCTATGTTTGAAGCCTTTTCCCAGATGATTAAAGAGTCTTCCTTTACCTTTACAGAGCGAACCTATAATCCTCCTCAGGATGAAGTAAACGCCCTTTTGAGTTTTCTTTATACTCTTGGATTTAACCTTACCCTTGGAACTATTCTTATAAAAGGTTTTGACCCTTACATTTCCTTTTTACATTCTAAGAGAGGAGAACATCCTGCCTTTGCCTCTGACCTTGTGGAGATTATCAGACCCTGGCTTACCCGCCTTGCAGGAGAGCTTATTCAGGAGGGAAGAATAACTAAAGGGGACTTTACAAAGACAGAAAAAGGAATTTACCTTGGGAAGAAAGGAGCCTCCATAGCGCTTGAAGCCCTTAATCCCAAAAAAGAAGAGTATATAGCTCTCATGAAGGAGTTTCTGCTTGAACTTGAGGAATTTAGAAAAAAGGGGTAAATTAAAATTAAATTCTTTGGGATTTGGGGGTGATGTGTGATGAAAGAACTTGATTTTTTTTAATAAATTGGATAGCGAAGATAAGCAAAAGATTATTTATTTTTGTAAAATACTATTAAAGCAGAAGAAATATAAAAAGTTAAAAAAGAATTAGAAGAAAGATTAGATGAGATTGAACGAGGAGAGGTTTTAACCCACGAAGAAGTATGGAAAGATTTAGATGTTTAAATTTTATACGCTAAAGGTGTGTTAAAAGATATCAAAAAAATTAATAAAGAAGACAGATTAAAAATTAAGAGTGCAATAGAAGAATTAAAAAATTTTTCAAATATCACTAATATTAAATATTTAAAAGATATTTAAAAGAGCATCCTTTAGCAGAATATAGGTTAAAAGTTGGGAACTATAGAATTTTATTCAATGTGAATTGGGAAAAGAAAGAGATTTATATTCTTAAAATAGGACATAGAAAAGAGGTTTATTAAAGAAATAAAAATTGATAACAAAACTGGGATAATTTTATGGCTTTAAGGATAGTGCTTTATGATTATGAGACTGAGAAGGTTAGGGGGAAGGTAAGGAAAAATCTTAAAAAGATAGGGCTTCATGCTCAATGGAGTGTTTTTGAAAGCATTGAGAAATTTGAAAAAATTTTGTCTAATTTACTTGAAGAGGAGGGAAGTTATAGAGTGGCGGTATTTAGAGTAAGACCAGATGGAGAAATAAAGAAAATAGGAAGAGAATGGGAAAAAATAAAGTGTGTTATTTAAAAATAAAACAGTTTAAAAACTTGACACAATTTTAAAAATGTGTTATTAATTTAATAACATTTAGCTGATCTTTGAAAATTGGGTTTTAGCTGGGGCGGGGTTTTAGATTCTTTTTTTGAGGGGGTAATTTTTTAAAAATTCTATCTATTTTCAGGTAAAGAAATAAAGAATTTTTTAGAAAAATTGGCTTTTTGTGTTAGGATTGATGGGATTTTTAGGGGGTATAGATTAGCGGTTGAATTTGAGAATAAGTTGCAAAAAGCCAGTTAAAGGGGTATGGTTTTAAGTTATTGATTTTGTGTTAAAAGTTTAGTTAAAAATTTAGACTTTCAGAGGTTTTGCGCATTAGATTTAGTGAGGGATTTAAGGGGTAGATTTTTGAAGTTGTATTTGTTCTAAAATTCACAAAATAGTATTTATGAGAGGTGCACGGTAGTAGGGTTGAAACCTTCCCCGCTTCTAAGGGGATTGCGACGATTGAAGATATACCTTTAGATACGAGCGCTTTCTATTCTGTTGAAACCTTCCCCGCTTCTAAGGGGATTGCGACAGGCCACCATACAATCGCCTTTATATTCTTCCAATTCCCAGTTGAAACCTTCCCCGCTTCTAAGGGGATTGCGACCATAAACAAAACCATTTTCATAAATGCCCTTTGGTATAAGTTGAAACCTTCCCCGCTTCTAAGGGGATTGCGACTTGGATAACTCGCTTTTCCCAATTTTCAAGTTCTTTCCGTTGAAACCTTCCCCGCTTCTAAGGGGATTGCGACCAAAATAACGAAGGTTCCCAATGTCATCTGACCTTGAGTAAGGTTGAAACCTTCCCCGCTTCTAAGGGGATTGCGACATAAATGTATTGTCGTTTATCCAATGAAGAAAATTTTTCACGTTGAAACCTTCCCCGCTTCTAAGGGGATTGCGACACAACGACCGCCGGAATCGGACCGGCCGGTCGCTTTTGTGTTGAAACCTTCCCCGCTTCTAAGGGGATTGCGACTTGTTTCGGTTCTATTACGGTTTGTTACGGTTTGTTACGTTGAAACCTTCCCCGCTTCTAAGGGGATTGCGACCAAAAGGCTTTCCGTGAGAACAATTCGGTTCATTTTTAAACTGGTTGAAACCTTCCCCGCTTCTAAGGGGATTGCGACTTTATCGTTTCTACTTCGTTAAATGGCCACTTTGCAAGTCCAGTTGAAACCTTCCCCGCTTCTAAGGGGATTGCGACAGGTAACTGGTGGATTCCAGGCAGTCTTGAATTTGAGTTGAAACCTTCCCCGCTTCTAAGGGGATTGCGACTAAATTCCTAAATCTTACCCCATAAATAACCAATTGGTTGAAACCTTCCCCGCTTCTAAGGGGATTGCGACAAAATATCATCTGCATAATTCTTAAATTTAACTTCTTCTAGTTGAAACCTTCCCCGCTTCTAAGGGGATTGCGACACACTTCTTCTTCCCACCAATCACCACCGCACCGAGTTGAAACCTTCCCCGCTTCTAAGGGGATTGCGACCCTCCCTTTTGTTAGAATTTTCCGTTTGAACTTAGACAAGAGTTGAAACCTTCCCCGCTTCTAAGGGGATTGCGACTTTCAACTCCTGAACCGGAATACAACCGATTCAGGAGTTTCAGTTGAAACCTTCCCCGCTTCTAAGGGGATTGCGACGGGAAGACTTCTGTCCTGATGGTGGTCAAAATTGTTGTTGAAACCTTCCCCGCTTCTAAGGGGATTGCGACTTTTTTCCCTCCTTGTTTCTTATCAGGCGGACAATTCAGGTTGAAACCTTCCCCGCTTCTAAGGGGATTGCGACTTAACTTCTGAAGTTATTTGATTTTGGAGACTTTTTGTTGAAACCTTCCCCGCTTCTAAGGGGATTGCGACTTAACTTCTGAAGTTATTTGATTTTGGAGACTTTTTGTTGAAACCTTCCCCGCTTCTAAGGGGATTGCGACCCGAAAGCAGGGAAGTATTTCTTAACAACTCCGATGTTGAAACCTTCCCCGCTTCTAAGGGGATTGCGACCATTTCAGAAATAAATTCTCTTGCTTCCTCTGGGATACCGAGTTGAAACCTTCCCCGCTTCTAAGGGGATTGCGACAACAAATTATCGCCCTCCTCAACTCTTCATCTTCTAGTTGAAACCTTCCCCGCTTCTAAGGGGATTGCGACCATTTCAGAAATAAATTCTCTTGCTTCCTCTGGGATACCGAGTTGAAACCTTCCCCGCTTCTAAGGGGATTGCGACAACAAATTATCGCCCTCCTCAACTCTTCATCTTCTAGTTGAAACCTTCCCCGCTTCTAAGGGGATTGCGACACTTATTTTTGTTTTTTCCTCGTACCTCATCAGTGTTGAAACCTTCCCCGCTTCTAAGGGGATTGCGACATTAATCACCGGATGTCTTTCAACAAACTCAAAATATTCGTTGAAACCTTCCCCGCTTCTAAGGGGATTGCGACCCGCACCCTTCTTTTCCTCCGACAATCCCGTCGTGTTGAAACCTTCCCCGCTTCTAAGGGGATTGCGACCGCTGATGACTGCCTCCGTACCTAAAACCCACCATCAGTTGAAACCTTCCCCGCTTCTAAGGGGATTGCGACTTGACAGATGGGCAGTAGATACCTGCCCATCTGTCAGTTGAAACCTTCCCCGCTTCTAAGGGGATTGCGACAGTGATTGGTTCACTCGTTATAAAATCATTTTCAAATGTTGAAACCTTCCCCGCTTCTAAGGGGATTGCGACATCATAGCTCCACCTCCCTCCTACTGTTTTTTTTTGTTGAAACCTTCCCCGCTTCTAAGGGGATTGCGACAACAAGGTAAATGTCAGTATTCCACAGATCCCTCGTTGAAACCTTCCCCGCTTCTAAGGGGATTGCGACTGAAATGGGTATAAGTTCTATAGTCCATTTGATTTTATGTTGAAACCTTCCCCGCTTCTAAGGGGATTGCGACGAGTTGAATAGTGATTTTTCTTTGAGAAGAGTATCGAGTTGAAACCTTCCCCGCTTCTAAGGGGATTGCGACGGGAGCAGAATTCCCCTCTCCAAGAGGAGTTCACCCGTTGAAACCTTCCCCGCTTCTAAGGGGATTGCGACCAATAATTTGGCTTTTACCTGCTGTGTAGTTTGTTGGGTTGAAACCTTCCCCGCTTCTAAGGGGATTGCGACGCTTATAAGCTTAGCTCCCTTTAAAGAATTTATGAGTTGAAACCTTCCCCGCTTCTAAGGGGATTGCGACCAATAAATAATGTCTTTAGGTTCAAAATTAAAAGATTTGTTGAAACCTTCCCCGCTTCTAAGGGGATTGCGACACAATTTGATCCCAATCCTCTTTTTGAGCAATATCCCGTTGAAACCTTCCCCGCTTCTAAGGGGATTGCGACAAAACACTAAACTGTAATTTGAAGAAGTTCCTGTTAAGTTGAAACCTTCCCCGCTTCTAAGGGGATTGCGACATCTCTGAAATTTCTGACAATCCAGTATAAACAGTTGAAACCTTCCCCGCTTCTAAGGGGATTGCGACTAAACATTGGGGGAACTGGACGCACATACGAAAAGGAAGAGTTGAAACCTTCCCCGCTTCTAAGGGGATTGCGACACAATTTGATCCCAATCCTCTTTTTGAGCAATATCCCGTTGAAACCTTCCCCGCTTCTAAGGGGATTGCGACAAAACACTAAACTGTAATTTGAAGAAGTTCCTGTTAAGTTGAAACCTTCCCCGCTTCTAAGGGGATTGCGACATCTCTGAAATTTCTGACAATCCAGTATAAACAGTTGAAACCTTCCCCGCTTCTAAGGGGATTGCGACTAAACATTGGGGGAACTGGACGCACATACGAAAAGGAAGAGTTGAAACCTTCCCCGCTTCTAAGGGGATTGCGACAATATGTCTCCTTCAATGTCTTTAAATTCCAATTTTTCAAGTTGAAACCTTCCCCGCTTCTAAGGGGATTGCGACAAAGAATTAAAAGTAAATCTTCTAAGGAAATTCCTATAAGTTGAAACCTTCCCCGCTTCTAAGGGGATTGCGACTTTTTTTTCATTTATTTCCTCTTCATTACCTTCAAAACAAAGGGTTGAAACCTTCCCCGCTTCTAAGGGGATTGCGACAGGTAAATGCTGTGACTTCCAAGAAAGTAATTTGTTGAAACCTTCCCCGCTTCTAAGGGGATTGCGACCGGTCCTTCCCTGAATGTTCTTCCCCACCCTTCCCACCAGTTGAAACCTTCCCCGCTTCTAAGGGGATTGCGACATAAACAAATAAACAAATCAAACATACCACTAAAAGGTTGAAACCTTCCCCGCTTCTAAGGGGATTGCGACACTCTGGCTTTTGCATTTCTCCTTTCAGCCTTGTTAGTGTTGAAACCTTCCCCGCTTCTAAGGGGATTGCGACTTCAAAATCTTTTTTTGTTTGGATAACTCTCATCTTGTTGAAACCTTCCCCGCTTCTAAGGGGATTGCGACCAGAAAAACTATCGTATTTTACTTGCCACTTCTCAAGTTGAAACCTTCCCCGCTTCTAAGGGGATTGCGACCTGGTGATATGGAGTTCGAAGTTGCAGGAGAAACTTGTTGAAACCTTCCCCGCTTCTAAGGGGATTGCGACTTACTTTCTGTGGTTATTCCTGCCCTTATTTTTTTTGCGTTGAAACCTTCCCCGCTTCTAAGGGGATTGCGACTTTGACTTTTAAGGTGACCCGGGGCCGGATTTGAACCGGGTTGAAACCTTCCCCGCTTCTAAGGGGATTGCGACTAGTGCATCTGAGTATTTTTTGTTTCGTGTTCAGAAGTTGAAACCTTCCCCGCTTCTAAGGGGATTGCGACTTGTTTTGCCATCCTAACTCCTAAAGTTTTTTTTGTTGAAACCTTCCCCGCTTCTAAGGGGATTGCGACTTTAATACTTTGTGTAGCTTGTTGTTGTTGTGTCATGTTGAAACCTTCCCCGCTTCTAAGGGGATTGCGACACAGAATAGGTTTTCTCCTGAAACAGTTTCTGTAGTTGAAACCTTCCCCGCTTCTAAGGGGATTGCGACATCTTACCACCTCCTTTAGTTTTTTTGTTTTTTCTGGTTGAAACCTTCCCCGCTTCTAAGGGGATTGCGACTCTAATATTAAAATAGCTTTTATACAACCAGTAATTAGTTGAAACCTTCCCCGCTTCTAAGGGGATTGCGACACAGAATAGGTTTTCTCCTGAAACAGTTTCTGTAGTTGAAACCTTCCCCGCTTCTAAGGGGATTGCGACAATTATTTCTTGTGGTTCAAAATTGAAACTTCTTCTAATGTTGAAACCTTCCCCGCTTCTAAGGGGATTGCGACTTTCTTCTTCTGTGTTTTCCTTCAATTTTTTATAAGTTTGGGTTGAAACCTTCCCCGCTTCTAAGGGGATTGCGACTCAAAGAGGTTTATTTTGCAGTTGGTTGAGGTGTTGAAACCTTCCCCGCTTCTAAGGGGATTGCGACTGGATATGGGCTCCCAAAGGAAACCTATCTCCCTTTATATGTTGAAACCTTCCCCGCTTCTAAGGGGATTGCGACTGGATATGGGCTCCCAAAGGAAACCTATCTCCCTTTATATGTTGAAACCTTCCCCGCTTCTAAGGGGATTGCGACAAATCTATCTCTTTTCATCAATCTTAAAAATTTCTAAAAGTTGAAACCTTCCCCGCTTCTAAGGGGATTGCGACCAAACCACCTTCTCTCTATCCCCATCCCTACAAACTCTAAGTTGAAACCTTCCCCGCTTCTAAGGGGATTGCGACACGCTTCGTCATACTCCTTCTTCAAAAGCTCCAAATCGGGTTGAAACCTTCCCCGCTTCTAAGGGGATTGCGACTTTGAATTTTGAATTTTTTTGGATTTTTTGAATTGATTAAGTTGAAACCTTCCCCGCTTCTAAGGGGATTGCGACAAATCTCTCAAAACTTATGTATGCAATTGGAAATCCTCTAGGTTGAAACCTTCCCCGCTTCTAAGGGGATTGCGACATGTAAAATATTTCCTAATACTGTAATTCCATCTTTATCTTTAGTTGAAACCTTCCCCGCTTCTAAGGGGATTGCGACTTTGAATTTTGAATTTTTTTGGATTTTTTGAATTGATTAAGTTGAAACCTTCCCCGCTTCTAAGGGGATTGCGACAAATCTCTCAAAACTTATGTATGCAATTGGAAATCCTCTAGGTTGAAACCTTCCCCGCTTCTAAGGGGATTGCGACATGTAAAATATTTCCTAATACTGTAATTCCATCTTTATCTTTAGTTGAAACCTTCCCCGCTTCTAAGGGGATTGCGACTTCAAAATTGTTTAATGGAATGTTTTTTTCAAAAGAATATGTTGAAACCTTCCCCGCTTCTAAGGGGATTGCGACTTTTTATTTTTGTCATTTTTACCTCCTTAGTTTATTTAGTTGAAACCTTCCCCGCTTCTAAGGGGATTGCGACATGAAAGAATGTCTCCTATAGTCCTGAAGGCACAAATCAAGTTGAAACCTTCCCCGCTTCTAAGGGGATTGCGACAATGAAATTTACATTTCTAATTCCATTTTCCTGATTGTGTTGAAACCTTCCCCGCTTCTAAGGGGATTGCGACTTAAACCCAAAAGAATTAAAGCCAAAAAAGATTTTAAAAGTTGAAACCTTCCCCGCTTCTAAGGGGATTGCGACTCCAATTTTGAAACAATTCACAGATTAACCAGGGGTTGAAACCTTCCCCGCTTCTAAGGGGATTGCGACCCAATTTCCTTTTACACAATTCACAATCTCCGATAAAATTGTTGAAACCTTCCCCGCTTCTAAGGGGATTGCGACTAATAAGGCTCTCCTTGACTGTAAACTTCAAAATAGTTGAAACCTTCCCCGCTTCTAAGGGGATTGCGACTTGTTGGGTGATAGAAGTGAATTAGAAACCCATATAAGTTGAAACCTTCCCCGCCTTTAAGGGGATTGGAAGCCTTTCTGAAAAGATAAACTTTTTCAAATAACTATCATTCTGGGGGCTGGTTATCCCGTAATTGCGCATTTTCAAATTACTGAGTGGACCATAAAGAGCCCTTGTGCGTTCCAGTGGTAGACCAGCCCCCAGCCTAATTTATTTTCCTTTTCTTTAAAAACTCAATTTTTGCTTGACATCCTCTTGAAAATTTTTTAAAGTAATTCTGAGACCGAGATTAGAAGGCCGAGATTAAAAGGGTTAAGAAGAATGAGTATTGCTATAAGTGTGAATGCTTCTTACGCTGAAATCTGGGACGAAAAAAAACTTGCTGAAATAATTAAAAATTTTATTCCTCCTCAATCTGAAAGAATTTATGTTCTTTTTACTGAAATTCCCCTTCAACTTTTGATTAAATTCTGTTATGACAATGACATTCCTTTGGAGCTCCTGAAAACCTATTACGAAAAATATATAAAGCCCGTTTATAGAAACCAGGAACTGGAAGAATATCTTTATGAAAAATAAGTTTTTATGAACTCTTTAGATAAAATCGTTAAAAATTTGAAAATTGCTCTGGAAATTATAAAACAGGTTAATCTTCCTTATGAAGAGTATGGATGGGGAGGAGGCTCTGCCCTTGCCTTTAAATTTCATCACAGGTTTAGCAAAGACATAGACATTTTCCTATATGACCCTCAATGGCTTGGCTTTTTAACACCCCGACTTAATGATGACATAGAAAAACTTGTCAAAGATTACCTTGAAGGTCCAACCTTTTTGAAATTATATTTTTCAGACTTTGAAATAGATTTTATCATTTCAAGAAATCTAACTGGAATTCCTAATGTTTTTGTAGAAATCGAAGGTTATAAAGTTCCTGTAGAGTCTGAGGTAGAAATTATTGCCAAAAAAATTTTTTACAAGGGATTATCATTAAAAGTAAGAGACATAATTGACATAGGAACAGTATATGAAAACAAGAGCCCTGATGAAAGAAGGGATATGATTAAAATATTGGCTAAAATGAAATTGATTCCTAAGCCAACAGAAATCCTTTTTAAAAATCTCAACAGATTTAAAACAGAAATTGACGAAAAGAATTTAAAAGAATTGTCTTTAGAAAAGCCTATAACAATAAAAGATTTTTTACACTTTGTTGAATTAACAGAGGAATTGATCAAGAAAGTGTCAGACGAAGCTGCTAAATTAAGGAGCAAGTAAATTGAGAGAGCAGGGTTTTTTTTTGAGGGTAAGGCATTTTTTTTGTCAGAATTTTTTCAAAAATCTGATTATATTTATAATTAGAAAAATAATAGAGAAAGCAAAGTGAGGGAGTAAAATGGAAGTCTTCGTCTTTTTCATCATAGCTCTCATTGTCTACATCCTTGCCAAAAATTATCAAATAGACTCAGATTCCTCAAGTAAGCCCTTCCATCGTACCCAGACTTATGATGACGATGGCTGTTACACCTCAAGAGCGTTTTGGGCCCCAACTTGTCCTCTTTATCACATTCTACACGATGACGATTGTATTTCCTCTTCAAGCTCTATCACTTCTTCAAGCTTTACCACTTCAGACGATAGCGACCTTTCCCGTGCTTTCTGGGATCCAACTCATCCTCTTTATCACTCTTTTCACGATGATTACACTTCCACTTCGTCCTCCTTTGATGACTGGTCTTCAAGCTCATCTTCTTGGGATGACTGGTCTTCTTCCACCTGGGATGATGACTGGTCTCGCTCTTCATCCTGGGATGACTAAAAATTTTAAGTGTCAGATTTTTTAAAAATTCTGAATTTAATTATATAAGTAGTTTCTAAGTGTTCTTTGAAAAGTGAATAAAGCACAAAAATTTATAAAACATAAAAATCTTAAAAAACAATAATAGGAGGGGGTATGGAAGAAACTGAAATATTTAACGAGCTTGAAGGAGAACTCTCTCAGACTTTAAAAGGGGAGTTCTCCGATGAGCTCAAAGAAGAAATATCTAATAAAGAAGTAACGAAGCTTTCCGAAGAAATTAAGGAACTGGGAAGAGAATTTAAGGAAGGAGGGAAAACATCAGAAAAAAGAGTAAACAAGGCTCTTCCTCTCTTCAAAACCTTCAGAGAAGTTGAGTATATACCTGAGCCCTGTAAAGAGTGTAAAAGTTTGGATCTTACAAGAAAAAAAGGTATTGAGGCTAAAGTAATTGGACTTAGACTTGAAAGTCCGATTGGACTTTTTATTCTTGAGGGTTGCAATTTAAAGCTTCTTTGTGCTTATAAAAAGAAAACCTTTGTTTTAAAATGTTTGCCTATTGATATTAATGGAGTGATTGATGTGATAGCAGATCTTGAAGACTGGCTTTACGGTATTCACAGGGAGATAGACGATTCTTACTTCTGGGAAAAGTTTTCTGTAGATGAAGAGGGGCTTCAATTTGCTAAGGAGATTATTAAAAAGGTGCTTCTTTTTGGAGAAGAAGAAAAAGCAATGAAAGCTCTTGAAAGTTTTCCGTTTCCGGCTCACTTTAATGAAGTTTTTGAAGCCTTTGCAGAAGTTTCTCCTTATGGAACTCTTGTTTTCCCATACATGGCTTCAATTCTTTGCACCGTTAAAGCTGACGAAAGTATAAAAACAGAAGAAGAGACCGGAGTTATAAAGACTGAAGAAGAACTCGAGGAATTTTTTTACAAATTTTTTACCAGACCTTATGAAAACATTGATACATGTTTTATGGAAATGAGAGGTAAAGAGCACGAAATAGGGATTTGTTATTGTATTGCAAAAAGACACCATGCTATCAGCTTTGGAAGTGTAAAAATTGAGTTTTTTGAAAGAATAAATAAAAAATCAGGTAAAGGTCCAATTCAAATGCTTTATGGATTAACCCATGCACCTTTAATTAACGCTATGGGAGACATTCTCTATGCTATACTAACAACCGGACAATCAAAAGAAAACATTTATAAAGTTTTAAACGAGCTATATCAAAAGTATTTGTAAAAAATCAATTTTTACTTGTAAACTCTGAAAAATGTTTTTAAATAAAGATTGATGAAAAATAAAGAAGTAGCAGAAATTTTTAATAGGGTTGCTGCGCTTTTAGAAATAAAAGGAGATAATCCCTATAGAATAAGGGCATATCAGAGGGCAGCTCAAACCATTGAAGCACTTACTACAGATGTTGAAGAGTTAGCAAAGCAAGGGAAATTAGAAAAACTTCCTGGAATTGGTCCAGATCTTGCCGGAAAAATAAAAGAAATCTTAAGAACAGGAACTCTATCTCTCTACGAAGAGCTTAAAAAAGAAATTCCCTTAGTGTTGTTAAATTTTTTAGAAATTCCTGGTCTTGGTCCAAAAAAGGTAAAAGTTCTTTATGAAAAACTCGGAATTACCAGTATAGAAGAACTTGAAAAAGCCTGTAAAGAACACAAAATAGCTAAACTTCCTGGTTTTGGCTGGAAAACAGAAGAAAACATCTTAAAAGGTATAAAACTTTTTAGAGAAAAAACCGGGAGAAGACCACTTGGAGAGGTTTTGCCTTTAGCTGAGGAAATTATTGAAATTTTAAAAAGAGAAAGCCCGGTTGAAAACATCGCTGTTGCAGGAAGTATTAGAAGAAGAAAAGAAACTGTTAAAGACATAGACATTCTCATTACTTCAGTTCAACCAGAAAAGGTAATGAAAAAGGTTACGGAGCTTCCTTTTGTTGAAGAGGTAATAGCCTTTGGAGAGACAAAAACAAGTGTTAGATTAAAAACAGGAATTCAAATGGATGTAAGAGTGGTTGAGCCAGATTCCTGGGGAGCAGCCCTTGCTTATTTTACCGGCTCAAAAGCTCATAATATAAGAGTTAGAGAATTGGCTTTAGAAAAAGGACTCAAAATAAACGAATACGGAGTTTTTAGAGGAGAAAAAAAGATTGCAGGAAAGACAGAAGAAGAAGTATATGCCTCTATAGGATTGCCTTTTATTCCTCCTGAATTAAGAGAAGATAGAGGAGAAATAGAGGCTGCACTCAATAAAAGTTTACCAAATCTCGTTGAATACGACGAAATTCTTGGGGATGCTCATGTTCACTCTAAATACAGTGATGGAACTGCAAGTTTAGAAGAAATAATAGCAAAAGCTGAAAAATTGGGTCTTTCCTGGGTTGCTGTTTGTGATCACTCTCAAGGGTTAAAAGTAGCAGGTGGAGTTCCAATTGAAGACCTTTTCAAAAAGAAAAGGCACATAGAAGAATTAAACAAAAGGTCTCAAAAGGTTAAGCTCATTTTTGGAGCAGAGGTGGATATCCTTTCTGATGGAACTCTTGATTATCCTGATGAAGTGCTTGCTGAAATTGATTTCGTAATTGCTGCCATTCACACGGGTTTTCAGCAAAGCGAAGAACAAATTACTAATAGAATAATTTCAGCTTTAAAACACCCTTTAGTTCACGCTATCGCTCATCCAACAGGAAGAGTTTTAGGAGAAAGAGAGCCATACGCAGTTAACATGCAAAAAGTTATAGAAGTTGCGTCTCAATACGGTAAAGCTCTGGAAATAAATGCATATTATAAAAGGCTTGATTTGGATGATATAAACGCAAGAGCAGCAAAGGAAAAAGGGGTTCCTTTAATTATAGGAACAGATGCACACTTTATAGATCAGATGGAATACTTACCATTGGGGACTGCTGTAGCAAGAAGAGGATGGTGTGAAAAAAAGGATATCTTAAATACTCTAACTTATGAAGAATTTATGGGCTGGCTCAAAAAAGTAAGAAATAGAACCTAAATTAACCTTGCAATACTTAGAAATAAAGGATATCTATACTCACAATTTAAAAGGTTTTAGCTTAAAAATTCCTCTGAATTCTTTAGTAGTAGTAACAGGACCTTCTGGATCTGGGAAAAGCTCACTTGCGATAGATACTATTGCTGAAGAAGCTAAAGAAAAGCTTTTTCAAATAATGAATTATTCCCAGGAGACAACGCTTAGCAAAATCCCCAAAGCTAAATTTGTATCCTCAATACCACCTGTAATAGCAATGACTCAAGGTGTAAAAACCTGGTATCCCTATAAAACTGTAGGGGAGTTTCTTTCTCTTTATCAGGTTTTGAGACTGCTTTTTGAAGAATTTGGAGAATATAAATGTTTTAATTGTGGAAAACTAAATAGGATTAGCACGCTAAACAAAGCTATAAGCTGGTATCAGAACTTAAAAGAAGGAGAAAAATTTTATTTACTTCTTCCCCTCCCAGAAACAACCCCAAAAGCTATAGAATTTCTGATCTCTCAAGGTTATACCAAATACATGATAGATGAAGTAGTAATAGATCTTTCTGAAGAAAAAATGCCAGCTAAGTTTGATAAAATCTATCTTTTGCTTGATAGAATGATAAAAGAAAAGGGAAGTTTAGAGAGATTTGTAGAGAATTTAAGAATAAGTATTGGCTTAAATCAGGGAAGAGTAGTTATAAAGTTTTTAGATGGAGAAGAATACTTTTTTAATCTCAGAGCTATTTGTCTTAATTGTGGAAGTCAGCTTGTAACAGAATGGATAAAGTGTAGAGTTTGCCAAGGACATGGATATAAGGGTAAAGTAGCTTGCGAAAATTGCAAAGGTTTAAAATTAGATCCTCTAATACTTAAAAGTAAACTATTTGAAATAACTCTTGAGGAGTGGCTGAATCTATCTTTAAAAGAGTTTTATAATTATTTAAAAAATTTAAAGATTTCTGAAGGTCTAAGTTCTTGGCTTGAATCTATATTTTTTAAATTAGAAAAAGCTAATTTTCTTGGAATAGATTATCTTAAGCTTTCAACCCCTCTTTTTGAGCTTTCAGTGGGGGAAAGAAAACTTTTAGAAATACTTCTTATTTTTAGCGTAAACTTAAACGGAATTCTTTATATATTAGATGAGCCAACCCTTGGATTAGACATAGAAAGAAAGAAAAAACTTCTTACGATTCTGAAAGATTTAATAGAAAGCGGTAATTCTGTAATTTTAATAGAGCATGATCCATACATGATTCAAAATGCAGACTATATAATAGAGCTTGGACCTGAAGGAGGAGAAAAAGGAGGATACTTAATAAAGGCAGATTTTAAAGAAAAGTTTTTTAAAGAACCTTATACTCTAACCTCTGAATATTTGGCAGGGAAAAGAAAACTTAAAAGAGAGATTTTACAAGGAAAAAGAGATCTTCTTGAAGTATTTATAGAAGAAAAAGAAGTAAGGTTGTTAAAAAATGGCATAAATTTAATTTATGGGAAAGTAGGTAGTAAAAAAACTTATTTTTTTAACAAATTATGTGAAGTTTTAGAAAAAAAGGGAGAAAAGATTCTTAAAGTTGAGGCAAAAGAAATTAAGGGAAAAAGCGATTTAGTTGTTAGTTATACCGGAATATGGGATGATTTGAGAGAAATATTTGTGAAACTTCCTTCTGCAAGAATGAAAGGGCTTACAAAAAAGAACTTTAGTTTTTACGCTAAAGAGGGGATGTGTTCTTCTTGTAAGGGAAAAGGAAAGAAAATTTGGGAAACTGAAAATTTAAAAGTGAGTTATATCTGTGAGGAGTGCCTTGGAAAACGCCTAAATTCTGAAGTATTAAATCTTACTTATAAAGGTTTTAAAATCTCAGAGATTTTAGATTTTACTATAGATGAGGTAGGAACTTTGTTTAGTAATGTTTATCAAATAAGAGAAAAAGTTTGGCTACTAAAGGAGCTTAACCTTTCTTATTTGAGATTAGGACAAGAAATTAACGAACTTTCAGGAGGTGAAAGAAGCAGACTTTTTATAGCCAAAAAATTTTTGGAAAAAAGTAAATTTGACTACATCTTTTTAGAATTTCCTTTGCAGGGATTACATTTAGAGGATGTTAATCGTTTCTCAGATTGGTTAAATGCTTTTAAAAGAAAAGGAGTTAGTGTAATAGTTTTAGAAACTAATCCGTTTGCTTTCTTTTTATGTGATTGGTTAATAGAGGTTGAGAATGGGGAAATTAAATTTACAGGTTTTTTGGAGGAGTGGCTAAAAAGATTGGAAAAAGAGAATTTTGAAAGGGAGATATATTTTTATAAAAAATTTTTTGATTATTGAATTTAGTTGTTTTTCTAAATTTTTAAAACAAATTTAAACAAAAACTGAAAAAGCATTAAAATTTTAAATTTTAAAAAAATTTTTAGATTTATACAAGAAATATTAAGTTTTTTTAGCTTTTATGTGCTCTTGACTTTTTAAAACTAATTTTACAAAATTTAGTTTTTAAAGGTGAATTTTGCTTAGAGGAGTCAACTATCGGAAAATAGGGTAGAAAAATGTTAAACATGGCAAACACCTTCCACCGAAATATGCTTTATTCCTCTTGTAGAAGGAGCAACCAATTCAGGTTTAAAAGTTTCTCCTTTTCTCAACATTGCAAAAATTACTCTTATCAGCTTGTTTGCAAGAGCAATCATAGCCTTTCTAGCACTTCCAAAAGCCTCTTTCTTTCTTCTCCAATACTCCCAAAAAACTTTGTTCCAATTCTTAACTCCATAAGCCATCTGGTAAATAATATCCCTCAAATAAGGGCTACCTCTCTTAGATATTCCTTTTCGGCTCTCCCACTTTCCAGATTGTTTTATTACTGGCTCAAGCCCAGCATACTTTATGAGCTTGGAAGCCTTGCTAAACTTTTTAATATCTCCAATCTCAGCCAAAAATCTGTTAGCAAGATTTTTAGAAATTCCTTTTATAGAACTGATAAGTTCTCTTTCTTTAGGAGACCAATTTTTGAGAGTTTCATCAAGGAAAGTTTCAAGTTCGGCTATTTTTTCCTGAAGAAAGAAATATTCTTTAATGTGAACTTTGAGAGTAGCCTCATAACCTTTATGAGGGATGCCGATAGAGTTTTTGGCAAGGGTTTTAAGAGTTTCTGGAGTAATGGAAGGTTTTCTACCTTTTTCGGAGGTCTCAAGAAGGAAATGATGTATTCTTTTAAGAGGTGCTTTTGCAATATCCTTAGCAGAGGGGAGGTAAAAAAGCATAGTAAGGATGGCTTTAGAGAAGATTTCAACATTTTTCTCAAGTTCTGGGAAAAGGACGGAGAGGCAGGCTTTGATTTGAGTTTTTGTTTTAGCAAGTTCTTTTGTGAGTTTTTGGAGGGTTCTTGCGATGATTTTAGCATCATCTGGGATGGGAGAAGGTTTAAGAAGTTCTGGGTTTTTGAGGGCAAAGAGAGCAAGGAGGAAGGCATCTTTGGGATCAGTTTTAGAAGGAGAAGTAGCCTGATGATATTTAGCAAACTGATAGATGAATTTTGGGTTAACAATGAAGGGTTTAAAGTTTTCGGAGATGAGAAAGGAAGCAAGAGGGATGTGGTATCTGTTGGAAGATTCCATAATAATAGTTACGGGGTTAAGAGTTTGAAGGGTGGAAAGAAAATCTTGAAAGCCTTCAAGGGAGTATGGGAAGGTTCTTCGGCTGATAATTTGAGCTTTTTGGTTGATGATACAGGTTGTGAATTGATTTTTAGAGACATCAATACCGATGTAGTACATAGGCAACCTCCTTGTTATAGGAGTTTTAGTGAAATAGTCCCTCACTCCATCCTCCCGTGTGGCAAGGGCTTTAGAGCCCAACCAACTTATTCGGAGTGGAGGGACAGAGGGACAGACTCCTCTGCGGGCTTGATAGCCCAGAAAAAATGGAGTTCTTGTCCCTCGCCTTTTAAAATTTTGAAACTTAACCATGGTTATATTATAAACTAATTTACTGCAGGAGGGGGAAATTTCTAATGAAAGAAAGCTGGGATTGGGAAACAAAAGAGAAGGTAATTGCAGATATAAATGAATGGAAAGAGAAATACATTGATGTAAGAGAGCTTACTCCTTCTCCTGATGGCGAAAAAATTGCAGGGATAGTTCAGCCTGAAACAAGAAGGTTTACGCTTTGTGTAAATGGCGAAACATGGGAAGATCTTTTTGACAGGATGTATTCTCTTAGGTTTAATTTAGATAATCAACCTATTTGTCTTGTTTATAGTGATTATCAATGGACTGTTGCCATAGGGGATAAAGGTGAGACAAGGTGGGAAAATACTTTTGATATGATGTGGAATTTAACTTTGAGTGCTGATACAAAAAGTATAGCAGTAAACATAAGAACATCTGAGATGACAAGTGGCGTTTGTTTAAATGATCAACCTTGGGAGGAGACTTACCCAGAGATTCAGGGTCTGGTGATGAGCTCAGATGGAACTAAAGTTGCTTCATGTGTGCAGATAAATCAAAGAAGGGAATTGGATATTTTCTGGTTTTATGAAAAAAATTTTACTATAGCTATAAATGGCAAAGCTTGGGATAATTCTTTTCTTTATCTTTGGGGACCAATCTTTAGTGATGATGGTAATCATGTAGCAGCTTGTTTAATGACAGATTTAGCGAAATATACTATTGTGGTAGATGGAAAACCTTGGAGTAAAGAATTTAGTGGATGTTGGGAACCTATCTTTGTTCCTGGAAGTTCAGATGTTATTGCACCTGTTCAGACTCCAGAAGGTTGGACTTTAGCTAAAAATGGAGACCCGATTTGGCCTTATTTTATACAGGTATGGAAACAAAGATTTAGTCCTGATGGTAAAAAGTTAGTGGCTGTTGTTGCAGTGGATGTAGGGAAATGGACGGTAGCTGTAGATGGAAATCCTTGGAAGAATACCTTTAATCAATTAGTTGCAGATCCTGTTTTTAGTCCAGATGGTAAAAGGATTGCAGTAGCATTTAAACATAATGAAAAATGGAGTATTGCAGTAGATGATAAAGTTTGGGATGAAACATTTGATATAGCTTGGGATCCTGTATTTTCTCCTACAGGAGAAAGAGTTGCAGCAAGGGTTGAAAGGGATGGGAAATACTACATTGTGGTTGATGGTAAGATAGGTAAAGAAGCTTATGAATGGGTTTGGGATCCGGTATTTAGTCCTGATGGTTCAAAGCTTCTTGTAAGATGTATTAAAAATGGTAAATACTGTAGAAAGATATTTTCCGTAAATGAGATATAAATAAAATATAAAGAGGGATGAAGCATGGGATTTTTAGAGAGTACAGCTTTATATACCTTTTTAAGAGGTCCTATGGTATGGATAACTTTTATAATTTTTATTTTGGGAAGTATTTATAGGATTTATACCCTAATTGATCTTGCTAAGAAAGAAAAGGTAATTTTTCCTTTTATCAACATAAAAGCAGCTATAAAATCATGGCTTCATTGGTTAATACCTTTTGGTTCAAGAAGCTGGAGACTAAGACCTTATTTTACTATTTTTACCTTTGTTTTTCATACAGGGCTGATTTTTGTTCCTATTTTTCTTTATGCTCATAATGCCTTATGGTATGAATCTTGGGGTATTTCTTGGTGGACTTTACCAGAAAATATAGCTGATGTTTGGACAATTTTTGTAATAATTGGCTGTATCTTTTTTATTGGCAGAAGAATATTTGATCCAACGGTTAGATTTGTAACAGATTATTCTGATTTTATCTTTGTTTTTATCTGTCTTTTTACCTTTTTAACAGGATTTTTAGCTCATTATCACTTAGTATTACCCTATAAAGCTATGTTAAATCTTCATATATTATTTGGGGAAATTATGCTTATTAGTATTCCCTTCACAAGGCTTACTCATATGTATTACTTCTTTATGACAAGAGCGTATATGGCTTCTCAGTTTGCACTTTGGAAAACAAAAGATTGGTAAATATAGAATATAAGAGGAGGTGTTTTAGGAATGACTACAAAGCCTGCTACTAAAGAGGGTGAAGAAAAAGAGTTGTATGTAAGTCCTTATATTCCTGGGTATGTAAGAGAAGTAATAAAAGACCCTGGGCTTGATGAGACTTATTTGAGGTTGACTCCTGAAAAAATAGAAAAAGCCTATAAAGCGGTTTTTGGTAAGCAAACAGCAAGAATTAAGGCGATTATAGAAACCTGTATGCATTGTGGGCTTTGTGCAGAGGCTTGTCAATGGTATTTATCCAATGATAGAGAACCTACTTATGCACCTGTTGCAAAGGTTAAGATGACAGCTTGGGAATTAATAAAAAGGGAGGGGAAAGTTGAACCTGGTCATGTAAAAGACATGTCAAGGATTGTATTTACTGAATGTAATATATGCCATCGCTGTAGTATGTATTGTCCTTTTGGTTTGGATATAACTTTTATTATTGGATTGGTAAGAAGGTTCTGTTTTATTTTGGGAGTTGTTCCTCAGCGTCAATTTGATCAAGCTCAGGCACATATAGTTAGTTTAAATCAGGTATGGATGACCCAAAATGATTACTTAGATACATTATTCTGGAGAGAAGAAGAAGGAATATATGAACTTAAGAATTTTACTATTCCTATTGATAAAGAGGCTCCAGAGGTTATATGGTTTCCTTTGGGAGCGGAACCGAAAAATGGACCCTATCATATAGATAGAATTGCTAAGATATTTCAAGTTGCAGGAGTAAACTGGACGATGGTTTCTCAAGATGCATGGGATTGCAGTAGTATGTCTATGTTTGTGCGTGACTTTTTTACAATGCAAAGAATTGTTAGGGGTTTATATGAAAATGGGTTGCGATTGCGAGCAAAAAAATTAGTATTAACAGAGTGAGGGCATCCAAGATTTGCCACCAGTATGGTGGCACCACCAATGATGGGATATAAAGAATTACCTTTTGAAGTTATGCATCCAGGAGAGTTTTATTACGAACTTTTAGTTAGTGGGAAAATTAAAATAGATCCTGCAAAGAAAATAAAAGAACCCGTTACTTTGCAGGATCCTTGCAATGTTATAAGAAGAGCAGGTGCTGCTGAAAAGTTTAGATATGTTGTGCAGCAATGTTGTGAGGATTTTAGAGAGATGTATCCTAATAGAGAACACAATTTCTGTTGTAATGCAGGAGGTGGACTTGCTGCGTTAGCTCAGTGGGCATCTCATAAGGCAAAGGGTAATAGGGTGAAAGCAGAACAAATAATGGCAACAGGAGCAAAAATAGTAATTACTCCCTGTCATAATTGCAATACAGGAATTAAAGATGTTATAAAATATTGGAATTTGCCAGTTAAAACTATGTTTTTTGATGAATTAATTGTTAATACTATGTATATTCCTGAGGAATTACAACCTGAAGCATAGAGGGGTAAAAATATGAAAAAGACTACCTGGATTTTAATAGTAATTGCGGGCTTAATTTATCTTCTCCTTATAGTTTACGGAATAAATAAGGTTTATACTGCACCTATTTCGCCTATAAAAGAAGCAATTGTGACTGAACCTCAAAACAAGGTTCTTATTGCACATACTGAGTTATTTGGAGCTCTTGAAAGACCTCCTGTAATTTTTGATCATCAAAAGCATGTAGAAGCAATTAAAAAAGAAGGGAAAAAAGAATGGGAAACCTGTAATGTTTGTCATAGACCAAAAAAGGAAGAATTAACAAGAATTAAAAAGGAAGATGAAATAATAAAGGAAAAGAAAATAGAAAAAAGAGATGTTTTAGTGTTTGAGTTTCCCAAGAAAGAGGTGAAGTTAGAAAAAGAGGCTTTGAAAAAGGCTTATCATGATGAGTGTATAGGGTGTCATAAAGAAAAAATGAAAGAAAAGAAAAAGACAGGTCCTATTACTTGTGGAGAATGTCATGTTAAAGGAAATGAACTTGTTAAAATAAAATACCCCTTAGTAGAGTTTGATTTTAAGCTTCATTATGACCATGAAGGAAAGTTGAAAGAAAGGACAGGAGAAAAGGATTGTGGTCTCTGTCATCACATCTATGATTTAAAAGAGAAAAAGTTAGTTTATCAAAATGGAACAGAAGAATCTTGTTATTATTGTCATGATTTAAGTAAAAAGAAAAGAGGTCCTGAACTTTCTCAGATAGTGAAGATTGCCTCTGAAAAGAGACTTTCTTATCAGAAGACAGCTCACGAAAGGTGTCTTAGCTGTCACATAAAAATTAACAAAGAGATGGAAGTTAGCAAAAAGAAGGAAGAAAAGTTACCACCTTTAGAATGTGTTAAATGTCATACAGGAAAGTATAGAACTGTAGAAGATCTTAAAAAAGTGCCTCGCCCAGATAGAGGGCAGAAAGAGACAGCTTTTATAGAAATAAAAGATGCCAAAATGAAAGGTGTTCCTTTTAGTCATAAAAATCACGAGTATTACCATAAGACTTGTAGAGTATGCCATCATGAAAGATTGAAAGCTTGTAAAGATTGCCATAAGTTAGAAGGGACTCCTGAAGGTGGCTGGGTAAATATAGTTGATGCCTATCATGCTGTTTTTTCAGAACATAGCTGTGCAGGGTGTCATAATAAAGAAAAGTGGAAAAAGGATTGTGCAGGATGTCATAAATTTATCCCGTTAATGGATGTTAAGGCAAAGGAGCCAAATAAAGAGGTTTGTGATAGGTGTCATACTGGTAAAAAAGAAGTTATTCTTCCTTCACCACTTTCTACAGCAAATCTTGATCCAGAGGTAGTTAAAAAAGAAATTAAAATAAAAGTTTTAGAAAAAGAATTTGAACCTGCAGATTTTCCGCATCGTAAGATTATAGATAAGTTAGTTGATATTTCAAACAAGAGTAATTTAGCCAGATATTTTCATAACGACTTAAGGATGCTTTGTGAAGGATGTCATCATCAAAGAAAGGCTCCCGCTGAAGCTAAAAAAGATACACCTCCTTCTTGTCAAAATTGTCATCCTAAGTATTTTAATCCTGTAAATCCAAATAAATTAAAATTACAGTCTGCTTATCATGTGCAATGTATAGGTTGTCACGATGCTATGAGACTTGAAAAACCAACACATAGATGCACTGATTGCCATAAAGAAAAAAAACCAAGACCTGTGCCAAAAGATATACTTGGTATAAAAAATTAAGAAAGGAGTGAAAAATGTATATATTTGAGCAACTTTTTACTGCTCACGGTTTTGAATATGTAGTGGCAGTTACAGCAGCGTTTGTGTTTATATTTATTTATTATCTTCTTAGCACAGAACGGAAATATTAAAAAGGGGGAAAGTTTATGAAACTAAGTAGAAGAGAATTTTTGAAGAAATTAGGATTCGTTGTAGGGACCTCTATTGTGACTGCCCCTTCAATCTCTCAAGCTTATACCAAAGAAGATGATCCATCTATATATGCAACCGGTAACAAAGCTAATAAAAGGGTTTGGGAAATATATGAGAAAAGAAAAAAGAAGCACCTTCCACCTCCAGAGGAACCTTATGGAGTATTAGTAGATGTATCTAAATGTATTGGATGTAGAAGATGTGAATGGGCATGTAATGAATGGAATCAAAATCCCAATAGACCTTTAAAAGAGTTTGAAGCTTCTGTTCATCAAAAACCGTCAGTTTTTGATAAGATAAGAAGACCTCATGCAGGACAGTTTACTGTAGTAAATCGTTTTTACACCAAGGACGGAACTCCTGTATATGTAAAAAGACAGTGTATGCATTGCATTGATCCTGCGTGTTATTCAGCATGTTTTGTAGAAGCTTTTAGAAAAACTCCTGAAGGTCCTGTGATTTATAATCCACATGTATGTATAGGTTGTAGATATTGTATGGTAGCATGTCCTTTTGATATTCCAGCCTATGAATATTATGATCCAATAACTCCACAAGTTACTAAATGTACCATGTGTTACGATAGAATTGTAGAAGGGAAAGTTCCTGCCTGTGTTGAAATTTGCACTGCAGGAGCTTTAACTTTTGGCAAAAGGAGTGAACTTCTAAAATTAGCTTGGGAAAGAATACATAATAATCCCGGGAAATATGTTCCTTATGTTTATGGAGAAAAGGAAGTAGGTGGAACGAGCTGGCTTTATATTTCTCCTGTTCCTTTTGAAGAAATTGGCTTCAGAATGGATTTGGGAGAGACGCCAATACCTGAATATAGCAGAAACTTTTTATTCACAGTTAAGTTTTTTGAAGTGGTAGCTGCTTGGCCGCTTGTTTTTGGTGCGTATTATCAAATTTCCAGATCTCGTAAGAAAAAACAGTCTATAAATGAGGAAAAAGGAGAGGGCCATGGCCAAAAGTAATTCTTGGTTTAGAGAAAAAATTCTTATGGGAAGAACTTTTGGAGAATTTATAAGGGATAATTTGACCATTGGAAATATGATAGCTCTTATTGTTTTAATTTTTGGAATTTATGCAATGGTTTATAGACTTATTTATGGACTTGGTCCTTCCACCAATCTTTCTGATGAATATCCCTGGGGTTTCTGGATTGGGTTTGACATTTTAGTAGGAATTGCTCTTGCTGCTCCTGGTCTTACAGTAGGAACTGCAATCCATTTATTTGGGTTAAAAGATTATCACCATATGGCTCGTCCTGTCATTCTTTCAAGTCTTCTTGGATATATATTTGCAGTATTTGCCCTTATGTTTGACCTTGGGCGTTATTATCGTGTTTTTTATTTATTAGGATGGTCTTGGGGTTTTGAATCTATTCTCTTTCTAATCGGTTGGCACTTCTTCCTTTATATCAATATCTCCCTTATAGAATTTGCCCCTGTTATATTTGAATGGCTTGATATAAAAAGACTTAGGGACTTTTTTGCTAAACTTACAATCTGGGCTACTATTTTTGGAGTAATTATCGCTGGAGGACATCAATCTGCTCTTGGTGGTTTGTATTTGGTTGTTCCTTCTAAACTTCATCCGCTCTGGTATTCAGTATTGTTACCGCCGTTTTTCCTTATTTCTGCTATTTTTGGTGGAATTTCTATAGTAATTATAGAAGGAACTATTACTCATAGGGCTTTCAAGCATCAATTGAAAGATTTTGACGAAGAAGATTTTAATAAAAAACTTATTGGTTTGGGAAAAGCTGCAGCCTGCGCTCTTTATATTTATTTAATTTTAAAACTTCTTGATTTTGCTCATTACGAAAAATGGCATTACTTAAAGGGATTTTATGGATGGTGGTATTTATTTGAATTAATCGGATTTGTTCTTGTCCCAGCTCTTATGTTTACTTCTGCAGTAAGGAATAGAATGGTATGGCTTGTAAAACTAAGTGCAGTTCTAACTGCACTTGGAGTTATCGTTAATCGTTTGAATGTTAGTATAATTGCATATAAGTGGTATATACCCTTCTCTCAAAAGTATTACCCAGCTTGGACTGAGATTGCACTTAGTGCAGGTGTAGTTACGATGTTAATTCTTACTTATAGATTTGTACTTAACCGTATGCCAGTTCTTTATGAACATCCTAAATATAAATCTGAACATTAAATTTTTTGAGCATTAAATTTTTAAAGCTTTTATTATTATGTAAGTAATAAAAACTGCACCTGTGATTCTTATTACCCAGAGATACCAGGGACTGCTCTTTAAATAATTCCATATAAATCTCTTCTTACTCATCCTTTATTACCTCTTTAATTTCTGGGAGATGTCTGAATCTTTCTGCAAAATCAAGTCCATAGCCTACTAAAAATCCTTTTTCAATTTCAAATCCTACATAATCTATAGGAATTTCAACTTTTCTTCTTTCTTTTTTGTCAATTAAAGCACAGATCTTAAGTGTTTTCGGGTTAAAGCGTTTAATATGATTGTAAAGAAACTCTAAAGTAATTCCTGTATCTACTATATCTTCCACTAAAATGACATTTTTTCCCTCTAAAGAAAGCTCAAAATCTTTAGTAATTTCAACTTTTTCAGAAGAGGTATCTGACATTCCATAGCTTTTTACCCTAACAAAATCTATTTGCACATTGGGATTTTTAAGATGTCTTATGAGATCAGCTAAAAAGATAAAGGCACCTTTAAGGGTTCCTATTAAAATTATGGGTTCTTCGTCAAAGTCTTTATCAATCTTTTCTGCCAATTCCTTTACTTTTTGCGAAATTTCTTCTTTAGATAAGACTAATCTTAAGTTTTCCTTAGTCTTTTCTGAGTTCATTTTATATGTCAAGTTCTCTGTATTCTAAAGCGTGCTGGTAAATAAATTCTTTACGAGGTTCTACATTTTCTCCCATAAGAATAGAGAAAAGTTCATCAGCTTTTTCTGCATCCTGTATACTTACTTTTTTAAGCACTCTATTTTGGGGATTCATGGTAGTTTCCCACAACTGTTTGGAATTCATTTCTCCCAGTCCTTTATATCTTTGTATAAATAATCCCTTTCTTCCTTCATCCCTTAAATATTGTAAAATCTCGTTTATAGAGAAAATCCAGTTTTCCCACACCTTAACTGAGTCTTTATAAATAATTTGAAGTTTGTAGGAGATATAGGGTTTAAGATTTTCAAATATTTTAGAAGCTTCTCTGTAATCTTTTTCTAAAATAAGTTCTGGACCGATGCGTGTTGAGATAAAACTTTCCCTTTCTGAAGATATGAAAAATTCATAATATTTGGGGTTATACTCACTTGGCTTTATTTTAGAAATTTTGAAATTAAGCTTTTGACATTCTTGGGAAAGAGATTCCATTTTAGAAATGTCTTCAAACATAGAAAGGGTATTAAAACCAGACTTTAAGAGAAGTAATATTACTTGAGAAGGATAGGTTTTTTTATAAAGATTCAAAAGAAGGCGATCAAGTTTTGCACAGTTTAAAAAGAAACTGCGAAAATCTTTAATTTCCAATTTTTCTTTAGGAAAATCTTTTAAAAAGGAAAGTTTAATCCCCTCAGCAATTCTTTTTAAAATATATTTATCAAGCTCTTCGTCGTTTTTTAAGTAAACTTCCTTTTTTCCTTCCACTACTCTATAAAGAGGAGGTTGAGCAATAAAAAGCCATCCATTTTCAATTAATTCTGGCATTTGACGATAAAAGAAAGTAAGAAGGAGGGTTCTTATGTGGGCTCCATCTATATCAGCATCAGTCATAATTATAATTTTGTGATATTTACATTTTTCGGAATTAAAATTTTCTGGACCAATTCCAGCTCCCAAGGCTGCAATTATGCTTTTAATTTCTTCAGAGGAAAGCATTTTTTCCACATTAGCCTTTTCTACATTGAGGATTTTTCCTCTTAAGGGAAGAATAGCTTGAAAACGGCGGTCTCTTGCCTGTTTTGCCGAACCACCAGCAGAATCTCCTTCCACAATAAAGAGTTCTCTTTTTTCTGGATCTTTTTCAGAACAATCTGCCAACTTTCCTGCTACTAAAAACTCTTCTATCTCGCTTTTTTTTCTTACGAGTTCTTTTGCTTTTCTTGAGGCTTCTCTTGCTTTAGCAGTAATGGTTATTTTTTGAATGATTTTTTTCGCTTCATTTGGATTTTCCTCTAAAAATTTAAGTAAACCTTCGTATACAATAGATTCAACAATAGGTTTAACTTCACTATTACCCAATTTCATCTTAGTTTGACCCTCAAATTGAGGGTCAGGAACTTTTAAAGATATAACAGCACAAAGCCCTTCCTTTACATCTTCCCCCTCAACTTTTATTTTAAATTGTTTTGGAACTTTTTCATCAGAAATATATCTATTTATAGCTTTGGTTAAGGCACTTCTAAATCCGATAACATGAGTTCCTCCTTCTTTGGTATGGATGTTATTTACATAGCTATAAAGTGTTTCTGTATATCCAGAATTGTATTGAATGGCTACCTCTACTTTTACATTATCTTTTTCTCCTGAGATATAAATTACTTTTGAATGAACAGGATTTTTTTTGGCGTTGAGAGTTTTTACTAATTCAACTATACCACCTTTAGAATGATATTTTTCTGAAAAGCCTATTCTTTCATCAATTAGATAAAATTTTATTTCTGGATTTAGGTAGGAAAGTTCCTTTATTCTTTTTTGAACCGTATCCAAATCAAATTCCAAATCTCCAAAGATTTCTGGATCAGGTTTAAATCTTACGAGGGTTCCCCTTTTTTTTGTTTCTCCCACAATTTTTACAGGACCATCTGGAACTCCCCTTTTATAAGTTTGTCTATAAATTTTCCCATCTCTATAAACTTCAGCGATTAACCATTCAGAAAGTGCATTAACAACAGATACCCCTACTCCGTGAAGACCTCCAGAAACTTTATAAACTCCGTGATCAAATTTAGCTCCTGCATGAAGTCTTGTCATTACAAGTTCAAGGGCAGAAATTCCTTCTTCTGGGTGTATATCAGTAGGGATTCCTCTACCGTTATCTTCACAGCTTGCCGATCCATCTTTGTGAAGTGTAACTTTTATTTCTGTAGCATAACCAGCTAATGCTTCATCAACAGCATTGTCAAGAACTTCCCAGAGTAAATGATGAAAACCTGAAGCATCAGTTGAACCTATGTACATTGCAGGACGAGCTCTAACTCCTTCAAGACCAGAAAGAACCTTTATACTACGAGCTTCGTAATCTTCAACAAAATTCATATTTTCTTTATACTCCTTTTTCTTTTTATTTGGAACTTGCATAAACTGCTTTACTAAAGAACCATTGGCATTACGAGATAAAGAAAGCCTTCGTCTCTATATCCCGTGATGAGTGCAGGAGTTCTCTCTTCTCCTATTTTGATTTCAACCTCTTCTGAATTCATAACCTCAAGAGCATCTAAAATATATTCTGCATTATAATTTACTGTAAGTGGTTTTCCTTCATAAATAGCATTAAGTTTAATTTGAGCTTTTCCCATCTCTGTTTCCTGAGAGGTTAAAACTATCTCATCAGGTTTTAAATCAAAGGTAATAGGCTTAAATTTTTCTGGAATAATCAGGGAAACCCTTTTTAAAGCATCAATTAAGAGTTTCCTATCTACTTTCAAGATATTTTCATAAGAGGAAGGAATTACACTTCTATAATCTGGATAGGTTCCTTCAATGGTTCTTGCAAAAAATACCGAATTTGATGTCCAGACAACTGCATAGTTATTTATGTATCCTAATTTAACTACAAGCTCTTCTTCAGCAATGTCTTCTATCTGTTTAGCTGCTTTTCTTCCCAGAATAAAACCTTCATTAAAATTAGCATTTTCTATTCCCAAAACTGATCTATCCAGTTTTACAAGCCTGTGTCCATCTGAAGCAACAGCTCTTAAAATACCTTCTTCTTTTATAGGTTCAAAATATATACCTCCTAAAACAAAATGACTTTCTTCTTTGGAAGTAGAGAAAATAGTGGTGGAGATTAGTTCAGCCAATACCTTTCCAGGGATTTCGACAGCGTTTTCTTCTATAAATTCAGGTAAACTTGGAAATTCTTCACTATCAGTAATGGCTAAGTTATAAACTATTCTTTCATTTGCATCTCTTATAATTAATCTGTGATCTTCTTTAATAAGAAAGATTTCTTCTTCTGGAAAGTTTTTAACTATTTCATAAAATTTTCTTGCAGGGACACAAAAGGCTGTTTCTCCTCCTTCTACTTCGGCAAATACTTTACCTTTATAACCTATTTCAAGATCTGTAGAAAGAAAGTGAAGATAACTCTCTTCAGGTTTATATTCTACTAAAACCATAGATAAAACAGCCATAGAAGCTTTCTTATCAGCAACACCCTCCACTTTTTTAAGAATTTTTTCCAATCTCGAAGTATCGATTTTAGCTTTCATAAATATCCCCCTTTAGAAGCGATTTTTTAAAATTATAGCATAAAATTTTGGATTTGCATTTTAAAATTTTCAAAAATTTACTTTTTAATTAAATTTAGCTCTCTTTTTATTATTTCTCTTGCAACTATTATTCCTGAGACTGAAGCCTGGATTAATCCTCTTGTGATTCCTGCTCCATCTCCTGCTACAAAAAGGTTTTTAATTTCTGTTTCAAGAGAACTGGTTAATTTAAGTCTTATACTATAGAATTTGACTTCTACCCCGTAAAGTAAGGTATAAGGTGAATTAATGCCAGGTGCGATTTTATCAAGAGCTTCAAGCATTTCTAAGATATTTACCAAATATCTATAAGGTAAAACAAAACTCAAATCTCCGGGGGTAGCAATTTTTAAAGAGGGTTTAACTGGATTTTTAGAAATTCTTGCTTCAGTTGATCTTCTTCCTCTTTTAATGTCTCCCAATCTTTGAACAAGAACTTCTTTTCCCAGAAGATTTGCGAGTTTGGCAATACTTTTTCCATATAAAATAGGATCTTTAAAGGGTTCAGTAAAGTAAGTGCTACACAAAAGAGCAAAATTGGTATTATCTGTTTTTTTATAGCTATAACTGTGTCCATTAACAGTCCATATTCCTTCTACATTCTCTATAATTACTTCTCCATAAGGATTAACACAAAAAGTTCTTACAGGATCGTCAAAGGTTTTAGAATAGTATATAAATTTAGGTTCGTAGCAAAGTGAAGTTAATTCTTCCATTACTGAAGCGGGGACTTCAACTCTTACTCCAATATCTACTGGATTAATTTGGGTAGTAAGTTTTAATCTTTTTGCTTCAGCCTCTAACCAACTGCTTCCTGCTCTTCCAGGAGCAATAACCACATATTTGGCAAAAATTTTAGTTCCATCTTCAAGTTGAACCCCTTTTATTTTTCCTTTAGAAGCTAAGATTTTGGAAACGGATTTTTCAAAAATAATATCTGCTTTTTCTAAGATTTTATCTTTAAGGTTTTTTAAAATTTCCTTACATTTTTCAGTTCCAATATGTCTTATTTTAGAAGGAATAAAGATAAGACCATATTTTGAAGCAGTTTTTTTAATCTCTTCTATTTTTGTACTTTCAGGGGCATAAACTTTTTGGGTAGCTCCCATTTTAATATAGATTTCGTCTACATAATTAATAAGGTTAATAAGTTCTTCTTTCGGGATATATTCCAGAAGGAATCCTCCTATTTCAGGAGAAAGATTAAGTTTTCCGTCGCTAAAAGCTCCTGCTCCTCCCCATCCGTGTAGCATATCACAAACTTTACAATTTAAACACCTTCCAGATTTTTCTACATAGCATTTTCTGTATTCGATGTCTTTGCCTTTTTCGATGATAATAACTTTTAGATCGCTTTTAGAAATTAACTCTAAAGCAGTGAATATTCCTGCTGGACCAGCTCCCACTATTATTACATCATAGTAATTTTTCATGTTTAAACCGCTACTTGTTAATTTTTAAAATTTAATTATAATTTTTAATTAATACAATAAAGCGGGCGTAGCTCAGGGGTAGAGCGGAAGCTTCCCAAGCTTCAGGTCGCGGGTTCGAATCCCGTCGCCCGCTCCAATCATTTAAAGTAATCCTTTAATTTTTCTATAAATAAAAAGGGATCCGAAGCAACAACAGAAGTTCCAGCATAAAGCTCCATTCCACCTATGTCTGATGTTCTCTCAAGAGGATTTCCTCTGTCAACAATTCTTGCCAAAAAGATATCTTTAGAATTAAGAGAAGGCATAAAAATTGCCATATTAAAACTCCTTACTCCTATTGCATAATAACATTTTAAAACCAAACTTATAGGAGTTGCAAATTCCAGAAGGTTGTCAGAAATCATAACAACTTCTTTTTCTTTTATGGGAGTTAGGTGAACTATAACTTTTACCTTATTATAGGTGAAAGCAAGTCCCAGACTCTTATGCACTCTATAGAAATCTTCAAAATACTCTGTTCCATAGGAGCGGAAATAAGATTTTCTTATATAATTATAAAATCTTTGTTTTCCATAGGGCTCTTCTGAGATTAATATCTGGGCATGTCCGTGAATTAAACTGGCACCAGCTTTCCATAAACAATTCCACATAAAGAAAGGATAAAGAGCGTTTTTATCATATTCGTTAGCTTTTTTATACCATTTTAAGGCAACCTCAAAAAAATCTTTTATTTTTTCTGCATCTTCCACAAAAGGATAGTGATCCTTAAATACTATAACTGCGTGAAGATAGTCATACTTTGCTATGTTACTCGCTGTAATACAGTATTTTCCTTCTATTCTTCCAAAGATATCCGACGGAGTTTGTTCAAGGGGATTGCAAAAAACTCCACCTTTACTTTTTTCAATAATCTCGTTTAAATCCTCATTTACTTTTGTCTCTATAGGTCTTTTCGCTCTCAGTTCATTGAAAAGAGTGCTTTCAAAAGTAATTTTATTAGTAATTCTTATTATTTTTTGCGTTTCGCAGTTGCCAAATTTTTTGTTTGCCCATGATTTTAAATTTTCGGGTATTTTGAGCTTTCCAGTTTTTGTATAAAAAGAATATATTCTATCAAAAAGGACTTTTTTCCTTTTTGGGAAGATTTTTAACTATTTCTTCAAGCTGGTAAATTTTTTTGATTGTATTCATTATCTTTAGTATATTACCCAATGCACTTTAAAAATCTGTAACTTTTGATATATTTGTGATATAATTTTAAACTATGCAAGAAGAAATTAAAGAAAAAATTAAAAAAATTATTGAAATACCTATTTTAAAAAAGAATATGGAGTTAGTGGATTTAGAATGGAGAAGGGAAAGGAGAGGCTGGGTGTTAAGAATTTTTATAGATAAACCAGGAGGGGTTACTATTGAAGATTGTGCTAAGATAAGTGAAATAGTAGGGGAGATATTAGACAGAGAAGACATTATCCATCATTCCTATGTATTAGAAGTTTCTTCCCCAGGAATAGAAAGACCCTTAGTAAAAAAAGAAGATTATGAAAGATTTAAAGGAGAAAAAGCTAAAATTACTTTAAAAACACCAGTTTCGGGAAGAAAAAATTTTACTGGTATTATTTTAGGAATAAAAGAAAATTTAGTGCAAATAGAAGTAGAAGGAAAAGTTTGGGAAATTCCTTTAGATAATATAAAAAAGGCAAACTTACAGCCTGAAATTAGCTTTAAGTGAATTTTAAAAGAAAGGAGATATTTATGCAAGGAGAGTTAAAAAAGATTATAGAAAGTTTAAGCAAGGAAAAGGGCTTATCAAAGGAGATAGTTGTTGAGGCACTAATTGAAGGAATCAAGGTTGCTGCAAAAAGAAAGTTTGGCAATAAAGCCCACATTGAAGTTAAATACGATGAGGAAAAGGGAAGTTTGGAAATTTATAAATTAAAAAAAGTGGTGGAAGAGGTAAAAGATAAGGAAACTGAAATATCCTTAGAAGAAGCAAAGAAAATTTCTTCCAGTATTAAAATTGGAGATATTATTGGAGAAAGAGTTGAGCTACAAGATCTTGGACGCATTGCAGCCCAAATTGTAAAACAACTTTTTTCCCAAAGATTAAGACTTGCTGAAAAACAGCTTATATATGAGGAATATAAATATAAACTTGGAGAAATAGTAAGTGGATATATTCATAGATTTGACAATAAAGGGGTAATTTTATCCTTGGGAAGGGCAGAAGCCCTTTTACCTGAAGAAGAACAAGTGCCTGGGGAAAGGTATATTAGAGGACAAAGAATAAAAGCTCTAATAATAGAAGTTTATAGACAGCAAGAACCTCAAATAATAGTTTCTCGTTCACATCCAGCTTTTGTTAAAAAACTCTTTGAAAAAGAAGTGCCAGAAATTCAAGAAGGTATTGTTAAAATTGTAGCTATAGCAAGAGAGCCCGGTTCAAGAACGAAAATAGCTGTTACCTCAACAAATCCAAATATTGATCCCGTAGGTACCTGCATTGGGGTAAGAGGTTCAAGAATTTCTGTAATTTTGGAAGAACTGAATATAGCAAAGGCAGATAAAAAAGACAGAGAAAAAATAGATGTAGTTTTGTGGGACCCAGATCCAGCTAAATTCGTTTACAATGCTTTAGCTCCAGCTGAATGCAGTAAAGTAATTGTTGATGAAAATAATAAAACCTTAGAAGTAATAGTTCCTGATGACCAATTATCACTTGCTATAGGTAAAAAGGGAGAAAATGTGAGACTTGCTTCAAAACTTGTAGGGTGGAGGATTGATATCCTGAGTGAGACACAATATTTAAGACGACAAGAACCAGAATTTTTAAGACTTCTTAAAGTAACAGGGCTTTCTGATGAAACAGCAGGATACCTTTATGAAGCAGATATCAAAGATTTAAAAACTCTTGTTGAAACTCCTATAGAAAAAATTGCTGAATTAACCAAACTTCCTGTTGAGGAAGTGGAAAAGATTGTTGAAAAAGCAAAGAAAGAAATAAGTGCCTAAGAAAGGACATATTCCTGAAAGAAGTTGTATAGTTTGTAAAAAAAAGTTGCCCAAAAAAGAATTGATTAGATTTTGTTTAAAAGGAGATAAAATAATTTTAGATAAACTTCAGAAAGAAGGGGGAAGAGGAGCTTATTTTTGTTCAGAATGCCTTCACAAGATAAAAAATTTAAAAGTAAAAAAGAGATTACTTCATGCTTTAAGAATAAAAAATAAGGTAGTAGATATAGTGTTATGAAAAACAAGCTTAAGGAACTAAGGGAACGAATTGATAAAATAGATACTCAGATTGTTGAATTGTTAAAGGAAAGAATAGAAGTTGCTAAAAAAATAGGTAAAATAAAGGAAAATATGGGTTATGAGAATTTTGACTTATCAAGAGAAAAAGAGATTTTAAATAAAATTTTGGAAATAAATCAAAAAGTATTTCCTGAAGATACTTTAAAATTAATTTATTCAGAAATTATAAAAGCCTGCAGAAATGTTCAGCAGAAAATAAAAGTAGCCTATCTTGGTCCTGAGGCAACTTTCAGTCATATAGCAGCTTTAAATTATTTTGGAACCTCTGCAGAACTTGTTCCTGTAGAAACTATAGTAGATGTATTTGAAGAGGTTAATAGCGAAAGGGTTAATTTTGGAGTAGTTCCTATTGAGAATTCTATTGAAGGGGTTGTGGCAACTACCCTTGATGCCATCTATGAGTACGGATTAAAAGTGTGTGGAGAGATTTATGAGTCTATATCTCACCATCTTATGAACCAGACCGGGAGAATAGAAGATATTAAGAAAGTGCTTTCTCATCCTCAAGCTATAGCTCAATGTAGAAAATGGTTGAGAAAGAAACTTCCTTCTGTTCCCATTGAGACTGTCCCCTCAACAGCACTTGCAGCAAAATGGGCAGCTGTTGATGAAAGTGTGGGAGCTATTGCAAGCCTTGTAGCAGCAAAACTTTATCATCTTCAAATTGTTGCTAAAAATATAGAAGATATAAAAGGAAATTCTACGAGATTTTGGATTATTGGGAAAACAGAGGTTGAACCAACTGGTAATGATAAAACTTCATTACTTTTTAGTGTGGCAGATAGACCGGGTGCCCTTTTTGATGTGCTTAAATGCTTTGCAGTAAGAAAGATAAATCTTACGAAAATAGAAAGTAGACCTTCCAAGGATGAACCTTGGAAGTATGTATTTTTCTTGGATTGTGAAGGACATATCAAGGATGAAAAAATACAGTCATGTTTGGAAGAGATGCAAAACTACTGTCTTCAGGTAATTTGGTTGGGATCTTATCCAAAGGGACAAAGATAAGATCTTTTCTTAAAAGCTTTTGCCAATTTTATGAACTGGAAAAAATCTTTCACCTTTGTGAGGTAAATCTTATTGAAAAATTTAAACTTTCTGAAAAAGAGCTTAACAGAATGCTTTATGATGTTTATATTCTTAGAAGTAATCAATTTTTAAAAAATAGATTTGCTACTATTTTGAAAGGAGAAATTCTTCATGACCTTCCATCAAAAAGAAAAGATGTTTACTTTATCTGTCTTAACAAAAATAAGGTTTTTTACCGAAAAACCCCTTTTTTAAAAGAACTTTTGCTTTATATTTTAACTCACGAGTTGGTGCACTTGGTTCGTTTTATAAGATATGAGAGCAGTTTTTATTTAAAGGATAAATGGGAAGAGGAAAAGAAGGTGCACGAACTAACAAAAAAAGCCCTGAGAGATTTTTGGTTTTTGCCATACATGAAAAATATTTTCTCTTATTTTGATAAAATATATTCCTAAACTTTTTAAAGGGGGTGGAAGCAATGCCAATTTATGAGTATGAGTGTAAGTCCTGTGGAAAGCACTTTGAAGTGTGGCAGAAAATTACCGATGAACCCTTAAAGGTTTGTAAAGAATGTGGAGGAGAATTGATAAAACTTATCAGTGAAAGCAGTTTTATTTTAAAAGGAACAGGATGGTATGTTACAGATTACGCAAGAAAGGAAAAGGAAAGAAAAGAGAAAAAAGAAAATAACAAAAATAAAGAAGAATAAAGAAGTCAAAAATGAAGAAAAATCTATTTTACTTAACGGTATGGGTATTTTTAATCACATTTTCTTCTAATATTTTAGCCTCAAGTGGGGAAGAGGTTTTTCAAAGATTAAGATGCAGTGCTTGCCATCATCAGGAGGGAAGCGGATTTGCTCCATCTATTAGAGAAATATCTAAATTTTACAAGGATAAAAAAAATAAATTAATCAAATATCTAAAGGGAGAGGCTAAGGCTATTATTGATCCTGATAGAGAAGAGTATATGAAACCTTATTTGAATCAAACAAAAAAGTTAGAAGACAAAGATTTAAAAAATCTGGCAAAATACCTTCTTTCATTTTAAAAATTATTTAAAAGGTAATTTAATTTGCTTTATGAAGATCTTATATACCTCTGGTTAGGATTTATTGTTTATGAATTTGTTCCTATTGTTTCATATAAAGTTTCCTATCTTCTTCTTTTTTCTGCTTTTATTGTAAAAGAAACTTTTTTCCTTTCTTTGTTATTGATAATAAGAAGAAAAATTTATAGCTTAGAGAGCTCGTTTAGTTCAATTTTGGAAAAATTTTTTATATTTCTTGGTTTTGTTTTTTATATTATAGACCTAAGTTTACTTAACTTTAAAGTAATTTTGGATAAAATTTACTTCTCTTCTTTCTTAGGATTTTTATGGTTTTTACATTACATGTTTTTAGTTAAATTTTTAATTCTTAGATTTTCCTTTAATTACTTAAAGATTCTTATAGGTATTGTTGTTCCAGTGCTCCTTTTAGTAATTATTCAGGACATTTTTAACATTTTAGGATTAAGCTTTCAAGGAGACATTTTCCTTTTTCTGTTTTTAGTTCTCATCTTGTCTCCTTTTTTGATGGTTAAAATCTGGCCTTTAGAGCCTTTAAAAGACTTAGAGCTAACACAAATAATTTTAGATTTTTTAAAGAAAAATAAAGTAAAAATAAATCAAATTTATGTTTTAAAAAACTTGGGTAAGACTTTATATACAGCTGGCATAATAGGATTTTTACCTCCTTTTAAATATCTCTTTTTTTCTAAGCCTCTGCTAAATATTCTTTCCCCCGAAGAGATTTTAGGGGTAGTGGCTCATGAGCTGGGGCATCTCAAAAAAAGACACAATATATGGCTTTTATTAATTTTATTAAACCTTCCTTTATTTCTTTTTACAATTTTTATATTATTCTTTTTAATAACCTATCACATTTATCCAGATTTGATAAAAATTATCAAGGATAAAAAAGATTTACCTTTTTCAATGGAAGCCTTCTTAGGAATAAGTTTAATTTTTTTATCTTTTCTTTATATAAGATATATTTTTTCTTACTTTTTGAGGCAATTTGAAAGGGAAGCAGATCTTTATTCTGCAATTATTTTGAAAACACCAGAGCCCATAAATTCTGCCTTATTTAAAATAGGAGAAATTACAGGGCAAATGTATAAGAAAAGCTGGCATCATTATGGAATTTATGAAAGAATTGAATTCTTAAATAGTATTTCAACTAATCCAGAACTTTATAATAAAATTAAGAAAAAATTTTTAAAACTTCGCATAGTTTTGATTCTATGGATAATTTTGAATTTAATAATAATTTCAGGAATTCTATATACTGAGGAGATTTTAAAAAGTTTGCCCTGGCTAAGTTCCTTGTGAGATTTAAATTTATTAATTAAAATAAATAACATATGCTTAAAGGCAAATATAAAAAATACGATACTTTATATGTATATAGTTTCAGAAATTCACATCCAGAGCTTAAAAATTTTGATGATGAAGATTTGATAGGGGTTTGGGAAGAAGAAGGTATAAGTGTTCTTTTTTTCCATAAGCCTAAAGAAGAACTTGTAAAGGAATTGGCAAAAAAGTACGGTCTTGAACTTGAGGTTAAGGATGTTATACCTTATGAGAGTTGGAATGAGAAAAGAGTGCCTCAACCATTTAAAGTAGGTCCTTATAAAATAGCTCCTGTTTGGTATGAAGGGGAGTGGGATCTTATTTTTGATCCCAGTGTAGTTTTTGGAGAAGGTAATCATCCCACAACCTCTATGATGCTTGAGTTAAGTTGGGAATTTTATCAAAATTTTGGAAAGCCTAAGAAAGTGCTTGATATTGGTTGTGGAACAGGTATTTTAAGTCTTTTTTGGGCAAAGCTGGGTACAGAGGTTATAGCTGTAGATATTAATCCACTCTGCGTTAAAGTTACTAAACACAACTTAGCTTTAAATAGTCTTTCAGCAGAAGTAATAGAAGGAGATATTAAAGAATTACTTCCCATTAAAGTAGATCTTGTTTTGGCAAACCTTTATAAAGGACTTTTGGAAGAACTTTTTAATCTTGAATCTTTTTGGACTTCACAATTTTACCTAATTTCTGGATTTATAAATAACATGGAAAATGAACTATTGGAGAAATTAAATAACCGTAAAGTGGAAATTCTTTTAAGAAAAGAAAAGGAGGGTTGGATAAGCTGGTTTATTAAAAATAGAGAAGGGGAGGGGTAAATGCTTTTAACTGTAGATATAGGTAATACCTCTACAGTTTGTGGAATTTTTGAAGATAATGGCAATTTAAGAGCTATATTCAGTTTTAAGACAGAAATATCTGTTTCTTCTCACGAGGTTTTAGTCAAATTAAAATCCTTTCTTGACATTTACAATATAGCTTTAAAAGACATAAAAGGAGTGTGTATAGCCTGTGTGGTTCCTCCTGCGCTTCACTGGTGGATAGAGATGGGAGAAAAGCTTCTTGCAAGGGAGGTTCTTGTTGCAGATCATAAGACGGTAAAAATACCGATAGATCTTCTTTATCCCTGTGAAGTTGGGGGAGATAGACTTGTCAATGCTTTAGCAGGTTGGGAAAAGTATAAAACTTCTTTAATTATAGTTGATTTTGGAACAGCTATAACCTTTGACTGTGTTTCAGAAAAGGGAGTTTATTTAGGAGGAGCAATAGCACCAGGAATTTTGATTTCTATAGAAGCTTTGTTTAGAAAAACAGCTAAATTACCCAAAATAGATTTAACAAAACCCCCTTCGCAAGTTATAGGAAAAGATACCGTTTCAGCACTCAAAAGCGGTTTAATATATGGCTTTATAGGACTTACTGATTTTTTGGTAGAAAAACTTTCAGAAGAAATGGGCACTTCTCCTAAAATTATAGCAACAGGAGGACTTGCTAAATTTATAGCACCCTATTCTAAAAAAATAGAAAAAATAGAACCTAATTTAACCTTAGAAGGACTTTATTATTTATGGAAAAAGAAATAAAAATAGCTCTTTTTTCTCCTGCAAGTCCACCATCGGCAAGAAAATATCAAAAAGGGCTAAAAGTCCTAAGAAAAAATAAAATTTCCTTTAAAACCTTTGCTGATTTTTCTGAAATTTCCCCAGCTTTTAAAGCCTTTCTGCTTTATGAATTAATTACCAATGGAGAATTTAACTTTATTTGGGCAATAAGAGGAGGTTTTGGCTCCATAAAACTAATTCCTTATTTAGAAGAAATTTTTGCCGAAAGTATAAAAATAAATATCTATGCAAATTTAATAGGATTTAGCGATGTTACAGCTTTACATCTTTATTTTTATAAAAAGTTCGGAAAAAAGGGATTGCATGCTCCTATGATTGTAAATTTGTCAGACCTGAGTGAAAAAGCTTTAAAAAATCTTTTAAAAGTTATGTTTGAAAATAAAGACATAGTTTTAAAAGGTAAAGCCTATAGAGAAGGAGAAGCTGAAGGTATTCTTTTAGGTGGGAATTTAATTACTTTAGCAAGTCTTTGCGGAACACCCTATTTACCTTCGGAAAAATCCTTAATATTAATAATAGAAGAAACAAACGAAAAAAAATATAAAATTGAGAGAGCCTTTTTACAAGTGCTTTTTTCTTTTGGTATTAATAATATAAAGGGCGTAATAATAGGGGATTTAGGTAAAGTTGACCCTTTGGAATTTTTAAAAGGAGTAGAAGAATTTTTACCTGAAAATGTACCTATAGGTTATTCTTTTCCCTTTGGACATATTAAAGATAATTTTCCTTTAATAATTGGAGAAAAAGCTTACTTAAGGGTGAAAAATTGGGAAGCAAAGCTTTTTCAAAAAAATTTAGGTTTTTAAAACTTTATAACTTTAATTATAATAGTTAAGAAGGTTTTAAAGGAGGTGAGAAAAAATGAATTTTGATGAAGATATTTTGCAAGATTTTTTGGTTGAAGCCAAAGAGGGAATAGCAAATCTTGAAGAAGGTTTTATAGAGTTGGAAAAAGATAAAAAAAATGTAGAGATTTTAAGGTCTCTTTTTAGAACTATGCATTCTTTAAAAGGTGCAGCTGGTTTTTTTGGGTTTAAAACTCTTGAAAGCATAGCTCACTTTTCTGAAGACATTCTTTCAAAGCTCAGAGATGGTTTGATAGAACCTGAAGAAGATGTAATAGATATTTTGTTAAAAGCTGTAGACCATATTAAGTATGTTATAAGTTACATAGAAGAAAATAAAACAGAACCTATTGAGGAAAAGATTTTGGATTTTTTAGTTGAACTTTCAAATTTCAATGAAAAGCTTAAGAAAAGGATTCAGGAAAAACCAAAAGAAGTTGAAGAGATAAAATTAGAAGAGAAAAAAGAGGAAAAGGTTAAAGAAGAAAAAAAAATTGAGGAAAAAGAAGTAAAGCTTGTGGAGAAGCCTAAAAAAGAAGAAGTTTCTCCTCCTTCTCAGATAGAACTTACAGAAACACACATAAAGGTTGATGTAAAACTTCTTGATCAATTAATGAATTTGGCTGGTGAGCTTGTTCTTGCAAGAAATAGAGTGGTTCAGCTTTCTCAAAGAATAATGGATGAGGAGTTAACAAGAAGTGTTCAGGTGCTTTCTATGATAACAACAGAATTGCAGGAAACTATAATGAAAACGAGAATGCAACCTATTGGGACGGTTTTTAATAAATTTCCAAGAGTAGTAAGAGATCTTGCTAAAGCACTGGGTAAAAGAGTTAATTTACATCTTGAAGGGACAGAAACAGAACTTGATAGATCAATAATTGAAGCCATTAAAGATCCACTTACTCATCTCGTTAGAAATGCCATAGATCACGGCATTGAACCACCCGAGGAAAGAGTTCAAATGGGCAAACCGCAGGAGGGAATCTTAATTCTTAGAGCTTATCAAGAAGGTGGGCAAGTGGTTATAGAGATTGAAGATGATGGAAGAGGAATAGATGTTGAAAAGATAAGAAAAAAGGCTGTAGAAAAGGGTTTTATGAGTTTTGAAGAAGCGGAAAAAGCTTCTGAAAAGGAATTAATAAATCTTATTTTTAAGCCAGGTTTTTCTACTGCTGAAAATGTAACCCAGATTTCTGGTCGTGGTGTAGGGATGGATGTAGTAAAAAGTAACATTGAAAAAATTGGCGGTTCCATTGAACTTAATACTATTCTTGGTAAAGGAACCATTGTTAAAATAAAGATTCCATTAACCCTTGCTATAATTCCAGCTTTAATAGTAACTTCTGGAGAATACCGCTATGCTATTCCTCAAGTTAATCTTAAAGAACTGGTTAATATTGATCCAGAAAAAGACCTTCTTAAAGTGGGGAATACAGAATTTTATAGACTCAGAGGTGAAATAATTCCTGTATTAAGACTTTCTGAAATTTTAAAAAACAACGATCAAACAAAAGAACAGAGAAATCTCGTTATTTTAACTACGGGAGAAAGATTTATAGGGCTTTTAGTTGACAGGATTTTTGCTTCAGAAGAAATCGTGGTTAAACCTCTTGGGAAGTGGTTTAAAAACATTCCTATTTATTCTGGAGCAACCATTATGGGGGATGGGAAACTTGCTCTTATTCTTGATGTAATAGGACTTTCTCAGTTTGTAGGAATAAGCGTAGAGGAGGTAGAAAAAAGATACGAAACAGCAGTAAAAATAAAAACTTCAGAAGAAACCATCTTTTTACTTCTTTTTGAGGTAGGTAAAGATAGACTTGCCCTTCCCATAGCTCTAATATCAAGGCTTGATAAAATAAAAGCAAGTGATATTCAGATTACTGGAGGAAAAGAAATAATTATTTATAACGATGAAGTAGTTCCTATTATAAGACTTGAAAATTATCTTCCCTTGCAAGGAGTTTCTCCACAGGAAGAATATAACGTGCTTTTCTTTACAGAAAGAGGCAAAACCTGTGGAATACTTTGTTCAAAAATTATAGGAACTCTGGAAACCACTCTTGAAGTAGAAGAAGGTATTTACACTCAGCCCGGTATTCTCGGGCACAGAATTATTGATGGCAAAACAGTGCTTTTTATTGATATTTATAAAATAATTGAGATGTATGATCCAGAATGGTTTATTGTAAGAACTAAAAAAGAAGAAAGAGTTAAAAAGATACTTCTTGCTGAAGATTCTCCCTTTTTCAAAAATATGATAAAGAACTACCTTGAAGGAGCAGGTTATGAAGTAGAAACTGCAGAAAACGGGAAAGAGGCTTTGGAAAAACTTTTTAGCGGAGTTCATTTTGATCTCATTGTTACAGATCTTGAAATGCCAGAGATGGACGGTTTTGAGCTTATTAAAGAAGTAAGGGCACATCCAGAATATAAAAATATTCCCATAGTTGTAGTCACTTCTCTTGCAGGAGAAGAAATAAGAAGAAAGGTCTTAGAGCTCGGTGCTAATGGTTACGAAGTTAAATTGAACAGAGAAAAACTGTTAGAAGAAATAGGAAATTTACTGAGTTAAGAAAATTGAAAAGTATTTAAAAGGAGGAAAAGCATAATGGAGTTAGCTAAAAGAGAAAGTTTAGTTATAGAGAAAAAAGAAGATACCTCTCTTACTTTTGCAGAAACTATTACAGTAGTAACCTTTTACTTAGGAGATTTTCTACTTGGTATTCCAGCAGATAAGGTTATGGAGATTAATAAGGAAATAGAAATAACACCTGTTCCTCTTTCAGACGAACACATACTTGGAATAATGAATTTAAGAGGAAGAATAATTACTGTCATGGATCTTGCTAAAAAACTTAAAATTGATTTAAAGGTTACTCCTAAACTTAATCTTATAGTTAAGGATGAGGAAGAGACAGCTATTTCATTCGTAATAGAAGAAATAGGAGAAATTTTGGAAATTCAACCTTCAAAACTGGAAAAAACTCCAGAAAAGTTAGAAGGACTTTCTAAGGAATACATTAAAAATGTTTACCAGCTTCCTGATAGACTTTTGCTTATTCTTGACGTAGAAAAGATTTTTAGAGAGTAATAAAACTTAAAAAATTCTTTAAAAAGGGGGTGGATATGTTTAAAAACTGGAGCATTGCCAGAAAGCTTGTTTTTGGATTTGCCGTGATAATTTTTATAGTTGCTTTAGTTTCACTTAACACCTTGTATAGTCTTTACGTAATAAGTAAAAACGTTAAAGATTTGCAAGAAAGGTTAGCCAAGGTTCACAATGCTTTCGAGTTAAGAGATGATATCCTTACTGATGTTCAGTTAAACATAACCAAGATGCTTTTAACGCAGGATTTGGAAAAAAGAAATCAGATATATAAAAAAATTTTAGAGGCAAGAAAGGAATATAAAGAGTATGTTGACTATCTTACGAAAGTAACGAGATCGGCAGAAGGTAAAAAGGAGTTAAATGAAGCTGTAAATTCCATTCTTTCTTTAGAAGAAAGCAATAATAAAGTTATTCAGCTTGCTCTTGAAGGCAAAGATAAAGAAGCTACTTATATTTATGTTACAGAAGTTGAACCCAAGGTAAAAGCCATGAAAAAAGAACTTGAAGATTTAATAAATTTTTATTCTAACAGGGCTAACGAAAGAACTGAAGAATCTTTAAGGTATATAAAAAGGGAATTTGTAGTTCTTTTAATTTCTGGGGCTATTTTTGTTTTGGTTTCTCTTTCTGTAGTTACTGGTGTTACGAGATCGGTGAGGAATTCAATTGAGAAGTTGAGAAAAGTTCTTGCAAGGGTTAGAGAAGGAGATCTTGCTGTAAGTATTGACATTACTTCTAAAGATGAAATAGGAATTATGGCAAAAGATCTTGCAGAAGCACTAACATCAATGAAAGCACTTATAGAAGAGGTAAAGCAGGCTTCAGTATCTCTTGCAAGCTCAAGTGAAGAACTTTCTGCTATAACCAAACAGTTTAGTGCAAGCATAGATACACAGGCTGAAAAGTCAACTCAAATTGCAAGTTCTGCAGAGGAAATGAGCGTAACGGTTGTTGATATAGCAAAAAATGTTACAGAGATTCTTGAGGAAAGTAAAAAGACCGCAGAAATTGCAAAAGAGGGAGAAAATTATACTTTAAAGACTGCAAATGAAGTTAAGGTGATTGAGGAAGTAGCCAGTAAATTAAAAGAAGTTATGGGAACGCTGGAAGATAGAACAAAGGCTATAGAATCTGTGGTTGAATTTATAAAAGAAGTGGCAGAGCAGACCAATCTTCTTGCTCTTAATGCAACCATTGAAGCAGCTCGTGCAGGGGAGCATGGAAAGTCTTTTGCAGTGGTTGCTGGAGAGATAAGAAAACTTGCAGAAAGGACAGGCAAATCCACAGAAGAAATTGCAAATACCATAAAAGAGATAAAAAAAGCAGTTGAGGAGGTAAAAAAAGAGGTTGAGGACATTTCTGGTAAAGTTGAAATTGGGGTTAAACTTTCAGGTGAAGCAGCAGAAATACTAAATAGAATTGCTAATGCCTCAGAAAAACTTCAGGAGATGATCCAGAGTATAGCTTCAGCTACAGAAGAAATGAGTGTTACTGCAGAGTCAATAGCAAAGGACATTGGAAGTATTGCTGATGCTACTAAAGATCTAAAAGTAGGAGTTGAACAAGTTGTCGTAACTACTGAAGAAGTAGCTAAATTAGGAATAGAGCTTAAAAATGCAGTTGAAAAATTTAAAATTTAAATCTAAAGCAATAGGAGGGACAAATGCAGGCTTCACTTGTTTCAGAATCTCTTAAAAAGGCAGTGGAAGAGGTTTTAGGAATGTATTTGATGAAAAAACCTATATTAAAAGATACCCAAGTTAAAAAAGAAAACACAGGATTGAAAGATATTTCAGTAGTTATAGGGTTAGCTTCGGAAAAATTAGAAGGTGTGTTTATTGTAAGTTACGATAAGAAGATAATTTTTGAATTTATGAAAAATGTTCTTGGAGAAGAAGTAAACGAGGTTAATACGGATGTTATTGATGCAAGCGGAGAGCTTACTAATCAGATATGCGGTGTATTCAGAAGAGAATTTGAAAAGACAGGAATAACCCTGCAAGGTTCTACTCCATCCATAGTAATCGGTGAAAACCACAGAGTAGAAATTCCGAGTAAGATCCCAAGATTGGTATTTTTATATCAGGTAGACGAGAATAAGGAATTGGTAATAGAATTTGGGCTCATTAAAAAATAAGAAATTCAATGCTTTGGGATATTTTAATTGAAGAATCGCCCTTAAGTTTTGAAAAATATATGGAGCTTTCTCTTTATCATCCAGAATATGGATATTACGCGAGAGCTAAACTTCCTTCAAAAAAGGGAGATTACATAACTTCCCCCTGTGTTCATAAAATTTTTGGAGCAACTTTGGTTTATCAAATTATTGAGATGTATGAAATTTTAGGAAAACCCAAAGATTTTTTGATTGTTGAAGCAGGAGCTGGACAGGGCTTTTTAGCTAAAGACATTCTTGAATACTCAGAAAAGAAGGGTTATTTTTTCAATTATTTAATTGTAGAACCCTTTTCAAATATTGAAAAAATTCAAAAGAACACTTTGGAGTTCTTTAAAGAAAAAGTGAGCTGGGTAAAAAGTCTTGAGGAATTGCCTAAGTTTAAAGGAGTTTTTTTATCAAATGAACTTTTCGATTCATTTCCCGTAAAACTCATCCAAAAAAACGGGAAAAAAGTAAAAGAAGTATGGCTTGAAGTAAAAACAAAGGGAGAGATAAAGGAAATTTTGAGAGAGGTAGAAGACGAAAGAATTTTTAAAATAATAGAACCTTATTGTTTTTTCTGGAAAGAAGGCTATAGAACTGAAGTTTGTTTAAAAGTAGAAGAATTTTACAAAAACCTTTCTGAAAAAATGGATGAGGGATTTATCATTACTATAGATTACGGATATCCAAGGCAGGACTATTATTCTCCGGAAAGAAGTAGAGGAACCCTTCTTTGCTATTATCAACACAAAGCCTTTGATAATCCGTATTTAAAACCTGGAGAAATGGATATAACTTCCCATGTTGATTTTACTTTGCTTAGAGAAATGGGAGAAAAATATGGATTTTTAAATGTGAGTTTTACTCAACAGGGTTCTTTTCTGGTTTCCCTTGGTATAAATGAGGTGTTTTACGAGATTTCTGAAAGAACCTGGAAAGACATGTCTGCTCTAAAATTTTTAATTCTTCCAGAGGGATTGGGAACTTCTCACTGGGTTCTTGTTCAGGCAAAAATAAAAGGAAAAGAATTTAACAAAGAATTAAAGGGATTCTCTTTAAGTAATCGCATTTATTTACTTTACAAATAATCTGCAGGAGCTAATGTTGTTAGAACAAGATTTTAACTTTCCAGAAGAAGTAGAAGTTTATGTAGATGGTTGTTCTCTTGGGAATCCTGGTCCTGGTGGATGGGCAGTTCTTATAAAGACAAAAAATGGGGAAAAGATTTTAAGTGGGGGAGAACCATTTGCTACCAATAATCAAATGGAATTGAAAGCTGTAATTTCAGCTCTTTCTTATTTTAAGCAACCTAAGAAGATAAGAATTTACACAGATTCTGAATATGTAATAAAAGGCATTACTGAGTGGCTACCCCAATGGAAAAAAAGAAATTATCTTACCTCAGAAGGTAAACCAGTAAAAATTAGGGAGCTTTGGGAGATTCTTGATAAGTTAGTTAATTTTCACAAAGTGGAATGGAAAAAGGTATTAGCTCATAGTGGTAATCTCTATAATGAAAAAGTTGATAGGATCGCTAAGGAGAGTGCCAAAAGATGGAAAAAAAACTCTTAGTAGGAATTACTGGAGCAAGTGGTTCTTTATATGCCTATTATTTTCTGAAAGAATTGAAAAAACTTGAAATACCTATTGAGGTAATTATTACTAAAGCAGGAGAAATGGTGTGGTGTTATGAGTTAGAAAAGCCGGTTGAAGAGATTTTAAATTTTGCAGAAAGAATTTACAAAGAAGAAGAAATTTTTTCTCCTCCTGCAAGTGGTTCAAGTAATTATTCTGGATTGGTTATTATTCCTTGCAGTATGGGGACACTTTCAGCTATTGCTTGTGGCAGTGCAAGAAATTTATTGCAAAGAGCTGCTGATGTAATGTTAAAAGAAAAGAAACCATTGATTCTCGTTATAAGAGAAACTCCTTTTAATTTAATTCATATAAAAAATATGGAAATTTGTAGTAAAGCAGGAGCAGTTATATTCCCTGCTATGCCAGGTTTTTATCATAAGCCCAAAAGCCTTGAAGAGCTTGTTTTACAGTTTGTAAAAAGAATTCTCCAATTTCTTGGCTTTAATCCTGATGGTTTAAAAACTTGGGATAAAATGGAATTAGAATGAAGGAAATTAGTAAAAGTGCAGAACCTAAAATTCCCAAAAAATTTCCACAACTTACAAAAATAGTTTCTTGATACAAGGGCTTAATTTCTCCGTGAACAATCTCTTCTTTTTCAAGTTGAGTAACTTTTATTATTTTCCCTGTTGGATCAATAATTCCTGTTATACCGGTATTAGCAGCCTGTATAGTATATCTTCTTGCTTCAACAGCTCTTATTATTGCCATTTGAAAGTGTTGATAAGGAGCAGAAGTTTTTCCAAACCATGCATCATTGGTAGCAATAAAAATTAATTGTGGATTTTCAGCAAGTCTATTTCTTAAAATTTCAGAAAAGGCACTCTCAAAACAAATAAGGGGAGTTACCTTGATAGTTAGAGACTTTAATGGAATGACAAGATTTTTAGAAAAACCAGGTTTTAATATTCCAAGTCCAACAGTAATTCTTCTTAAAAATGAAAAGTATTTTTCTAAAGGCACATATTCTCCAAATGGAACGAGCTTTTCTTTATCATAAAGGTCTACAAAGTCTTTTCCATCCCAAACAATCAAACTATTATAAACCATAGGATTTCCGTTTTTGTATTTAACTGTAAATGTTCCAAAAACAAGAGCAGGAGTTTTTTTATCTTGAGATTTTACTTTAAGATCATTTAAAAATTCTAAAAGCTTAAGTGTAGGTTCTCTTTCATCAGGAAAAAAGAAAGGAAAAGAGGTTTCAGGTAAGAATATTATATCTGGACTATATTTTAAAGAAGAAAAAGCTAAAGTTTTATAAACCTTAAGGGAATATTCAATTTCGTGAATTTCTTTCATTTCTTGAGGGATGTTTCCTTGTAAGAGTGAAATTTTTATAGAGGTTTTTTCTTTTGAAAGAATGCTTTCCCAAAAATTTTTTTCATAAATTCCGTAGCTATAAATAAGGGCAAAGATTACAAAAAAGCAAAAATTGTTAATTAAGAAGTTAGCTTTTTTAAGGAGTTTTGGTGTTAAAAAAATTTGATATAAAAAGAAGAAAACATAGTAATTTATAAAGGCTACGATAAAAGATAGTCCCCAGATTCCCCATATATCAGCAGATTGTAGAAAGGGAGAAAAATTGCTTAAAACATAGCCAATTTGTCCCCAAGTAAATCCTGTTAACAGTTTGCTTCTTAGATATTCCTCTCCGACTAAAGTTAAACCAAAAAAAAGAGCCTTAATAAAATTGGGAGATTCAAAGATTTTAAGCTTAAAGTTTACATAAAAAAGAAAAACATAGTATAAAGCTAAATAAGAAGATAAAAGCAATAAAAGAAGAATAGAAAAAACTTTAGATAGATAACCATACTTATTGAGGGTATATACAAGCCAATAAAGAAGGGTTGAAAAGTGAACAATTCCAAAGATAAAGGATAAAATTAGTACATTTCTACTTTTCTTTTCAAAGGCAAAACAAAAAAATAGGGGGATAAAGGAGAAAAAGCTAAATGACCATAGATTCCACTTAGGAAAAGAAAGACTTAATAATAAAGCCGAAAGGAGAGCACTTAAGAGGTTAATAAGATTTCTCACTTTCGTAAGAGGGTGTCTTTCTTATTTTTAAAAGTTCTATTTTTCTTTCGTCAGCCTTAATAATCTCTATTTCCAAGGGAGGTATTTTTATTTTTTCTCCTTTTTTGGGTATTCTTTTAAGTTGACTTATAATAAGTCCAGAAATGGTTTCAAATTCTCCTTTTGGTAGTTTTATTTTCAAACATTCTTCCAATTCTCTGATTTTAAAAGTTCCAGGTAAAATTAGCCAGCCTTCTTGGTCAGGTAAAGGATATTGTAGCTCTTTTTTTAGCAATTCATCAAATATATCCTTTAGCCTTATAATTCCCGTCAATTCAGAAAGTTCATCTACAGCAAAGGCAATTTCTACCTTTTTTTCTATCATTTTTTCTAATGCAGAAACCAAAGAGATATTTTCTGGAATTATTAAGGCATCCTTGACAAACTCAGTCCAATTAAAATTTTCTTCTTCTATTCCTCTTATTAGATCTTTTAAGGCTATGTATCCCAAAAAGTTATCCAAACTTTCTTTATAAACAGGGTAAAAATAATGTGGTTTTTGAGATAAGATTTTTTTTACTTCCTGCCAAGATAAAGAAATATCTAATCCAGTTAATATATTCCTTGGAATTACAATATCTCTTACTTCAAGACCTTTTAAATTAAAAAGAGCTAAAACGAGCTTTTCCTCAAATTCGCTAAGAACCTTTTCATCTTTAAAATCCTCTAATACTTCCTTTATTTCTTCTTCAACTTCAGAAAAATTTTTGGGCTTTTTTTTAAAAAAAGACTTCAAAAAATCTAATATGAGATTGCTATCCATAAAAAAAGGTATAATTTTTTTCTAAATAATTTACATAATTTTTAATTGCGTCTTCCAATTCCCACATTGGTTTATTATAACCTGCTTTTTTAAGTTTGGTAATGTCGGCTTGGGTAAAATATTGATACTGTTTTTTAAGATTTTCTGGCATTTCTACATATTCAATGTTGGGAGATATATTAAGGGCTGAAAAAATAGCTAATACAAGATCTTTAAAAGATCTTGCTTTTCCTGTTCCTACATTAAATATGCCTTTTATATGAGGGTTTTCTAAAAAAAAGATCGTAACCTCTACTGCATCTTTTACATAGATAAAATCTCTTAACTGTTCTCCATCTTTATAATCGGGATGATAGGATTTAAAGAGTCTGACTTTTCCTTCTTTTTTTATTTGTTCATAAGCTTTTAGAGCGACACTTCTCATATCTCCTTTATGAAATTCCCTTTCTCCAAAAACATTAAAATATTTAAGCCCTACAACTTTATTTAAAAATCCATTGTAATAAAGCCAGAGGTCAAAAAGATGTTTTGAAAATCCATAGGGATTTAAAGGCTTTAATTTTGGAAGGAGATTTTCATCATCAGAAAAACCAAGAGAGCCGTCTCCATAAGTTGCAGCAGATGAAGCATAAATAAAGTTTATTTCATTTTCAAAGGCAAAAAGAGCAAGTTTTTGAGAATATTTATAGTTGTTTAAATAAAGATAGTGTAAATCTTTAACAGTGGTATCACTACAAGCTCCCAGATGAATTATAGTTGAAATATCTTTAAAATAGCCTTTTTCAATTTTTTCTAAAAATTCATATTTCTCTATATAATCTAAAAATTTAAGTTCAAGTAAATTTTTCCACTTTATGCCTTCTTTTAAGTGATCTACTATAATAATTCTATCTTCACCTTTTTGATTAAGAGCTTCTATCAAGTTTGAACCTATAAATCCTGCTCCTCCTGTAATTATTATCTTTGGTTTTTTCATATCATTTTGCTCCAGAAAAGATCTAATAAAATGTTTCTATACCATTTTTTTCCAAAAAATCAACTAAACCCGAAATCTGCCACTTGTATGTGGCAGATTTCTAACACATACGAAGTGGCAGATTTGGGATAGTGTATTGATAAGATAAGGATTTATGTTAACCTTATATGAAAATTTGGTTAACGAATTAAAAATGATAAAACTTAGAGGACATCATCTTCTTTGTTTACAGTTTTTTGAAGGAAGAGGTTATGATAAGAAGTTTATCGAAAACCTTAAAGACATTCTCAAAAGGCTAAATAGAGGAGAAAAGATAAAAATAGTTAAAGGAAAAGATGATATCTGTAGTACTTGTCCTTATTTAAGTGATAACGGAAGATGTAGGTTATACAAAAGACATGAAGAGAAAGACAAAATAGTTCTCAAAATTTTTGATTTAAATGTAGGAAAAGAAATTTCCTGGGATAAAGTTATTCAAATATTTAAAAATCTTCCTAACAAGAAAATCTTCTTAAATATATGTAAAGATTGTCCTTGGAAATACATCTGTTTTAGATATTTTAAATAAACACTTAGGAGGTCTATATGGGAATAAAAAGAAAAATTTTGTTTTTAATGTTAACCTTAATTATTTTTAATGTTAACAAAGTTGCTCTTTCTTTAGAACCTCCTTCTTATCTTTTAGAAGAAGTAAAAGTAGTTTCTCCTGCCAAGTTTCAAGATTTGGAAAAAATAAGTCAGGAGGTAAAGATTATAAAAGGGGATGAGGTTAAAGAATTTGGTGCCGAAGCTTTTTCAGCTCTTGAGTTAAGAGAAAGAGGAGCCTTTGGGGTGCAATCCGATCTATCTATAAGAGGAACGAGTTTTGAAGAGAATCTGGTTACCCTTGAAGGAATAAGACTTTCTGATCCCCAAACAGGACACCATCTTATGAATCTTCCTTGGGAAGAGGATGTATTGGAAAGTTTAGAAATTCTTTCGGGAGGAGCAAGTGCTATTTATGGACCAGGTGGCTTTGGAGGGGTTTTAAACTTCAATCTAAGACCCTCAACCCCAGGATATAAATTTTTAGCTGAATACGGAAGTTATGACTTTAAACACCTTTATGCAAATTTGGGCTTTTCTACCTCTTTTTCCCCTTTTAATGTAATCTTTTCTCAAAAGAAGGCTAATGGCTTTATATGGAATAGAGATTTTGACATAAGAACTCTAAATCTTTATACCAAAAACAAAAAAAAGACCATATTTTACGGATTTCAGGAAAAAGATTTTGGAGCAAGAAATTTTTACACCACAAGATGGGATACAGAGTGGGAAAGCACAAAAACTCACCTCTTTTTAGCTAAGAAAAACATATACGGAAAGAACTGGTTTTTTGAACCAACACTTCTTTGTAGAATAAATTATGATGTATATCTTCTTAACAGAAAAAATCCCGATTTTTATAAAAACACTCATAAATCACAAGTTTTTCGTTTAAATATTCCTTTAAGATATGAAACTACTTTTTCGGATTTTCTTTTAGGAGCAGAGTTTTCATACGAAACGCTTGATAGCTCAAGACTTGGAGATCACTTAAGACAGGAGGCAGGTTTCTATCTGGGGATTTATCCTAAAATAGATTCCAAATTTTTTCCAGGTTTTAGCTTGCGCTATGATACCATAACCAAAAATAAAGACATGTTTTCTTATAATTTAGGATTTGCCTATCTTTTAAACTCCAATCTGAAGTTAAGAAGTGCTTTTAGTTTTTCTTACAGAATACCAAGTTTTACAGAGTTATACTATGATTCTCCAACCATAAAGGGGAATCCATCTCTTTCCCCAGAAAAGGCTTATAATGCTGAAGCTGGTTTGGATTACAGTAAGAAAAATTTAATTTTTTCCGGAACGATTTTTTATAGATATGGGAAAGATATTATAGATTGGATAAGTGAAAAAGAAATTATTAGGGCTCGGAATATAGAAACTTTAAAGACTGTAGGTTTTACCCTTGATGGAAGCGTAAAATTAAAGGCTTTTAAACCATTTATTAGTTATACTTATCTCAATCAGGTTGCAGAAAATTTACCGAGTGCCCGTTATCAGGGAAATTATTTAAGGCACAATTTTATCCTCGGAGTTTCAGCAGACCTTCCTTTTGACTTCAAATTTTTTGGGGTTCTTAATTACAGAAAGTACTTTCAAAGAGATAATGTAATTTTAGTAAATTTAAAAATAAAAAAGCAAATTTTTAAGTATATTACTTATTCTTTATGGATAGATAATCTTTTTGATGAGGATTATAAAGAAATAGAAGAAGTAAAAGCCCCTCCTCAATGGATAGGGATAGGATTGGAGATAAAATTTTAAGGAATTTTAAGGAAAATAAAAAGAAAATAGTAAAAAACGATGTATTTAAAAAAGATTTTCTTTTTAATTCAGGATACTTCCAAATTATAAAAAAATTTTTCAGAAAAACTTGACAAATAAATTTTATGATATATTTTAAAAGCCGTTCCATAATAAGGTTTTAAGGGGGGATGAAAAATGAAAAACATCAAAAACATAGAAAAATTTGAATATGGTTTTGGACAGCACCTTATCATTGATGGATATGGAGCAAATCGTGAGAAACTTATGGATCTTGATTTTATATATAACTTTTTGAGTAAATATCCTGAAGAGATTCAGATGACCAAAATAATGCCTCCTTATGTTTTTAAGTATTATGCTCCCGTTCCTGAGAACTGGGGAATTTCGGGATTTGTGATTATTGCTGAGAGTCACATAAGTATTCATACCTTTCCAGAAAAGCTTTATTTAAGTGTAGATGTATTTTCCTGTAAACCTTTTGATGTAGATAAAGCCATTAAAGATATTATAGAGATTTTTGAAATTAAAAAGAGTGAAGTCAAGTTTTTTGATAGAGGACTTGAGTTTCCTCGCTCAATTAGAGCAGTGGAAAAATTTATTCGTATGGAAAGGAAAGACTTGATATTATAAAAGATGAAACTCACTTTCTTGGGGCTACCTGATCATCCTGAAGCAAAGGTAGCCCTTATTCCTGCTCCATTAGAAGTTACTACTTCTTGGCAAAAAGGAACAAAAGAGGCTCCCACTGAAATTTTAAAAGTTAGTCCCAATCTGGAATTTTTTGACGAAGAAACAGAACTTGAACCACACGAGATACTAGGGTTTTTTACCTATCCAGTACCTGAGCTTCCTTTTGATATAGAGAAAGCACTCAATGTTATCTCCAATACTTTAAGAGAAGCCCTTAGAGAAAAAAAATTTCCTATTGTTATAGGAGGAGAGCATACTATTACTATAGGAAGTATCAGGGCTTTGGCTGAGATTTACAAAAATTTAAAAATGCTTCACCTTGATGCGCACTTAGATTTAAGAGATGAATATTTAGGAAGCAAATTTTCGCATGCAACTGTAATGAGAAGAATTTATGAGATGGGGATTCCCATTTTGAGTGTAGGAGTAAGAACCCTTTGTAAGGAGGAACACGAATTTGTAAAAAAGTCTAATTTTTCTCTTCTGTGGATGAAAGATTTAAGAGAAAATTGGGATAAAAGTGTAAAAAAAATAGAGGAGTTTGTAAAAGAAGGAGACATATATTTAACTCTTGATATGGATGTTTTTGATCCTTCTTTTGCTCCTGGAGTAGGAACTCCTGAGCCTGGGGGAATGGACTGGTATGAATTTTTGCAAATTCTTAAATTAGTAGTTAGATATAACTTTATAGGAATGGACATTGTGGAGGTAAAACCAGTTTCAGGAAATGCCATTACTGAATACTTAGCAGCAAAAATAATATTTAAAGTTTCTGCTTATCTTGCTAAGAAATATGAAGCCTTTTGAAAAATACGCCAAACTTCTTTTTGAATCAGCTCTGCTAAAAAGAATACAAAGAACAGGATATGCCTATCTCGGGACAGGTAAAGAAAATGTGGCTTCTCACTCTTTTGGAGTGATTTTTTGTGCTTGGATTCTTTCCGAGATCTGTGAAAAGAGCCTTAATAAAGAAAAACTTTTGAAAATGGCATTAATTCACGATTTTGCAGAAACAAGAATAGGAGATTTTAACGCAGTAAATAAAATATACAATAAGGCTGATGAGAGAAGAGCATTAGAGGATGCCTTTTCAGAAACGCCTATAAAAGATGAAGTTCTTTCTCTTTGGGAAGAATATAGAACCTTAAAAACCCTTGAAGCAAAGATTGTTCACGATGCCGATGTTTTAGATTTGATAATCCAATTAAAGGAGCAAAAAGATTTAAACAATCCCTATGCAGATAAGTGGATTGAATATGCCCAAAGAAGGCTTATTACTGATGAGGCAAAAAAATTGGTTGAAGCAATTTTGAATACAGAGTGGTGTTCTTGGTGGCTGGAATATTTTATTAAAAATAATGAGAACCGAGAAAAAAAATCAAATTCTTAGTCTTTGCAATCGTTGTGGTAAGTGTGTTCCCGTCTGTCCATCTTACGGGGTTTATAAAACTGAGGCTTTTTCACCAAGAGGAAGAATCTTTCTACTTTCCCAGGGCAAAAAACATGAAAGCTTTGACTTTTGCCTTTTTTGCGAAAAATGTCAGAAAATTTGCCCTAATAATATAAGTTTTCCTGAGCTCTATCTTGAAGATTTGAAAAAAAAGAAAGAAAATACCCTTTCTAAGGAGTTAATGAAAGCCTTTTTAAAGGATCCTCTTTTTACCTTTTTAAAACTCAATAACTGGTTACACTTAGTCAATTTAAGAAAAGAGATACAGGTTGAATTTGAAGTAACAAAGGGTGATGTCACTGTGTATTACTCCTGTGGTTTAAAACATCTTTATCCAGGGGCTTTGAAAAACTTTGAAAAGATTTTAAAGAAAAGAGGAGTTTCTATTGGAATACCAGAGGGATTGGTTTGTTGTGGAGCTATTTTCTTAAATCTCGGGCTTATTTCACTTCTTAAAAAAAATGCACTTAAAAATTTAGAAATACTTGAAAAAGAAGAGGGTCCTGTTTTAATGTTTTGTGCTACCTGTTTGTGGATGTTTAAAAGAGTTTATCCTCAAATTTTTAAAGAGACTGAATACGAAAAAAGATTTGAAAAACTTTCAAAAAGGATAGTTTCAGCTCATAGCTACCTTTTTTCTGAGATAGAAGACCAAGTTGAAATTCTCAATAAAAGAGCTTTAAATGAAAACATCATTTTTCATATTCCTTGCCACTTGACAGAAGAATTGAATTTGGTTAAAAATAAATTAGAAGGAAAGGAATTTTGCTGTGGTTCGGTAAAATTTTCCCTCTTGTTAAAAGGGTTTCAGGAAGAAAATAAAAAATATTGGATTAAAAACTTGAAAAATAAAAATATTTTAGCTACCTTTTGTACAGGTTGTTTTTTAAATTTCAATGTGCTTTTAAAAAAACCTCCTCTTATTTATCATTGGTTTGAGCTTTTATGAAAAAGTACCCCTCCTATCTAAATTTGCTTGATTCTGGGGAGATTGATAGAAGAATTGAAGCACTCTATGAAAAACTTTCTTCCTGCACTCTTTGTCCTAATGAATGTAAGGTAAACAGGCTTAAAGGTGAGAAGGGTATATGCAAAGTTAGTGACAAACCTATGGTTTCAAGTTATGGTCCCCATTTTGGTGAAGAAAGACCTCTTGTGGGTAAAAATGGTTCTGGAACTATATTTTTTACTTATTGTAATCTTTCTTGTGTTTTTTGCCAGAACTGGGAAATTAGCCATCTTGGAGAAGGAGACATAATAGATGAAGAAGCACTTGCTAAAATTATGCTTATTTTACAGGTTTGGGGATGTCACAACATAAATCTTGTCACTCCAACCCATCAAGTTCCCTTTATTGTAAAAGCTATAAAAATTGCTGCTGAAAGCGGGCTTAGTCTCCCCATCGTTTATAACTGCGGTGGATATGAATCTATAGAAACTTTAAAGCTTCTTGACGGAATAATAGACATATACATGCCAGATATTAAGTATATGGATGATGAAGTAGCTCTTAGACTTTCTAAAGTAAAGAATTATTCAAAAGTCGTTAAAGAAGCGGTAAAGGAAATGCATCGTCAAGTAGGAGATCTTATTATAGAAAACGGAATTGCTAAAAGGGGATTAATAGTAAGACATTTAGTTTTGCCTGGAGACCTTTCCCAAACAGAAGAAGTGATTAAATTTATAGCAAATGAGATTTCTCCTCACACCTATTTTAATCTTATGGATCAATATAGACCCTGTGGAGATGCCTGGAAGTATCCTCCTCTTGATAGAAAGATTACTAAAGAGGAATGGGAAAGAGCTCTAAAACTTGCTTATAAATATGGTCTCACAAGACTTGATGATAGAAGAGCAAGATTCTGGGATTACTAAAATTTTTGCTATTGGAGATATTCACGGCTGTTTGCAAAGTTTGGAGAAACTTCTTGATATTCTTCCTGTAAATTGGGGTAGCGATCTTGTAGTGTTTTTAGGAGATTACATTGATAGAGGACCTGATCCAAAGGGAGTTATAGAGAAAATACTTGAGCTTAAAGAACTTTACGGAGAAAAAGTAATAACTTTAAAAGGAAATCACGAATGGATGTTTGAAAGATTTTTAAAAGGCATAGATGTTGAAGTTTTTTTATATAATGGGGGAGGAGCAACTCTTAAAAGCTACTACAAGGATGGACGCCTTGATGTTCCAGAAGAGCACCTTAAATTTTTAAAAGAACTTAAGCTTTATTATGAAACCGAAGATTACATCTTTGTTCATGCAGGACTAAGACCAGGAAAAAAGTTAGAGGAGCAAGAGGAAGAAGACCTTTTATGGATAAGAGACAGCTTTTATCTTTATGAGAAGAAATTTCCTAAGACTGTTGTTTTTGGGCACACTCCTTTTCCAGCTCCTTTAATTTTAGATGATAGAATTGGGATTGACACAGGTTGTGTTTACGGAGGAGCATTAACTGCTATAGAACTGCCTTCCAGAAAAACCTATCAAATTGAATGTAGGGGGTTATTCCTATGAGCAAAGACAGCGAAAGAAAAAAACTTTCTTGGAGAGAAATTGACAAACTGAAAGATCAGAGTGGATTTAGTAAGATAAGAAAAAAACTTGAACGCTCTGAAAGAAGCACTCCCAAGGAAGATAATAAAGCAAAAGAAAAATATTTGAAAGAGCTTGAAAAACTTTTTGTAAGCAAAGAAGAACTTGAAAAACAGAATTTTATTGAAAACCTGCATAAAAGTTATGGAACTAAAAATTTTAAAAAACTTGCTAAAGAATTTGTAGAAAAATATGGTATTCCTGATGACTGGAGAACCCTTCTTCTCTTTCTTGATTTAGATGATAGAACCCTTGTTCTTTCAGCTTTAGAAAAATTAAAAGAAGACTTTCCTAATAGAAGCATTTCTGAAAAACAGGGAATCTTATCCAAGTTAAAAACCCTTGCTTTAACTTCCAAAGATGAAATAATAGGATTTAAAGTTGAAAAGACATTAAAGGAATTGACCCTTTAAATGAAAGAGCTTTTAGAAGAGTTTCTCGTTTATCTTGCTTCAGTTAAAAACTATTCTCACAATACTTTATTGGCATATCAATCTGATTTGAAAGACTTCGTAGAATTTTTTGGTTCTTTTTCATTTGACGAAGAAGAAAATTTTGAAAAATTAAGAAAGTATTTAGAGAATTTAAAAAAGAGATACAATCCTTTCAGTATAGCCCGTAAAATTTCAAGTATCAAAAGTTTTTTCAAATTTCTGGAACTTGAAAAAGGCTTTAGCACAGGTTTTCTTCTATTTCTTGAGTCTCCTAAGCTTCCTTTTAGACTGCCCAAGGTTCTTAGTCTTGATGAGATTGAAAAACTTTTAAATTCTCCAGACCTTAATGATCCTCTTGGGATTAGAGACAAAGCTATGCTTGAAGTTCTTTATGCTACAGGTTTAAGGGTTTCAGAACTTGTTAGCCTTAAACTTGAAAACTTAAATCTTGAGCTTGGTTTAGTCAGAGTTTTAGGAAAGGGTTCAAAAGAAAGACTTATTCCTATGGGAGACTATGCCTTAAAATTTTTGAAAATTTATCTTGAAAGCGTGCGAGAAAAACTGGCAAACGAAAAAAGTAAAACTTTCGTATTTTTAGGAAGAAGGGGGTTACCTCTTACAAGACAGAGATTTTGGCAGATAATAAAAGATTATGCAAAAAAATGCGGACTTGAGGACAAAGTTTCTCCTCATGTAATAAGACATTCCTTTGCAACACATCTTCTTCAGGGAGGAGCCGATCTCAGAGCCTTACAGATGATGCTTGGTCATGCAAGCCTTAGCACAACACAGATCTATACCCACCTTGATTATAAAAATTTGAAAGAAATATACGAAAAACATCATCCCAGAGCTTAAAAAATTTTTGAAATGAAAACAGAAAAAATAGAGCTTGATAAGTTTTTAGAAAGTGTTTTACCTAATCAGGGACTTCATAAAATTTTGTCTATAGCTCAGGAAATCTCCGAAAAAAGAAAAGAATTTCTCTATTTTGCAGGTGGAGTAGTAAGGGATTATCTTTGGGCAAAATTTTATAAAAAACAGATCCCTAAGGTGAAAGATCTTGACCTTGTTTTGCAGGGAAATCTGGAAAGATTTTTAGAAGAACTTTTTAAAAAAGTAAAAGGAGAAATTCTCTTTAAGTCTCAGTTTTTAACTTATAAAGTAAAGATAAATTTAGATGAAAAAGAGTTTTTGATAGATTTTGTCACCGCAAGAAAAGAAATTTACGAAGATGTGGCAAAACTTCCCAGGGTTTTTCCTTCAGACTTTAAAGAAGACATTTTGAGAAGAGATTTTACTCTCAATTCTCTTATAATAGGACTTTCCTCTCCTTATAAAGGAATTTTAATAGATATGGTTAACGGAATAGAAGACTTAAAAGAAGGTTTAATAAGACCTCTTCATGTGAATTCCTTTGTAGATGACCCCACAAGAATCTTTAGAGGCATCAGATATAAGGTAAGGTTTAATTTTCGCTTTTCTGAGGAATTTTGGATTGCCCTTGAAAGGTGTTTTGAAGTAGATGCTTTAAAAAAACTTTCTGGAACAAGACTTGCTAATGAGCTAAAACTCTTTCTTATTAAAGAACAAGAAGCAAAATTAAAGAGTTTACTGGAGGAAACTCTGAATCTGAATGTGTTTGAGAAAGCAGGTCTTAAAAGTGATAAAAAAATACTTACCTCAGTTCTTGAACTTTTAAAGGAGTTGGAAGGGGAATTGAGTGAGAAAGAGAGAGAAAAATTTTTCTTACTGGGATTTGTAAGCCCGAATTCTCTGGATTTAGCTTGCAGACTTGGGTTTTCAGAAAAAGAAATAGATGAACTTAAGAGGCATAAAGAGATTTTAGAAAAGTTTGTAAAAAACTGGAAAAAACTATCTTTGTGGGAAAGGGTAAAAATATTTGAAAGAATAACAGTTCCTTATCTTCTCATTTTAAGTATCTATTTTCCGGAGATAAAAAAAGATGTAGTTAATTTTCTAAAAAAATACAGAAAGATAAAGCCTGAGCTTACAGGTGAGGAGCTAAAAAAGCTCGGTTTAAAGGAAGGTAGAAAAATAGGGGAGCTTCTTGAACTTTTAAGAAAAGAAAGAATAGAGGGAAAAATCAAAACAAAAGAAGAAGAAAAAAACCTTATAAATCAAATGCTCTTGATGAAATCAGAAAAGTCAATTAAAATGTAGCAAAAGGTTATACGAGTAATCTCTGATGAATAACTGGTCTCAGGAATTAGAAAAATATATAAATAAAAGTTTCCAGAATATTAAACCTGGATGCATTGTTTCAGATTTACAATGATTGTGAATACGCTCGCAAGGAGTGCCTATACATCAATTAAAAAACTCCACGAAAAACAAAAAAGACTTACACGAAAACTTTACAAAAGAATAGAAAAAACCACTCTGCCCGTCTTTCTACCATTTAGCTATGTTGGAGCAAGAGTGTGCTATTCTGAAACTCATCCTCTTCTTCTCTTTGAAGAAGAAAAGTTCAAAAACCACGAAAAGTTTCGTGAGTTTCTTTTGAGACTCAAAAAAGCAGGACATTACAGCGTTTTCGCACACACTCCCGTTTTCGTAAACACATCTGGATTTTCTCCTGAAGAAAAGTTCGAAATAGCCTCAACCTTTTTCAAGGTCTTCTGGAATGAAAGTTCAGATCTTGCACTTTTCAACCTCCGCCACTTTGCTGAAACGCTTGATGACGACAGCTTTCTTTCCCTTATAGAACCTGAACCAGATCTGAACAAAATAGAAATAATCTTTGCAAGAAATTATCAGGTTCTCTATCAGGGAAGTCTTTCAGAATTTGACAGAAACCTGCTAAACGAAAAGAGAGAGAATCGGGACTTTTTCGTTCAACCAGAGGTCGTAGTTTTAAAAACTGGTGAAACCAGAAATTACCCTTTTAACTGGATTGGAGTTATAGCACACAACTTCTCAAGAATATTCAGTCATCAGTTCGTAAGACACACATGGCTCAACTTCAATCAGAGGTCTCACCGCTACACAAAAGTGGATAGCTTTGTAATACCTGAATCCTTCTCAGAAGAAGATATCGTAATCTACGAAGACATTATCAGGAAGACTACAAAATTCTACGAACTCCTTTACTCAGAAAAACGAATAAAAAAGGAAGACGCAAGGTTTATGCTACCACAAGGAACCGCAACAACAGTTTTTGCAACTGCTCCTGACTTCGTGTGGGAAGATTTTATAAGTAAAAGAGCCATACCTCAGGCACAGGGAGAAATCAGAAAGTTTGCCAGTTTCTTAAAAAACAAATTGCTATCCCAGGGATAATAGTAATAAAAATAAATAATAAAAACCACACTTTTAAGGGTTTACAACAGTAAAATTAGATTTTAACATTGTTTGACTTTTTTTGACAAAAGTTTTATATTTAAAAATATGAGAGCTTACAAAATAGGACAGGCATCGAGAATTCTTGGAGTTCATCCAAATACTCTGAGAAAGTGGAGAAAAGAGGGTAAGATAAAAGCGATCAAGCCTGGAAGAGACTGGGTTCTTGACTTTTCTAAATTTAAAGCTAACAATTAAAGATAAAAATGGAGGATTTAAAATGAAAGTGATAAAAATAACAAATCTGGCACTTAAGACACCTGGACCAGCAAGATCAGTGGGAGAAAAACTTGCCGAAAAAGTAAAACCCAGGGATATTATAGATCTGGAAAACGACAGTATTTTGCTTTCACACTCATTCTGGGACAGTTTTTTCAGAAAGTTTATAGAACTTCATGGAAAAGAAAAAATTGAAACACTGCAATTTCAAAATTTGAGTAGTGAAGTAGATACTCTCATAAAATATGTCATCAAAAGAAGGTGTGGTGAAATAAGGAGTCCTAAGGTTGATATTGAAGTTCTCAGGAAACAGTTCGTTTGAGTTTCTGAGATACCTTTGTAATACCAGTTTCTCCTCCTTGGACAATTTCAAAATCCTTGATCTGAGCGAAGTTAAGTTCGTAACTCCTATCATTTGCGTTCTTTACAAAATATTTCTGCACTTTAACAAGAATGTAAAATTACCTTCATATGGTGAAGCAAAAAATTACTTATCAGGCATCTTTTTTGATGGAGACACGAGATATATTCCTGTTATCCATTTGAACAAGGATAAGCTTAATGAAGAATTACATTACCAAATAGCCAGAAAATTTATAAATGAGACCTTTGCAAAATTAACCCTGATAAAGGCTTGACAATTAAATTTTTATAAGAAACTACAAAGAAAACAAAGGGGTAGATGTTATGTATAAATCAAACAAAACTCAATTAACTATTGGAGAGAACTTACTTCATAGCAATCTACCTGAAGATACCCTTTCCCAAATCAAAAAAAGCAGGTAAGGGAGGTTGATTTCTAAAAAATGGGGGTAAAAATGTAAGGGGAAAGGGATTAAAAGTTAAATGAGTGTGAAAAATTGACAAAAATGTAACAAGGAGAAAGAGTGGAAGTTTAAAAAGGTGAAGTTTTACAAAGGTCTCAATTTATTAAAATGTCAAATAAGGAGGGAAGAATGAAGACATTAGCTTATGGTTTTCCTAAACTTGGAGATAAAAGGGAATTTAAAAACCTTCTGGAAAGCTTCTGGGAGGGTAAAATTTCGGAAGAGGAATTTACTAAAGGAATGGATCTTCTAAGAGACTGGATGATAGAAAACTATAGAGCCTACGTGGAGCTTTTCCCCTCTAACGAGCTTTCTTACTACGACTTTATATTGGATACCGCTTTTATGGTGGGAGCTATACCTAAAAGGTTTGGAGAGTTTAAAGGACTTAACACCTACTTTGAGATGGCAAGAGGGCCTCAGGCGCTGGAGCTTACTAAATACTTTAACACTAATTACCACTATCTGGTTCCTGAGCTTGAAAGTTTCCATTTCAAGCTCATAAAAAACTATCCCCTTGAGGAATACATGTATTTTAAAAACAAAGGTATAGAAACACTTCCCAAGATTATATCTCCTTACACTTTCCTTAAACTCTCCAAAGCACTCGTAAAAGATGAAGGCTCAAGTTTATCCTTATACACTCTTTCCAGGATAAAAAAAGTGGAAGACCTGGAAAGATACTTAGATGCCCTACTACCTGTGTATGAAGAAGTGCTGAGATCTTTAAAGAAAAAAGGTGCTGAGACTGTCCTGATAGAAGATCCCGCCCTTTGTTATGAAATGGAGGAGAAAGAATGGGAGCTTGTAAAAAAGGTATACGAAAGGCTCAGCTCTTACCTTGACATATATGTAATAACCTACTACGACAGCGTATCAGACTACTTCAAGTTCATTAACCTGCCTGTAAAGGGTGTAAGTCTTGACTTTGTATCCAACAGGGAAAACTTAGAAAACTTGAAGAAAAAAGGCTTTCCTTCTGATAAGGTTCTGGTGGCAGGCGTGATAAATGGAAGACAGCCATGGAAAGCTAATCTAAGAGAAAAGATAAAGCTCGTAGAAGAACTCTTAAGTATTAGTAAAGAGCTTATAATTTCCAACTCTTGTCCTCTCTTTCATCTTCCTGTAAGTATAGAACCGGAAGATCAAATGAACGGTTTAAAAGAGAGACTTTCCTTTGCAAGAGAAAAACTGAGAGAGTTAAGTCTTATAAAAGATGTTATAGAAGGAAAAGAGGAAGCCCTAAAAGAAGTGGAAAAAGTACAAGATGTACTCAGCATACCATTTGGGGTTAATGAAGAAGTAAGGAAGAAAATAAGGGAGCTGAAGGAGGAAGATTTTAAGAGGGATGTACCTTATAGCGAAAGAGTAAAGATACAGCGGAACTTGCTAAATTTACCTCTCTTTCCCACCACCACTATAGGCTCCTTCCCGCAAACAGAAGAAGTAAGAAAAATGAGGTCTTCCTATGTCAAAGGTAAGATATCAGAGCAGGAATATAAGGACTTTATAAGAAAGCAAATAGAGTACGCAATAAAGCTTCAGGAAGAAATTGGCTTAGATGTATTAGTTCACGGAGAGTTTGAAAGAACAGATATGGTGGAGTTTTTTGCCCAAAGGTTAGATGGTATAGCCACGACAAAATACGGATGGGTTCTCTCTTATGGTTCAAGGGTTTACAGGCCGCCCATAATATATGGAGATGTGTCAAGACCAAAGCCTATGACCTTAGAAGAAACAACTTACGCCCAATCCCTGACGGACAGGCCAGTAAAGGGAATACTTACTGGACCCGTAACTATACTAAACTGGAGCTATTATAGAGAAGACATACCTAAATATGAGATAGCCTACCAAATAGCTCTTGCATTACTTGAAGAGGTAAAGGACTTAGAAAGAGCAGGTATAAAGGTCATTCAGATAGACGAGCCAGCATTTAAGGAGGGTGCTCCCCTCAAAAGGAGGGCCTGGAAGGAATACTTTAATTGGGCAGTGAAAGCCTTTAGACTTTGTTCCAAAGCAAGCCCCCAAACACAGATACATACTCACATGTGCTATTCGGAGTTTAACGACGTTATAGAATATGTATACCAGATGGACTTTGATGTAATATCCATAGAGGCATCAAGAAGTAAAGGTGAAATAATCTTAGTCTTTGAAAATTTTAAGGGATGGGACAGACAGATTGGCATAGGTGTATACGATATTCACTCTCCTGCCATACCTACAAAGGAAAGTATAAAATCCATACTGGAAAGGGCTATGAGGGTACTTCCTAAAGAACTACTTTGGATAAATCCCGACTGTGGACTAAAGACGAGAAAATGGGAAGAGGTTATACCATCTTTAAAAAACATGGTGGAAGTTGCCAAAGAGATAAGAGAAAAGGTAGGACATGACACTAACCTGTCATATTGCAGGAAACAATAGACGATGACATTACAGTGTCTATACAGACTTATGCGGTAAATTGAAAAAAATTAAATAAGAAAACGTATTTTGAGAAAAATTAACCAGAAAATCTGAAGAATCTACATCGTTAATGTTTTCAATAAAAAATGAAGCAGTAAAAATTGAAATGGAAACTCAGAAAGCAGGAAAAATAAAAATTTCCATTGTTACTCTTTACGATAATTACCTGGTAGATCCAAGGCTGAAAACTGGATGGGGATTTTCCTGTTTGGTAAAAGCCGGCAATAAAAACATTTTATTTGACACTGGAGCAGATTTTGAAACTTTATTTTATAATGTGGAGAGGATGGGAATTGACATTAAACGAGTTGATTCAGTTTTTCTCTCACACGTTCACGAAGATCACACCGGGGGATTAAAGGGAATTCTGGAAAAGAATGGAAATTTGACTGTTTACATTCCGGATTCTTTTCCAGATTCAATTAGAGAACTGATAAAATCTTCTGGTGGAAAGTACATTAATGTAAAGGGACCTGTAAAAATTTCAGAGGGAATTTTTTCTACAGGTGAACTCGGAGATTTGATAAAAGAGCAATCTTTAATTTTGAATTCAGAGAGAGGTTTAATTATAATTACAGGTTGTGCTCATCCCGGGATTTTAAGCATCATCGAAAAAGCAAAAGAAATGTTTCCAAAAGAAAAGATTTATCTGGTTCTGGGCGGATTTCACTTGACTGGAGCTTCAGATTACCGGTTAAACTCTATAATTGACAAATTTGAGGAATTAGGAGTTCAAAAGGTGGCTCCCTGTCACTGTTCAGGTAGTAGGTGCAGAGAACTTTTTAAAAAGGAATATAAAGAGAATTTCATTGAAAATGGAGTGGGGAAAATAATTGAGGTTTAAGGAATGAAAGCGGTAGAGATAGTTGGTTTGCTCCTGCAAAAATGGGAACATAAGGAATATTTTGAACGATAGAGTATCCGTGCATTTAGCAAATTCCTGGGACATGCATCCAGGTAAAGAGGGGGTTGTAATTGTATATTTTCTTCAGGTTCTTTTCTCAAACCGCAGCAAGATAGTATTGTGAAGATTTTTTAAAAAATAATTCCCAGTCCAAAATTATACGGACTTATACATTCCCTTGACAAAGGAAATAAAGTTTTATAATTGAAGTTGATAAAAATGAAAATGTTTTTTGATTTTAAAATTTAAAAAAGGAGGTGTGTAAAATGCCCTGGTTTGGACCAGGTTTTGGTTGGGGTAGAGGTTGGAGATGGAGATGGTGTTGGATTTTTGGAGGACCTGGTTTTGGCTGGAGATGGTGGTGGAGATTTAGTTATCCCTATTATTGGGAAGTTTTTCCGGAAGTAGAAAAATCCATACTGAGAACTGAAGCAGCTCTTTTGAAAGAAAGTCTTCAGGCAATTGAAAGAAGACTTTCTCAGTTAGAAAAGGCTCAGGCTTAAAAATAAAAAAATAGGAGGTAAAAGCTATGCCTTGGGGAGACAGAACAGGTCCCTTAGGAATGGGACCAAGAACAGGTAGAGGATTGGGATATTGTAGTGGATTTGACAGCCCGGGGTTTACCAAAGGTCCTGGTTGGGGTAGAGGAAGAGGCTGGGGATGGAGATTTTGGGGAAGATGTTTGGGCTGGGGTTGGAGATGGCTTTTCGGTTTTCAAGAAAAACCTGTAGATGAAAAAGAAATTCTTAAAGAAGAGGCAGAATCTCTGAGAAGAAGACTTACTGAAATTGAAAGAAGACTTGCTGAATTAGAAAATAAATAAAGATGCCTATTTACGAATATAAGTGCCTTGATTGTGGAAAACTGAACGAATTTTTACTTCTTTCTAATAAGGAAGAAAAGTTGACTTGTAAATATTGTGGAAGTGAAAGGCTGGAAAAGGTGCCCTCTTTTGCAACTTTTTTAAAAGCAAACAACAGAAAAGGAAGAACTTGTTGTGGAAGAGAAGAGAGGTGTTCTTCTCCGCCCTGTGCAGAAGATGGAACTTGTAAAAGACATTAATTTAGCTGTGGTTGCAGGTAACGGATTTGTGATTTGTTTCCAGACACCTTGAATTTCTTTTGATTGATTAAATAAAGCAGTTTGAAAATAATTTAAAAACAATCCCAGGGAGGTGAATCGTGAAAAAAAGTCGTACTCGTAAAGTGCAAAACGATTAGTGATCAGAATATGTGTCCTGGAGATGCAAAGTGCATGATTGCCATGCTTCGTAAAGAGGGTGAATTTGAAAGATACAAAGATGAAGGAGCTCATATTATTGGAATTGTGGATTGTGGAGGTTGTGAGGGAAATGAAAATAGAGTAGTTTGTAGTTTGGCTCTTCTAAAACTTCAGTTATCAGCTTTAAATGAAAAACCAGACGTAGTGCACGTTGGAACGTGTATTATGAAGTTCTGTAAAAGAAAAGACGATCTTATTAAAGCAATTAAAGAAAAAGCAGGAGTTGAAGTAGTGGAAGGAATGCATCCATACGCTTCTCCTACAATTTTTGGAAGCTAATTTTTTAAAAATCCGCTGAAGTGAAAGAAATTACAGATAAGCTTTAAAAAAAACTTTGTCAAAGAAAAAGGAGCTGTCATGCAGGAGAAAAAAGAAGCTGAAAAATTACGAGAAAGTTTCTCTAAGATAAGAAGAAAAATTCTGGTATTATCTGGAAAAGGAGGAGTTGGAAAAAGTACAGTTTCTGTGAATTTGGCTGTTGGTTTATCTTTGAAAAATTATAAAGTTGGTCTTTTGGATGTTGACCTTCATGGTCCAAATATACCTAACATGCTGGGGCTTAAAGGAGCACTTCCTTATGTTACTCCAGAAGGAATTTATCCAGTAAAATATTCAGAAAATTTAGAAGTTATGTCTATAGGTTTTTTTGCAAGAGATGAAGATGCAATTATCTGGCGTGGTCCCCTAAAACACAAAGCAATTCAACAATTTTTAACTGACACAATCTGGGGAGAACTTGACTTTCTCGTTGCTGATTGTCCACCTGGGACAGGAGACGAAATACTTTCTATCTATCATGTTTTACAAAATGTGGATGGAGCTATTATAGTTGCAACTCCTCAAGAGGTTGCCTTAGCAGATGTAAAAAGGTCAATAAGATTTTGTAAGGAAACAAAAATTCCCATACTGGGTATAATTGAAAATATGAGTGGTTTTATCTGTCCAGTGTGTAAAACTCAATTTAATATTTTTAAGAGTAACGGAGCAAAAGATTTAGCTGAAAAATACAAAATTCCATTTTTAGGGAAGATTCCTATAGATCCTGATTTTGTTGAAGCAGGAGATGAAGGTAAACCATATATAAAGTATTTTGCAGAAAGCGAGGCTTCAAAAATATTTAACGAAATTATTGAAAACATAGAAAAACAATTGAATATACAGAGTTAATCGTGAAAATTACTGTTCTAATTGAGAATTCAGCAGAAGTTTTAATTCCTGCAGGGCTTTGTGGAGAGTGTGGGCTAAGCCTCTGAATTGAGCACAACAATCATAAAATTTTATTTGATACTGGCCAAACAGAAAATTTTCCGAACCAAAAATCATTATGGTGAATTGACGATTAGCATGCCAGTTTAATCAAGCAACACACAGCAATTTTATACCACAGGAATCAGCAGAAAAATATTTCGCTCCTGTCTACTGCAAAATTAAGGAATTTTAGAATTCAGGAGAATAAATTTCACGGTCAGGGAAAAAAACAGAACCCGAACTAAAGAGTAACGTCCTGAATTCTAAATCTAAATAAGTATTTGTAAACAAAAAAACAAAACCATTAAGGAGGTGAAGCCATGCAGTTAAAACTCTCAAAGTGGAAAGTTTTATCAATTGCAGGTGTTTTAACCTTAAGCTACGCAGTTTCGACTAAAGCTGCCCAGATCAGGGTTAGTGACGACACTTTTGCCGATCTTGGTTTCTGGATGAAAGTGAGGTACGCAAATCTTGACGACAGAGCCAAAAAAGAAGGCGCCGCCCTCAGCTCTCCCGATTACAGAAGAAACGTTTTTGACGTGGTTGACGCAAGATTTAACATTGAAGGACAGGTAAACAAAATGGTTCAGTTCTACGGTGAATTCGTATCAACCAGTTCCTACGAGAACTGGGTCAACAGTGTGTTTGGTATTTATTACCGTGATACCAACACCAAACTTTCAGAGGGGGGAATTAATCTCGTACTTTTACCCGAACTTCAGCTGAGAGCCGGAAAAATTCGCATACCTTTTACGAGAGGACAGCAGAAGGATCCTTATTCAGCAATCGTCCAGACCGGCTGGATTTACGATCCACACAGCCGGGTTGATTACTGGAGAGATGGACTTTTGAGACCTGCTGACGGTGGTGCAGTTCTTCACGGAGAAATCGCAAAGGGAATGCTGAAATACGATCTCGGTATTTTCAACCAGTCTTCAAATGACAAACCTTTTAACGACGTTGCCTGGACTGTGAGAGTTGAGTTTACTCCAACCATGCTCGGATTCAACCCCGAAACAAAAACTTCGGGAAGAGGATGGTTGAGGGATAGTTATCTTGGTAAAAAAGGAGATATTTTAACCGTTGGTCTTGGTTACCTCAGACAGAGAGTGACCACAGACGTCGATACGGTTGTGGGACTAACCGGAGGAGAATATGCACTTCTTCCTGGTTACAGTGTTCTTTGGGGATATTACGGCGAATATAAAGCTCTTGGTCTTACAAAGACTCTTAACGTTAACGGTTACACTGTAGATGCTTTTCTTGAGAAGAAGTTCGGGCCTGCGATTCTCAATCTTGAAGGTGCTTACGTTTACTTTGATAACAGTCATCTTGCAGGTAAGTTTGACAATGGAAGACTCGTGGGAGTTAAAGGAGAAGATTCTTACTACTGGTATTTACAGGGACAGGTTCTCTATGATTGTAAAATTGGAATTGGTAAACCTGCCATTTATGCCATGTATGAATATTTGAACGCAGACAGGGCTTACAGCGATCCCTCAAGAGGCATTTACTATAAGGATTACAATTACTCTCGCTGGGGAATTGGGTTGAACTACTACATAAAGGACAACGCAGTTCGTTTATCTCTCGGACTTGATCACGTGGATTACGGAAAGGGAACAGAAAAGTATCTCGAAACGAGAAGGCAGTGGAAAGACAGTATGACTGATTACTTCGTTCAGTTTCAGGTTATGTTCTAGTAAATTTATCACGCAGGGCAGGGGTTTGCAACAGTAAAATTAGATTTTAACATTGTTTGACTTTTTTTGACAAAAGTTTTATATTTAAAAATATGAGAGCTTACAAAATAGGACAGGCATCGAGAATTCTTGGAGTTCATCCAAATACTCTGAGAAAGTGGAGAAAGGAAGGTAAAATAAAAGCAATCAAGCTTGGAAGGGACTGGGTGTAAAGAGTATTAAGAATGAAATCAAAGAACTCAAAGTGGAAGGATAATTTTTGTGAAATTTTTGCAGTCCATAAATTAAAGTTTCCGGAGAGATATTACTTTGATTTTCACAATTTATTCGAAAGCAGTAAGTCATATACCAATTCAGTAATTTACTCTTTATGGAACGAAAAAGGATTTAGAGAAGTCTGGAATAATTCTCACGCTTGGAAGTCAATAGAACCACTTTTCAAAAGACCGGAGAAATTTCCTTCAAGAGTTTTCAGAAACGTTCTTGAACTCAGTGGAAGAATAATAAGATCTCAGGCTGAAAGGAAAGAAGTATTTGACCTGGTCTGGGAAAAGCCCTGTTTGGCTTTGTATCCCGAATGGGAAATTAAAGAACATTTTGGTTTGAAAAGTAGTCCGCTTCTCATTTATAATGTTTGCAGACAGGTGAGAAACTTAATTGATAAAGGAAAAAAGATAGAGTCTTACTTTGATTTAAAACCTCCAGAGTTTAGAGGAACTATTATGCTAACTGATGCAGACGATAGCGTTGAAAATGGGCAGTTTAAGAAGTTAAGAGTGACTGAGGAAAAGATAGAATTTGAAATTAAACTTCCAAAGTTTTCAGGCTGGCAGTGGGAAAAGATTGAGTTTGAAACACCAGAAAGAGTAAGAAGACTTCTTGCAAGTGGTTTTGAAGTGAGAGCTCCTTTACTTTACAGGGAAAGGAATCACAGAGGAGAAGAATTTTATCTCATATTAACTTTCAGCAAGACTGTTAATGAAAGAGACAAGGGAAAGATTAACGAGCCTGACAGAGTTTTAGCCCTTGATTTATGTTCATCCATGAAAAGACTTGCTGTTGGAGTAATAATGGACAAAACGGGTAAGTTTTCAAGACCCATTTATTTCAAGGCTGAGAGGATTGTGAAAAAGATTTTGAGGATAAGAAACGAAATATCTAACCTGAGAAGTAAGATAGATAGGACCTACAAAGAATGGAAAAAGACAAAGAAAGAGAGTGTCAGGAAAGCTTTAAGAAAGAGACTGGATCACCTTTATAAAGAGAAGAAGTCAAGAGAAAGAAAGCTTAAAAACTTGAGAAAGGAGATCGTAGAAATTTTTGTTAATGAGGTTTTACTTATTGCTAAGATGTACAATATTGACACTGTAGTAATTGAACAGTTAACTTTTAAAGAAGTACTAGAATGGAAGGATAAAACTTTAAGGTGGTTATTCTCAAGTTGGTTTTATTCAAAATTTAGAGAAAGACTTGAGTACAAAGCAAGGTTGAATAGTATTCAGGTTAAAACGGTTAATCCTGCAAATACGAGTAAAATTTGTTTTTGTGGAGAGAAGGTCAAAAAAGAAAATCATTACCTGATTTGTCCAGTTCACGGAAAGTACGACAGAGACTTTACAGGAGCTATAAATGTAGGGAAGAGGTATCTAAAATCCTCTGCCCTTGAGGTGGGGGATATTCCAGAGGCCGTTCCCTCTGGAGATACCTCTTCTTCTTTCATACAGATTACTACTTTAATGAGTTATCTTTCTATCGTGAAGTGTACATTTTTAATTGCAAAACTGATAAAAATAGTAGAAAGTGTTAAGTATTGTCAGCTGAGAAGGAACGGTAAAATCATAGCTATAGATCCAGAAAAAAGAAGAATTCATATTTCTTATAAAAAGTATCTGGAGGAGCTTGAAAACAGGGAAATAGAAGATTACAAAATGAAAGCTAAGAGTTCTTCTCTTTTAACTCTGAGTGAGATTCTTGCTAAGAAGTTAAGTTAACAAATAGAGGTAAAGGCATGAAAAGACCCTGGCTTGTTTATGGACTTGCTTTCATTGGAGGCTTGGTTGTATTTTTAATATTTTTAAGTTTTCTTTTATCGTTTTTAATGCTTTTTAAAGAAAAAGATTTTGGGAAATCTCAAATAGGTGTTCTTGAGATAAAGGGCGTGATTCTTGATGCTGAAGAGTATCTTATGGCAATAAAGGAGATGGAAAAAAGGGGAAGTATAAAAGCTATAGTAGTGAGAATTGATTCTCCTGGTGGTTCGGTTGGAGCTTCTCAGGAAATTTTTGAGGAATTAAAAAAGGTAAGAAGAACAAAGCCTGTGGTTGTATCTATGGGAAGTGTAGCTGCTTCAGGAGGACTTTATGTAGCTCTGGGAGGAACAGAAATCTTTGCCTCTCCTGGCACCATCACGGGAAGTATAGGAGTTGTGCTTGAAATACCAAATATAGAAAAACTTTTAAAAAAAATAGGAATTGAAGCAGAAATTATAAAAAGCGGAGCTTATAAGGACACTGGTTCCATTTACAGACCTTTAACCCCTGAAGAAAGAAAATACCTTAGTGAGAAGGTTAAACTTATTCACGATCAATTCATAAGAGCAATCTCAGAGGAAAGGAAAATTTCTATAGAGAAGGTTAAAGAGTTTGCAGATGGAAGAATATTTACTGGAGAGGAGGCTCTTTCTCTTGGGCTCGTTGATAAACTGGGAAATTTCTGGGATGCAGTTGAAGAAGCTAAAAGACTGGCTAAAATTCCTGAAGCCAGGCTAATTTTTATGCCAAAGAAAAAGGGAATTCTTTCCAAATTTCTTGAAGAAAAAAGTTCTTTAGTCTTAGAATCTCTTTTTTTCAAACCTTTGTTTATTACGGTTAATTAAAAAAATGACTAAAAAAGATTTGGTAGATAAGCTAAGCTATAAATTTTCCGATATTGAAAAAGAAGACCTTGAATACATTGTGGATTTATTTTTTGAAATTATAAAAGAGGAACTAAGGAAAGGAAACAGGGTAGAACTCAGAGATTTTGGAGTTTTTACTTTAAAAAAGACAAAGGGGATGATTTTTCAAAATCCAAAAAACAGTCAGAAATATTATGTTAAAGAAAAATACAGGATCTTATTTAAAATTGGAAAGGAATTTAAAAAAAGATTAAACACCTCCTTTTTAGCCTCACTTGATCTTGGGACTCAGACTTTTAGACTATGCATAGGTAAAGTTTTTGACGGGAATGTAATGTTTTTATTAAAAAGAAGAGAAAATGTTAGGTTAGGGGAGGGGCTTGGCAAAGAAGATTTAATATCTTCTGAGGCATTTAAAAGAGGTATAGAGAGTTTAAAAAGATTTAAAGAAGAACTTTCAAAACATGAGGTAAAAACTTATAAAGCTATAGGAACGGAGGTTTTCAGAAGAGCTAAAAATGCTGGAGAATTCATAGAAAAAGCAAAGAAAGAGACAGGATTTGAAATTAAAGTAGTTTCTCCTGAAGAAGAAGCGGATTTATCTTTAAAAGGAATTATGTGGGGTTTGAAGGAGCTTGGAATAGAAATAAAAGATTTTATAACAGTGGATGTTGGAGGAGGATCTTCAGAAATTGTTTATATCAAAGATGGTGAAAAAAAGTGGTGTAAAAGCATTGAACTTGGTGCTGTAGTTTTGAAAGAAATGTTTGACTTAAGATATCCCTTAAACTCTAAACTTATACGCTCTTTAAAAAATTACATAAAGGAAAAACTTTCTATTATACCTGCAGATACCCCACAGGAACTTGTTATTACTGGAGGAACGGCAACCCTTCTCGGTGGGCTTGATTTAAAACTTACCCAATATATTCCTGAAAAACTTCACGGGCATAGAATTTCAAAAGATCGGCTGGAAAAACTTATAAAAAAGCTTTCAGGTTTTGATCTTGAAAGATTGCGAAAGGTAAAAGGTATGGAAGAGGGAAGAGAAGACATAGTTTTGCCTGGACTTTTGATTTATTCTGGGATACTCGAGCACTTCAATAAAGATAGCATGATTCTTGACGAATATGGTATTCTTGAGGGCACTTTACTTTCTTTAATTGAGGGTTATAATAATTAACTCAAATCACATAAAAAATTTTAACAAAAAGGGGTTTTAGCCTTTATGCTTGAAATTCTTTATGAAGCCTACACTTTTGATGATGTACTATTAGTTCCTGCTTATTCAGAGGTTTTACCAAAAGATGTTGATGTTTCAACTTATATAACGCCAAAGATAAAGCTTAACATACCCATTCTTTCAGCTGCAATGGACACAGTAACTGAGAGCAGAATGGCAATAAGTCTTGCAAGAGAGGGAGGATTGGGAGTTATTCACAGGAATATGAGTTTGGAAGAACAGGTGAGAGAGGTAGAAAAAGTTAAAAAATCTGAAAGTGGAATGATTTATGATCCTGTAGTAGTAAACCCAGATACTCCCATCAAAGAAGTTTTGAAATTAATGGAAGAATTTAAAATTTCTGGAATCCCTGTGGTTGAGGGACCTGAAAAAAAGCTTGTAGGGATTGTTACTAACAGAGACTTGAGATTTGAAACCAATCTTGAAAAGCCAGTTAAAGAGGTAATGACTAAAGAAAATCTTATAACTGCAAAACCTGGGATTACTTTAGATGAAGCTGTTAAAATATTGCACGAGCATAGAATTGAAAAGCTCTTAATAGTAGATGATAACTTCTGTTTAAAGGGGCTTATAACTATAAAAGATATAGAAAAAATAAAGAAGTATCCCAATGCTTGTAAAGATGAATTTGGTAGGCTTAGAGTGGGTGCAGCCATAGGAGTGGGTAAAAACAGGCTTGAACAGGCAGAAGCTCTTTTAAAAGCAGGTTGTGATGTGCTTTTTATAGATTCTGCACATGGGCATACTAAAAATGTTATAGAAACCATTATTGAGATAAAGTATCACTTTCCCGATTGTCAGTTAGTAGCAGGAAATGTGGCAACTGCTGAGGGTGCAGAAGCACTTATTAAAGCAGGAGCAGACGGAATAAAAGTGGGAGTAGGTCCTGGTTCTATCTGTACCACAAGAATAGTTGCAGGAGCTGGTGTTCCTCAGCTTACAGCCATTCACAATTGCGCTGTAGTAGCTGATAAATACGGAATTCCTGTAATAGCTGATGGAGGAATTAGATTTTCTGGAGATATTACCAAAGCTATTGCAGCAGGAGCCCATGCAGTAATGATAGGAAATCTATTTGCAGGAACTGAAGAAGCTCCAGGAGAAACTATACTTTATGAAGGAAGAACCTATAAATTTTACAGAGGAATGGGTTCTCTTTCTGCCATGTTTAAATCAGGAGGAAGGGAAAGGTATGGACGAGAAGCTGAGGATGTTACTAAATTTGTTCCTGAAGGAGTAGAAGGTAGAGTTCCCTATAGAGGACCGGTTTCTAATATGATTTATCAACTTGTAGGTGGGCTTAAATCAGGAATGGGTTATTGTGGATGTAGGACTATTGAAGAACTCAGAAAAAAGGCTAAATTCGTAAAAATTACACAAGCTGGCTATAGAGAAAGCCATGTTCATAATGTAAGTATTTTAAAAGAAGCACCAAATTACTGGATAGGTAAATAAAATGCCCCTTTTTGAATGGCAGGGGAAGTCCGTCACAGGGGAAATAAGGAAGGGTGTTTTTGAAGCACCTAATCCTCAAGTTGTTGAAGTTTATTTAAGACGCCTTAACATAATTCCTGTAAAGATACAGCAGAAGAAAGAAAGTACCTTTAAGCTTTTTCAAAGAAAGTCAGTTTCAGACAAAGACATTGCTACTTTTACTCGTCAATTTGCAACTATACTGGAAGCAGGGCTTCCGATTGTAAAAAGCCTTGAAGTTCTTGCAGAACAGCAGAAAAATCCATATTTTAAAAAGATTCTTCAGGAAATTAAGTTAAAAGTAGAAACTGGAAGCTCTCTCAGTGATGCCTTAGCTGAATATCCCAAAGTTTTTGACCGTCTTTATGTGCAAATGGTAAAGTCAGGAGAATCAAGCGGAAACCTTGACCTTGTTCTCAAAAGGCTTGCTAATCATCTTGAAAGAATTATGAGCCTTAAAGGAAAGATAAAACATGCCATGGTTTATCCTTCCTTAATTGTAGTAGTTACCATAGCTGTCATTTCAATCATAATGCTATTTGTGATCCCCAAATTTGCAGAGGTTTATGAATCCGCTGGGCATGCCCTTCCTTTACCCACGCAAATTTTAATTAATATAAGCCGTAATTTCGGAAAAATTCTTTTAGCTTTTATTCTTCTTACAGCAGGAATTATCATAGGAATAAAATATTATCGCACAAAAGAAAGGGGGAAATATAATACAGATAAGTTAATTTTACATCTTCCTCTTCTTGGGGATCTTTTCCACAAGGCTGCAGTTGCAAGAATTGCCCGAACTCTTGCCAACCTTATAGGAGGAGGTGTTCCCTTACTTCAGGCATTAACTATCGCTGGAGAAACCTCAGGTAATAAGGTTTTAGAAAAAGCTATGGAAGAAGTTAGAATTAATGTTTCTGCAGGTCAGTCAATAGCTGATCCCATGTTTTATACAGGTGTTTTCCCCTATCTTTTGGTTGAAATGGTAAGAGTTGGAGAACTTACTGGAAACTTAGAAGATATGTTAAATAGAGTGGCAGACTTTTTTGAAGAAGAAGTTGATAGAATGGTAAATACTCTCTCAACTTTAATAGAACCTATTCTCATAGTATTTCTTGGAATTGTAGTGGGTAGTATTCTTGTTGCTTTATATTTGCCTATTTTCAAACTTGGAGAAGTAATAGGTGGAGGAACATAATTTTTAATCTTATTTCTCTCCTTTTTAATATTCCAGAAAGTTAAATTTTCATGAAAAGTATAAAAGACCTTACCTTGGAAGAAGAATGGATTAACATAAGGGGAAACGCTTTAAAAATCTTTCTTCCTGCAAGACTTGAAGAAATATTTGAGGGAGACCCATTTTTAGAGGTTGAGAAGTTTCCCTTTTGGGCAAGGGTGTGGGAGGCAAGTATTGTTCTTGCAGATTATGTAGCAACCATTGAGCCACCTAAAAAGATTTTAGAACTCGGAGCAGGTCTTGGAGTTCCGAGCTTAATTGCTGCAAAGCTTGGGCACAAAGTTTTAGCAACAGACTACGAAAGACTTCCCCTTGAATTCATAGAACTTGCTGCAAAAGAAAACAATATTACCTTAGAAACTAAAATTTTAGACTGGAGAAATCCAGACCTTTCAGGAAAGTTTGATTTAATAATAGGTTCAGAGGTTGTTTTTAAAAAGAGCCTTTTTGAACCTCTCTTAGAAATATTTAAAAACTATCTTGAAAACGGAGGAGAAATAATTCTTTCCCATCCTTCAGAAAGAAAAAGAGTTCTGATTCCCTTTTTACACGAAGCACAAAAATACTTTAAAATTTTTACCAGCATAAGAAGACTCAGAGGTGAAGAAAAAACCGTAGAAATAGTACTAAACAAACTTCAAAAAATTTAATGCGGGTTTTGGATGCCCTTAAACTTATTAAAGAATCTCTTTCAGAAATAGAAACCGTAGAGCATGCTAAATGGGAAGCCTTTCTTATCCTTTCCCACCTTTTAAAAACTTCACCTCTTAATATTTATCTGCATCTTGATAAAGAAATTTCTGAAGAAAAGGTTTTAAAAATTCTTGAAGAAAGAAAAAAGAAAAAGCCCCTTCCTTACATTTTAAAAGAAGCCTATTTCTGGGGAAGAAAGTTTTACATAGAAGAGGGAGTTTTAATTCCGAGACAGGAGACAGAAATTCTCGTTTCTGCTTTTTTGAAACTTCCCATAAATGAAGGTAGAGTTTTAGAACTTGGAATAGGTTCTGGTATTATTGCTGTAACCCTTCTTCTTGAAAAGCCTAAACTAAGGGTTTTTGGAATTGACATAAGTGAGAAGGCTTTGGAAATTACAAAAAAGAATGCCAAAACCTATAAAGTAGAAGACAGGTTATTTTTGATTAGAGGAGACTGGTTTTCTCCCATTTTAGAAAAGCCTCTTTTTAAAGCTATAGTTTCTAATCCCCCATATATATCTTTTTCTGAGTGGGAAGCTCTTGATGAGGAGGTAAGACTTTTTGAGCCCAAAGAAGCTCTTCTTTCAGGAGAAAAGGGAACAGAATTTCAGGAAAAACTTTTAAAATTTGCTCACAAATATCTTTTAGAGGGTGGTTTTTTAATTTTTGAAATGGGATATAATCAGGGAGAAAAAATAAGAGAGTTGTTGAAACTGTATACCTGGGATTTCAAGATTTATAAGGACTTTAAAGGATACGAGAGGGTAGTTTTGGCATGGAAAGAAAATATGTAATAAAAGGGGGAAATCCCTTAAAAGGTGAGATTGAAGTAAGTGGAGCCAAAAATGCTTCTCTTCCTGCAATTTGTGCAACCCTTCTTTCCCCCGGTATTTATAAGTTAAAAAAAGTTCCCAAGGTAAGAGATGTTTTTTGTATGTTAGAAATTATGGAACATCTTGGAGCAACTTATCAATTTGAAAAAGAGGATTTAAAAATAGACACTACAAGTGTTAGTAAGGTTTCTGTTCCCTATGAGCTTGCAAGTCAGATTAGAGCATCAATTTTGTTTTTAGGAGCACTTCTTAGTGCTTATAAAGAAGCAGAAGTTCCTTTGCCTGGGGGTTGTGCTATAGGAAAAAGACCTGTTGACTTTCACATAAAAGGGCTTTCTCAGCTTGGAGCAGAAGTGAATTTAGAAAAGGGAAATCTAATTGTAAAAGCAAAAAAGCTTAAAGGCACAGAAATCATCCTTGATTTCCCCTCAGTTACTGCTACAGAAAACTTAATGATGGCTGGAGTTCTTGCTGAGGGAGAAACGATTATCAAAAATGCTGCCAAAGAGCCAGAAGTGGTATTTTTGGGAGAAATGCTAAAAAAAATGGGAGCAGATATAAAAGGATGTGGCGAAGATACCATATACATAAAAGGAAAAAAGAAGCTTAAACCCGTCAAAATAGAAATAATTCCGGATAGAATTGAAGCTGGAACATACATAGTTCTTGGTGCGTTAATGGAAGAAAACGAAGTTGTAGTAAAAAATGTTAAGGAAGAACACTTAAAAACCCCTATTCTCAAGCTTGAAGAAATAGGTGTTTTTCTTGAAAAAGTTGGTAAAGACGCCTTTAAAGTAAAAAGAGAAAAGAAGCTTAATCCTGCAAAGATTGTAACCTCTCCTTATCCTGGATTTCCGACTGATTTGCAACCAATTTTTACCGTGCTTTTAACTCAGGCAGAAGGTGTTTCCTTTGTTACAGAAAACATCTTTGAGAATAGATTTCTTTATGTTTATGAGTTAAACAGAATGGGAGCAGACATAAAGTTAGAAGATAGAACAGCTATTATAAGTGGTCCTGTCCGTTTAATGGGTTCTCCTGTTAAGGCAACAGACCTGAGAGCAGGAGCAGCTCTTGTTTTAGCAGGACTCATAGCTGAAAATACGACCACCGTTTACAATGCTAAGCTTATAGAAAGGGGATACGAAAACTTTGTAGAAAAACTCTCTGGAATTGGAGCTGACATAAAAGTAGTGGAGGATGAAGGTTAGAAATTTAAAAGAAATTTTAAAACAGGAACCAGCGGTTAATCTCTTAACCCTTGCTTTAAAAAAAGAAAGGCTTTCTCATGCTTATCTTTTTACCGGTCCTAAAGGGGTTGGTAAGGAGACCACAGCCTGGGCATTTTTATTTCATCTTTTTTGCGAGAGAGACAGAGAAAATCCCTGCGGAGAGTGCAGAGCCTGTAAAAAGTTAGAAAAAGAGATTCATCCAGATGTAAAAATCGTCTATCCTGAAAAAAGGGAAATCACCATAGGACAGATTAGAGAGACAATAAACTTCTTAAGATATAGACCCCTTGAAACCCAATATAAGGTAATCCTTATAAGAGAAGCAGATAAAATGAACCTTGAAGCAGGAAACGCTTTGCTCAAATCCCTTGAAGAACCTCCTTCTTATGCCATTTTTATTTTAACGACTGAAAATTTTAGTAAGCTTTTACCCACCATAATTTCCCGTTCTCAAATTGTAAGATTTAGAAGCCTTCCTAAGGAAGTTATAAGTGAATTTTTGAAAAAGAGGTTTCTTTTTGAAGACAAAGTTGCGGAAACCCTTGCAGAGATCTCTTTTGGAAGCATAGGTAAAGCTATAGCTATAGCTGAAAAGGGTATGCTTGAAGAGTTAAATAGTTTTGTTAAGGCAGGAGTTTCTAAAAGCCCATTCAAAAGATTTAAGGTAGCAGAAAGGCTCTCAATTTTTTCACCCCAAGACCTTGAAGAGTTTTTTTACCTTCTTAACATTTGGGTCTGGAGGTCCTACTTAAAGAGAAAGATTGATTATTCTTATCCTCAGGCATTACCAGAAGAACTTTTTCAGGGAGACCCCTATTTAGCTATGAGAGTTATTAATGAAGTAAAAACAGGCTTAGAATTTTACGCTAATTTAGAACTATCCCTTTATTACCTTTTTACCAAGCTTTTTAATTGAAGCCAAAAATTAAAAGTTTTTAAAGATACTCAACTATAGCGTGTATAAATCTTTTAAAATCTTCTAAATTTTGCAAAAAGTCCAATAATTTTAAAGGATCAATAGTAAGATACTCGTGAGCTAAAAGGTTTCTTAAGCCGATCATTTTTATTAAAGTTTCTGCAAAGATCTTCAGAGACATAATTATATTTTTTTAACAACTCTATGCATTCAGAATAAGTTTTAGGCATACCAAGATTATGGAAAGCTACAAAATGGCATGCTATATCTATTATTAATAGATTCGTAAAGTCCGTACCGCAAAGCCCATTCTTTAGTTTTATCTTTTTTTAATATATCTGGAGTTAAAACACTTTTTAGGTCTTTTTAGGTCTTCAAGAATAGCAATATTTTCTTCAAGTAGTTTAATTTTTTCTAATATTTTTTCTGGCAAAAATTCCCTCCCTAATTCTTTTTATCAGGGCTTTGTTAACCATTTCATAAAGGGGCTGATGGTCAAAAAACCAGAGAAAGCACTTAGTTTTGAAATCTGCCAATTTTTCTTTATCTCTACAAAAAATACTTACTCCCTCGCTTACTATGTTATAAGCTAATATAGGCTCTTTTTTGTAAAGGTTGTTTAAAATCACAAGGTCTATATCTTTTTGGGTAATTTTTTCAAGTTTAGATATAATTTCTCCTATTTCGAGAAGTTCAAGTTCTTTAGAAGTATGAATAGCTATGTCTATATCACTTATAGGGAAAGCTTTGTTTTTGGCATAAGATCCAAAGACAATAGCAAAGTCTATAAATTCGTAATTTCTAAAAAATTCTTTCAGTCTTTCAAAAAGCTCTTTAACTTCTTGCATATTTTTAAATATTAGATTATGATTTTTTTAGGTCAAGCATAAATTGAAAGAAGTGGAAGGAAGCGGTTATGTTTTATACTGCTAAGATATATAAAGAAGGTGATATTTATGTAGCTGAGTGTTTAGAATCGGGAGTTGTAAGCCAAGGATATACTGTAGAAGAGGCTTTGAAAAATTTGAAGGAAGCTACAGAGCTCTATCTTGAAGAATTTGGTATTTTAAAAGAGGAGGAAAAAAGATATGAAAGAGAATAAGAGGGGATTTACTTTAATGGAGCTTCTTGTTGCTCTTGCTTTAATGGCGATAATGGCAGCAGTGGCTATAGGTGTTTACAGAGGTTATGTAAAAAAGGCAGCCCGTTCATCTCTTCAGACAGACACGAGAAACTGCGTTACCTGCGTTGCTTCTGAACTTGCAAGAGTAGCCTTAACTGGAGGAACTCCAAATTTTGATAATTGCACAAACCGTGTTTCCCGTTATACCAATAGTTGTAGTGTCCAATGTGACAGCAATTATGAAAATTGCACCTGCACCTGCACCGGGAAAGGTATAATCTCAGATAGCACTTGCGTTCTTTCTACTACGAGTACAAATTTTGAATCTAGAAGTGTAAACTGCGAATAAGTTCCCCATTTATGAAGCAGGAAAACTTTTTCAAGACCTAATTATGAATTACTTGAATGTCTAAGAAATTTTACTAAAATTTAATTAATAAATTGAAAGAGGTGATAAAATGGATAGTAATACAATTCCTTTAAAAAAAGAAAAGTTAATTGAATTTTTAAAATCCTTCCCAGAAGATGATCTGGAAGAAATATTCTTAGGCCTTCTTGTTGGAAGTGATGATTCCCCTCTAAGCGAAGAAGAAAGGGAAGCAATAAGGGTTGCTTTACAGGAATATGAAAGTGGAGAAACTATTAAGTGGGAAGATATAAAATAGAATTTTCAAAGTCAGCTGCTAAAGAGTATCAAAAACTACCTTTAAAATATAAAATTCTTGTAGATAAGGCACTTTTAAATAAAAAAAAATACTTTTGTAGTTGCTAAAATTTCACATAGAAAGGATATTTATAAATGAGAATAAATTCCACACTACTAAGTAGAAAGAGGTTGAGTGCAGATTATTTGGTCAGAAGTAGAATTATAGGAGCAGGTAACTGTAAAAGTTGTTTCATCTCCTTTAATTTTTCCTGAAGCTGAAACTGTTATACCACTTGAACAGCTTCCACTTGGTGTTATTTGAATGTTTTCAAGGTAGCTTGTTTCTGATGTTGGGTGACTGCAGGTGGCAAGGTTTTCAAAATTGTTAAAGTTTGCATTTTCAACACATTGAGCTACTGCCTCTTGAACGCAGGCTCTTGCAAGGGTAACAAGTTCTTTTGCTTTAGCCTTTCTCAAGTAATAAGTATAAGGGATAATAGCCATCCCTGCAAGTATGGCAAGGATGGCTATAACTATCATGAGTTCAATGAGAGTAAAGCCAGATTTAGACATTTTTAAAGCATTAAAAAACATAACAATCAAAAACCATCCCTGAAAAAGGGATGGCTCTTACTAAAAAATCAAAATTGTGTTAAAGTTACTCTACCTGTGGTTGTGTGCATGTAACACCTGTATCTGATATATAGCATTGAACTTGATATTTAGTGTTATTAATTGTTGCTTTAGCTGTAACAGTCATATTACTACTACAAGAAGTTGGGAGAGTAAGAGTCACAGCCTCTCCACTTGGAAGTGTTGCGTTACTTTGACATGATTCGAGTTTTGAAAGATTTGGAGTAGGATTCATACATTCAGCTACAACTTCTTGAGCACAAGACCTTGCTAAAGTAAGAAGTTCTTTTGCCTTAGCCTTTTTTTGATAAGCACGATAACTCGTTAGAGCTACAGCTGCTAAAATGGCAATGATTGCAATTACGACCATTAACTCAATTAGTGTAAACCCTTTTTTACGCATATCTACCTCCTCTTTTTTGATTTTTTCAATTTATTTTTTCCAAAAATCATTTTATTTTACATTCTAAAAAAGTCAACAAAAATTTCCTCAAAATTAATAAAAAATTCATCTTTTACCTTTAATATATATTATCGGCACCTTCCCCAAAAACTTTAACCCCCCACCAAAAATCTACCACTTCGTAGTGGCAAATTTAGTTAAAGCTCTTTTAGTTTTAAATATTCTTTTATTTCGTGGATGAGCTTAGAAGGTGTTTTGATAGGATATTGAATATTCTCAATTATCTCTTGGGAAGGAATGCCTTTTATGGTTATTCCATCAAGTTTTTCTTTTAATTCTTCAGGAGAATTTATGGGATACTTTATTCCCTTCGTTTTTCTTAAAACAAGATAAGCCCAGGGAATATCAAGCCCTTTTACCAGATCTTCTGCTAAGTGAGACGCATATTGAAGGAGGATTTGGGCATCGTGTCCCTCTTTAATTTCTTTGTAGGCAAGTTTAGCAATACCACCTGCAGTGTGGACTTTAAGTTCTCTTGCTTCTTCACTTATAAGTTCTTCCAAAGCTTTTATTTTTTGCAAGGCAAGTTCTGGGTCAGCTCTTAAAATATTTCTTACTGTGTTCTTAGTCAATCCAACTTTTTGAGCTATCTCTTCGTCTGTTTTCATATATTCATCCTTTAAAACTACAACAAAAGCTGCCCTTGCTAAGGAAGGAAGCCAAGTAAGAGTTCTAAATTCGGTAAGTTTATTAAGTCCTCCCAGAAGTTCTATAGCTTTGAAAAATACACGATTTACTAAATGTTCTACTTCTGTATCAGAAACAGCTGGTGCTCCAATTTGTATAACCATGATATCACCTCCTTGTTTAAATTCTATTTAAATTTAGAAATAGGTTCTTTTATTACTACTAAACCCTCTTCTGTTATTTCTAAAAAGCGAGTCTTGGTATCGTGTCCACACATTCTGCATCCGTCAATCCTAAAAAGCCTGACCATTTCCCCAATTTCCTTTTTATAAAGTTTGGCTTTAAAGGCGGAATCAACGAGATCTTTTGCTAAAACCATAGTTCCATCAACAATGTGTCCAACTGCGTATCCACCTGCTGCTTCTGCAGTTAATTCTTCATGACCACTTCTTTTCTGAGAGACAAAAAGGGCTGTTTGATACCACTTTTTCATAAAATTAAAAAGTCTTCTTACAATGGAACGAGCAAGCATTTCCTTTGTTTCAAAAAGTCCCGTTATTGAATCTATAATAGTAAAATTAACTTTATAGTTCTGGATTACATAAGCAAGTGTTGCAAGAAGATCAGGGATGTTTTCCCTTAGCCTGGTAGAAGAGGCTGCATCAATAAGAATAAGGTTATTTTCAAACTCTTCAAAATTTAATCCCATAGCATTTGCTCTGAGTTTTAAGGAGGCTACCACGAAATTGGCTGGAGCTTCAACAGTTATAAAAGCTACTCTTTCACCTAAGGATGCCTGTTTAACTGCAAACTGTTCCACCATTAAAGATTTTCCTGTATCTGAGACCCCTGTAATATTAAAAACTGAATAAGCAGGAATCCCCCCAAGATTCTTTTTTACTAATTTTCCATTTTCAGAGGTTACGATAAAAAAAAGCTCATCAAGACCTTTAATACCAGTTGGAACGCCATATATTTTGGGTGCTTTTTTGATAGCTTGACTTCCAGTATAAATAGATTTTAAATCAGGTTCACCTATACCATAAATACCTTCTTCTTTCTTTTCCGTTCTCTCAGTTTTATCCCACTTATCCATAATTTTCTCCTTTTTATACCTTTTTAATAAAATTCTAAATCTAATTTTTATAAATTCAAGACAAATCTGATTAAAATGTTAATACATAATTTGTTTTTAAGGATTGGCAACGGTTCAAAATAGATTTAAAAATAGACCAAAAAGGGACAGAAACATGCCTCTTGTGAGGAATAAGAACTAAATTATAATTTAAAATAGCATGTACATTTTTGACAGATTTTCCTTAAAGTGGAAGCTTGTAAGCCTCTTGCTTTTACTTGAGTTTATCTTGGTATTTGCACTTTATTTATTTTATACTTTGAGTGAAAAAAAATTATTAAAAGAAATAGAAAATCAAACCGCAGAACTTACAAAAATTATTCAAGTAGGAGTGGAAGAGGTTACTGGAGAAAGATCAGATAGACTTGCGGAGTATTTAAAAAAACTCAAAACCAAAGGTATAAAAGAGGTTTCTATAATTAGTAATACTAAAAAAGTTATTGCAAGCACAAATCCTCAAAAAGTAGGTAAACTCGTAACTCATAGAAAGAAAGAATTAATTATAAAAGCAGAACTTGGTGAACCAGTACTTGAAGAAGAAGAAAACGCTTATAATGTAATCGTTCCTGTAATTGCAGGTGATGTTCAATACGGATACATTCATTTAAAAATCAATAAAGAAAATTTTTCAAAAATTTTAAAAAGTTATACTTTTATGAGAATGCTAATAACTTTAGTTATATTCTCTGTAGGGATACTTGCGATTTATATTATCTCTTCAAGGTATACCAAACCAATTGATATGTTGAATAAAGCTGCTATTAAAGTAGCTCAAGGAGACTTTAGTTATAGGTTAAATATTAACAGAAAAGACGAAATGGGTAAAATAGCAGAAAGTTTTAATTTTATGATCCAAAAGCTTCAAGAAAATCAAGTTTTGCAAAAAAGACTTAGAGAAGCAGAACATCTTTCTGCAATTGGTGAGCTTAGCCGAACAATTGCTCACGAAATAAGAAACCCTCTAAATTTTATAAGTTTAAGTATTGACCACATTATAGAAAAGCTGGAAAAAAAAGAAAAAGATGTTGACACCTATATAAGGTTGTTGAAAACTATAAAACAAGAAATTTATAGGGTAAATAACCTTATTACAGAATATCTTGAATATACAAAACCATTAAAGTTAAACAAAAAGCCAGTAAGTATAGCGGAACTAATAAATGAAGTTATTTCTCTCGTTAAAGTTAATGCAGAGAAAGAGGGTGTCAGAATTTTTAAAGATTATACTTCAAATTGCACTTTAAATCTTGATGTAGATTTAATGAAAAGTTGTCTTATAAATATAATAATAAATGCGATACAAGCAATGAAGGACTCTAAAGTGAAAAATCTCTTTATTAAAACAGAGTTTTTAGAAGATAAGCTTTTAATAAAAATATCTGATACGGGTTCTGGCATTCCTGAGGAGATTATTGATAAAATTTTTGAACCTTTATTCTCTACTAAAAAAGAAGGGCTTGGGCTTGGGTTATCTTTAGCAAAAAAAGTTATAGAAGAACATGGAGGTAAAATAGAAATTTCAAGTAAAGTTGGGCACGGTAGTGATGTAAGAATATATTTGCCAGTTTGATGTAAGCTATGACCACGATACTTATAATAGAGGATGAACCTTCGCAGAGAGAAATTCTCAAAATCATCCTTTCAGAAAAAGGATATAATGTCTATGTTGCCTCGTCTTTAGATGAGGCGAGAAAAATAATTAACGAAACCTTACCAGATATTATCCTTACTGATTTAAAGTTAGGGAATCAAAACGGAATTGACATTCTTGAGGATCTTCCAGAGGAACCTTATAAACCTGCTGTTATTGTTATCACTGCATTTGGGACGATTTCATCTGCGGTAGAGGCTATTAAAAAAGGAGCCTTTGACTATCTTACTAAACCTCTCGATAAGGAAGTTCTTTTATTAACTCTCAAAAAAGCAGAAGAAAGAATGAATCTTATCAAAGAAAATCTGAGGTTAAGAAAAGAACTTTACCAAAAATTTAAGATTGATGGTATTATTGGCAAATCAAAAAAAATGCTTCAAGTTCTTGATATTGTAAAGAAAGTAGCTCCAACAAATGCTACAGTTCTTATATATGGAGAATCTGGAACTGGGAAGGAGCTTATTGCAAAAGCAATACATTATAATTCTCCAAGAAAAGATAAACCTTTCATTGCAATAAACTGTGCAGCAATTCCAGAAACTCTTATAGAATCAGAACTTTTTGGCTACGAACCAGGGGCTTTTACTGGTGCAAATACGAGAAAAATAGGGTTGATTGAGGCAGCAAATAAGGGAACACTTTTTCTTGATGAAATAGCTGAACTCCCACTAACAATTCAATCTAAGTTACTTAGAGTTTTACAGGAAAAAGAAATAAGAAGAATTGGTGGAAAGGATACAATAAAAGTTGATGTAAGAATTATTGCAGCAACTAATAAAAATTTAGCTTTGGAAGTAGAGAAAAAAAGATTTAGAGAGGATCTTTATTATAGATTAAAGGTTGTAACAATTGAACTACCGTCTTTAAGAGAAAGAAAAGAAGACATTCCAGAACTTGTTAATTTCTTTATAGAAAAGTACTCAAAAGAGTTTGGAAAAAAGATTAGTGGGATTGAAGAAAAAGCAATGAAAGCTTTACTTGACTATAATTGGCCTGGAAACATAAGGGAATTAGAATCGGTCATTGAAAGAGCAGTCATTATTTGTGAGGGAGAAAAGATTACATTGAAAGATATTCAGGACGAATTAAAAAATCCCTTACCAGTAAAAAATGTATTTGAAATAGATATACCAGATGAAGGAATAAATTTTGAGGAACTTGAAAAGGAATTGCTGAAAAAGGCTTTGATAAAATCTAATTATGTTATTGCAAAAGCGGCAAGGTTGCTTGGTATGAGTTATAAGACATTTTGGTATCGTCTTGAAAAATTCGGACTTTCCAAAAATTTTCTCAAAAAGGAAGATTTTCCTAAATAAAAAGTCTTATCATTCTTAGTCTATATTTCAAACCTTGTTAAGACTCCGTGAAGCTTTTGAGAAGGTAAGTTGAAAAAGCTTACAAATGAAGGTGTTATTTTTTTGATAAACGCAAATAATTTCCACCATCTTTTTGCAACTATTTCTTCAAGTCCATAGAATATTGCTCTCTCTTCAATTCCATTTTCTCTTAGTATTTCTTCAATATTTATAATTTCCATGTAACCCATTTCAATTTTAAAAACTTTAATGCCTGAGCATAGATCCTCTAAAAAGTATGCATTTACTCCAAAAGGATCTGATTTTACTGTAATTGAAAGAAATATATTTTCTTCATAAATTATTCCGTGATAAAACATTGTTTCTACAATATAAGGAGAAATTACATTGGGATCCCTTACAAAAAAAATAGCAGTGCCTGGTATTTTAGGATTGGTTTTATAGACCCTTTCAAATTTTAAAATAAAATCTTCGCGTGGTAAAAATTTCATAATGTTATAAAGTCTTTTTTGTCCTTGGGTGAAAGTTAAGATAATTATAAAAGGAAATGCAGCAAGTAAAATAGACAAATAGCCACCTGTTGGAATTTTATGTAAAGTTGATATGAAAAACAAAAAATCAGCAACTAATACAATTATAGCTCCGATTATATTTAAATAAGCCTTTTTTAAAAAATATATTGAAATTAAAAATAAGCCTGTTATGCACATAGTTCCTGATACTGCAAGCCCGTAGGCTGATGCCAAATTTGCTGAACTACCAAATTCAATCATTATAAATAAAACCGCTATAAACAAAAGCCAATTTACTGCAGGAATGTATATTTGTGAATGAAGTTCTTTTGAAGTATGTTCAACTTTTAATATAGGCATTATTCTTGTGGTAATTGCCTGATAAACTACTGAAAACATCCCACTTATTAATGACTGTGAGGCAATAGCAGTGGCAGCTAAAGCTAAAATCAAAAAAGAGGTATATAAAAGAGGAAAAAAATAAAAAGCAAGTTCAAAAAGAATGTTTTTAGTTTGAGGATAATTTAAAAGGAAAGCCCCTTGACCAAAATAGTTTATAACTATAGATAAAAATACCAATATCCATGCTCTTTTAATTGGTTTTGCTCCAAGATGTCCCATATCAGCATACATTGCCTCAGCACCAGTAGCACAAAGAATAACTTCACCAAGGACAAGAAAACCTTGCCATCCATTGTCTAAAAGAAATTTAATTGCATAATAAGGGTTGATAGCTTTTAAAACTTGAGGATTACCTAAGAGAGCGTGAAATCCAAGTATAAAAAGTGATAAAAACCATACAAGCATTATCGGACCAAAAGTAGAAGAAACTTTTTCAGTTCCCTTTTTCTGAAAAATAAATAAAAGAACCGCAATTATAATAGCCATTAAAACAATAGTTGTTTGAGAAATATTTTTAAAACCTGGAATAAAAGCTATACCTTCTACTGCACTTAAAATACTTATTGCCGGAGTAATAACTCCGTCTCCCATTAAAAAGGAGACACCAATAAATGTAAGTAATGATACCAATTCTTTGATTTTATTTGATTTTAGAAGAGACTTTAATATTTCGCTAAGGATAATTATTCCACCTTCACCTCTTATACTTAAATTCATGGCTAAAATGTTATATTGTAGAGTTGGGATTAAGATAAGAGTCCAAAATACAAGAGAAAGAACTCCGAGAACATTTTCATAAGTTGGTTTTAGAATTAAAAAGGCAACTGTAAGAGTATATATAGGACTTGTTCCAATATCGCCAAAAACAAGTCCAAGAGCCTTAATAATTCCCTTCACGAGGACTAATTATACCACTTTTAAAATTTTTTTGATATAATTTTTTGGAAAAAGAATTTTACTTCAGAAATGAGAAAAACAAAGATAGTTGCGACAATTGGTCCAGCATCGAGAGATTGTAAAACTATCAGAGCCCTTATAGAAGCAGGTGTAGATGTTTTTAGGCTTAATTTCTCTCATGGAGATTTAAATTTTCATAAAGAAAACATAGAAAGGATAAAAAAAGTCTCTTCAGAACTTAAAAAAACTGTTGCAATTTTGCAAGATCTTTCAGGACCAAAGATAAGAATAGGAGAAGTTAAAGAACCTTTCCCTTTGTTTCAGGGGGAAATCTTAGAAATTTATGAGAAACCTATTTTTTGTGAAAAAGTAAATGGAATAGGTAGAATATTTATAGACCATTCAGAGGTTCTTAAAGAGCTAAAAAAAGGAGATTTTATTTTTATAGCAGATGGACTTATAAAAGTAAAAGTTGTTAAAAAAGAAAAAGAAAAGGTAGTTACAGAAGTTATTCAAGGAGGTGTTATTTCTTCAAAAAAGGGAATAAATTTTCCAGGTAAAGCCTTACCTATTAAAGCTTTTACAGAAAAAGATAAAATTGATCTTCATTTTGGACTTCAAATGGATGTTGACTTTGTTGCTATGTCCTTTGTAAGGGATAAAAAGGATGTTCTTGAAGTAAAAGAAGTAATAAAAAGTTATAACAAGGATATTCCTCTTTTTGCTAAGATTGAAACTCAGAAAGCTTTAGAAAACATAGACGAAATAATAGAGGTTTCAGATGGATTGATGATTGCAAGAGGAGATCTTGGAGTTGAAATACCAGTTGAAAGAGTACCTGTTGTCCAGAAGATTTTAGTAGAAAAGGCAAGAGAGGCTGGAAAACCTGTTATTGTTGCCACTCAAATGCTAACCTCTATGATAAATTCAGTTATGCCAACAAGGGCTGATGTTTCAGACATTGCCAATGCAGTTTTTGAAAAAGTAGATGCTCTTATGCTTTCTGATGAAACAGCTGTTGGAAAGTATCCAGTTGAAGCAGTAAAAGTTATGGCAAAAACCATTGAAGAAGCTGAAAGAATTTTAGAATACAAATTGGAAGAATATGAACATGTTTCCCCAGATTTTGCTATAGCTTACAGTAGTTGCATTCTTGCTGAAGAGTTAGGAGCAAAAGCTATAGTTGTTTTTACTAAATCTGGAAGTTCAGCAAAGAGAGTTGCTAAATTTAGACCAAGATCCGATATTATAGTAAATGTTCATGACGAAGAAATTTTAAGAAGACTTAAAATAGTGTGGGGAGTTTATCCATTTATGGTTCTTACTGAAAGAGAAGATACTGAAAGCATGGTAAGAGAGTTTGTAAAAAAGGCATACGAAAAAAATTTAATCAAAGAAGACACCTTAGTGTTGACTATGGGATACCCCGTGGGTAAAATTGGTTCCACAAATCTTATAAGAATAATAAAAAAAGAGCAAATAATGGAGCTTATTTCAGAGTAAAAATATATGCCTGTTTTTACCCCTGTTCAAATAATTAAACTTGTTGAGCTTGCCAAAAAAAACCGTATAGCTTCAATTTATCTTTTGATAGGTCCAGAAAACATTTGCAAAGAAAAAGCTAAGGAAATTTATGAGGTTCTAAAAGAAAAAAACTCCTTATTGGAATTTTACGATCTAAAAAACAAAGAAGAAAAAAGAGTCTTTCTTGAGACAAAGGGGTATCAGGAAAGTTTATTCGGGATAAGAAAGGTCTATTTTATTTTGGGAGCAGAAAATATACCCTATGAAAAGGGGGAAGAAATTGTTAAAAACCTAAAAGAAAAAAACGATGTTTTCAGCTGGTTTTTGATAAGCGAAAACTTTAGCGAAGCTCACCCTTTGTATCAATACGCTTTTGAAAAAGGTGCTGTAATTCCATTTACTACCAAAAAAGAAGAAGACATTTTTGAATCTGAACTTATAATAACTTTAAAGAAATATGGAAAAATTATGGATAAAAATACAGCAAGTCTTTTTCTTTCATTAGTTGGCAAAGATTATAATTACTTTAAAAACGAGCTTGAAAAATTGATTTTTTATACTGAAGATAGAGAAGTTATAACAGAAGAGGATATCTGGGAAATAGTAATTCCTTCTGAAGACGAGGCTTTATACCTTTTAGTAGATAGCTTTTTTAATTATGGACCAGAAAGGGCTTACAGAATAGTTATAAACCTTTTAGATAGAAAAACCGAACCTCCAAAAATCCTTTGGTATCTTTATAAATACTTTAAAAAAATGGAGATTTTTAGAGAATTTTTAAATAAGCATCCAGAGCTTGCTTCAGAAAAAAGATATTCCAATTTTAGCAAAAATTTCCAAGAACTTAAGGACAATCCTTTAGAAGAAATTCCTAAAATTATTGCAGAGTCTCATCCCTATGTTCTTTTTAATATAAGAAATCAGCTTGAAAAGATAAAAGATTCTAATTCTATCTTTGAAGAACTTTTTAAAGCTGATCTTTCTCTAAAAAGGGACTTTAAAAATCCAGCCAAAGTCTTTAACGAATTATTTTTAAATCTCTGGTATAAAATAGAAAAGAAAGATTCTAAATCTCCTCAAGAAGTTTTTTAAGCTCGTTTTTATTCTTTTCTAAAAAAGTTAGTTTATTCTCTATGTCTTCTACAGAAGAGCTTTTGAAGCGAACTTCAAATTCTTTTTTTTCAAAATAAGGAGAAAAAGTAAGGTAAATCTGTTTTTCTTTAAACCTTTCAATCAAGGGAGAGATTTTTTTTAATTTAGAAAAATAATTTGGATAATAAAGCTCCTTTAAAGTTTGTAAAAATTCCTTTTTTCTTTTATTGAAATCTTGCTCTTTAAGAATTTCTTTCAAAATATCTGGTAAAAGAGAAGGTAGATCTTTTCTTTTTTTATAATCAAGAAGTTTTTCTAAAACCTCTTTCTGCTCACTAAAACTTAATCTTAATTTTTCAAAAATTTCTAAAAATTCTTTTCTTTCTTCAAAAGAAAGCTTTGCAAGAATTTCAACAATCTTTGGATTTAAAGCTTCCTCCACTATCAGCTTTTTAAATTCTTCCTCAAGAGTATTTAAGGCTTTTAAATATTCAATCCAATGATAAGAGGGATGAAGATTTAATTTGGGAAGAAAAATTGAGATTACTTCTTCCAATGAAAAGATTTTCAAAGCCCTTTTTACAAATTCTGCTTTTTCAACTAAATTTAAACCTCTAAAGAGATTGCTTTCGAAAGACAAAAGTAAAAGTTTTTGGGATGAGCTGTTTTTAGCAATAAAAACCGGAAATTCATAAATATTGAGTTCATAGCAAGCAATTATTCTTCCTTCTCCACATATAATTTTAAACTTGGAAGCTTCGTTTTCTAAAAAAAGAATGGGAGGTTGAAGAAGTCCTGCAGATTTTATGCTTTCTTTTAAAAGTTCCCCTCTTTTTGGATAGGAAAAGACATAACTTCTATCTTTAAGATCTATGTCTTCTATGGAAATGATTTTATATTCAAATTTCACTTTTAAATAGTTTTGCCAGTAAGTCTATAAAGAGCTTCTAAATACTTTTCTCTTGTTTTTTCTACTATTTCAGGAGGAATGGGAGGTGGAGGAGTTTTGTCATCCCAAGCGATGGATTTAAGCCAATCCCTTATGAATTGTTTATCAAAACTCTTTTGCGATTTTCCAGGTTCATATTCATCTTTTGGCCAAAAACGAGAGGAATCAGGGGTTAATACCTCGTCAATAAGTATTATTTTTCCGTCAAAGAAACCAAATTCAAATTTGGTGTCTGCAATTATAATGCCCTTAGATTCTGCATAATCTGCTGCCTTAATATACAATTTTAAAGAAAGATCCTTTAAAGTTTCTGCTACATCTTTTCCCAAAAGTTTTACCAATTCTTCAAAGGTTATATTAACATCGTGTCCTTTTTCAGCTTTAGTTGAAGGAGTAAAAATTGGTTCAGGAAGTTTATCAGCTTCTTTTAATCCCTCAGGAAGTTTTATTCCGCACACCTTGCCTGTTTTTTGATATTCTTTCATGGCAGAACCGGTAATGTACCCTCTTACTATGCATTCAACAGGAATTACTTTGGCTTTTTTGACAATCATGCTTCTCTGGAAAAGAACCTCTCTATAAGACTTCAAAACATCTGGATAATCGTTTATATCAGCAGTAATTAAATGATTTTCTATAATATCTTTAAGAAAATCAAGCCAAAAAATGGTCATAAGAGTGAGTATTTTTCCTTTATCAGGAATAGGTGTTGGTAAAACTACATCAAAGGCAGAAATTCTGTCTGTAGCAACAATAAGAAGGGAATCCCCAAGGTCGTAAATGTCTCTTACTTTACCTCTCTTCAGGAGAGGAATTTCTTTTATTTCCGTTTGGAAAATAGCCCTGCTCATTAAGCAATTGCTTTTGCTAATTTTCTTGTGCGTTTTTTAAATTTACTGGCAAGTCTTCTATACCTTTCATATCTTACCCAATCTTTATTTTTCTTTGCCTCTTCAGCAAGGGCTTTAAATTTCTTAACTTTAGCCTTAAGTTCTCTCATTGATTCTCCAACTTTTTTAGGCTCTTCTTTTATTCCATAAACCTTTTTTAGAGCTGAGATAAGCTCCTCTTTGTTCATCCCATGAACGCCACTAATTTCCGGAATTTGAAGAGCAATTTCTCTCAATTCTTTAATAGTCATTTTTTCAAGTTTTTTCTCTAACTTGGGAAGCTCCCTTGTTTCTTCCATAAAGTCCTCCTCCTTTAAGGGGGATATTTTTGAAAGCTTTTATAAAATATCACAAATCACATATAAAACAACTTATCTACGCTTTAAATATTTTAAACAATCTCCTACAAAATAAATAGAGCCAGTAATTAATATTTTTTCAAAATTGCTTTCTAAACCCATTTTAATAGCTTTTTCACTATTTTCTATAAATTTTATCTCAGAGTTTACTTTATTAAAAAAGTTAAGATTTTTTTTCCATTCCTCTAAAGTAACTATTTTTCTTGGAGAAACAAATTCACAAAGATAAACTTCTTTTGCTAAAGGTAAAAGAAGTTTTAACATTTCAGTAAAAGGCTTTTCTCCATCCTCATTAGTAATTCCAAGAATTAGGAGAAAGTTTTTAAAATCATCTTTTAAGATAGAATCTTTTAGTGCTATGAATCCGCTTAAATTGTGAGCTGTGTCAACTAAAATAATTTTATCTTTAATTTTTAATAATTCATAGCGACCAGGTATTTTAATATCAATTAAAGCCTTCCTTAGCTTATCTTCTGAAATTTTAAAAAGTTTTTTATCTTCAAGAATTTCTAAAGTTTTTAAAGCACAAGATAAATTGTTTCCCTGATAATAGCCTTTGAGAGAAAGTTCTAAATCAGAAAAGTTATATTTTCCTTTATAGTTCCATCTATTATTTTTAAATTCTATGTTGAAATCTTTACCAAACATAAAAAGTTTACTCTTTAATCTCTCTGCCTTTTTTTGAAAGATAGGGATTAGGTTTTCTGGAATGTTTCCTAAAACACAGGGGCTTTCTTTTTTTATTATTCCTGCCTTTTCTGAGGCAATTTTTTCAAGGGTGTTTCCAAGATATTTAGTATGATCCCATCCAATGCTTGTTATAACAGAAACTTCAGGATTTACGACATTTGTTGCATCAAGTCTTCCCCCAAGTCCACATTCAATAACTGCTATATCTACTTTTTCTTCCCAAAAGTATAAAAAAGCAAGAGCAGTTGTAATCTCAAAATAAGTGACAGGAAAGTCTTTGATAATAGCTTTAAAGTATTTTAAGTATTCATTTAGTCTTTCGTCTTCAATTTCTTCTCCATTAATTTTAAACCTTTCGTTTAAGCGGAAAAGATGAGGGGAAGTATAAAGGGCTACTTTTAATCCGTGATTTGAAAGAACTTTGCTTATAATATTAGAAGTAGATCCTTTTCCATTTGTTCCTGCAATGTGAATAGTTTTAAGGTATTTGTGAGGATTTCCCAGCTTTTTAAGTAAATCTTTAATTCTCTTTAAACCCGGTTTTATTCCAAAAAAATTATAAGAATTAAGCCATTCTATATAATTAGAGCTTCCCATTTTTAAAAAGAAAACGTTTGTATTACAAAGTAAACATATGTAAAGTAAGCTAATCCTGAGATAAGTAAAAGATAAGGGGGAAGGGTTTTAAAAATTTTCAAAAATAAAAGATAGAAAGTTCCCAAGAAAAGCGCAATTAAAGCCGAAATTAGAGCAAATCCTTTTATTTCCCATGGAGTAAAAAGAAGCCCTATACTTACGGGAAAGGTTGACTGAAAAACCATTGCTCCGGTCATATTTCCAAAGGCAAGGGTGTCCTTTTTTCTTAATGACCAAAGGAGGCTATTACTTTTTTCAGGAAGTTCTGTTGCTATAGGAGCTAAAAGTAATGAAAAGAGAAGAGGGTCTATTCCCCAGTTTTTAGAAAGTATTTCCAGATTTTCTACAAACAAATGTGCCCCTTTTATCATTGCAAAAAGAGCAAAAAATATCTGAAAAATTGAAAGAAAAATTAAAACGAATTTCTTTTCTGAATTAAATTTAAAAAAACCCATCAATTTAGAAAAGTAAAGTTCTCTTGAGGATTCAACTTCTAAGCTATCAGCTTTGAAAGTAAAAAATATATAGATTATATAATTAATAAGAAGCAAAGTGGCGATGATATAGTGAAGCAAACGAGTGTTGGGAAAAATTAAAGGAAAAAAAATGGCTAAAGAATAGCTTAAAATAAAAAATTTAAAGTCTCTTGAAAAGGTATGTGGTTCTAAATATATTTCAAGTTTTTCTCTTCTCTTTAAAAAATAGCTCAAAAAAACCCCAATACCTATTAAGAAAAATCCTGCAGTTGCTAACATAAAAGGAGCCCCTAAAATAGCTCCCACTCCTATGTGAGCTCCGCTTTCTCCTCTGTAAAGAAAAATGGCAACAAGAGGAATTATGGTTTCAGGAAGAGCTGTTCCTATAGCTGCTAAGATACTTCCAACTACTGCCTGAGAAAAGGAAAATTTTTCTCCAAAAACTTCAATACCATTGGTAAAAAGCTCAGCACAAATAAGAATTATTATTAAGGATACAATTAAAAGTAGTATTTCCATAAGAAGTTTAAGATTTTCCAACAATCCAAATAGGAATATCAACCCTTCTAAGTAATTCCTTAGTTATAGAACCGAGTCCTAACTTTACCATTTTTCCTGTTTTCCCAATTAATAAAAGATCTGGAAAATAGACTCTAATGGTTTCGAGTATCTTTTTTACTCTTTCTCCGTATTTTATTTCAAAATCCAGGTTTTTCATTTTTTCATCAAGGCTTAAATTATTTATTAGCTCTTGCCAAGCCTTTTGTCTTTTAGATTTTTCCTCTTCTAATACCTTATTAAGTAAGTTTTTATCTCCAATGTTTATCTCAGGAATTACATTTAAAACTTTTAGTTGAGCTCCTAATTTTTCGCATATAAATTTTGCTATTTTTAAAGAGGACATAGAGGTTTCAGAGAAGTCTATACAACACAATACTTTTTCAATTTTTTGCAAAGGCTTATCTTTTACTACCAAAAAATTACAATCCAGTCTTTCGAGCATTTTTTCTGAGGTTGAGACTTTAAATTTATAAAAATGATAACCCAAAACAAGTAGATGGGGTTTTAGATTTTTAATAAAATTTTCTAAAGCTTCCCAAAAGTTTCCCAAAATAATTTTACTTTCTATAGAAATGTTCCCGTCTTTAAACCTTTCAGAAAGTTTTGAAAGTTCATCTTCTAATTTTAACTTTTCTTCTTTAAAATAACTGAGAAGATAATGGGGAGGAGTTAAAAAATATTCAATTACATGGAAAAGAACCACTTTGTTTTCAGGATAAAGATTTTTTGCCAAAAATAAACCTGTTTCCAAAATAGAGGGAGTAAATTCTTTAAAGTCTATGGCTAAGGCTATATAATTAGACATTACCTTGACCAATAGACCCTTACCAATTTATTCCCTTTGGACCATCTAAATTCAAGGTCTCCTTTATAGGCTTTGTAAAGCGCTCTTCCCAGTCTTTGAGCAAGTTGATCAGTAGTTGTTTCTATGACAGTTTTTCCGTCTTCTTCATATATATCGATTATTTGATGCAAAGGGTTTAATCCCCTTGCCCTTTCAACTTCGTTATTAATTAATCTCATTATATCATCTTTGTGAGTTTCCCAAAATTCTCCAGAAATGTAAAGATATCCCATAGCATACTTATCAAGAGCTTTCCTACAAGCAGGACATATAATCTGAGGAACAGTCTCAATATCTTTTAACTCTTCATAAAGTTCTTCGTCAAGAAACCATCTTTTGTCTTTAAAAACTGCTTTACAATTAGGACAAATCGCTTCTCCTGCAGGGGCAGCTTTTATTGCGTAGGGATCTTCAGTGGATTCAAATTCATGGGTATACCTCATCCATTTCTTTTCTCCCTTTTTGCTCATATTTTACCCCCTTGATAAGAAAGTTTTTTTAAAAATATAAGCTCTATAAAGAAATATTTCAATTTAAAACCCCTGTCTTAGAAGAATAATTGGTTCAATTTTTGTTGCTTTGAAAGCTGGATAAATCCCTGCAATAATTCCAAAAATTATGGTCAAAAAGGCAGAAGTAAAAATAGGAATCCATGGAAAAACTAAGGGATAGTTGAAAAGGGGAAGTAAGATGAGGGAACCTGCAATTCCTATTAAAATGCCAATTATTCCACCAAACATAGTTATAAAAATACTTTCTATTAAAAACTGAAAAAGAATGTCTCTATCTTTTGCTCCAAGAGCCTTTCTGATGCCAATTTCCTTCCTCCTTTCATTAACAGATAAAGTCATTATAGCAGTAACTCCAAGAGATCCTACCAGAAGACACAAGATAGAAACACTTTTTACTAAGGAAGAAAAAAGCTCGGTTGTTTGGGTCTTTACCTGCAATATGTCTTCAGCTTTTACTATTTCAAAGTCCTTATTTTTTTCCGTAACTTTATGTCTTTTTAAAAGGATTTCATTTATTTGATTTTCTATTAAAGCCATTTCATCAAGATTGTCTACACTTAGGTAAATACTTCTTATGTAATCCACATTATACACTGCTGAAATTGCTACACTCCAAGGAATAAGTATCTGATCGTCTTGATCAGCATTACTCGCATCAATTCCTATAGGAGAAAGCACTCCTATTACTCTGAAAGGAAGTTTATTTATGAGAATAATCTTTCCAATAGGATCTTCTTCCCCAAACAATTCTTTTTTTACTTTATAACCCAAAATAGCAACTTTTTTGTATCCCAAAATTTCATCCTTTAAAAAGTTTCTTCCCAAAAGAAGAGGAAATTTTCTTAATAAAATATATTCTTCATTAACTCCATTAACAATTGTAGTTAGATTATTTCCAAGATATCTTACAATTCCATCTCCGTTAAAAACAGGAGAAAGATATTTTATTCCTTTAATTTTTTTGAGAGCTTCAGCATCTTCAGGTTTTAGAGTTGTGGTAATTTCTGTTTGTATAGCTCTTCCTGCGTAAACTCTTACACTTCCAGCAACAACCATCATAACTTCTGGACCAAAGGTCTCAATTTCTTTAGTAGTTTTTATTTTGGCAGATTCTCCAAAAGCATTCATAAGAAGAAGTGAAGAAACACCTATAATTATTCCTATCACCGAAAGAAAAAGTCTTAGTTTTTTATGAAAAAGCCCACCCCAGAGTAATTTATACTTTATAAACATGATTTTTATAAACTCTTTAGTAATAGTGCGGGTTCAATATTAGATGCCTTTATAGCTGGAAGTAAAGTAAAAATTATAGAGGTAAAGGTAGAAAAAAAGAAACTTATTAAGAAAACTTCCCAAGAAAAAATAGGTTTTAGCGGAGTAAAAAAGGAAATAACTTTCATTAAAATTAAACTTAAAATCCAACCCGCAAATCCACATACAATGGCTACAAAAAGGGACATTAATAAATAATGTTTTATTACTTTGAGCGGGGTTGCTCCAAGAGCAATTCTTAAGGCTATAATAGGAGCTTTTTCTTCTATGTTTGCATACATAAGATTCATTATAATAACACCGCTTATAGTTAAACTTATTAAAGCTATGGCTAAAAGGAAAACATTTATAGTCCTTGATGTTTTTGTAAAAGTGGAAATAAAAAGATCAGGTGTAATTATTCTAAAATCGTCTGGTTCTATTCCTGTGAGATTATGTCTTTTTCTTAAAATTTCTCTGATCTTTTTTTCAGCCATCTTTATATCTGTTCCTTCTCTAAATAAAAGTTTTACCACATCTATATAGTCTTTGTTAAATACTCTTCTCTGAGCTGTTGTAAAAGGAATAAGAATTCTTTCATCTCTTCTAAAGTAACCAAAAGAGGGTTTGGGCTCTAAAATTCCCACCACCTCAAAGTTTTCTCCAGCGATTTTTATTCTTTCTCCTATAATATTCTGATTATTAAGTTTTTTAGGAATGTCGGCTCCAACAACACACACTTTAGCCATAGTTTCTAAATCTCTTTCATTAATAAATCTTCCAATTCTTGGATACCAATTATTTGCTACAGTGTAATTAGGAAGCACCCCCTCAATTCTTATCTTTTCCGCAAAATCTTTATAAGATACTTCAAGATCTCCTCTTGACATAGGAGAAGCCAACTTCACGAAATCAAGTTTTTTAATTTCCTCTACATCTTCTAATTTTAAAGTATCGGTTCTTGTGGTAGTTAACCCTACTATTCTACCTCCACCTGCTATGATAAGCATGGCATCTTTTCCAAATTGAACACCGGAGAGAGCATCTAAAACCTGTTTTTTAGCAGAAGCTCCAAGAGAATAGATAGTATTTAAAGCAATAAGGCTTATAGTTAGAGCCAAAAACATAAAAAGAAAGTTTATTTTATTGGAGGAAAGTTCTTTTAAAATGTCTTTTACAAATTGAAAAAAATAACTATTCATTATTCTACAAATATCCCATCTTTTATTATTTTAATTTTCTGTGCAAATTTGGCAATTTCTGGATCATGAGTTACCATAATAATAGTAAGTCCCTCTTCATTTAGTTCTTTAAAGATATTCATTACTTCCTTGCTACTTTTACTGTCAAGGTTTCCTGTAGGTTCATCGGCAAGAAGAAGCTTTGGTTTTGTAATAAGAGCTCTCGCGATAGCTACTCTTTGTTGCTCTCCTCCTGAAAGTTCACTCGGTTTAGCATTTATTCTTTTTTCAAGCCCCAAACGGATTAAAAGTTTTTTAGCTCTTTCTTCATCCTCTTTTTCAATTTTTCCTCTGTAAAGAAGAGGCATTAAAACATTTTCAAAGGCTGTTGACCATGGAATTAAGTGAAATGCTTGAAACACAAAACCAATTTTTTTATTTCTTATCTCAGCAAGCTCTTTTTTGCTTAATTTGCTAACTTCCTGGTCATCAAATATGTAAGTTCCAGAATCAGGTTTATCAAGAAGGCCTATAATATTTAGAAGTGTTGACTTTCCACTCCCAGAAGCTCCCATGATAGCAAGAAATTCTCCCTCTCTAACTTCAAGGTTAATTCCTTTTAAAACCTGATAGGCTACTTTTCCAGTTTGATAAGTTTTGGTAATACCCTTAAGAACAACAAGATTTTTTACCACAAACCTACTTCCTCACCCTCTTTAAGTCCAGAAACTACTTCCGTTTTTCCTTGTGATTCCCAGCCTGTTTTAATTACTCTCTTTTCCCACTTATCCCCTTTTTTGACCATTACATAATAATTCCCTTGAGGATCTATTTTAACTGCTCTTGATGGAACGACTAAAGCATTCTCTTTTTTTCCTGCAATAATAGTTACCTGAGCTGTCATTTCAGGACGAAGAATGTTTTCGTAGGGATCTAAAATGTCTAAAACTACATCGTAAAAAACCACATTATTTTTAATAATTGCACCTGGATAGATCGTTCTAACTCTTGCTTTGAAGACTTTGCTAGGGTAAGCATCTACCGTGAAAGTAGCTTCCTGTCCCTCTTTAATTTTTCCTATGTCTGTTTCATCAACATAACATTCAACTTGAAGTTTGGAAAGATCAATAACGGTTATAAATGTGGGGGCATTGAGCCCTGCAACAACCGTTTCACCTTGTTGGGTGGTTACTTGGGAGACAACCCCTGAAATAGGTGCATAAACAAAGGCATAACTTAATTTCACTTTTGCTTCTTCCCAGGCATTTTTTGCTGCCAAAACCTGAGCTTCAGCCCTTTTAAGTTCTTTTTCATATTCAGAAATCAAAGCAGAAAGGGTTGATTTTTCAGATTCAAGCTCAGCCTTTTTTACTTTATAATCTCTCTGCATTCTCTCAAGGTCAGTTAAAGATATTAAACCGTCTTTATATAAAGTTTCAAATCTTTTTAGTTCCCTTTCTATTTGTTCCAATTCGGCTTTTACTGCTTCAATCCTTTTTTTCTGAGCTTCAATTTTTGGGGGATAAACTTTTTTAACCTTTTCTAAATTTTCAAGAGCATCTTTATAGTTTGCATAGGTTCTGTCAACCTCATCTTTGAGATCTTCATGCTCAATAATAGCAATAAGTTGTCCAGCTTTAACTCTGTCTCCTTGAGTTACAAAGAGTTTTTCTACTTTACCAGATATTCTTGCACCAACTTTAACCTCAGCTCCAACCTGAGGTTTTACAGCACCTGTTGCCCTAACTTCAAGATATATGGTATCTCTTTTTACTTTTGCAACTTCCTTAGGTAAGGAATCTTCAATCTTTTTACCTTTACAGCTGATTAGCAAAAAAAGTAAAGTTAAAATGATAAAAAAAGATCTTCTCATTTTTCTATTTCAGGAATGAGTCCTAAAGACTTTTGAAGAGTATAATAAGCGTATATCCAATTATATTTTGATACTGCAACTTGAGCTCTTGCTTGAGAAAGTCTTGCAAGTAAAGTAGTTACATCTACAATACTTGCCAGCCCACTTTCATATTTTTTCTGAATAATTCTGTAATCTTCTTCTATACTTTTTAGCCAAGCAAGAGCTGTTTCATAATTTTCTTTTGCGGTCTTTAAGTTTTTATAACTGGTAAAAATTTCCTGTTTTATATTAAGTTCTGTGTAAGTCTTTTCAAAGTTTTTTTGCTCCAAAATAGCCTTTTCTTTTTGAAGTTTAGCAATCCTTGAGAAACCTAAAAATATAGGAAAAGTAACTTTTATTCCTGCTATAAATTCTTCATCAAGGTGAGGATAATTTTCATACTTATAATAGCTACTAAAGAGATCTATGGAGGGATAAAATTCACCTTTTACGCTTTTAACTTTCTCTTCTTGAGCAAGAATTTCTTTTTCCTTAGCTTTTAATTCTGGTCTTTTATTTAAACCTATCTTTATTAAATCTTCTAATTCTTTCTCAACTAATTTTTTTTCTTCAACTGGTAAAAATTCAAATTCATTTATTTTAACGATGTCATAACCTATCAAAGTAAACACATTAGCCTTAGCAATCTCAGCTGTATATTTGTAATTAGTTACATTAAATTCGGCTTCCTTTACTTTTGCTTGAGCATCAAGCACATCAGCATAAGGAGAAAGTCCTACCTCATATTTTTTCTGAGCAAGTTTAAGCAGAATTTTAGCATCTTCTAAATCTGCCAGTGCTGCTTCGTAAAGAGCTTTTTGTTTAAAGTATTCAAGATAGGCTTGCACTATATTAAGAGATACATTTAAAATGGTAGCTTTTATGTTTTCATCCTGTGAAGCAATTAATAAAAGAGCCTCTTTATAACTGTGCCAGGTTGAAAATCCAGAAAAGATATTCCAAGTTAAATAAGGTCCCCATCTTTGATAATCAATATTGGGAGCGTTTTTGCCTTGATCCAGCCTTTGAAAGCTATATTCAGCGTATAAATACGGAAAAAATTCAGCTCTCACAATATTTTTTTGATAAAGATATTGTTCCTTTATCTTTGAGGCAATATTAATTTGGGGATTGTTTTTGATTCCTATCAAAATGACATCTTCTAAGGATAAAGTCTGAACTCCCCAAAGATTAGAGCAAAAAGCATAAAAGAAAATAATCAATAAACTTAAGATTCTTTTCATATACATCCCTATGTAAGTACTTACTTAATTAAATCCCTTTTTAAATATTTGTCAAGAAGCATCATTATATTTATTTATAGTTTAGTTTATTAAGCTGTGTTTATAGCCGTAAAAGAAATAAATTAAAATTCCGATAATACTCCATACTACGAATCTGATCCAGGTATCAAGAGGGAGTCCAAGCATTATAAATAAAAGAAAAATTAGATTTATAGGTAAAAATAAAGTAGGGAAGGGCACTTTGAAAGCAGGATTGTATTCTTTATGTCTCCTTAGTAATATTACGGCTACTCCTATTATAAAATAGGCAAAAAGAGTTCCTATATTTATTAATTCTGCAAGGATTTTTAAAGGTAAAAAGCCAGCAAATAAAGACAAAAAACATGCTCCAAAAAGAGAAGCTTTGTAAGGAGTAAAATATTTGTAATGAATTTCAGAAAAAGCTTTAAATATAAGTCCGTCTCTTGCAAGGGCATATAAAACTCTCGTAAAACCTATAGCCATAACAAGCATAACAGAGGTAATAGTTATCACTGCTCCAAGGGATATAAAATCAGCAACCCATTTTTCATTTACCTTATACATAGCATAGGCAAGAGCATCTGGTTTGCCTTCGTATTCCCAATAAGGAAGCATTCCAACCAAGGTAAAAGAAACTGTAATATAAAGAAAAGTAATAATTATCAAAGACAAAATAAGACCTCTGGGAAGAGTTTTTTTAACTTCTTTGGTTTCTTCAGCAAGGGTTGCAAGAGCATCAAATCCAAGATAGGCAAAAACAATAAGTGATGCTCCACTCCAGACACCTCTCCATCCATAGGGCATAAAATCCTTAAAATTTTCCCACTTTATGTATTTAATTCCAAAAATTATAAATACTGAAAGAACAATAAGTTTTAAGGTTACTACAAGATTGTTTACTAAAGCGCTTTTTCTTATTCCTATGGTTACAAGAAGAAAGATTAAAATAACTGCTATGAAAGCAAAAAGGTCTATAAAGGTGCCCTGTTGGAAATTTATAGGACCTGAGAGGGCTTTAGGTAAAACAAAATTGAAATTGTTTTTCAAGAAGGCTCTTAGATAACCAGACCAGCCAGTTGCAACAGCAGCAGTTGCTACCCCATATTCAAGAAGTATGTTCCATCCTACTAACCAGGCAAAGAACTCTCCAAGTACAAAATAGGTATAGTTGTAAGCACCGCCAGCAAGTGGGAATGCAGAGCACAGTTCAGCGTAAACGAGTGCTGTAATTCCTATTCCAATACCAGCCAGTATAAAAGAAAGAACAATAGCAGGACCTGCATACGAAGCAGCTGCTTGTCCTGTTATAACAAAAATTCCTGCTCCAACTACTGCTCCTATCCCTATAAAAACTATATCCCATAACTTAAGCTCTCTTTTTAATTGTGAAGTCGTTTTTTCAGCAAGATCAAAAGGTTTTTTTCTAAAAAGATCCATAATTAAACCAAATTATACTAAAAAATTTCTTTGAGTCCAGTAGTTATATATTCAATGGCTATACTTGCAAGTATTAAGCCAAGAATTCTAACTATAGCTTTCGTTCCAAGTTCCCCTAAAAGTTTGGAAATTTTAGAAGATTTGCTAAAAATAACAAAAGTTACTAATAAAACTAAAAAAATTATTCCAGATAAAGCCAATTTTGTAGAAATTCCGCAAGTTTCACTAAAAATAATAGTAGTTGTTATTGCTCCAGGACCAGCAAGATAAGGAATTCCAAGAGGAACAATGGATATATCCTCTTTTTCTTTAACCTTTAAAGTTTCCTTTTCTGTTGTTTTAACTTGAGTGGTTTTACCAAAAAGCATTTCTATTGCTATAAGAAAAAGAAGTATCCCCCCAGCTATTTTAAAAGAAGAAACTGAAATTTGAAAAAAGGAAAGTAAATATTCTCCTATCCATAAAAAAATTAAAAGAGTTAAAAAAGCTGTAAAGGAAGCTCTTAAAGCAATTTTTTTCTTTTCCTCCTCTGAACATCCAGCAGTAATACTTAAAAAGAAAGGCACCCCTCCTATAGGATCAATAATGGTAAAAAGGGTTAAAAAACTTTTTATTAAGAAGCCTGTTTCCATATGTTTTTTTCCCTTAGATAAAAATAAAGTCCTGGTAAAGAGGATATTAAAATTAAAGAATAACCCAAAAGTCCTAAAGAAATTCCATATTCTAAAGAATAATGTAAAAGAGAAAGAAAGTAGCTTAAAGTTCCTTCCCTTACTCCTAATCCAGAAATACTTATAGGTAGTGCTGCAAGAAAACTGACTACTGGAATAATTACAAAAAGATAAACAAATTTTAAATTTAGATGCAAAGCTTTACTTAAAAAAATAAACTGTAAAACAAAAAGGTTCTGAATTATGAAGCCAAGAAATAGAGGTTTAATATTATAAGGGAAAAGAAGAGGCTTTAGGTATTCGGGAGAATAAAATTTAAGAATTATTATATTGGTAAAAACTGCTGTAAATATTACTATGTAAACAAGAGATATAAGAAAGGTATAAAATTTATAAGGTAAGAATTTTCCAAAGGAAGGGAGGGTCCAAATGAGAATTAAAAAGATACCAGATAATCCAAACAATCTATCATAAAAAACGCTAAGGCTTGCCTTTTTCCAGTTAAGACCTGCTTTTGTTAGAAAGAAAGTTCTCAAAAGGTCACCTCCCACAATCCCAGGAAAGACAGTATTTAAGGAAAATCCCATTAAATAGCTTTTTAAATAAAAGAAATACTTTGTTTTAAAACCCCAAGTTTCGCATATACTTTTCCAACGAAAAGGTATCAATATTTGAAAAGTATTAAAACTTAATAGAGCCAAAAGATAGTAAGGAATAGAAACATTTTTAAAAATATCTTTCAATTTTTCAAAATCGCTTTTTTTGAATAAGATATAAAGTATAGAAAAAGTTATAAAAATTCTTAAAAAGAAAAAAAGATAAGATTTAAACTTTTTCATCTCAGTCTCTAAATACCTTGAAGTATTTAATGTAGGTTGAGGAGGGATTAAGAAGGGGGTTTTCTATAATAGCTACCAGTTTGCCTCTGGTAGTAACGATTCTTATCCACTTTTCCGTAGGTGAAATTACAAGTTTTTGAAATTTTATAAAAGACAGAAAGGAAGAAGTATAAATCTGTTTTCCCTCCCGTATTTTTTGGGAAAGGTCTTCGCTGACAATAATTTTTGGCAGAAATTCAAGGGCTTCATCAGGAGTAATAATGTAAGGCATTAATTTTTCAAGTCCCTGAGAAGAAAGTTCTTTTAATTTTTCCAAGGTTAAAGCCTTTTCAAGAGTAAACACACTTTTTTTAAGTCTTCTTAAATTCGTAAGTGTTGCTCCACAACTTAGCTTTTCTCCAATTTCGTGAATTAAAGACCTTACATAAGTGCCTTTAGAGCAATGAAGATAAAAACGGACTTCAGAATTATTCTTTTCAAGGATTTTAAACTCGTGAATTTTAACTTTTCTTGGCTTTTTGGAGATAATTATTCCATTTCTGGCATATTTATAAAGAGGTTTTCCTTTATATTTGGCAGCAGAAAAAGGAGGAGGAGTCTGTTCAATCTCACCTAAAAAAGTATCAGCTACTTTTTGGATATCTTCTACACTGATTCCAGGAACCTCTTTTTTAGCTACGATTTCCCCTGTTATATCATAAGTTTCAGTAGTTATACCAAGCTTAAATTCACCCTCGTAAATCTTATCTCCCTCAAGAAAGATTTCTGCAAGTTTGGTGGTATTATTTAAAAAAATAGGTAAAACTCCTGTTGCAATAGGATCAAGGGTTCCTCCGTGTACAGCCTTTTTTACCTTTAAAATTTTTCTGACCCTTTCTAAAGTTTCTGTAGAAGTAAGTCCTTTAGGCTTGTCTATTACTAAAATACCATTCAATAAAGTTTTAGCCTCCATAATACTTCCCTAAGGTTTCTTTAAAAGAATTTAAAAATTCATAAAAATTGGTAACCTTAATTTTAAATCCGCAGGCATATTTATGTCCGCCACCCCCGAAACTTTTAGCAAGCTCATACACTTCTATAGGTGCTCTGCTTCTAAGACTTACACTTACTGTATTTTTTTCAATCTCTTTTATTAGAGCTGAAATTTTAACCCCCTTTATACTCCTTAAAAAATTTGCAAAGTCACTCAATTTTTGGGAGCCAAATTTTTGAATGTCTTGATAAGTTAAGTAGGAAACTGCTATAATACCATCTTGAAAGAATTCAAGCCTCTCTAAAATCAATTTTAACACCTCAATATCTTTTAAAGAAAGATTTTCAAAAAGATAAGAAGCTATTATGTGAGGTTTTGCTCCAAGTTTACATAATTCACTTGCCACTGCAAAGGTATTTTCATTTACATTTTCGTATTTAAAACAACCTGTGTCAAAGTAAAGACCAGAAAGCAAATTTTGAGCTAATTCTGGAGAAAAATCAAATCCTCCTTTTTTAAGAATCTCATAAACTAAATAAGTAGTTGAGGGAGCTGAAGTATCAATAATGCAAAGCTCATTTTCAGAAAATAGATAGTTTTTTTTATCAAGTTGATGATGATCTATAATAATAAAAAATTTAGAGGATGAGACTTTTTCGTAAATCCTTTCAGGAAGTCTTTCAGGGGTATTAGTATCTAAAACAATGGTTGCAAAATCTTTAAGGTTTAAGTTAAAATTATCAACTAAAATAAGCTCCTCTGAAGGAGATAAAATTTCTATATCATCTGGGATATCTTCTATTAAAGGGAAGGAACTTTTGTTAAGAGACTTTAAAACTAAGTGCAAGCTTAGCATGGAAGAGATTCCGTCTATATCAGGATTTAAATGGGTAACCAGTATAAAGTTTTGAAAAAGGTTAATTATCTGAAAAAAATCTTTTATTAATTGATCCATTTTCATTTTGTTTTTTTAGAAATTTTTTCAAACAATTCATTAAGTCTTTTTTCTTTTTCAGCTCTATCATCTTGGCGAAATTCTATATCCGGCATATATTTCAGGGTAATTTTTTCTCCCAAGAGTTTTTTAATATATCCTTTAGCTTTGGTTAGTGCTTTTTCTACTTTATTTGTATCACCTTCGTATACTGTAAAATAAACAACCGCTTTTTTCAAATCTTCTCCGATTTTAACCTCGGTAATAGTAATAAGTTGCTTAAGTGCTGGATCATTTAGGTCATGCATAATTATTTCTGAAATAACTTCCTGTAATAAGCTGGCTACTTTTTTTGATCTGTGAGAGATTGGATTATGAGACATTGGATTAATAAGAGATAAAGTCTATTTCAGCTTTAATAATTTCAAACCTTCCATCGTTTTGCATAAAATTTAAAATTGAAGTAATTTTACGATCTACAAATTTTTGGTCCTTTCCTATCACACTTATGCCAATGGTTGTTTTTTGCCATAAGTCGTGACCGTCAACCTCAGCTATGGATACTTTTTTGAACTCAGACTCTAATTTATGAAGAAGCGCCCTCAGTATTTGTCTTTTTGATTTTAAAGAATTAGGCTGAGGAAAAAAGATTTCTATTTTAGCTATTCCTACAACCATTTTAAAATTTTATAGTTCTGGAGTAACTTCTTTTATCTCAAAAGCCTCTATTATATCTCCTTCTTTTATGTCTTGAAAATTTTCTATTCTCAATCCACATTCGTATCCTGCTGCGACTTCTCTCACATCTTCTTTAAATCGTTTCAAGGAAGCTATATTTCCTGTAAAAATTATTACTCCATCTCTAATTACTCTGATCTTGTTATTTCTGTGAATAACTCCTTCTTTAACATAGCAACCTGCCACAATACCAATTTTTGGGATCTTAAAGGTTGCTCTGACTTCGGCAATACCTGTAATGTGTTCTTCAATTTTGGGTTCAAGAAGACCAGCCATAGCCTTTTTGATGTCATCAAGAAGTTGGTAAATTACATCGTAAAATTTGATCTCCACTCTTTCGTTTTTAGCAATATTTTTAGCATTTGGTGTAGGTTTTACATTAAATCCTACCACTATGGCATTTGAAGCTGAAGCAAGCATAACATCACTTTCTGTAATTGCACCAATTCCTGCACGAATGATGTTAACTTTTATTTTATCTGTTGAAAGTTTTGATAGAGAAGTTTTTAAAGCTTCTAAAGTTCCTTGGGTATCAGCTTTTAAAACAATATTGAGCTCTTTAATTTCACCCTCTTTAAGCTTTTCAAATAGTTTTTCTAAAGAGATTTTAGCTTCTTTTGCAACTTCAGCTTCTCGTGCCTTTCTTTGACGATATTCTGCAATTTTTCTCGCCTTTTCTTCTTCATCAACTACAATAAAATCATCTCCTGCTTGAGGAACTTCTTCGAACCCTATTATTTCAACAGGAATAGATGGTGTAGCCTCTTTTACCCTATTTCCATAGCTATCAAACATAGCTCTTACCCTTCCATAGGTAAGACCAGCTACAAAGACATCACCTTCTTTTAAGGTTCCTTCCTGAACAATAACTGTAGCAACCGGTCCTCTACCTTTGTCAAGTTTACTTTCTATAATTCTTCCTCTTGCAGGTCTATTGTAAGCTGCCTTTAATTCAAGCATTTCTGCTTGAAGAAGAACAAGTTCTAATAAATCTTCTATTCCTATTCTTTTTTTAGCAGAAATATTTGCTACTAAGGTATCTCCTCCCCACTCTTCAGGAACGAGACCGAGTTCAGCAAGCTGAGATTTTACTTTTTCTGGATTCGCATCGGGTTTGTCAATTTTATTAATGGCAACCACAATAGGAACTTTAGCAGCTCTTGCATGTTCAATGGCTTCTTTTGTCTGCTCCATTACCCCATCATCGGCTGCTACAACAAGAATAACTATGTCTGTAACCTGAGCACCTCTTGCTCTCATAGATGTAAAGGCTTCATGTCCAGGAGTATCAATAAAGGTTATAATTCTTCCATCTTCTAATTTTACTGTATAAGCACCAATGTGCTGAGTAATTCCTCCTGCCTCTTTGCTTGCCACATCGGTTTTTCTTATGGCATCAAGAAGGGTTGTTTTTCCGTGATCCACATGTCCCATTACTGTAACAACAGGCGGTCTCGGTTTAAGCTCTTCTGGAGAAGGAGGAGTATACTGCAAAAGAATTTCTTCTTCTATAGGAGCTTTTTCTACTTGATAACCAAATTCATCAGCTAAAATTGCTGCAGTATCAGCATCTATCGATTGATTTGCCGTTATAGGCATACCCATTTGTAAAGATTTTTTGATAAGCTCACTTACTTTTACTCCCATAGCCTTTGCAAGGTCAGATACCTGTATAGTTTCGTAAACTTTAATTTTTCTTTCCTTAGGAGGAAGGGTAGGAGGTCTTTCCGGAACCCTTTCTATCTTTTCTTTTAGTTTTTTAGGTTTTTCTTCTTCAATTTCTTCTTTTTCTTCGAAAAGAGCAGCAGGTTCTTCTAAGAAAAGTTCTTCTAATTCCTCTATTTCTCTCCTTGATTTTTTAAATGCACCTGGTTTTTTCTTTCCTTTTTTTCTTTCTCTTAGTTCAAATTCTTTTTCCTTTTTCTTCTTTTTCAGTTCTTCTCTTTCTGGTTTAGTTACTTCTTCGGGAATTTCTTCAGGTACAGGAATGAAAGGCGCTTCTCTTTTTGGTTTAAAGGGTCTTTCTTTTCTCGGTTTAAAATCAGTAACCACTCTCTTTTCAAGAGTTTCGGGAGTAACTTTTTGTTCTTTCTCTGGTTCTGTAAATGGCTTTTCTACTTTGAGCTCCTCTTCAAACTTTACACTTTCTTTTTCAGGAATTTCTTCTTCTAAGGGGACTGAAACTTCGACAGATTCAGGTTTAGGCTCTTGTTGTTCTTCTTTTTTCTTTTTTATAACTAATTTTTTCTTTTTTGGTTTTTCTAAACCTTCAGATTCTAAAATTTCTGAGATGATACTTTCTGAAAGCTCTACCTTATGTTCTTCTATTTCTTCCCTTTTTATAATGATAAAACTTGATTTACTGCCAAAAAGTTCTCTTATCTTTTGAGCTTCTTCTTCACTTACAGAAGAAGCTATCGTTTTTACAGCAAATCCCCTTTCTTGAAGACTTTTTAAAAATTCTTTTGGATCCAAATTTAATTCTTTTGCCAGTTCTCCTACTTTTATTTTTCCCATCAGACACCTAAATTAAAAAAATTTTTTTTAAAATTTAAAAGTTTGAATAAGTTTAATCTTAAAGCAAGAAAATTCAAGAGCTTCTTTTATTTTAAAAAATTTAGATTAAATTTTATTTAAATGAGAAAAGTTATCATCATTCCTGCAAGATACGGTTCTACAAGATTTCCTGGAAAACCTTTGGCTTTGCTCTGGGATAAGACTTTAATACAACATGTTTATGAAAGAGCCATGGCTTCAGACATTTTAGAAGTATATGTGGCAACTGATGATGAAAAAATTCTTAGGGAAGTTGAAAACTTTGGTGGGAGGGCTATTTTGACTGCTAAAGAACATACCTGCGGAACAGAAAGGGTTGCAGAAGCAGCAAACATTTTAGGACTTGATGACGAAGATTTAGTAATCAATTTACAAGGTGATCAGCCTTTATTTCCCTCTGAATATATTTCGTTACTTATAAAACCTTTGCTCTTTTCTTCAAATATTCACATAAGCACCCTTGCAACACCTATAATAAATTTAAGGGATCTTGAAAACCCTAACAAAGTTAAGGTAGTTCTTGATAAAGAGGGTAGAGCACTCTATTTTTCAAGGTCTCCAATACCTTACTTTATGCCTCCTGGGAAGGAACCTCTTTATTTAAAACACATAGGCGTGTATGCATATACTAAAGGATTTTTAGATAAGTTTATAAAGCTTCCTCCTGGAGATTTAGAACAATCAGAAAGACTTGAGCAGTTAAGGGCGTTAGAATATGGCTATAAAATAGCTGTAACAGTTGTTCCAAAAGATGTCCCAGAGGTTGATACTCCAGAAGATTTGGAATACATAAAAAATTTAAAGAAGGAGAAAGTAAAATGAAAAGAGAACCGGCAGTAGCAGGATACTTTTATAGTAATAATCCAAAAGAATTAAGGTTCCATCTGTCAACCCTTATTAAATTTAGAGAAAATAAAATTAAAGCAAAGGGTGCAATTGTTCCTCATGCTGGGTATATGTATTCTGGATGGGTAGCAGGAAAAGTTTACGGAAGTATAGTTCCACCTGATGTAGCCATAATATTAGGACCTAATCATACAGGACTTGGAGAAAGAGTTTCTATTTTTCTGGGAGAATCTTTTATTACACCACTTGGTGAGGTCTTTATTGATAAAGAAATAGCAGAGGATTTAGCTAAAAGAGTTTCTTTTTTAAAAAAAGATGTAATGGCTCATCTTCATGAGCATTCTATAGAAGTTCAGGTTCCCTTTTTACAATACATAAATCCTAAAATAAAAATAGTTCCTATCTGCCTTAGAAAGATGAATTTTGAGGAGATTATAGAATTGGGAAAAGAAATTGCAGAAACTGTTAAAAAGCACTCTGATAAATATATAGTAATAATTGGAAGCAGTGATTTTAGTCACTATGTGCCTCATGAAGTGGCTAAAGAAAAAGATATGTTAGCTATAAAGGAAATTCTTAAGCTTTCAGAGAAGAGTTTCTTAGAGGTTGTTTTTAAAGAAAGAATAAGTGTTTGTGGATACAATCCAATAGCGGTTACTGTAAATGCTTGTAAAAACTTAGGAGCTGAGAAGGCTGAACTTATAGATTATATGACTTCTGGGGATGTAATAAAGGATTATTCTTCTGTTGTTGGTTATGGAGGAATAGTAATATACTAAAAGGGGGTTAGGTAAAATATGGTTGTAACCAGATTCCCTCCAAGTCCTACTGGACATTTACATCTTGGAGGAGCAAGAACTGCTCTGTTTAATTGGCTATTTGCAAGACATAACAAAGGAAAATTTGTGCTTCGTTTTGAAGATACAGATAGAGAAAGGTCTAAACAGGAATATGTGGATTCTATTTTAAAGGCTCTTAAATGGCTTGGACTTGATTGGGATGAGGGACCTTATTTTCAAAGTGAAAGATTAGAGATTTATCAAAGTTATGCTCAAAAACTTTTTGAAGAAGGAAAAGCATACTATTGTGAGTGTTCAAAAGAGCTTTTAGAAATAAAGAAAAAAGAAAGAATGGAAAAGGGGCTTAAACCAAAATATGATGGAACTTGCAGAGAAAAAAACTTAGGACCAGGAGAGGGTAGGGCTCTAAGGTTAAAAATACCAGAAATAGTTGAAGTTGCTTTTGAGGACTTACTTAGAGGAAAAATCATCTTTCCAGCAGAGGAGTTAGATGATTTCATTATTATGCGTTCTGATGGTACTCCCACTTATCATTTTGCTGTGGTGATAGATGATATAACTATGGGAATAACTCATGTAATAAGGGGAGACGATCATATTTCTAACACTCCCAAACAACTTCTTATTTATCAGGCTCTTGGGGTTGAGCCACCAAAATTTGCGCACATTCCCATGGTTCTTGGACCTGATGGGGCAAGACTTTCAAAAAGACATGGTGCTAAATCTATTTTAGAGTATAAAGAAGCTGGATTTTTGCCAAATGCACTTATTAACTATCTTGCCCGTCTGGGCTGGGGATACGGAGATCAGGAATATTTTACTATTGAAGAATTAATTGAAAAATTTGACCTTAAAAGTGTTAATTTATCTCCAGCCCGTTTTGATCAGGATAAACTTCTTGCTATAAATGCTTACTGGATAAAAAATAGCGATAATAGGTATATTTTGGAGCATCTGAAATATTTTCTAAAAGAGTATGATTTAAGCAAGTTTTCAGAGGATTATCTCTTTTCTGCTATAGAGACTGTAAAGACAAGAAGTAAAACCTTAATTGAGATGGCTGAAATGATAAAGTTCTACTTAGTTGAGGAAATTAGTTACGATTTAGATGGAGCAAAAAAGTTTTTAGTTCCTGAGATAAAGCCTCTGCTTCAGAGATTTCTTGAAGATTTTAGAGATTTACCTTTAGATGAAAAAAAACTGGAAGAATACTTAAAAAATCTTGCTGAAAAATCAGGTGTTAAGCTTAAAAATATTGCCCAAGCTATAAGGATTGCTTTAACTGGTAAAACTGTAAGTCCAGGTCTTTTTGAAATAATAAAAGTTTTGGGAAAAGAAAGGGTAGAAAAAAGATTGAGGAAGGCTTTAGATTTTATAAAGGCATAGAGAGTGGCTGAGCTTGTAAATTCTTAAAAAGAGTTTATAATATGTTTTTGAAATAAATTTAAACGGGGCGTAGCGCAGCCTGGGAGCGCACCTGCCTTGGGAGCAGGGGGTCGGCAGTTCAAATCTGCCCGCCCCGATTTGTAAAGGGTTTTAAGCTTAAAGACCTGAAATGCTCTTGTATAGAGATTTTATACCTCTATTTTTCCTGTTTCTTTAGACTTATAACAAAGCTCATCTGCTAACTTTAAAATTTTATCAATTTCCATAGTTCCATCAATTTCCACCACTCCTATACTCACATTTGGTTTGATTTTTTCGGAATTTACCTTGATTTCCTCAGCAGAAAGATTTTCAATAATTCTTTGAGCTATTTTTATTCCTGCAGTTTTATCGCAGTGATTTAAAATTACCGCAAACTCATCTCCACCCCACCTGGCTGCTACATCTTCATCTCTAATAGATTTTTTTATACTTCTTGCAATACTTTTCAAAACCTCATCCCCTACCAAATGTCCATACTTATCGTTTATCTTTTTCAAATCATTGCAGTCTATAAAGAGAAATACAAATTTTTCTCCCCTTTTTGAGGATGCTATAACTCTATTTAAAGTATCTTCCAAATATCTGCGATTGTAAAGATTGGTAAGAAAATCTTGGGTAGCTAATTTAAAAAGCTCTTCTTCTCTTGCCTTTATGGTTGTGATATCCTGCCCAATCAAAAGAAAAAGAACTTCGGAAATCGGTATTATTTGAAAGAAAAACCAGTAGTTTTTTATTTTTAATTCCTTTTTGAAGCTTCTTAAATATTTTCCTTCTTCAAAAAGACTCTCAACTAAGGATTTTAGTTCTTCTGAATTGAAGTATTTTGAAGTATTGGCATTTTGAAAAAGTATATTTTTATCCTTGTCAAAAAGCACAATTATATTTTCAGTTTTTTCCGCAATAGATCTATAAATTTCTTCCCTTATTGAAATGTCTTCAAGAAATTTATTTATAGCAAGTCCCAAGTCTACATATTCCTTAATCTTATATTCTAAAGAAAGTTTTGTGATTTCTTTATCCTTTATCTGATTGATTTCCTTTAAAAGCTTAAAAAATGGTTTCAATACATATTGATTTAACAATAACGAAACCATAATACCAAATATTATTAGTAAAATTATTTGAACAGAAACTGCATAAGAAGCTTGGGAATTTATTAGGGTCGTTTTTATAGGATAAGTTATTCTAATCTTTATTTTATCATTAGCTAAAAAGGGAGATTTTTCTAAAACAATTTCTTTAAGATCAGCCTTTAAAAATCTAACTTCTTTAAAGGGTTCATCTGATCTTAGAATTTCAAAATCCTTTATTTTAAATAAATTTATAATGATATTTTTGTCTTCATCGTTTAAAAATCTTCCCATAAAAAGATATCCCCTTTTAGGACCTTTATAATCAGATCTTAATACAGGATAGACTGCAAGAAAAAAGGGTTTATTCATAAAAAACAAAAAGCATTTTGTTCCTTGTAAAGTATTTAAAGAAGTTTTTTCAATTAAACTTTTTACGAGATTTAAAAGTTCAGTGCTAATGAAAATCTTTTGAGTTTTTCTATCGTAAAGCCCACCTGCCTTAACATTTCCATCTAAATAAGTATAAAGAAGAAGATCTATTTTGAGATTTTTAAAGGTTTCAGAAGTGATATTCTTTTTTACGAAATTTGGGCTTTTATTTTGCATAAAAAGGTAGGCATCATCCCATGCTGCCCAGTCTTTAGTGAGATTATATAAATTGGTTAATTCCCTTTCAAAGTAAAGTTCAACTTTTTCTGCATGTGCTTTGGCTTCTTCTTTTTCTAAAGAAAGAAAAGTTTCTTTTGAAAAATTAGAAATAAAAAAATAAGAAACAGATAGAAAAAGAAAAATTGTTATAAAAAGCAAAAAGAAAACCCTTTTTAAACTCATAGCTTGGAATTTTATTTTAATATAAATTTTAATATAATTTTTAGATTTTATTTTAAAAAATTCAAAAAGCAATTTTTTTCTTGACAACTAAAAGTTTTTAATTATTAAAATTAAAAGCAAAATGAGTAAAATTTCTGTTAAATTTGTCTTTTGTAGTTTAAAAGAAGAACATCTTAAAGAATTAAAGAAACATATTGGAGAGGTCTATTTTTCTGAACCGGAGATTTCCTATCTTCATTTGGACATTTCTAAGGCTTATGATTTTAGAAGAAATCAGTATTTGGCAGAACTTATAATAAAAGAAGCAGAAAGCTTTAAGAAAAATCCTAAAGAGAAATGGTTGCTTGTAGTTGATGTTGATCTTTATGCTCCTGGACTCAATTTTATTTTTGGTCAGGCTGATCCAAGATCGGGAATTGGAATAATTTCTTTATCAAGGCTTAAGCCTGAATTTTACAGACAAAAACCTGATAATAAAGTCTTTTTAGAAAGGGTTTTAAAAGAAGCTACACACGAGTTGGGGCATCTTTTTTATCTTCCCCATTGTGAAAACCTTAAGTGTGTGATGGCTTTTTCTAATTCTATTTTAGATGTTGATAAAAAGGAAAAACATTTGTGTATGAGTTGTAAAAAAATACTAAAAATGTATTTAGGATTAAAAACCTAATAATTTGAAGATTTAAAAATTATAAGAATAACGGATAAATTAGAAAAAATAAAAGAAAATTGCCAAAAAATCAATTTTATTTGTAAAAAAAAGAAAAATTTTAAATTTATTATTCTTGACAAAAAATTAAGTTTTTATAAGATTTTACTTAATCTGCTAAAAGATAAGAATATTGTATTTCTATTTTGAGGAGGAAGGATGAAAAGGAAGAATAAATTTTTTTATATTTTAGGAGTTTTAATATTTGTATTTATTTTTGCAGGAATATATATTTTTTCAGGGAATCCCATCTTTGCGAAAAGTGAAAATAACTGTCTTAAGTGTCATTCAGTAAAGAGATTACCAAAGATTCTTGAAAATGGAGAAAAGATGGAGCTTTATATAGATAAGGAGGCATTTTTGAAATCTGTTCATGGAAGCATTAGTTGCACCGATTGTCATACAGATATAGATACTGCAAAGCATCCAAGACCAATTAAGATAAAAAGCAGATTGGCTTTTACTAAAGAAGTTTCGCAGAATTGTGCTAATTGTCATCCTCAAGATTCTCTTTCACCTATTCATAAAGGGATACTTAAAGAAGGAAAAGTTACTTGTGCTGAATGTCATGGTTCTCATTATATAAAATCTATAGCTGAGCTTAAAAAAGAAAGTGAAAAATGTTTAGATTGTCACAATACTGAAGGAATGACAAAGGTATTAGAAAATAAAGAAGTATTAGATCTTTATGTCAACAAAGAAAAATTTTTAAAATCTGTTCATGGAAAATTAGGTTGTCTATTCTGTCACAACGATATTAACCCCTTAACTCATCCTGAAGATGTTAAGAAAATAGAGAGTAAAAAAATTTATAGTAATAAAATGTATAAAAACTGTTTAAATTGTCATCCTTTGAATTCGCTCTCTCCTATCCATAAAGGTTTTCTCAAAGAAGATAGAATGGTTTGTTTTGGTTGTCACGGAAATCACTATGTAAAATCAAAGACTCAGTGGGCAGAAGAAACTGATAAGTGTTTAAAATGTCATTCAGTAAAAAGATTACCTAAAGTTCTTCCCAACGGAGAAAAGATGGAACTTTATGTTGATAAAGAAGCTTTTAAAAAGACTGTTCATGCAAAGGTGGGTTGTTGGGCTTGTCATCAGGGTATTGACCTTTCAAACCATCCTCGTCCAATTTCTATAGCGAGTAAAAGGGCTTATACTGAAAAAGTTGTAGCTGGCTGTTTTAGATGTCATCCAAGAGATGTAATTTCTAAGCATCCTGGTCATGCTAAAATAATAAATAGGAAAGACCTTTTATGTATTGAGTGTCACGGATATCACAAAAATCAGTCAATTAAAGAATGGAAAAAGAAGGTCAGTATTAATGAATATTGTATGAGCTGTCATAAATTTGATGTGGTAAAAATTCTTCCAAGCAAAGAAAAATTGAGTGTAAAAGTTGATCCCTCTCAAATTAAACAATCTGTCCATTCTGGCTTAAGTTGTACTGATTGTCATACAGATTTTTCAAAAGAAAAACACCCTGCCTATTCTTTCAAAAATAAGAAAGAATATACCATAAATCTTTCCCGCAATTGTAAAGTTTGTCATACTGATAAAGAACTTCAGAAAAATCCAGCTCATTACGCTATTTCAAAAACTGCAACCTGTGTAGAATGTCACGGAGCTCATAATGTAAAACCAGCTAAAATACCCTCTACGGCTTCGGAAAGAGAATACTGCATGACTTGTCATTCTAAAGCCTTAACTAAAATGATGGAAAATAAAGAAGTTATATCTATTAAGGTTGATGACAAACAAATTTTACAGTCTGCTCACGGAAAACTTAAGTGTTCCGATTGTCATAAAGGGTTCTCTTTAAAGACACATCCTGTAAGAAGTTTTAAATCTGTAGCTGAATATAGAAGTAAAGCACAAGATATGTGTAATAGTTGTCATGCAAAGGAGGTGAGTGAATATAACCTTAGTATTCATGCTGCAGTTGCTAAAAAAGGACATTCCAAAGCACCGGATTGTTTATCTTGTCATGGATATCACAATGTAAGAAAAATTACTACCGATAATGCGGCAAGATATCAGCTTTGTGTAAGTTGTCATGAAAAAGAAGCTGTAAGTTTTCAAGAAAGTATACACTATAAAGCTTTTAAAGAGGGTAAAAAGGATGCACCTATTTGTTCAAGCTGTCACGGAGCTCATAAGGTATTACCTACCAATCTTGCTAACTTAAATAATTCTTGTATTACCTGTCATAAAGATGTGAAGATTTCTCATAATAAATGGTTATACAATCCACCGTTTAAGTTAAAGAGTTTTGTTGATGTTCATTTTGCTGGAAGTTCCTGTGCTGTATGTCATGTGTCAGGAGAAAAGGCTGTTATTTTAACGCTCTTTACTTCTGAAAATAAGCCCTTAACTGTTGAAGAACTGGCAAAAATTACAAATTGGGAGAAAGAAGAAGTAAAGAAAAAAATTGATTTAAACAATGATAATTTAATTCAGAAAGAAGAACTTTGGAAATTTGTAGGACTTCTCAAAGAAAGGGTTAAAGTAAAATTTAAAGGAAGGTTAGATATAGTTAATGCAAATGATGCTCACAAAGTTCTTTCTAAGGAAGGTGCTATAAAGGACTGTGCAATTTGTCATAGTCCTACAGCTCAATTTGTAGGAAAGTTAGAAATTAATAAAGAAGAAGGAAAGGCAGAGAAGATTGCCTTAGAAAGAAGTGCGGTAAATTCAGTTTATGCTATACCTAATATTAAAGATTTTTATGTGCTTGGTTTAACCAAAATAAACATTCTGGACGCCTTGTTTGTTATTGCCTTGGTTGCTGGAATTGCTGTTGTTGCAGTTCATGTCTTTTTAAGAATTATAACTATACCAGTTAGAAGAAAAAGAAAGGAGGGGCACTAATGAAAAGAATATATCTTCATCCCATCCCTGTAAGAATTTGGCATTGGGTAAATGCCATCAGTTTTATAATACTTATTATTACAGGTTTACAGATAAGATTGGGGGATAAGTTAAGTTTAATGTCCTTTCAGACAGCAGTAAAGATACATAGCTGGCTTGGTTTCGTTTTGATTGCCAATTACTTAATCTGGTTTATCTATTATTTTGCTACTTTAAAGTTTTTTAAAATCTATTTACCACCTTTCTGGAGACCTATTGAGCTTATCAAAAGAGCTTTAAGGCAAGCTAAATACTATGGATACGGAATAATGGTAGGTGATAAAAATCCACATCATCCAACTCCTGATAATAAATTTAATCCTCTACAACAGATGGCATACTTCTTTATTATGGTAGTTTGTATTCCTCTTCAACTACTTACTGGGCTTGTTTTATGGGATCCTGTTAAATTTAAATTTTTAGGAGATATTTTAGGTGGAATACAGGTTGTTTCTTTAATTCATGTAGCATTGTGGGTGTTTTTTTCAGCCTTTATAATTGTTCATTTTTATTTGGCAAGCTTAGGGCATACATTCTGGGCTCACTTTATTGCTATGATTACAGGATATGAGGAAGAACCGGAAGAACATTAAAAATTAAAATTAAAATAAAGGGGGTGATTTTATGAGACTTAAAAAAGTTTTAATTGGGCTTTTAAGTGGAGCGTTTTTACTTGGAGGAACTTATATTTTAGCTCAACAGATTCCTGAAGAGGCTGTTATTACCGTTCCTGGTGGAAAGATGGCACCTGTTAAATTTTCTCATGCTAAACATTCTAAGGAGTATCAAGTAGACTGTAAGATGTGCCATCATAAAGAGAAAGACCCTACTAAAGGTGTAGAAAAGTGCACAGCTTGTCACGGATTGGAGGGTGGAACTGAGAAAGCTCCCAATGCACCTAAAGCAATGTTAGCTTACCATAAAAACTGTATTGGTTGTCATAAGAACGTAAATGCCGAACAAGGTAAGGCAGCACCAACTAAATGCAACGAATGTCATAAAAAGGAATCCTAACTTTTAGGAATTCAAAACGAAAATTAGGAGGGAGAAAGAACTTTCTCCCTCCTAATTTTAGTATTCTTCCTCTGTTTCTTCTGGAGTTTCCTCTTCTTCGTATAAATATTCTTCTTCTGACTCAAATTTTGATTCCTCAGTTAAGGGAAAAGAATAGGGAACTCTGATAATTTCTCTAAGTTGATCAAGTTCCAGAGGTAAATCTTCGTCTTTTTGGCATATCTCACAATTCTTGATATGTTTGTTTATTAGCTCCATCATTTTAATAGGAGAAAGGGTGAAATTCCTAACCTCTTGATACCAATCTCTAATTAAATTTTTTAATCTTTTACATTGCATTTCTATTTCCTCATTAATGATATTTTCGTAAAATTTTAAAAAAGTTTAGTTATTAAAAGAAAAAATTCAAGTTTAAAATTTACAAACTTGTGATATTTTATTAGATCTTAAAAGAAATGCAATAATGTAAAAAGGGGAATTAAAGTGGAAAAAATAAGGATTTTAAGTGGGATGAGACCTACCGGTCCTTTACATTTGGGACATCTCCACGGTGTTTTAAAGACATGGTTAGAGTTACAGGAAAAATATGAGTGCTTTTATTTTATTGCAGACTGGCATGCTTTAACTACTGAATATGAAAATCCTGAAAATATTTCTGAGTTTTCTAAAGAGCTATTTTTAGAATGGCTATCAGTAGGGCTTTCTCCTGAAAAAAGCACCATTTTTATTCAATCAGCCATAAAAGAGCATGCAGAGCTTCATCTGATCTTTAGTATGTTTGTTCCTGTTCCATGGCTTGAAAGAAATCCATCTTATAAAGAAATGCTGCAAAATTTACAAAATAAGGATCTTAATACTTATGGATTTCTGGGATATCCTGTGCTTCAGGCTGCAGATATTCTTATTTACAAGGCTAAAAAGGTTCCTGTAGGACTTGATCAGGTTCCGCACTTAGAATTAACAAGAGAAATTGTAAGAAGATTTAATTATCTTTATAAAGTGGATTATTTTCCTGAGCCTGAACCTATACTTTCTGAAGTTCCTAAAATTCCTGGTATAGATGGAAGAAAAATGAGCAAAAGCTACGATAATGCCATATTTTTAAATGATTCACCAGAGATTGTGAGAAAAAAGGTGATGAGCTATATTACAGATACCCAAAGGATTAAAAAGAGTGATCCAGGAGATCCTGAAAATCGTTGTGTGGTATTTAATTTAATAAGACTTTATTTTAGCGATGAAGAAAGAGAAGAAATAGTTAGAGATTGTAAGGCTGCAATTTTGGGATGTGTTGAATGTAAAAGAAAATTGGCAGATAAGATAATATTTGAGCTTGAAAAAATATGGAATAAAAGGAAAGAGGTGGAAAAAGAAGATTGGAGAGAGATGTTATATAAAGGTATTGAGATTGCAAAAGAAATCGCCCATCAAACCATGGAAGAAGTAAATATTATTGTTTTTAGAAAAAAAATTATTTAATCTCACCTATCAGTTTTAAAAATTCTTCTTCATTTATTATTTTTACACCCAATTGTAAAGCTTTTGAGTATTTAGATCCTGGATTTTCTCCTACCACCACATAATCAGTATTTTTAGATACTGAATCTGAAACTTTACCACCAAGTTCTAAGACCTTATGTTTAGCTTCATCTCTTGTCATAGACTTTAAAGTTCCTGTAAATACAAAGGTAAGTCCTTCGAGGATTTTTGGTTTTTCTTCTTTTTCTTCTTCAACAAAGGTAATTCCTGCATCAAGCATTCTCTGAATCATTTTGCGATTTTCTTCATTTTTGAAAAATTCAACGATAGATTTAGCTACTTCATATCCCACTCCCGGAATACTTAATAAATCAGACATAGAGGCATTCATGAGTTTGTCAAGACTTTTAAATTTTTCTGCAAGAAGTTGAGCCATTGCCTCACCTACATGTCTAATTCCAAGAGCATAAATAAACCTTGCAAGGGTTGTTTTTTTACTTTTTTGTATAGCTTCATAAAGATTTTTAGCTTTTTTATAAGCAAAACCAGGAAGTTTCATAAAATCTTCCCATTTTAAATAGTAAAGATCAGCTACATTTTGAACCAATCCTTTATCTACCAAATCTCTTGCAACTTTTTCTCCCAGACCATCAATATTCATAGCATTTCTACTTGCAAAGTGAAGAAGCTTTCTTACTGCCTGAGCATAACATCCTTTATTAGGACATCTCCATATAGCTTCTCCAGGTTTTTTAATAAGTTTTGTTCCACAAATGGGACAATGGGTAGGAAATACAATTTCCCTTTCTTGACCAGTTCTGCGCTCCTTTATAGGCATTACTATTTCTGGTATAACTTCTCCTGCTCTTTGCACAAGCACCCAATCCCCAATTCGTATGTCTAAATTTTTAATAAAGTCTTCATTGTGAAGAGTTGCTCTTTCAACAATTACTCCACCTACTTGAACAGGTTTTAATATGGCAACAGGTGTTACAGCGCCAGTTCTTCCTACCTGAAAAACTACATCTAAAAGTTGTGTAGTAGCTTGAGTGGGTTGGAATTTATAAGCAAGGGCATATCTTGGTGAGCGAGCTTTTGTTCCTAATTTTTCCCACAGAGAAAGATCATTAACCTTTATAACAACTCCATCTATTTCATAAGGAAGACCGTCTCTTATTTTTTCAATATAATGATGATATTCAATAGCCTCTTTTATGTTTTTTACCAATTTTGCATGAGGATTTACTTTTAATCCCCATTTTGGAAGAGTTTGTAGTATTTCCCATTGGGTTTTAAAAGTATATCCTTCAACTTTTCCTATTCCATAACAAAATATATCAAGTTTTCTTTTGGCTGTAATTGAAGGATCAAGCTGTCTTACTGAACCTGCTGCAGCATTACGGGGGTTTGCAAAAGGAAGCTCTCCTTTTCTAATTCTTTCTTCGTTCAATCTTTTGAATTCTTCTTTAGTCATATAAACTTCTCCTCTTACATCAATTCGTGCAGGAATATCTGGAGCATCTTCTGTAAATTTTCTAAGTCTTAAAGGAATGGCATGAATGGTTTTAATGTTATTGGTTATATCTTCTCCTACATATCCATCTCCTCTTGTTGCGCCAACAACCAAAATACCATTTTCATAAACCAATTCCACAGCCAGACCATCTATTTTGGGTTCAACTGTGTATTCAATAGGTTCTTCTTCAGGCATTCCCAAGAATCTTTTAATTCTTTTATCAAATTCTATAACCTCTTCTTCACTCATAGCATCATCTAAAGATAACATCGGTTCAGCATGAGGGACTTCCCTAAAACCTTCTGCAGGTTTAAATCCAACTCTTTGTGTAGGAGAATCAGGTGTGATTAATTCAGGATACATCTCTTCTAATTTTTTTAATTCCCTCATTAGGGCATCATACTCTGCATCTGAAATGACGGGAGAATCAAGAACATAGTACCTATAATTATGGTATTCAATTTCTTCTCTAAGTTTTTTAACTCTTTCTATTATTTCTTGCGGTATTTCTCTTTTCTCCTTTACCTCTTCAGGCATTTTTTACCCCCTAAAAGTTTTTTAAATTTTACTTTAAAAAATACAAACTTTCAAAAAAATTTCCAGTTTCGAAAATATTTTCTCTTGTCAAATTTGTTAAAAAGTCTATAATATCAAAAATTTTTTTAAGGGTTAAAATCATGAGAAAATTTTGGGATTTTTTAAGTTCAGCAAGACTTGCTATCACCTTATTTTTAATATTAGCTATTATTTCTATTTTTGGAACAGTCATTCCACAGGGGGAACCTGCCCAATTTTATCTTACGAAATATGGCTCATCTTTGGGAAAATTGATTCTTTTTTTTAAACTTGATGATGCTTATCATTCCTGGTGGTATGTAGGAACTCTCTTTCTGTTTTTAACTAATTTGATTGCCTGTTCTATTAAAAGATTCCCTGTAAGTTTAAAGCTTTACAAAAAGGATCCCAGTGACGTCAATTTAGATAATTTGCCTAATAAATATGAATTATCACTAAAAGGAGATCTCTCTAAAATAGCAGATTTTATTTCTAATAAGTTAAAGTTTAAAAAGGCTGAAAAGGATTTTAATGGATGGATACTTTTTTATAGAGACCTTAATAAATGGGCACATTTTTCTGTTTATGTAGTGCACCTTTCTATAATAATAGTTATCATCGGAGCACTTATAGGAGCTATTTGGGGATTTAGAGGTGATATGTCCATAGTTGAAGGTCAGAGCTCTAATACAGTTTTACCCTTCAGAGACAAAAAACCTATATTTTTGGATTTTTTTGTAAAACTTAATAAATTTATTGTAGAATATTACCCTGATGGAACTCCAAAAGAATTTATTTCAAATGTTACTATAATAGATAAAAATAATACTTTTAATGCCACCATAAAGGTAAATTCTCCTCTTAAATATAAAGGATTTTCCTTTTATCAGGCAAGTTATGATACCATTCCTGAATTTAAAATAAAGGTTAAATACAAAGGAAGAGAAAGTTTTTATACTTTGACTTCTTTTTCTCCGGTTGATATTGATAATAGGTTTACTATTGCTCTTAATGAATTTGGTGAGGTTCATGGTTTAATTTATGCCAGGATTTTACTTTTTGATTCAGAAACAGGTGAACAAATACCTGGTATAATAATAAAAGGAATACCTCATTTTAGAGTTCCTTTAGGCAATGATAAGTTAGAAGTATTTTTAGAAGATATAGAAAAAGTTACCTATGTATCTGGGCTTCAGGTTAAAAAGGACCCAGGGATTAAAATAGTTTATGCAGGATTTATTTTAATAATTCTTGGACTCCTTGGGGTTTACTTTTTTGAACCAAAAACATTTTGGGTATTCGTTAATCCTTTAGAAAAAAATAAAATAGTATTAAAAATAGGAGGCTATGCTAAAAGAGAGAGAGATACTTTGAAATTCAAAATTGAAGAGATAGCAAAAAAGATTAACAATACTGCAGAAACTTAAAATCTTGACAAACTTTCAAAAAAATTTATATTTGAAAGAAGTTTTTATCAATATCTGGAGGTAGGAATGGCAAGGCATAAGAAAAGGGAAAGAGAAAGAGAGATTGAGAGAAGAAGGAGAAGAAGAGCGAAACTTGCTAAGCTCCGTGCTAAAGGTCTTTTTCCAAGACCAGAAGGATACGACCCAAGAGTATATTCTTATGTAGCCTATGCTGTAGCAAAAGGCATTATGAGTTTAGAAGAAGCTCTGGCAAGATTAGAAAAAGCAAAAATTTCTTAACCTTAGTTTCTAAAAGTTCTATTGAAAGTTCATTTTTTGATATTTAACTTCTTTTATGCCTCCTGTTCTTAAAGTAGAAAATTTGGTCAAAAAATATAATCAAAAATTAGTTTTAAATAATATTTCTTTTGAACTTTATCCTTCAGAAATTTTAGGCGTGATAGGTCCAAATGGAGCAGGAAAAAGCACATTGCTTTATGTTCTTTTAGGCGTAGTTTCTCCAACTTCAGGAAAGATATTTTATTTTGGAAAAGATTTTTTTAAAAATAGAAGCGAGATTCTTTATAAGGTAGGTTTTGCTTCTCAATATATAAGTTTACCTTACTCTCTTACTGTAGAGGAAAACCTAAAAGTTTTTGGTTATCTCTATGAAGTTTCTGAAATTAACAAAAAAATAAACAAACTTCTTGAGCTTTTTAAACTTTTAGATAAGAAAAAAACACTTACCAGAGCTCTTTCTTCAGGAGAAATGATGAGACTTAATCTGGTAAGAGCTTTTTTAAATGATCCAGCTATTTTACTTTTAGATGAGCCAACAGCAGGATTAGATCCAGAGTATATAAAATATGTGGGAGGGCTTTTTAAGAAGTTTTCTCAAGAAAAAGGTCTATCCATTATTCTTACTTCTCATCAGTTAGGGGAACTTGAAAAAATAATTAATAAGGCACTTTTAATAAAAAATGGAGAAACCCTTGCTTACGGCAATCTTACAGAACTTTTTGGGAAATTTAAAGTTTTTTCTTTAGAAGAACTTTATTTTAAGTTATTTACTTAAGAAAAGATATGTTAAGAGCAAAAAGAGTTTTGGGAATAGTTTTAAGGCATTTTTATTTGTTAAAACATAGTATTAGTAGATGGATTGACCTACTTTATTGGCCTACAATTGATTTACTTTTGTGGGGATTTATAACTCTTTATTTACAAAGGGGGTCTTCTCAAGAGGGTAAATGGATATTTCAATTTTTAGGAGCTCTTATATTCTGGAATATTTTAATTCGTGCTCAACAGGGTCTGGCAGTAGGATTTTTAGAGGATATATGGGCAAGAAACCTTCTTCATATATTTGTTTCACCTTTAACGATTTTTGAATACCTTGTTGGGCTTTTTATATATAGCCTTTTTAAAGCTTTAATAGCTTCTTTATTAATGGCTATTCTTGCCTTTTTTGCTTTTGATTTCCAGATCTGGATACAGGGAGCGGATGTATTTTTACTTACTTGTTGCTTGATAATTTTTGCTTGGAGTATAGGACTTTTAACCATGGCTTTTGTCTTATTTTTTGGACAGGAGGCAGAAATTTTGGCTTGGGCTTTGTCACTTTTGTTTTTACCTTTTTCAGCGGTTTTTTATCCTGTAGAGGTTCTACCTAAGAGTTTTCAAATCATTGCTAAATTTATTCCCACTTCTTACATTTTTGAAACCTTTAGAAAAATTCTTTTAGAGGGCTATACCCCTTATAAATTTATTGTAAATGCCTACATCCTTGTGTTTATCTATTTTCTTTTCAGTGCAGGGGTATTCGTATTAGCTTTTAATTTTGCTAAAAAAACAGGGAAACTTACTAAAATAGGGGAATAGATACCTTGTTTTTTAAAATAGATTTGTTATTTTTTAAATTGCTATGAGACCTATACCTATAGAGAGGATTAGAAATTTTAGTATTATTGCACACATTGATCACGGGAAATCTACGCTTGCAGACCGTCTGCTTGAATTTACAGGTGCTGTCTCAGCAAGAGAAATGAGAGATCAATATTTAGATCGTCTTGACTTAGAAAGAGAAAGAGGAATTACCATAAAAGCTCAAGCAGTAAGACTTTATTATCAAAGAGAAAATGGAGAGGTCTATCAATTAAATCTTATTGATACTCCTGGGCATGTTGACTTTACTTATGAGGTTTCAAGAGCTCTTTCTGCCTGTGAAGGAGCACTTCTTGTAATTGATGCTTCCCAAGGTGTAGAAGCACAAACCCTTGCAAATTTATATCTTGCTTTGGAAAATAATTTAGAAATAATACCAGTTATAAATAAAATAGATTTACCTCAAGCTGACGTAGAAAAAACTAAAAAAGAAATTGAGGAAATTATAGGGCTTCCTTCTGAAGACGCTCTTCTTGTTAGTGCAAAATTTGGGATAGGAATAAAAGAGGTTCTTGAGGCCATTGTCAATAAAATTCCGCCTCCCAAAGGAAAGAGGGAAGCACCTCTGAGAGCCTTGGTTTTTGATTCTTGGTATGATCCTTACTTAGGAGTGGTTGTACTAATAAGGGTTGTTGATGGAAAAATTTATCCTGGGCAGAAGATAAAATTTCTTTCTACTGGAAAAGTTTACGAAGTTACTAAAGTTGGAGTTTTCGCGCCAGAGGCAGCAACCTTAGATTGTCTATTTGCTGGAGAAGTAGGATTTATTGCAGCTGGAATAAAAGGAGTAAGAGAAGCAAGAATAGGGGATACTATAACAGAAGCCAATGCTCAGGTAGAGCCTTTACCAGGATTTAAAGAAATGAAACCAGTCGTTTTTGCAGGTATTTTCCCAGTAGATAATAACGAATTTGAAAACTTAAGAGAGGCAATAGAAAAACTTTGGCTCAATGATCCTGCTTTTTCTTATGAAATGGAAACCTCAGCAGCCTTGGGTTTTGGATTTAGATGTGGTTTTCAGGGGCTTCTTCATATGGAAATCGTTCAAGAAAGATTAGAAAGAGAATTCAAATTAAACCTTATTTCTACTGCTCCATCTGTTAAATACAAAATAAGACTCAAAAATAAAAAAGAAATTGAAGTAGATAACCCTGCACACTGGCCTGATCCAGCCTTGATTGAAGAGGTTTTAGAACCTTACATAAGAGCTGAAATTTACACACCAAAAGAATACATAGGAGCTTTAATTAAACTTTGTGAAGAGAAAAGAGGAATACAGAAGGAAATTAAATTTTTAACTCCCGATAGATGTATTCTTGTTTATGAGCTACCTTTTAGTGAAGTTGTGCTTGACTTTTATGATAAATTAAAAAGTTATTCCAAGGGTTATGCATCCTTAGACTATCAGTTTATTGGATATAAGCCAGGAGATCTTGTTAAAATGGATATACTAATAAATAAACAACCTGTTGATACTCTTTCATTAATTGTTCATAGAGAAAAGGCTTACTATAGGGGGAGAGAACTTACCTCTAAATTAAAAGAAGTAATTCCCAGACAGCTTTTTGAAGTAGTAATTCAAGCAGCTATTGGAAATAAAGTAATAGCTCGGGAAAGAATTCCACCTCTTAGAAAAGATGTTTTGGCAAAATGTTATGGAGGAGATGTAACAAGGAAGAAAAAGCTTCTTGAGAAACAAAAAGAAGGGAAAAAGAGACTTAAAGCTATAGGTCATGTTGAAATTCCACAAGAGGCATTTTTAGCAGTTCTTAAAATTTAATTTCAAGGAGGTCATTTCAAATGAAAGACTTTCATAACAAACTTTGGGATTGGACTAAAAGTATACTAATTGCTCTTATCCTTGCTCTTTTTATTAGAACTTTTATCGTTCAGGCTTACAAAATACCCTCGGGTTCTATGATTCCCACATTACTGGTAGGAGATTATCTCCTTGTTAATAAGTTAGCTTACGGTATAAGAAATCCAATAAAAAATGATTTTCTTTATTTTAAGAAACTTCCTGAGAGACAGGAAATAGTTGTTTTTACCTATCCTTTGGATAAAAAATTGGATTTTATAAAAAGGGTGATTGGTCTTCCTGGAGATACTATTCAAATTATTAATAAAAAGGTTTATGTAAATGGAAAGCCTCTTACAGAGCCTTATGTTCAATTTACTGATCCAGAAGTTTATCCCAAGGAAATAAGTCCGAGAGATAATTACGGACCTATAAAAGTTCCACCAAATCACATATTTGTCTTGGGAGACAATAGAGATCAAAGTTATGATAGTAGATTCTGGGGTTTCGTTCCGATCAATTGTCTTAAAGGAAGGGCATTAATAATTTATTTTTCTTGGGATTCCCAAAATTTTAAAATCAGGTTTGATAGAATAGGTAAGTTGATTTATTAAAGATTATTTTGCTATCATAGCCCTCATTAAATCTGCTGTATTTTCTGCATGATGGGGTATACCAAGAATTAAATCTACAAGTTTTAGTGTATAAAAGAGCTTTAAAGGCTCCTCTAATTTTGAAAAAATTTCTTTTTTGATTTTATTTCCTGATTCTTCTGCAAGGTATTGAGAATATCTTATGTTTCTTATTATTTCCTTTGCTTGATTTCTACTATTTTCATTTTTAGTGAGAAGAAAATCAGCAGAATAAACAATTAAATCTTCCAAGTATTTTAAAGATTCAATACTTTTTGTTAAGAGATTTTCAATTTCTTGAAAGAGTTCCTTAGGTAGGTCTATGTATTTAAAGGAAAGCCAATTTAAAATCTCTTCTGCTACATCAGCAATAGCATCTTGTTCTTTAAGATACATAAAAAGTTCAAATCTTTCTACAGGAAGAATAATTCCCTTAGGAAGATGTCCTCTTATATTTCTTTTTAATTGGTCTGCTTCTTTTTCTATTTCAAAAATATGTGTAGCAATTTCTTCAAGCCTTACAGTGTCTTTTTTGTCGTAGGCTTCTAAAGCAAGAGATAGCCTTTCAACGCATTCAAGAACTAAGTGGGCATGTTTTTTTAATAAGTAAAAAACAGGAAGCTCCTTTAAAACAACTTCCCTCATTTCTTTCAATTTTTTAGCTTCTAACTTGGGTATTTTTCCTTCAACAGTAAAAATAACACCCTCAGCAATATTAGTAGCCAGATCTCCAACTCTTTCCAAGTTTTGCACTACTATTATGTAATCTATTCCAATGTCTAAAAGCTCGGGATTTCCTTTCATACAATCTTTTATTTGTTCAATGTTGTCTTTTTGAAATCTATCAACTATGTCATCATAATCAATTACAGAATAGGCTTTTTGAACATTTTCATTTACGAAGGCATTAATAGCAGATTGAAGCATGTACAGTGCTTCATTAGCCATTTCTATAATAGTTACTTTACATTGAGGAATAGCCTTTTCTCTTGTTTTAGATATATCAAGAACTCTGAAGGCAATATTAACAGACTGGTCTGCTATCCTTTCTAAGTTTCTTGCAATATCTATAGCAGTTATTATAAATCTCAAGTCTTTTGCCACTGGTTGCTGTAAGGCAATTATTTCCAAAGCAGTCTGAGATACCATGTTTTCATAGTAATCAACTTGATCGTCAAATTCTATAACCCTTTTAGCTAATTCTGGATCCAATTTATCAATAGATAAAATGGCACCATTTACCATTTCATCTACTATTTGTGCCATATCTAATAAAAGGTTTTTAAGAAGTTGTAATTCTTTTTCTAATGTAATTCTTGCCATAAAAACCCCCTAATTTTCAAAAGATTTGATGTTATAAGTTTTAAACCCCTTTTTTCTCAATTTTAAAGCAAAGAAATATCCAACTTCTGGTTCAGGAGAAACTAAAAATATGTGTTTATTTTTGTAAGGTTTTAAAATCTTTTTAAACTCCTTTAAAGATTTATTAAGTAATTCTGCATTTTCTTTTAAATCTATCAAAACCCAATCAGAGTTAAGGTTTTTAACGTAGTTTTCAAATTCTTCTTTTGTAAGTTCTAAGACTCGGTTTTCTACTTTACTTAGCAAATCTATTCTTTTACATCTACTGCAGATATTGTCAGGTGCAGAAGTAATTTCACCACACTTTTTGCAAGCACTCAAAGGAAGTTCTTCTTTATACTGAGACTTGATAAGAGGAATCAACTTTTTGGTAAAAACAGAGAGAAGTTGATATTTAATCTGTTTGTTTTCTTTTTCCAGTTCTTCAAGCACTATTTTAATTCTTTTAGGAGGTGTGCTATCTGCATGGGGACAGACAAAATCAGCTACAGGTATTTCGTTTAAGGCTACATAATAAAATATCTCCTTTTCAGGAGTGGTATAAAGAGGTTTAACCTTTTTAACCTGGGTGGGAGAAAGAGGAGGTAAAACTGGTTGCAATTTTGCAATACCTAAAAAATCTCCTTGGAAAAAAAGAGTTAACATGGTGGAGACAACATCATCAAGGTGGTGTCCAGTTGCTATTACAGTTAACCCTAAGTCTTTTGCAATTTTTGAAAAAAGATACCTTTTTATAGCTCCGCAAGCTGAACATACTTTATTTTTAAAGTAAGTAAAAACGAAATCGTCAATGCTGAATCCTTCTTTCTCTGGTAAATTGTACACATAAAGAGGAACTTCCAGGGTCTCACATAGTTTTTTAACTACGCTTTCTATCTTTTCTGAATAGTATTTTATTCCCAAGTTTAAAAAAACAGCCTGAAGATTTAGCTCTGGATAGAGTTTTTTTAATATAGCAAGGAGGGCGGAACTATCTTTTCCTCCAGAAAGGAATACCCCTACTTTATCTTGAGAATTGATCATTCTGTATTTCTCAATGGTCTTTTTAACTCTATTTTCAAAAAAGTTGTTATAACAAGACTTACAAACTTTTATCTTCTGAGAGGGAATTTCTATTAAAGCCTTTTCTTTTTTACAAAACTTGCAGAAAAAGGGATACTCTTTAAATTCAAATTCAAGGGTTCTATACTTATAAGATTTCATAACTTTATTTTAACCTAAATTTTATTAAATGTTAAGAAAATTTTTTCTATCTGGCAAGGTTTTCTCCTATTTCTGAGACTTATTTTTTGAAAAGGTTATAAGAAAACTTACAGAGAATTTGAGATGTTTAAGTGGATTCTCTTGAAAATTCGTCCATTCTTTCTCTCAATTTTTTCATAGCTTCTGCCTTTTCTTTTTCGTATCTTTCAATAACCTTTTTAAACTTTTCAGGATCTTTTGGTTTCCACATACCAATTTTTACTCCTTCAATAATTAAATCATAAACAGCCTTTTCTATAGCTTCCTGAACAGCCATTTCTACAGGTTCATTAGTAGTATATCCTGCTTCTGCCTCTAAGAGCCTGTTTAATCTTACAAATCTGAAGATACCCATAGAAAGTTGTTGGGATAAAACCACTTTAGTTACCTGAACAGTTTTTAAGATGGCCCCATTTTTGACAGAAACTGCTCTTAAATATACAGTAACCCTATCAACTCTATACTGAACTGCACCACCTGCACCAAAGTACTTAGCCCCAAGTCCTCCAGTAACTATATTTGTATCGTATCCAATTATTCCTCCTTCAAGAAGAAGCCCAGCAAAAACGAGGGGCTGAAGCACACTTGTTGCTGCCTCATGGATTGTGGTTGAGTTATATTGACTGGCCATCTGAAAGGCTATTTTTCTTTCTTGCAAGAGATTGGCAAGTCCTTCCCTTTCTACCGGCATAAACCACCCACTATCCTCAAGGGCTTTAATTAAAATTGAAGTTGCCCCCTGGGTTACCGCTGTTGAGAAATTGGTTGAGGTGGTAGGGGGTTTATACTGCCCGGTCTGATCTCTAAATTTATAAACAGCAACAGGAATTTTTTTCTCAGGTTCAGGAAGGCTTGTTAAGTCTTTGTGAATGGAGGTTACATATTCAGGACCACTTATAGCATTCTCATAAAAGGGAGAATAAAGAGGGGCTGCACACCCTCCAAGAATAGTGAGAAAACCCAGTAGGAATAAACCTTTTTTAGTCCTGGAAAGTTTTTTCATCTCAGCCCCCTTCTTTACATCATTTTTGGCATTTCAATAACCGTGGTTTGTCCAGAAGAAAGGTCTGTAATTTCAAAGGTGTAAGTATCCGTCCCTGGTATAAAGTGAAGCATAAAGTTTCCTATGGTATAAGTTTGCTCAGTTTCTGGAAGGGTATTATCTTCACCAAAGATCTGGTTAAGCATTAAATTAGCCATTCTATAAAGAAGCTGACTAGTAAAGGACTCGGTAAATCTCTCAAGAAGGCTCTTTGGTTGATAAAAAGAGCTTGGCTTTTCTTTAAACTTATTCTGAAGCTGAGCCTGTTGAAGAAGGAAAGTTCCATAAAGAGGATCTCCACCAAAAGAAGGATTGGTAAACTTAAAAACAAGCTCTGAGGCTAAAAGAGGAGAGATAAAAATATATAAATTTGCTACCAAAAAGGTTAATAAACTTAGCCATTTTTTCATTTTTCCTTCCTCCCTACCAGAATTTTGCTTCTTCTTTTAAATGTTCTTCTTGCCTCATTAAAAATACAAAATAGTTTAAAACTGCATCCACAGCCTCATCAACCTTTTCTTCAATATCTTCAAGCCTTGGCTTTAACATGGTGGAATATACAGCCACCTCTTCTACATAAATAATTATCATTGAACCCCATCTGGGATCAGACATCTCATTAATGATTATATTTTTGTCTTCTATGCCAGAGGGAAATTCCCATATCTTGGCAAAGGTCTCGTAAAAATCTCTTCCTACCTTGGTTTTAGTCTGATCAAGCACAAAGCCAGAAAGGATAGCTTCCTGAGCAAAAAGAGAATTACTTAAAAAGATAAGGAATAAAATTATAAGTAAAAAAGCCTTTCTTTTCATAAACTCCCTGAACTGAAGGTTCTTTCTTCAAGAAGATCGCCTTTTTCATCAAAGACCTGTAATATTATCTCATAAAAATCTTCTGGTTTGACATTAAGTTCTGTTACAAAGGGAAGGGAGGTTTCATCTGGTTTTAGATATAAATCTTTGAGCTGGGCTATTTGGGAAATATTTTTATTTGCTCCCTTCTTATAAACTAACATCTTTAATTTGATTGTTTGACTTTCTTTGCTTTCGTTTTTGCAAAGTATAAGAATTTTTAAAAAATGAGAAGTTCTTGTAATTTCAACATCAACCTTCACAGGGGATTTTGAAGGATTTTCAGCAAAAAGAGAAGTTATCATACTTCCAAGAAAAATAGTGCAAAGTATATAAATAAAAAAGATACTCATCCTTTTATCCGCCTCAGTTCTGATAAACGATAGCCCGGTTAAAGTTTCCTTCCTGGATAATAACGCTTCTATATCCTCCGCTTCCTGTCTGATACTGTTCAGCACGGTTTCCTAACCCTATCTGGTATATGATGGCAAGGTTTCCAGAACTTAACTGCTCCTGATAGGCATAATTTTCGCTTCCTATCTGGATGGCATAGGACTTATTGTTATCTCCCTGCTGGATCTGCTCGGCAAAATTTTTTGCCCCTTCCTGATAGATGAGGGCAAGATTAGAGCTACTAGCTTGAGTCTGATAAGCCTTATTTAAAGAACCTATCTGAAAGATTAAACCCTGATTGAGAAGACCTTCCTGAGAGATTTCTGCCTCATTGGAAGTCCCTTTCTGATAAAGGAGGGCAAGATTAGATTGATGAAGAAGCTCAGGATCAAGGGGAATCTCAATATTGGTATCAAGGTTCAGATTAACAGTAACATCCACATCTACGGAAAAGTCAAGACATATATCAGGGGAGGCCTGAAGAAGATTTACCCCTGAAAAACAGATAAAACCAGAAATCCCAAGAAACTTTATGGTCTTTTTTATCATCTTTTTCATTATGGCTTCCCTTTTGCAAAATTTAAAAGGGGAGAGTCCCCCTTGCCCGGCAGGGGGTGAATCTTGTTACTGATTAATGGTTGCGGTGTTGCCAGTTCCAAGCTGAATGGCTATAGCAGATGCAGATTCAAGATTCTGTGTAATAGTAGCAGTATTTGAACTCCCACCCTGAACAGTGAAGGCATAATCATTAGCTGCATTTTGAGTTGTTGTAGCAGTATTGGAATCTCCTACCTGAATGATGCCAGCAAGATCATTGGTGGCAACTTGTGAAATACCTGCGCTATTGCCTTCACCTTCCTGGTAAATTACTGCCTGTGTGGACCAACAATCATCACCATGACAACCTATTAAATTTCCAGCATCCACGCAGACATCAACATCAATATTGAAATCCAGACCAAAATTTAATTGATAGGGATGAGAAATATTGCACTGATCTCCAGAGCATCCCCCACCACTAGGACCTGCAAAAGCGGCACCTGTTGCCAAAAATACACCTAATACACCTGCTAATAAGGCTTTCTTTAACATGGCACACCTCCTTTAAGTTTTTTTGTTATTAAAACCCCCCTGCCGGGTTTTAACTCTTTTGAGTCTTTCTTCATCCTCTTCTCCATAAAATTTTTTTCTAATGTATTTTTATAATGAAGACTAAAATTGAGTAAATCCATAAAAAGTTTGAAAAGGTATGAAAAGAGTATTAAGATTTAAGATTTTTTAAAAATAATACTTTAGATTTAATACTTTGGTATTAAAATTTTAAGGTGAGACTTACTAAGAGGTGTTATTTTCTTTCTTAGGCTTTAGCTTAATAACCTTTTTAATCTCTTTTTTAACTTCTGGGACATTATTCACAATTTGGGAAGAATTCATAAAAAGCTTTATTAATTGAGATCTTCTTTTAACCCTGGTTTTTTTGAAAATACGACTTATGCAAGATTTAACAGTATTAATAGAAATGGATAAGTGATTGGCTATTTCTTTATTGCTAAGCCCTTTTCTAATGAGTAAAACTATTTCTTTCTCCCTCGGAGTCAAAGAAGGAGGATCTTTTGTAGAAAAGAATTCATAATCTTCACAAAGTTTTTTAACCAAGCCTCTTGATAACCAGATTTCACCCCTTGAAACTACTTCAAGAGCCTTTAAAAAATTTTCAGTAGTTGTCTCACAGGAAATAATCCCTGATAACTTGTAATATAAAAATAGAAAAATAGTTTCACTTTCAGAGGCTCCGTCATCAAGAAGAAGTTTTTTAGATTCAGGATAAGCCTCTTGAGGTAATTCTTTAAGAGAGTTTTTATCAAAGATAATTATATCATAGTTTTTCCTTCCTTCAGGTTTGATATCTATTTCCCAGTTTGGTTTTAGCTTTTCAACGAAAAATTGATAAAATGCTTCTGCAATTAATTTATTTTTAAAACTAATAAGAACTTTGCCCATGCTATCTTGCTACTTTTTTCATTATATTATTATTTTTTATCGGCATTATTTAAACTTTCTTTAAGATGCCCACTTTTACCATTAAGGTATTTTAAAATTTATAAAAGTTATTATAATCTAATTTATAATGAATAGAAATACAATTTTTAAAAATTTACTTTTTTTTGGTTTTTTATTTTTTATTTTTGGATGTGCAACGAAACCAGGTCCAAATTTAGCTTCTAAGGCTGCTTTAATTCATCCTAAACAAACTACTAAAGCAGAGGTATTACGGTTTCTCGGTCCTCCTGTTCAAATATTTACTTTTCCTGATGGGAAGGAAGAGTGGTACTATTATTACAGAGTAAGAAATTTTTGGGAAAAGGTTCCACTTGTTAAAAACTACAAGGGACAAGACTATACAGAAGTTTTAAAGGTTGTTATAAAAGGGGAAGAGGTAATAGATTGTGTATACTATACTGTATCAGCTCCCAATAAGAGGTAAATATGAACTCTTTTACAGAAAACGATAAGGATTTATATAGAATTGCCAGAGAAAGGATGGTAGAAACCCAAATTAAAGCTCGCGGTATAAGTGATGAAAGAGTTTTACAGGCAATGCTTAAAGTTCCAAGACATCTATTTGTAGATGAAGCTTTAAGAGATCAAGCCTATGGAGACTTTCCTCTTCCCATAGGAGAAGGACAAACCATTTCTCAGCCTTATATAGTGGCTTTAATGACTGAAGCACTTGAGTTAAAGGGAAATGAAAGGGTTCTTGAAGTGGGAACAGGCTCAGGTTATCAAACAGCAATTCTTGCTGAGCTTGCTCTTTGGGTTTATACCATAGAAAAATATCCCACCTTACTTGAAAGAGCCAAAAAAATACTTTTAAACTTGGGATATAAAAACATTTCTTTTAAATTAGGAGATGGAAGTTTGGGATGGAAGGAAGCTGCTCCTTTTGATGCTATTATTGTTACTGCCGCAGCTCCTAAAATACCTCCTCCTCTTGTAGATCAACTTTTAGAGGGAGGCAGAATAGTAATTCCTGTAGGAGATGCCTTTTCTCAGATGTTGATAAAGGGAGTAAAAAAAGGGGGGAAACTCTACACACAATCTTTAGAACCTGTAAGATTTGTAAAATTAGTAGGAGCTTATGGATTTAAAGAATAAAAGAATTGGAATAATAGGTGCCGGCATTGTGGATAAAGAAACTTACGAGCTTGCTTATAAAGTAGGAAAACTACTTGCAGAAAAAGGAGCTATTATTTATACAGGTGGACTTGGTGGAGTGATGGAGGCTGCCTCAAAAGGAGCTTTTGAGGCAGGAGGAATTACAGTAGGCATTCTGCCAGGAAATAAAGCTGAAGATGCCAATCCCTATGTAAAAATTATAGTTCTTACTGATATGGGATATGCCAGAAATGTAATTTTAGTAAGGTCTGTAGATATAGTAGTTGCAATTGCTGGTGGATACGGAACACTTTCTGAAATTGCCTTAGCTCTAAAAATGTGGAAACCAGTTATAGGACTAAAAACCTGGGAAAATATCCCAGGAGTTCATTATGTAAATTCTGCTGAAGAGGTTTTGTCTAAAATCTTAGAATTCTTAAGCTGAGAAACAAAAGAAAAAAGATTATCAAGTTCTTTCTTGGAAAGAGGTCTTATTTCTCCAGGTTTTAAGTTCTTTAAAGAAAGAGGACCAAACTTAATTCTAACTAATTTGTGAACCTTTCCTCCAAGATAGGCAATCATTTTTCTTACTTCTCTTTTAACCCCCTCTTTTACAGTTACTTCATAAACCCATTTTTCTTTATCTTTTTTTAAAAGGCTAAAACTTAGTGGTTTAATTAGTTTCCCATCCATTAAAATTCCAAATTTAAGTAAGTCTTTAATTTTTTTATCTTCAAGCCTTGGAGTAATCCAAACCCAGTAAACTCTTTTTACTTCGTATTTAGGATGTAGTAAAAGATTGGCAAGATCTCCATCATTAGTGAGTAAAAGCAATCCTTCGCTGTATTTATCAAGTCTTCCTACAGGAAAAACTTTATAAGGAAGTTTTTCCAAAAAGATTTTTATGGTTTCTCTGTGGTGAGGATCATAAAGAGAAGTAAGAAATCCTTTTGGTTTATAAAAAAGGTAATAAACCTTTGGAGGAGGGGTAATAAGTTTGCCTTCTACATATACTTTATCTTTTTCAGGGTTAACTTTATAATTAAGCTCTTTTACTGTCTTGCCATTTACTGAAACCTTCCCAGATAATATTAACTCATCAGCCTTTCTTCGAGAAGTAACTCCACAGAAAGATAAAAATTTGTTAAGTCTCATAATATCTCATTTATTTTTCTTTTCTTCTTCAGGTTCTATATGAATAGTTACCGAAAGTTCTGGAAATTTATCTGTAATTCTTTTTTCAAGCTCATTGCATAAATCATGAGCACATCTCACAGGCATATCTCCTGAAACAGTAAGATGAAATTCTACAAATCCCTTTCTTCCAGCCCTTCTTGTTTTAAGATCGTGGACATCATGTATTTGATAATTTTTTTGAGAAAAAGTTTTTATAGTATCTTCTATGATATTTTGAATGGAATCTATTTTTTCTTGAGGCAAACTTACATCAAGCAAAGAGATTATTGAAGCTTTAACGAGCTTATACCCCAAATAAAGAATGTTTATACCTATTGCTAAGGCAATAATGGAATCTATTATAAGAAATCCTGACAGATGTGCCACATAAACCCCCACTATAACACCACCTGAGGTTAATACATCAGTAAAAAGATGCGAGGCATAAGATAGAAGTATGGGCGAATCTTCTTTTTTACCTTGTTTGTAAAAATAATATGAAAGAAGAGAATTTAAGAGTACAGTAACAAAAATTATGAATAAACCGGTTTCTAAATTTTTAAAAGTTTGAGGATTTATAAAACTTTTATAAGCCTTCCATAATATGGAAATAGAAGCACCTATAATAAAAAAAGCTTCACATATAGAAATAAGATATTCAAATTTAGTATACCCATAAGGATGCCTTTTATCAGGAGGTTTAAGGGCTACCTTAGTTCCTAAAAATGCTATAGAAGCTGATATGATATTAATCACCGATTCCATGGCATCTGAATAAATAGCAATTGAGTGCGTTATGAAAAAGGCAAGCAGTTTAGCTAAAAAAATTAATATACTTACTAATAAACTTATAAAAATCAGTTTTAATGCTTTAGAATCTTGAAAAAGAAAGCGTTCCTCCATTATTCCTTTGCAATCTTTATGGAATAAAGAGCAATTACGAAAGAAATTATAGCTATAAAGGAAAGAATTATCAAGTAAGAAGGCTTAAAAGAATTATAAAGAGCGATACCTCTTAAAGTATGAGAGGTTATAGTAAGAGGTAAAATTTCAATTAAGGGTTTGATAAAAAAGGGGAGATTTTCTGTTGGGAAAAAGGTTCCTCCCAAAAACATCATAGGAGTTATTACAAAGTTAGTTATCAAGGCTTGATCAGCATGTGACTTAACAATCATAGCTGAGGCAAGTCCAAGACTTGCAAATACAAAGGCATTAAGAAAAATAGTGAGAAAAAAATAAAAATTTAAATAAAACTTAATACCTGATAGAAGGGAGATTCCAAGTATAATGAAAATAGCTAAAAAAGCTCTCGTAACTCCGCTTAAAACTTCGCCAAGAGCATAACTAAAATAAGAAATGGGTGAGCTCTGAAATTCTTCAAAAATTTTAAGATAGAAACGAGATATGTTTATTTCTATATTTATGGCAAAGGCTTGCATCATACTTGTTGCAGAAATTAAGCCCGGAATTAGAAATTCCAAATAACTTTTTCCACCGATAGTAATGTTTTTTCCTAAACCAATACCAAAAGCAAAAATGTAAAGAAGAGGATTTACAGAAAAGGAAAGAAGTATCCTTAAAAGTCTCTTTTTTAGAAGTAAAACTTCTCTTAAATAGGTAGCTAAAAAACCTTTCATAAGCTTTTTTCTATATAACTTAAAAATACATCTTCAAGGGTTACCTTTCTCAAACTAACAAAATGATCTTTACTATATTTTAATAATTCCTTTTCAGCTTCAAGCTTTTCTTTAAAGTAATAAGTTTTTACCTTGTCAGAAAAGTATACATCCAGTGCATAATTTCCCAATTGATTTATAAAGTTTTGAGGAGTATTTATGGCTACAATTTTTCCTGAAAAAATAAAAGCAACTCTGTCTGCCAAGTGTTCTGCTTCTTCCATGTAGTGTGTGGTAAGAAGTATGGTTGTTCCTGTTAATTGTATATTTTTTATAAAACTCCAAATTTTTCTTCTTATATGTGGATCAAGACCAACAGTTGGTTCGTCCAAAAGAAGTATTTTGGGATTATGCATAAGAGCTCTTATGATTAAAACCCTTCTTTTTAATCCGCCTGAAAGTTCTTTTATCTTTGCTTTTTTTCTATCCTTCATATCAGCAAGGTCTAAAAGTTCATCTATTCTCTTTTTTATAAAACTTAACGGCATTTTATAGAGTAATCCATGAATTAAAAGGTTTTCTTCTACAGTTAATTCTGTATCAAGATTTATATGTTGTGGAACAAGTCCTATTTGAGATTTGGACCATATAGGATTTTCAAAAAGGTTTTTCCCAAAGAGATAAATTTTTCCTGAGGTAGGATTGGTAAGACCAGCAATTATTCTTATAGTAGTGGTTTTTCCAGCACCATTCGGACCCAATAAGGCAAAAAGTTCTTTTTCTTGTAATTCAAAGGAAATACCCTTAAGAGCAACTACTGAGGCATATTTTTTAACGAGATTTTCAACTTTTAGAACAATTTTTGACATTTAAAAAATTGATTAGAAATGGCGGAGGAGGCGGGATTCGAACCCGCGGTACGGGTTTTAGCCCGTACATGCGATTTCCAGTCGCACCCCTTCGTCCACTCGGGCACTCCTCCAGATGCGTTTAATATTTTTTTAAATTTTAAGTCCTTCTTTTAATTTTGCAATATCCAATATGTTTGATAATCTTATTCCTCTAAATAAGATCTGAGAATTTCTAAAATTTTTTCCGTTGCTCCTCTTTTTTTATTGAAAATTTGATAAGCCTTTTTGCCAATTTCTAACCTCATTTCAGAATCTCTAACAAGATCTTTTAAAACATCTTTTAGCTCCTCTTTATTAACTTGCAAACAGGCATTTTCTGCTAGAAATTCTTTAACAAAAGGAAAGTTTTCCATAGATGGTCCGAAAATAACAGGCTTTTTCCAGTAGATAGCCTCTAAGGGATTTTGCCCTCCATGGGGTATAAAACTTCCACCAATTATAGCAATATCACAAATTCTGTAAAGGGAACCAAGAATTCCCATTTGGTCTACAAGAACGATAAGTTTGGAAAAAGAATTAATTCTTATATTTTCCGATAGATTACTTAGCCTATAAAAAGCTACATCTTTTTCTTTTGAAATAAGAGCATTTACTATTTTTTCAACTTCATCAAATCTTTCGGGATGTCTTGGCACAAGAAAAAGAGAGCCCGAACCAGATATTTTAAGAAAGGCTTTAGTGATCACTTCTTCTTCAGAAGAGTGAGTACTTCCAGCTACAATAACCGGTCTCGGAATAAAGCTTTCCCATATAAAAGAAAGAAGAGAGGGTTCTATATCAAATTTGGTATTCCCTGTAATTATAATTTTTTCTTCAGGAGCTCCTAAAGCTTTAAATCTCTCTTTGTATTTCTCATCTTGGACAGCAATCAAAGAAAGAGACTCCAAAATTGGCTTTAAAAAGAACTTTATTTTTTTATATCTTTTAAAAGATTTATCACTTATTCGTGCATTTATCAAAAAAACGGGAATTTTTTTAGAAGCTGTTAAAATTAAATTAGGCCAGAGTTCAGTTTCTGCAATAATAAGAATTGAGGGATTAAAAGTTTTTAAAATTCTCTTTATAGCAAAGGGACAATCATAAGGTAAATAAATAATTTTAACTGAAAGGTTTTTAAATTTTTGAGAAGCCACTTGATTTCCCGTGTCTGTTATAGTGCTTAGCAAAATGTCATAATTTTTGGCTAAATTTTTTACTATACTTGAGATAGCCACAACCTCTCCTACCGAGACTGCATGTATCCAAATAACTCTTCTCTGAAAAATAAAATCTTCTTTTTTAAAAAAAGCCAATTTCTCTTTTATCCATTTTTTTCTAAGCTCTGGAGGTCTTTTTAAGTATTCCTTTGGTAGTAATATAGCAGAAACTAAGTAATACAAGAAAGTATAAGCCCAATACATCATTTTAGTTTTCCTACCAATGAAATCTGAAATTTTCTATTTTCTTTGTGAAATCTGTGAGACCAATAAAGATCTTTCAAACAATAGGTGCAATCTTTTGAAATCCAAATGTTGTCTAATGGAATTGAAAGTTCTAAAGCTTGCTGAAGATTCAATTTTTCAAGATCTAAGAAAAATTTCCCATTCTTAAAATGAATATAATTTTCAAAATTTTTAAAATTCCTTTTTAATCTTTTCAAAACCTCATCTTTTACTTCGTAGCAACATACTTTTATGTGAGGTCCCATGGCTATTAAGATATCTTCAGGTTTTATGCCTAAGTTTATAACTTTTTGTAAAAATTTTAAAAGGAGCTTATTTACTGTACCTCTCCAACCTCCATGAACAGCACCTACAAAATCCCCCTTTTTGTTAGTGATTAAAATAGGAACACAGTCTGCAGTTTTAATTCCCAAAAAAAGGTTTTTATTAAATGTAAGGACTGCATCTCCTTCAATTTCAAAAAAGGATTGAGAAATTTTTAATTCATCTACTTCTACAATTTTTGTGCTGTGAATTTGTTTTGGGAAAAAGAATTTAAAAGAATCTGAAAAATTTAAAAGTTCAAAGCTAAAGGTATAGGGTAATTTTTTGGAAAATACCCCTAATACAGGTGTATCTTCAAAAATGGGAGGAAAAATAAGTTCTGTTTTGAGTAAATTTTTTAGCCAGTTAATTAGGGTTTCCATAGGATTTTAGCTTATAGATTTTAAAAAGTCTGGAAGAACCTTTTTTAGTTTAGCCAAGGCTTTACCTCTGTGACTTATTTTATTTTTTTCTTCAATAGGTAGTTCAGCTGCGGTTTTTTGGTAGTTATATTCGGGAACTAAAAAAATTGGATCGTATCCAAATCCATAAGAACCTCTTGGTTCAAATCCTATAAGTCCCTCCCAAACCCCTTCGGTTGCTATGTATTTTCCACTGGGATGATAAACTACCATAACACATACAAAACGGGCTGTTCTTTTTTCAAGGGGTATTCCTTCAAGAAGTTTCAGGAGTTTTTTGTTGTTTTCTTCATCAGTTGCCTTTTCTCCTGCAAAACGAGCAGAATAAATTCCGGGTGCTTTATTCAGTGCATCCACCTCAAGACCTGAGTCATCTGCCAGACACATTAATCCTGTTTTTTCTGCCCAGTATTTAGCTTTAAGATAGGCATTTTCAAAAAAAGTTTTTCCTGTTTCTTCTGGGGGTTCTATTTCGCAAAAATCCTTTAAAGTTTTTATTTCTAAAGAAAAATCTTTTAAGGCTTTACTTATTTCTTTTACTTTTCCCATATTTGAGGTTGCAATAAGCAACACCTTATTATTCATCTTTTAATACCTCTTTTTGTTTTTTTATAAGCTCTAAAATACCCTTATAAGCAAGGTCTTTCATAGAACTCAATTCTTCCCATAAAAATGGTGCTTTTTCAGCAGTAGCCTGTACTTCTATGATTTTTCCGGACTCAGTCATAAAAAAGTTGGCATCAACCTCTGCAATTAAATCCTCTTCAAAGTTGAGATCAAGATAGTATTCATTTCCTATCTTTCCTACACTTACACCCGCCATATACTCTAAAATAGGATCTTCATTAAGAATACCCCGTTGTATAAGTTTTTTAATAGCAAGTTTTAGAGCTACGAATGCTCCTGTTACAGAAGCACTTCTCGTTCCTCCGTCAGCATTTAAAACCTCACAATCAACCCAAAGGGTTCTTTCTCCAAGTTTTGTTAAATCTACCACCCCTCTTAAAGTTCTTCCTATAAGTCTTTGAATTTCCATTGATCTTCCTTTTCTTCCCATAACTTCTCTCGGAGTTCTTTCTATAGTTGCCCCTGGGATAAAGGCATATTCAGCAGTTATCCAGCCTGTTCCAGTGCCTTTTAAAAAAGGTGGCACCTTTTCGTCTAAACTTACTGTGCATAAAACTTTGGTATTTCCAAATTCTACAAGAACTGAACTTAAAGGGTTTTTTAAAAAATTAATTATAAAGTTAACAGGTCTTAATTCGTTTTTTGCTCTTCCATCACTTCTCATTTTAAATTTCTCCTCCTTTTTTAATTTCACATAGTCTAAAAGCAACTTTATCAAGCAAATTTTTTAGCTCTAAAGATGAGCTTATCTTTTTTTCAAAAATTTCTTCCCACATCCTTTCTCCCTCCATACAAAAATAATAAGTTACTTTATCCTTTGTTTCATCAATTAAATTCTTGAAAGATTTATAAAGTTTTTTTCTTAAGTCTATAAAATAACGTTTTTTTCCGTCTAAACCTTCTATAAATTCATAGGAATAAATTTTGGTTTCAGGAAATCTGCTTTCAGCTATAGTTTTTAAATCCTTAGGGTATCTTAAAGTGCCAAGGCTAATCCAAGCTATATTTTCAAGTGGAACAGAATTTAATATTTTTTCTAAAACCTGAGGGTATTCTTTTTCTGCTTCTTCATAAAAGATTATAGGATCAAAATGAAAAGCTACTGTAAATCCGTATTTTACGGCTTTTTTAGCACTCTCTATTCTTTTTTCAAGAGAGGAGGCTCCCTTTTCTTCGCTTCTTATAATTTTTTCTGTGTTAACAGACCAAGCAAAAATAATTCTTGGATCAGGTTTAAATTTCGCAAAATAATTTTCAGAAAGGGCTATTTTAGTTTTTAACTCAAGTACAGCCAAGGGATCCGAATCTTGCCAAAAATTTATCAAAATTTCAGAAACATTGCAGATTGATTCCAGAGCTAAACTATCTGCGAATTCGCCTGTTCCAATTCTGAGAATTTCGTTTTTCTTTTTATGTTCTTCTAAAATTTTTGAAACCTCTGGGAGACCATCCTCTATTAAATTCGCCCAAATCTTAAGTCCGGGTCTATTTAAATAAAGTTGCAAAATACAATAGCTACAATCAAGAGGGCATCCCTCTCCAAAGTGAAAAATTTTATATCCACAGCAATAATAAATCTTTGTTCCCGGACAGGATCTGAAAAAATTTCCTTTATAATTCATTAAAAATAATCTTTTTTTCCCAAGGGAAATAAGTTCTGAAAAAGGTTTATCTTCCCACTTGAAAGCCTCATAAGAAGGTATTATTTTAGCAGAATGTCTTTTTAAAAATTTTTTAGTTAATTGAAAAGAAAGGGCTGATTCTTCAACAAATATTTCCATTATAAATAGTTTTGAATTAAAACTTCAGCGATTTGCACTGCGTTGGTAGCTGCACCTTTTCTCAAATTGTCTGCAACAATCCAAAGATTAAGTCCGTTCTCAATGGAAAAATCCTCTCTAATTCTTCCTACAAAGACTTCATCTCTTCCTACAACTTCAATCTGAAGAGGATAGAGTTTTTCTTGAGGATTATCTAATACCACCACTCCAGGAGCTTTCTCCAGAAGTTCTTTAGCTTTTTCAACTGTTATTTTTCTTTCTGTTTCTACATTTACAGACTCAGCATGTCCATAAAATACAGGTACTCTCACAGTTGTTGCAGTTACTCTTATATTTGGGTCTTCCATAATTTTTTTGGTTTCTTCTATCATTTTTATTTCTTCCTTGGTGTAGCCATTGGGAAGAAACACATCAATGTGAGGAACACAATTAAAGGCTATTATTTGAGGGATATACTTAGCAGGAGGCATAGGAGTTCCCTCACACCAAGCTTTAACCTGAGCTTCTAATTCATTTATAGCTTTTTGACCTGCTCCTGAAACAGATTGATAAGTGCTAACTACAATTCTTTTTATTTTCCCATAATCATGCAGAGGCTTAAGAGCAACCACCATTTGAATAGTAGAACAGTTAGGATTAGCAATTATTCCTTTATTTTTATAGTTAGCAACTGCGTGAGGATTAACTTCAGGAACTACTAAAGGAACTTCTGGGTCCATTCTCCAAGCACTGGAATTATCTATAACCACGGCTCCATCTCTTACAAAAAGAGGTGCATAATCTAAACTTCTTTGAGCTCCAGCAGAAAAAAGAGCAATATCTATTCCTTTAAAACTTTTGGTTTCCTCTAACACTTCTACTTCAATTTCTTCGCCTTTAAAGGGAAGTTTTAATCCTTTTGATTTGGGAGAAGCAAAAAGTTTTAAATTTTTAACAGGAAAATTTCTTTCTTCAAGCACAGTAAGCATCATTCTACCAACTGCTCCTGTTGCTCCTACTATAGCCACATTATACTCCCTCACTTTAAGCCCCCCTTAAATGGATTAAATTAAAAAGCTATCATATAACTAAAAGATTTCAATACCTTTGTTTTTGCTTACCCTTTAAATAGCAAAAATTAAAGCTTATATCAACACAAAATTTCATATATACTCTTAAAAGACTTTACAAATTTAATATTTGTGGTAATTTAAAGTTTAAAAATCTAAATATAAAAAGAAAAAAAGTAACATCAAATAAGAGGTTATTTATTATGAGGAAAAAGGGGGAAAAGATGGAAAAACTTGCACGCTTTGGAATTTCCATTCCAGAGGAATTGTTAAAAACTTTTGACGAATATATAGAAAGAAAGCATTATGCCAATCGTTCAGAAGCTATAAGAGATCTTATAAGACAAAAATTGGTGGAAGAGGAATGGAAGGAGTCAAAAGAAGAGGTGGTAGGAGTTATAACTTATTTATATGACCACCATAAAAGGGAACTTGCTGATAAATTACTTGATATCCAGCATGAGCATTATGATAAAATTATTACTACTCAACATATTCATGTAGATCACGATAGATGTCTTGAGGCAATTTTGGTGAAAGGAAAAGCAAATGAAATAAAAGAACTGGCAGATAAAATTCAGGCACAAAAAGGGGTGCTTCATCTTAATCTTGCTTTAACAACCCTTGGGAAAAGTTTACCCACTTAATTTTTTTTATTCTAACAATTCAAAATTGATATAAAACCTTTTGAGATCTACATCTTTTACTTTTACTTTTACTTTTTGTCCCAGCTGAAGGATTTTTCCTGTTTTTTGCCCTATAAGAGCTATTCCCTTTTCATCAAGATTATAGTAATCATCTTTAATGTCAATTAATCTTACAACGCCACTTACCAAATATTCTTCTAAATCCACAAAAAATCCAAAAGCAGTAATTCCTGTGATAATTCCGTGGAAGGTCTCTCCGATTTTGTCTTTCATAAAGAATGCTTGAAATCTTTTTAATACATCCCTTTCTGCTTCTTCAGCAGTTCTTTCTCTTTCCGAAAGAAATTTGCCCATTACTTCAAGCTCTTCCTCTTTATAAGGAGGTTTTTTATTTCTTAAAGCTCTTTTGAGAGTTCTGTGAACTACAAGATCAGGGTATCTTCTTATGGGTGAAGTAAAATGGCAGTAACAGGTAGAAGCAAGACCAAAATGCCCTACATTTTCTGGGGAATACCTTGCCTGTTTAAGAGATCTTAAAAGAAGGGTATTAAAAAGATATGCATAGGGTTTCCCGCTGAATTTTGCAATGAGTTCTTGGAAAAAGTGAGGAGTTAGTTCTTCTGGAAATTCTACATCTATTCCGTAGGCTAAAAGTATTTCAAAAAGTTGCTTGAATTTATTTAAATCAGGGGACTCATGAATTCTATAAAGAAAAGGATAGCCCTTTTTGGTTAAATATTCAGCTACTGCTTCATTAGCAGCAATCATAAAGTCTTCTATCAGCATATGGGCAAGATTTCTTTCTCTTTTTATAATATTTTCCACTTCCCCTTTCATATTCATAATTACTTCTGGTTCTGGAAGGTCAAAATCAAGACTTCCTCTTTTTAATCTTTTTTCTCTTAAAATAAGAGCAAGTTCTGCAGCCGTATCTAACATTGGGTAAAGGTCTTTATATTTTTCTACAGTTTCTTTATCTCTATCCACAATCATTTTTTTTACTTCTGTATAAGTTAAACGGGCATGTGATTTTATGACAGCTTCATAAAATTTAGTTTTTATAATTTCTCCGTCTTTGGTAAAATCGATTTCTACAGTCATAGTAAGTCTTTCAACCTTTGGATTGAGACTACAAAGATGATTAGAGAGTTTTTCAGGAAACATAGGAACAACCATATTGGGAAAATAGACACTTGTTCCTCTTAAATAAGCTTCTTTATCTAAAAAGGTATTTTTTATAACATAATGGGCAACATCAGCTATAGCTACCCAGAGTCTGTATCCGTTTTTGGTTTTCATAACACAGATAGCATCATCAAAGTCCCTTGCATTTTCTCCATCTATAGTAACTAAAGGGATTTTTGTAAGGTCAACTCTGCCTTCTTTATCTTCTGGTCTGACTTCTGATGGTATTCTTATTAATTCTTTTTGAACTTTTTCACTCCAAACATGTGGTAAGTCATAAGCATATACTACCGCCCAAGCGTGAGTTTCTAATTCTTTAGGATCTCCGAGGTCCTTTATTATTTCTCCTACAGGTAATCCAAATTCTGAAGTATTTTGAATAATCCTGGTAACTACTAAATGATCTTTTTTGGCTTGATGAAGTCTTTTTTTGGGAATATAAATTTCAAAGGGAAATCTTGGGTCTTCGGGCTCAACAAAGAAAAACTTTTTACGCTTTACTAAATAACCCACGATATTTTTTCTTTTCCTCTCTAAAACTTTAACAATACTTCCTTCTGGACCTTTTGGAGTTATCTTTTCAATTCTTACAAGGACTATATCTCCATTTAGTGCGTTTTTGATTTTTCTTGGCGGAATAAAAACAGTTCTTCCGTCTTCGGTTTCTACAAATCCAAAACCATCTGGGTGAACTCTCAACTTTCCCTGATAAACCGGATAATTTTCAGGCAGGGCATATTTTCTTCTTTTTAATTGAATTAATTTTCCCTTTTCAAGAAGTTCTTTTATTACTGACCTTACAAAGGGTCTCTTTTCAGAGGGGATATGCAGAAGGTGATAGATCTCTCTTAAAAGAAGTGGTTTTTTATATTTTTTAAACAGAAAAAGAATTTCTTTTTCTAAGTTCTGGAAAATTTTTCCTTTTTCCTTAGAAGGCATAAAAATAATAATGTAACTTTATTCCAGATCCAGATATTGAATAGCTTTCTCTAAGTCCTCATCCGGAACAGTTATATGAAGACCCGATTTAGGCCCCTCTCTTATCAAAAATCTCAGTTTTTTTGCAGAATCGATGTTTTTTTCTTTTACCATATTCTCAAGACTTTTAGAACCTTTGTGGCATTTTAAACATTTAAAGTCTTTTGGCTTTTCTTTCGTGGTATTTTGGATGTTACTTTCCGTTGATGCTAATACAAAGACTTCTTTGCTAACCTTTTGAGCAAATTTTGCATAATAATTATCGTTTAAAACGATAAAACTTCCTATAAATAAAGCCAGAGAGAATAAGATTAAACTAAAAAATCTCATTTCTTACTTTAACTTACTTGGTAAAATTTTATTTGTCAAGATAAATATTTAACAAATCTTTTAAATTCTCAATAAAAGCTTTATTTTCTTCAGGTAATCCCACTGAAATTCTTAAAGCATTTGGAAATCCATAAGCTTTAAGGGGTCTTATTAAAAACCCTCTTTTAAGTAATTCCTGGTATAATATTTCTGCCTTATCTCCAAAATCAACCATGATAAAATTAGCCTGAGAGGGATAAACTTTAAATCCAAGATGAGTTAATTTCTCGGTTAAATATTTTCTACCTTCCTTTACAATGTTTAAGCTTTTTTCTATATATTCCTTATCTTGAAGAACAGCTAATCCAGCTTTATAGGCCAAAAAATTTATGTTAAAAGGCTGTCTCACGAGATCAAGTATTTTAGAAAGTTCTAAAAAAGTTATACCATAACCCAATCTTAGTCCAGCAAGTCCATACGCTTTTGAAAAAGTTCTTAGTACTAAAAGTTTATGTCCTTCTTTCAAAAACTCAATTCCTAAAGGAATAGAAGGATCATCTATAAATTCTCCGTAGGCTTCATCTATCACAAGTAAAACACGAGAAGGAAATTTGTTTAAAAAATCTTCCCAGGCTTTTCTATTTAAAACACTTCCAGTGGGATTATTGGGGTGATCTAAAAAGACGATTTTGGTTTTTTCTGAAATATTTTTTAAAATCTCATCTAAATTATGTGTCAAATTTTCAGTTAGTGCTACAGATTTTATTTTAACTCCGTAGATCTGAGCAAATTTTTCATACATTAAAAAACTTGGTTTACTTACTACTATTTCATCACCATGATTAACAAGGGCTTTAAAGATAAGCTCTATTACTTCATTTGAACCATTCCCAAGAACAATCTGTTCTGGTAAAACATCCCACTTTTCTGCCAAAGCTATTTTTAGTTCATAATAACTTGCTTCAGGATAAAGGTGAATTTGTGTAAGGCAGGCTTTAAGAGTCTCTATAACCTTAGGTGAAGGACCTAAAGGATTTTCATTAGAATTTAGTTTATATACCCTACCGGTAATATTTAATTCTTTCTTAAGTTCATTAATGGTTTTTCCAGGAGGGTAGGGGATCAAATTTTTTAAATGAGATTTAAACTGCATTTTAAGTATTTAAAATCCCAGTTTAGCAAGCTCCATGGTTTTATCAATTTGAGCCTGCAGAGCAGGTGGTATTCCCTCTATTTTAACAGTTAAAAATCCTTTTACAATGAGAGAAGTGGCTTCTTCTTCGTTTAGTCCTCTTGCCATAAGATATTCCACCTCCTCTTGAGCTATTTTACCTACCGCAGCTTCGTGGGTTAATTCTACATCGTAAAAAAAGCTATCTAATTCTGGTATAGCTCTCATAACCCCTTCATTAGACAGCATCAGCCCTTGACATTCAAGGTGTCCCTTTACCTTAGGTGCCTTTGCAATTATTTTCCCTCTGGCAATGTTTTCTCCTCCGTATACTACATTACGAGATATGATTTCTGTTCTCGTTTCTTCTGCTTCTAAATGCACTTCTCCTCCTATATCTACATAAGATTTTGGATAATTGGCAATTATGGATATGAAAGAAGCTTTAGCATTTTTACCTACAAGACGACATACAGGAGCTGTTTGTATATTTCTTACAGGAAAAAGACTAACATAAGTTGAGATATAAGTTCCACCTTCTTCAACTATTATCCCTGTTCTTGGTCTTACATCTGTCTTTTCTCCCCATACATGAAGCATAGTAAAAGTTAACTTTCCACCTCTTTTCACATAAAATTCAGAAATTCCTATGTGAAGAGCAGAACCAATGTGAGGATGAACAGAACAGGAAGTAATTAAATTAAGCTCGGCTCCTTCCTCTACAATTACAATATTATGAACCCTTTGAGCTATATTATCGGTTCTGATATAAAGACAGGTCTGAACAGGATAAACCAATTTACAATTAGGCAAAATTCTGATAAAATAGCCATTATCTAAATCTTCGGCTACAGCTTTTGTAAATTCGTCTTTTTCTGGTGATACAGCCTTCCAGTAGTAGTCAGAAATCCAATCGTATTTTTTTAAAGCTTCAGTAATAGGAAGAATCTCCAGACCTTCTACTTCTCTCTTGCAAAGAACAGGTTCAGCATCTATCTGGACATATTCTCCTTCTCTTTTTAATTCCTCATCCAAACCTAAAAGCTTAAGACGATCCTTTTCTTCCTCACTTAGTTCTGATAAATCCTTAGGTTTAGGAGCTATTTTAGCTGGTTTATATTTCTTTAGATCTATATCCGTTTTTTCTGTCATAGAATCCTCCAAAATCCAAAATTAAAAGGAAAGCCTTTTTAAACACTTTTTACATCCTTCGTATCCATACTTTTGAATACCTTCAAAAATTTCTACAGGATTGCCTTGACAATAAATTTCTCCATCCATAATTACATATCCAAGATCAGCTGCTACATATTGAAGAATAAAACCTGTATGTGTTATTATAAGCCCACTTTTTGTCCTTGGTTTATGAGGGGTATCCTTTTGTAAAAGTTTTTTTATCATTTCTCCAATTAATTGAATGTTTTCTACATCAACTCCTGATTCTGGTTCATCAAGTAAAACTAAGGAAGGATCTTGAACCAAGAGTTGAAGAAGTTCACTTTTTTTAATTTCTCCTCCTGAAAAACCTTTATTTACTTCTCTATCAAGAAAGTCTTCAAATTTAAAGGTTCTTGCCAACTCTTCAATTTTAACATTATTTTCCTTTGCACACAATCTTAAAATGTCTCTTAACTTAACCCCTTTTATAGTGGGTGGTCTCTGAAACATTATACCGATTCCTCTTTTAGCTTTTTCATAAGGAGGAAGGTCAGTTATATCCTCACCTTTAAAGAAAATTTTTCCATGCTTCACTTTATAAGCAGGAAAGCCCATAATAGTCATAAGAAGCGTGGTTTTTCCTGAGCCATTTTTCCCAAAAATTACATGAGTTTGTCCTAAAGGAAGGGTTAAGTTGATACCCTTGAGAACCTCCCTTCCTTCAACCTCAACCCAAAGGTCTTTTATTTCTAAAAGTTTTTCCATTTTTTAAAACCTCTCTAAAGGGTTATTATAGTATAATTATAATGCACAACTTTTAAATTTTTACTATAATGCTTAACAATTCTTAAAAAATTTTTTGAGAGTTTAATAAATCTTTAGCAATTTGACAAGCTCTAAAAATTAAAAGAAGTTAAAAAATAAAGTTATCTTGAAAAATTTAAGTTATATTCTAAACTGTAAAACCAAATTGAAAAATTCTGAAGGAGGCGAGCTGTTATTATGGAGAGAGTAGAGGTGGAAATTGGCTCTTCAGCACCGATAATTATTGAAACTGGAGAATATGCTAAACTTTCTGATGGAGCAGTAGTTGTGAGGCAAGGAGATACAGCTGTTTTGGTTACTGCAGTAATGGGTGAAAATCTGGTTGAAGGAGTAGACTTTCTTCCCTTATCAGTTGACTATAGAGAGCAAGCCTCTGCTTGGGGTAAAATTCCAGGAGGTTTTATAAAAAGAGAAGGTAAACCAACAGATAGAGAAATTTTAGTTTCTCGTTTAATAGACCGGTCTATAAGACCGCTTTTCCCAGAGGGTTTTTTCTATGATGTTGTGGTAACTGCCTTAACTTTATCTGCTGACGAAAAATACGATCCAGATGTTCTTTCTATAATAGGAGCTTCGGCAGCTCTGCATATTTCTAAAATTCCCTTTGAAGGTCCTTTAGCAGGGATAAGGATTGCAAGGTTAGAAGGAAAGTTTCTTATTAATCCTACCTATGAAGAAAGACAAAAAGCAGACCTTGACTTAGTAGTAGCTTGTTCAAAAGATGCAATTGTTATGGTAGAAGGTGGAGGAAAGGAGGTTGAAGAAAAAGTAATAACAGAAGCACTTTATTTAGCTCTGGAAAAATGCCAGCCTTTAATAGAGGCTCAAGAAAAATTAAGACAAAATACAGGTGCTCCTAAAAAGGAAATAGAACCACTTTACATACCAGAAGAAGTAAAAACTAACTTGGAAAATCTTTATTACGAAAAAATTAAAAAAGCCTTAGAAATTTCTGATAAAATTTTAAGAAGAGAAAATCTTAACAAAATTTATGAAGAATTTATAGCAAATTTAGAGGATCAAGAGATCAACAAAGTAGCTTTAAGTTATTTTTATAAAAAATTGATTAGCAAAATTTTGAGAAAAAAGCTTTTTGAGGAAGGAAAGAGAATTGATGGAAGAACTCCTGATGAAATAAGAGAAATAGACATAAAGGTTCACCCCTTTGAAAGACCTCACGGAAGTGCCATTTTTACTCGGGGACAAACTCAAGTTTTTGCTACCACTACTTTAGGATCTCCTGAAGAAGCACAACTTGTAGAAAGCATTTACGAGGGTGAAACCTTTAAAAGGTTTATGCTTCATTATAATTTTCCTCCCTTTTGCACAGGAGAGGCAAGACCTTGGGGACCTCCAAGAAGAAGGGAAATAGGACACGGAGCCCTTGCTGAAAGAGCAATTGAACCTCTAATACCTTCTGAAGAGGAATTTCCCTACATTATAAGAGTTGTAGCTAATGTGCTTGAATCAAACGGATCATCCTCCATGGCAACAGTATGTGCAGGTTCTCTTGCTCTTTTTGATGCAGGAGTCCCTATAAAAAAACATGTTGCTGGAATTGCAATGGGACTTGTTATGGAAGAAGATAAATATGTGATTTTAACGGATATTCTTGGTGAGGAAGATCAGTTGGGAGATATGGATTTTAAGGTTGCTGGAACTAAAGATGGTATTACAAGTATTCAGATGGATATAAAGGTAAAGGGATTAAAAAGAGAAATTATGGAAGAAGCGCTGTTAAAAGCAAAAGAAGCTCGCCTGTTTATCCTTGATAAAATGTACTCAGCTATTTCAGAACCAAGAAAAGAACTTTCTCCTTATGCGCCAAAAATTGAAATTATTACTGTTCCTGAAGATAAAGCATTTCTCATTATAGGTCCGGGAGGAAAAACAGTAAAAGAAATAAGAGAAAAAACTAACACAGTAATATGGGTTCTTGATGGGGGTAGGGTATCTATTACAGGACAGAGAAAAGAAGATATTGAAGCAGCAAAAAGGGAAATCGAAGCTATTATTGCTGAAATAGAAGTTGGAAAAATTTATGAGGGGAAAATTACAAGAATAGAACCTTATGGGCTTTTTGTGGAGGTACTTCCAGGTAAGATTGGACTTTTACACATTTCCAAAATAGAAAATCCTCCTAAAGATTTAAGGTCAGCTTATAACATAGGAGAAAAAATAAAAGTAAAAGTTTTAGAATTTGATGAGCTTGGAAGACCAAAATTTACTACGAAATTTGAGGAAGAAGAAAAATCACTAAATGGAAGAAACGCTCCAATACTTTAAAAAAGTTGAAGAAACTTATAAATTTCTAAAGGAAAAAATTCCCTTTTACCCTGATATTGTTATTACTCTTGGCACAGGACTTTCATCTTTAGGAGAAAAGGTCGAAAAGATACAAACTTTTCTTTACAAAGAAATTCCTAATTTTCCCCTTTCTACAGTAGAAACTCACAAGGGGGCACTTGTTTTTGGGTTATTAGAAGGAAAAAAAGTAGCTATTTTACAAGGAAGATTTCACTATTATGAAGGTTATTCTGCAAAAGAATTAACTTTTCCTTTAAGAGTCCTTACCCTTTTTAAACCTAAAGTTTATATCGTTTCTAATGCAGCAGGAGGATTAAATTTGTCTTTTAAGTCTGGAGATATAATGCTTATCAAAGACCATATAAATTTAATTCCTGATAACCCTTTAAGAGGAATAAATAATGAAAACTGGGGACCAAGATTTCCTGATATGTCAGGTGCTTACGATGCTAATTTAAGAAAACTTTTTAAAGAGGTTGCAGAAGAACTTAATGAGGAAGTTAAAGAAGGGGTTTATGTAGCTGTTCCTGGTCCAAGCCTTGAAACACCTGCAGAAACAAGATTTTTAAGAATGATAGGAGCCGATGCAGTGGGCATGTCTACAGTTCCAGAAGTCATAGTAGCTGTCCATGCAGGACTTAAGGTTCTTGGAATTTCTGTTATCTCCAATGTAAATGATCCAGACAACTTTAAACCTATAATTTTTTCTGAAGTAGTAGAACAGTCTAAAAAAGCCGAAAAAAGACTTGAAAAACTAATAAGAACCTTTATTAAAAAATTAGAAGTTTAAAATGGAAAAGTTACTTATAAATTATACACCCTTTGAGATAAGAGTAGGACTTATAGAGGGAAATCAATTAGTGGAGTTTTATGTAGAAAGACCTTCTGAAAAAGGGCTGGTAGGAAATATCTACAAAGCAAAAGTCGTAAGAGTTGTTCCGGGAATTAATTCTGCCTTTCTTGATATTGGTTTAACGCGAACTGCTTTTCTTTTCGGTGATGACATAATGCCTCCAGGAGAAGTAGACTGGGAAAAAGAAGGGGTTGTAGTTACTAACTTACATGAAATTTTGAAAGAAGGGCAAGAGATATTAGTTCAGGTTATAAAGGAGCCAATTGGAAATAAGGGAGCAAGAGTTTCAACCAATCTTACTTTACCTGGACATTATCTTGTTTTTCTTCCCTATATCAACCATATAGGTATCTCAAGAAAAATAAAAAGCGAAAAGGATCGTAAAAAACTAAGAGAACTATTTGAAGAAATAAGACCTCCCAATACTGGATGGATTATTAGAACAGCAGCTATTGAAGCCTCTCAAGAAGAACTAAAAACAGAAATGGAATTTCTTTTATCTCTCTGGCAGGAAATAAAAGAAAAGGCAGAAAAAGTAAAGGCTCCAGCCCTTATTTATGAGGAATTAAATATAGCTTTAAGAGCTATTAGAGATCTTTTTAACAAACAGATTTCAGCAATAATAGTAGATGACCCAGAATTTTATCAAAACATTAAAGACTTTTTAGAAAAATTTTTCCCTCACCTTGTTCCATATGTTGAACTTTATGAGGGACAAGAGGATATTTTCACAGCTCACGGTATTCAGATAGATGTAAAAAAGTTGCTTTCCCGGAAGGTCTGGCTTAAATCAGGAGGATTTATTGTAATAGAACCTTGTGAAGCATTTACTGCTATTGATGTTAATACAGGAAGATATACTGGCACAAAAGAACTTGAAGAAACCGTTTTTAAAATTAATTTAGAAGCTGCAGAAGAAATTGCGTATCAGTTAAGGCTTAGAAATATAGGAGGACTCATCATAATTGACTTTATAGATATGGAAAATCCTGAACATCAAGAAGTGGTTTTTCAAACCTTAAAAGAAGCTTTAAAAAAAGATAAGGCAAAGCATAGTTTTCTTCCTATTTCTCCTTTTGGAATACTTCAAATGACAAGAGAAAGAAAAAGAGAATCTCTTTATCAAATATTTTATGAACCCTGTCCTTATTGTTCTGGAGAGGCAAAAATAAAGAGCAAAAGAACTATCTATTATGAAATTTTGAGAAGACTTATGAAAATGGGTCCTCATATTAAAAATAAAAAGGTTGAAATAGAAATACATCCAGATCTCTCTGAAATTATAGGAGAAGAAATTAATTACTTGGAAGACCTCGAAAAAAAGTATAATTTTACGGCTATTTTAAAACCAAATAAGGAATTTCATCTTTGTGAATATAAATTTCATATACTTTAAAACTAAGTATTAAATGAAATATCCAGCAGTTTTTTTAGACAGAGACGGGACAATTAATGAAGAAATGGGTTATATAAATGATTTATCGCGCTTAAAACTCTTGCCTGGCGTTGCAGAGGCTTTAAAACTTTTAAAAAGTCATGGATTTAAACTTATTGTAATCAGCAATCAAAGCGGACCTGCGAGAGGATATTTTCCTGAAAGTCTCGTTTTTGAAGCAAATGAGTTATTACAGAAAAGACTTAAAAAAAGAGGAGCTTTTATAGATGATTTTTTCATTTGTTTTCATCATCCCGAAGAAAATTGTCCTTGCAGAAAACCAAAGCCAGGGCTTATATTGCAAGCCTTAGAAAAATACCCCATAGATCTTAAAAAATCCTACTTAATTGGAGACAAAATCATTGACATAGAAACAGCGCAAAACATAGGAATTAAGGGAATTCTTGTTTTAACCGGATACGGAAAAGGAGAGCTTAAATATGTTGCTCCTAAAAAGGGGATTTTTCCCTATTTTGTGGCAAAAAATTTAAAAGAGGCTGCTCAATTTATCATAGAGGATTTTCAAAAGGGTGAAAATTCTAATAGTTAAACTTTCAGCATTAGGAGATGTCGTTCAAACCTTGCCATCTCTGAGTTTTCTCAAAAAGTATTTACCAGATTCTCAAATCGACTGGGTAGTAGATAAAAGAAATGCCGAAATTTTAGAAAATCATCCTTATATTAATAGACTCATTATTTTTTCCAATGACAATTTTTTTTCTTTCAAAAAATTTAAAAACTTTCTGAAAACTTTAAGATCAGAAATATACGATGTAGTTATAGACTATCAAGGGCTTTTAAAAAGTGGTATTATTACAGGATTTACCAAAGCCAAATATAAAATAGGTTTTTCAAATCATAGAGAAGGAAGCCCGTTCTTTTATAATGTAAAACTCCCTCCTTATGATAAAGATTTACACGCAGTTAGAAGATACCTTTATCTAACCAAAAAAACGATAGAGCTATTTAAAAAAGCTGAAATTTTAGAAACCTTTGAAGAAATCCCAAAGGCAATTTTTTCCTCAGAAATATACAACATAAATCTTAATTTTATTAAAAAGCCCTACCTTGTTTTTATTCCTTCTGCCAGATGGGAAACCAAGTGGTGGCTTTATTCTTACTGGGAAAAACTTATTGAACTTTGTACAGATTTAGCTCATAACTTTGAGATAGTTATAACTGGTAGCACCTCTGAAATAGAACTTAAATTTTGGGCAGAAAATATGGAAAAAAGGTATTTTTTTGTAAAGTCCTTAGTGGGTAAACTTTCTTTAAAAGAACTTGTGGTATTAATAAAAGATTCTAAAGCTGTGGTTAGCGTGGATACAGGTCCTATGCACATAGCTTCTGCTTTTGAAAAACCAACTGTTGCCCTTTTTGGACCAACCTCTCCAGAAAGAACAGGACCATGGGCAGGAAGATTTAAAGTCTTAAAAAGTCCTTTATCCTGTAGCCCCTGTTTTAAGAAAAAATGTAAAAACTGGAAGTGCATGTCTGAGATAAAACCTGAAGATGTAAAAAATGCTTTAGAGGAAATTTTGTAAAATTAATCTTTATGAAATGTTTTGTAAAGGTTTTGGTAAAGGGGGGATCTATCAAGTAGTTCTTCGTGAGTTCCTTCATCAATAATTTTCCCTTTTTCAAGAAGAAAGATTTTGTCAGCTTTTTTAACAGTTGTGAGTCTGTGAGCGATGATAATGATGGTGTGTTTACCCTTAAATCTATCAAGAGCTTGCTGTATGGCTGTTTCTGTAATACTATCAAGTTGACTTGTAGCTTCGTCAAGAATAATAATGGGAGGCTTTTTAAGAAATACTCTTGCTAAAGCAAGACGCTGCTTTTCTCCCCCAGATAAAAAAAATCCCTCTTCACCGATAACTGTTTCATAACCTTTTGGTAGTTTCTCAATAAATTCATGAGCCATAGCAAGCTTACAAGCTTCTATTACTTCATCTTTCGTGGCATCTGGTTTGGCTAAAATTAAATTTTCCCAAATAGAAAGATTGAAAAGAAAGGGCTCTTGTAAAACTATTCCAAAAAGGCTTCTTAAACTTAAAATATCAAACTCCTTTAATGGTATATTATCAAGATATACGATTCCCTTTTGAGGTTCGTAAAATCTTGGTAAAAGGGAAACAAGGGTCGTTTTTCCAGATCCACTTGGTCCTACAAGAGCTATTACTTGATTTGCAGGAATAAATAAGTTGATTCCATTTAAAGCATAGGGTAAATGGGAAGCATATTTAAAGTAAACATTTTCAAAATGAAATCCAATTTTTGGTGGGAATGCTATAAGTTCTCCTCCTTTTTCTTCTTCTAATTTCATTACTTCCTGAATTCTTATCCAAGCACCCTGAGCTTCTTTTAGACCTGTATAGGACTTTGCAAGTTGTCTAATAGGATTGAATATAAGAAGAATGGCAGTTAAGACAGATAAGAAAGCCCCTGGAGTTATAGCATTATTTATGATAAGATAACCTCCATATCCTATTACTAAAGCTCCTCCAAAACCTGTAACAATATCTACCAAACTTTTTGAGCCCTCTCTATATTTAGTGATTTTTAAGCTATATCTATAAAATCTATTTAGCTCTTTATGAAAAAGTTCTGCTACATTTTCATAGGATCCACTTACTTTAATTTCTTTAATTCCATTTACAATTTCGTTCATCTTTTGGGTCAATTCCCCAGTTGCACGCTGAGCTGATCTTCTTGCTTCTCTTGTTTTTTTTCCTAAAATTCTTGCCCCTATAACAACTACAGGAATAGTAGATAAAGCAAGGAGGGTTAAATCCCATCTTTGAAAGAAAGCAACACATAAAAGAGCACACACTGTTAAAGATTCTTTAACAATAGTTTGAAAACTATCACCCAAAATAGGCTCTATTTGAGCGGTATCATTAATAACCCGGGAAATAGTTTGACCAGGACCATGTCTGCTCAATTTTTCAACAGAAATAAAAAGACACTTTTTAAAAAGATTAAATCTTATAAGATTTACTACCCCTGTAGAAACTGCCTTCATAAAATAAGCTTGTAGAAGGGAAAAGATTCCAGTAAGACCAAAAGTAATGATTAAAAATAAAGGAATGAATTTAAAGTATTCGTAATGCTTTTCTACAAATACAAAATTAAATATGGGTTTTATTGCCCAGGTGCTAAAACCAGTTATTCCTGAAACTAAAATGGCAAATATTATACCTAAAAAGAATTTTTTCCGGAAAGGTTTTAAATAAGAAAGAAGGTCTTTAATAAAAAAAAGAACTTCAAGAGACAATGAAACTCCTAAACTCCTTCTTTAGCCATTTTTAGGAGCCTTTCTATTCTTTCTTCTATTGGAGGATGGGTGGAAAGAAGCTTAAAAAGGCTTTTACTGGAAAGGGGATTTACTATATACATCTGTGCATGCGCAGGGTTTACATCTAAAGGATATGCTCTATTCCAGTTTTCGAGTTTTTCAAGAGCATTGGCTAAGGCTATAGGATTTTTAATAATTTTAGCTCCTGTTTCATCTGCTAAAAATTCTCTGCTTCTGCTTATAGCAAGCTGAATAAGAGTTGCAGCAATAGGAACTATGATAATAGCTATTAAAGTTGCTATTATTCCTAAGGGGTTGTTGTCTTCTTCATCTCTGTGAAAACCACCAAAGAAAAGAGCCCACTGAGCCATTTGTGCAAGATAAGTAATAGCACCTACCAAAACTGCAGCAATGGTAGAAATTAAAATGTCTCTATTCTTTATATGGGCAATTTCGTGAGCTATAACCCCTTTTAATTCTTCAGGAGTTAAAAGGTTTCTTAGTCCTGCAGTTACAGCAACTACACCGTTTTTGGGATTTCTTCCTGTGGCAAAAGCATTGGGAGTCTCAACAGGAATAATGTATACCTTTGGTTTGGGAATACCTGCTTTTCTTGCCACTTCCTCTACTATAGCATGAAGCTCAGGATCTTGATTGCGGTCAACAGGTATGGCACCACTTGAAGCTAACACAATTTTATCTGAAAAGAAGTAAGCTATCAGATTCATGGTTAAAGCCATAAAAAGAGCAATAGTTGCCCCTGTTTTTCCTCCAATTAGGTTGCCAACAACAATGAAAAGAATACTTAATACAGCTAAAAAGAAAAAGGTTTTTAAAACATTCCACATACTTTACTTTTCACCTCCGGATTTTTTTTAATTATAAAAATATAAAATTAAACAGACCCTTGTCAAGATAAACAATTTTTGAAGACATAATTGTTTACCTCAGTTCCTATGTGAGAAGCAATTACAGGACATTTCACTTTTAAAAGAAAAAATATGTTCTGTTTTCTTATATCCGAAAGACTTTCATAATTTCCCTGTCCCTTACTTATTATAATACTAGCCTTGTAAAAAATTTCTAAAAATTCTTGACTACATTCCTTAAAATCAATACCTGGAAGACTGCACCCTGTGGAGATAATTTTACTGCACTCATGCAATCCCGAAGCATAAGCATCTTCCAGGGTAACATCATTTATAATAGGAATTCCCCTAACAGCATAAAAAATTTCTTTAGCAGATAACTCTTCTATTAAAATTTTGTCAAAAACCGTTTCTCCAGCATTATCTCCCAGAATCAATACACTTTTTGCATCTTTAAGCAGTTTCTCAAAAATTTCTATATCACATACAGCAAAGTCTTTTTTCAATTCTTTTTCTATACATTCCTCTAAATTTATTTTGGAGTAAACTCCTGTATCAATGGTATTACCTATAGCTGAAATTTTCAAAGCCCAATACAATTTGTTTTCCTGCTTATCTAAAAATTCTTTTAAGGATTGATAGTATTTTTTTGCAATTTCTATACTTTTTGCCTTGAATTTCTTATAAGGATCAGTATTTCCGGTATGAATTTTTACCAAGTTATGTATTTCTCTTCCCAGTTCAGGAGGAGATGTATATTTCTTGTAATTTTTCAAGATGTTTAAGGCATCATTTATGATTTTTTCTTGTATATTAATATCATCTGTTACCCAACGGGAAGCCTCTAATGCCTGTCTTAAAAAACATGGTACACAGTCAAGCTGGATTTTCATTTTTAAATAATTTTTAAAGTATGTTATTACAGAGCAAAAATGTCACCATAATTGCAAGGGCAAAATGTCACCATCTTTTTTAATTTTCCTTTTTATCCTAAATTTCTTCTTTTGACAAGTCTTCTCATTCCTTCCCAACTCCTCATAAGGAATTACTTCCCCACTCGGATAATAATTCCTATAACTTCCGTCAAAAAACTCCCTCACCACTACCTTTACCCCAGAAAGTCTCAAACTCATCTTCACAGGCTTAAGCTATAATATCTTCCTCTCAACTGAAATAGTGAAATCCTTATTCACCTTCCTCTCTACTCTCTGACTCAAAATCTCTTTAAGGTTCTCCGGAGCTTCCCTCCATGCCTTCTCCTTATCTGCTGCTTCAACTCCAAATTTCTTATTATACCGTGGAAGAAAAATCTCATTAAAATATTTGGTAGCACTATCTACGTCTTTTATTCCCTGTAATTCAAGCTCTTTTACTAAACGATCTTGCAAAGTCTGAAAAGCCCGTTCTATCCTACCTTTAGCCTCTCCCCTATGAGCATAAATAAGGCCTATACCTAATTCAGCCATGGCTAACTGAAAAGCAGTTGGATTCTTAGCAGATTGTTTAACATGAACACCTTCATGTCTTATGGTAATAAAAACTGAGTGGCGGTCTAAATAAAATCTTTGAGGGAGTCCATATCTGGAAAAAACTTCATAGCAAAGCTGAAAATAAGCTTGAACACTTTCTCTGGAGACAAAAAGGCCATAAAGAGCTTTGGCCTTCGCATCATCCAGAGCAAGAACCAAGGTAGTTTCCTGATTGTTAAACCAGGGATGTAGAGAACCATCAAGGAACACGATTTGTCCTTCTTTTTCAGAACGAGGGCGTCGTTTTCTTCTTTTGTATTTGGTGCGGTTAGGTTTAATTAATCCAGCTTTAATAAGCCAAGATCTTACAGTTTCTCGGGAAAGATTTATGTTGTGTTCTTCTTTAAGAAGATCGGTGAAGTGGGAGAGATGAAGAACTTGGTTTTGGATTTCTTTTGGGTAGGCATTAGGGGGTGTGCGTCCACAATTTTTGTGTATGAGAGCCTTTGGACCTAATTCTTTGACTTTTTTTCTTAAGGCGTTTAAGGTGTCTAAGGGAGATGTTGAGGATTTGAGCAGTGGCTTTAGAGGGGATTAAGCCCTCTATAGATTGTTGAATGATGTGATAGCGCTGAGCGTATTTCATAAGCCATTCCTCCTTTTTGGATGAAATTCTCATAGGCCTTCCTCCTTAATAAGGAACTTAGCCTATGAGTTTACCAGAGGAGTGACATTTTAGCTTTGCAATTAAAAGATGACAAAATCGCTTTGCAATAACAATAATTTTTAAAGTATTGACAATCTGATTGAAAGCTATATTTTAATCATATTTAAAAATTTTTGGAGGACGATTTTAAAATGTTTAAAATTAAATTTTTACCTTACAATATAGAGGTTCAGGCTTTACCAGAAGAAACCATTATAGAAACAGCAATGAGATATGGTATCCATATTAATGCCTCTTGCGGAGGGGCTGGAGTCTGCAATAAATGTAAAATTCTTATAGAAGAAGGAAAGGTAAAAGGGGAAATCATTGAAGGAAATTTTTATAAAGCCTGTGCAACCTTTCCTCTTTCAGATGTAGTGGTAAGAATTCCTCTTGAAAGTGATGTTGATAGAACCGCACTTCTAAAAAAAGCAAAAAAAAGAGCAACCTTTTTATCAAAAAAAGTAGAAAAGTCTCCTGAATCTCCTTTTCAAAAGCTTTATCTTAAACTCCCTCCACCCACTATTGAAGAAAACTATCCAGACTGGACACGGTTAAAAAATTTTCTTGAGAAGAGAAAGATTTTTCATCCCGAAATTAACATTAATCTTTTGAAAAAACTTCCTTATGTTTTAAGAGAGAAAAACTTTGAAATTATTTTAAGTTTATATCACGATCCCATAAAAGATAGATACTATCTTTTAGATGTAGAGAGTGGAAATGAGCTTTCTGAGAATTTGGGTGTAGCTATAGATCTTGGAACAACGACCTTACAACTTGAACTTGTTGATTTAAATACAGGAGAAACACTTGCTTCTACTTCTGATTACAATCCTCAGATAAGTTACGGAGAAGATGTAATAAGTAGAATTGAATTTGCTAAGAAAAAAGACGGATTAAAAATTTTGTCTAACAAAGTAAAAGAAAGGATAACAATTTTAATAGAAGAAATGCTTAAGGTAACACAAAAAAATTTAGAGAATATAAACTTAATTTCCATTGCAGGAAATACAATTATGAGTCATCTCTTTTTGGAACTTGAACCAAGATACTTAAGAGAATATCCTTATGTTCCTGTAACTACAGAATTTCCTTTAATTTATGCCAAGGACTTAGATTTACCTTTTAAGGAAAAAACCATAATTCAACTTGCACCTTGTAAAGCAAGTTATATGGGAGGAGACATTGTGGCTGGAGTTGTAGCCTCTGGCTTAGCAGAGGAAGAACCTTTAACTCTTTTTATAGATCTTGGAACAAACGGAGAGATAGTTCTCGGAAATAAAGAATTTCTTATGTGTGCATCCTGTTCTGCCGGACCTGCCTTTGAGGGAGGGGGAATAAAACACGGAATAAGAGCTGTCTCTGGAGCTATAGAAGCTGTAAATATTGATCCTTTAACCTTTGAACCAATGGTTTTAACCATAAATAGAAAACCTCCTAAGGGAATATGCGGTTCAGGTATTATTTCGCTTTTAGCTAATTTATTTAAAGTAGGGCTTATAGATAAAGGAGGAAAATTCGTAAAAGATGCAAAAACGCCAAGAGTAAGAAAAGGAGAGGAAGGATGGGAATATGTGGTTGTGTGGAAGGAAGATTCAGCAACTGGAGAAGATATAGTTTTTACAGAAAACGATATAGAAAATGTTATAAGAGCAAAAGGTGCTATGTTTGCTGGATATCAGATATTATTAGAATCTATAGGACTTAGTTTTGAAGACCTTGATAGAATATACTTAGCAGGAACTTTTGGTAGCTACATAGACTTAGAAGAAGCAATTACTATAGGGCTTTTACCTGACATTTCTCGTGAAAAAATTTTTTTCTTAGGAAATACAAGCCTTGAAGGTGCAAAACTTGCCTTATTATACAAAGAAACCCTTTTAAAAATGGAAAAAGTGGTTAATATGATGACAAACATAGAATTATCTGTTTACCCCAAATATATGGAATATTACATGGCAGCCTTGTTTTTACCCCATACTAATGAAAAACTTTTTCCTTCAGTAAGAACTTAAAGTAGGAGAAAAAAGATGATTCACAAAGAGGGATTACCCTGGGTAATTTATCCTCTTCTTTTTTCTGCTGGCTCTTTAGCCTTTGGTAAAAAGAAGCTTGCTGTAGCAGGATTGGTGTTGAGTTCTTTAAATGCCTATTTTTTTAGAAATCCAAAAAGAGAGCCTGTATTAAATCCAGAGCTTATTGTTTCTCCAGCAGATGGAAAGATAGTTCTTTGTCGGATAGAAGAAAATAAAGACTGGTATCCAGGAGCTTTATGGAGAATAGGTATTTTTATGAGACTCTGGGATGTTCACATAAATAGAAGCCCTGTTACAGGTAAAGTATTAAAAATGAGCTATTTCAAGGGAGATAAAGGTCCTGCATTTAATGAACCTGCCTTTTCTCAAAATGAAAAACAAATTTACCTTATTGAAAGAGAAGATGGATGCCCTTTCTGGGTGGTTCAGATAGCAGGGTTTGTTGCCAAAAGAATAAAAAGCTTTGTTCTCCCTGGGGACGATGTAGTTGCAGGAGATCCTATAGGAATAATTAAGTTTGGCTCAAGAGTAGAGCTTTTCTTTCCTGTAGAAAGAGCAGAACTTTATGTCAAGGAAGGTCACAGAGTTTTCGCTGGAGAAACTATCCTTGGAAGGATCCCATTAAAAACATAAATTGATCATGATTTATCTCTTACCGCACATTTTCACTACCTTAAATATCTTTTGCGGTTTTTATGCTACTATCAAGGTTATAAGTGGAGATTTTTTAAAGGCAAGTTGGGGTATTTTATTTGCTATAGTTTTTGACATATTTGACGGAAGAGTAGCTAGAATATTTAGAACTTCAAGTAACTTTGGATTGCAATATGATTCTCTTTGTGATCTTGTTTCTTTTGGAGTAGCTCCCTCTTTATTGATATATCAATATTCTTTAAAAGATTTTAACAAAATTGGTTGGTTAGCAAGTTTTTTATATACAACCTGTGTAGCTTTAAGATTAGCAAGATTTAATGTAAAGGTTTTTCTTAAAAATGAGCATTTTGAGGGATTACCCTCGCCTGCAGGAGCTGCGATCTTAGCCTCAGTTGTTCTCTTTTTGCTCAAAACAGATGTTAGCCATGTTTATAAAAGCTGGGGACTGTTGGTATTAACTTACTTTACAGCTTACTTACTTATTTCACCTATCCAATATCCAAGCTTTAAAGAAATAAAAATTAAAAAAGCGCAAGCCTTTTATTTTTTAGTGTTTTTTGTCCTTGGATTAACAATAATTGCCTCAAATCCACCTTTATATCTGGTTATCATATTTAGTTTTTATGTGATTTTAGGTCCGCTTTTGTTTTTTAAAAATAATAGTAGAAAAATTTTAAAAAACTTAAAAAGAAAAACTGAAAAAATTGATAAAAATTGACAAAATAAAAAATTGCTTTAAAATATTTGTTAAAATCTGTAAAAATTTGTGAAAAATTTTAAAATATTAAATATACTGAAGGAGGATAAAAGATGGGAAGTAAATATAAGCTTTTAAACATTGGTTTTGGGAACTTTGTAGTAGCAAATAGGATTATTGCTATTGTTAATCCCAACTCAGCACCCATGAAAAGACTAAAAGAAGAAGCAAAAGAGGCAAAACATCTTATTGATGCTACTCAAGGGCGTAAAACAAGATCTATTATAATCACTGATAGCAATCATGTTATTTTATCTGCTATTCAAGCAGAAACCATAGCGCAGAGATTTATGGGAGATTCTTTGGAAAAATTTGAAAAAGATGAAGAGCCATAAACCCTTGATAATTGTTATTACAGGTCCTTCTGGGGCAGGCAAGACAACGCTTCTCAAATCTTTACCTTCTGAGGATTTTTACTTTTCCGTTTCCCATACTACTCGTGCTCCTCGGAAAGGAGAAATAGATGGTAAGGATTATTACTTTGTTAGTGAAGAAAAATTTTTGGAAATGATTGAGAAAAATGAATTTTTGGAGTGGGTAAAGGTTTTTGATACTTATTATGGAACTGCTAAAAGTGAAATAGAAAAAGCCTTCTCTCAGAATAAACACCTTATATTAGATATAGAAGTAATTGGAGCAACTCGGATGAAATCCTTTTTTGGTAATTCAGCCGTTTTTATATTTATCCTTCCTCCAAGTATTGAAGAACTTAAAAATAGACTCAAAGAAAGAGGAACAGAAAATGAGGAAAAATTAAAAGAGCGTATTCAGCGAGCAAAAGAGGAAATTAAGTTTGCAAGCTGGTTTGACTATGTAATAGTAAATGACAATCTTGAAAAGGCAAAAGATGAGCTTTTTTCTATTATCAAAGCAGAACTTTGCAAACCCTTCAGAAATCCTCATCTGCAAAATATTTTAAATTTTTCAATTTATGAGTAAAGTCATTTACGGTATTAATCCCGTTTTAGAAGCACTAAAGTCTCATCCTGAACTTATTGAAGAAATTTGGATAAATAAAATCAACCTTTCAGGTAAAAAATATCAGATACTTGAAAAAGCCAAAAAACTGGGAATCCCATTAAAATTAATCTCTAAAGCTGAATTTAGACCTCCCAAAGTTTCTTCTCAAGCAAATACTCAGGGTGTAGTAGCTTATCTAAGCGATTTTCCATATTCCTCTTTAGAAGATATTGTAAAAAACTGGGAAGATAAAAAGGAAATTCCTTTAGTTCTTATACTTGATGAATTAGAGGATCCACAAAATATAGGTTCTATTATAAGAAGCGCTGATGCTGGTGGAGTTCACGGAATAGTTATCCCAAAGCTAAGAAGCTGTGATATAAATGAAACGGTAATTAAGGTTTCTTCAGGATCGGCTTTTAATTTACCAATAGTTAAAGTAAACAACCTTAAGCATGCAATCTCTTTTTTAAAAGAAAAAAATTTGTGGATAATAGGATTAACTCACAGAGCTGAAACCTCTATATACGAATTAGATTTAAAATTGCCTATAGCTATAATAGTTGGGAATGAAGGAAGAGGCATAAGACCAAGTATTCTTGAAAAGTGCGATTTTTTAGCAAAAATACCCATGAAAGGGAAGATAGAAAGTTTAAATGTTTCTATAGCTACAGCTATTGCAATTTTTGAAACATTAAGACAGAGAATGAGCATTTAATTTTGCAGATTCACAATCTGCAAGCTTTATTTTTTCAGCCACCGCTTAAGTAAATTGCAAGAATTTTCTTTTCTATTTGAAGATCAAAACTTTTAGTAAATTCTAGTTTATAATCCTTTAAAGTTATAAATTCAGGTATTACTCTTTCATCTCCCTTTTTCTTTTCTCCAGTATATGGATTTATAAGTATAAACTCTTTGAGGTTAGTTATGAGAATAAAATAGGGTGGGGGATCAAAAAAGACCCTTGCTAAAGCAATCATTCCTCTTTCTGAAAAAGTTAAGTTTTGCTGTGGCTTATAATCTACAATAAAAAGTGTTTGAGAGTTATGTTTAAACACTAAAGTGATTAGAATCTCAAAACTAAGATTTTTGTAAGAAAAAATTAAGCTTTTTTTCTCAATGAAACCTTCTTCAGGATAACCTTTATTTTTAAAAAGGGTCTTAAGAGTTGTAAGGATTGGATCTAAAGAAACCTCTTCTTTGCTATTTCCCATATTTTTTCTATTTCTTCTGGTTTAAGACCTGCTCCTAAACCTATTTTAAAGGCAAGCTCCTTAGTTAAAAGGTCAGAAGGACTATGAGCATCGGAATTTATAACCAAATTCGCTCCATATTTTTTGGCAAGGCTTACTACATGCCCATTAGTAAAGGAATGTCCTTTTCTTCCTGAAATTTCTAAAAATACTCCCTTTTCAGCCGCTAATTTTACTTCCTCATCTTTTATAAGTCCAGGATGAGCAAGTATGTCTGCGCCTCCAAGTATAGCTGAAAGATTGGTTCCTTCAGCAACAGGTTCAACTATTGTTTCTCCATGAACCACAACTATTTCTGCTCCACACTTTCTTGCCTCTTTTATAAGTTCTGGAATAAATTCTGGAGGCACATGAGTTAGTTCTATTCCTGCAATGAGACGGGGCTTTAATCCTTGATAAGCTTTTTTTATCTTTAAAAGATTTTTTATTATAAATTCAAAATTTGAATGATCTGCATGATCTGTAATAGCTATAGCAGAGTAGCCTAAAACTTTTACTCTTCTCCAGATTTCAGCAGGAATAAGCTCTCCATCGCTAAAAACTGAATGGCAATGAAAATCTATCATTAGAATTTACATTACATTTTGTATTTGAAATGTTTTGGATCAAGGCTTTCAAGAATTTCTTTGAGTTTTTCTTTTTCTTCTTCTGTTGTAATAACCACTTCTCCTTCTTTTTCGGTTTGAGGAGTTTCAGTATAAAGTTGACTTTTTTGTAAAACTTCTTCATTTACAAATATTTCTGCTCCAGTTCTTAAAGCAAGAGCTACAGCATCACTTGGTCTGGCATCAATATCAAAGGTTTTTCCTTCAATGGAAAGAGTAATAATGGCATAATAAGTATTCTCTCTAAGATCTACAATTTCTATTTTTGGAATTTTCACTCCCAAAAAATCAAAAATATTTTTCATAAGGTCATGAGTTAAGGGTCTTGGGAATTGAATGTTTTCAAGTTTTGCAGCAATAGAGGTTGCTTCAAGCACACCTATCCAGATGGGAAGAATTCTATCTCCTTCTACTTCTTTTAGAAGCATGACAGGGCTATTAGATAACGGATCCATCGCTATTCCGTGTATAACCATTTTTATTTTCATATCCTTTATCCCTCCCTTTTGCAGGTTTAAAACTATTTATATAAAAATATGTTAAAACCTTCTCCAAAAAAGTCAACTTTATATTTCAGCTTTGCATTAACAATTTTTTTTTAAAAAATTTTTTAAAACCTCTTGACAAATGTTTTTTAGTCTATACAATTAAAATCTAAATCAAAATTGAAAATAAAATGCAAAATCAATTATAGAGGGATGAGTGAAAAGTTTGGAAATTCAATTTCAAAAATAAGGAAGGAGAGGGAGAGATGATACCGCTTGCATTTAGTAAAAGTGGAGAAAGATATGAGGTTGTCAGTTTTGCAAGACCAGGATGGAATTTTGCAAATAGGCTTATAAATATGGGGATTTATCCAGGAAAGGTTGTTGAAGTTATAAACAATGTAGGACACGGTCCTATTCTTTTAAAAGTTGATGAATTTAGAGTTGCCATTGGTAGAGGTATGGCAATGAGAATTATGGTTAAAAAAATTTAATAAAGAGGGAGGGGATAAAAATGAAGTTATCAGAGTTAGGAGTAGGAAAGAAGGGCAAAATTTTGCGAATAGGAGGAGATAGTGTTTTGAAAAGAAGATTAAGAGATATGGGAGTGATTACAGGAGAAATAGTAAAAGTAGAAAAAATTGCTCCCTTAGGTGATCCTATTGATATTGTGGTTAAAAACTATCAACTGTCTTTAAGAAAAAGTGAGGCAGAAAATATAGAGGTTGAGGAGGTGACAGAATGAAAGAAATAACCGTTGCCTTTGCAGGTAATCCTAATGTTGGTAAATCTGCTTTAATTAATGCTATTGCAGGAACAAAATTACAGGTTGGTAATTGGCCAGGAGTTACGGTTGAAAAGAAAACAGCTACCATTGAGTATAACGGATTAAAGCTTAATTTAGTAGATTTACCAGGTACATATAGTCTTTCTCCCTTTACTCAAGAAGAAGTTATAGCAAGAAATTTTTTAATTAAAGAAAAACCCGATTTAGTAATAGATGTAGTAGATTCTACAAACCTTGAAAGAAATTTATATCTGCTTTTACAGATTTTGGAATTGGGAATTCCTGTAATTGTAGCTTTAAACATATTTGATGAAGCCAAGAAAAAGGGAATGGAAATAGATATAGAAAATTTAGAAAAACTTTTGGGAATAAAAATTGTTCCAACTGTGGCGATTAAAGGAGAAGGAGTTAAGGAACTGCTTGATGCCGTTAAGAATTTTGTTGAAAATAAAGAAAGTTACTTACCAAAGTCTCCAAAATTTGAGGAACCTATAGAGGATGTTATTCGTGCTGTTGTAGAAAATTTAAAAACGCAGTATTCACACCTTTTACAGGTATATCCAGCAAGATGGTTAGCCATAAAACTTTTAGAGGAAGATGAGTTAATTTTAAAAGAGCTTGGATTTTCATCTTTACCAGAATTTGTTGAAAAAGGAAGAACAAAAATATTTGAGCTTTATAAAGAAGACCCAGCTAATGTAATTGCTGAGGCTTATTATGGAATTGCTCACGGAATTGTTAAAGAGAGCTTAAAGGTTAAACCAAGATTTAAACCAGATATTACAGAAAGAATTGATAAGATTGTTTTGAATAGGTTTTTGGGCTTTATAATTTTTATTTTTATTATGTGGTTAATGTTTAAAATTACCTTTGATTTTGCAAGACCTTTTTGTGATTGGGTAGATGGATTTATTGGGGGGTTTTTGGGAAAATGGGTTAAGATAGGTTTTGAAAACATAAATGCTCCTTCCTGGTTAACATCATTGGTGGTAGATGGAATTATCGGTGGAGTCGGTGCAGTTTTAGTATTTATTCCTTTAATAGGAATGTTTATGTTTTTGGTAACCTTTTTAGAGGGTAGTGGATATTTAGCAAGAGCTGCCTTTGTTATGGATAGGATAATGCATACCTTTGGACTGCATGGAAAATCTTTTATTCCTTTAATAATAGGATTTGGTTGTAATGTTCCCTCTATTTATGCTACAAGAACTCTTGAAACTGAAAAAGACAAAAAGCTTACTGCTACACTTTGTCCTTGCATGTCCTGCGGAGCAAGACTTCCTGTTTATGTTCTTTTTGCAGGAGCTTTTTTTGCATCCTATGGAGCATCTATAATTTGGCTTCTTTATGTTATAGGAATTTTTGTTGCCGTTATTTTAGGAATTATTTTAAATAAAACCGTATATAAAGGTGAAAAAACACCACTTTTGATGGAAATGCCACCGTATAGAATGCCTACTTTTAAATATATGATGATTTACACCTGGGAAAAATTAAAACACTTTCTTATAAAAGCTGGAACTTTTATTTTGGCAACCTCTATAGTTGTGTGGATTCTTTTAAACATTCCTTACGGAGCACCAAAGGAAGAAAGTCTTCTCGGAAGAATTGGCAAAGCAATAAGTCCTATCTTTTCTCCTTTGGGATTTGGCAATTGGCAAGCATCTTCCTCACTTATTACAGGGATAGTTGCTAAGGAAGTTATTGTAAGCACTATGGGAGAAATTTATGGAATAGGAGGAAAAAAGGAAGAAGAAGGGGCACAACCTCAATTTTGGGTAGATCTAAAAGACCAGATTGTTAAATTTATAGGTGCTTTTAAGCCAGCAATTGAAAATCTTTTTAGTTTAAAACCGTCTGTATTTTCGGTAGAAGAAGAGGAAGGTGGTTTAAAAGCAAAACTCAAAGATTCGTTTACCCCACTTTCAGCCTTTTCTTTTTTAATTTTTGTTCTTTTATATTGGCCTTGTATGGCTTTTGCTTATACTTTAAGAGCTGAATTTGGAAGTTGGAAGTTTTTAGGGCAGGTAGTATTAATTTATACAATTGTTCCGTGGATAGCATCTTTTATTGTTTATCAGGTAGGAAGATTATGCGGATTTTAGTTCAAATTTTCTTAAAATATTGCAAAATTTTAAAATTTATATTATCTTTGCAAAGTTAATTTTTAAAAAAATATAAATTTAGGAGGTGTAATATGAGAAAAATAAAATTAGCTGTTATTGCTGGAAGTATTTTGGCAATTGCTTCTCAGACAGTTCCAGGATGGAGTTTTGAAGTTAATAAAAAGCTTTCACTTGAAGGAACTTTTACCGGAGTTTATCAGTGGATGGATGGTTCAAGAATTGATAGTAAAAATAGAGGCTCAGGTGCTGTAGACCTCGGTTTATCTTATAAGCTTACTGAAAATGACGAATTTTATCTTTTGGGTAGTTTTGCAAGTGGAAATGGTTTAAAAAATGTTTCACCTTTTAAAGAAGAATTGACACCTAATGCTGATGATCTGGAAGATGATGTAAAAAACATAAATGGACATAAACAGCAGGATAACATTTTGGAAGCCTGGTATGCGCATACATTTAACTTTTCAAACGATACTTCTTTAAAACTAACCTTAGGAATAATTGATGCTACAAAGTATATTGGTGATAATCGTTTTATTGGTGATGAAATTAATCAGTTTATGAATGGAGTGTTTGTAGATTTACCTTTAACCACTCCTCCAAGTTATGACCTTGGATTAGTTTTTGAACTTAATAAAGGTCCATTTTCTGCAAGATTACTTGGAATGACAACTAAAGACGGAGAGGAAGGTCCTTTTTATCAGTATTATGCACTTCAGCTTGGTTATACTTTAAAATCTAAATGGGGAGAAGGAAACTATAGAATTTATGGTTTTTTAACAAGTGATGATTTTTATAACTGGGAAGGCTCTCATAAGGAGAACAAGTATGGTGTTGGAGTTTCTATAGATCAGGATCTTGGATTTATCAAAAATCCTTTTAGCAAAGATCCTATTGGATTTTTCTTGAGGGCTGGATGGCAGGATGATGATGTAGTAGTAGATTATAATAACTTTGTTGCTCTTGGTTTTAATATTCCATTTTGTTTTCTTGGTAAAGGAGGAAATGAATTTGGAATTGGTTATGCCTATTTGAATAGTCCTGATAAAGCAGACATTTCTAATAGTCACGCAGTTGAAGCCTATGCTAAATTTAAATTATTTACTTATGAGTTGTTAAGTTCGTATCTAACTATAGATTTTCAGTATTTACACGATAATTACAAAGAAAAAGAAGAAGACAAAGAAGGATATATTATTGGTTTAAGGTGGAATCTATCCTTTTAAGTCTTACCTTCATACTACACCTCTTAATTTTCCATAGCTACTCTGGGGTTTTCCCCGGGTAGCTTGACTTTATTTTAAGCATTTTTAAAATATAAAATTAAACTAAGTTAAGAGGAAGGCATATGAGCTGTATATTCTGTAAAATTGCAAACAAAGAGATATCTTCAAACATCGTTTATGAAGACGACAGAGTAATTGCTTTTCACGATATTAACCCTCAAGCTCCTTATCACATTTTAGTGGTTCCTAAGAAACACATTTCAACTCTTCTTGAGTTAAAAGAGGAAGATAAAGATCTTATAGGACATATCTATCTTGTGATAAACAAAATTGCAAAAGACTTAGGATTTGAAGAAAGAGGATACAGGGTGGTAGTAAACTGTAAAGAGGAAGCAGGTCAAACAATTTTTCATCTTCATTTTCATGTTTTGGCTGGTCGTGCTATGGGATGGCCTCCAGGTTAAGAAACCTTTGCTCCTGGCTCAACCTCTTTTTCAGGAACAATTAGGCAAAGACCATTTTTATCTTTAGCAGTAAGGATCATACCCTCAGACAAAACACCTTTTATTTTGGCTGGTTTTAAATTTACTACAAGAATGACCTCTTTTCCTATTAAATCCTCAGGTCTATAGTATTCTGCAATCCCTGAAACAATCTGTCTTTTCTCAGGACAAAGAACTTCCAATTTTAAAAGCCTATCTGCGCCAGCTATTTTTTCTGCAGAAATTATTTTTCCTATCCTTAAATCCCACTTTCTAAATTCCTCTATGGAAAAAGTTTCTTTTTCAACCTTTATCTCTTCCTTTGTTTTTTCTTCTTCAAACTTTTCTTCAATTCTTGGATATAAAGGTTTTCCTTTATTCACAGGGGCACCTGTTTCAAGTAATTTAAAATTAAGTACATTTTCCCAGATAAGATTTTCCCTGCTAAGGGAAAGATTTTTTAAAAGAGTTTCTGAAGTTTCTGGCATGATAGGATAAAGAGCAATAGCAAAACTTTTAATGGCTTCAAGAAGAACTCTAAGTATAGTTCCAGCTCTTTTTTTATTACCTTTTTTGACTTCACTCCAAGGAGCGGTTTTATCAATATAAACATTGCTCTTTCTTACGGCTTCCCAGAGTTTTTCTAAAGCTTTGTAAAAATGAAAATTTAAAAACTGAACTTCATATTCTTTTAAAGCTAATTCAACCGTAGTAAGTAATTCTCTGTCTATATCTTCCATAGCTTCAAACGGAGGAACTTTGCTTTCAAAATATTTCTCAACGAGATTAAGGGTTCTATAAATTAAATTTCCGTAGTCATTAGCCAGATTGGCATTAATTCTCGTTATAAAAGAAGATAAGCTAAACTCTGCATCGTATCCAAAAGCCATTTCTCTTAAAAGAAAATATCTCAATTGGTCTTTTCCAAATTTTTCAGCAAGGGAAACAGGATCTACAATATTTCCGAGGGATTTAGACATTTTTAATTTATCAACTAACCAATAGCCATGAACAAGTAACTTTTTATACATAGGAAGTTCCATAGCTTTAAGCATTATAGGCCAGTAAATAGCGTGAGGTCTTAATATGTCTTTGGCAATAAAGTGGTGAGCATTTATCCACCAATCTTTCCATTCTGGATTATTTGGATAACCAATTCCTGAAAGATAATTGATTAGAGCATCAAACCACACATAGGTTACATAATTTTTGTCAAAGGGTAACTCTATTCCCCAGGAAAGTCTTTCTTTAGGACGGGAAATACAGAGTGGAGGAAGCTCCTCCTCAAGCATGTTTAAAACTTCATCTTTATAGAATTCTGGATAAATTACTTCATTTTTGTGTAAATAATCCTTTAACCAAGCTCTATATTTTTCCAGATTAAAAAAGTAATTTTTTTCTTTTATGGGTTCTGGATAGGTTTTATGGTCTTTACATTTACCTTCTTCGTCAAGTTCCTTTGAGGTCAAAAATCTCTCGCAACCAAAACAGTAAAGTCCTTCGTATTCATCAAGATAGATTTCTCCCTTCTCATAAAGTTTTTGTAAAACATATTGAACTACCTTTTTATGTTTCTCTGAGGTTGTGCGAATAAAATAATTGTAAGTTATACCAAAAAAATCCCAGGTTTTTTTAAAAGCAGAGCTTATTTCATCTACAAAGACTTGAGGTTCTTTACCTTTTTCTTTTGCTGATTTTTGTATTTTATCTCCGTGCTCATCTGTGCCAGTTAAAAAGAAGACTTGCCATCCCTTAAGTTTGTAAAATCTTGCTAAGGTATCTACTACAATTGTGGTGTAAGCATGTCCCAAATGAGGATAGGCATTAACATAGTAAATAGGGGTAGTAAGATATATTCTCATAACCTTACCTTTCTTCAAGTTCTTTTAAATCTTCTTCAGTTGGTGCTTCTTCTATATACTCTTTAATAAAGGTCTTTAAATCTTCAACAGGTACTTGAATTATTTCCCCATCTTTGTTTTCAAGATAAGCTGCTTTTTGAAAAATGTTATATTTTAAAATTCTATAAAACTCACCGTTTACTTTAATTTTACTTTTTACTTTGGGAAGATCCTGCAAAAATTCTTTGTATAAATATTCTTCATAAGCTAAACAGCAGAGAAGCCTTCCACAATGACCAGATATTTTATTTGGGTCTAAAATAAGCCCCTGTTCTTTTGCCATTCTCACGGAAAGAGGTGTAAATTGTTTTAGGAATTTGGTACAACAAAATTCTTTCCCACAATATCCAATTCCTCCTATAAGAGCTGTTTCATTTCTTACCCCGATTTGTCTCATTTCAATCCTCATTCTTAAGGCTCTTGCCAATTCTTTTACCAGCTGTCTAAAATCAATTCTTCCTTCTGCAGTATAAAAGAAAATTATTTTGCTTCTGTCAAAAAAGCAATCAACTCTTACCAAATTCATTTCAATACCAAGTTCTCTACAGAATTGAAGACAAAACTCCTTGCCCTTCTTTTCTATTTCAAGTTTTTTTTCATAACTTTGAATTTCTTTAAAATTGGCTTTTCTTAAAACAACGGGGATTCCCTCTATATCAAAAGGAATTTTATAAGGAACTTCTGTAAGAATAAAAATTTCTTTTCTATTATCTGGAAGCTTTACTAAAACATAACTTCCCTTTGGAACGGGTTTATTAAGCTTAAGAACCTGATCAGGATATCCTCTTTTAAGAGTTCCTAAACTTAACCAGATACCTTGAAAGTCTTCCTGTTTTTGTTTTTTATCCCTTTTAGACATTTATCCACCAATTGCTCTCATCGGTCTTATAGTAAAATTAAGGTTATGTTTAACCGGTTTTAACTTTAAGGCTAAATAAAAAGCTTCTTCTAAAGTTCCTTTACCTTCTCTTAAAATCGGTTTTAAATTTATTTCATAATCAGAAAAAAGGCAAGGTCTTAATTTACCATCAGCTGTAATTCTAAATCTATTACATTTATGGCAAAAATGTTCAGAAATAGGAGAAATTAAACCTATTTTTCCGATAGCATCTTTCCATTTAAAAACCTTTGCTGGTCCACCACCTATAGATAAATCAGGAATTAATTCGGAAAATTTTTCTAAAATTTTTTTTATTTCTTTTACGGTAACAATGTTTTTCTCATCCCAAAGGGTGTTTTTTCCTATAGGCATAAATTCTATGAATCTCACTTCTAAAGGCTTTTCTAATGTGAGTTTTGCAAGTTCTAAAATTTCATCATCATTAAAACCTCTAATTACTACTGTATTTATCTTTACAGGGTTAAATCCCAATTCCAAAGCAATATCAATACTTTTTAAAACTTTCTCAAAAGCAGAAATTCCTGTAAGTTTTTCAAACTTCTTTTTATCAAGGGTGTCAAGACTAATATTTATTCTTTTAAGTCCTGCTTCTTTTAATTTTTCTCCTAAGGTATCTAAAAAAAAGCCATTGGTAGTGAGACTAAGATCCTTAATTTTAGGTATTTGAGAAAGAATTTTTATAAGAAATTCTATGTTTTTTCTTAAAAGCGGTTCTCCTCCAGTTAATCTAACTCTTTTAACTCCTAATTTAGCTGCAACCTTTACTATTTTTTCAATTTCTTCAAATCTTAAAATTTCTTCATGAGGAACCCATTTCCAATTTTGATGAGTAAAACAATAAATACATTTAAAGTTGCATCTATCTGTTACTGATATTCTTAAGTATTCTATTTTTCTTCCGAAGGGATCAATTAACATTTAATTTTTTCCTTATACCAAGCTCTTACTTTGTTAAAAGTTTCAATTATTTCTGGCTGCTTATAATCTGGATATGTCCAAGGAAGTTCTGTAAAGGTTTTGTTTTTATAGATTAAAGTAACCTCAGCATATACTCCTTTACCTAAGTATATTCTGTGTGCATAATCTTTGAATGTTGAAAGCACTATTTTTGAAAGACCTAAATACCCAGGATCTAAATTAACCCTTCTATTACCCGAAGAATCAGCTAATTCTTTTTCTATTTCGTAACACTTAAGTTTAAGTTCAATTAAATAATCAGGTGATTTTAATTTTTCAAAAAAATAAAAGCCCTTTTTTAAGTTTTCTCCCATCTCTTTGGCATAATAAGAAGTGAAAGAGGAAAAATCATAGGTTTGAGATTGAAAAAAGGGATCTCCGAGTTCGGGCTTTAAAATATTAAGCACTTCTTTCCATATTTCTAAGTCTTTACCTGTTATAGCAATAAAATAAAGTTGAGGTGGAGGAACCTTAGGATGGCTCATTTTGTTGTAAATTAGATATATTTATAGCTTCTTCTATAAGCATAACGGGAATATCATCTAATATAGGATAAAAAAGTTTACAATTTTTACAATAAAATCCTTCTTTATCTTCCCAAAATTTAAAAATTACTTCGCCTTTACATTTAGGACAGGCTAAAACTTTTATATATTCTTGAATTTTTATTTCATCCATAGAATCTTTATAATATCACTTTTTAAACTTTGTGCAAATTAGAAAGTTAAATTAAAGAATAGGTTTTAAGACATTCTTAACAAGTTCTAAAAAGATTTTGATACTTTCTATGATTTGATCTTCTTTGATTTTTTGAGAAAAGATAATTTCTCTAATTTTTTCAATTTTTGAAATATCTTCTGAATCAAAGGATTCTAAGGCTTTATCCCAAAGTTCTTTAAATTCAGGAGATTTCTCAGGAGGAGTAACATAGGAAAGAGCCCATATAGCCTTTAATCCCAATTTAAATATTTCTTGTGCTCTTTTTTGGAGTTCAGAGGGATTATCTTTAAATTTGTTTAGATCTTTAAAAAGATCAGAGGCGTATCTGTAATAGCTTTTTGCCCTTATATAATAGACCATTTAAATTTTACGGATTTACTCTTTCAAGATATTTCCCAGTTCTTGTGTCAACCCTTATTATGTCTCCCTCATTAATAAAAAGAGGAACCTGGACTACAAGCCCTGTTTCTAATTTTGCAGGTTTGGTAGCGGATCCTACCGTATCACCTCTTATTCCTGGTTCTGTTTCAACTACTTTTAACTCTACTACATTAGGAAGTTCAATACTAACAACTTTTCCTTTGTAGTAAAGAACATATACATTGAGATTTTCCTTTAAATATTTACCTGTCTCTCCAACCTCTTCTTTTGTAAGATATACTTGATCATAATCTTCGAGATCCATAAATACATATTGATCTCCCTCTTTATAAAGATATTGCATTTCTTTTTCCTGAAAATCTGGTTTTTCAAAGCGTTCTCCAGCTCTAAAATTTACCTCTAAAACCCTTCCTGTAGAGAGGTCTTTAAGTTTTGTTCTTACAGTTGGTTGATTTTTAGAAACTTTTACATGTTGAAATTCTAAAATTTCGTAAAGTTTGCCTTCCCACTCAATTTTTAACCCTCTTTTAAAGTCAGAAGTAGTGTAAGCCATAGTTCTACTCCTTCTTCTTTTTTTCTAAAAAAGAAGGCATTGGAGTAGCCCAGGCTTCTTCATCAAAATACAATTCTTCTAAATCATTAGGAATTGGCACATTTAAAATTTTGGGTCCTTTCACAACTTCGAACCTCACAAAACAAGATTTATACCAGTCTACATCTGGCAATTCCAAATCAAATTCTTTCATAATACGATAGGTACGGTAAAAATCTTCCCATTGATTTTCTTTTTCTGGATAGGTGGTAAAATCTCTTAAAATATCAGTTATAACAAATCCTGATTCAATAAGAAATTTTTCAAAATCATACCACTTTTTCAAAGAAGCTTCTCTATGTGTAAATCCCATATATCCCACTGAACCCTCACCCTTTAAAGCAGAGATACATCTATTAATAAAAAGTTTTAAACCCTTTTGCGTTTCTACTGGATCAGTAACGAATACATCAAATTTTCCTTTTAATTCCTCAGGCAATTCATTTATAACATTATAGTTATAAACTTCCAAATTTTTATAGCCTATTTCTTCGGTTTTTTCTTTAATAAATTTGTTAATTCTTTCGTCAATTTCAACAACCACAATTCTTTTAGGAAGCCCAGTTAAAGCCATACTTAAAGAAATAAGATCATCGTCTCCCAAAATAAATATTTCTGAATTTTCAAGGTCTCCTCTTTCGTAAATAAAAGCTGTTCTTTTTAAAGTATCTTCAGGTTTTATGAAACCCTGGTCAAAATCACTTGTTGGGAGAGGTCTCCCTTCTATTATTTTTAAAAATTTATTTAAAATTTCTTGCCAATAAGAATCTTTTGAAAAGGGAGAACAGTTGAGACATCCAGGATCTTTATAAGAAAAAATATTTATGTTATCACTTATCCGAAAAAAGGGTTTTTCGTATTTTATAAGATTTTTGTGTATTAGATCTTTTAAAGCTTGAAGAAAATTAACTATATGTGAATCTTGATAATTTATTAGTTCCCAAAAGGTAGAAGGTTTTTTAACAAGTTGTCTCAAAATTTGGTTTTTAATCCTATCTAATTCTCTCACGAAAGAACCTCTTTAAAATTTTTAAAAAGACTTAATAAGATTTTTGTTATAAAAGATTTATGATCCTAAAGAAATTGGTTGCGGGGGTGGGATTTGAACCCACGACCTCCGGGTTATGAGCCCGACGAGCTACCTGGCTGCTCTACCCCGCGATCTTAAACCAAAATAAAATATAATAAAAATTCTTTAAATGTCAAGATATCCTGGTATAATTAAAAGTAATGAGGTGCCCTAAGTGTAAAGAAGTTGAAACGAAAGTTATAGATTCAAGAGTTATAGAAGACGGCTTTTCCATTAGAAGAAGAAGAGAGTGTGGCAAATGCGGATATAGATTCACTACTTATGAAAAACTAGAATTAGATATAATGGTTGTTAAAAGAGATGGTAGAAGAGAACCTTACAACAGAGAAAAATTAATTTCTGGCATAAGAAAAGCTTGCCATAAAAGACCAATAAGTGAAAATACTATTCAAAAATTTATAAACGAACTTGAGCTTGATTTAATTCAAAGAGGGGAAAAAGAAGTTTCATCTCAATACATAGGAGAAAAGGTTATTTCTACATTAAAAGAATGGGATAAGGTAGCTTACATAAGATTTGCTTCAGTTTACAAAAAATTTAATGATGTGGAAGAATTTATAACCCAGATAAAAGATTTAAAAGATGAAGACTAATCAAAAACCAGAAGATATTATCGTTTTTCCTTTAGATGTTCCCAGTTTAAGAGAAGCTTTGTACTGGGTGGAAAAATTAAATGGTTTGGTAGGAGTTTATAAGGTAGGATTGGAACTTTTTGCAAGCTGTGGTCCTAAAGCTATAGAAGAAATTAAAAAAATTAGTAATTGTAAAATATTTCTTGATTTAAAGCTTTTTGATATTCCTAATACTTTATCAAAGACTATAAGAGTAATATCTGAATTAGGGGTTGATTGGATTACAGTTCATGCTTTATCAGGAAGAACTGCCTTAAAAAGTGTAGTTGAATCCGCTTTAAATAATTTAAAAATCATAGCTGTTACTATCCTTACTTCCCTTGATAGAGCAGATTTATTGGAACTTGGTTTTAATTCTGAATTTGCAAGAGATACTAAAGAATTGGTCTTTAAACTTACTCAAATAGCTTATAAAAGTGGATGTGATGGAGTTGTGTGCTCAGCAAAAGAAGTTAGCAAAATAAAAGAATTTTTTCCAGAACTTATTACTATTGTCCCTGGTATAAGGTGGGAAAATACTGAGGATGATCAATTAAGGATTGCAACGCCTTATGAGGCTGTTTTGGCAGGTGCAGATTATTTAGTAATAGGAAGACCTATTAGAGAATCTCCCTCACCAGAAGAAGCATGTAAAAAAATAGTAGAAGATATTAAAAAGGCTTGGGCAGAAAAATATGATAACCCGTAGTATAGTTGATCTTCCTTTACATGATGGTAAGTGCCCTCCGTGGCTTTTTGAAAAAATGGTAAGACTGAGCAGAGCCATTCTTCTTCTAATCTATGAAGAATTTGGAAAAAAGGAGTTAATAAAAAGATTAACCGATCCCTTTTGGTTTCAAGCTTTGGGATGTTTACTTGGATTTGACTGGCATTCATCAGGATTAACTACTACTGTAGGGGGAGCTGTTAAAGAGGCATTAAAACCTTATTTCAAAGAGTTAGGGATTTATATATGTGGAGGAAAGGGAAAAAGGGCATTAAATACTCCTCAAGAAATAATTTTTTGGGGAGAAAAGGCAGGGCTTCCTCAAAGTTCATACAAATTTGTAACTTTAAGCAGACTTACAGCAAGAATTGATAACAATGCTATCCAGGATGGCTTTCAACTTTATTTCCACCTTTTTATTTTTTCAGAAAGTGGGGAATGGGGAGTTATTCAACAAGGGATGGATGAAAAACTTGCCTATGCAAGAAGATATCATTGGTATAGTGAAAAAATTTTAAATCTTTGCGAAACCCCACATATTGGTATAGTATCTCAAATTAAAAAGAGAGAAGTTTTAAATTTGGTAGCTAAAAACAGCAAAAATGTCCAAGATGCCTTGGTAAATCTGTTAAAAGAAAATTTAAATTTAATAGTTAAAGAACTTATACCTAAAGTGCATATTACATTTAAAAAAGAACATATTCTAACTCCTCAGGATTTGTCCTTTAAATCACTTAAAAAAATTTGGGAAAAGACTTATGAAAATCCTCCTTCAGATTTTAAAGAACTTGTCTTAACACCAGGTATTGGTGCAAAGGCTTTAAGGGCTTTAACTTTAGCTTCTGAGTTAATTTACAATGTGAAAGCTTCAAGAGAAGATCCAGTAGTATATAGCTATGCCCACGGAGGAAAAGATGGGCATCCGTATAAGCTAAATAAAAATCTTTATGAAACAACTATTCAGGAGTTAGAAGAAATTTTAAAGAGGATAAAATTAAGAGAGAATGAGAAATTAGAAATTTTTAGAAAGCTTCCTAAGATTTTTAATTTTTAAAAAAATGTTGAAAAATTTTAAAAAAATTTAAAAAATTTTTGACAATTTTTGAAAACCTTAAAAACATAATAGAAAAAATATTTAAAACCTTTCAAAATTGAGGTTGACTTTTGTAAATTGGATTATATAAAAGGGTAAAATGCTAAAAAGCTCAACAAGCTTATCTCGAGAATTTGTTGAGTATTTAGAAGGTAAAAAAGGAGATATTTTAAAAAAGTGGAAGTCCATTTTTTGGGATTCCTTTGGAGAGGAAGCAAAAAGATTTTTTACAAAAGAAGTGGATAGATTTCAAAATCCATTTGGATATAGAATTGACGAGACTTTTGAAGGTTTAATAGAATCTATATTTGGAGATTTCAAATGGGAAGAAGTAGATTATTTTTTAAGAAGACTTATGCAATTGAGAGCTGTGCAAGAAGTTAAACCTTCAAAAGCGTTAAATATGTTTATTCAACTGAAAAGTATAATAAGAGAAAAGTTAGGAGAAGAAATACTAAAAAAATTTGGAATAGAGGAGTTTTTAAAGCTTGAAGATAGAATAAATGCGCTTATAATAAGAGGATTTGATCACTTTTCCGATTATAGAGAAACTTTAAATAATCTCAGATATGATGAATGGAAGAGAGCTCACTTTTTGCTTTTAAAGAGAGCAGGTTTAGTATATGATCCTATGGAAGGGATGCCAAAAAGTGGAGAAAATGAAGAAGAAAATATTAATTAAATTATAGAGAGGGAGTGGATTATGAATGCATTGGTAAGTTTTATAATTGTGATTTTCTTAATTTTTATTCCTTGGTTTGGGGTAAGTGTTTTAGGTTTAGAACCTCTCTTTGGAATAATAATTCCTTATGTTTGTTTTCTTGTATTTGTAATAGGTTTAATTTATCGTATTGTATATTGGGCAAGATCTCCTGTTTCTTACAAAATTCCTACAACCTGTGGTCAACAAAAAAGTCTTCCTTGGGTAAAAAGAACTTTAAAAGACAGATTAGAATCTCCTTTTACAACTTGGGAAGTAGTTTTAAGAATGTTTTTTGAGATTGTATTTTTTAGAAGTTTATTTAGAAATTTAAGAGCTGATTTATATGGAAAAAGGTTAATTTACGGTTCTGCCAAATGGTTATGGCTTGGAGCAATTCTATTTCATTGGTCATTTTTTATTATTCTTTTAAGACATTTGAGGTTGTTTACAAATCCCGTTCCAATTTTGATTCAGAAATTAGATTATTTAGATAGTTTTATTCAGAGTTTAGGAGTTCCTCCGGTTTACATTACTGATATATTAATTCTTGCAGGGTTGACTTTTCTTCTTTTGAGAAGATTTGTAGATGCCAAGGTATCTTATTTATCTTATGGTTCTGATTTCTTCCCGCTATTTTTAATTATTGGAATCGTTGTTACTGGGGTTTTAATGAGATATTCTATAAAGGTTGATTTATACGCAGTTAAACAGTTAACACTTGGTCTTGCTACTTTTAATCCAGCCATTCCTGAGGGAGCAAAAATTGGAGTTATTTTTTACATGCATCTATTTTTAGTTTCAACTCTCGCAGCTTATTTCCCGTTTAGTAAGCTTGTTCATATGGTTGGTGTATTTTTCAGTCCTACTCGTAATATGGCTAATAATAACCGTGCAGTAAGACATGTAAATCCTTGGGAATATCCTGTAAAGCATTTAACATACTATGAATTCCAAGAAAGGTTTAAAGAACAGATGCAGAATGCAGGTATACCTCTTGATGAAGAGGTAGAAAAAGAAGAACATGAATGGTATACCATGTATGGACCAAATAAAAATATCTAAGTAGACAGGAGGTAAAATTATGAGTCTTCCCAAACCTGACGAATTATTGGCTGATATAAATTTACATAAAACTCCAGAAAAAGATTGGATGGATATAAAGCCTGAATTAAAGAAAGGTTATTATCTTAGTATTGTAGATCCTAAGATTTTAGAAGAATTAGATCTGCCTAATATGGGAAAGTGGCAACCTTATGATGAAAAGTGGCCACTTCCTGAAAACTGGAAAGAGATTGTAAGGGAAGCTATTCTTAAAAGAATGGAAAAACATAGATCTTTTAAACTTTTTATGGATATATGTGTGAGGTGTGGAGCCTGTGCAGACAAGTGTCACTTTTTTCTTGGAACAGGTGATCCCAAAAACATGCCTGTTTTAAGAGCTGAACTTATAAGATCTATTGTAAAAGGAGAGTTTACTACTTTTGGGAAACTTCTTGGAAAATTTGCAGGAGCAAGGAAATTAACGGAAGATGTTATAAAAGAGTGGTTTTATTATTTTTATCAATGCACAGAGTGTAGAAGATGTTCAGTTTTTTGTCCTTATGGAATAGATACTGCAGAAATAACCATTATGATGAGAGAGATAATGCTTGAGCTTGGTATTGCCGCAGATTGGACATTAAAACCTGTTCATAATTCTTATTATATCGGTAACCATGTAGGAATTCCGCCTCATACCTTTAAAGAGAATTTAGAATTTTTAACCTGGGAATTTGAAGATATTACAGGAATACATATTGATTTGGACAAATATATAAATAGAAAGGGAGCTGAAATTTTATTTGTTCCTTTATCTGGAGACTATTTTGCTGAACCTGGAATTTATACTATGCTGGGCTATCTTGTTCTCTTCCATTACTTAGATCTTGATGTTACTATGAGTCCTTTTGCTACTGAGGGAGGAAATTTTGGATTTTTTAATTCTTTAGAGATGGCAAAAAGACTTCATTCAAAGATTTATGAAGAAGCAAAAAGATTAAAGGTTAAATGGATACTTGGTGGAGAATGTGGACACATGTGGAGGGTCTGGCATCAATATCATAATACCTGGTTTGGTCCAATTGACTTCTTAGAAGTCCCTAAATCTCCTATTACGGGAACAGTTTTTGAACATGCAAAATCTAATAAGATTGTACATATAATAGAATTTACTGCAGATCTAATTGCACATGGAAAATTAAGGCTTGATCCTTCAAGAAATGATCATCTTATTGTTACTTATCATGATTCCTGCAATCCTGCAAGAGCCATGGGAATTTTTGAAGAGCCAAGATTTATTTTAAAACATGTTTGTAATAACTTTGTTGAAATGCCCGAAAATACCATTAGAGAAAAGACCTTCTGTTGTGGAAGCGGTTCAGGACTTAATGCAGGAGAGAATATGGAAATAAGACAAAGAGGAGGTTTCCCAAGAGCAAATGCAGTAGAATATGTGCATAAAGAGTATGGAGTCAATCAATTAGTTTGCATTTGTGCTATTGATAGAGCTGTATTTCCTACTCTTTTAGGTTATTGGGTTCCTGGTGTTGAGGTAAGTGGTGTTCATGAGCTTGTGGCTAATGCATTAGTTTTTGAGGGAGAAAAATCAAGAGATGTAGACCTAAGAAGAAGACCCTTAAAACATCCTGTAAAAGGTAGAGATGCAGAATAGGAGGTATAAGCTATGTATAATACTGGTAAAGTACTATTTTTTATAGTAGTTTTAATTGTATTTTTTACTTCTCCAATGTGGTTAAATTTTGGAAGGTTAGAGGCTATTCCGCAACCTGAGTTACCTAAGGAAGAAAAAAAGTGTATAGAATCAAAGGAGTATATGAGAGCCTATCATATGAAATTACTTGATAATTGGAGAAAAAAGGCCATTCGTGAGAATCAACATGTCTATGTTGCAAGTGATGGTAAGACTTATACTATAAGTTTACAGAGAACTTGTATGAAGTGTCATACTAATAAGGAAAAATTTTGTGATAAGTGTCATAATTTTGCGATAACACACCCAGATTGCTGGGATTGCCATATTGCACCGGAGGTGGCGAAAAAATGGCAATAAAAAGAAGAGAATTTTTAAAATTAACAGGATTAACCTTATTAGGAACTGCGGTATCAACCGCAGTTGGTGACTTACTTACACGGGGAGAGATTAAAGCACAAGAATATACATCTCCCCCCGAGGCTTTAAAAGGAAAAAGATGGGCAATGGTAGTTGATGTTAAAAAGTGTAAAGAAGGGCAAACAAAGGGTTGTGGAAAAAAGTGTATAGAAGTTTGCCATTATCTTCACAATGTTCCCTCTATTCCTGATAAAAAGAAAGAAATAAAGTGGATTTGGGAGGATAGGTTTGAACACGCCTTTCCAGAACAGGCAGATGAGCATTTAGAAGAAATATTTAAAGACGTTCCGTTTTTACTTCTATGTAATCAATGTGATAATCCTCCCTGCGTAAGGGTCTGTCCTACTAAAGCCACATTTAAGAGACCGGATGGAATTGTGATGATGGATTTTCATAGATGTATTGGATGTCGTTTCTGCATGGCTGCATGTCCATTTGGAGCAAGATCTTTTAACTGGTTTGATCCTCGTCCATACATTAAAAAGGTAAATCCAGAGTATCCCACCCGTATGAAAGGTGTGGTAGAAAAATGTTTATTCTGTTATGAAAGATTAGCTCAGGGAAAAATTCCTGCATGTGTTGAAGCATGTCCAGAAAAAGCCCTTATATTTGGAGATCTTGGAGATCCAAACTCTGAAGTTAGTAAAATTTTAAAAGAAAGAGTCGCTATTAGAAGAAAAGCTGAATTAGGAACTCATCCTTCAGTATTTTATTTGATAGACTAAATTTTTTTAAAGAGGGGTGTAAATATGTTAGAAAAGGCATTAACAGGAAGTAAAAAATACTGGTTGTGGGTATTATTTTTATTGACTATTATTTTTATAGGTTTTCTTTGCTATCTTTATCAGTTTAAAGTAGGTTTAGGAATTACGGGAATGAGTAGAGATGTTTCATGGGGTTTTTATATTGCTAATTTTACCTTTTTAGTCGGAGTTGCAGCCTCAGCTGTGATGGTTGTTCTTCCCTATTATTGGCACAATTATAAAGAATTTGGGAAAATAACCATATTAGGAGAATTTTTAGCTGTTGCTGCAGTTACTATGTGTATTCTTTTTGTTTTTGTTGATCTTGGTCAGCCCATGAGGGTGCTAAATGTTATAAGGTTTCCTACTCCTAATTCTATTATGTTTTATGATGTAATTGTTTTAAGTGGATATTTACTTTTAAATTTAATTTGTGGATGGACTGTTTTACATGCAGAATATAAAGGAACCAAATATCCTTCTTGGTTAAAGCCAATTATTTATTTAGCTATAGTGTGGGCTCCAAGTATTCATATTGTTACTGCTTTTCTTTACCAGGGTTTACCAGGAAGACATTTTTGGTTAACTGCTATTATGGCACCAAGATTTTTAGCTTCAGCTTTTTCTTCAGGTCCAGCTTTTATTCTTATTGTAGCTTTATTACTTAAAAAGGTTGCCAATTTTGATCCAGGTAAAAAGGCAATTGAGACTTTATCCAAAATTGTAACCTATGCTTTTGTTATAAATGTATTATTCTTTCTCTTTGAAGTATTTACAGCTTTTTACAGTGGTATTCACAGCCATCAGGCTCCTATTAAATATTTATTTGTTGGACTTGAAGGTCATGCTGAATGGGTACCCTTTATGTGGACTTCTTATATTTTAGCAGCTATTGCCATAATACTTCTTGTAATTCCAGCAACCAGAAAAAATGAAACAACCTTAGTTCTTGCTTGTATGGCTGTATTCCTTTCTTGTTGGATTGATAAAGGTATTGGGTTAATCACCGGAGGGTATACTCCCACTCCATTTGAAACTATTACTCCCTATAGACCTACATTACCAGAGATTGGAATTACTTTAGGAGTTTGGGCGGTTGGATTTTTGATTATGACTATTCTTTACAAAATTGCTTTGGGAGTAAAGTCCTCTAAAGATTTAGTGGTAAAATACGAAGGAGTTTTGTATAAGAAGTAAGGTATTTTGAAAATCTATTATAATATTCCTCGGATTCTTATTTCTTCTCATAAAGGTGGTGCTGGGAAGACTGTATTTACTATAGGATTAATCTCAACCTTTAGATCTTTGGGATTTAAACTATCAGCCTTTAAAAAAGGTCCTGACTATATAGATGCAGGTTGGCTAAGTAAAATTTCTAACATCCCCTGCAGAAATTTGGATTTATTTTTATTTGACGAAAAAGATAATTTATATTCTTTTTATCTTGGTTCTAAGGATTCTGAACTTGCTATTATCGAGGGAAATAGAGGACTTTTTGATGGACTTGATGTATTTGGAAGTTGTAGCACTTCAAAACTTGCCCAGCTTTTAAAAGCTCCAGTGATATTAGTGTTAGATTGTACCAAAGTAACAAGAAGTATGGCAGCTTTAGTAAAAGGTTTTCTTGAGTTTGAAAAAGAAGTAAAGATTAAAGGAGTTGTTTTAAATAGAATAGCAAGAACAAGACATGAAGACATAATAAGAAAATCTATAGAATTTTACACAGATGTAGAGGTGCTTGGAGTTATTCCAAAACTTAAAAATCTACCACAGGAAAGACATTTAGGACTTGTTACTTCTTTTGAATACGATGAAAGTTCATTTTTAGAACAGCTTCAAAGCATAATAAAAGAAAATGTAAATATTAATAGGTTATTAGAAATTAGCAAAGATGTGCCTCCATTGGAGATAGAGTTACCTCAAATAGAAAATGTTTTAGATTGTAAAGGTTTAAAAATAGGAGTTTTTAGAGATGAGGCATTTCAATTTTATTATCCTGAAAATTTAGAATTTTTGACTAAATTGGGGGCTGAGTTAGTTTTCATAAACTCCTTTAAGGATAGAAGATTACCCGAGGTTTCTGGTTTATATTTAGGAGGTGGATTTCCTGAAGTAAGAGCTGAAGAACTTTCTGAAAATAAGGAACTTATGAAAGATGTTAAAACAGCGGTTTTAGAGGGTATGCCGGTTTATGCTGAATGTGGTGGCTTAATGTATTTAGGGGAAAAAATAATATGGGAGAAAAAAGAATATCCGATGAGTAAAGTTTTACCCATTACTTTTATCGTAGAGAAATATCCGCAGGGACATGGTTATGTAATAGCAAATGTAAAAGAAAAAAATCCTTATTTTGAATTAGGGAATTCTATAAAAGGGCATGAATTTCACTATTCAAAACCAGTTGAAGTAAAATTTAATGATGAGATGAAATTTGTATTTGAGCTTGAGAAAGGAAGCGGATTTGATGGAAAAAGAGACGGAATTTTATATAAAAATTTATTCGCAACCTATACCCATATTCATATTTTTAGTGTAAAATGTTGGGCAATAAACTTTTTAAAGAAAGCTTTAGAGTTTAAAGAGTAAAAATTATACTAAAGGAGGTGTGGTATGGTTGAGATTACTGTAAATTATGACACCTGTGAAGCCTGTGGAAGTTGCATTGATTCTTGTCCGGCACAGGTTTATGACAAGGGAGAAGATGGAAAGCCCATTGTTGCAAGACCTGATGAGTGTATGGTTTGCATGACCTGTGTAGAGGTTTGTCCAACAGGATCTATTACTGTTAAGGAACTTTAAAAACTTAAGAGGGGGCTTTATGCCCCCTCTTATCTAAATTTTTCTTTTAGTTTCTCAGCTACAATTTTAGGAACTAAGTCTTCTATATTCCCACCAAATTTAGCTACTTCTTTAACGAGAGAAGAACTTAAAAATATCCATTTTAAACTGGTTAAAAGAAAAACCGTATCTATACTATTAGAAAGTTTTCTATTCATTAAAGCTAATTGCATTTCGTATTCAAAATCAGAAACTGCTCTTAATCCCCTTATTATAGCACAGGCAGATTTTTTTTTGGCAAAATCTATTAATAACCCAGAAAATGGTTCAACTTCAATTCTGTAACTATCAGGCAGTTCTTTTACTGCTTCTTTTACTAAATACACTCGTTCTTCTATAGTAAAAAGTGGCTTTTTTTGAGGATTTTCTCCAATAGCTATTATAACTACATCAAAAAGTTTTAAGGCCCTTTTGATTATATCTAAATGACCATTAGTGATAGGATCAAAAGTGCCAGGATAAATTCCTATTTTTTTATTTTCCATCATAAAAATTTATATAAAAAACCTTTAATTTGGGTTTTCCTTCCAATTTTCCGAAACCTAAAAATCCTTCTAAAAATTCTATATATTTTGTTTCTGGACCCTTAACTATTCTTAATATAAAAGCAAGTTCTTGAACACTTCTTAACTTAGATTTTTCGTATCTATAAAGCCCCCACATTAGTTTTAAAAAGGTATAGTCATTTTGCTTATAATATTCCCATAATTTTAAAAAAGCACTATAATTTCTTTCCATCCCTTCGTCATAAAGTGGCAAAATTGCCGGAAAATAATAAAAATTAGTAGCTTTGTTTGAGGATCCATACCCATAAGATTCGTATCCGTAGAGTAAAGGCCATATCCGATATTCCTTTTGTTTAATATTTTCAGTTTGTTCTGTATATTTATACTTAGAGAAAATCAAAAATCTATATTCCCTTTCATCAAATTTTAAATTTCCTTGAGTAAGATGGTCCTCTTTATAAAAATACAAAGGCCAAATAATAAAATAATCTAAGCTATCACTTTTTTTAACATATCCATAAAAGGGCCAATACCTCACTCCCTTAATATCTTTTCCTTCTATTTTTCTATAAAAAGGCCAGGGTGCATCAAGTTGTTTATAATAATAATTTTTAGCACAAACCTTCTGGAAAAAAGGCCAAAGGATAATTTCTCTGTTATAAGTGTCTGTATCTTCTCTGATATAAAAGGGAAATACTATAAATCTATCAGAATATTCATTTTCAAGATCCTTAAATTTAGTTTTTATGTAAAAGGGCCAAAAAACAAACTTTCTTTCAGTATCCCCTTCTTTAAAATGTCCATAAATGGGCCAGAACTTAAAGCCACTATATTTAGCAGATTCCTTTTTTTCTTTCTCCTTTATAATTCTTATAAATGGCCAAAAATAATTATAAGCTATGTAATCTTCGTATTCAATTTTACTGTAAAGTGGCCAAAGAACAAAAGTAATCTCCTTTTTACCAAATCTATTTTTAAACTTTCCATAAATAGGGAAAATACCCCCATAGGTTTCATTTTGAGTAGTTTGTCCCCAGAAAACAGGAAAGAAATCAAAATGTCTTTCTTCCTCTTTTTCTTCTGGGGTTTTGATCCAGGTTTTATTAATTAAGGGAACAAATTTTAAAGAGGTAGTTTCATTGTCAGATTTATAAATTCCTAACGGAGAAAGAAAGAATATTTTTTTAATTTCGGGTCTTTTTACTGAAGAATAGAAAGGTCTAAAGGAGGTTCCATTTTCTCCAGGAAATGAATATTTATAAAAAAAAGGACCAGCAATTTCCAATCTTTCCATCTTATCAAGTTTATTTTTACTATAAACTACAAAAGGCCAAAGATTAAGACGTTTTTCATAGCTGTCTTCATAGGAAAATAATTGAGAAGAAAAAAATAAAAGAATAATTAAACCCCAAATCAAACAAAAAAAATATTTAGGAAAGCTATACATTGGTATTAAATTATATTTTATTATGTAGATAAAGTCAATACTTTTGGTGTGTCAATATTTTTGGGTGCTTTAGATTATAAAAATTTAAACAGTTTATTTTTAGGAAATTTAGCCCTTAAAGAATTTAGCTGATTATAAAACGTTAAAAAATTTCAATTTAATTTCAATTTACCCTTGACTTAAGTTTTAAAACTTATAAAATTTTAAAATTGTATGATAATAAAATTTAATTTACTTCCCAAAAAAGAGGTATTAAAACCAGAATTAGAAAAAGAAAAATATCCCTTTTTGAAAACATTATTAATAGTTTTTTTAGTAGTGATGATAGGTATTATAGTTGAAGGATTTCATTTGGAATATACCTTAAGAAATTTAAGAAATGAGAAAATAGAAAAAGAAAAAAAACTTGCAGAATATAAGAAAATTGCAGAAAGAGTGCAAGAATTAGAAAAAGGAAATGAAGAAATTAAGAAACGCATTGCTACAATTATAGAACTTAAAAAAAATCAGGGTAGGGAGCTTCAAAAATTAGAAACATTAATAGCAAATATAGGGAAAAATAGAATCGCTTTTACTGAACTTTCGTTAGAACCTTCTAAAGCCGAAATAAACGGTGTTAGTTCAGATCTAAAAGATATAGCTAATTATTTGAAAAACTTAGAAAATATTAAAGAAGTTATAAAAGAGGTATCTTTAAACAAAACCCAAAAAAAAGAAGCATACATAGAGTTTAAAGCAGGAGTTTCTTTTTAGCTATGGAAACTTTTTGGGAAAAGCTTAGATCTTGGGAAGAAGGAGCTACAAAAAGAGAAAAATTTTTGATCGTTTTTATTTTGGTTTTGGTTCCTTTGTTTTTATTTTATCAGTTTTACTATACCGAGACCAAGGAAAAAATAAATATTTTAAAAGAGGAGATCAATAAATTAGATTTAGAAATTAAAAAATACAAAAAAATAACAGAAAAAATGAAAGTTTTAGAAGTTCAAATGAAACAGAGAGAAGAATTTTTAAACAGAATAAAAGAAATTTTGCCTTCAGAAAAAGAGATTCCTGATGTTTTAAAAAGGGTTTCTGATCTTGCTAAAGAGAACAATTTAGAAGTGATAACCTTTGAACCAGGCAAAGAAGATCCTAGAGATTACTACAATATAGTACCTTTTAAGATGGAAATTAAAGGTCGCTTTAATAATATTATCAATTTCCTCAATTCTATAGAAAGTTTAGAAAGATTAATAGTTTTAAATGATATTAAATTGCAAGCAAAGGCTAGCCAATTGGTAGCTACAGCAACTTTTTATACCTATAAATATACGGGTGTGCCTTTAAAGAAAGAAGAAAAAGAAGAAACAAAAGGAAAAAAGAAATGATCAAGTATTTTGTAACATTTTTTTTAGCTGTATTACTATTAGCGGGTTGCTTTCAAAAAGAAGAAAAAACGAGCATAGTCAAAAAGGGGGGAGAAGAGCAAAAAATTGAAGATACAGAACTTAAAAACTGGATGAAAACCTTAGAGGAAAAATCTTATAAAATTGATGTAAGTAAACTTAAAAATCCATTTATCGCTCCAGAAACTCTAAAAGCTTTTTCAGAAAAAAAAGAAAAAATACCTTTAGAACTTGTAGGGGTTTTAGAAAAAAAGGGAGAAAAAATGGCTTTATTAGAGGATAATAACAAAAAGGGTTATATAGTTAAAGTGGGAAATAAGATAGGTAACATTAAAATTTTAAAAATAGGGAAAGATTATGTAATAGTAGAGGAGGAAGAAACTAACATTTATGGAGAAAAAGAGGTCAGAAAAAGGTTATTACCTTTGAAAAAGGAGAAAATGCCATGAAAATAAGAATGGGACTTAAAATTTTTATTTTTATTCTGAGCTTATTTTTAACCAAATTTAATTGTTTTGCCTTAGAAAAAAGAATTCATTTAGAAAATGTATTATTTTTGCAAAAACCTGAAGATAAATTAATTTTTGAGTTTGATAATAAGCCTAAATATGAAGTTTCTAAAGAGAATACGAAAATAAAATTCACTTTTTATAATGTTTCCCCAAAAACCTCAACATGGATGAGAACCCTTCCTAAGGAAATATTTAAAGAAATAAACGCTTCTTATGAGAAAGAAAAATTATATTTAGAATTTACTTTAAATAAACCTTTTAATTTTAAAGCTTCTACTTTTGCAAATAAATTAATAGTTGATTTAATATGGGAAACACCGGAAAAGCCGGTTAAAATAGTTATTAAAAAGGAAAGCCTTGAATATTTAGAAAAAAAGCCTTTATCAGAGATTGAAACTACTCTTCCTAAGGAATCAAAGTTTCCTGAATATGAAATCTATTTAGGTGCTCACAGAATGAAAATGCCTTTAACTGCTAAAGAATATAAGGGAATTCCTGTTTCTGTAGATTTTCAGGAAGCAGATATTCACGCAGTTTTGAGATTTCTTGCTGAGGTTGGTGGAATTAACATTGTTGCCAGTGAACAAGTTAAAGGTATGGTAACTTTAAAAGCCAAGGAAGTTCCTTGGGACTTGTTATTAGATGTAATCCTTGCTAATAATGGACTGGCTAAAATTACCATTGGTAATGTAACAAGAGTAGGAAAAATAGAAGAGATTAAAAAAGAAGCAGAACTTTACAGAGACTATATGAGAGCTCTTGGAGAAAGCACAGAGGGAATTAGAAGAGAGATTGAAAATCAGAGAGATATTTTAAGAGCTATACAAGAAACAGAAGAAATGACAAATAAACTTATTACCAAAACTTTTAAGTTGAAACATATAAGAGCAAGTAAAGTGGTAGATATAATGAAAAATCAGAGAATTTCAGAAAAGCTTGCAGAAATTTTGAAAGACCCCAACAAAATTACCTTTGACCCTTTCACCAATATTCTTATCGTTAAAGCAACACCTAAGGTATTAGAAGAAATGGAAGCGATAATTAAAGAAATAGATAAACCGAGACCACAGTTTTTAATTGAAGCAAGAATAGTAGAAGTCAATGATACTTATGTTCACGAACTTGGAGTAAGATGGGGAGGAGCTACTTGGAGAGCAACTGAACATAGTATTTGGGGCGTTTCTCCCAATCCATCTTCATCTACTGGTAGTATGACTTATACATATCCTGGAGGGGGTTACACTTCTACTAACGCCACAATTTCACTTCCTACTCCAACCATTGTAGATCTTGGAGCAATGCCTACACAAATGGCTAACCCCAGTGCCTTAGGAATAATTTTAGGTTATTTTGGTAAAAATATTGCATTATTAGATTTTCAGCTTTCTGCTCTTGAAGAAAAGGGAGTTGGAAGAATCATTTCTAAACCAAAAATACTTACCTTAGATAGAGAACCAGCAACTATTCAACAGGGATATAGAATTCCATATTTGAGTTATGCTGCTGAAATAAGAGAAGCAACAGTTAATTTTATAGATGCTGGGTTAAAATTTAATGTTACTCCTTCTTTAACTCCTGAAGGGAAAATTCTTTTAGATATATCTATTGAAAGGTCCTATCCAGATTGGACTCACACTGTAGCTGGACAGCCAACTATAATAACAAATAATATTCAAACTTCAGCTCTTGTTGATAACGGAGAAACACTTGTTATAGGGGGAATTAAAGTTACAAATGTCATAGAAAATATAGATCAAGTTCCTGGTTTAGGAAATATTCCAGGTATTGGAGAAGCTTTTAAAAGACGCGGAAAACAATTAACTAATGCTGAGCTTATAGTATTTATTACACCTAAGATTGCATACATTCCTATTGCTGGAATAGATTATTAAGTAAAACTCTTACTAATTCTTAAAAGTTCTAAGCTTTTCCATGAAACATTTTGAAGTTATTGTAATTGGTGGTGGACTTGCTGGTTCAGAAGCCTCATGGCAAATTGCTCAAAGAGGTATCAGAGTAAAACTTTATGAAATGAGACCTGTAAAAATGACTCCCGCCCATAAAACTGACAAATTTGCTGAACTGGTATGCTCTAATTCACTTCGTTCAAAAGATCTAAAAAACGCAGTAGGATTGCTAAAAGAGGAGTTAAAAATTTTAAAATCCTTAATAATGGAAGCTGCTATAAATTGCGAAATTGAAGGAGGAAAAGCTCTCGTAGTTGATAGAACTTGCTTTGCAGATTACATTACACAAAAACTTTTAAATCATCCATTGATTGAAGTAATAAGAGAAGAAGTTATAGAAATTCCAAAAGACAAAATTGTAATCGTTGCAACTGGTCCCCTTACTTCAAAAAAATTAGCAGAAAATCTTGCAAAACTTATTGAAGTTCCCTACTTACATTTCTATGATGCCATTTCTCCCATAGTTTACGCTGACTCTATAAATTGGGAAAAAGTTTTTATTGCAGATAGATATGGAGAAGGGGAGGGGAGTTATATAAATTGTCCTTTAACCAAGGAAGAATACGAAAGATTTGTAGAAGAATTACTTAAAGCTGAAAAGGTCCCTTTACATCCTTTTGAAGATTCCAAATATTTTGAAGGATGTTTGCCTATTGAAGTTATGGCAGAAAGAGGGAAAGATACCCTTCGCTATGGTCCTATGAAACCAACAGGACTTATAGATCCAAAAACGGGCAAAGAACCCTATGCAGTTGTTCAGCTCCGTCCAGAAAATAAAGAAAAAACTCTTTATAACATGGTCGGTTTTCAGACAAAGCTGAAGTATCCAGAACAAATAAGAATTTTTAGAATGATTCCAGGATTAGAAAAGGCAGAATTTGCTCGTTTAGGCTCAATTCATAGAAACACCTTTGTTAATGCTCCATTAGTTTTAGAGCCAACTCTTCAGCTCAAAAAATTTCCTAATATTTTTCTTGCAGGACAGATTACAGGAGTTGAAGGATATGTAGAATCTACAGCTATGGGACTTATAGCAGGTATAAATGCAGAAAGATTAATAAAAGAAAAACCTCTTGTTGTTCCACCAAAGGAGACTGCAATTGGTTCCTTAATCAATTATCTTCAAACTGCAAATTCTAAATACTTTCAACCGATGAATATAAACTGGGGACTTTTTCCACCTCTCGAAGAGAAAATTCCTAAAAAATTTAAATATGTCAAATTAGCAGAAAAGGCTTTAAAGGCTTTACAAAATTGGATTAGAGAAAACTCAATTATTGAGTAAAAGGACCACTTATATAGCCCTTTATAACAGGTATACTTACATCTTTATCAACTTCTAACCACACTACATTATCCTCAATTTTAACAATTTTTCCCACCACTCCACCAGCAGTAAAAACTTTTTGTCCTACTCTCAATTCTGAAAGAAATTTTTGATGCTCTTTCATTCTTTTTTGTTGAGGTCTAATGAGAAGGAGATAAAAAATAATAAAAATAAGAATTAAAGGAAGTAGAGTAAAAAGAAAACCAATTAGTCCTCCTCCCTGAGGAGCCTGCCCTTGTTGAGGGGGTGTTCCCATAGAAAAAGCAAGATTTACAAAAAAGTTTAGTAAATTCATAAGCCCTCCTGTTTAAAATAATATTGAGCTATTTCTTCTCTCAAATCTTCAAGAGTTTCTGTTTTAATAGCATTTTTAATATGTTCCATTAGTTTAGCATAATAAACCAAATTGTGAAGGGTTAAAAGGAAGTAAGCTAAAAGCTCTTTGGCATGAAAAAGATGTCTCAAATATCCGCGAGAATAATTTCTGCAGGTATAACATTCGCATTCTGGATCAAGTGGAGAAGAATCGTATTTTAAAGAAGCATTTTTTATAGAAAGGGGGCCTACCGAGGTGAAAACCGTTCCTCTTCTTGCATTTCTCGTTGGCAAAACACAGTCAAACATGTCTATTCCTCTCATAACTGCATCTATTATGTCTAAAGGAGTCCCTATACCCATTACATATCTTGGTTTATCTTGAGGCATAAATTCAACACTTATTTCTATCATTTGATTTCTGATTTCTAAAGGTTCTCCCACTGAAAGCCCACCTATGGCATATCCATCAAAATCTAAAGAAGTAATAAATTTAGCACTATATGCTCTTAAATCCTCATACATTCCACCCTGAATTATTCCAAAAACTGCCTGTTTTTCGTTTTTATGTCTTTCCCAATATTTTAAAGATTCAACAGCCCACTTATGAGTCAGTTCCGTAAGTGATTTGGTTTCTTCGTAAGATAAGGGATAGGGAATACATGTATCAAGAACCATCATAATATCTGAACCGAGTTTTCTTTGAATATCCATAGCTATTGTTGGAGAAAAAAAGTGTTCGCTTCCATCTATGTGAGATTTAAAAAGTATTCCCTCTTCAGTTATTTTTCTGAATTGGGAAAGACTGTAAACTTGGAATCCACCACTATCCGTAAGTATAAGTCTTTTCCAGTTCATAAATCTATGAATTCCTCCGAGTTCATGAATTATATCTGGTCCTGGTCTAAGATAAAGGTGATATGTATTGGAAAGAATGATATTATACCCAAGGGAACTTACAATTTCAGGTGGCATAGTTTTAACAGTTCCCTGAGTTCCAACAGGCATAAAAACTGGGGTTTCAACAACTCCTCTGTGAGTGATAATTTTCCCTATTCTGGCTGAAGTTTTTTTACTTTGGTAAATGATTTTAAAGTTAAACATAATTTTGAATTTTTTTACATGCTTTCAAGAAGTTAGGTTTCATATTTAATAAAGTTTCTTCAGAAACACAAAAAGATAATCTTACATGATTTGCACTTCCAAAAGCCCTCCCGGGGACTACAAGAATAAGTTCTTCTTTAAGAATTTTGCAAAATTCAAGGTCATCTATTGGGACCTTAGGAAATATAAAAAATCCTCCTTTGGGTTTAACAAAAGACAATCCAGCTTCTTTTAAAATATCGCAAATTATGTCTCTTCTCTTTTGATAGATTTCTACATTTACCTTGGAGAAGGCACAATTTGCTACAATTCTCTGCGCAAGAGCAGGAGCATTTACAAAACCAAGAATGCGATTACATATCACCATACCCTCTAAAATATTTCTTTTGTTTTCCATCTCTGGATGGACAGCTATAAAACCAATTCTTTCTCCTGCTAAAGAAAGCTCTTTTGAAAAACTATAGGCAATAATGCTGTTAGGATAGTATTGAAATATTGAAGGAACTCTTTCATTATCAAAGGTAAGATTCCGATAGGGCTCATCAGAAACAAGATAAATAGGTCTGCCAAGCTCTTTACTTTTTTTACTGAGGAGTTCTGAAAGCTTTTTTATCTCTTCTTCTGAATATATTTGACCTGTAGGATTGTTGGGGGAATTAATTAAAAAAATCTTGGTTTTTTGAGTAATTGCACTCTCTATTTTTTCAAAATCTAAACTAAAATCCTCTTTTGTAGGAATGGGTTTAGGAACTCCCTGATGATTTTCTATATAAAAGAAATATTCTACAAAGTATGGAGAGGGAAATAAAACTTCTTCTCCAGAATTTAAAAGAGTTTTGAAAATAACATTTAAAGCTCCTGCTGCACCACAGCTCATTACAATTTCTTCAGAACTTACCTTAACTCCCTGTTCTTGCGTTACTTTTTTAGCCATAACTTCTCTAACAAAAGGAAAACCAGCATTGGGCATATAGCGATGATATGAGGGATCGTAATTTTTAACAATTTCTTCCAAGGTTTCTTTAACTTCTACTGGAGGAGGTAAATCCGGATTTCCTAAGCTTAAATCAAAAACTTTGTCCTCCCCAAACTTTTTTTTAAGTTCTAAGCCATCTTCAAACATTTTCCTTATCCAAGAGCTTCTTTCTATGTAAATTTCTACTTGTTTAGACATATACATTTTTCTTTCCCCCTTAAGGATTAAAAAGAAGTTATTTCAGTTTACCACATTGCAAAAATATAAACAACATATTGACAGAAATTTAATATTGTGATAATCAATGAATTGAAATTTTAAAAATTTTAATTTAGGAGGTGAAGTATGAAAGAGATTTTAAAAAATGCTATTTTAATTTCATTGGTAATAATGTTTTTAAATGTTTCGCTTGTAAAAGCTCATTTTTTGGTTCTTATACCTGACACAGACAATGTAGAGGGAAACAAAAGAGAAGTAAAAGTAGAGGCAAGATTTACTCATCCAATGGAGGGTGGTCCAAGTATGCCTTTTAAAATTTTAGACAGCGGAGTTTTCGTAAGAGGTGAAAAAATAAATCTTAATTGGGAGAAAAAATTAATTCCTTCCACTAAAGGAAGTTCTCAAAAAATTCCTATGTATACCACAGTTTTAAAAATTACCAAACCTGGGGTTTATCAAATTTATGTAGATCCTGAGCCTTATTTTGAACCCTCAGAAAAGAAGTATATTAAGCAGATTACCAAGGTTCTTGTGCAGGCTTTTGGTTTGGAGGAGGGATGGGATACTCCTATTGGACTTAAAGCTGAAATAATTCCTTTAGTTAAACCTTTTGCCATTTGGGAAGGAAATACCTTTAGAGGACAGGTTTTAATTGATGGAAAACCTGCCAAAAACATTGAGGTAGAGGTAGAATATTTAAATACTAAAAATGTAAAAGCTCCCTATGAATCTTTTATAACTCAAGTGGTAAAAACTGACGAAAATGGATATTTTGAATATACCATTCCCTGGGCTGGATGGTGGGGTTTTTCTGCTCTTGGAGATGGAGGAGTAATAAGAAATGAAAAAGATGGAAAGGAATATCCTCTTGAACTTGATGCAGTAATTTGGGTTAAGGCTTATCCTAAACCTAAGGAGGTAAAATAAAATGCATATCTCAGAGGGGGTTCTTTCCCCTCCTGTTCTTTTAACAGGAGGAATTTTAACAACAGTAGGCTTAGTTTTAGGATTGAAAAATTTAAAAATAGAAAAAATTCCAGAAATAGCAGTTCTTTCAAGCACATTTTTTGTAGCATCTCTAATTCATGTACCCATAGGTCCGAGTTCTGCTCATCTTATACTTAATGGACTTGTGGGACTGATTCTTGGATGGGCAGCTTTTCCTGCCTTTTTTTTAGGTCTTTTGCTTCAGGCAATTCTTTTTCAATTTGGAGGTCTTACCACTTTGGGAGTAAATACCTTTAATGTGGCTTTTCCATCGGTGTTATTAGGTTATTTATTTAAAAAATTTATTCAGAAAAATAAATTTATTTATACTTTTATAGGAAGCTTTTTAACAGGTTTTTTTTCTATAATCTTTACGGCAATTTTGACAGGTTTAGCTCTCTATTTTACAGAAAAAAGCTTTGTTCCTGTTATTATTGCTTTATTAACCGCTCATTTTCCTATTGCTATAATAGAAGGATTTATTACAGCTTTTGTAGTTCTTTATTTACTTAAAGTTAAACCGGAGGTAGTGTTATGAAATATATCAGTATTATGATATTATTTTTGTTGGTTTTCGTTAAGTTGAGTTTTTCTCATAAATTGAGCACTTTTGCATATAGAGAAGGAAGTCAAATTACAGGAGAGACTTATTTTTCAGATGGTTCACCCTGTATAAAGTGCAAAGTTGAAGTTTATGATGAAAAGGGGAATAAAATTTTAGACACTGTAACTGATGAAAAAGGAAAATATAGCTTTAATACAAAATATTCAGGTTCCCTTAAAATTAAAGTTATAGCTGGGGACGGACATCTTGCAGAGACGAGTTTAGAAGGTGTAAAAAAAACTTCTAAAACCGAAAAAGCTATATCTTCTCAAGAGAATAAGATTTCTAAATCGGAAATTTCTAAGTCCTCTCAAAATAAGGAATTAGTTTCAACAAAAATAGATAAGGATGAAATAAAAGAAGCTGTAAAGGAAGCTGTTAAAGAAGAGACAGAAGGAATAAAAAATATATTGATAGAAATGAGAAAAGATATGGATGAAGCAAGATTACATGATATTATAGGTGGAATAGGTTATATTTTTGGTATCTGGGGTATTGTGGTGATGTTAAGATATAGAAATAGTGCTAAATAAATTTGGAATTAGATGCATCTTGAAGTTTTTGCAGAGGGTAGCTCTTTTTTACATAGGCTTGATCCCAGGGTAAAGATCCTTGTATTTATGCCTTTTGTCTTTCTGTGTGCTGTTTCAAAAGGGCTTTCAGTTCCTTCTTTGTATTTACTACTTTCTCTATTTTTTGTTCTTATAGCTAAACTTAATTTTAGAAATCTTCTTAGCCGTCTGGCAGGAGCCAATTTTTTCATACTTTTTATATGGATTTTTATTCCCTTTAGTTATAAGCATAATCCTTATATAGACCTTGGATTTTTAAAACTGAGTTATGAAGGGCTTAAATATGCTTTATCCATTACTTTAAAGTGTAATGCTATCATTCTTGCAACGATTTCTCTTTTATCCACTTCAACTATTTTTTCTCTTGCACATGCCATGTTACATTTAAAAGTGCCTTCAAAACTGGTAACTATATTTTTCCTTTTTTATCGTTATATAAGTGTAATGCATGAAGAATACATTAAAATAAAAAGAGCTGTTTTAGCAAGAGGATTTAAGCCTGGAACAAATCTTCATACTTACAAGACTTATGCCTATATGGTGGGAGCTTTATTGTTAAAAAGTTTTGAAAGGTCTGAAGAGATTTACAGAGCAATGCTTGCAAGAGGATTTAAAGGCTTTTTCCCTTTATTTGAACACTTTAAACTTAAAAAGACTGATATATCCTTTGGTATTATTGCAAATTTAATTATAATATTTATCTATCTCTGGGGAAGTTACAGGTAAGTTATGGAAAATAATATTATTTCTCTTGAAAATGTTTGCTTCGGATACAACTCCTATCCAGTCTTAGAAGACATAAAATTCAAATTAGCATTTGGAGAAAAAGTTGGTCTTATAGGTCCAAATGGTGCTGGAAAAACTACTCTTCTTTATCTTATAATGGGATTTTTAAAGCCAACTTCAGGTAAGATTTTTATATTGGGAAAGGAAAGAAAAAAAGAAAAAGATTTTTTAGAAGTTAGACAAAAAATTGGTTTATTGTTTCAGGATTCTGATTCTCAATTATTTTGTCCCACTGTGAAAGAGGATATAGCCTTTGGTCCTTTAAACTTGGGAAAAGACCGAAATGAAGTAAGGGAAATCGTTGAAAACATAGCAAAAATATTTGATATTGAGCATCTGCTTGAACGCCCTATATATAAGCTTTCAGGAGGAGAAAAAAGAATAGTTGCTCTGGCAACGGTTTTTGCCATGAATCCAGTTTGTTATCTTTTAGATGAACCCTTCTCTGGGCTTGACGAAAAAACTATAGAAATACTTATAGAATTTCTTAAAAATCATGTAAAAACCTGTTTAATAGTTTCTCATGATAAAGACCTTCTAAAAAGAACGGTTGATAAAATCTACATTTTAAAAAACCGAAAGATACATATCTATCAAGAAAAATTATAACAAAATTTTTGGGTATGGTTGGGTACCTCTTAAAGAATCCTTAGCTAAAATAAAATATGAAGCTGAAAAGTTGAGAAAAGAAAAAAGAAGAAAGCTGAATTTATTAAACAATGAAAATTTTTGAAAAATGGCGAAAAATCTGTTAAAATTAAAATATGAGCGAAAAGAAATATGGAGAAATTGCAATAGAGGAAGCTCAGCTTGAAGCATGGGAAAATCCCTATCCTGATAGAGACTATCTTATTGAAATTACCTTTCCAGAGTTTACTTGTTTATGTCCAAGATCTGGATATCCTGATTTTGCAACAATAAAAATTTCTTATATTCCAAAGGATAAAATCGTAGAACTAAGATCTTTGAAACTCTGGTTAAATAAATTTAGAAATAGATATATTTCTCATGAAGCAGCAACTAACGAAATATTTGATGCTTTGTGGAAACTTCTTGAACCTAAAAAACTTAAAGTTATAGCTGATTTTCATCCAAGAGGAAATGTTCACACTATAGTTACTGTGGAAAAACCTTAGTCTTTTAAAAAAGACTGAGATAAAGCTCGCTTTCTGTCTCACCTGGGTATTTACCTTTTACAAGGGTATAATAAATGCCATTTTCAAACACACCCAATCCAGTTATAAAACCTGTTTGAGAAGCCCATAAACTTCTAAAGTAATAGGTCCCCTCAAATCCAAGAACAAATATTTGAGAGGTAGCGCTATTTAATGGTATGTACTTCAAATCTCCTTTAATGGTTTCCAAAGGAAAGTTTGTAGAGGCAAAAAGAACTTCCGATTTTCCGTCTTTATTAATATCTGCTAAAATAGGAGTTATAAGAGGGTAAACAATTCTTTTAATTACTTCCTGTCCTTTTTTCCCTTTGGTTAGTTTTACTTCGTAAAAATGATGGGCTACAGGATAAGGAGATATCCATACTGTATTTGACTCTTTATAAACTGCTAATCTTCCATCTGAAAGATAATTTATAATTTCTACTTTTCCATCTCCATCTAAGTCAACAAAAGCACTTCCAATATTTTTATAATCTGGTGGAACTTTAACCTCTGCTGCATAAACTAATTGATTATTTTCTCTTTTTAGAATATAAACCTCTTTTCCGAAAAAGTTTTCAGGATCAAAGGTCTGTCCTATTAAAGTGTCTCTTACACCTCTTGCAGTATAATCTACAAAATTTAAAATTAAATTCACATTGGTAATAACAGGAATCAATCCTTGCTGGGTATATCTTAAAACCTCGCTTCTCATTCCTGCATTTTCGTCAAAAATATTTAAAGCTATCCAGCCAGAGGGACCTACTGAAAAATTAACGATTTTACCGTTTTTAGGAGAATATTGAGCTAAAAGACCACCTTTTATTTTTACTATAAAAAGTCCTTGAGAGTTAAAGTAAATCATTTCAGGAGTATTATCATTGTCTATATCTGCAAATTCAACTTGAAAAACTTCTCCTTTCATTTTTCCTAAGATACTTGGTGGATTTATTGAAAAAATCCCTGTTGTAGGTGGTTTATAAACTTTCGTGGTAGCTGTAACTGCTGAAGGTGTTATAGGTTTTTTGTAACTCAAACTTCCATAATACCTTATTAAATCTAAATTCTGATTAAAGACCTTTACCACCTCATCTTCTACAGCAAGCACTAAATCATATTGTTGTGAAAGCACATATTGAGGGGTTAAATCCTTTAATTTCAGATTTGGGTCAAATACAATTGTAGATTCAGGTAAGGCATTTTTAAGAATCAAAAATAGACTTTCATCAGGAGTTTGCGTTTCGGAAATTATAAGAATTTTCAAATCTTTAAATCTTTCAATAGGAGTGGGAACAGGAAAAGGTTCTTTTTGAAATATTACTCTTCCTGTAGCAAAGTTTTCTTCAACTTCAGTGATTTCGATTTTTCCAATGATCTCCTTTAAGAAACCAAGAGTTTTTCCTGTTTCTGGATGAACAATCTTTTTTCCCATTTTATAAACTGTAAAAACATCCTTAGGTCTAACTCCTTGAACTTTACCTTTATCTATAATTATTTTGCTATCCTCTATTCCGATAATTAAAGCTGAAAGAGGAGAGAAATCTTTTTTAATTTCTTCATAAGTTTGCGGAGCAACTGCAGAAAAAGAAAGCTTATTAATTAAAAGGCTTAAAATAACTATTAAAAATAAAAAGGAAATTTTTTTTATTTTCATAAATCTTTTTCCTCCTTTTTATTCATTTTTTAGAGAGCCTTGTCCAGTAGATTCCAGAACAGAAAGCCAGAATCTACTATTTAAATTTACTTGTTTTCTCCTTTTTATTGCCTCTTTGATAGGAACATGCACAAATTGATCGTTAAGATAACTTATCATTATTCCTGTTTTCCCAGCCATAGCAGCATGAACTGCATACTGTCCTAAGAATCCACAATAAATTCTATCTTCTACATTGGCAGGAACACTTCTTATAATGTAGCTTGGGTCAATGTATCTTATTACAACCTCTATGTTTTTTTCTTTAAAATACTTTTCGATCTGTTCTTTTAAGAATTTGCCTATATCTCCCAATTTAATGTTTCCCGAAGCGTCGTATTCTGGAGGATCTTTCTGCACATACTTTTGTCCCGCACCTTCTGCTACTACAACTACTGCGTGTTTTCTTCTTTGTAACCTTTTTTCAAGTTCTGCAAGAAATCCTTTTTCTCCTTCTAAATCAAAATCCATTTCAGGAATTAAACAAAAATTGACTTCTTTAGTTGCAAGAGTTGCAGCAGCAGCGATAAAACCTGAATGTCTTCCCATGAGCTTAACCAAACCTATTCCGTTTGGCACTGCTATAGCTTCTGTATGTGCACATCTTATAGCTTCACAAGCAAGTTCAACAGCTGTATCAAAACCAAAGGTTTTAGAAACAAGCCATATGTCGTTATCTATAGTCTTAGGTACAGCAACTATAGCAATTTTAAGGTTTCTTCTTGTAATTTCTTCTTTTATTTTGTAAGCTGCTCTAAAAGTCCCATCCCCTCCAATCATAAAAAGTATTTGAATATTCATTCTTTCAAGGGTATCTACAATCTCCTCAATAGATTGGTGTCCGCGAGAGGTTCCAAGAAATGTTCCACCCATTGTATGTATATCCTTTACAACTTCAGGAGTTAATTCTACTATTTCATGTCCATACTTAGGTATAAAACCTTGCAATCCGTATTTGAATCCGATAATTTTGTTCACCCCATAAGAATAATAAAGGGTCATCACTATTGAACGAATTACATCATTAATACCTGGGCAAAGCCCTCCGCAAGTAACAATTCCAGCCTTTACTTTAGAAGGATCAAAATATATATAAGGTCTGGGACCAGCAAGCTCTAAAGACGGGATTTCTTTATTTTGTAAAAGTTGCTCTCTTAAGTAATTATAATTAACCCTTAAAGTAACTTTTGCTTCGTCAGTAACGAAACATTGTGGTTTAAGTTTTAAAGGAGATGGAATTTTACAAGGACCTAAAGACTCAACTGTGGTATCAATATCTTCTGTTATTTCTTCTGTAAATTCTAAATAATTACAAAATTCCTTCATCTTTTAATCCCCCTTTGTACTTATTCCTTTAATCTTACTCTAACTGCTTCAGCATGCGAAGGAAGATTTTCTGTCTCAGCAAGGATTATAACATCTTTTGCTTCCTTTTTCAGTGCATCGGGGGTATATTTGAGAAAATTTATTTTTTTCAGAAATTTTTCTGCAGAAAGAGAGGAAGCAAACCTTGCAAATCCCATAGTGGGTAAAACATGATTAGGACCTGCGATATAATCTCCTATAGCTTCAGGAGTAAAAGCACCTAAAAACACAGCTCCTGCATTTTTAACAAGCGGTAAAAACTCCATCGGTTCTTTTACCATTATTTCTAAATGTTCAGGAGCAATAATATTTGCCAAGAAAAAGGCTGTTTCTAAATCCTTTACTACTATAATGCTTCCTCTTTTATTAAGTGCTTCTTTAGCTATCTCGCTTCTAAATCCTCTCTCCAGTGCTTGAGGGATTAATTTTCTTACCTCATTAGCTATTTTTTTAGATGTGGTTATAAGAATGGATAAGCTCATGGGATCGTGTTCAGCCTGGGCAAGCAAATCCCAGGTTATAAACTCAGGATTGGCTGTTTCGTCTGCAATAATTAAAACTTCACTTGGACCAGCTATAATATCAATCCCAACAAAAGAAGAAACGATCCTTTTTGCAGTGGTAACATAAATGTTACCTGGACCGCAGATAATATCTACCTTAGGTAAGGACTCCGTTCCATAGGCTAAAGCAAATATAGACCAGGGTCCACCAACTTTATATATTTCGTCAACTCCTGATTCGTTTGCAGCTACAAGAAGAGCAGAATGTAAGGTTTTATCTTTTCTTGGTGGAGAAACCATAACAATTTTTTCAACCCCAGCAACTTTAGCAGGAACTGCAGTCATAATAACTGTAGAAATAAGTGGAGTTTCTCCCCCTTTTCCTCCTGGAATATAAAGTCCTGCAGTTTCTACAGGTTTTATCATTTGTCCAAGAACAATTTCTGAGTCTTCGTCTATAAACCAAGATCTTGGAAGATTTTGAGAATGAAACCTTTCTACTTTTTTAATAGCTAATTTAATTGCTGAAAGAAGTTCCGAAGATACATTCTGATAAGCTAATTTTATCTCCTCTCTACTTACTTTAAATTCTCTTTCTTCAAAAAGAACTCCATCAAATTTATAGGTATATTCAATTAAAGCTTTATCTCCTTCTTTCTTTACTTTTTCACCAATTTTTCTTACTTCTTTTTCTATTTTTTTAGGAATTTCTTCAACTCTATTTATAATTTTCTCCAAATATTTGTTAGCCTTTTTTGAGGGATAATTAAAAAATCTTATTTTCATAGATTTCTCCTTTTTACCAATTACTGAAAGGTTCTTTCCAAACTTTTTTTAACTCTTTTATATCTTCTTCTATTAGAATTTTGCCATTAATTCCTTTTATTCTCAAAATTGGTTCATTGGTTACTTCACCTATTAAAGCAAAAACTACACCCTTCATTATTTCTTCAAAATCTCTTTTTTTTTCTTTTTTAACAGTTACAAGAATTCTTCCTGCACTCTCAGAAAAAATTATAAAGTCATCTCTTAAATCACCTTTATAAGGCACTGCAGATAAATCAACAGTTATTCCGTATCCTCCAGAAAAAGCCTTCTCAGCAAGAGCTACTCCCAATCCTCCATCAGAAAGGTCATGAGCTGATTCAATAAGACCTTCATAAATAGCATCTCTTAGCTTTAAATAAATTTTTTTATTTAAGTTAGGATCTGGTTTGGGAACTTTTCCACCTTTTATTTTTAGAAGACTAAAATATTCTGAACCTGCTAATTCGTCTTTGGTAAATCCTAAAATGTATACAAGATCTCCTGGATTTTTTACATCCATAGTTTTAGCAAGAGAGCAATTGGGAATTTTAGCAACTACCGAGAAAAGAAGAGTAGGGGGAACCGAAATTTTTAAGCTACCATCAGGAAGAATTATTCCTACTCCGTAAGGATTTTCCTCATCTGGATTAAGTCCTAAAGACATAAGATAATCATTTTTCATGGAATCCTTTCCTGAAATACAGGGAACTCCATAAGCTTTGGTAAAAGTATATAGTGCCTGATTTGCTCTTACTAACTGCGCAAGTTTATACCTTCCATCCGGGTTTTTCTCACTTTCAACAGGGTCACACCAACAAAAGTTGTCAAGTCCTGCCATATACTCAATATCTGCTCCTACACAAACAGCGTTTCTTATTCCCTCATCAATGGCATTGGCAACCATCCAATAGGTATCATAATCAGAAAATTTAGGACATATTCCATGAGCAATAACAATCCCGCTTTCATTTTCAAGATCGTATCTTAATACTGCTGCATCACTTGGTCCATCATTTTCTAACCCTACTAATGGTTTTATTACACTTCCTCCTTGAACCTCATGATCGTATTGAGTCACTACATATTCTTTTGAACACACATTATAGGACCTTAAAATTTTCTTTAGAATACTTCCATAATCTTTAGGAACTTCTACTTCAGGATTTAAAGGATAGTCTGGGGTTTTCCATTCAGCATATAGTTCAAGCTGAGGAACTCCTTCATGAAGAAATTCTAAAGGAAGTAATCCTACAGTTTTTCCATCATATAAAATATGAAAATATCCAGAATCTGTAAATTTTCCAAGAACTGTTGCTAATACTCCCATTTTTTTAGCAAGGGTAAGAAATCTTTCTATTTTATCAGGAGGAACAGCAACGGTCATTCTTTCTTGACTTTCAGAAAGAAGAATTTCCCAAGGGCGAAGCCCTGGATATTTAAGAGGAGCTTTTGCAAGATCTATTTCAGCCCCTCCTGACTCTTTTGCCATTTCTCCAACAGAAGAGGAAAGTCCTCCTGCACCATTGTCAGTAATTGAGTTATATAAATTTTCGTCTCTTGCCTTCAGTAAAAAATCTACCATCTTTTTTTGGGTTATGGGGTCTCCGATTTGCACTGCTGTTGCCGGAGAACCTTCGTGTAAGGCTTCAGAAGAAAAAGTAGCACCGTGAATACCGTCTTTACCTATTTTACCACCAATCATTACAACTAAATCTCCTGGTTTTGCGGACTTTTTCCAGCCTGGATCTCCATTAATGTACAAAGGCAAAATTCCCCCTGTTCCACAATAAACCAAGGGTTTCCCAAGATAACGAGGATCGAAAACTATAGATCCATTAACTGTTGGTATTCCACTTTGATTTCCACCATGTTCAACACCTTCTCTAACCCCCTCAAAAATTCTTCTTGGATGTAAAATTCTTGGTGGAAGAGGTTTATCCCAATCTGGAGGTGCAAAGCAAAATACATTTGTATTAAATATAAGCTTTGATCCTTTACCAGTTCCGAGGGGATCTCTATTTACTCCTACAATTCCAGTTAACGCTCCACCATAGGGGTCAAGTGCAGAGGGACTGTTATGTGTTTCAACTTTAAAGGAAAGTGCCCACTTTTCATCAAGTTTAATAACTCCTGCATTGTCAACAAAAACAGAAAGACAAAAATCCTTTTCTCCTTTTTCCTTTCTGATTTCTTCAGTAGCAGATTTTATATAAGTTTTAAACAAACTATCTATAACTATTTCTTCTCCTGTATCAAGATCCTTATAAAAAATTTTGGCGTTAAATATTTTATGTTTACAATGCTCAGACCAGGTCTGAGCTATGCTTTCTAATTCTACATCTGTAATAGCTTCGCTTAATCCATATTTTTTTCTTATTTTTATAAATTCTTCTTTAGAGAAGAAATCCTTTATAGTTTTCATTTCTTTAAGATTAAGAGCTAAAAGCCTTTCCTGAGAAAGTTTCAAAAGCTCTTCGTCAGAAAAGTTGTTTAAATTGAAACTCTCTACTATTGGAGGAAAGTATTCTGTAACTCTGGGAGAGTGATAAAAAAATCCTTTTCTCTCTATAAATTCTTTTTTAGAAAGAATAAACCATCTTTCTATAAGTTCATTCGCAAGTAGTTCTTTTGCAATTTTTTCAACTGTGTCCCTTGAGAGATTCCCTTTTATTAAGTATTGTCTTGCAAAATAGACCCCCTCTTTATCTGTATAAAGCGGTCTTTCTAATATGTAGCTTAGTGCTTCCTCTGCAACCTTTCCTTCATTATCAGTAACTCCTGGACGATATCCAATTTCAAGAGCCCAATCAAAAGAAAGATTTAATTTTAAAGAAATAGGTTCATTAATGCTATAAGTTTGAATTACAGGATCACAAAGAGCAGATTCAGCAAAGTTTTTTATTATTTTTTCAGGAAAAGTGCCTTCAACTAAATATACTTTTACAAAATAAACTCGATCTACATAAATATTTAAATGCTGTGTTATTTTTTTCTTGATTTTAACAGCAATTGCATCTTCAAAAGCAGGTTTAGAAATTACTTCTATTCTGAAAAGGTCCATAGATTTGAAATATATCATTTAACACTTAAAAATTCAATATTTAAGAAGTTAATACCTTAGTTTTAACCAGTTCAGAGGTATTAACCACATTTAGAGCTTTAAATATCTTTTCAAGAAGACCTTCCATGTCTGACAAAATTTTTTCTTTTACTTCAGTCGATAAATCCCACCAATCTTTTTTAAAGACTCCAAATCCTTTTTTTCTTGTTTTATAAATAAACTGTGCTTCTGTCATGCCTTCTTTCCACTCGTTTTTAAAATTGTTTTTAAGATAGTTATAAATCCTTTCTTTGAAGTCCTGAGGTAGGGCAGGGTGGTCGTATATAAAATTTTGGAAACCAGTTGCTAAATGAACCTCTACGCATTCACATTCTGGAAAAAGATTAAAATAATCTTCTGGAAGGGTAGATGCTCCATGCTGAACGGCACCTGCCAGTCCAAATTCCTCTCTTGCAATTTTAGAAAGTGTTTTTAGGGTGTTAAAATCAAGATTAACTGTAGCTACTTTCCCATCTGGTAAAACAACCCCTCCATGAGTAGTTCCTGTTTGTACACTAATTTTTGAAATTCCTATTTTCCCCTTAAAAGTTTTATTAAATCCCGTCATAAAAGCTCTTAATTCTTCAGGGGTACTATTGTGTCCCCCAATTTCTCCTATTTCACCTCCCAGATTAACAGTTATTCCCTTAGGCTCTATAGACCTTATAAACTCCGCCATTTCAGCAGTAACTTCATAATTAAATTTTTGTTGCTCATCAAGAGTCTCTTTTTCAAGTATTACAAGGGTTGAAGCATCTATATCAATGTTATAAAACTGGGCTGAAATAGCCTCTTTTATAAGCTCTCTTATATTGTTTTTTTCTCTTTCTGGATCAGTAAAAAAAGATTTTCTGTTGAACTGAAAATGATCTCCTTGAATAAAAATAGGACCATCAAAACTTTCTCTAAATCCAGCTGAAAGAATAACTGTAGCATATTCAAGGGGAGGCTGTTTAGTATAACCCATCTCAGATTTTGCTATCTCAAAAATCAAAGCTCCCACTTTCAATCTTTTAGCAACTCTAAAAACAGTTCGAGCCACATCATAGGTCATTCCTCTTAAGTTTATTGCAGGAACAGTAAAGCCAAGAAATTTATTTGTAAACTCCTTGTAAAGAGGATAAATGGAATATCCCTTATATCCCAGTTCCTTCAAAACCTCCTGTAAAACCATTAACAATCCTTTATTTTCAAAAACCGCTTTGTAAATTAATTTGTCTATTTCTTCGGGATTTTCTTTTAATTTTTGTAAAATTTCTTCTTTTTCCATTTCCTCCCCCAATGATTTTATTTTAATTATACTTATAAAAGCAATTTTAAGCAATTGACATTTAAAAGAAATAGAGTAAATAAAAAATTAAATGTGAAAATCAGTTTTTAGAAATGCAGATTGCCATAACTGCAGACTGTCACTTACATCCTTTCTATCCAGAAAGAAAGGAAACTTTGAAATTCCTTTTTCAAAGACTTAATGAACTTGGCATTAACATTCTTATTATAGCAGGAGATCTTTACGATAAAGAAACAAATGATTATAGCAGTTTTGACGAAATACTTAAAAACTTTCCCGAGATAAATGTATATTTAATTCCAGGAAATCATGATGCAGGTCTTGAAATTTCATCATTTACTGCTTCTAATTTAAAAATAATTAACCATAAATCTTCGGAAAACATTATACCTATCAATAATTTAAATTTTTTGTTTATTCCCTATTTGCCAGAAAAAAACTCTATGGATGAAGCTATTGAAGAAATTCTCTCAAGCACAGGAAAGATTGAAAATTTAGTCTTAGTTTCTCACGGAGACTACATAACTAAAAAATACGAATTTAATCCCTATGAAGAAGGAGTCTATTTTCCTTTAACTTTTTGTGCGGTAGAAAAGTATAAATTTCTTAAAGTATTTCTTGGACACATCCATAAACCTACTGAATACGGTAAAATTTTTTATCCAGGCTCTCCTTGCCCTGTTGATAGCTCTGAAGTAGGAAAAAGAAGTTTTATAATCTTTGACACCAATACTTTGGAAGTAAAAAGAGAACATATAGACACACCTTATATCTTTATGCAAGAATTTTTGAGCGTATATCCATTTGAAGATGAACTTGACTATGTAAAAGAAAACTTAGAAAATAAAATAAAAATGTGGAATTTTTCGGAAAATGAGCTTAATAAAGTAAAATTAAAACTTATAGTAACAGGTTATACCAAAAATAAAAGAGCCCTTTATGAATTTATTAAAAAATTTTTTTCTGAAAAGGCTATAAATCTTGTGGGCAATGAGCCTATACTTGAAGTTAAAGATTTTCGAGGAGAAATGTTTGAAAGTTATTTTAGACTTTATGAAAGTGTTTTAAATGAGTTAAATAATCTTGAATTAATGGATTTTGAAGAAGGCATTTTAACAAAAGAAGAGATTAAAAAAGAGATTTTAAGATTATTATTTGATGAGGAAAAAAGTTAATGCATATTAAGGAAATCGCAGTAAGAAATCTCGGACCTATTGGAGAATTTAAGTGTGAACCAGCTCTTGTTAACTGCATTTACGGCCCTAATGAGGCTGGCAAAACCCTTATGGTAGAATTTATAATATCTTCTCTTTTTAAGGATGCTAACCTCTGGGAAGATTTAAGAGATCTTCCTTATTCAGCTATGGGAAAAGTTAGAGTAGAAGTTATTCAAGAGGGGAAGAAAATAGTTCGAGAATTTTTACCGGAATTTTCCAAAGGAAAAAAACAAAAAGGTGTGAAAGATAAAATTGAAAAATTTTTACCCATTTCAAACATCCATAGATTACTTATAGTAAAAAGTGGAGATGTGAATATTGATTCAAAACATCCTTTAACGAAGGAATGTCTCGTAAATTTTTTATCACAAAATAATATTTATAATCAAATAAGTGATAAAATTTCTCAAACTGTAAAATCAGCTCAGATTAAAGACGGAATTATTAATATTCCAAAATGGGGAGAGGGAAAGCTTTATCACAACTTAAAAAACGAAATAATGCACCTTGAAAAGCTTATTGAAGAATTGATTTCTCAATATAATCCCACTCAGATTAAAGAATTAGAAAGAGAAATAGAAAGGCTTGAAGAAGAGAAAAGGCTTCAAATAAAGGCAAAAAAATACAGGGCATATAAACTTTTTACTCAAATTGAAAAGCTTAAAAGGGAAATTAAAGAATTACCTTCTCAGGAAGAAATTAATTTTATCAAAGAAAGGATTGAAGAGTTTAATAGTTTAAGTTTGAAACTAAAAGACAAGCAAAATGAATTAAATGAGCTTGAAAAGAAAATTAAAGAGCTTGAGGTTTTATGTGAAGAATTTAAAGAACAGACCAAAGCAAGAGGATATAAGGCTTATCAGTTATCTGAAAAAATAAGAAATTTAAAGATTGAACTCGAAACCAAATATCCTCAGGAGCTATTAAATAATATTGAAAAAAATATTGAAACTTGGAGAGAAAAAGCCCAAGAACTTGAGCATAAAAAGAAAAAAGGTAAAGAGTTAGAAAAAGATCTTTCTATTTTAAATGAACTCGAATCTATTCGTGACATTTATACTAAATTTATTGAAAATCCACCTCTTAAACCACCTTCTCTTTTTGTATTAGTAATTTCTTTTTTATTTGTTTTTTCAGGATCTCTTTTATCACTAACAGGATTAACTTGGGCTATTTTAGGGATTTTTTTAGGATTGGTAGGTATTTTATATTTCTTATTGAAATATCATAAAAGCACAAAAGACATTCTGAAAGTTGAAGAAATTGAGGCATTGAAAAATAGGTTTAGAGAGCTTACAGGACAGGAACTTGCAAGTCTTTCCATTCTTTCATTTAAAATAGAAACTCTAAAAGAAAAGAGGTCCGCTTTTGAAAACTTGGGAATTGATAGATTAAAAACAGAATGTGAAATGTTATACAACAAAATTAAAGAAGATTTTAAAGTTCTTGGATACATCTTGTCAGATGAAACTGAGGTAGATTTTTCTCACTTTTCTGAAATTTATGAAAAATTACTTAAAATACTAAATAAATTTAAACAGAAGAAAAAAGAAAAAGAAGAAGAACTTAAAGATCTGGAAAAACTTCTTGCAAAGCTTGATATTGAAGAAACTGAATATGTAAAGGAAAAGCCTGAAATAGAGTTTGATAAAAATAGATATGAGGAATTAAAAGCTTCATTAGAAGAATTAAAAAGACTTAAAAACAGGGTAGAAGAATTAAAGACTGAGATCGGGAAACTAAATTTAATTCTTGATGATTTAGAAAAAAGTATTAAGGAGTGGTTTAAAGATCATTTAAAAGTTGAATTAAAAAGTGAAGAATGGAAGAAAAAAATTAAAGAATTAGAAAATGAAATTAATGCCAAAATAAAAGAACTTAATAGATTAGAAGGGGAATTTAACGGACTTGGAGTAGAGGAAGAAGATCTTCTTAGTGAGGATCCTGGAGTAACTTATCAAAAGGGACTTCTTGAAAAAATAGAAGATAAAATAAAAGAACTTATAAAAAGAAAATCTGAGGCTGAAGAAAATTTAAAAAGTTTAAAAGCAAAGGTATCTTACATAACGGGCAAAGACATTACAACTCCTTGGCCTGAACTTATAAAGTGCTTGTATGAAAAAAGAGAAGAAAAGAAAAACGAATTGAGAGAAATCACAGCAAGAATAGTAGCTGGTTATCTTGTTCACAATGTTATTGAAAAGGAAAAAAAGGACATTGAAAGGTGGTTAGAAGAGGTTTTAAATTCAGAGGAAATAAAAAATATAATCGAAAAAATTACCACGAAATACAAAGAGTTTAGAATAGGAGAAAAAGAAATTTTGATTTCTGATGGCTACGCTAATTTTAGTTTAAAAGATTTGAGCACAGGTGCAAAAGAGCAGGTTTTAATAGGACTAAGAATTGGTATGGCTCAAAAATTTTTTAATTCTATGAGCGGATTTTTAATTCTTGACGATGCCTTTCAGCATGTTGATTGGAAAAAAAGAGAAAAATTAGTAGATACCCTTATAAACTTCGCAGAAAAAACTAACTGGCAGATTTTTTACTTTACCATGGATGACCATATTAAGTCTCTATTTGAAAAGTATTTAAACAAGAAGCCAGAAACGGTAAAGATCTGGAATTTAGAGGATACATCTTCTGATTATAAATTGACGAAAGAAAAAACATCTGTAGAGAGGAAAGAACCTAAAATATCTGGCTCTATTTACAGTTTATTTTCTTTAGAAAAAGAAAAATGAACTAAATCCCTTGTTTAAAAGGATTTTTTGAGTAAAATAACCTTTCTAAAAAATGAAAAAAAAGAGGAATTTCTATGATTCAATACACTTTAACTGAAGAACAGAAACTTTTAATTGAGCTAATCAAACAAATTGGAGAAGAATATATAAAACCTCATGCTTTAGAATGGGATGAGATGGAAGTCTATGATGAGAAACCTATTAAAGCTCTTGCTGATGCAGATTTGTTTGGAATAATCATCCCTGAAGAGTTTGGAGGATTAGGGTGGGGAAGTTTTGAAATGTGTTTAGCCGTTGAAAAACTTTCCTATTATTGTGGAGGGGTTTCAACAACTTATGCTGCCTCTTTTCTTGGATGTTATCCCATTCTTCTTTTTGGAAGCAAAGAGCAAAAAGAAAAATACTTACCCGATATTGCTAAAGGCAAAAAATTGTGTGCCTTTGCTTTAACTGAGCCTCAAGCTGGAAGCGATGCCTTTGCTATAAAAACTACTGCTAAAAAGGAAGGAGATTTTTATATATTAAATGGTATGAAACAGTGGATTACAAATGGAGGAATAGCTGATATTTACATCGTAATTGCTATAACTGATCCTGCAAAGGGTGCAAGAGGAGCAAGTGCTTTTATTGTAGAAAAAGGAGATCCTGGTTTTTCGGTAGGCAAAAAAGAAAAAAAGTTAGGATTGAGAGCTTCTGTTACGACTGAACTCTTTTTTAACGATTGCAAAATTCCTAAAGACAGACTTCTTGCGAAGGAAGGGATGGGTTTCATAGTAGCTTTAAAGACTTTAGATTATGGGAGATGTGGTGCAGGAGCTCAGGCTCTTGGAATAGCCCAAGCTGCTATGGAAGTATCACTTAAACACGCTACTTCAAGAATACAGTTTGGTCAACCAATTTATAACTTCCAAGCCGTCAGTCACACCTTTGCAGATATGGCAATGAAAATAGAAGCAGCAAGGGCACTGATTTATAATGTTGCTAAATATATAGATAGTGGAGCAAAAGACATTACAGGAGCTTCTTCTATGGCTAAGTGTTTTGCTACAGACATTGCTATGTGGGTTACTGAAAGAGCTATTCAAATGATGGGAGGGCTTGGATACATGAGAGACTATCCAGTGCAAAAATACTTCAGAGATGCAAAATGCCTTCAAATTTACGAAGGAACAAACGAAATCCAGAGAAATATTATAGCAAGAGAACTGATAAAATACTATAAGTAAAGAGGAGATCAATGGAAAGAATAATAGTTTGTATAAAAGGTGTTCCTAAACCAGGAAGTGTTAAGGTTGATCCAGAAACTCATACCTTAAAAAGAGAAAGTATGGAACTTATTTTAAATCCCAATGATAGATCCGCCCTTGAAATGGCTGTAAGATTGAAAAATAGTTATGGTGCCGAACTAACGGTAATATCAATGGGACCTCCCAATGTTATTCCTCTTTTAAAACATGCCTACACTTTAGGAATAGATCAGATGATTCTTCTTTCAGACAGAGCTTTTGCTGGGTCAGATACTCTGGCAACAAGTTATGTTCTGGCAAAAGCTATAGAAAAGCTTTCTCCCTTTTCCCTTGTATTAATGGGGCTAAAATCAATTGATGGAGAGACAGCTCAAGTCCCACCAGAAACAGCAAGCTTATTAGGAATTCCATCATTGACTAATGTAAAAAAGCTTTCTTTTGAAAACAATAAATGGATAGCTACAAGGGAGCTTGAATACGGAGAAGAAGAAGTTGAGGTCAATAGTCCCCTTTTATGTTCTGTATCCCCTACAGCTTTTGAGTATATCAGACCTCCATCCTTAAAAAGGCTTATAGAGGTAAAAAACAAAGAGCCTATAATCTGGCAGGCAAGTGATTTAGACCTTGAGTTTGAAAAGTTAGGGCTTGCTGGTTCACCAACACAGGTAGTAGAAGTTTTAGAAAAGAAAATTGAAGCAAAAGGTGTAATTATAGAAGATGAACCTGAAAAACTTGCAGAAAAACTAATTGAAGTGCTTAGAGACAAGGGATTGATTAAAAACTAATTGGGGTAATGAAATGCTTGAAAAGATAGAATTAGAGAATCTGCCAAAGGGAAATATTTTAGCCTTTGGAGAAGTTTTTAGAGGTGAATTAAATGGCTCAAGTTTAGAAATACTTTCTCCTTTAAAAGAAATAGCAGAAATGTTAAATAAAAAACTTGTTTTGGTTTGTTTAATAGATTCTCTTAAAAGCATTAAAAACTTTGAAGAATTTAAAAAAGCCTTATCAGATGAAATCTGGTTTGTGATAAATGAAAATTTAAGAGATTTTAAAGACGATCTTTATGCTGAAGTTTTTGTCCAAATAATAAGGTTTTCTCAACCTTATGGGGTATTTTTTCCTGCAACGAGAATTGGAACTTCTTTAGCTCCAAGAATAGCAGGTCTTTTACAAGTAGGGCTTTGTGCTCATATAAATAACTTAGAGGTGAAAAATGGACAAATTGTAATGTCAAGACCTACCTATGGAGAAAATATTATTGCCAAACTTGTATCTAAAAGCATACCGGTTATGGCAACTATCTCCTTAGGGGCTTTTAGCATTAAGTATGGAGAAAAAGAGCCTTTAATGAGAGAAATAATTTTTTCTGAAAATTTTTCTTGGGAAAGTAAAATCAAGGTGAGAAATTTTATTCCTTCTAAGAAAAAGACTACTAAGCTTTCTACAGCTAAATTAGTGATTGCAGGGGGTAGAGGGCTTAAAAGTAAGAACAATTTTCAAAAGCTTTTTAAACTTGCAGAAATTCTGGGAGCTGAAGTTGGGGCAACCCGTCCAGCATGTTACGAAGGCTGGGTGGAAGAAGATAGAATGATAGGAGTGAGTGGTGTTACTGTGAGACCAAAGGTTTATATAGGTTTTGGTATTTCCGGAGCCTTACAGCACACCGCAGGAATGGAAAATTCTGAATTTATAATTGCTGTAAACACTGACAAAGAAGCTCCCCTTGTTAAAATGGCAAATCTTGCCTTAATAGGAGATGCAGAAAAGATTATCGATATTTTACTTAAAAAATTGAAAGCTTAATGTTTTTAATTTTTTAAAATCTTCTTCTAAAATCTTCCTTATTTTTGGAAATCTTAATCCTGCTGCCGGATGATAGGTGATAAAGAATTTTTTGTCATCCTTTTCTATCATTTCTCCTCTAAAATTTTTCAACCTTTTGTCAGGAAAAAATACAGAAAAAGCTATTTCACCTAGCAAGATAAAGATTTCAGGATCAATTATTGCGATCTGTTTTTTAAGCCAAGGAAGGCAAGCTTCTATTTCTTCTTTCTTTGGTTTTCTGTTAATAGGTGGTTGAGGAAGACACTTTAAAGGGGAGGTTATAAAAATTTTTTCTCTTTCAAGTCCTGCTAATTCAAGAAGATAGTTTAAAAATTTTCCTGCAGGACCAACAAAGGGTCTTCCTGTTTTGTCTTCCTGAACCCCTGGAGCTTGACCTATGATCATAATTCTGGCGTCAGCTGGTCCTTCCCCAGGAACAGCATTTTTTCTAAACTTCCACAACTCACATCTTTGACATTTTTTAATTTCTTCATTTAACTTTTCCAATTCACTTTTTTTCATTTTTTACCCACTTTTACTTTTCATTTATGCACCACTGAACTATATTTTCCAGCAAAAAACCGTATTAGTATATATAAATTTTACACCTCGTTTTAAAAATTAGAGAATAGTTCAATTCTCTCCTTTTAAAGTCCCTTGTCCGTTTAATTTTTCTATTTTATAATCTTGTTGTGTAAGAAAATGTATTTCAATTTTTAATAAATTGGAGTTAAAAATATGTGGTTTGGAAAACTTGACCTAACAACTCTTGAAAATTGGTTATGGGAGGCAGCTTGTAGTATAAGAGGTCCAGTAGATGCTCCAAAGTATAAAGATTATATTATTCCTCTTATATTTTACAAGAGACTTTGTGATGTTTTTGATGACGAAATAAAAGAACTCAGTCGCGAATTCGGAAGTATAGAGCTTGCTAAAAGTCTTGTGGCACAGGATAAGAAGCTTGTAAGGTTTTACATCCCGGAGGATGCTCACTGGGAAACAATTAGAAAAATCTCCACAGGACTTGGGGAAAGATTAACCTCAGCCCTAAGGAAAATAGCTCAGGAAAATCCCAAATTGCACGGCGTGATAGATATTGTGGATTTTAATGCTACTCAGGCTGGGCAGAGAATCATTAGTGACGAACACCTCCATGCTTTAATGCAAATTTTAAATAAGTATAGACTTGGTTTAAAGGATGTGGAGCCTGATATTTTAGGAAGGGCTTATGAGTATCTTTTGCGAAAGTTTGCAGAAGGTTCTGGTCAATCAGCAGGCGAGTTCTATACTCCAAGAGAGGTAAGCTGGCTTATGGCAAAGCTTCTTGACCCTGAGGAGGGGGAAGAAGTATACGACCCTGCCTGTGGGTCTGGAGGGCTTCTTATTAAGGCCCAGCTTGTTTTAAAGGAAAAGTATGGAGAGGTTAAAAAGCCTTTAAAACTCTATGGACAGGAAATAAATCCTTTTACTTATGCTATGGCAAAAATGAATGCCTTTATTCACGACATGGATGCTATCATTGAGGTGGGAGATACTATAAGAAATCCCAAATTTCTTGAAGGAGATAGAATTAAACAGTTTGATAAAGTTATAGCTAATCCCATGTGGAATCAAAAGTTTCCTCCCGAAATCTTTGAAAATGATCCTTACAACAGATTCAATTTTGGAATTCCTCCTTCTAATCAGAGTTCCGACTGGGGATGGATTCAGCACATGTATGCCTCTTTAAAAGAAAATGGAAAACTCGTGGTAGTTATTGATACAGGAGTAGTTACAAGAGGTTCAGGAAGTTCAGGAACTGATAGAGAAAAAGAGATAAGGAAAAAATTTGTGGAAAATGATTTGATAGAGGCAGTAATTCTTCTTACAGATAATCTTTTTTACAATACCACAGCCCCAGGGAACATTATTGTTATTAATAAGGTAAAACCTCACAAAGGTGAAATCTTGCTGATTAATGCCTCAAAGGAATTTGCCAAAGGAAGACCTAAAAATTATCTTACAGAGGAAAACATAAACAAAATTGTTGATGCCTATTTTGGATGGAAGGAGATTGAAGGTTTTTCAAAGATAATCACGATAGATGAGGCAAGAAGAAACGATTATAATCTTAGTCCCTCTCGTTATGTGTCAACTAACGAAAAGGAGGAGTTAAAGCCAATTGAAGATGTGTTGATTGAACTTGCAGAGCTTGAAGAGGAAAGGGTAAAGGTTGAGGAGGAGTTAAAGGAGATTTTAAGTAAGATTGGGTATGAAGTATGAAGCTATAAATTGAAAAGAAAATAATGAAAGAGGAATTAAAATGAATGGCTTTAAACAAACGGAGATTGGTTTAATTCCTGAGGATTGGGAAGTGGTGAGATTGGGGGAGATATTATTTCCAAATAGGAAAAAATTGAAATTTAGAGAATATGATGGATCTATTCCAATAGTTGAAAAAATTCAATTTGATACAGGGAAAATTATTTTTAGAAATAAAAATCAGACGAAAACAGATCTATATATAGGAGAAAGAGGAAGATTACTTACTTCAAAAATAAATTTCCATCAAGGTGCAGTGGCAATTATTAATAATTATGAAAAAATCGCAGCTACTACTCATTATGAGATTTATAAAACAAATGAAAATCAAGCTAATATAAAATATCTTTGGTATTATTTTCGTTCGAAATTTTTTAAAAAAATTCTTTATGATGAAATAAAGTTTGCTGGCTTTAAAAAGGAAGCAAATTATGAATTTATTAAAAACCTACAAATCCCCCTCCCACCTCTTGAGGAACAGCGAAAGATTGCGAAGGTGCTTGATAAAATCCAGCAAGCGATAGAAATTCAGGATAGGATAATTGAAGAGACCAAAAACCTTAAAAAATCTCTTATGCAAAAACTTTTTACCGAGGGACTTTACGGCGAAGAACAAAAGGAGACAGAAATTGGATTAATTCCAAAGAGTTGGGAAGTGGTGAGATTGGGGGATGTGGCGGAAATTAAATTAGGAAGAACACCTGAAAGAAAAGAAAAAAAATATTGGGAAAATGGTGATATTCCTTGGGTAAAAATCCAAGATTTAAACAACGGTATAATTTATGATACTTCAGAAAAAATATCACAATTAGCGTTTAGAGAGGTATTTAGAAAAATATTTATACCCAAGGGAACCTTGTTGTTCAGTTTCAAACTTACAATAGGAAAAGTAGGAATATTGGGTATCGATGCAGTTCATCATGAAGGGATTGCTTCTTTATTTCCAAATAAAGAAAGAGTAAATAAAGAATATTTATTTTATCTTTTTCAAAATCTAAATTATGAGGAATATCTTGACACGTATGTAAAAGGCAAAACATTAAATAAAGAAAAACTTAACAATTTACCCATCCCCCTCCCACCTCTTGAAGAACAAAAAGAGATAGCCCACATTTTAAGCACGGTTGATAAAAAAATAGAAATTGAGCAAAAGAAAAAAGAGCTTTTAAAAGAACTTTTCAAAACAATGCTCCATAAATTGATGAGTGGAGAAATAAGATTAAGGGATGTAGAAATATGAATAAGATATACGAAGACTCATTAAAAATGCTTATAAAGATTATAGAAAGTGTAATTAATGAAAAGGGAGTAGTTGTCTATCTTTTTGGTTCAAGAGCTACAGGTAAGGCTACAAGTACTTCTGATATTGACATTGGAATTTTATATACAAAGGATACAAACTTAAGTAAAAAACTAACCATTCTTAGGGAAATGATAGAAAATTCTAATATTCCCTATCTGGTAGATGTGGTAGATTTATCTAAAGTTTCTGAATCATTTAGAGAGAAAGTATTAAAAGAAGGAAAAATTATATGGAAAAATTAAAGAGAAAAATAGAGGAAACTGAGCGGGCTTTAAAAACCCTTGATGAAATTTTAAAGGAACCTTTTTCCGTTATAGTAAGAGATGCCACAATTCAAAGGTTTGAATATACCTTTGAATCCTTCTGGAAAACTTTAAAGGAGTATCTTAAAGAATATGAAGGAATAATATGTAATTCTCCGAAAAGCTGTTTTCGTGAAGCATTAAGAGTAGGTCTTTTGAGTGAGGAAGAGACTATTACTTGCCTTGAAATGACTGATGCCAGAAACTTAACAGCTCATACATATTTTGAAGAGGTAGCTCAAGAAATTTATGAAAAAGTAAAAAGTTATTTTGAGATAATGAATAAAATATTCAACAAAATGAAACGAAAATTAGAAAATGAATGAAAGCATTAATAAAGAACAAATTATACAAAAACTAAGAGAGAATATAGATAAGATTAGAAGTTTTGGGGTTAAACGAATAGGGATTTTTGGTTCTGTAGTAAGAGGGGAACAAACAGAAGAAAGCGATATTGATTTTGTTGTAGAATTTGAAAGAGGAAAGGGAACTTTTAAAAATGTCGCTGGACTTATTGAATTCCTTGAGAAATTATTGGGGAGGGAAGTTGATATCTTAACTCCTGATGGGATTGAGTCTATAAGAATAGAATATATTAAAGAACAAATTAAGAAGGAAATAGAATATGTATAAAAGAGGAGATAAAGAATTTATTTTAGATATGTTTTTAGCCTGTAAAAGGATATTGGAATACACAAAAGGAATGGACTATGAAATGTTTTCTAAAAATCAGTTGGTGATAGATGCAGTAGCAAGAAATATTGAAATTCTCGGTGAAGCTTCGAAAAATATATCAAAACAATTTAAAGAAAAATATCATAATGTTGAATGGAGTGAAATTGCAAAAACAAGAGATAAAATTATTCATAATTATTTTGGGATTTCTTTAACTATTCTGTGGGATATTATTACTATTGATATTCCTTTATTAAAAGAAAAATTAGAAAAAGTTATTGAGTTGGAAAATTGGGAGAAAATATGAATGGTATCACGGAAAAAGCAGATGTTCAAAATAGGGTAATAGAGATTCTTCAATCAATCGGTTGGGAATACTTATCTCCTGCTGAAATCCAGGAAAAAAGAGCTTTTAGTATAAGAGAGCCTTTTCTCATTGACATCCTTAAAGAAAAACTTCAAGAACTTAATAAAGAATTAATTACTAACGAAAAAACAAGTGAAATTATAAGAAGATTAAGATTCATTCCTTCAACTCTTAAAGGAAATGAAGAGTTTCTTGAGTATTTAAGAGGTTTAAAAACTGTTTATGTGGAAGAAGAAAAAAGAGAAAGAAATTTTAAACTAATTGACTTTGAAGATTTAGAAAAGAATCACTTTGCTTTCACAAAAGAATTCTGGTTTGAAGATAAAGAAAAAAGAAGACTTGATATTGTTCTATTTGTTAATGGTCTTCCTATTGCAATTTTAGAGTTTAAAAGTCCAATTCTATGGGAGGCAGAAGAAGAAGCTTTATACCAAGTAAAAATTTATAATCAGGTTCTTCCAGAACTTTTTAAGTATATCCAATTCTATGCTGTTTCTGAAGGGATAAGACTTTTTTACGGTCCAACTTGGAAGTATGAAGCCAAAACTTTTTATAGATGGAGAGTGGAAAATGGCTATAATTTTGAAAAGCTAATAAGAACTTTCTTTGACAAAAGGGAAATACTCGAGACTCTAAGAACTTACATTGTCTTTATGACTGTTGATGAGGAATTACAAAAGTACATTTTAAAACAACATCAAAGAAGAGCTATTGCCAAAATTATAAGAAGAGTTTTAGAAGAGAAGAAAAAGAAGGGACTAATCTGGCATACTCAGGGAGCATATAAAAGTTTGACTATGATAGTTACTGCTGATGAATTAAGAAAAATCACAGAGCTTGAAAATCCAACTATTCTTGTTGTGGTAGATAGACTTGAGCTTGAGCATCAGATCTATCAAAATTTTCAGGCTTATAGATTTCCTAATATCGTGAGAGCAAAAAGTAAAGAACATTTAAGGGAGTTACTTGAACAGGATTATCAAGGACTTATCATTACAACAATTCATAAGTTTGAAGGAATGCCTAAAAATGTAAACTTAAGAGAAAACATAATTGTGCTAATTGATGAGGCACATAGAAGTCAGGAAGGTGACCTTGGTAATTACATGCGAGGTGCCTTACCTAATGCTTATTACTTTGGATTTACAGGAACTCCTATAGATAAAACTAAGGTAGGGAAGGGCACTTTTATTGCCTTTGGCTATCCACCAGATGAACCCTATCTTGATAAATATACCATAGATGAATCTATAGAAGATAAAACTACAGTTCCATTATATTACACATTGGCAAAGACGGAGCTCCATGTTGATAAGGAAACCCTTGAAGAAGAGTTTTTTAAAGTTGTGGAAGAAGAAGGAATTGTTAGTATTGAAGGTATTAATAAAATAATTGAAAGAGCTCAAAAACTTAAGTCTATTTTGAAAGCAAGAGATAGAATTGAGAAAATAGCAAAACACATAGCTGAACATTATACACAATATATTGAACCTCTTGGATTTAAAGCTTTTATTGTAGCTGTTGATAGAGAAGCTTGTGCCCTTTATAAAGAGGCAATTGATAAGTATTTACCTGAAAATTATACGAAAGTTATCTATACACCAGATAACAGGGATAACGAATTACTTAGGAAATATTACATATCTGAGGAAGAAGAAAAGAGATTAAGAAAGGACTTTAAATCACCTGAAAAGTTACCAAAAATATTAATTGTCACTGAAAAACTTTTAACTGGCTATGATGCACCAATTCTTTATGTGATGTATCTTGATAAGCCTTTAAAGGACCACACTCTTTTACAGGCTATAGCAAGGGTAAATAGACCATATCCAGAAAAAAGCTGTGGTTTAATTGTAGATTACATTGGAATATTTGAAAACTTACAGAGAGCCTTAGCCTTTTATTCTAAAGATATTGAGGCAGGTTTAATTGACTTTGAAAAACTTAAAGAAAGATTTAAACAATTGATGAGCGAAGCAGAGTTTATTTTAAAGGAGATTGATTTAGAAAGCAAAGAAAGAGTCCAAAACATTATTGACTATTTCTTTGAAGAGGAGAAAAGAAAAGAATTTATAAAAATTTTTAAGCAAATTCAGGAAATTTACGAAATTTTATCTCCCGATGAATTTTTGAGAGATTACATTGAAAAATATAAACTTCTTGTGCAGATTTACGAAGTTATTTATCAAACTTTCAGCCCAGATGTAGAAAAAAAGAAAATCAGGAGAGATATTCTAAAAAAGACGGAAAATTTGATAAAAGAAAATGTGGAACTTTTGCAGATTATAGATGACCTACCTCTTTATGAAATAAACGAAAATATCGCAAGTGTTATCAAGGCTGACAAAATTTCTTTAAGGGTAAAAATCGCAAGTCTTTATAAAAGCATTAAAAAACACATTGAAGAGAATAAATTTGAAAGTCCTTATTTAATATCTATTGCTGAAAAGATTGAGAAAATAGTAAAAGAGTTAAGAGAAAGGCAGAGAAGTGTAGAATCTACTTTAGAAGAGTTGATTAAAATAGCAGAAAGAATGGCTCAGGCTGAAAAAGAACAAAAAAATTCAAAGCTTAATAAAGAAGAATTTAGTTATTTCTGGGTATTGAGAAATTACGGAATTAAAAATGCCGAAGAAATTGCTAAGGAAGTCCATAGAATTTTTTCTGAAAGTGCTTTCTGGAAATTTAATGAAAAGGAGGAAATGAATTTACGAAGAAAACTTTATTCAGTTTTAATGAAAACAAAGGAATGGCCTTTATTATACCAAGATAAATCAAATTTATTTGTAGTAAGAGAGTCGCAAGATTTTTATAATATAGGAGTTTACACAAAATTGGTTGATGAATTATTAAAAATTAATGTAGAAATGGATATAGATAAATGAATCAGGAATTAACTCGTAAAGATATCTTAAAAATTTGTGAAAAGTGGGAAAAGGAATTAAAGGTTAAAATAAAAAGACTTTGTATTAGACCAATGAAAAATAAATGGGGCTCATGCTCAGCTAAAGGAGTGCTTACAATTAATAAGGACTTGTTAAATTGTTCTGAAGAATTGGTTGAATATGTCATAGTTCACGAACTTTTGCATCTAATAATCCCAAACCATGGAAGAACCTTCAAAACTTTACTTTATACTTATTTACCTAATTGGGAAGATTTGCATAAGAATTTGATTGCAAGAGGAGTATAAAAGTGAATCAAAATCATTTAACACTTGATGAATTTAGTCAGTTTTATTCTATGATAGATAAATTTTATTCAGAAAATGATAGAAAAAATCTTGAAGAGATTATAAAATGTTGTAAAGCTCAGGCTTGGAGAGCTGCCTATATCATGATCTGGATATCCATTGCTGAATCTTTAAAGGAAAAACTTAAATTTTTATCACAACGAAATGATGAGATTTTAAAAAAAATTCGTGAAATTGAATTCTTAGAAGCTAATCAAAAATCAGCAGATAGAAAAATTTTAGAAGTTTCTCGTGATGCTGGAATTATTAACAGTACAGAATATGAAAAATTGGAGTATATTCTAAAAATGAGACATGTATATGCCCATCCATATACGGACTCTCCTACCCCAGAGGAGGTATTGGCAGCATTAAAAGTAGCAATTTATTGTGCTTTGATTAAACCTCCTTATTTCAGTAAAGGAATGCTTGAATCTATAATTAGAAATCTTGCGAACGACCCATATTATATCATAGATGATGAGAATAATATTAAAAATTTTGTGTATAAAATAAAAAAGAATATAAAATCCGATGATTCTTATTTCATTTTTAAAAAATGTTGTGAATATTTAGAAAATCTTCTTAAACAACCGGATTTAAAAAATTATCAGAATAGATTAATAAGATTTAGTAAGGAACTTTTTTCTTATGAAGAATTTAAAAATCAACTTTGTGATGAGTTTAGCAAAGCTATTAATGAAGAGTTAAATAAATTATTCAAGAAATGTCCCAATTCATTTATTATTTTAATATTGAAAAGTAATCTTTGGAACAATTTAGACACTGTTTTACAAGATCAAATATTAAACTATTTATTATCTAAAAAAAATCTGGAAACTGGTTTAAAGATAATATACTCTCTCTTTAGATCTAATATGCTTAATGAATCTCAAATAAGTCTTCTAATTAAAACTTTAAACGATAACACTTTATCATACGAACTACTGATTAAATCTGGAATACCAATTAATTACTATTTTAAAAGAATAATTAATGATTTAAAAACTAAAGATTGGTATATTCAGAATCCTGCAGGAATTGCTTTATCTAATTTACCTCCTGAAGAATTCAAAGAATTAGACGAAACACAATTAACAGAATTAGGGCGTAATATCTTACAGGCAGCTGAAGGAAATGCTTTTGATGTCATAAATTTATTAACAAAAATTTTAAATAAGCCAAATCAATATCCTTATCATTTGATAAAAGGTATTTTTTTTGAAACTTTATTTAATGAGCAGTTACAGTTTAGATTAAAAATTAAATTTATGAGTCAAATATTACTATCTATAGACAATTTAGACGATGAATTAATAGAAGCTCTTTTTAAGGAAGCATTAGATAATTTAAAAAAATCAACTTCTAAATATGGTAAAGAATTTGATGAATTTTATATAAAAAGATTATTAGCAATATTAGATAAAACTTATAATGACTTAAAAAATAGTAAACTTAAACAATATCTAGGTGAATTAATTAGTATAATAAAAAATTTGAATTAATTAAATGGTAATAAGGCATGCTTTACTTGAAGAAACAAATCTTGGTTTTGAGGATGCAAAGTTTATGTTAGTTGCATGTTCAGCATTTATTAATTATCTTATCCAGAAAGCAGAAAAGGCAGAAATTAAACTCAATTTTTAAATGAAAATTCGGGAGGAGCAGTTTTTAGAACTGCTCCTCCTGAATTTGTTTTAAATTTTTAAACCTTTAAAAATTTTTTAAAAGATATTCTTTTCCTTTTTCTGTAATTTTCCATATACCTCTTGAAGAATTTGCCGAAATAAGTCCCTCTTTTACTAATTTATATTTGCACCACTGAGCAGTATTTTCCCATCTTTTTTGAGTATTAAATGGCAAAGATAGTAAGTCATACCCATTTAGCTGGTCTTTTATCTTTTGATAAACTCTCTGAAGCACATCTTTTGCCAGAGCACTCCCATCTAATTCATTTAAACTTTGAAGAATCGGAATTCTAAACGCATTTTCAGGAGTTCTTAATCCTTTTTTAAGTTTAAAATATTTTCTTTTCTTTTTTCTTTTTAATACCTTTACTTTGAGTAAATTTTTGCACTTTTTTTGAAATTTTTTAATTTCCTCTACTAAATATTCTAATAAAATTCTCTCTTTTTCATGGTAGTATAATAAATTTTGTATATGCAATGGATTTTTAAAAATGAATGAACTAAAGAGCTTAAAATCTTTAAAGGATGATATAAGTTGCCTTCCTGTATTTAATAGAATTCTTTTCTTTTTTCGGTTAAGCTGAAAGCATAAAAAATGATGTTGTCAAATTGTTTTTGTTTTTGCTCTTTTTAAATACTCTACTCCTTTTTTACTGATTTTCTAAGCGCACCTGGGAGAGTTGGGAAATGCAGTTATTTAATTCTTTATCAAAAGAGATAACCGGATATTTCCTGCTATATGAACATAAAAGACAATCTACAAAATCAAACCCTTTAGTTTCAAACAATTTAATAGCATCAAGAAGAATTTCTTTATCTTGAACTTTTACTCCTTTAAGTTTTATAAGCTCCATTAAAATCTCTGATACTTCTTTTTTACTAATTTTATAAAATTTTAAAAGAACATAAACTACCTCAGCAAGAACGGAATGCATTATCCAGATTTTTTTCTTACCTGAAAAAGCTTCCTCAAACAAAGTTTCAGATATTTTGTAAAACTCTTCGTTATCCTTAAGTAAATATCTTAAAATAACATTAGCATCAACTATTATTATGTTTTTCTGCAAAGGCATTCTTTATAACCTCTTTTTCCATTTGGATTATTTCTTCTATAGGTTTATCTTTTATAGCATATTTATGAAATATTCCTCCAAGTTTTTTGACAGGTGTAATTATTATCTTTTCTCCTTCCATCTCTACTTCTACCAAATTTGTATTAAGCTTTTTTCTAAATTTAGCAGGTATAGTAATCTGTCCTTTTCGAGTAATTTTTACTATAAACATCTTACCTCCTAAAAAAGTATTACTTTTTATAAAAAGTAATCTAATAAAGAATAATAAGTCAAAAGTTGAACAATGCAAGTGTTAATGTAAAGTAATTTTGTCACCACTTAATTGCAAAGCTAAAATGTCATCCTCCTGGTAAACTCATAGGTTCAAATTCTTTATCAGGAGGTTGATACTATGGTAAAAATGAAAATTGTAATATAAAATTATTGATAGTTTTTTACTTTGGAGGTGTATTATGAAGATTGACAAAAGTATGGATTTGTTTCTTGGTGAAATGTCAGGAAGGTTTAGTGAAAAAAAATTAAGTAAATACCAATTTATTCTCAGGCTGTTTTTAAATTATCTTACAAATTATGGAGAACTTCCAATTGAGGAAGATGAAGAAGGCTATTTCATACTTCAAGCTGATACAACAGAACTTATTGAGGGTCATGTTTCTGAGTTTCTTGAATGGTTCCTGATAAGAAAGGTAATAGGACCTAAATGGGTCTATACCACAGCCCCCAAAGTAATGAAGAGATACATTAAGTGGCTTGACAAAAAGAAACTCCTTGCTAAAGATGTTAAATATGAGATGTTAGAAACAATTGAAAAAGCTACTAAAGATTTACCAAGAGTTAAAAAAGCTGCATCATTACTTTATAAGCTTTGTGACAAAAACAATGAAAAATTTTCAGTAGATGATTTTGAAGATGAAAATTTTATGGAAGGCTATGGAGAAGTGATAGAAATTTTTGAAGATAAACTCTATCTCGATTATAATGGAGAAAAAATAGGACCAGTTAAGATTACCAAAAAGATAGCAAAATACTTGAAGATAGGTGATACCGTAAATCTTGCTATGGGTAGAAAAGGTGATATATGGTATCCTCTGGAATCCGGATTTGTATATCCTCGACCTTTGAGTGAATTTGGATTTTAAAAATTTAAATTAGAAATAAAAAATAAGGCAAAAGTTTTATGGAAAAGACCAGTCAATCCGTTAGACTAACCCCTCTGGAAAAAAAGGCTTTAAAAAAAGCCCTTCAAGGATTTAAGGGAGAAATTTACCTTTTTGGCTCAAGACTTGATCCTAATAAAAAGGGTGGAGACATTGATCTACTCTTAGTGCCTTATGAAAAGGTTAATCCTATTGAGTTGGAGCTTCAGGTTCAGACCAAATTTTTCATGGAATGTGAAGAGGATATAGATGTCCTTGTCTACCGAGATACACCTTTTTTCCAGGAGATCCTTAAAAATGCAAAAAAGCTTAATCTTGAAGAGCTTTAAAGACTTAGAAAAAGCCCTCTTTCTACTTAAACAGTCTCTTGAATCCTATCTCCCCTATGACTCTGCTAAAAATTACAGTTCAGAAGAACTTGAAAAGTATGACGCTTTAAGTTTTAGATTTGAAAAAGCTGTAGAACTTACATTATCTTTTTTCAAGGGTCTTGAAATTTATTTATTTGGTGAGGCAAGCGACACTTTGAGAAACCGTCTTTTAAGACTTCAAAAAGCAGGTTTTGTTGATGATCCAGAGTTCTGGATCTCCTCTAGAATGTTGAGAAATAAGATAGCCCGTGCTTATTTGCCAGAAGAACTTGAAGAGATATATACAGATATAGTTAAAACTGGTCATGAAATTTTGAAGAAGTTTGAACATATTAAGAAAAAAATTAATGAACTTTCTATTTTTCTTTTTTAAATAAGCTCAAATATTATGCCTGCGACATCCAATTTAATCTCAAAGAACCTTTTAAAGCCGAACATCTAAGTTTTCCAGATCTCTCCAAAAATTATTTATTTTAACAATTTTTTTAATCTTTCTTTTAGTCTTTTTATGTGATCTCCTTTCCAATAAAGTTTTTTACATCTGGAACAATAATTGAATTCATCATAAAATTGATAAGCCTTGAGTGGAATAAGGTCTTTAAAATCCTTTTTATTAACTGGAATCAGTTCCTCACCACAAATACTGCATATGTTTAGCTTTAACTCTGTGTTCAGATTTAATTTGTTAACAAGAACAACAAGCTGGGATCTAAGGCTGTCCCTTGGCAAAAGTAAATACCTCACACCTGCTTTTTCAAGAGTTTCTGCTGTAGCTGGACTTGTTATGAGGAAAATTTTATCTTTGTGCTTAAGTATCTCTTCTCTTGTAATTTTACCTTCAGAGATCAGGGTTTTATATCCAAAAAATCTTAACCATTTGCTTAGCCCCTTAAGAGATGCTTCAAGAAAAAATTCCATTTCTTAAGATTTTTCTTTTTTCTTTTCCCAGCCAGGCAAAAGATGCAATTCCAGAATTTGCTCAATTCTCACTTCAGCAGGAGCACCTGTAAGAAGGCATTGGGCTCTCTGAGTCTTTGGGAATGGAATAACTTCTCTTATGCTTTTTTTACCAAGCATAAGCATAATAAGACGATCAAGTCCAAAAGCTATTCCACCATGTGGAGGAGCCCCATATTCTAAAGCTGTAAGCAAAAATCCAAATTTCTCCTGTGCCTCATCAGGACTTATATTTAAAAGGGCAAAAATCTTTTCTTGAAGCTCCCTTTTATGAATACGAATGCTTCCCCCTCCTACTTCTACCCCATTTAATACAATGTCATAAGCCCTTGATCTAACTTTTAAAGGATCAGTATCAAGAAGAGGTATGTCCTCTTCCTTGGGATGGGTAAAAGGATGATGAACAGAAACTAAACGATTTTCTTCTTCATCCCATTCAAAAAGAGGAAAATCAACTATCCAAACAAAACTAAACTTATTTTCTGGAATAAGCTTTAAACTTTTTGCTAAATGAACTCTTAATTCAGAGAGCACAGCATTGGCGACCTCTTCTTTATCTGCTACAAAAAAGAAAGTAGCAACATCTTCCAATGGATTAAATATACTTTCAAGCTTTTCTAAAATTGACCTATCAAAAAATTTTACTATAGGAGAACTAAACTTTTCTTCAAAAGAACGTGCATTTTTATTATACTTTATCCATGCAAGACCTTTTGCTCCCAGTTCCTGAGAAACCTTGGTAAGATCATCTAATTCTTTTCTTGAAAAACTGGCAGGAGCTTTAAGTCCTTTGATTACACCTCCAGATTCTAAAGCACTTCTGAAAACTTTGAAAGAGGTCTCTTTAAAAAGAAAAGAAAGGTCTTTTAATTTCATATCAAATCTGATATCCGGTCTATCTGTTCCATATTCCTTAAGTGCAGTTTCATAAGAAAGTTTTGGAAAGGGAGTTTCCAAAGTTATATTTAAAGTCTTCTCAAAAAGATAAGCCAGCAATTCCTCAACCAGATTCATTACATCCTCTTCTTCAACAAAGGACATTTCCAAATCAAGCTGGGTAAATTCGGGTTGACGATCAGCTCTAAGGTCTTCATCCCTGAAACACTTTACTATCTGATAGTATCTATCCACTCCTGCTACCATAAGTATTTGCTTGAAAAGCTGGGGAGACTGGGGTAGGGCATAAAATTTTCCTGGATAAAGTCTACTTGGAACCAGATAGTCTCTTGCTCCTTCTGGAGTACTTTTGGTCAAAAAGGGGGTTTCAATTTCTAAAAATCCTTTATTGTTTAAAAATTCTCTAATAGTTTGATTTACCCGATGTCTGAAAATAAAAGGTTTTAAACCGTCAAGGGCCCTCATTTCTAAATAGCGATACTTTAAACGGACAGCTTCAGAAACTTCTGAAAGATCCTCATCCATGGGGAAGGGTGGGGTTTTAGAGGTATTTAAAATTTCTACTTCATTTGCCACAAGTTCAATTTCTCCAGTTGGTATCTTAGGATTTTCCATTCCAGGAGGTCTTCTTCTTATTAATCCTTTAACACTTATTACATACTCTATTCTTATAGAGTCTGCTAAATCGTGTATTTTTGGATCAAGTCCTTCCTCAAAAACAACTTGCAAAAGCCCGGTTTTATCTCTCAAATCCAAAAAAATAACTCCTCCGTGGTCTCTTCTTCTTAAAACCCAACCTGAAACTATAACTTCTTTGCCTATAAACTCGTTAGTAAGTTCTCCTATATAATGAGTTCTTTTAAACCTCATAGATCTTTAACCCCTTCCTTAAATTTTTAATCCAAAATATTTAATTGCATTGTTTGTAGTAATCTCTGCAACTTCTTCTAAATCCATGTTTTTTAATTCTGCTACCTTTTGGGCTATATATTTTAAAAAAGCCGGTTCATTTCTTTTCCCTCTTACAGGATGAGGTGCCAAAAAGGGGCTATCTGTTTCTAAAACAATTCTTTCTATAGGAATAAATTTAACAGCTTCTCTTAAATTTTCAGCCTTTTCAAAAGTTATTACTCCAGGAATAGAAATAATACCTCCTAAATCAAGAATTTTAAAAGCCGTTGCTTTGTCTGAAGTATAACAGTGGAAAAGAAGCTTAAGTTCTATGTAGTCCTTTAAAATATTTAATGCGGTATTCCAAAAATTTGAGTCTCCTCTTAAGTGAAGAATAACAGGTTTTTCATACTTTTTTGCAAGTTCAAGCTGTCTTATAAAGTGTTCTATCTGTAATTCCTTAGGCGAATATTCTTTAACCCAGTCAAGCCCAATCTCTCCTATAGCACAAACCTTATCTATATTCTCTTCTAAAAATTGATAATGTTCTTCTTTTATGTTTTTTACCTCATGGGGATGAAAACCAATCGCAGGAGAAATAAAATCAGAATAAGCTTCTGCAAGTTTTAAAGCTTCTCTACAAGTAGAAGGATCTATTCCAATTACTATAGTATGAATAACCCCATTTTCTTTTGCTCGATTAATTACCTCTTCTAAATCTTTTTTAAAACTGGGAAAATTTAAATGTGCATGGGTATCAATTAGCCTCATTTCAAAAAACTCCAAACAAAAGAAATCAAAATATATAGGCTCATAAATATAACTACTCCCCCTGAAAATGGAATATCCCAGAAAATGGAAATTATAGCACCACTTATAATTCCAAAAATATTCAAAATAGCAATAAAAAAGATCAATAATTTGAAACTTTTTATAAATTGTAAGGCAAAAATAGTTGAAAATACGAATAAAACAGATATTAAAAGTATTCCCATTAATTTTACACCTATGATTATTTGTAGGGTTATTAAAAGAAGAAAGGCAAAATTAGCTCTTTTAAAATCAAGCCCAGGAATTTCTCTGTCTGTAACTTGAGCTATCCATAAAGGATAAAATTTGTAAAACAAAATAATTGTTAAAATTAGGACTATTACACTTTCTATAAAGTCTTTATCAGTTATTCCAACCAAGCTTCCAAAAAGATAGGAGAGAACTCTTGCGTCATATTGATAGGTTTTTGCAGCTATGATTAAACCAAGTCCCATGGCTAAATGAGCAATTATAGAAGTTGAGGTGTCTTCATAAAGCTTAACTTGTTTTTTTAAAAGCCAGATTAATGAAGTAAAAAGAAGGGTAAAACTAACTATAAAAGGAAAAAAGAAAAAATAGGGAAGTTTATATAAAATTACAGAAGCTAAAATTACAGCTAAAAAATATATATGGGTTAGGGCATGGGGAAAAAGAGCATTTCTTTGAAGCACAAGAAAGGGAGAGGTAAAAGAAAGAGATATTGCAAGTAACACCCCTGATAGAATTCCCCACTTAACTAATTTTAAAGATTCATAGAAAAATTCCATTTTTTACCAGTGAGTATGTTCAATTTTATGGTGTTCTGAGAAGAATTCCAGTCTTTTAGCTATCTCACAAAAACTTTCGTGATCTCCGTGGAAATATAGTTTTTGATTTACACAAGCAACTTTATTAACCCACTTAGTAAGAAGCCAGGTCTCATGTGTAACTAAAATAATAGTAAGTCCCTTTTTGTGAAATTCTCCTAAGGTTTCATAAAATACTTCCTGTGTAAAAAAGTCTAAACCGACAGATGGTTCATCAAGTATTAAAAGTTCTGGTTCTGAAATAAGAGCTCTTACAATATAAGCCCTTTGAAGTTGTCCATAAGAAAGTTCTCCCAATCTTTTATTAAGAAGTTTTTTCATACCAAACTTTTCTATTAATTCATCAAAAAGAAATTTTTTGAAATTATTTTTAAACCATTTAAATGGCAATAAAAGGAATTCCTTTACTAAAAGCGGAGTTAATTGATCAACCAGATCTCCTGCTCTTTGGGGGACATATCCAATTTTGTGCCAATCTTTAAAGTTTTTAAGATTTTTGCCCCATAGAAAAATCTCACCATTGGCAGGTTTTAAAAAACCAAGGATGCATCTTACAAGGGTGGTTTTCCCCCCTCCATTTGGTCCTATAAGAGCTAAAAAATCTCCCTTTTCTACCTTTAGATTAACATCTTTTAAAATAGGATGTTCTTCGTAGAAAAAAGATAGATTTTTTACTTCAATAATTGTCTGGCTCATGTAACTTTTTAATTTCCTCCCATATTAGATCAAGTTCTTTAATGTCAAGCTTCTCCCAAGAAAGCCCTCTTTTTTCTACTTCTTTTTCAAGAAGTTTAAAACGTTTTTCAAATTTATTTAAAGCAGTTTTTAAAGCCTCTTCAGGATTGATATTAAGTTTTCTTGAAAAATTGGCTATGCTAAACAAAAGATCTCCTATTTCTTCTTTTAACTTTTCTTCTGAAGAAGTTTTTAAAGATGTTTTGATTTCTTCTATCTCCTCTTTTATTTTTTCAAGAACATCTTCAGCTTTTTCCCAGTCAAAGCCTACTCTTCCTGCTCTTTCTCCTATTCTGAATGCCCTTTGCAATGCTGGTAAACTTTTAGGAATTTCTCCAAGAACTGAAGATTCTTTTCCTTCTTCTTTTTTTATTTTCTGCCATTTTTTTACCACTTCTTCAGCATCCTTTGCAACTTCTTCTCCAAAAACATGGGGATGACGACGAATCATTTTTTTAGCTGTTAAATAAAGTAAGTCTTTTAAAGTAAAAAGATTTTTTTCTTCATAAAGATAAATAACAAAAAGCAAAAGAAACAGAAGATCTCCTAGCTCTTCTCTCACCTCTTCAGGATTTTCTTTGTCTATAGCTTCCAAAACTTCATAAGCTTCTTCTATAAGATATTTTTTTAGAGTTTGAGGTGTTTGCTTTTTATCCCAAGGACAACCATTTTCTCCTCTTAATGTTTTAATAATCTCCCAAAGGGTATAAAAATCTACTTTTTCTTTTTCTACTATCATTTTATTGAACTTTAAATTTTTTTATAATATGAGGAATTAAACCACCATCTTCAAGAATTTCTCTCATAAAGGGAGGAATGGGCTTAGTAAAATAGATTTTTTTCTTGGTTAAATTTATTATTTTCCCTTCATCTGGATAAACCTCTAATTCATCTCCAGTTTCGGCATCCTTAGATGCCTCTTCACATTCTAAAATTAAAAGTCCAGTATTAAAGGCATTTCTGTAAAAAATTCTGGCAAAGCTTTCAGCAATTACACAAGCTATCCCGCATGCTTTTATAGCAATAGGAGCATGCTCACGAGAAGAACCGCATCCAAAGTTTCTTCCTGCAACAATAATATCACCCTTTCTAACCTTTTTAGAAAATTCTGGATCTGCGTCTTCCATGCAATGCTTAGCCAGTTCTTCTGGATCAGTTGTGTTTAAATATCTTGCAGGAATTATTACATCTGTATCTATATTGTCTCCAAACTTCCAGACTTTCCCTTTTATTTTTTCCATTTTTAATCCTCCCATTTTAGACCCAATTCTTCTGGTGTTCCTATATAACCAAGCACTGCACTTGCAGCAGCTACTGCAGGGCTAGCCAAATATACTTCACTTTCAGGATGTCCCATTCTTCCTACAAAGTTTCTATTGGTAGTGGCAACCGCTTTTTCTCCTTTAGCTAAAATACCCATATGACCCCCGAGACAAGGTCCACAAGTCGGAGGCGAAACAATAGCTCCAGCTTCTAAAAAAATCCTTATATAACCTCTTTTTAAAGCCTGATAATATATGTTAGGAGTTGCAGGAATAATTATACATCTTACATTGGAATTAACTTTACGATTTTTTAAAATTTTTGCAGCAATAGCCAAATCTTCAAGTCTTCCGTTGGTACAAGAGCCAATTACTACTTGATCAATGTATATTTTTTGAGACAATTCTTTTACTGGTTTTACATTTGAAGGAAGATGGGGTAGGGCAACAACAAGATCAATCTTGGAAACATCGTATTCTCTTATATCTATATACTTAGCCTTTTTATCAGCTTTTAAAATAAGAGGTTTTCTTTTAAACCGATTTTTAATATATGCCAAGGTTTTTTTATCAGCCTCTATCAAACCTACTTTTCCTCCTGCCTCAATAGCCATATTTGCCATAGTAAATCTTTCAGACATAGAAAGTTTTTTGATAACCTCTCCTGTAAATTCCATAGCTTTATAAAGTGCCCCGTCAACACCTATATCTCCTATGGTGTAAAGAATGAGATCTTTTCCTGTAACCCAAGGGTTAAGTTTCCCATAATAAACAAACTTTATACTTTCAGGAACTTTAAACCAGGTTTTACCTGTGATCCATGCTGCAGCAAGATCTGTTGAACCCACACCTGTAGCAAAAGCTCCAAGTGCTCCATAAGTGCAAGTATGACTGTCAGCTCCTATCACAATATCTCCTGGTCCTACAAGACCCAGTTCTGGCAAAAGAGCGTGCTCTATACCACATTTTCCTCCTTCATAATAATGGATTATTCTATATTTTTTAGCAAATTCTCTGCAAATTCTAACCTGTTCCGCACTTTTTATATCTTTATTAGGCGTAAAATGATCCATCACAAGAACTATTTTTTCAGGATCAAAAACCTTTTCAACCTTTGTAGATTCAAAAATTTTAATAGCTAAAGGACCTGTTATATCGTTAGCTAAGGTTAGATCTACAGAAATCTCAACCAATTCCCCTGGTTCTACAAAATCTCTATTTAACTTTGCTGCTAAAATTTTTTCTGCTAAAGTCATAGGATGTTTTTTCATAAATTTAGCTCCCTCTTTAAATGTTTACAAAAGAGAAATTTTACTTTTTTTATCAGAATTTGCAACCAAAAGACTTGTAATTTATAAATGTTTTTTTAAACTTTAGATATATGGCTTGGAAAAAAATTGAATTTGAAGATCTAAAACTTGATTTTAATTTCTCTTACGGAACAAACCAATATCCTGAAGAGGAAATCTTTCTTCAGCAAGAAAGACTGGAAAAGGCTTTTGACCTTGCTCTTAAACTTGATAAAGAAGGGTATAATGTATATGTATGTGGTCCAAATGGAATTGGAAGAAGTAGATATACCTTAAAAAGGCTTCAGGAAATAGCTCCTACAAGGGAAAAGCCTTCTGATATATGTTATGTAAATAATTTTAAAGATTTTTATCGTCCTAAAGCTCTTGTTCTTCCTGCTGGCTATGGAAAAAAATTAGCAGATTATATAGAAGAAGCCTTGGAATTTCTAAAAAGAGAAACTTTTAAAACCTTTGAAGGAAAAGAATATGAAGAAGAATTAACCTCTCTCACTAAAGAAATAGATTCTCAAAAGGAAAAAATAATAAACGAACTTATAGAAGAAGCTAAAAAGTATAATTTAATGGTTCTCTTTGGTCCAGAAGGGGTGAGGTTACTTCCTATATTCAAAATAGAAGCTCCTGTCTCTCAAGAACAATTGTTAGAAAATCCACAAATAAGAGAGGAGTATCAGAAAAATTTAAATGCCTTTGAACCAGCCTTTAGAGAATACATGAGAAAACTTCGTGAACTTGATAGCTCCTTTGGGGAAAATTTATTCAAACTGAGGAAAAAAATAGCTACCAATCTTGTAAATAAAGCTTTTGAAAAACTTGAAGCTGAATTCAAAGAAATAGAATCGGTTATGGAGTTTATCTCAGAAGTTAAAGAAGAAATAGCTAAAAATATTCATCTTTTTATTGAGTGGGAAAAGGCAAAAGGTAATGTGGTTGTTCAAAATAGTATCAACAGGGCTTTGAATGTCTTTAGAGTAAATGTTTTGGTAGATAATACGAAAACTGAAGGTGCACCTGTAATTTATGAGAGAGTACCTACATTAAAGGGACTTTTTGGGCAAATTAATTACAGAGCTGAAATGGGAATACTTTATGCAGACCATTTAAGTATTGCTCCAGGAGTTCTTCATAAAGTTAACGGAGGATACCTTGTCTTAGATCTCTGGGAAGTTCTTAAAAATCCTTATGTATGGATTTTGCTTAAAAGAACACTCCTTCATAAAAAACTTTATCTAATGGGGGGAATGGTAGAAGAAATACCCGTTCCTCATATAGGACTCCTTCCAGAACCAATCCCATTTTCAGCCAAAGTATTTCTAATAGGAGACCCTTATCTTTATTACCTTTTAAGCCTATATGATAGAGAATTTATTGAACTTTTCAAAATAAAAGCAGAATTTAATCCCGTAATAGATATAAACAAAGAAGTACTAGAAGCATTTCCTAAAATTATTAAGAAAATTATTAAAGAAGAAAATTTAAAAGAACTTGATCCTTCTGGTCTTTCCGAGGTTTTTAAATATGCCGTATATCAAGCAGAAAACAGGAAAAAAATAAATATCGTCTTAGAAAACATTATAGATCTATTAAGAGAGGCAAACGCTATTTCCAAAAATGAAGTAATAAGCAGTGAAGAAATAAAAACAGCTCTTAAAGAAAAAATTTTTAGAGTGAATCTAATAGAAGAAAAGATAAGAGAATTTATAAAAGAAGGCAAAATAATTATAGACATAGATGGTAAAAAACCTGGACAAATTAATGGTTTAAGTGTTTACATTCTTGGAGATCACAGTTTTGGTAAACCGTCAAGAATTACAGCTAATGTATTTCCTGGAAGCAAAGGAATTATAAATATAGAAAGAGAAATTGAGATGAGTGGTCCTATACACTCTAAAGGAGTTCTTATCCTTTCTTCATATCTTTATAACAAATACAGCTCAGATTTTCCTCTACAACTCTCGTGTACACTTACTTTTGAACAGGCATACGAACCTGTAGAAGGAGATAGTGCATCAGCTGCAGAATTAATGGCAATCCTTTCAGCTATCTCAAAAATTCCTATAAGACAAGATATAGCTGTAACAGGATCTATTGATCAATTTGGTAATATTCAACCTGTAGGAGGGATAAAAGAAAAAATAGAAGGTTTTTATAGAGTTTGTAAACTTACTAATTTTACAGGAAAACAAGGGGTAATAGTTCCTGCTAAAAACTTTGATAATATTCTCCTTGACGACGATGTATTAGAAGATATAAAAGCCGGAAAGTTTCATATTTATACAGTAGAGACAATAGATGATGTGATAGAAATTCTCACAGAATATAAGCCTGAAAGGTTTCACAAAGAAGTTTTAAAAGGACTTAAAAATCTTTACAAGTTAAGTAAAGAAAAAGAAGTAAAAACTAAAAAGAAGTCTAAAACCTCTCAAAAAACCAAAAGTTAAATTCTTTTTCTTAATACTCTTTTATCTCCAATTCTTAAAGTTACTTTCTTCTTGTCCAGATATTCTGCAAGCGGAATTAAATACTTTCTACTTATATTTGATCCAAGAAGAGTTCTAAAATCAGAAAGAGACATTTCTTTGTTTTTGGTCAAAAAATCTACAACTTTCTTCTCTATCTCTTCAAGCACTTTTTGATGATAAACTAATTTTTCAGAAACTTTAACGAGAATACCCTCTCTTAAAAGTATTTGCGAGAGCTCCTTAACCGCTTTATATCTTGCTCCAAAATCAAAAAGGATTTCTTCAAAATCCCTTGGTGTTAAACCTTCTTTTAAGAATTTTTCTTCAATTTGTTTTTTAAGTTCTTCTTTTTCAGTTAAATCTATTTTTTTAAATTCAGAAAGAAAAATTATTTCTTTCTCTTTATTTAAGATTTTGTTTTGTGTGAGTTTATCTATTAAGTAATTAAAAACTATGTCAGAAACAGATGAAGGAAGTCTACTTTTTAAAAGCTCTTTGGTTAATCCAGGGCTAAAGGGATTGTTTTCGTGATATTTTTTAAGAACTTCAATTATTTTATTACTAAGTTCTTCTTCAGCTTTTTTGGAAAAATAAAAGACCCTTTCTCCTTCTTTAAGTTCTATTATTTCTTGAGAAAGTTTTTTAATCAAATTTTTAAATTTTTCACCAAAAATTGAAACAAGAAGCTGTAAATCTTTTTGCAAAATGCCAAGAAATCCTTTTTTTTCTACATAATATTTGATAAGTTCTAAAGGTTCTGCTTGAGAGATAAATTCCAACTCTTTTCTTTCCCAGGGTTTAGTTCTTTTTCTTCGGTAAGAAACTGGATTAATTATTTCTCCTCCTCCAACAGTAAGGTTAGTAGATGCTCTTCTCAATATAAATCTATCTCCTTTCCATACTGTAACTGGTTTTTGAAGAAAAATTTGAGCTATGTCGTTTTCTCCTGGTTCTAAATGATCTTTTCCAAAAAGGATAATTTTTCCGAGAACTTCTGAAGTTCCTACATAAAAAAGTAAATTCTCAAAATTTTTTATGGGATGTTTTATATCTTTTAAAACTGTAAGCTTTATATCAAGCCATTGAGAGGGTTTTAAAACCTCTGGCTCAGCAACTACATCTCCTCTTTCTATGTCTTCTTTTTCTACTCCTTGAAGATTTAAGGCTGTTCTCATCCCAGCATATGCAACTTCTACATTTTTCCCATGAACCTGTATATTTCTTACTTTCGTTTCTATTTCTTTGGGGTAAATTTTTACAATCTGATTAAGGGATACCTTTCCTGAAATAGCTGTTCCTCTTACTACAGTACCAAATCCTTTAATAGTAAAAACTCCATCCACAGGCAGTCTAAAAGGTTGGTCTTCTGGTTTCATAACTATTTGGGAAGCCTTTTCATCAAGTGCTTTTAAGAGTTCTTCTTTTCCTTCCCCTGTAACAGCAGAAAAGTAAATAATAGGTGCATCTTTTAAAAAGGTATTTTTCAAATAATTTTTAACTTCTTCTTTTACAAGCTCTAACCAATCTTTTTCTACCAGATCTACTTTTGTAATTACCACCACTCCATCTTTTATTCCTAAAAGCTCACATATTTCTAAATGTTCTTTTGTTTGAGGCATAATTCCTTCATCTGCTGCGATAACTAAAATTACCAAATCTATACCAGTTGCTCCAGCAACCATATTCCTTATAAACTTTTCATGTCCAGGAACATCAACAATTCCAGCAAGAGTCCCAGAAGGAAGAACAAGATTAGCAAAGCCTATATCAATGGTTATTCCCCTTTCTTTTTCCTCTTTAAGACGGTCTGTATCAATACCAGTAAGAGCTTTTACTAGAGCTGTTTTGCCATGATCTATGTGACCAGCTGTTCCTATAATTACTCTTCGCATTTTAATAGAGCTTTATATAAGAAAAGTTAAATCTCCGAAGGAATTAAATAAAAACGCTACTTCAGCAAGAAGTTTAAGCCTATTTTCTCTTAAAGTTTTATCTTCCACCATAACAAATACCTTTTCAAAAAATCTATCTATTAGCTCTTTGAAATCAAGAAGCTTTTCCAAGTATTTTGTGTATTCTTTTTTAGAAAGAAATTCTCTTAACCCCGGGGTTAGTTCTAAAACTTTAGAATAAAGTTCTTTTTCTTCTTTTTCTCTAAAAAGACTGGGGTTTAATTCAGGTAGTTTGTCTATATCCAATCCTTTAAGAATTTGTGCAACTCTTTTAAACCCTGTAATAAGATTTATAAACTCTTCTCTATTCTGAAAATCTTTAAGGGCTTTTATTCTTAAATATAAATCAAAGGGATCAATGGGAAGTTTTATAACTACACCAATAAGTAATTTGTTAAATCCCTGATTTAAAAATTCACCTTCTAAACGTTTTCTTAAAAACTCTAAAATTTCTGGTAAAACCTCTTTATCTTTTAAGAAGCCTTGCTTTTCAAGAACTTTTAAAGCATAAGCAAAAACATCTTCTAAATTAAGAAAAATATTTTTTCCAATGAGAATTTTTATTATTCCGTAAGCTGATCTTCTAAGTCCATAAGGATCAGCTTCTCCTGTGGGTTTTTCTCCACTTCCAAAAAGAGAGGATATATGATCAATTTTGTCTGCCAAAGAAAGAATAGTTCCTTCTTTGGTTTTAGGTAAGCTGTCGTCTTGGGAAGAAGGAAGATATTGCTCATATAATGCTATCGCTATGTCTTTTTCTCCAAAGTAATTTGCATATATACTTCCCATAATTCCCTGAAGAGAAGTAAATTCCTTAACTACTTCAGAAGCGAGATCAGCCTTAGCGTAAAAACAAACTTTTTCAATTTTTTTTAGCTCTAATTTTGAATCCAATTTTTGGGCTAAGTATTTTCCGAGTTCTATAAGTCTTTGAGTTTTATCCCAAAGGTTTCCACATTTTATGTGATAAACAATCCCTTTCAACTTTTCAACTTTTTTATCTAAGGACTCTTTTAGATCTTTTTCAAAATAAAACTTAGCATCTTCAAGTCTTGCTTTAGTAACTCTTTCGTGTCCTCTTTTAAGTATTTCTGGATTTTTTGGAAAATTATTATTTATTGCAATAAAGTAATTTGTAAGTTTTCCTTTTTTATCCTTTATATGTATATATCTTTGATGTTCTTTTAGCGCTGTAGCTACAAGTGGTTCTGGAAGTTTTAAAAATTCTTTGGGAAATTCTCCAACTATAGGAAAAGGGTATTCAACAAGGTTAGCATTTTCTTCTAAAAGATCTTCTTCAATCTTAGGAATACCAATATTTTCAGAAACTTTTAAAATTTCTTCTTTTGTTTTTAAAATCCGCTTTTCTGGATCGACGATTACAAAATTTTTTACTAATTTTTTTTCGTAGATATTCCAATCTGCTGAAGAAATTTTAATGGGTCTTTTTGATAAAAACCGGTGTCCAAAGGTAAGATTAGAAGCCTTAACATTTGCTATCTCTATTGGAATTATTTCTTTTCCATAAAGGCATAACATCCATCTTATCGGTCTTGCAAATCTTATTTCATAACTTCCCCATCTCATAGACTTAGGAAAATAAATGTTTTGCAAAATATTTAAGAGAATTTGAGGAAGAAGCTCTTTGGTATTTCTACCTGGTATAATTCTTTTTATACAAAAGTATTCCCCCTTTTCAGTTTTTTTTATAATTAAATTTTCAGGAGTAACTCCAAATTTTTTGGCAAATCCTATTACTGCTTGAGTATAATTTCCTTTTTCATCAATTCCTACTTTTGTTGAAGGACCAAGAATTTCTTCTTCTTTTTCTTCCTGCTTTTCTGAAAGATTTTTAACAAAAAGAACAAGTCTTCTTAATGTCCCTGCAGTTTTTATTTCTTCAAAAGGAAGATGGTTTTCTTTAAATTTTTTTTCTGCAAGAACTTTTAAACTCTCTAAAGCTGGTATAATAAATCTTGCAGGTAATTCTTCAGTTCCTATCTCCCAAAGAAGATTTTTTCCCATTTTTAATACCCTTTACTTTCCAACCATTTTTCAGCGGTTTTTTTAGCTATTCCTCTAACCCTTCCTATATAATTTGCCCTCTCTATAGGAGAAAGAACTCCTCTTGCATCAAGTAAATTGAATACATGAGAACATTTTATAACAAAATCATAACCTGGTAAAACAAGCCCTTTTTCTAAAAGTCTGTTTGCTTCCCTTTCAAACTTGTCAAAAAGTTCTCTTAAAAGCGTCACATCTGCTTCATCAAAATTATAGATAGAGTATTCTACTTCCCCTCTAAAATGAATATCTCTATAAGTTACTTTTTCATTCCACTTTATATCAAAAATGTTTTCTACTTCTTGAAGATACATAGTAATTCTTTCAAGTCCGTAAGTAATTTCTACAGTAACAGGATTGCAATCAAAACCTCCTATTTGTTGAAAATAGGTAAATTGAGTTATTTCCATTCCATCAAGCCAAACTTCCCATCCAAGCCCCCATGCTCCAAGGGTAGGAGACTCCCAGTCATCCTCAACAAATCTTATATCGTGTTCTTTTGGATCTATACCAAGGGCTTTTAAACTTTCTAAATAAATATCTTGAATATCATCCGGAGAGGGTTTGATTATTACTTGATACTGATAATAATGCTGTAATCTATTAGGATTTTCCCCATATCTTCCATCTGTTGGTCTTCTGCAAGGTTCTACATAGGCTGCTGAAAACGGTTCTGGTCCAAGTGCTCTTAAAAAGGTAGCTGGATGAAAAGTTCCTGCTCCAACCTCCATATCATAGGGCTGTAAAATCACACATCCCTGGCCTGCCCAGAATTTATTAAGTTCTGCTATTACATCCTGAAAATACATAATCTCTCCTAAATAAAAACTACCTGTTTTTCCTGTTCGTCTCTTTTATCAATATAACCGATAACATAGCATTTCTCTCCCAATGCTGACACAATATTTTGCACATCTTCTAAAATCTCTTTATTAATTATCATAACAAAGCCTATTCCACAGTTAAAAACCCTAAACATTTCTTCTTCAGAAATATCTCCTAATTTTTGAAGAAAGGAAAAAATAGGCTGAATTTCCCATGTGCCTTTTTCTATTACTGCTTTACAATTTTTAGGTAGTATTCTTGGAATATTATCTATAAATCCTCCACCTGTAATATGAGCACATCCTTTTATTTCAAGATTTTTATTAACCACAGTTTTTATAATAGGTGCGTAAATTTTCGTAGGAGTTAAAATTTCTTCTCCAATAGGTTTTCCTAATTCTTCGGGAATATAATCTAAGTCAAATTTATTTTCTTCAAATAGAATTTTTCTTACCAAGGAAAAACCATTACTGTGAAGTCCGCTGGAAGAAATTCCTAAAATGACATCTCCGATAGAAATATTTGAACCATCTATTATTTTATCCCTTTCTACAATACCTATAACAAATCCTGCACAATCGTAATCCCCTTCCGCATACATACCTGGCATTTCAGCAGTTTCTCCTCCAAGAAGAGCACATTCAGAAATTTTGCACCCTTCAACTATTCCCTCTATTAGTTCTGAAAAAATCTTTTCATCAAATTTGCCAAAGGCTAAATAATCTAAAAAAAACAAAGGTTTTGCTCCACAGGTTATTATATCGTTTACGCACATCGCAACGAGATCTATCCCAATCCCTTTATGGCTATTAGCCATAATAGCAACTTTGATTTTTGTTCCTACACCATCTGTTGAAGCTGTAAGAACTGGATTTTTATAAGATGAAATATCAAGAGAAAAAAAACCAGAAAACCCTCCTATTTCAGAAATTACCCCTCTTTGAGGAAGTTGAGAGGCAAATTTTTTTACAATTTCTACTAAAAGATTAGCCTTCTCAAGGTCAACTCCAGCATTTCTATACTTTTCTGCTGTCCCCATTTTGTTCCTCTTTTTGATAAAATTTGAATTCTAAATTTTATAATACATTTTGTCAAAAACAAGTTTTTAAGATAAAATATAAAATCCATAATGGAAACAAGATTTCCTCAAAAGGTTTCAAAAGAAGAAAGGGAAGAAGTCTTAAAATATTTAGAAGATAGGTTTGGTATAGAAGCTTTTCACTTTGATAATTACGAAATTTTAAGAGGAGTATCTAATTTCTGGCTTTTTCCTAAAACTGAATATTTGGAAAAACTGAAAAATCTTCAGGTTCAAACAGTAGGATTGCTATTTATGAGACAGGTTTCTAAGTATTTAAAACCAACTTCTGCATTTTTACAAAGATTTGGCTATTTAGCAAAAAAAAATGTGGTTCATCTTCCAGAGGAAATTATTTTAATTTTAAAGGAAAAAAATAAGGTTGAAATAAATCTTGATTTGGAACCAGGATATGTAATCTTAAAGAACAAGAAATGGATACTTGGATGCGGGCTTTATCTTCCTGGTAAACTTTTTTCATATTTAGAACCAAAAATTTTAAAAAATTTATAGGATTTAAATTTTAGAAGGTCTACAATTAATAAAAAGGGATAAATTTTTAGGAGTTTTTATTTTCCCAATGGCTTGTTTTTTAACTATTTGGTCTCCTATATTTACAGTAATTTCATCAAGTCCTGAAAGAGAAGCTGTGCATTTTTCACCTTCTATTATTACATTAACTTCAGAAGCTTTATAGGAGATCCTTCTTACAATACCATCAATTGGTGCTAATATAGAGACAGGTTCTTTTACTTTAAGGTAATGCCTACCTTCCTTTATAGGTTCACCATTTATTGGATTTACTGCCAAAGCTTTTAAACTTCTTATTTTTTCTTCATTTTTTAATTTTTCTATATCCTTTAAAATTTTACTATAAGCTATATCAAGCTCTTTTTCTTCTTCAGTAATTTTAATTAATTTTCTTAATAAGGCTTTTTCAATAAATTTAAACATTTCCTCTTCTTTCAAAAAGAATAAATAATCAGAACTTTTTAGAAGCTCAGATATGTCATTTTTGTAAATTCTCTTAACATATAAAGCAAGGTAGACTTTAAGAAGTCTTTCTTTTAAAGCTTTTAATTCTTTCTTTTTTCTTTCAAGCTCATTTAGTTGCTCGTTCTTATATCTAAGTATATTATTTATGTCTTTAGCTATGCTTAGGGAACCATAAATAGCTGAGAAAATCAAAAGCGATAACAAAAAAAGACTTATTTTAAATTTCATAATCTTTATAACTTATGATTATAGTAAACCAAGGTAGAAAGAATATAACAAAAAATACATAAATTCCAAAGTATAAGATATGAACTTCCTTAGAAAAGTTGGGATAGGTTTTAAAAAGAGGAATAAGAGATGACACACCATCTGAAATGTAAAAATATAAAAGAGTTGAGTATAAAAAAGCTACAACTAAAATTAGCACCACAAAGAGAAATCTTAAAAGTTTAAATTTTCTAAGGGTTCCTCCCAATAATAAAAAAATTTGAGTTTGGCTTTTTAAATAAGAATTTATTAAATTGTTTAAAAAATATAAAAAAATCACATAGAATAAGGTCCAAGATATGGCAAGGACAATAAAACCGAGTTTAAAAAAATAGGCAAAGTATATGAATTTTAAAAAACTTGGCTCATATATTTCTATATTAAGATTTGCTTTGGTTAAAAGATTAAGCTGATCTTTTAAGGTTTGATAATTTTTTATAGATGAGATGTAAATCTTAAGAATATAAGGAAATTCATCTTTAAGTTCTTCTTGAGAAAAACTATTAAGTATTTCCGGAGGCAAATCATTTTTATATTTTTCCAGCAGTTTATCTGGAGGGACTATAACTATATTTTTAACATAAGGAATTTTCTCAATTTCTGAAGCTAAGTTTAAAACATTAAGTGGATTTTTTTCTGAAAAAATAAGCATATTTATTGGTATCTTGTCTTGATAGATTTGCAAAATATTCTGAATATTTAGATAAAAATACACAATAAACAAAGAAAAAAAGTTCCAAAAAAAGAAGAATAAAAAGAGAAAGAAGTAATAGGAGAAACTCTGTTTTAATTCAATTTTGCTTAAATATCTAAACATCCTCTACTAATTCACCTCTATTAAGTCTTACAATTCTCCCCAAATTTTGATTTAATATAACAGGATCATGAGTAGCAAGGATAATAGTTTTTCCTTCTTTGTTAAAATCTTTGAGAATTCCCAGTATTTCATTTATACTTGCTGGATCCAAGTTTCCGGTAGGTTCATCTGCTATCAAAATTTCTGGATTTCTTATAATGGCTCTTATTATCCCTACTTTCTGCTGCTCTCCTCCTGAAAGCTCTTTTACTTTTTTTTGTGCTTTTTCTGAAAGATTAAATCTTTCCAAGTATTCATAAATAAGGTATTTTAAATCTTTAAAAAATTTTTGAGAAAGAACTAAAGAAATTTTTATGTTTTCATATACAGTTAGTTCTGGAAAAAGTTTGTAATCTTGAAAAATAATTCCTAAATTTTGCCTTAAAAGACTTATCTCTTTTTTATTTAATCTGGAATAGGGTATATCTTCGTAAAAAATTTCTCCTGAAGTAGGTTTTTCTTCTCTATAAATGAGTTTTAGCAAAGTGGTTTTTCCTGCTCCAGTAGGACCTGTCAAAATTATAAAATCACCTTTGTCAATTTTTAAATTTATATTTATCAGAGCCTTAAAAAAAGGAGGATAGATTTTGCTCACATTCTGAAAAGTTATTAAGCTCATTGAAAATTTATTATAGCTAAAAAATTTATTTTAACAAATCTTTTGACATTTAATAACTTTTTGTTATATTTAGAAAAATTTTAAAGACAAAGCTTTTATGTTAAGATTTTTAAGAAAGGGCGCAACCTCTTTATATGTTAAACTTTTTCTTGCAATTATCGTTATTGTCTTTATATTCTGGGGAATAGGCAATTTTACTTCTGAAAGAAAAAATCTCGTAGCCAAAGTTAATGGAATACCTATTACTTTAAATGAATTTGAAGAATATTATAACTTTCAACTCTCAAGACTAAAACAAACTTTTGGAGAAATTTCACCTAAAGACTTAGCTAAGCTCAATTTTAAAGATCAGGTTTTAGAAGAACTGATAAGAATTAAACTTTTAGAAGATCAAGCAAAGAAATTAAATATAAAAATAACACCTGTAGAAATAACCTATGCAATTTCCCAAATACCATCTTTCCAAGAAAATGGAAAATTTAGTCCTTTAAAGTACCAATATATTTTGAGAGAACTTAGGATTTCTCCAGAGTTTTTTGAAAAACTTATAAAATCTGACCTTATTTATCAAAGATTAAAGCTTCTTCTTACCGGACCTATCATTGTTTCTGAAGAAGAAGCCAAAGAATTTTTAAACTACAATAAACAAACCTTAAATATATTGGAATTTGATCTCCCTCTAAGCAATTACATTCAAAAAATAAAATACACAGAGAAGGATCTGGAAAATTATTATCTTGCTCACAGAGACATTTATAAAGAAGAAGAAAAAGTTAAGCTAAGCTATTTATTCATTCCTTATAAAGGTGAAGCAAAAGTTACAGAAGAAGAAATTAAAGCCTATTATGAAAAAAACATAGAAAGATTTAAAAAGCCATTAAGGGTAAAATTAAAAAGAATATTTATACCAGATAGTGAGCCAAATGCTTTCAAAAAAGCTCAATCTATTAGAGCTGAATTAAAGTCTCTTGAGGACTTTTCCAAATTTGGGGTAAAAAATGGGGAATGGTTTGAAGAGTCTTCTTTTCCTGAGACAATAAAAAATATTATAAAAACTTCTCATCCTAAAGATATTCTTGGACCTATCAAAATCCCTTCAGGATTCTTAATTTTAGGAATTGAAGAAATACAACCAGAAAGAGTTTTAAAATTACCAGAAGTAAGAGCTGAGATACGCAGATTTTTAGAGAGAGAAAAGATCGTAAATGAAACTAAAGAAAAGGCAAATAAAATCTATGCAGAAATAGTTAAAGCCAATGGATTGAGTGTCTGGGCTAAAAATAAAAACATTGCCTTACAAGAAACAGACTGGCTTTCAAAAAAAGAATTAAGTGAAAAATTCAACAATTTTAAATTAGCGCAAGAGGTTTTTAATTCTTCAAAAGGAGATTTTTTATCTCCTATTGAAACTTTGCAGGGAATATTGTTAATTGAAGTAAAGGATAAAAAACCAGAAAGGTCTCTCTCATTTGAAGAAGCAAAAGAGAAAGTAAAAAAAGATTATCTTAATGATAAAGGAAAAGAGCTTTGTGAGAAAGAAGCAAAACAATTGATTGAAAATTTAAAGAATAAAAAAGAATTAACCAAAAGTGATCCTATTTTTAAAGATTTTAGTATCAAAGAGTTTAGTATAAAAAGGTATGAAATAAAAGATAAGTTTCCACCTGTAATTTCTCAGGAATTGATGAATGTAGGTAAAATAGGGCTAATAGAAAAGCCTTTATGGGATAAAGATATTTTAAAAATCTTTTATGCCCAGAAAATTATACCTTTTGAGGGTAAACTCGGAGAAGACGAAATTCTGGAAGCCTTGTTGACAATTTTGAAAGAAAAAAGAGAAATGTGGTTTACAGCATGGTATCAAGCTTTCAGAAAAAAGGCTAAAGTTAAAATCTATCCAGTCTTTGAAAAATTTTAGTTTTTTCAGTATTTAATTAAAAGTGACATAATAAAAAAATTTAAAAAGTGAAAGTATGCCTAAAAGAACTGATATAAAAAGAATTCTAATTATAGGTTCTGGACCCATAGTAATTGGTCAAGCATGTGAGTTTGACTATTCAGGAAGTCAAGCTTGTAAAGCACTTAAAGAAGAAGGATATGAAGTGATTTTAGTTAATTCTAATCCTGCTACCATAATGACTGATCCTGAAATGGCAGACAGAACTTATATAGAACCTCTAACTCCAGAAACTGTTGAATACATTATTAAAGAAGAACGCCCTGATGCTTTACTTCCTACCTTAGGTGGACAAACAGGACTTAATATAGCTTTTGCCTTGGCTAAAAAGGGAGTTCTTGAAAAATACGGAGTTGAACTTATTGGTGCTAAAGCATCAGCAATAGAAAAAGCAGAAAGTAGAGAGCTTTTTAGAAAAGCTATGGAAAATATAGGATTAAAAGTTCCAAAAAGTGTTATCGTTCATTCTATTTTTGAAGCTGAAAAGGCTGTTAAAGAAATAGGATTTCCTGTAATAATTAGACCAAGCTTTACACTTGGTGGAACAGGAGGAGGGGTAGCCTATAATATTGAAGAACTTAGAGAAATAGTAGAACTTGGACTTGAAATGTCTTTAATTCATCAAGTAATGCTTGAAGAGTCAGTAATAGGTTGGAAAGAATTTGAATTAGAGGTAATGAGAGATTTTAAAGATAATGTGGTAATTATTTGTTCTATTGAAAATTTTGATCCCATGGGAATTCATACAGGAGATTCTATAACTGTTGCTCCTGCTCAGACTCTTACAGATAAAGAATATCAAAGAATGAGAACAGCTGCACAAGCTATAATTAGAGAGATTGGAGTAGAAACAGGGGGATCTAATATTCAGTTTGCCATAAATCCTAAAAATGGAGAGATGGTTGTGATTGAAATGAATCCAAGAGTTTCTCGTTCCTCTGCACTTGCAAGTAAAGCAACAGGATATCCCATTGCTAAAATAGCTGCTAAATTAGCGGTAGGTTATACTCTTGATGAATTGCCCAATGACATTACAAAAGAAACTAAAGCCGCTTTTGAGCCTACTATAGATTATGTAGTAGTTAAAATTCCAAGATTCACTTTTGAAAAATTTCCAGAATGTCCAGATGAAATAACAACTTCTATGAGATCGGTTGGAGAAACCATGGCAATAGGTAGAACTTTTAAAGAGGCGATTCAAAAAGCTATTAGAGGATTGGAAATAGGTAGATTTGGATTTGGAGCTGATGGAAAGTCTCCTTCTGACCAAGGAATTATATTGCCAAAGGAGGTAATTAGAGAAAAACTTGTTCGTCCTAACAGTCAAAGACTTTTTTATATAAGAGAAGCTTTCAAAGCTGGCTTTACAATAGAGGAAATTTATAACCTAACCTATATTGATCCCTGGTTCTTGTATCAGTTAAAAGAGATTTTTGATAAAAGCGAAGAGATTAAAGGTAAAAAATTAGAAGAAATTGATGAAGAAGAAATGAGGGAGCTTAAACAAATGGGCTTCTCTGATTATCAAATAGCTTTTTTAACAGGAACTACTGAGACTAAGGTTAGAGAATATAGAAAATCCTTAGGTGTAAATCCTACTTTTAAACTTATTGATACCTGTGCTGCAGAATTTGAAGCGTATACGCCTTATTATTACTCTTCCTGGGAAGTTGAAAATGAATCAAGAGTTTCTAAAAATAAAAAAGTTTTAATAATAGGTGGTGGACCAAACAGAATAGGGCAGGGGATAGAGTTTGACTATTGTTGTGTCCATGCCTCTTTAGCTTTGAGAGAACGTGGAATAGAATCTATCATGGTTAATTCTAATCCAGAAACAGTTTCAACTGATTATGATATTTCTACCAGACTTTATTTTGAACCACTAACTTTTGAGCATATTTTAAATATTTATGAGGAAGAAAATCCAGACGGAGTAATAGTTCAGTTTGGAGGACAAACCCCTATTAACTTAGCTGTTCCTCTTTACAAAGCAGGGGTAAAAATACTTGGTACATCTCCGGAAAACATTGACAGAGCTGAAGACAGGAAAAAATTTGATCAACTTTTAGAAAAACTTGGTTTAAAAAGACCAAAAGCAGGAACTGCTTTCAGTGTAGATGAAGCTCTTGCTGTAGCTGAAAAAATAGGATATCCCCTTCTTGTTCGTCCCTCTTATGTCCTTGGTGGTAGGGCAATGAGAATAGTTTATACAGAAGAAGAACTTAAAGAATTCATAGAGAGTGCTACTAAAGTTAACCCAGAACATCCTATCTTAATAGATAAATTTTTAGAAGACGCTATAGAAATTGATGTAGATGCAATTTCAGATGGAAAGATAGTGGTTGTAGCTGGGATAATGGAACATATTGAAGAAGCAGGAATTCACTCTGGAGACTCAGCGTGTATTCTTCCTCCTCTGCATATACCTCCTAAACTTATAAAAGAGATAAAAGAAGCAACAACACTTTTAGCTAAAGAACTTGAGGTTATCGGACTTATTAATGTGCAGTACGCTATAAAAGACAACGAACTTTATGTACTTGAAGTTAATCCAAGAGCCTCAAGAACAATTCCCTTTGTCTCTAAAGCAATAGGGGTTCCTCTCGCTAAACTTGCTACTTGGATAATGTTAGGAGAAACATTAGAAAAGATAGGTTTCACAAAAGAAGTAGTTCCTCCATATTATTCAGTAAAAGAAGTAGTTTTTCCTTTTAAAAGATTTCCCAAGGTTGATGTTATTTTGGGACCAGAGATGAAATCTACTGGTGAAGTAATGGGTATAGACTGGGATCCAGCCTTAGCTTATGCTAAAGCACAAATTGCTGCAGGCATGAAGTTACCAACTGAGGGAACAGTTTTTATTTCTGTTAAAGACGAAGATAAACCAATGGTAGTTCCTATTGCAAAAACATTATCAGAACTTGGTTTTAAAATAATTGCAACTAAAGGGACTGCAAATGTATTAAAATCTTTTGGAATAAAAGTAGAAGAAGTTCCCAAAATATCAGATCACATAAGACCAAACATACTTGATCTCATTAAAAACAGAGAAATAGCTTTAGCTATAAATACTGCCAAAGGAAAAGAAAGTAAAAGCGATGCATATATGATAAGAAGATATACTATGGAATTTGATATTCCCTACGCTACCACTCTCTCCTGTGCAAGAGCCATGGTTGAAAGTATAAAAAAGATGAAATCAAAAAGTTTTTCCTTTTCGTCTTTACAAAAATATTATACCTATTTAGATTACAAATTTTACAAAACATAATATATTTCTCCTGAAAAAATCTCCAAAACTTCTTCAGAAAAGTTATCCTTAATTAATAAAGTTCCTTTTTCTGTAATATCCAAAACTTTACCCACTAATAAATTTTCCTCTACATCAAAGTTATAAGAATAAACTACACACTTTCCAATTGTATCAGAAAATTTTTTAAAATCTTCTACTATTAAATTTAAAATCTCTTCTTCTTCGAGTTTTTTTCTCTCATAAAATCTTAAAAAACCAAAGTAATATCTTAGCCAGTAAATAACAACATTTAGAACCTCAAGGATAGATACTTCTTTTTTTAAAATCTCTTTAAAACTTATGGCAGGAATTCCTGGGGGTAAAGGATTATTAACATTTATTCCTATGCCAGCAATATACCAGTTGTCAAATTTTTCTATTAGTACTCCCCCCATTTTCTTTCCGTTAAGGTGAAGGTCATTAATCCACTTAATTCTTGCTTGAATTATATTAAAATGGTGGGCACATTTAGCCATTGTCAGACCAAAGATTAAAGGAATAAAAAATGAACTTTCTTCCAGAAATTCATCGTATATACTTATTGCCATCCAAAAACCTCCCTTTTCAGCAAACCATTTTCTGTTAAATCTACCTTTGGCTTCAGAAAGAATATCAGCTCTGACAATCCTTCCATTTGCCTTTTCTGGAAAAATTTTAATTAAGTTTTTAATAACTTCCATTGCACGCGGAAGCCTTCTAAAATGCCAAACTTCTTGACCTATTTCTGGAAAATATTTAGAATAATCCAATTTTTAATAGTTAGGCCATTCTTCTTTTATTCTTTCTATAATTTTTTGAAGATAAGAAAGATTTTCTTCGGGACAAAAGCCAATCAAAGGTTGATCCCTTTCTACTAATTGAAAAGGTGTAAAATAGATATGATACACTACAAATTCTCCATCCTCAGTAAAATAAATAGGGGTTTCTCTTTTCATGAAAGTCATTATTAAAATCTCTTCTCCCTTTTTAACTTTAGTTTTTTTTAATCCCTGTTTTTCAAGTCTTGAAGCGAGTGCCGGACTTAACACATACCTTGCTGTTTCTGGAGCTCTTACTATATAAAGAGCTGAAAGTAATATTTCTGAAATAATTTCCTCTTGAGAAAAAGGATGCTTAATTTCTAAAATCGTTTCCTCAGCTTCTACAAATTTATTTAAAAGCTCTTCTCTAAGATTTTGAACAATTCCATTTATTTTTGCTCTAATAATTTTTTGATTTTTCTCTCTTTCTAATACAAAAAGGGGGGTGCCAGGTTTTTCAAGCCATTTACCTGATGGACCTTTTACTAAATCTCCTTCTTTAACTTTAAACTCTCTTATATATCCTGTATGAGGAGTTTGGACTGGATAAACTTTATAAGGATTTGCCTTAAATTTTTGTAAAATTAGATTAAGGTTTTGATATTCTATTTTCATATCTCAAATTACCTATAGTATAAGTTTTTACCTCCCATAGTAAGAAGCGCAGTAAATAGTTTTTTTCTTAATTCTCTTCTATCCCAAATACCTTGAATATGTCCTCTTTTTAAAGCATTTTCTGCACTGTGATAATCAGGTGGGACATCCTGTCCGGTTGTTTCTCTTATTACTCTTGGTCCTGCAAAACCAAGTCTTGTTGATTTAAGGGCGAATTGATAAGGAGCTGCACCTAAAAAGCTTGCAACTGGTCCTGCATAAGAATTATTATCATAAACTACTATATAAAGTCCACCTGCATCTACATAATCTCTTACAGCCATAGTGCATCTTGGCATTTGAATTACTCCAAGAGTTCCTTCGTGAATCCTTATTCCTCCTGTAGTATGAACAAGAGCTAAAAATGGTCGGCGAGTAATTTTAGCGAGTTCAATAGCTCTAATAAATTTTTCTCCTTCAGCCACCCCTACAGTACCCTGTCTAAACTCTCCTACCAGCATAACTGCAACTAAGGAAATACCCCCTATTTTCGCTTCAAAGGAAAGAAGAGCAGATTTTAAACCTGTTCTTTCCCTTGCTTCTTTCAATTTTTCTGCATATCCTTCAAATTCTAAAGGATTTCCTGAAGCTATATCATCATTGAATGTTTTAACACTGCCTTTATCAAAAAGATTGTTAAGATACCATTTATATTCCAATGGAAAATGATATCCACAATTCGGACAAACTCCGCAAAATTCCCCATATAGATCAGGCACCCATATATCAGGACATCCGTATTTTTCAGCTTGAGGACAAGTTACGGTTTTGTCTTCCAAAGCTAAGGGACTTGTATATGGAGTGATTTCTTCCTCAGCTAAAATTGGGACATGTAGTTTGGGTTTAATTTTTTTGCCTACAATAAGATTATATACTGTTTTTACTGGATCTGAAACCGGTTTAAAGAGTAAAGAAGACTCTGTGGTTAACTCATCAAAAAATTTTTTAAATCCTTTATGTCCTGGTTTAAGAACTCTATATTTTAATTCATTTTTAAATTTTAATCCCAAATTGTGTCCAAAATCAAAAAAAGATTTAAATACACTTTTGGGTTCACAAACCGCCCATTGAGACATTTTTCTATATTTTTTATATCGATTTTCTATCAAAATTTCTATTTCATCTTCATCAAGATCCCAGTTTACAAAGAATTTAAAATCTTCTGTATCTTGTTTAGAAAGGGCATATTTTCTTAAAAATTTTAGACTTCTCGTTTGAAGTATTACTTCGTCTGTTGCTTTTATCAGTTCAAATTTTAACCTTTTAAAAAAGTCAAAATCTTTTCTTCTTGCTCCAAGAGGTGGTTCAGGGATAATTTTATCTATAGTTCCAAATTCTAAATTATCTTTAGCAGTTAGCTTTAAAGCTCTTGCACATTTTTCTACTAATTCCCTGGGGGGTCTTCCTTCTTTAAGTTTGGCTACAATGGCTGCTGCACCTTCAGGACTTATAACTGAATAATAACCTTTTTCAGCCATCAATCTCATGTCAGCAAGTCCTATAGCTTCTGCTCCTCCAGAACCCCCTTCTGAAATAAAGGCTATAGTAGGTACTTTTAATTTTGCCATATAATATAAATTTCTTGCTATTTGTTGAGCTGCACCTGGATAATCTTCAATAGGATAAGCCCCTGGAGTAAAAATAAAAAAATGTATAGGAATACCTTCTGTTTCAGCCATTTTCATATAACGAAGAGCCTTTTCATTACCCCAAGGTTTAGCACTTCCTCCTTGACGAAATTCCTCTCCATGCCCCTTTTCGTGTCCAATAACCATAACCTGATGAAAATAAAGCTCATTATCAACCTTTCTAATTAGCATTGCTTTAGCACAAACAATAGCAGGATCTATATTTAGCTCACCCTCTCCCCCTAATTCCATATATGAATCATAAACATTTTCCAAAATATCCTGAAGAGTAAATCTTTGGGGATGTCTTGTAATTTTAACAATTTCATAAGGAGTAAGAGTTTTTTCTCCCTCCTCCATGATAAATTTAAGTCTGCTATCAACTTGAAAAATAAAGTTTTCTATAAAACTTGCATCATAATGATAAAAATTTTCATAAACTTTAGAAATTTCTTCTACAAGAGAAGAAATATTTAAAAAGTCCTCTCCCTTGATATCTCTTACATAAACAGCGGTATCTAAAAGATCTTTAATTTTCCTGTGCCACTCTAGTTTCATAATCTTTAAGTTTTTACAAATTTGTAAAGCAATCCTATGTTTTCTTTTAAAAATTCTATGTTAGTAATGAGCTTTTCTCCTTTTGGAGTATATCCCTCTATTATAACATCATTCAGAAATTCTAAACTTCTCCTTTTTGCTTCTTCAAAATTTTCTCCATAAATTATAGCTAAGGCTAAGTTAGGATCAAACTGAGTAGGAATAGTATAAGGTTTGTCTCGAGGAACATGGGTTCTTATAGTAAGCCAAGGTTTTTCAGTCCAGCTAAACTTAGTAATGGTTCCACTTAGAGGTATAAATCCTTTTTTTGTATCCTCAGCAATTAATCTTAATTCAATACTTACCCCTTTAAACTCAATATCTTCTTGAGAGTATCCCAATTTTTCGCCAAAAGCAATTCTTATCTGCTCTTTTATCAGGTTAACTTGTTTACCCCTGATAAAGGATATTTTAGCTGATATTTCATTTTCTACTTGAATTCTTGTATTTACTTCCATAAGATAATAATTACCTTCAGGGGTTATTAACCACTCCCATGTCCCTACATTATCATAGTTAAAATGTTTAGCCAACTTTAAAGAATAATTAATTATATTTTTTTCAACTTCTCTAAAATCAAAATTATATTCGCCTTTTTCATCAAACCCAGGAGCTATTTCTATTCTTTTTTGTTTAGAAATGCTCTGAATACTACAATTTCTTGTTCCAAAATGAACATATTCTCCGTGTTTACTTCCAAGGATTTGGACCTCTACATGCTGTATACAAGGAATCTTGGCTTCAATAACAATTCCTTCATCACCAAAAAGTCTTTTAGCATAGGCTCTAATTTTTCTAAAGGTTGGACGGAGTTCTTCTAAGTCTTTTACTTCGGCAATTCCCATTCCTCCACCACCTGCAACAGCTTTAATTAATAAAGATGGATTGTTAATACCTTCTGAATTGAGATTTTCATAGAGTTCTTCTGCTTTTAGTTCTGCTTCTATTTCATTATAAATGGGCTCTGTAGTTCCTGGAATAACCGGAATTCCTAAATTTTTAGCTAATTTTTTCAAAAAAAGTTTGTTCCCCAAATTTTTTATGGTTTCCCAAGAAGGACCAATAAAAATAAGTGGTCTTTCTCTTTTTACTACTCTTCTTGCAAATCTATAATTTTCTGAAAGAAAGCCATAACCTGGATGTATGGCAGTACATTTAGCTTCATCAGCTACTGCCAAAATATCATTCATGTCATTGTAATCAGAAATTCTATACTTTTTTTCTGCTAATTTCACATGGAGAGATTCCTGATCTTCCTTAGTATAAACAGCAACATAGTCAATACCTAATTCTTTACAAGCTTCCATTATTCTTAATGCAATTTCCCCTCTATTTGCAATAAGAACTCTTTCTTTCATGAAATTTTTAAGTTAATCTTCAAAGGGATTTTTTAAAATAAGACAGTTTTCCCTTTCCGGACCAGTAGAAATTAAATAAAAGGGAATACCTAAATGCTCTTCTATTGTTTTTATATACAATTTTGTTTCTTCTGGAAGATCTTCAAAATTTTTAATAGATTTAATATCTTGTTTCCATCCTGGAATTTCTTTGTAAATAGGTTTAAGCTTAGCTATTTCAGTTAAATTTGCAGGTAAATAATCTATAATTTTTCCTTCATACTCGTAATCAACACAAATTTTTATTTTCTCAAGTCCTGATAGAACATCAAGTTTGGTAAGAGCAAGAGCTTTAATGCTATTAAGTCTTATAGCAGTTTTAACCAAAACAAGATCTAACCATCCACATCTTCTTGGTCTTCCAGTAGTTGAACCAAACTCATTACCTTTTTCTCTGAGATAATTACCTATCTCATCTTTTAATTCGGTAGGAAAGGGACCTTCTCCAACTCTTGTGGTATAAGCTTTTACTACTCCTAAAACCATATCTATCTCAAGAGGACCAAGTCCTGTGCCGCAACAGGCATTTCCAGCAAGTGTATTAGATGAAGTCACATAGGGATAAGTTCCATGATCTATATCCAGAAATGTCCCCTGAGCTCCTTCAAACAAAATTTTTTTATTCTCTTTTTTTGCTTTCCAAAGGACTAAAGAAACATCTGTTAAATACTTTTTCAAATATTCTCCATATCTTACATATTTTTCATAAATATCCTCAAATTTTATGGTTTCCTCATTAAAATACTTAAGAATAAAATTTTTTTCCTCAAGAATAACTTTTAATTTTTCTTTAAAAACTTCTGGATAAGTAAGATCTATCAATCTAAAACCTTTTCTTGCAACTTTATCCTCATAACAAGGACCTATTCCTCTACAAGTAGTTCCTATTTTATCTTTTTTAGCCTTTTTTTCTCTTGCTAAATCAAGAATTTTATGATAGGGCATTATAGTATGAGCTTTTTCACTTATAAGAAGTTTATTAGAATCTATCTCAAATCCTTCCTTTTTGAGTTTTTCTATTTCATCAATTAATACTTCAGGATCTACAACTACACCGTTTCCTATTACACAAACTGTTTGAGGCCAAAGTATTCCAGAGGGTATCAGATGAAAAATATATTTTTTTCCATTTATAATAATAGTATGTCCTGCATTACTTCCTCCTTGAAAACGGACTACATAATCTGCTTTTTCTGTAAGAACATCAACTATCTTTCCCTTTCCCTCGTCTCCCCATTGAGTCCCCACTACCACTAAGGCAGGCATAATACCCCTCCTTCCTTATTCCCCAAAAAATGTATTATACCATTAAGTTTAAAGATTACAAAGTATTTTGATTTTTTAACTAATTCTTTTAATTTTAGCTACAAAAAAACCAACTGCCTGAATCTCGTGAGTGTAAAAACGTTTAGTCAATTTTAAAGAAGGATGATAGGGTTTTCCTTCCCATTCAGTTAACCCTGGATGATAAGGTAAAGGTGACTCCCAATCTACTATCTCTGCATGTCTTTTTCTAAGAAGATAATCAACTACTTCCTCATTCTCTTTAGGATTTATGGTGCATGTGCTATACACTATTATTCCTCCTGGTTCAATAAGATCAAAAGCTCTAATAAGAAGACCTTTTTGAATAGAAGGAAGATTAGCTCTTCCTGTTCCTTTTTGATAAAGAATCTCCCCTTCTAAGCCTACTCTATATCTTCCCTCTCCTGTGCAAGGAGCATCAACTAAAATTTTATTAAAAGGTATCCCAAAGGGAAATTGTTCTCCTCTATATCTTGTAGTAATAGCACAGGTTATTCCAAGTCTCTTAATATTAGCTACAAGTGCAGTCAATCTATCAATTCTTTTATCATTTGAGACAATTATGGCTTTATCTTCTGTTACCATTGCTATAAGACCTGTTTTTCCGCCCGGAGCTGCACACATATCTAAAATTAAGTCTCCTGGTTTTGGATCAAGAGCTATAACAGGAAGACTACTTGAAAGCGTCATAGAATGAATAAGTCCTAAACTATACTCTTCAAGATTTCCTAAAGACACTTCCTCATTATTGAGCACTCTGTAAAAATAGGGGACCTCTTTTACCTTTTCAAAAAAGACTCCTTTTTCTTTGAGACTTTCAAGCAAATATTCCTGTTCTTCTTTAGTTGAAACCTTTAAAGTGTTTATTCTAAAATATTGAGGCATAGGAATTTTAAGATAAAGAAGAAACTTTTCATAATCTGGGATTAAATTTTCGTATTTACTAAAGTACTCCTCATAATAAAAAGAGGAGACATTATTCTTTCTTCCCATTTAACAAAATCTCGCAAAGTTCTTTATGATTTTTTACAATTAAATCAGCCAGATTTAGGTGATTTTCAGGAAGAGTGGTAGTTATTCCTATACAGAAAATATTAGCATTTTTTGCAGACATAATACCTGCAGGTGAATTTTCCACCACAAGGGCTTCTTCATTTTTAATTTTAAAGATTTCAAGAGCTTTTAAATATGGATCTGGATTAGGTTTTCTCCTCTCAACTTTATCTCCCGTTATTATTACGGAAAAATAGGGAATTAATTTTTTAGGAAATACTTCATTAAAAATTTCACTATGAGAACTCGTAACTAAGGCCATTTTCTTTTTTTCTTTTTTTAAATTTTCTAATAAATCAGGCACTTCAGGAAAGGGTTTAACTAAATTTGCATATTTGGTTTTAAAAATCTCTTTTTGAATTTTAAAAATCTTTTTAAAAAATTCAGGCGTGGGATTTATCCCTTTTTTAAGAAACATATCTTTTGCAGTATCAAGTTCAATTGCTCCTTCATGAAGATAAATTTCTATTTCTTCAAATTTGAGCCCAAAATAAGAAAAAGCTTCTATCCAGGCTTTAGCATGATAAGGCATACTGTCTAAAATAACTCCGTCTAAATCAAAAAATAAATAATCCTTCATAAATCTTTAACCTTTTTCTAAAGCCTTCTTAATTGACTCTAATACTTCTTTTTCAGTAAGTTCCTCTATTTTAACAAGTTTATTTTTAGTTGTTTTTCCTTTTAGAATTTTTACTTGCTCTTTGGGAATTTTAAAAAGTTTTCCTAAAAACTGGCATAAACTTTCATTAGCCTTGTTTTTTTCTGGTTTTGCTTTTAAATTTATTTCTAAAAAATTGGGTTCTTTAAAAAAAATAATTTTGTCCTTTGAAGACCCTGGGTTAACTTTTATTTGTAAAATCATTAAAACATGAAAAGTTTTATACTAAGATAATTAAGAAAATTTTGGATAACAAATATAATGAAAATAACAATAACAGGACTAACATCAATTCCTGCAACAGGTGGGATTATTCTTCTTATCGGGGCTAATACCGGCTCTGTTACTCTATAAAGAAATCTCGCCACAGGATGAAAGGGAAAAGGATTTACCCAAGAAATGATAGCACGAGCTATAATAATCCAGATGTAAATAGTTAATAATAAATCTATCAATTGAATAAAGGACCTTAGCAATATCTTTATAAACGCCATTTTTAAGTATTTACGGTTTTTCCTTTATTTTCGTAAGCCTCTATAATTTTCTGAACTATAGGATGTCTTACCACATCGTTTTTGGTAAAGTATACAAAGGTAATTCCTTCGATACCTTCTAATATTTCTATAGCTTCAAGTAATCCAGATTTTTTAGGATCTGGCAAGTCTATTTGGGTTATATCTCCTGTAATTACAGCTTTAGAATTTTGTCCTAAACGGGTAAGAAACATTTTCATTTGTTCTGAAGTAGTGTTTTGAGCTTCATCAAGAATAATAAATGCTTCATTAAGAGTTCTTCCTCTCATAAAAGCAAGGGGAGCAATTTCAATAGCTCCTTTCTGGAAAAGTCTCATCACTTTATCAAATGAGAGCATATCATAAAGGGCATCATAAAGGGGTCTCAAATAGGGATTTACTTTTTCTGTTATATCCCCAGGTAAAAATCCGAGTTTTTCTCCTGCTTCAACAGCAGGTCTTACAAGGATTATTCTATTTACTTCTCCTTTCATTAAATAAGATACTGCCATAGCTACAGCAAGATAGGTTTTTCCTGTCCCAGCAGGACCTATTCCAAAAACTACTTCAGACTTTCTTATAGCTTCTATATATCTTTTTTGAGTCACTCCTTTGGGAGTTATTATCTTTCTTCCAGAAGTTACAAATATAGTGTCTAAGAAAATGTCTTTTAATTTAGCTTGAGGATTTTCCAGAATAATTCTTGAAGCATATTCTACATCCGAAGGATAAAGGTTATAACCAGACTTTACCAGTAAATACAGTTCTTCTATCGTTTTTTCGGCAAGCTCAGAATCTATAGGCTCTCCTGTAATAAAGACATGATTCCCCTTAAGAGAAAGTTGAACCCTAAAATGATTTTCCAAAATTTTAAAATGTGCACCTCTTTCCCCGTAAAGTGCACGCAATACAGGATATTCTTCAAAAACCAATTCTTTTGTAACAATTTCTTCTTTTACATTCTCCAAATTCATGTTTGCCTATCACCTCAACTTAAAATTTTAATTTTAAAGTTATTTAAATAATAAATGAATTTAAAACAATTTCAAGTTAATTTGACAAAAGAAAAGTTAAGATTAAAATACTCAAGTTGAATTTATTTTTAAGGGGGGAATTGATGATCAAAAAAGAAAAAAGCTTTATTGCGGAACAACAGGATAAAAAAATAAGAGAACAACTTTCCAAAATAAAACACAAAATTCTTGTTATGTCTGGTAAAGGTGGAGTAGGGAAAAGCACAGTTGCAGTTAATATAGCTGTAGGATTGTCCTTACAAGACCTTATGGTAGGACTTCTTGATGTAGATTTACACGGTCCTAATGTCCCTAAAATGCTTGGGGCAAGAGACTTAAAACTTTCAAGAAGACCTGATGGTAAGTTAGGTGCTATAAAATACTCCCCTAACCTTAAGTTTCTTTCTATAGAATCTTTTTTACCCTCAGAGGATACAGCTGTAATATGGAGAGGACCTATTAAGCACTCTGCTATAAGACAGTTTATAGGAGATATTGACTGGGGAGAGCTTGATTATTTAATTATTGATGCTCCTCCTGGAACAGGGGATGAACCTTTAACTGTCGCAAAAACTATGCCAGATGCCTATGCCCTTTTAGTAACAACGCCTCAAGAAGTATCCTTAATAGATGTTAAAAAGGCATTAAATTTTTGTAGAAAAATTAAGTTAAGAATTCTCGGTATAGTTGAAAATATGAGCGGATTTATTTGTCCTCATTGTGGGAAACCTGTAGATATATTTAAAAAGGGAGGGGGACAAAAACTTGCGGATGAATTAGGAGTAAGGTTTTTAGGTCGTATTCCCGTTGATCCTCGAATTGTAGATACAGGAGATGCTGGAAAACCAATAATAGCTGCCTATCCAGAAAGTATTACAGCTAAAGCTTTTGAAGAACTGGTTAGAAATATCATTGTCGCAACTGAAGAAATGAAAAAAGATGTATTAGAAGAAAGGTTCATGAGAGTAGCTATACCTATTAGCACCCCTTCAAAATTGGAAACTGAACCAGAAAAATTTGAACTTTTTGCAATTTACGATATAGAAAACAATAAAATCTTGGTAAAAGATATTGTTAAAAAGGTTGAAAATCAGAGCTTAATAGATTTTCTGAAAGAACAGGTTGTGACTCATATTCTTCTTTTTGATCCTCCCAAAGAACTTGCAGATTGTATTTCGCAAAACGATATAAGAGTTTTAATTACCGATACTTCAACTGAATCGCCAGACAACTTAATAGAGGATCTCTTAAGAGAAAAACAATTGCATTAAAATGGATATTTACTATTTTACCTATACAGGCACCTCACAAAAAATAGCAGAATGGTTAAGTGAAAAAATTTCTATAAAACCAAAAAGAGTTGAAACTTACAAACTTCCTTATCCTATTTGGCTCCTCCTTTCATTCATTCCTTATCTTCCATTAAAAGCTTCTTTTGAACCTCCCTCTAATGAAACTATAATCTTTTGTTTCCCTAAATGGACCTTTAATTGTCCCCCCGCAACTTATTTTTTAAAAAAAATTAATTGTAAAAAACTTATTTTAGTAATAAGTTATAAAGGATGGGGAGAAAATTTTTATAAATGGTTATATTCAAGACTCCTTCAGAAAAAAGTTAAAGATTTAAAAATTATTTTTGTAAAAAGAAAACTTTTAGAAAGCGGAATTTATCCTGAAATAGGAATCTAAATTTTATATTTATAAAAACCCTTAGGAGGTACAAAATGGCTAAAGTTTTAACCATTGATGAAGAACTTTGTATAGGTTGTGGAACATGTGTTGAAATCTGTCCCGAAGTTTTTGAATTAAATGAACAAATTGAAAAGGCTTTTGTCAAAAATCAAGAAGGTTGTTCTCAGTGTGATTGCGAAGAAGCTATAAATAGCTGTCCTGTGGGAGCCATTTCCTGGCAAGAAGAATAATTAATTATGAAGGAAGCTTCCTACCGAGAATTAGAAAGGAAGACAAGGGAACTTACAGTTCTTTTTGAAATAAGTAAAATCCTAAATTCCTCTTTTGACCTAAAAAACAATCTTTACAGAGCTTTAAAGGTCCTTTCTGATATTCTGGATATGCAAAGGGCAACTATTACTCTTTATGATACAGATACAAACACTCTTCAGATTGCTGTAGCCTACGGATTGACAGAAGAACAGATAGCAAAAGGAAAATATAGAGTAGGAGAAGGTATAGTTGGAAGGGTTTTTCAAACAGGAGAACCTATAATAGTTCCCAATATTGGAAAAGAACCTCTTTTTTTAAACAGAACAGGTGCAAGACTGCAGAAAGATAACATATCCTTTCTTTGTGTTCCCCTTAAAATTGAAGAAGAACTCCTGGGAGTCTTTTCTGTTGATAGAATTTTTAGTAGAGAAATTGATCTTGAAGAAGACATAAGGGTTCTCAATATTATTGCCACACTTATTGCTCAATATCTAAAGCTCTACCAATTATTTAATAAAGAAAAGACTGAAAAAGAAAAATTAACCTTAGAACTTAAGAAAAGATATAGTCTTCAAAATGTAATAGGGATATCTGATAAAATGCAGGAGGTTTTTAAAATTGCTTTGAAAGCAGCAAGAACTAGAGCAACCATTTTACTTATAGGTGAATCAGGAACAGGAAAGGAGCTTATTGCAAAAGCTATACACTATGAAAGTGATAGAAGTAAAGGTCCATTTATAGCAATAAATTGTGCAGCTATTCCTGAAAATCTTCTCGAAGCGGAACTTTTTGGATACGAAAAAGGAGCTTTTACAGGAGCTCTGGTATCTAAACCTGGAAAGTTTGAATTGGCAAATGGTGGAACTATTTTTCTGGATGAGATAGGAGATCTACCCTTTTCTTTGCAAGCAAAACTATTGAGAGTTATACAGGACAAAACCTTTGAAAGGATAGGAGGGACAAAACCCATAAAGGTTGATATAAGAATAATTGCAGCCACTAATAAAGATCTTGAAAAAATGGTTAAAAATGGCAGTTTCAGGGAAGATTTATACTTTAGATTGAATGTAATACCTATTTATCTTCCACCTCTAAGAGAAAGAAAAGAGGATATTTTTCTGTTAATTGACCACTTTCTCAAAAAATTTAATAAAGAATACAAAAAGAACATAACCATAAACAAATCCGCTATGGAAAAGCTTATAAACTATTCCTGGCCTGGGAATGTAAGGGAACTCGAAAACACCATAGAGAGATTAGTAATTCTTGCTGAAAAAGATGAAATTACTATAAACGATCTTCCTTTTTACATAAGGCAAGATGAGGAAAATAAGTTTACAGAATTGAAATTGAAAGGTTCCCTTCCAAATCAGATTGAACTTATTGAAAAGAAAGCTATAGAAGAGGCTTTAAAAGCTTGTAATTATAATCAGACAAAAGCTGCTAAAATGCTTGGTTTAACTAAAAGACAGATTAACTATAAAATAAAAAAATACGGTCTCATAAAATAAAAAAGCCTGGAAGATAAAGAGAGCTTCCAGGCTTTTAATTTGAAGAAACTCTACTTAGAGAATAGGCAAGTATTTTTCTATTTCATAGGGAAATACCTGAATCCTATATTCATCCCACTCAATTTTTTTGTTCTTAATTAATTCATTAAAAACATGCTCTCCGAGGGTATCCCTAAGAAGTTCACTTTTTTCAGCATAACTAATAGCTTCACCTAAACTTCCAGGTAAATTTTCAATTCCTAAGGATTTTCTTTCTTCTTCGCTCATATGGTAAATATCTTTTTCAATGGGCTCAGGAAGTTGATAGTTTTTCTTAATGCCTTCAAGTCCTGCTCTTAACATACAGGCGAAAGCAAGATAAGGATTGCATGCTGGATCCGGACTTCTAAGCTCTATACGAGTTGCTTTCTCTTTTCCAGGTTTATACATAGGTACTCTAATTAAAGCTGAACGATTTCTTCTTGCCCAACAAATATAAACCGGAGCTTCGTATCCTGGAACAAGTCTCTTATAAGAATTAACCCATTGATTTAAAACGAGGGTAATTTCCTTAATATGGGTTAAAAGCCCAGCTATGTATTTTTTAGCTACTTCTGAAAGGTGATATTTATCATTAGGATCAAAAAAGGCATTTTTATTCCCTATGAATAATGATTGATGAGTATGCATACCACTTCCATTTACACCAAAAATAGGTTTTGGCATGAATGTAGCGTATACTCCATATTTTTTAGCTACTTCTTTTACTACAACTCTATAAGTCATAACAATATCTGCCATTTCTAAAGCATCAGCATACCTTAAATCTATTTCATGTTGAGACGGAGCAACTTCATGATGAGAATACTCAACCCTTATTCCCATTTGTTCTAAACAAAAAATGGTTTCCCTTCTTAAGTCCTCTGCTGCATCCATTGGATAGTCAAAATAACTTCCTTTATCTAAAATTTCTGTTCCCTTATCACTTTTAAAATAAAAAAACTCTAACTCAGGACCTATATAAAAATTAGTAAATCCCATTCCTTTCATTATTTCTAAATTCTTTTTTAATACATATCTTGGATCTCCTTGATAAGGAGTACCATCGGGATTGTAAATGTCACAAAACATCCTTGCAACTGCTTTTTCCTTTGGTCTCCATGGTAAAAGGGCAAAAGTGGTTGGATCAGGAATAGCGATCATATCTGATTCTTCAATACGAGTAAAACCTTTGATAGATGACCCATCAAATCCCATTCCTTCCTCAAAAGCAATCTCCAATTCTTCTACGGGAACAGCAAAACTTTTTAATTGTCCAAGAATATCGGTAAACCAGAACCTTACAAACTTAACATCATACTGTTTAATCAGCTCCATCACATCTTTTTTGTCTCTCGGCTTTTCTTTAATCATAGAACCTCCCTCCTTATTATGGTTTTGAAAATTTTTAGCAAAATTTATGCCCAATATAAACCACTAAAATGCTTTTTATACCGTAATCCTTTTGTTACATTTTTGTTATCATTACAAAATTGTAATAAATTATTCTGTAAAAAACCTTTTTATCAAACTTTTTACTTCGAAAAATAATTTTAAAGTGTTATTAATGGTATTGTCAATATCTATTTCTACCTCATTAGAAATTTTCCTATGCCCTGGAAGAAGCTCTATTTTAAAAGTTCGTAGTTTTCTTAAAGAATTTAAATATAAGGCTCCAAAATCTTTTCCATCAATTTTTTGCTCAAATTTTCCAAAATATAAATATTTTCACTTTCTATTTCTAAAATTTTTTTCGGATCAATATTTTCCTTTATAAGCTCATTTTTATAAATTTTAGTCCACTTTTCCAGCATATCTGAATCAATTTCTATATGAAACTGAAGTCCTATAGCCTTATTATATACAAAAGCTTGGTTAGGATAATTTTCTGAGGAATATATTCTTAAAGCTCCTTCAGGTAAATCAAAAGTATCCCCATGCCATTGAAAAACTTTAAGCTTTTCAGGAAAGTCTCGGAAATAGAAATGATCTCCGGTTTTGAAAACTTCATACCAACCAATCTCTTTTCCCTTTTCTCCAGGATAAACTTTCGCTCCAAGAACTTTAGCAAGCATCTGAGCACCAAGACATATTCCCAAAACTGGTATTTCTTTTTTCAAAGCCTCTTCTATCAGTTTAAATTCATAGGAAAGAAATTTGTATTTTTCTTCTTCATAAGCTGCCATATAACCGCCGAGAATAAAAAGCATAGAATAATTTTCAAGAGATTCTTTTAAGGTCTCACCTGTAGGGGTATCCAGATATTTAAACTCATACCCAAAAGTCTTTAAAATATCTTCAAACACCCCAAGATCTTCTATTTTTACATGTCTTATTGCCAACACCTTCTTCATTCTAATCCTCCTACTTTCGTTTTTTCTATTTTTTATTTTTATTACCAACTTTTATGCCTGATCATAAAATTAAGATTTTACAAGGATTTCAAGAACTCCTTATCAAAACAAAAATGTTTTTAAATTACAAAATTGAAACAACGAGATTTGACAGGCATAATTTTTGTTATAAGATTTTTTAAATTTTAATAGGGAGGAATTTCATGCGTAAATTATCTTATGAAGCGGTTACAAAAAAGATTGTGGATTTTATAAAAAGAAAGATAAAAGAAAGTAGGGCAGGAGGAGTTGTTTTAGGAATAAGTGGTGGGCTTGATAGCGCAACCGCGGCTTATCTTGCTGTTAAAGCTCTCGGAAAGGATAAAGTCTTGGGGATTATCATGCCTTACTATGAAAATCAAGATATAGAAGACGCCCTTTTAGTTTGCAAAACTTTGGAAATTAATCATAAAATCATAAATATAAAAGATATAGTTAATGAATTTGAAAAAGCGCTAAATTTAGAGCTTGATAGAATAACAAAAGGTAATTTAATGGTTAGAAGTAGAATGGTTATTCTTTATGGATTTGCCAATGCTTTGAATTATTTAGTCCTTGGAACATCAAATAAAAGTGAATATTTAGTAGGTTATTTTACAAAATGGGGAGATGGAGCAAGTGACATAGCTCCTCTTTTAGGTTTATATAAAACTGAAGTAAGAGAATTGGCAAAATTTTTAGGAATTCCTGAAAAAATAATTTCAAAGACTCCTACAGCTGGTCTGTGGAAAGGTCAAACCGATGAAAGTGAATTAGGAATAGAGTATGATTTACTTGATAAAATACTTTACAGACTTGTAGATTTAAAAATGAAAAAAGAAGAAATAGCAAAGGATCTAAATATTTCTCTAGAAAGAGTTTTATATGTAGAAAACCTAATAAAATGGAGTAAACATAAACGAGTTTTCCCGCTAAATCCCCAGCTTTAAGTTAAAAAAATCTTGTATTATAAGGATTTAATTTTATAATTTTTTATTTAATTTTAAATAAATAACTCGGAGGAAGAAAGGAAAAATGAAAATTTTAGAACATTCCTCTTGTGGGGTTGGTTTCATTTGCGATATAAAAAATAAAGCAAGTTATCAAATTGTGAAATGGGGAATAGAGGCAGTTAAAAATTTAACTCATCGAGGTGCAATTGGAGGAGATGGAAAAACTGGAGATGGAGCAGGAATTCTAATTCATATCCCCAAAAAGTTTTTTGCAGATTATTTAAATGAAAACTCTTTAGAAATTTCCGATATAAACAATCTTGCTGTAGGAGTATTTTTCTTTTATAAAGATTTGAAAAATGTAGTAGAAAAATATATTAAAAGGTCTCCTTTCAAATTTGTAAGCTGGAGAGAAGTTCCAGTAGATCCTTCAGCTGCCGGAGAATCAGCCATAAAGGTGATGCCCAAAATTTTCCATCTTATTTTAGATACTGAAAAAGTGGAAAAGGAAAGGGTGGAATTAGAACTTTATTTTTTAAGAAGACTTATAGAAAAAGATCCTCTACTAAATAAAAATGTTTATGTTGCTTCTTTATCCTCTAAAGTTTTAGTATACAAAGGAATGCTTGTCGCACCGCAACTTGATAAGTTTTATCCAGAATTAACTGACAAAAGGTTAGAATCTTCTATTTGTCTTTTCCATCAAAGATATTCTACAAATACTTTTCCTGATTGGAGACTTGCGCAACCATTGAGATATTTAGCTCACAATGGAGAAATAAATACTTTACAAGGGAATAGAAACTGGATAAGAGCTCTGGAAACAGAACTTAGACACGAACTTTTTGGTGAAAGAATAGAACTGGTTAGACCTATTGTTTCTTTTGAAGAAAGTGATTCTGCCTCTATTGATAAAGTTTTTGAATTACTTTGTTTAGCAGGATATTCTACTGCACATGCTATAAATATGCTTATACCCCCAGCTTGGGAAAGTGTTCCAGATATATCAGAAGAAGTACGATTATTTTTTGAATTTCAAACCCTTATGATGCAACCTTGGGACGGTCCGGCTGCAATAGCTTTTACAGATGGAGATACAATAGGGGTTCATCTGGATAGAAATGGACTTAGACCATGTAGATATATTCTTACAGAGGATGGAATAATGGTTGCTGGCTCAGAAGTGGGAATGATCGATCTTTCAGGAAAAAAAATAAAAGAAAAAGGAAGACTTGGACCGGGAGACACCGTTTTAGTAGAATTAAATAAGGGAAGAGTTAAAAAAACAGAAGAAATTTTAGAGGAGCTTTCCAAATCTAAACCTTACAGAGAGTGGATTGAAAAAAATCTTATTAGACTTCAACATCTCATAAAAGAGAATAAAATCTCTATTCCTGTAAGGGATGAAGAGCGTAAAAGAAAACAGATAGTATTTGGGTACACTCAGGAAGAACTTAAAAACATACTTACCTATATGGCAAATGAAGGAAAGGAGTTAACTTTTTCTACAGGAGACGATACCCCAATTCCTCCTCTTGCAGAAAAGCCGGTTTTACTCTTTAGATATTTTAAACAAAGATTTGCTCAGGTAACCAATCCGCCAATAGATCCAATTAGAGAAAGAGCCATTATGTCTCTTTATATGATTCTCGGAGCTAAAGGTAATTTTATGAAAGAAGAAGAAACCCACGCTAAAAACTTACAGATTAATAGTCCTGTTCTTCTCCCACACGAAATATCAGCTATTAAATCTCAAAACTATTTAAAGGTGGCTGAAATCCCTATCGTTTACTCTAAAAAGTCAACCTTAGAAAAGGGATTAGAAAAGATTTGCAAGGAAGCAGAAAAAGCCGTTAAAGATGGAACAAAAATAGTTATTCTCACGGATAGAGAAGTTTCCAAAGATAAGTTACCTATACCAAGTTTACTTGCTGTTTCTGGTGTTTTTCATTATTTACTAAAAAAAGGTCTTGTAACAAAAGCCTCAATAATCATTGAAACAGGAGAAGCAAGGGATACGCATCAAATATGTTGTCTTATAGGTTATGGGGCTTCAGCAGTATATCCTTACTTAGCATACGAAACCATTTACGAACTTTGTGAAAGAGGGGAGATAAAAATTCCCTATGAAAAAGCTATTTTAAACTATAAAAAAGCTTTAGAAGCAGGCATTTTAAAAATTCTTTCTAAAATGGGAATTTCAACCCTTGTTTCTTATCATGGAGGGAAAATTTTTGAAACCTTATGTCTTAACAAAGATTTTGTTGATAAATATTTTCCAGAAACACCTGTAACTTTAGAAGCTGACGGGATAAAAGAGATAGAAGAAAGTATAAGAAAAAGACATGATTTAGCTTATAAAAATAAAGAGCCCCAAATTCCTGCTGGTGGAGAAATGAGATTTAGAAAAGGAGAAGAATGGCATGCCTGGTCTCCTGATGTTATAAAGGCTTTACATAAATTTCTCAAAACCAAAGATTACAAAGATTATAAGGAATTTTCTAAACTTTCTAACTCAGTTAGACCAGTTTTTATAAGAGACCTTTTAACCTATAAAAAAGCAAAAAAACCTCTCTCCATTGATGAAGTTGAGCCTGTTGAAAAAATTCTTCAAAGATTTGTAATCAGTGCTATGTCCTTAGGAGCACTTTCTCCTGAGGCTCATGAAACACTTGCTGAAGCTGCTAACAAATTAGGTATGAAAAGTAACTCCGGTGAAGGAGGAGAAGATCCAAAAAGATACTGGACTCTTAAGAATTCTGCTATAAAACAAGTTGCTTCAGGAAGATTTGGGGTTACTCCAACTTATTTAGCTTCAGCTCAGGAAATAGAAATTAAAATAGCTCAGGGAGCAAAACCAGGAGAAGGTGGTCAGCTTCCAGGACATAAAGTAAATGAATATGTAGCTAAATTAAGACATTCCCAACCAGGGGTAACTTTAATATCTCCTCCACCTCATCATGACATTTATTCTATAGAAGACCTTGCTCAACTTATAAATGACTTAAAAGAAGCAAATCCACAAGCCAAAATTTGTGTTAAACTCGTTGCTGAAACAGGAGTAGGTACCATTGCAGCAGGTGTAGCTAAAGGATATGCAGATCTTATTCAAATAAGTGGTGGAGAGGGTGGAACAGGAGCAAGCCCTTATTCTTCTATCAAACATGCTGGAAACTATTGGGAAATTGGTCTTGCAGAAACTCAAAAAATACTTATGGAAAACAACTTAAGAGATAAGGTTATTATAAAAACAGATGGAGCGATAAGAACGGGAAAAGATATTATAATAGCAGCACTCCTTGGAGCTGAACAATTTGGATTTGGAACTGTAGCAATGGTTGCTCTTGGCTGTATAATGTGTAGAAGTTGCCATACTAATAAATGCCCTACAGGAATAGCAACTCAAGATCCAGAACATAGAAAAAAATTTAAAGGAAAAGTAGAAGATGTAATGGCTTATTTTAAAGCTGTTGCTCAGGAAGTAAGGGAAATTTTAGCTGAAATGGGGGTTAGAAGTCTTGACGAAATAATAGGAAAGCGAGAATTTTTGAGAATAAAAACTTATGATGAGTTTCCAGGCTCAAAAAGAATTAAACTTAAAAAGTTTCTAATTAAAGACTATCCTAAGAATAAACCCTTAAAATGTTTAGTTCAAAGAAATGATAATCCCAGAAGATCAGAATTAGCTAAAAGACTTGAAGAAGAAATTGTTCCTTTTATAGAAAGAGGGGAAAAGGTTTTTAAGGAATATCAGATAAGAAATGTAGATAGAAGTATTCCTACCCGCCTTAGCTATTATATAGCCATAAAATACGGAGACAAAGGATTACCTGAGGATACTATTAATTTAACCTTTATTGGCACTGCTGGACAAAGTTTTGGTGCTTTTAATCATAAAGGAATGTCTCTTACTTTGATAGGTGATGCAAACGATTATGTGGGAAAGGGAATGAACGGTGGAAGAATAGTAATAAAAGCAACAGATGTAAAAGATACCCAAAATCATGTAATAATGGGAAATACCTGTCTTTATGGTGCAACTGGTGGAGAGTTATACGCAGCTGGAAGGGCAGGGGAAAGATTTGCAATAAGAAATAGTGGTGCTATTGCTGTGATTGAGGGAACAGGTCTTCACTGTTGTGAATACATGACAGGAGGAATAGTGGTTGTCCTTGGAAAAGTAGGATTCAATTTTGGTGCAGGGATGACCGGAGGTTATGCTTATGTTTTAAATTTAGACGGAGATTTAGAACAAAAAATAAACTATTCCTATGTTACTTTAAGAAAACTTCTCATAGATGAAGAATTCAAGGAACTTAAAAACCTTATAGAAAAGCATTATAAATATACTGAAAGTCCATGGGCTGAATACATTCTTAAACACTTTGATGTCTTTGCAGAGAAATTTTTTAAAATTATACCCTTAGAACAGTATCACAAACATGTGCCAGAGATTAAGGAACCTGGAGAAGAAGGTTAAAAAAGTAATGGGTTAAATGAGTTAAATATGAATAAATCTTTAGAAAAAGATTTAGAAAAAGATATTAAAAAACTAAAGGAAGTTTTAGAAAAATATAAAAAGAAAAGGAAAATTCTATTAGCCTATCTTTTTGGTTCTTTGGCAGAAGGAAAAATTCATCCCCGTTCAGATATAGATCTTGCCGTTTACTTAACAGGTTCTGAAAGAGAAAAATTACAGATTTTGGAAGAACTACTTGTAAGTGTAAAGAGGGATTTAGACATTTTAAGACTTGATGATGAAGATGAGTCTCCTTTTATTGTTCAAAAAGCTTTAAAAGGAATACCTTTGATTGAACCAGATGAAGAGATTTTATATCAAGTATGGGACAGAGCTTTACACGAATCAGAGCACATTCGTTTAAAAAGAGGTATTAATGAAGACCAAACTGAAGACATTAGTTGATTATCTTTCTGAAACTGTAGAATATTTTCTTAAAAAGTTCGAAAAAACTACAAAAGAACTTTATTTTGCTGATAGGGATACGCGCTACATACTTGATAAAAGCATAAACGATATAATTCTTTGCATTGTAGATATTTGCGAAGAAATTTTAAAAATTAATAAAAGACGCATTCCGGATACTTATAAAGAAACTATTTTGGCTTGTTATGAATTTATAGGAGATTTAGCCATAAAACTGGCTCCTCTTGCTAAATGTAGAAATGAAGTTGTCCATCAGTATCTAAAAATAAATTGGCAAAATATTCAGATGGTTCACAATAAAATTACAGAAATTCAGGAATTTATCAAAAAAATTAAAGAGAATTTCATAAAAAGTTTATAAGGCTTGAATGATATTTTCAAAAACGGGGCTGTTTGCTATTAGATTTTATTTTACATAATATACATTATCGGAAGTAATTTTTGATTTTTAAATTTAAGGGGTTTTTAAGAAACTACATCAATTCTTTAAAGATTCTTTAGAGCTTACAGTCTGAACAGGATATCTTCCTCCACAGTAATAGTGTGCTTCACAAATAAATTTTAGAAGTTTTTATATTTCGTAAGCTCTGCAGTCAGTGGTTGTTCTTTGCTTTTCCCTTCCATCAATAGAAATATTTATAAACTTAAAATCAATTACTTTAATATCAAATTTTAGAAAATCTCTTGATAATAGACCGTCCTTATATTTAAACACTTTCTTAAAAACGAGCTCTAAGTAATTTATTCTCTGAGGATTTCTTCAGAATATGCCTTAAAAGGTTTTATGTCTAAAATGGGAGTTCCGTCAAACATATCTATTCTTCTCACTTTAATTACATTTTCTTTTACTTCCAGAACTTCAAGCACAGAAAGACCTATAGGATTAGGCCTCACAGGAGAACAAGTATTAAATACTCCTGTAGGTTTTTCCCTATGAGGAGGTTTTTGAATTAATTTTTCTTCTGTAAAAGGTGGCGATTTATGGAAACAAAATAAAACTACTATTTTGTCTCCTGGTTTAATATCTTGGAGTCCCTTTTTATATTTTTCGTCAATAATTAATTCCCCTTCTACATCAGAACAGCTCCAATGTCTGGGAATGGAGCTTGCTTGAGTTCTTACATATCCAATGGGTTTAAATACGAATTCCATACAGTTCTCCTTGTAGCAGAAAATTTGAGAATTATATTAAAAATTAATATTAGTATGAAAATCAGAAAAGTGAATCCTCAAGATATAGAAAAATTTACAGAAGCTTATATTAAAGCTTATGAAGCCCTTAGTGATTATAAATACAGAACCAGAAAAGAAGTAAAAAATTATTTCAAGTGGCTTTACAAAAGGGATAAAAATGGATTTTTAGTAGCTGAGGAAAATGAAATTTTTGTAGGATGTGTTGCAGGAGATGCTAACTGGGTAAATTTTGAAGGAGAAAAGGTTTTAGAAATACATGAAATTTTTGTAATTCCAGAATTCCAAAAAAGAGGTATAGGAAGCAAGCTTTTAAATGAAATTTTATCCTATGGAATTGAAAAGGGACGAAAAATCGCCGAGTTATGGGTGGGAAAAACTAATTATGAAGCTATAAAATTTTATGAGAAATTTGGATTTAAGGAATCAGGAGAATGGGGAAAATGGTTAAGGATGATAAAATCGTTAAACTCTTAAAAACACTTGTTGAAATTGAATCTCCGAGCAAAAAAGAAGACAAAATAAAAGAATTTGTAAAAAAATATTTGGAAAATTTGGGATACGAAGTTGTTGAAAGAAAATATTATCTTGCTACAAGATCTGATACAGACCTTATAGTAGCTACACATTTAGATACAGTGCCTGTAAAGTCTAAGTTTTCCTGTGACGGAGTTTATGCCTATGGCACTGGGGTGTGTGATGCCAAGGCAAACATAACTGCAATGCTTCTTGCCGCTGAAAAAGGACTAAGTTATACCCTTGCATTCTTTTGTGATGAAGAAGAAGATGGACTCGGTTCCAAGGAATTTGTAGATTCCTGGAAAGAAGGGAGGTTTGTCATTGTAATGGAGCCCACAGATTTAAAAATAGCCTCAAAACATTGGGGAAATTTTGAACTAATTATTGAGATTAAAGGAAAAGAAGCACATGGAGCTTTTCCTGAAGATGGAATCAATGCTATAGAAAAAACTTTGGAACTCTATAACAAATTAAAAGAATTGAATTTAAAAATAAATCCTCTTAAAATTAATGGTGGTTCAGAAGAATACGTAATACCAAATATTTGTAAAATAAAATTTGAAATTTTTCTAAATCCTGAAGAAAAAATTTCTGATTATTTGAAAAAAATTGAATTTATAAAAGATTTTGGGAAATATGAAATAGATCATGCTTATGAAGGTTATGTAAGTAAAGAAATCATGTATTATATTGAAAAGGCTCTCAAAATGAGTAATTTACCGGTCTCTTACACAGAAATGAAATCTTGGACAGACGCTTTAAATTTAAAAGAAAAATTTGATGTAGTAGTTTGGGGACCAGGAGATTTAAGAATCTGTCATACTAAGGAGGAAAAAATAAAAATAGAAGATATTAAAAAAGCTGTAGAAGTTTTAATTAATTTAAATTCTCTTTTTTCTTTTAAATAATCCAAACATATATAAAGGCACTTTTACAAACATTCTTAAAAATATAGCTGTTCCTATTGAACTTAAGGCTAAAATTGGGAGAAACTTTTTCTTCTTTATTTCCCCTACCCTACTCATATAAGTCTAACCCGCCCCTGGCAGGATTCGAACCTGCGACCTCGAGATTAGGAATCTCGCGCTCTATCCTACTGAGCTACAGGGGCAGGTTAATTACAAAATTTTAATACAATTTTTCATTTTTGACAATAAATTTTGTTGTCTTGAATTTTTACAATTTTTAATTAAAGTTTGCTTATTCAAATTTTTTAAAATAGTTAAATACCAATGGAAAAGAATTTAATTTCTTTAAAAACTACTCATATTGGTAGTTTGCCTTTTGAAGATCCTGAAAAGGCAGTTGAGGTTGTTTTAGAATTTATTGATATTCCTGCATGGCCACAGTTACCAAAATTGAAAAACGAAAATATGATTATTCAATTTAATGAAGGACTTCCTGGTTTCGATAGAAATAGAGAAATTATTAATACTTTATCTCCTGATTTTGAAGATAAGTTAATTGAGTTTTATGAACTTTATTTTCAAATAATAGAGGAAAAAAACTTTGATTTATTGAAAAACTTTTCACTTTCAGAAAATTACGCTAAAGGATTTAAAACTTTTTTAAAAAAAGCTGAAAAGCTGAACCTTTCTATAGTAAAAGGACAGATCACAGGACCTTTTACCTTAGCTACAGCTTTAAAAACCGAAAGCAAAGAGATCTCATTTTTTAAAGATGAGTTAAGAGATTTGATAATCAAATTTTTAACCTTAAAAGCTTTATCTCAGATATTAGAGCTTAAAAAGATTTCTAAAAATGTTATTCTTTTTTTTGACGAGCCTGGTTTATCAGGCTTTGGTTCTTCTTCTTTTATAACTATTTCCAAAAATGAAGTTGTTTCTATTTTAAACGAATTAATTGAAATTTTGAAAAGTTTTGAAGTAATTACAGGGGTTCATGTATGTGCTAACACTTCCTGGGATATAATTCTGGAATCAAAAGTTGACATTATCAGTTTTGACAGTTTTAATTTTTACGATAAATTAATTATCTATAAAGAATCTCTTAAAAAATTTTTAGAAGGTAAAGAAAAATATTTGGCATGGGGGGTGATTCCTACAAATAGCGAAATATTAGAAAATATAAGTTTAGAGGAAATATTTCAAAAATTTGAAATCCAATTAAATAATCTTTCTCTTATTTTGGATATTCCAAGGGATGTAATACTACAAAAGAGTCTTTTTACTCCAGCCTGTGGTTTTGGAAGTCTTACAGAAACCCTATCCATTAAGGCTTTTAAGTTATTAAGAGAGTTCAAAAATTGCGTGATAGGAGGATAAAAAATGCCTATCCGTGCTTATGTTTTAATAAATACACAAATTGGACAAACTCAAAAAGTGGTAGAAGAGTTAAAGAAGATACCTGAAGTTAAGAAAATTGACATAATTATGGGACCTTATGATATAATTGTAGAAATTGAGGTTTCTACTTACGAAGACATATCTAATATTCTTCTTAATAAATTCCAAGATATTCCTGCTATTCAACATACTATGACTTGTCCAGTAGTAGAATAAAGATGGATTCAAAAAGTCTTTTACAGGAAAAAGTTCTTGTTCTTAATAAATATTATCAAGCTATTCAAATAACCACAGTGCAAAAAGCTATATGCCACTTAGTAAAAGGAACTGCTAAAGTAATAACTACAAATTGGACTACTCATACCTTAGAGGATTGGATAAAAATAACAAAATTTCACGAAAACGGAAATAATAGAATAATAAGAAGTCCCTCTATTTCAATCTTGGTGCCGGATGCTATATATCTTCCCTATTATGAAAGTCTTCCCAAGATAGATGTAGTTTTTTCAAGGCAAAATTTATTACTGAGAGATAAGTATACCTGTCAGTATTGTGGGAAATACCTTAAAAATCCGAAAGAACGAACTATAGACCATGTAATCCCTAAAAGTAGAGGAGGAAAAACAGTTTGGACTAATGTAGTTCTTTGCTGTAAGAAATGTAATTTAAAAAAAGGAGATAGAACTCCCGAGGAAGCAGGAATGAAACTTTTGAAACAACCAAAAGCTCCCAAGTGGCAGGCTCTCATTCTGGAAGAATTTCCGAAGCATAAGAAGGAGGTGTGGAAAGTATTTTTAGACTTTGCAGGTTTCTTTGAGGATACAAGCTAATTTTGCAACTAACTTTTTTGCCTGAGGAGGAATTTTTTCCGGAACATAAATCTGAAAATCTATTAAAAGATCTCCTCTTTCTCCGTTTTTAAGAAAAGGACCTCTACCCTTTATCACTATGGGAGGAGTTTTAGTAAAAAAATGAGAAGGGACCGCTTCCTTTCCTTCTAAGGTATGAATAACGATCTCTTCTTTTAAGATTATTTCCCAAAAAGGAATTCTACATTTGTATATCAGATTGCCATTTTTTAAAAGAAAGTATGGATGCGGAGCAATTGATACCTCTAAGTATAGATCATAAGCTGAATCTATTCTCTCTTTTGGAATAAATATAATATCTCCCTCTTTTAATCCTAAAGGAATTTCTATGAACACTTCTTTTTGAGTTCTAACTTTCCCTTTTCCTTTACAATTTCCACAAATTTCTCTTAACAAAATCCCAGTTCCTTTACAGTATGGACAGTTAAGATAGGTTGGAATGTTTTTTCTTTTATCTATCAATTTTATAGAGCCAGATCCTTTGCAAAACCCACAAACTTGAGTTATGCCATCTTTGTTTTTCCCGGTTCCATTACAAGAAGGACAAACTACTTCTTCCCCAGGAATTTGAATTTTTTTCTTTCCCCCTAAAGCAACTTCCTCTACTGTTAATTCAACCATAGAAAAGAAATAATTCCCTACCGAAGGACAACTATTGACTACCTCTATTTTACATTTTTTCTCAAATTCATTTAAAATCTTTTGATACCAGTCAAGTAAACTTAAAAATTCTTCTTTGTTTCCCCCCTTATCGGGATGTAATTTTTTTACTTTTTCTCTAAAATATTGTTTAATTTCTTCAAAAGAAGAAAAGGATTTCAAATTAATTTCGCTCATTTTAATCCTTTTTACGATAAAATGTTGTCTTTCCTATAACTTTTTTTCCATATCAGGAAAACTTACAATTGGAATTTCTGTTGCTCCAAGAATTAAATATCCTCCTGGATTAAGAAATTTCCACAAATCAGTTAAAACTCTTTTTTTTATTTCTTCAGAAAAATAGATTAAAACATAACGACAAAATATTAAATCAAATTTTTCTGATAGCCTTGTTGTTGCTTCTAATAGGTTAAGTTTTTGAAACTTGACCAATTTCTTTACTTTTTCGTCTATATACCAATGAGCCCCGTCCTGTTTAAAATATTTAATCAGAAAAGCAATGGGAAGCCCCCTGTTAATTTCAATCTGATTGTAAACGCCTTTTTCGGCTTTTTCTATGCATTTTTTAGATATATCAGTAGCTAATATACTGATTTTGTAATTTTGTAAATAAAGCGGAAAATATTCTAACAATATCATAGCGATACTGTAAGGTTCTTGACCTGTAGAACAACCTGCTGACCATATATTAAGCCTTTTTTCTTTTTCTCTTTTTTTAAATAATTCTGGTAAAATATGAGTTCTTAAAGCTTCAAAGGGATGAAAATCTCTAAAAAAATAAGTCTCATTGGTTGTCAAGGCATCTATAATTTCATTTAATATTTTTGAATCTATTCCCTTTTTAGTTATGCTCTGATAAAATTCATTTAAATCTTTATATCCCAAAGATAAAGCAAGTTCATTTAATCTGCTTTCAATTAAATATTCTTTTCCTGTAGTATAAGAGATTCCTGAGACTCTTTCTAAAAGAACCGTAAAAAATTCAAACATCTTTTCGTCCATCTCAGTTACACCCAAAAAGGTCTTTTAATCTTTCTGGGATTTTAGAAAGATTAATAACTTCGTCTACCAATCCTTCTTCAATTACTGCTTTTGGCATACCAAACACAATAGAACTTTCTGCATCTTGAGCTAAAACTACCCCACCCTTTTCCTTTATTTTTTTTGCTCCTTCCTTCCCATCACTTCCCATACCAGTTAAAACTAAAGCAAGTGTATTGCCATCATAAACTTCTGCCAAAGATTCAAAAAGCTCATCAACAGATGGTCTACAAAAATTACGAGGCGGCCCTTGGTGTAATTTTATTCTGACTAAAGCATTTTCTTTTTTCACTTTCATATGGTAATCTCCTGGAGCAATATATACTACACTATCTTTCACAAGTTCACCTTCTTCTGCTTCTTTAACTCTTAATCTTGAGATAGAATTCAATCTTTCTGCTAATTGTTTAGTGAAGATAGGGGGCATGTGTTGTACGATTAGAATTGGAGCAGGAAAATTAGGGGGAAGTTCAGGGATTATTTTAAGAAGAGTTTGAGGACCTCCTGTAGAAACTCCTATTCCACAAACCTTATAAATACCTTTCTTAATTTTAGGAGTTATAAGAGAAGGCTTATAAATGGATTTAATTCTTTCTAAGGGGGTAACACTTTTAATTTTGGGAACGAGCTCTTGCTCTATTTTTTTTATGCTTTCATAAAAAGACTTGCTTGAAGGTTTAGGAACAAAATCATAAGCCCCTAAGGACAAACACTCAATAGTTGCTTTTGCACCCTCCTGAGTAAGTGAAGAGAACATAATTACTTTTGTTTGAGGTATTTCTTTTCTCAATATTTTTAAAGCTGAAATCCCGTCCATCTCAGGCATTTCTATATCAAGGGTGATAACATCTGGTTTTAATATTCTTGCTTTTTCTATTGCTTCCTTTCCTGTTTTAGCAGTATCAATAACCTCTATTTCAGGATCATTTTTTAAAATTTCCGTAATTAATTTTCTCATTATAGGAGAATCTTCAACTACTAAAACTTTTATTTTTTTCATTTTTAAAATATTTCTAAAACATATTTAATTTTTGTTTCTAACATTTCTTTATCAAAAGGTTTCATTAGATACTCGTTTGCTCCTGCCATAATAGCTTCTACTATGCTTTTTTGTTGATTCTCTGTGGTTACCATTATAATTTTGACATCTGACCAATTGGGATTAGAACGAACTTTGAGTAAAAATTCATAACCATTCATAACAGGCATGTGCCAATCAAGCAAAATTAATTTAATATCTGGATTTTCCTCTAAAACTTTTAATGCAATTTCACCATTTTCTGCTTCTAATACTTCAAATCCCATTTCTTCTAAATATTTTTTTTCTATTTCTCTTATTGCCTTTGAATCATCAACCACCAGCACTTTATACATTTTTTATATACCTTATCCTTCTTTCTCTAATATTTGCCCTGGTAAAATTTCCAGCATATTTAAACTAATTTTTGCTGGAATTTTATAAGTAACAAATAAATTCTCTAAAACTTTGATTTCCTTTTTAGCAAGTTCAAAAGATTCTTTATTAGCAAAGTAAAGATCTACATAAACTTCATTTTCTATATAGCTTAAAAAACATTCAAGTAATCCTAAATATTCAAAAAACATTTTAAAGTAAAAAAGTTTTATTTTACCTCCCTCTTCTTTTGGTTCCCCCAGTTCTAAAAACCCCCAAGACCTTTCATCACTAAAGACAAAGGGAATTATTATTTTTTCATCTTTATAAATAAATTTGAAGGATTTAATTTTATCTCCAAATAAATCTCTAAATTCCTTGTCATTGATTTCCTTTTTTTCTTTTTTTGTTATATCCACTAAGTCTTTTATAAAAGCTGTTAAGAGATTAACATCCTTCTCAAAACTTTCTTTACTTATAGGTTTTTCAACGAGTTTAGCACTTATCAAATATAAAAATTTAAGTTCTCCTTCCTCTTTTTCTGGAGAAATAACCTGAAGAATTATGGGATTGCCGGTTTTGGTAACCTTTACTTTTAAAACTTCCCCAACGGTAAAATTTTCTGGAAGAAGAGTGCCTCCAATTCTTGCCTGAAACTTTTCTCCTCCAAGTTCTAAATGAAGAGTTTTTCCTTCTATATTGAGCACTTTTATTAACAAGGTTCTTCCCGGTTTTGTAAAAAAAGACCATAAATTCTCAGGTAAGTAAATAATTGGTGCTGGTGCAGTAATTTGCATAATTACTTATTCTTTTAAGTTTTTTTGAGAAGTTAAAACTAACTCTACTTCTGCCTGTGAGATACCTAACTTCTTAGCAATCTCCTTAGAAGATAAACCTTCCATTGCTAACCTTTTTATTTCTTTTTTAATATCAGTTTTGTGAGGCGTCTCTAAAGAGGGTTTTAGCTTTTCAAGTTTACTAACAAGTTCGTAAGCCCTTTCGATACTTTCTTTAATGTCTTCCCAGGGTAATTCTAAAACCTTTTTAAACTTTATATAAAAGAAAACTAAAACCCCTATCATTACCAGATCTGTAATTAAAAGGATAATTAAAAATGCTTCCATATTTCACTTTCTATCCTTTTAATATAGTACCTTCAAATATTATTTTTTGAGGAATTGGTTTTATATTATCCTTTTTCAAACTCTCTTTAAGTCTTTCTTCTAAAAGTTTAACAGCCTCCTCATTTTTCCATGTGTCAGGTGGTACATTTTTAAAATAGCTATAGAGTTTCTCTCTAAAATCAAGCTCAGCTTCAGCTATTTCTTTTGTAGAAGTGCTGTTATCAAAGTATAAAGTTACATTCAGACTTAAAAATTCCTTTGCACCTAAAGGAATTAAAAAATTTTTAAGTTCCAGTTTATAGGGATATTCTCTCTCTTTTTCCTTTTTCATTATTACTATCTTGGAAAATTTTTTAAAAGCTTGACTTTCTGGAATTTTTATCTCAGATTCAGAGAAAACTTTTTCTTTCTTATTTACCTCTCCTTTTATTAACTTTAACCCAATCCACACACCTAAAAGAATAAAAATTAATACAAAAATACTACCAGATATAAGGACTAAATCTCTTGATTTAAATCTTAGAGGTTTTCTTTCTGGAACTTCTTCTTTTTCTTCCTCAGGCTTAATTAACTTTTCAACTAAACCTTCTGCCTTTTCAGGAGTTATCTCAGTTTTTTCTTCTACTTCTGAAGTCTTTTCTTTTTCCTTTACTTCTTCTTCAATTTCTTTGAGATTTTTCTTAATATCTTCTTCCAATTTTTAGTCTCCAAGAACTTTTTCTAATTTTTCTTTCAGAGTTTCTGGAGTAAAAGGCTTTACTACGTATTGATTAACTCCGTGTTTAATAGCTTCTAATACATTCTCCTTCTGTGCTTCAGCGGTAACCATGATAAATTTTATATCTTTCAATTTTTCATCACTACGAACAGCCTTTAGAAGTTCAATTACCGGCATTTTAGGCATATTCCAATCAGAAATTATCAAATCCACCTTTTGTTTTTTCAACAATTCCAAAGCTGTTGTCCCGTCGTCAGCTTCTATTATGTCTTTAAATCCAAGCTGAGTAAGAATGTTTTTTATAATCTTTCTCATAGTTGCAAAATCATCTACTACTAAAATTTTGATATTTGTGTTTAATGCCACTTTTGTTATCCCTCCCCTTTCAAAAAATTATTTAATTAAAATACTTCTAAGTTTTAAAATTGCTTGATTGTGTATTTGAGAAACTCTACTTTCTGTACAATCTAATACCTTAGCAATTTCTTTCATTGTCAATCCTTCGCAATAATATAATGCCAGCACCAATCTCTCTTTCTCTGAAAGATGTTCCAAGGCTTCTGCTAACTTATCCTGCAATTCTTTTAAAGCGTATTTTTCAAAGGGATCCTCTTTTTTATCGCCTGCAATAAATTCAAAAATGTCTTCCTCTTCTAAATCGGATATTTTCTGTTTAAAACTTTCTATATCAATAAAGGTCACTCCTTTTATACTTTCTAAAAATTTATAATATTCTTCCAAACTCAATCCCATAAATTCTGCAATTTCTTCATCCTTTGGCATGCGTCCAAGTTCTTGATAAAGTTTTCTCAGTTTTTCCTCAAATTCATTAATTTTGCTCTTTACACTTCTCGGTATTATATCTAACTTTCTTATTTCATCAAGCATAGCCCCTTTTATTCTAAATTCAGCATAGGTTTTAAATTTAACTTTCTTAGAAGGATCGTATCTGTGATAAGCTTCTATAAGTCCTATCACTCCCGCAGACACTAAATCCTCTTTACTAATTACTGGAGTTCCATAATATGCGTATCTGTTTGCCCAGTAATTAATTAATGGCAAAAATTCTTCTATTACTTCTTCTAAAGGCGGTTTTTCTATGAAAAACTTATCCATTAATTTTTTCATTTTATACTGTTACCAACCTTTCTAAAAAATTCTCCAATCCTTTCACTTCTTGAGAACTAAATTTAAGTAATTTTAAAGCAATTTGTGTTAATTTTTTACTGACATTATTTTCGGGGCAAAGTTTCAAATAAGGAATTTGCGATTTTACTGCAGTTTTAACGCACTCATCAAAAGGAATCCCTCCTAAGTAGGAAAGCTTAACTTCGGGTAAAAATCTTTCTATCACATATAGAAGTTGTTGATAAATTCTTTTCCCCTCAATTTCATCTTTCACCATATTTACGACTAAGTAAAAGTCTTTTAATTTGTGATTTTTATAAGCCACTTTTATGAGGGCATAGGCATCTGCAATAGATGTTGGCTCTGGAGTGCAGATTACTATCCTTTCTTCAGCAAGATACATAAAAAACAATACATTTTCTGAAATACCAGCAGAGGCGTCAAAAAGAAGATAATCGTATTTTTTTAAAACTTCTTCCATTTGGTCTTTTAAAAGTAATTTCTGATCTGAATTTAAATTTGTCAATTCTACCACACCTGAACTTGCAGGAATAAGATCAAAGTTATATTCTGTAGGAAAGACAATATCCTTTAATGCAAGTTCTCCATTAATTACATATCTAATATCAAATTTCGGAGAAATTCCCAACATTACATCTATGTTAGCAAGCCCAAGATCTGCATCAAAAATAAGAACTTTCTGATGATGCTGAGAAAGAGCCAAAGCTAAGTTTATTACAAAACTTGTTTTCCCTACCCCTCCTTTCCCACTTGCTATAGCAATGCTTCTCATAACTCCTCCCTTTTTAGAAATTTGCAATACTTTTTAAAAGTAATTTTTTAATGGTTTCCTCTTCTGCTTTTAGGATGTCTTCCGGAAGTCTTTCTCCATTAGAAATAAAGGTAATAGGAGGTATTCTACTATCAAGTATCCAAAAAAGTGGCAGACTGTTATAAACTTTATCTACAAAAGTGAGAAATATACCCTCTACTGGAAGTTTTTCAATTTTTTCCCACATTCTTAAAATATACTCATAGTGCTCTGTTGCTCTTACAACCCACTGAAATCTTAAAAACGGCATTTTAAAGACCATTTCCTCAAGATCATTTATAAAAAGCCTTTTTTCAAGACCGGGAGTATCTATTAAAACATAATTATATTTAGCAAAAACTGGTTTTATCTTTTCAAGTTCTTCAATATCTAAAATCTCAAAATCAATTTCTAAAAGCTCTGCCATTCTTTTAGTCTGAAAACTATTCCCTACCTTGTAATCGTCTGTATCTATTACCAAAACTTTGGCTTTGTGTCTATATTTATACCAAGCTGCGAGTTTAAAAATGTTAGTAGTTTTACCTGCTCCTGAATCTCCAATAAATACCTGATATTTAGAATTAGGAACACTTCCCTTTTCTTTTAAGGTTTTAGAAATAAATTCTGCTAAATTGGAATTGGTGGAACTTAGAGTTTTAGCTATGAAAGGAGGAACACCCCTTTCAATAAGCTTTAAATAGTTTATATCTTTAAGCCGAGGATTTAAGGTCTCTTTTAACATCATTTTTATTTCTGAAATTTCTCTGCTGATATAATCTTTAAATTCGTCTTCGTCTTTTCCAAATTTTAAAGACCTATACTGGAAGTTGTCTTTTATTTTTACTTCCTCTTCTTCAATAGCTGCAGTTATTTCATAAATTATTCCCTCTTCAGTTTTTACCTGTTCAGAAGCAAGAATTACAGCTTCTTCTCCAAATTCACTTTTAACTTTATTTAAAGCTTCTAAAATGGTTTTACCTCTAAATTTTTTAATCCTCATCTTTTATTCCTTCACCAATCTAACAACTTCCAAAATCTCTATTTGTATTTCCAGAGGTATTTCTGCCTGGGAAATAACCGGTATATGAGATAAAGTTCTTTCTATAAGCTTTCTTAAGTGTCTTCTAACAGTGGGGCTGCAAAGAATTACAGGCATAATATTTTTTTGGCTTGCCCTTTCTACAGCCTGAGTTAAAGCAGCAACTATTTTGCTTCCTATTTTAGGATCAATCATAAGAAAAGTTCCTTGCTCGGTTCTCTGAAGGGATTTTTTAATTATTTCTTCCACATCGTCTCCAATTAAAATCACAGGTAAAGTACGATCTCTAAGTGCTGGCTTTACTATATATCTTGACAATTTCTGTCTAACATATTCTGTTAATATTTCAGGATCCTTAATTGAAACTCCGTAATCACTAATGGTTTCAAAAATAGTTATAAGATCTCTTAAGGGAATTCCTTCTCTTACAAGATTTTGAAGTACCTTCTGAATAACGGTCAAACTAACATTGTTTAGGCATTCTTCTACTATTTTTGGATAATACTTGTTTAAAGTATCTATAATTCTTTGCACTTCCTGTTTGGTTAAAAGTTCATCTGCATATTTCTTAATTATTTCAGCAAGATGTGTAGTAATTACTGTAGAAAGTGAAACCACAGTAAAACCTGCCATTTCTGCTTCATCTCTTAGCTCTTCAGTTATGAAATAAGCATCCATTCCAAAGGTCGGTTCTTTGGTAGGAATTGCACCTTTTGGTGGAATTAGGTCTGGACTTGAAGGCAGTGCCATCAAATAATTAGGCATAAGTTCTCCCTTAGCAATTTCTACACCCTTAATTAAAATGGAATATTCTCCTGGTTTCAAAGCTAAATTATCCCTTACATGAACAGGAGGAACCATTATACCCAGTTCTTGTGCCAGATGTTTTCTTAAATTTTTAATCCTTGCGAGTAAGTCTCCTCCTTTGGTTTCATCTGCTAAGTAAATTAATCCGTATCCCATTTCAATAGCAAGAAGTTCAACAGGTCTTATTTCTTCTATCTCTGGGGGTGGTGGCGGAGCTTTTTCTTCTGGAATAAATTCTTCTTTAGCTTTTTGAGCTGAATAAGAAAGATATCCCAAAGTTAAAAGAAACATACTTAAGATAAAGAAAGGTAAAAAAGGAAGCCCAGGAATAAGGGATAGTACAAAAATTACTCCTCCTGCAAGCATAAGAACTTCTGGACGGGCTGCAAACTGAATAGCAATATCTTTTCCCATTCCAGCTTCTGCTGCAGCTCTGCTTATCAAAATTCCAGCAGAAGTAGAAACAATAAGAGCTGGAATTTGAGAAACTAAACCATCTCCTATAGTTAATATGGTATAAGTTTTAGCAGATGTTGCTAAATCAAGCCCTCTTTGAAGAGTTCCTATTAAAATACCTCCTATTATGTTAACACAGGTAATAATAAGCCCAGCAATTGCCTCTCCTCTTATAAATTTAGATGCACCATCCATAGCTCCGTAAAAATCTGCTTCCTTTGCTATCTCTTCTCTTCTTCTTTTTGCTTCTTTTTCATCAATTAATCCAGCATTAAGGTCTGCATCTATAGCCATCTGTTTTCCTGGCATAGCATCAAGAGTAAATCTTGCTGCTACCTCAGCAATTCTTTGAGCTCCTCTGGTAATAACTATAAAGTTTATCAAAACAAGAATTAGAAATACTACAAAACCTACAACATAGTTTCCTCCTACCACAAACTCTCCAAAACTTTTAATAATGTGCCCTGCTGCATGAGTCCCTTCATGCCCTCTCAAAAGAATTACTCTTGTAGTAGCTATATTCATTGAAAGTCTATATAATGTCGTTACAAGAAGCAAAGCAGGAAAACCTGTAAAATCAAGAGGTTTATTCACCTGCATGGTCATAATAAGAATAAGTACTGATACAGAAAAATTAAGAGCTAAAGCAAGGTCTATAAGATAGGGAGGAAGGGGAAAAAGAATAATGGAAAGTAAAATTACAATCCCTACTATAGCAGTGAGATTATAAAAATCAAAAAAGTTTTTAAGAGTTAATTCTTTAGCCATCTTTACTTAGTTTTAAAGTATATTTTCTCTAAATCCTGATTTTTTCAATTTTTCTAATTTATCTTTTCTTAATTTATATACATAAGCAAGAACTTTAGCCACTACTTGGTAAAGCTCCTCAGGTATATATTTTCCCACTTCAACTTTCTCATAAAGTAATTGAGCCAGCGGTGGATCCTGATATATAGGAATTTTATGATTTTCTGCAATCTCTCTAATTTTTTGAGCAAGATAATTTTTTCCTTTGGCTATCACCTGTGGAGCAGGCATTTTACCCAATTCATATTTCAATGCCACAGCATAGTGGGTAGGGTTTGTTATTACCACATCTGCTTTTTTAACTTCTGCAAGCATTCTTTGACGAGCCATTTCCCTTTGTCTTTGTCTTATTCTTGCTCTTACCCAGGGATCTCCTTCAGTTTGTTTCAATTCTTCTTTCAACTCGTGACGAGTAAGTTTTACTCTTCTTTCCACATCCCACCAGTTATAAAGCCAATCTAAAATCCCAAGAATTGCAAGAATAACAAGAAGCTTAGAGAAAAAATCCTTTAGAAAAACTTTAAAATTATATGCTAAATAAGAAACATCTACTCCAAAAAGTTTTAAAATGTTAGGCATGTATTTACTTATAATCCAGTAGGTAACACCAGATATAATAAAAATTTTCAACAAAGCCTTTAAAAGCTCAAAAAGAGCTGTCAAGGAAAACATTCTTTTAAAACCTTCCACTGGATTTAGTCTTTCAAATTTAAAACTGATGACCTCTTCTGCCCAGACCCCTCCCCCAGTTTGAAAAAGATAAACAATAACAGCTGTTAAAGAAATTATAATAAAAAATGGCAAAATAATTTTTAAAACAAAGGTAGTAATTGATTTGTTTAGGCTTAAGAAGGTAGACATATTCAGATCAAAATAATAACTATTAAAGGACTTGTAAAAAATAAGATAAAACTGATTAAAAAACATATAGCTTAAAAGTATAAAAGTAAAAAAACCAGTTGCTAAAATCGCAACTGAGGACAGTTCTCTACTTCTAACAATCTGTCCCCTTTTTCTCGCTTCCTCACGCCTTCGCGGCGTGGGTTCTTCTGTCCTTTCTTCAAGAAGCTCTTCAGGCATAGTTTTACCTCAAAAAAGTAAATATAGATTTAAAATAATTTTCAAATACAGGGTATATAATCCTTGGAAGAACATAAAGCATCAAACCAAAAAACAAGAGACCAAGTCCTGTTATCAAAGGAAAGGCTACAAAAATAACATTCATTTGAGGTATAAGTCTTCCAATAATAGCTAAACTAACATAAATAAGCATCATAAAAACCAAAAGAGGTGCTAAAAACTTTATAGCGAGTTCAAATATAAGTTTGCTTTTTTTTATCATAAATACTGCAAAGTCTTCTTTTATAGGAAAACTGCCAGGAGGAAATTTTTCAAAGCTTTTATAAAGAAAATAAATTAAGTAATGGTGAAAATCAAAACTAAAAAAGAGCAACAAAAGAATTATATACACAAATTGAGAAATAACAGGCATACTAAATCCTGAAATAGGGTCTATAGTCTGAGATATTCCAAAACCCATTTGTATCCCCACGAGTTCTCCTCCTAATTGTATTCCTGCTAACATGATTCTAAAAATGAGAGAAACGAGGAAAATTAAAACGAAATCAGACACTAAAAATTTTACAATAGTTATATTATCAAGTGGAGGGAGCTTAAAAGTAAGAGCTGGGGTTAAAATAAAGGCAAAAACTAAGGAAAGAAGAATTTTTAATTTTGTAGGAAAAAAGGTAACCCCAAAAATAGGGAAAAGAAGAAATAACAATAGTGTTCTATAAAAGATAAAAAAGAAGTTGTAAAGGTTATTTTCTAAAATTTGAAACATCTCCATAGGCTATTTTATTAAATTAGGGATGTTTAAAAATAAATTTTCTGTAAAGGTAACCAATTTTTTTAAAGCCCAAGGTAAAGTTAAAATAAAAACTACAATCATGGCAAGTATTTTAGGAACAAAAGTAAGAGTCATTTCCTGAATTTGGGTAACAGCCTGAAATATGCTTATAATTAAACCTACCAAAAGAGCTGTTAAAAGAATAGGTCCCGAAAGAAGTATGGAAAGTTTAATTGCTTCTTTAGCTAAGGTTAAAACTGTAGTGTCAGTCATATTAAATCACCCCCTTAATAAAAGCTTTTTACCAAAGAAACTACAAGAAGATTCCAGCCATCAACAAGCACGAAAAGAAGAAGCTTTATAGGTAAAGATATCATCATAGGAGGAAGCATTAAAATACCCATAGAGATAAGAACACTTGAAACAACTACATCAATAACCAAAAAAGGTATATAGAGCAAAAAGCCTATCTGAAAAGCTGTTTTAAGCTCACTTATCATAAATGCAGGAATAAGAGTAAAGATGGAGACATCCTCTGGTGTTTTAGGACGCGGTTCATTTCTTAACTTTATGAACAAAGCCAAATCTTTTTCCCTGGTATTTTTAAGCATAAATTCTTTAAAAGGTTTGGCTGCTCTTTCAAACATTTCCTTTTCATTTATCTTCTTATTAAAATAAGGAACAAGTGCTTCTTCATATACTGCCTGAAATGTTGGAGCCATAATAAATATAGTTAAAAAAAGAGCAAGCGAAATTAAAACCTGATTAGGTGGCGTCTGCTGAGTTCCGATAGCATGCCTTAAAATGGAAAAGACCACAATCAATCTTGTAAATGAGGTGAGCATCAGCAAAAGTGCAGGAGCAACAGAAAGAACAGTAAGGAGAATTAAAATTTGTAAAATCGTAGAAAATTGCTCTGGAGATTGGGCATTTTTTAAACTCAAAGTTACAGTAGGAAAAGCTAAGGCATACAAACTAAGCATCATCTTTTATTTCTCCTAAGCTGGTAAAACCCTTTTCTGAGTACCCTATTAGCAGTTTCTTTTGCTCAACTTCAATTAACAAAAGTTGTGCTTTATAGTTTATAGGCTTTATTTCAAGAATCTTTATGTAATTAGAAGTAGTTTTTTTAACATTTACCTTCTTATAAAGATATGCTCCAAGAGGTAGCATACTTAATACTAACAGAAAAATACCAAGGCTTTGTAAATAGTTAATCCAATCCATATTAGGAACCCAATTTTTTTACTCTTTCCTGAGCACTTATAATTTCTGTAATTCTCACTCCAAATTTTTCATTAACCACAACCACTTCTCCTTTAGCCATTAGTTTTCCGTTTACATAAATCTCTACCGGCTCTCCAGCGAATTTATCAAGTTCAATTATGGAACCCTGATTGAGCTTTAAAAGATCTCTAATAAGCATTTTGGTTCTTCCAATTTCAACAGAAATTTCAAGGGGGATATCAAGAATAAATTCCAATTCTGGGTATACACCTCCTTTTTTTGCTGGAGAAAGTTCTTCCAGTTTAGCAGGTTGAGAAGATGAAGATTCTTCTGGTTGAGATTTTTCTTGTTTGGCTTCTTTAAGTGCCTCTTCCCACATAGCCATTAAATCATCAGGACTTATCTCTTCAGAGTTTTCTTTCTTTTCTACCTCTTCAACTTTTTCTTCTGCTTTTTTTTCTTCCTTCTCCTCTAAAACTTCTTTTGTTTCTTCTGGCATTAACTTTCCTCCTTTTTAGCATTTTCTTCCTCTAAGGTTAAAAACTTTTGAATTTGAACAGCCATACGATTTTTAAATACTCCAAGCTTACCAAGCATCTTAGGAACTCCTTCTATATAAATCTCTACAGGTTCTTCTATCTTTTTGTCTAAAACAATTACATCTCCTTCTTCAAGATTTAACAAATTTTCCAAAGTTATAGTAGTTTTACCAAGAATAGCAAAAAGACTAACCTCACTTCCAAAAATATATCTTTCTAAGGACTTTCTCCAAGCCAAATCAACATATTCCTCAAATTGATAGGGAGAATATAACTTTTCTTTTACTGGCTGAAGAGTATTGAGAGAATAACAAAAAAGAATTTTTCCACTTAAAGACTCAAGCTCAACATTATAACCTGTAACTATTACTGTTTCTTCAGGCATTAGGACTCTTGCAAATTGAGGATTTACTTCACTCCTTATATATTTTGCCTTAACAGGTGTAATGTTTCTCCAAGCTTTCTCAAGCTCAGCAAAAATAATATTTACCACTTTTTTAATTAGTTTTTGTTCAATGGAAGTAAATTCTCTACCCTCAACCCTTACAAGTTTTCTTTCACCTCCTAAAAATCTTTCTATAAAAAGATATGCCAAGGTAGCATCTATTACGAGAAGACTCTGACCTTTTAAAGGCTCTAATTTGAAAATATGAATAGAAGTGGGAACGGGTATTCTATTTAAAAAGTCTCTAAATCTTTCCATTTGAAGAGGTAAACTGTGAATATCAACGACCTCTCTTAAAATAGTTGAAAGATGCATTCTTAAACTTCTTATCAATTGTTCGTTTATAACTTCTAATCCAGGAATTCTTAAGCGAGCTGAAATAGTATAATTTCTAAAATCAAAAGGCTTAACCTCTCCTATGCTTTCCTTTTTCTCAGGCTCAATCTCTATTTTTCCCTCAGCAAGTCCTGCAAGTAAAGCATCTATCTCTTCCTGACTTAAAATTTTTTCTTCCATAACTTACTCCACTATATACTGGGTTATATAAACATTTAAAACCACTTCTTCCCCTAGTGCAGAATTTATTTTTTTTAGAAGCTCATTTTTTATCAAATCCTTCGCCTCGGGCTGTAAAACTTCTTCAGGTGTTTTAGAACTTAAACTACTAATAACTACATCTTTTATCTTTGGTTCTTCGTTCTTAATTTTTTCTTCCGATTTTTTATCTCCCACTTCCAGAGCAAGTCTAATCTGAAGATATCTTTTTCCTGTAGGATCAAAAAGATTTACCACTATGGGTTCCATTGAATAAATAATAGTTTCTTTAGATTGTTTCTTTTCAACCTTCCCTTTTTCTCCCCCTTTAAAAGAAGTAATTAAAGCTACTAAACCACCTGCCAGAATTATGATTACAACACCTATAACCAAAAATAGTAAAAGTTTTTTCTTACCACCTTTTTTAGCTTCTTTTTCTTGAACTCCTACCTGTGTCTCTTCAGCCATAAGCACCTCCTACTTTATTAATATCTTTTACAAATTATATGCCTAATCATCAATTATTAAATTTCAAGCTCTTTCTTTTTAGTATATGTCACATTTTTGACATTACTTGTCAAAAATTTATATTTAGTTCTCTATAAAGTAAAAACTGTTTTATAATCAATCCTTGAGAATATCCTGTAAGTCCTTTGGTTCCTATTATTCTATGGCATGGATAAATAAGGGGTAAAGGATTTTTTGAAAGTGCCTGTCCTACAGCTCTATAAGCATTTTCATATCCCAGTCTTTTTGCGAGTTCTTTATAAGTTAAAACTTCTCCTATTTTCAACTTTTTAAGTTCTTTTAAGACTTTTTTCTGAAATTCTGTTGCAAAAACTTTGTGAGGAATGTCAACAAAATCTTTCTTAAATTCCCAATAATCAAGAAAGGCTTGATAAAAATTTTTTATTAAATTTAAAACTCCTTGTGAGGTTATGCTAAGAACTTGGGGCTTCATATCAAAACAAAATTCAAATTTTAATTTTATTAATTCTTCTTCCTCATTCCAAACCAAATGAAATTTAAAAGGAAAAACATTAAAAGTAGCCTCTTGAACTTTCACATAGAATATTATAATAGTTAGTATGAAAAGCGTTAAGATCGGAGATTGTATTCTTGAGTTAGTTCAGGGTGATATTACTGAGCAAGATACAGAGGCAATTGTTAATGCTGCTAATGAGAGACTTATCCCCGGAGGAGGGGTTGATGGAGCTATACACAGAAAAGGCGGACCTTCTATCCTTGAAGAATTAAGAAGCAAATATACCCATTGCCCCACAGGTCAGGCTGTTATAACAGGAGCAGGAAACTTAAAAGCAAAGTATGTAATCCATGCAGTTGGTCCTATATACAAAGATGGAAAAAGTGGAGAGGCTGAACTACTTAAAAGTGCCTATAAAAATTCTTTAATAAAAGCGGTAGAACACAACATAAACTCTATCTCCTTTCCAGCCTTAAGCACAGGGGCTTATGGATATCCTATAAAAGAGGCAGCTAAAATTGCTTTACAAACTGTTATAGATTTTCTCAAGGAAAATAAAAAACCAAAACTTGTAAGATTTGTCCTCTGGGGAGAAGAAAACTACAAAGCCTTTGAGGAAGTTTTAAATACTTTAATTTAAAAGTTTTTTAATCCTTCGCTCCTTTTTTAGGAAGCGGAATATATTCAACTGAAGGAGTTCTTTTTACAGGTTGAGGAAATAGTTTCATCAATTGGTATATTTCTACAGGCATATCCTTACTTACGGGTAATCCAAGTTTTTTTGCCTCTTCGTAGGTAATGGGATAATCATGAGTAAAATATCCCTGAGATAATATTTCGGCAAGTTCTTCAATCTTTTCAGGTGGATATCTTTCATTTAAAATTATTTTTAAGTTTTCCTTCATTTGTTTTAAAGCCATTTCAGCAACATCTGCCAATATTAAAGTTTTATCGTCTATGTGTTCTAAAGGTTTTCTTTTAACAGCTCTTAAAATTGAGGCAGCTGGATATTCTCCTATTTGAGGATCAACAGGACCAAGAACTGCATGCTCATCCATTACGATTTCGTCACAGGCAAGAGCAATTAAAGTCCCTCCACTCATGGCATAATGAGGAATAAAAGCGGTAACCTTGGCAGGATGTTTTTTTATAGCAAGTGCTATTTGAAGTGAAGGTAAAACAAGACCTCCAGGGGTGTGCAAAATTATATCTATAGGAACATCTTTATCTGTAAGATGTATGGCTCTTATTACTTCTTCTGAGTCATTTATATCAATAAATCTCATAATCGGAAAACCAAGAAGACTCATAGTTTCTTGGCGATGAACAAGAAGAATAACCCTTGAACCTCTTTTTTTCTCAATAGCTTCTATAGCCTTTTGTCTCGCAATTTCCAGAAATTTTTGCCTTAAAAAGGGTTGCATAGCTATAGCTATAAAGATAAGCCAAAATATATCTCCAAAATACATGCTCTACCCCTTTTTATTTTTTGTCTATGTCAAAAAGTGAACCAAATATGCAATATTCGTCAAGATAGTATCTGCGTTTTCTTTTGCAGAAAAATTTATAAATTAAAGCCCCTGTTAAAAATCCTCCTACGTGAGCAAACCAAGCCACACCTCCAAAGGAAGTGGGAAGAGCTAAAGAAAAGAGTCCACTATAAAACTGAATTAAAAACCAATAACCTAAATATAAAAAGGCTGGAATTTCAAAAAATATAGGAAAGAAAAATACAGGAAAAACTACCAAAATTCTTGCTAAGGGATACATCATGAAATAAGCACCCATCACTCCGGAGATTGCACCTGATGCGCCAACCACAGGAATAACCGAATTTTTATAAATTATGGAGTGGACAAGAGTAGCAGATATTCCACAAAGAAGGTAAAAAAGAAGAAACCTAAAGGGTCCCAAGCGGTCTTCCACATTATCTCCAAAAATCCAGAGTGTCCACATATTTCCAATTATGTGGAGCCAGCCTCCATGGATAAAAAGATGCGTAAAAAGGGATAGGTATCTACGATAAGCTGGTTCTCCCACCAATACAGCAAAGTAATCATCAAAAAACCTTGCAGGAACAAATCCCCAAGTTCTAAAAAAAGCCTCTCTTTCTAAAGGAGTTAGAGAAATTTCGTAAAAAAATACCATTACATTTACTATTATCAAAAACCAGGTCATTACAGGAGGATTTCTGCGGGGAAGTATATCCTGAAGTGGAATCATCCAAGAGCTCCTATAGCCTCTCCTCTAACCTTTTTTCTAAAGGCTTCACTTTTATTAACAAGCTTTTCAAATTCTTCTTTTTGAGAAGGGACCTTGCCAAACTCATAGGGCTCAGTTTTTTTAAAATTTTCCAGTCCTTCTTTTCCTTTTTCCAGAAAAAGTTTAGAAAGCTCTAAAAATACACTCCCCTTTTTAGAAAGGACATAAAATTCTGCACTTCTAAGAGCATATCTATTGCCGTTAAAACTGAGAGCCACTCCTCTGTTTTCTTTAAGCAGTTGCAATGCCTGAGTATCGGTTATGCTGTCTCCTACATAAAACCCTTCTGAAAGAGGGGCAGAAAGCTCTTTAGAAATCTTTTCACAAGCATTGGCTTTTTCAAATCCTCCAATAGGATTTACTTCTCTTAAAAAGATCCCTATATCCATATTCCAGATTATATCAAAAAATATTTCCTCTAAGCGATCTAGAATTTTTATTAACTCTAAAGGTAAATCCTCAGGCTTACTTGCCTCCTTAGGAAGCTTAATTTCTGGCATTTCAATTATTTCTTCGTAAAGTTTTTTTAAAACCTGTGCTTCTGAAGGAGAAAGCTTTACTCTATCAAGGTCAACCTCTGTGCAAAAAACATTTTCCATAGGAAAGTTTGTAACCTCACAAAGAGCTTCTAAATAAGGTTTGTAACTTGTGCTTATTATAAAGGTTGGTAAAATTTGATTTAATTTAAACAAAGTTTGTGGGACTTCAGGCAAAAAGGCAAGGGTCTTTTTAGAAAATTCTCTCAAGCTCTTATTATTAGCACCAAAAAGCTTTAAAAAGGGTAAAATTAGTTTTAGGGTATCCCCTGCCTTGTATCCTTCCTTCTTTTTTATATCTGCCAGATAATCGTCAAATCTTGAAATCTGAGTAAAAAAATAATCACCTTTAGGAATTATAGCTTGGGAATATTCAAAGGCATTATCATTAAGGGTTAAAGGACCTTCACAATCAAGAGCTAAAAATGGCATAAATTAAACTATAATAAAAATCTACAATAAGTCAACAAATTCCTAAAGTAGTAATACAAAGCGATTTTTGTCTCCTTTTAACACTTTATAGCCATAAATTTAAAAAAAAACTTTCTATTATACTGAAAAATTTTTTCACAATCTTTTGCAAAAAGAAAAGATGAGATTATATTTTTGGGAAAATTTTATTTTTTAAATAAGGAATGGCAAAAAAGGAATGGCCCTATAAACTAAAAATTGAACCTTTGAGGGATGAATATTTTAAGATAGCCTGGGAAAGGCTTGATAATCTTACAAAACCTAAGGGGAGCCTTGGGAGGCTTGAAGAGCTTGCAGCTCAAATGGTTGCCATCTTTGAGGACCCCTTTCCCAAAATCACCAAAAAACTTTCTTTTGTCTTTGCAGGAGACCATGGAGTTACCGAAGAAGGAGTTTCTGTCTTTCCTAAGGAGGTTACTGCTCAGATGGTCTTTAATTTTCTGAGAGGAGGAGCAGGAATTAATGTCCTTGCAAGATTTGCTGGAGCTGAGGTGAGAGTAGTTGATGTGGGAGTAGACTATGACTTTGAGGATGTGCCAGGTCTTGTCAAGAAAAAGGTCTGTTACGGAACGAAAAACTTTCTCAAAGAACCTGCTATGACCCGTGATGAGGCTCTAAAGTGCCTTGAAGTGGGCTATAGTCTTGCCAAAGAAGCTATATCTCAGGGATACAACCTCATTGGGATTGGGGATATGGGAATTGGAAACACCACTCCCTCCTCTGCCATTACTGCTGTAATCACAGGAAGACCGGTTGAAGAAGTCACAGGAAGAGGAACGGGAATAAATGACCACTTTTTTCAGAAAAAAATTGAGGTTATCAAAAGAGCCATAAAGCTTCACAGACCAGACCCAGAAGACCCCCTTGACGTGCTTTCAAAAGTGGGGGGAACAGAAATTGGGGCCTGTGCAGGAGTTGTCCTTGCCTGCGCAGAAAGTAAAGTTCCTGTGGTGATGGATGGATTTATCACTGGGGCAGGGGTTCTCCTTGCTTACAAAATCAATCCCCTTGTCAAAAATTATGTGATTGCTTCACACAAGTCAGTGGAGAAAGGACATCAAGCTCAGCTTGAATACATGGGACTTTCTCCCCTTCTTGACCTAAACTTAAGACTTGGTGAAGGAACAGGAGCAGCTCTTGCCATGCTTCTTATTGAAGCAGCTTTGAGGATCTATCACGAAATGGCAACCTTTGATTCTGCAAAGGTTTCAAAAAACATAATTTGAAATGCTTAAAGCCCTTTTGCTTTCTGCATCCTTTCTCTGGCGAATCCCCATAAAGGGCTTCTTAGCTGACAAGTCTTCCTTTGAAAAGGCTCTCTCTTTTTTCCCCTTAATTGGCGCTTTTGAAGGTCTTATACTCTACTTTCTTGCAAAAGCCCTTTATCCTTTTTTCTCCTCAGAGCTATTAAGTCTTTTCTTACTGATAGCTCTTTACTTCATCAGAGGCATCTTTCACCTTGATGGACTTTCCGATACCTTTGATGCCTTGTCTTACAAAGGGGGACTCGGGGAGAAAGAAGACAAAAAAAGAAGACTTGAGATTATGAAGGATAGCACTGTTGGAGTTTCAGGAGTCACAGCTATTGTTTTAAACATTTTATCCAAATACCTGCTTTTAAAGTCCTTAATTGAGCTTCAAAATCTAAAAGTTCTCCTCCTTCCCTTTTTCTTTTCAAGGACTTTTTTGCTTGGCATCATATTTTTTTCAAAACCAGCAAGAAAAGAGGGGCTTGGCTTTTTAATGAAAGAATCAATGAGTACCAAAACCTTATTCAGCGGGCATCTTCTTGCCCTTGCCGTCCTTCTCTTTTATCTTTATTTTGAGAGTTTTAAAAACTTAAAGAATCTCTTTTTCATGGCCGGCTTTAACTTTATTTTGCTCTTTTACTTTAAGAGAAAATTTGAAAAGTCCTTTGGAGGGCTTACAGGAGATAACTTTGGGGCTCTTGTTGAACTTTCTGAAATAGCTTCTCTCTTTTATCTGGGGGTTATATGGCCAAGGCTTTAATGATAACTGGCACCAATTCTTCAGCAGGAAAGTCCTTTCTCGTGATGGGGCTTTGCAGGATTTTTGCCAAAAAGGGAATTAAGGTTTGCCCTTTTAAGGCTCAAAATATGAGTCTTCAGAGTTTTATCTGTAAAGATGGAAGCGAGATCGGTCTTGCCCAGGCCTTACAGGCCTTTTCAGCTGGTCTTGAACCCCAAAGATATTTTAATCCCATTCTTTTGAAACCCGAAGGAAAGGGAAAGTCTCAAGTTGTCCTTCTCGGAAAAAAATACAAAACCCTTTCAGCTGAAGAGTATTACAGGGAAAGGGATTTTCTCTGGAATTATGTTAAAGAAGCCCTTGATAAACTTTCTTCAGAATACGAGGTTATCCTTCTTGAAGGTGCTGGAAGCCCAGCAGAAATTAATCTTCTTGAGGTAGACCTTGTAAACATAAAACCAGCTCTTTATCTTAAGTGCCCTGTTCTTCTTGTAGGAGACATTGATAAAGGAGGAGTCTTTGCCTCCCTTTTTGGAACCCTTGAACTTTTAAAAAGATTAAAACCAGATTATGCAAGCCTGTTTAAGGGCTTTATTATTAACAAATTTAGAGGAAATCTTGAGATCTTGAAACCTGGCTTAGCTCAACTTAAAGAACTCACCCAGCAAGAGGTCCTCGGAGTTTTACCCTATTTTGAAGACCTAAAACTTTCAGACGAAGATGGTTTTTCCTTTTTCAATAAGAAAAGACCTTTTAAGAGAGGAGAAATTAAGATTGTTATCCTTCCTCTAAAGCACATTTCTAATTTTTCTGACTTTGACCCCTTTTATTTTGAAGAGGACGTAGAGATTATCTATTCTATGAGAAAAGAGGACATCTTGCAGGCTGATATTGTAATACTCCCTGGGAGCAAAAGTGTCTTTGATGATTTAAAGGAACTTAAAAAGTTAAATATGAGGGAAACTCTGCTTTTAGCCAGAGAAAGGGGAGCTGAAATTATTGGTATCTGTGGGGGGTTCCAGATGCTGGGTGAGGTTTTAAGAGACCCTGAAAAAGTAGAAGGAGACTATGAAGAAATGAAGGGACTTTCTCTTTTGCCTGTTGAAACCATCTTTCTAAAAGAAAAGATTACCTCTCAATGTCTTGCAAGACCCCTTTTTGAAAGAACTTCACAAAATGCAGATGAAAAACTCTGGGGATATGAGATTCATAAAGGGGTTTCAACAGGAGAGCTAAATCTCTTTGAAATTGAAAGACTTGCAACCAAAGAAACTTTGCTTGATGGTTCAAAAAGGGATTCTATCTGGGGGACCTATCTTCATGGCATTTTTATCAATGACACCTTTAGAAGAGAGCTCTTAAACAAACACCGCCTCAAAAAAGGTTTAGAACCTCTCCCAGTTAAGACCTCCTTCTGGGAAACCCTTAATGCAAATTTTGACCTCTTGGCTAACTTTTTAGAAAAACACCTTGATCTTGAAAAGATTTACAGGCTTCTTGGAATATGATTTCACCTTTTAAGATAAAGGGTTATCAGGTGCTTTTTGCTTTTTTACTTGATCTCGTGATTGGTGACCCAAGGATTCTACCCCATCCTGTCTGCGGAATTGGAAAAATCATTGCCAAATATGAAGCCCTTTTTAGAAGACTTTCCTTAAGTGAAAAGATACAGGGACTTTTCTTTTTCCTGGGTGTAGTTTTTACTATTTTTCTTCTTGGTCTTATTTTTTGTTTTCTTCTCTCTGTTTTAGAAAGGGTTTCTTTTTTTCTTTCTCAGGCTATCTTTATTTTGGTTTCCTCTCTTTTTCTTGCCCTGAAAGGCTTAATTGATGCGGGCTTAAAGGTTGAAGAGGCTTTAAAGAAAGGGGACATGCTTTTGGCAAGAAGGGAACTTAAGGCTCTTGTAGGAAGAGATACCGAGAATCTTGATAAAAAGGAAATAAGAAAGGCTATTTTAGAAAGCTATGCGGAGAACCTAAATGATGCCGTTATTGCTCCACTTTTCTGGTTCTCCCTACTTGGTTTTATGGGGCTTTTAATTTACAAAACTGTGAATACCCTTGATTCCATGGTAGGTTATAAGAATGAAAGATATCTTCACTTTGGCTGGTTTTCTGCTAAAATGGATGACCTCTTAAACTTTCTTCCAGCAAGAATTACTGCCCTTTTAATAGCCCTTTCAGCACTTTTTTATCTTGGAAAAGAATCTTTCTTTAGAGCTCTTTCCTCCATTAAAGAATTTGCTCATCTTCATCCCTCACCAAATAGTGGTTATCCAGAATCTGCCTTAGCTGGAGCTCTTGGAGTTAGACTTCTTGGTCCTTCTTTTTACGAGGGAAAACTTATCCCTAAACCCTATCTTGGATACAGTCTTCACGAAAATTACGAAAGAGCCCTTTTTATTGCCATAAGAGTTCTATATCTCAGTTCTTTCATAATGATGATCTTTATTTTGTTATTTAAGGGACTTAAATGAGAGTCAAGACCTATCCTGAGCATGGCGGAAATGTTTATTACTTTGCCAAAATCCTTGGAGTCTCTCCCTTTGAAATCATTGATCTTAGCTCATCAGTGAATCCTCTTTTGAAAAAATATCTCAAAATAAGCCCTGAAGAACTTTTTCAGATGCTTGAACACTACCCTGAACCAGAAGGTGAAAACTTAAAAAGCCTTATTTCTCAGAAATATGGCCTTAAAAAAGAACATCTTCTTCTCGGAAACGGCTCCATGGAACTTATAAAACTTCTTCTTCTTAATCTTCCCTTTAGCCTTAAAATTCTTCTCCCTGAACCCACCTTTGTGGAATACAAAAAAATTCTTAACTTGAGAAGCGATATTAAGGTTTTTCAAATTTTTTCGTTAAATGAGGAAGAAATCTTACAAAATATAGAAAGTTTCTTAAAAAAAGAGAAGAGCTTAAAAGGGGTTATTTTATGCAATCCTAACAACCCTACAGGTCTTCTTTTAAAGAAAGATTCTTTGAAACAATTTTTAAATCATTATGATGATGTTTATTTTATCGTTGATGAAGCTTTTATAGATTTTGTAGAGGAAGAAAGCCTTCTTAATGAAGTTGAGAATTTTCCAAATCTCTTTATCTTCAGGTCCTTTACCAAGTTTTATGGGCTTGCCGGGGCAAGAGTTGGCTATCTTGCAACCTCAAATGCTCTTCTCAAAAAAATAAAATCCATTTTGCCTGTCTGGAATGTAAATACCCTTTCCCTCTATCTTGCTGAAAAATTACTTTCTGATGAGACCTTTAAGAAAGAAAGCCTTAAATATTTTACAGAACTTAAAGGCTATTTTGAAAAAGAGCTTTCTGAGCTTAAAGTTTCTTTTCTTCCAAGTGTAACCAATTTTTATCTTCTAAGAGGAATCCCCAGGGCTGAAGGATTTTTCTTCTATCTTCTTAAGTCAAAGAAAATTCTCGTAAGACCGGCTTTTAATTTTTATGGGCTTACAAAAGAGGACTTAAGGGTGTCTTTAAAGGACTTTGAGAGCATAAATCTCTTTTTAGAAGCTTTAAGGGAATGGCTAAAGGGCTTTTAATTGCAGGCTTAAGAAGTGGGGATGGAAAGACCTTGGTCACCCTTGGGCTCTTAAGACATCTTGTGCAAAGGGGGTTTAAAGTTCAGCCCTTTAAAGTTGGGCCAGACTACATTGACCCAAAGTGGCACTATATAGCCTCAAACCTTCCCTCTTATAATCTTGACCTCTTTTCCATGGGAAAAGAACGGGTTTACTTCCTCTTCTCACAAAAAGCACTCAAAAAGGACTTTGCCCTTGTGGAAGGGGTAATGGGGCTTTTTGATGGAAAGTTTTCTACCTTTGAGGTTGCAAAGCTTTTAAATCTTCCCATTCTTCTTGTCCTTGATACTTTCGGAATTGCAGAAAGCCTTGCCTATATCGTTAAAGGAATCTCTCAGGTGTTAAAAAAGAGGGGACTAAGACTTTATCTCTTTCTGAACAAGGTCTCCTCTGAAAGGCATCTTCTTCGCTTAATGAAGGCTTTAAAGAGATACAGGGTGGTAGGCTATCTTTTTAGAAAAAGAGAGTTTGAGCTTCCTTCAAGGCACCTTGGACTCTTCTTACCTGAACACTTAGAAGAAAAGATAAATTTTATTGATAGTCTTTCTACTGAGCTTAAAAAGACCCTTGATACCTCCTTTTGGAAAGAGCTTCCAGAGGTTGAGACTCTCTCAAGGGATGAGCCTTCCTTTCTTCCTGAACTTCCTTTTAAAAGAATTGGTCTTGCCTATGATGAGGCCTTTAACTTTTATTATCAGCACCTTCTTGATGAGCTGGAAAAGAAGGTAGAATTAGTTTACTTTAGCCCTTTAAGGGATAAAAGGCTTCCTTCTGAGAATCTTTCTGCCCTTTTTATAGGAGGGGGGTATCCAGAACTTTTTGCAGAAGTCTTAAGTGAAAATAGGGACTTTCTTAAGGACTTAAGAGATTTTGTGGCCTCAGGTGGAAAGATTTATGCAGAATGTGGAGGACTTATCTATCTTTCAAAAGGGCTTTACTGGGAAGGAAATTATTATCCCATGGCAGGTCTTCTTCCCTTTAAAATTGTCAAAAAGGGACTTAGGCTTGGTTATAGAAAAGTAAAACTCAAAGGAAGACACCCTTTCTTTGGAGATTTAAAAGGATTCCTTGCTCATGAGTTTCACTATACCTCCTTTGAAGAGGGTAATTTCAAAGGAAAAAAGATTTACAAAGTCTTTACGCAGGATGGAGAAACCTTTGATGAGGGCTATGAATATAAGGGAATTTTAGGAAGTTATCTTCACTTTTTAGCAAAAATTTGATTTTAAGATACTATATGGGGAGGGTTAAAATGAAAGAAAAGATAGTTATCGTACTTCATGGAAGTCCAAGAAAGGAGGCAAATGCCTGGGAAAATTTTTTAGGAGTTCTTGCTTCAGTATTTGGAAGACCAAAGGAGGATTTTTCTTTGAGCTATCTCCAATTTGGAGAGCCCTCTCTTGATAAGGCTCTTGAAGAGGCAATTCTTAAAGGGGCAAGGCGTCTGATTGTTCATCCCCTTTTCTTGAGTGCAGGACACCATGTAGTTAAAGATATCCCCCAGATCATTGAAGAAACTAAGCAAAAATATCCCCAGGTTGAAATTCTTTATACCCGTCCCCTTGGGATGCACGAAAAACTTGCAGAAATTGTTAAAGAAAGAATTGAAGAACTGGGAATTAAAACGGGAAAGGCGATTGAAGAAAAGAGCTTTGAGATTATTGAAAGGGGGGTAGATTTAGGCAATCTTTCTAAGGAAGAAAAGGAAATTGTAAAAAGAGTTATACATGCTACAGCTGACCCTGAATTTAAGGATACCATGATCTTTCATCCTCAGGCTATTTCCAAAGCTATTGAAAACCTAAAAAGCGGTAAGGACATTCTCGTTGATGTGGAAATGGTTTCTGCTGGAATTTCAAAAAAGCTTCTAAAGGGGAATAGAGTCCTCTGTTATCTCTCTCAGGTTGAAGATGAGCCTCTTGAGGGAACGAGAACGGAAAAGGCTATTGAAAGGGCTTTAGAAAAAGAAAGAAATCTGGGAATTATTGCTATTGGAAATTCTCCCACTGCCCTCTTGAAAACTATTGAAATTTTAAATAAAGAAAAGAGAAGGGATCTTGTGGTGATTGGGATGCCTGTGGGATTTGTAAAGGCCTTTGAAACAAAGCTTCTTCTTGCTTCTCAAGATTTTCCTTTTATTACTAATCTAAGTAGAAAAGGCGGAAGCCCTGCCTGTGTAGCTGTCGTCAATGCCCTATTGAGACTTTCTGCAACATAGAGGGTGATATCAAATGGTTAAAAAATTTTATCTTATCGGTATTGGCCCAGGGGACCCAAAGTATCTTACCCTTCAGGCAAAAGAACTTATAGAAAGGCTTGAACTCTTTTTTGTCCCCGAAAAAAAGGAAGGAAAGTCAGAACTAACCAAAAAGAGATTAGAAATTGTAAAATTCGTGAAAGGTAATAGACCCTTTAGTGTCGTTCCTCTTTCCTTTCCAGAAAGGAAAAAAGGGCTTAATTATCGGGAAAAGGTAAGAGAGTGGCGAAAAGAGAAGGCAAAAATTCTAAAAGAAGCTCTTGAAAGGGAAGAAAAAGAAGAAGCCGGGTTTCTCATCTGGGGAGATCCCTCTCTTTACGATGGTCATATTGAAATCATGAAGGAGGTTGAAAAGGTACTTGAGATTGAGTGGGAGGTGGTGCCTGGGCTTTCCTCCTTTCAGGTGTTGAGTGCTAAAGCAAAAGTTTCTTTAACCAATATTGCTACCCCTCTTAGCTTTCACACTCCAAGAACTTTAAGAAAACTGAAAGAGCTTGAACATACAGTGGTTGTCTTTCTTGACAACTACGAGACCTTTCAGCTTTTTAAAGAAAAGGAGCTTGAGATTTGCTGGGGAGCCTATGTGGGAAACGAAGAAGAACTCATTCTTAAAGGATCAATTAAAGACTTAGCTTCAGTAATTAAAGCTCAGAGAAAAGTTTTAAAAGAAAAAAAGGGCTATCTCATGGAAATTTACTTTTTAAAGCCTAAAGAAGATGGCTAAAACTATTCATCTTGTAGGTATCGGTTATAAACCTTTAAATAAAGAAACTGAGAACCTTTTAAAAGGAATCTCAAAAATTTTTGCCTTTAAAGGAACCATTAAAATTTTTGAAAATTATTCTGTTGCTAAAGAGGTGAAAAATTTAATTCAGGTGGTTGAAAAGCTTGATGAGCTTATTCAGAGAATCAAAGAGGAGGATAAAGAAGTTGCAGTGCTTGCAAGCGGAGACCCTCTTTTTTTTGGAATTGGGGAGAAACTGCTTGAGGTCTTTCCCAGAGATTCAATTAAGGTTTATCCAGATCTTACCACACCTCAGGTCCTTTGCAGCCGCCTGAAAATCCCTTTCTACAAAGTCAAGGTCTTTTCTCTTCACGGAAGAAGCCTAAATCTTAAAAATTTCTTAAGAGAGGTCTCTGAAAACCCCTATCTTTTTGTCTATACCGATAAAGAACAAGACCCATCTTTTATTGCCAAACTTTTATGTGAAGAAGCTTTTGAAGGGGTTATCCTTCACATTGGAGAAAGGCTTCAAAGCCCCGAAGAAAGGGTCATTTCAGGAAGCCCAAAAGAATTTCTTGATAAGGTTTTTCATTATCCTCACTGCATCTTAATTGAAAACCGCAAGTGGGGAAAAGAGCCTAAGCTTGGTTTTAGAGAAAGTGAAATTCTTCACGATAAGGGTATGATTACCAAGGATGAAGTAAGGGCGATTATTCTTCATAAACTAAGACCACCTTTAAGGGGTGTTATCTGGGATATTGGTGCTGGTTCGGGCTCCATAAGTCTTGAACTTGCAAGACTTTCTCCTTATCTTGAGGTCTATGCCATTGAGAAAAAAGAAGAATATTGCAAAATCATAGAAAAAAACTCCCAAAGGTTAAGACTTCCCAATGTGAGGGTGGTTTATGGAGAGGCTTCTCAAGTTTTAAAGACTTTGCCAGAGCCAGACCGGGTCTTTGTCGGAGGTTCCTCTGGAAGACTCCAAGAAATCCTTCTTTTTCTTGAAACCTTGAAAAAAACAGAGATTTTTGTCTTTTCTTTTATTACCCTTGAAAATCTTTATGAAACCTATAACTTTTATAAGGAAAAGGGGATTGAGCCTGAGATTCTTCAGGTTCAGGTAAACAGACTTAGACCCTTGGGAGGATTTTTAGGCTTTAAAGCAGAAAATCCTATCTTTCTTTTAGTGGTCTCTAAGGTATAATACTTTTATGGTTGATTTTGAGGCGCTTTCAAAGGCTCTTCAAGAGGAAAGAGACATCCTCTTTGTCTATCTTTTTGGAAGTGTTGCGCAAGGAAGGGCTCATGAGGAGAGTGATTTAGACCTTGCAGTCTACCTGGAAGGGGAAGGGAATAAAGACTACTTCTTTGAAAGAAGGCTTGAGCTTATTGCCAAGCTTGTGAAAGTTACCTCCTTTGACAGAGTAGACCTTGTAATTCTCAATGAGGCTCCACCTATCCTTGTTTACTCTGTCTTTAAAACATGGAAACTTCTTTTTTCAAGGGATGAAAAAAGAAAAATTAGTTTTCTTGTGAAAAATCTCAAGGAATACTGGGACTTGGAGATTACCTGTAGACCCATTTACAGAGCCATGAAAAAGCGAATTGAGGAGGGAAAATTTGGTCTCAGAGGGAGTGATTGCTGAATTTAGCTTGGGAAAGTCCCAAAGGCTATACCTCTCTTCCTGAAATTCTCGTAAAACATGGAGTAATTCCCGAAGATTATGGAAAAACTCTGCAAAAATCTTTGCCCTTAGAAATATCCTTGTTCATGAATACACGGAACTTTTCCTTGAAAAGGTTTATGAAAATCTACAGAGGCTTGAAGACTTAAGAAGATTTGCTAACTTTGTAAAGAAATTTTTTGAAACTAAGTTATAATTTCCTCAGCCCTGGTTTTAAGATTCAAGGATATACCTGCAACAATTAAAAAAGCCTCATCTGAGAGACTTGCAACTTTCTGATTTAAAAATCCTAAATATTCGCGATAAAGCCTTGCCATTTTTGACTCTGGCACAATCCCAAGCCCAACCTCATTGGAAACAAGAATTATCCAATCACTTCTCTCTCCTTTAAATTTTTCAAGGCTTTCAAGAAGTTTATTCATCTCTTCTTCAAAAGGTTTTTTATAATGTAAAAGGTTTGAAACCCAGAGACTAAGGCAATCTATGAGAATAAGGGAACTTGTATTTTTCAAATTTTCAAGGACTTTTGCAACTTCAAGGGGCTCTTCTATCACTTTCCAGAAGGGTTTTCTTTCAAGTCTGTGTTTCTCAATTTTTTGTCTCATTTCTTCGTCAAGGGGTTCTGCTGTAGCGAGATAATAATAATTTTTAAAACCCTTTAAGGTTTCAGCATAAACAAGGGACCATTTTGTTTTTCCTGATTTTGCTCCGCCAAGCACAAAAGTTATCACCTATATGCCTCTCTCCAGAGTCTTACAAGTACCTCTTCAAGAAGATTAATAAGACGCTTGTATTCCCCTCCATAGCTCTTTTTATTTTCCCCGAAAACCTCCTTTAAAATCCCTTTTTCTTTTATTTTAATTCCCCTTTCTTTCATGTAATCAAGTTTTAAGGCATAAAGCACTTTATGAATTAGTTCCTCTATACACTTAGAGATTTCAGAAAGGTAATCCAAGGTTTCTTTTTTTAGCTCTACATAATGTAAAAGATAAATTATTTCCTCAAACAAATAAATTAAATTTAACAGTTCAAGCCCTCTTATACCCCGCCTCCACTGATAAAAATAGGGATATCTCTTATGAAAAAGGAAATTTCTTATACCAAAGTCAAAAAGAGAGAGAGCCTCTTTATAACACTTATCAAATTTTATTTCAAATTTTCTCTGAAGGCGTTTTTTCTGTGAAACTATTTTTAAGGTTCCACCACCCTTTGGCAGTTCATAATGTTCTGCAAGATTTTTGAGAAACTTTAAACCATTTTGGCAATTGGGAGTATCAAAGTGAATCAAAGAAAGAATTACCTTCCCATAACCATAAGACTCCTCAAAAACCAAAGGTTTGCCTTTCATTCTTGAGGGATTAAGAGGAATTCCGTATTTTTCTTCAAAAAAATTAAGGTAATCCTTAAAATCTTCAAAAGCTAAATCAGAGACATAGGCTCCCTTTTCAGGGGCTTCAAAGATTGCAAGAACTTTGATCTCAGGGCTTAACAGTTCAAATTCAGGAGGAAACCATAGAAAAAAGTAAGGTTTTATTCCCTGAAAAAGGGGGTATTCCTTTTCCAGTTTGACTTTACAAGGTCCGCTATAACTTGGAACCCTCTTACTGATTCTCCTTACAGAGGCTATGCCAAGTTCTTCCATTCCTGCAAGACTTGCTCCACCACAAATACCTACATAGAGTCCCCCTCTTCTTACAAATTCTCTAACAATCTCCCTTTGTTCTTCAGAAAGTCCTTCCAATTTGTTTTTTGACCAGCCACCAGGCACAAATAAAGCTTTGTATTCCTCCAAAAACCTTTCATTAATGTCTGAATAAAGTAAGGGCTGGAAAGAGATTTCAGCCTTCTTTAAGGCTTTAAAAGTCCAGAGTCCCCAGAGATGGGAATCAGACACAAGGAGAGCCGATTTTGAGGCGTTCCTCATATTTCCTTTCATACCCCCTTTTAGCAATCAAATATTTGCCAAGCCTTTCAATTCCCGAACTTCCAACAATAATAAGACTATTCATCCCTACCCTTTCCTCAAGAAACTCTTCCAAAGTAGCAAAAATAACCTCTTCCCCTTCTCTCGTTGCTGAATTGATTATAGCTATAAGAGTATTAGAAGGTCTCTTTTTCTTCATTATCTCAAGAGCCTTTTTAAATTTTTCTTTTCTTCCCTTACTTCGGGGGTTATAAATCACAAGGGGAATATCCACCTCTAAAAGTTTATCTAATCTCTTTTCTATCACCTCCCAGGGTGTGAGTCTATCAGACAAACTTATGACTGCAAAGTCATTTCCTAAAGGGGCACCAAGAAGGGCATTTCCCACATTTAAAGCCGAAAGCCCTGGCACAATCTCCACTTCAAGGTTAATTTTATTTTTAGAAAGCATTTCAAGCACAAGCCCTGACATCCCATAAATGCCAGGGTCTCCCCCACTAACAAGGGCCGTATCTTTTCCTTCAAGACAAAGCTCAATAGCTTTCTTTACTCTGTCAACTTCCTGGGTCATGGAAAATTCATAAATCTCCTTGCTTCTGACAAGATGTTTAATCTGTTTCACATAGGTTTTATATCCTACAATCGCTGAAACTCTCGTTAAAACTCTAAGGGCTCTTAAAGTTAAATAGTCTTGGGCTCCAGGACCGATCCCCACTACATAGAGTTTTCCTCTCTTCTGATAGAGTTCAAAGGAAATAGCTATGGTAAAGTCCTGATAAGCCCTTTTGGGGAATAAAAGAAGTCCTTTTGCTGCAAGAAGAGCTGAAGCCTCTGAAACACTTTCAATCCCAAATCTCTTAAAAGTATGCTCTGAAAAGGAAATGGTCTTTACCTCCGAAAGCTCAGCTTTTTCAAATCCCATTAAACTTAAACCATGTTTCAGGGCAAAGTTTTTAAGAGGCAAATATTCAGCCTTTTTCTTAAGGGTTGCTACTCCCTTTAATGCTTTAAATTCTAAACCTAGTTCCTCAAAGGTTCTTTGAAAGAGCTCTTCAAAATCTTCCTCCCTTAAAACCTCATGAAATCCGATACCAACCCAGAGACACCTGGGAATAAGAATCAATTTATCCAAATCCTCAACCCTTTTATAAGTGATAATAAGGTCTGCGTAAGCCCAATTCTCAGTTTCAACGAGCCCCTTTGGAAGGGGATACTTTAAAGGTTTTTCAAAATAAACCTTAAGCTCTCCATTTTTATTAAATTTTGACATTACTTCATAAAGTTTTTTCTCATTTTTAAGAATAAAGCTGAAATCTTTTATCCAGAGATCAAGGGGAGGAAGTCCTTTGGTATCTGAAGTTGTAGTGATTACGGGATGAGCTTTAAGATAGGTTGCAAGCTCAAGGGTTAAGCGATTGACCTCTGCATAGTGCCCTCCAAGATAGGCAATTACATTCCCTCCACCCTCATCAATCACCACAACCCCTGGGTCTTCTCCTTTTTTACTGATTAAAGGTGCTAAAACCCTTGCCACAATCCCAAGAGCCATAATAAAAATTAAAAGATTTTCTCTTTTCCAGTAAAGGGTGAGCTCCTCCTTTTTCAGGGATTTGAATTCAACTATTTCTCCGCTTCCTAAAAAAGCTTTTACAGCCTCTGCAAGATTCCTACCTTCCTCTGACAAATAAAATAAGAAAATTTCTTTATTCTTTTCCATAAAGGTATGAGCGTTTGTAAAAATTTTTGTCTATTAATTCAAGGACCTTCCCCACTACAATTAAGGCTGTTTTTGAGATTCCTTCTCTTTCCATAGTTTCTGAGAGTTTGTCAAGGGTGGTGAGGATGCTTTTTTCTTCGGGTCTTGAAAGTTTGTAAAGAATGGCAACTTTTGTTTCGGGTGAGAGGGCCTTTTTGAGAAGGTCTTCAAGTTTTTTACATAGGCCCGAGCTTAAAAAGAAAACCAGAGTGGATTTGGTTTCGCAAAATTTTAGGATTTCTTCTTCTGTTGCTCCACCAGTTTTTCCTTCAAGCCTTGTAAAGATTATGGAATTTGAAATTTCGGGATAAGTGAATTCAAGAGAAAGACGAGCCCCTGCCATAAGGGCAGAAGAGATTCCCGGAATTATCTCATAAGAAATACCTTCTTTCCTAAGAATCTCGAGATGTTCCATAAGGGAGCTAAAAATTGAAGGGTCTCCGCTTACAAGTCTTGAAACTGTCTTCCCAGAGAAATAAGCCTCTTTGATGATTTGGCAAATCTCTTCAAGTTTTTTGCCGAAGGCATCTACAAATTCAGCCTCTTTATTCTCCCTTTTCAAAAACTCAAGCATTTCCTGGCTTATAAGACTCCCAGGATAAATGATTACCTGAGAACTTTTAATAGCTTTTAAAGCCTTTAAAGTTAAAAGCTCTGGATCTCCAGGCCCAAAACCAATAAAATATACCTTCGCCATAAATCTCAGTCTCCCTTTTTCTTTTTAAGTATAATAGTAGAAAAATAATCAAGTTCCTCTTCAGAAGCCAAATTCAGATCTTCCCAGATTTTTTCTTCCCCCTGCCCTATTCTTTTCCCAAGAAGCCCTTGATAACTATATTTTTTTGCCCATTCTTTAATCTCATTAAAATGGCGATTTCCTTTCATTATAACAATGGTATCAAAATTAACAAACTTTTCAAAATTTTTAATAAAATTTTCTGCCACTGTAATAACAGCCTCTTCTCTTCCAAGGGCTAAAGAAAGGGTTAACTTTGCAGAAAGAGCTGAAAAGGAACTAATCCCGGGGATAATCTCAATTTCAATTTCCTTTTCTTGAAGATAGGGTTTTAAATAGAAAAAAGTAGCATAAAAACTTGGATCTCCTAAGGTAATAAAGGCACCTTCCTTATAAATATCAAGCTCCTTTATGATACTTTCTGCAAGCCCTTGCCAGAGCTCTTTTAAGCTTTCATCCCTTTTCATGGGAAAGTAAAGTTCAACGAGTTTTTTATCTGAAAGTGGCAAGAGTTTTTCTACAATTGAGAGAGCAAAAGTTTCCTTACCTCCAGAGGGATAAAAAATGAGTTTAATCCTTTCAAGGATCTTTTTGCCTTTAAGAGTAATTAACTCAGGGTCTCCTGGCCCAACTCCGATAACAAAAAGCTTCATTTTTTAACTTTAATATTAATCGTCTTTTCAAGCCTCACTGTAAGTTTAAATCTTCAGTAAGTTTAAGATATTTTCTTTTTCCCAATTCTACAACCTCTTGTGAAAAGAATATCAAAAGTAAAAGCATAGGTTGAAGCAAAAAACACTTTACGGTTAAAGCATCAAATCTTGAAAACCTTAAAAAAAGTATTAGCATACTAAATACCATGATGAAAAAATTTTTCCATTCTTTAAATAAAGAGGAGCTTTTTGAAAAAATTACTCTTCAGACTCCTTACTGTCATAAATCTAAAGATTGTTATTTAGTTATTTTACCTATTCAAAATGGGCTTAAGGAGCTTTTTCCTTATCTTAAACCTCAAGTAAAAGCCCTTTTTTCCGATGAAAATTCGCTAATTTTTAAGTGGTTCTTTAGAGATAAATTTTTCAAGGTATCTCTTTCAGACGAGGAACTTAAATTTGGATTGGTAAGTGATAAAGAGGAGGCTAAAGAGGTTCTTTCAGCTCTTATAGATTATCTTAAAGAGCTTGAAGAAAGGGCAAAAGATATTGAGCCAGATTATAAGCCTGTGAAAAGACCTCCTGCCCTTGAGATATATAAATTTCTTCCCAAAACTAATTGCAAGGCTTGTGGAGAACTAACTTGCCTTGCTTTTGCAACAAAGATTTCTATTGGTGAGGCTGAACCTGAGGATTGTCCCTATCTAAAGGAAGAGTCCTTAATCTCTTTACGCCGCCTTCTGGAATGGGACCAGTTTGATTCAAGTTTTATTTAAAAATTTAAAAGAAATTTTTTCTTAGCGGGCTACAAATTTAACAAAACGCTTCTTTCCTATTCTTAAGATGTATTCTCCTTTTTCAAAAAAGACCTCTTCTGAGGTTAAGGTTTCTTTATTTAAATCAATGGCTCTTTGAGCTATCAGTCTTTTTGCCTCAGAGCTTGACTTCACAATACCAAGCTCTTTCAAAAATTTTGGTAAATAGACCTTCCCAGCAGTGATTTCAAAAGTCTCAACCTCAGTCGGAAACTCCCTTTTACTGAAAACCCTTTCAAACTCTTCTTCTGCCTTTAAAGCCTCTTCTTCTGAATGATACTGAGCAACAATCAGGCGAGCAAGCCTCTTCTTCACTTCTTTGGGATGAAGTTTCCCATCTTCAACCCCTTTCTTCATCTCAGCAATCTCTTCAAGGGGAAGATCTGTCAAAAGTTCGTAATATTTCCACATAAGACTATCAGGAATGGACATAAGTTTTCCAAACATCTCCTTTGGAGGTTCCATAATACCCACATAATTTCCAAGGCTTTTACTCATTTTCTGAACGCCATCGAGCCCTTCAAGAAGGGGAAGGGTAATAATGACCTGAGGCTCTTGCCCATATTCTCTTTGGATGTCTCTTCCTATAAGAAGATTGAAGAGTTGATCCGTTCCTCCAAGCTCTACATCCGCTTTAAGGGCTACAGAATCATAGGCCTGAAAAAGGGGATAAATGAGCTCGTGAATTGCAATAGGAAGCCCATTTTCAAAGCGTTTTTTAAAATCATCTCTTTCAAGGATGCGGGCCACGGTGTACTTGGCACAGAGCCTGATAATGTCTTCAGCGGTCATCTTTGAGAACCATTCACTGTTAAAAACTATTTTGGTTTTGGCAGGATCAAGGATTTTGAAGACCTGCTCCTTATAGGTTTTGGCATTTTCAAGCACCTGTTCTTTAGTAAGGGCTGGACGGGTTTCTGAACGCCCAGTTGGGTCACCAATCATGGCGGTAAAATCTCCAATGAGAAAGTAAACCTCGTGCCCAAGGTCCTGAAAGTGTTTGAGTTTTCTTAAGAGAACTGTGTGCCCAAGATGAAGGTCAGGGGCCGTTGGGTCAAAACCAGCTTTAATTCTAAGAGGTATTCCTGTTTTATATGACCTTTCAAGCTTTCTGATTAGCTCTTCCTCCTCGATTAAATCCACAATGCCTCTCTTAATAACTTCAAGGGACCTCTTTACCTCCTCCATTATCTACCCTCTTCTTTTTTCAATTTTAGCTTACCGCATTTTTAAAATATTCTACCATGGCTTTTACCAAACCAGGAATAGTATATTCTTTAGCCTCAACAGTTGGTTCGTATCCAAATTTTCTTATACTTTTAGAAGTTATAGGTCCAATAGAGGCAAGAACGACTCCAGGAGGAAGGGAAAGCTCCATTTCTTTTAAGAGCTCAAAAAAGTTCTCAACTGTTGAAGAACTGGTAAAAGTTATGGCAGAAATGCCCTTTTCAAGGGTTTCTTTCAGTTTTTCTCCTGAATCTACAGGTTTTAAGGTTTCATAAATGGGCAAAATTTCAAGCAAAACCCCTTTTGCTTTAAGTCCTTCTGAAAGCACCTCTCTTGCCACTTTTGCCCTCACATAAAGTACTTTTTTCCCTGAAAGATCTTTCTTCCCAAAGGCTTCTAAAAGACCTTCCTGAGTAAAATTTTTCTCAGGCATAAGATCAGGGAAAATTCCATAAGTCTTTAAGACCTCTTTGGTTGCAGGTCCAATTACAGCAATTTTTATTCCCCCGAGAGCCCTCACATCAAGCCCGGTATCAAAAAGGGCAGAAAAAAAGAAACGAACCCCGTTTTCAGAGGTAAAGATTAGCCAGTCATAATTTTTAAGGTTTTTTAATGTTTCTAAGGTTTTTTTGTTGAAAAGGGGTCTAACCTCAATAGTTGGTATTTCAATCACCTCAGCTCCAAGTTCAATTAAAGCGGATTTCAATTTGCTTGCCTGTTCCCTTGTTCGGGTAATAACAATCTTTTTCCCAAAAAGAGGTTTTTTCTCATACCAGTTAAATTTTTCTCTCAATTTTACTACTTCTCCAACCACAATAATAGCTGGAGCCGTGATTCCCTGTTTTTTAACCTCATCAAAAATGGTTTCTAAAGTACCAACGGCGGTTTTTTGTCTTGGTGTTGTCCCCCATTGAATAACGGCAACAGGAGTATTAGGGTTTTTTCCCTCCCTTATGAGGTTTTCCACAATATTGGGAAGATTTTTAACCCCCATTAAAAAGACAAGAGTTCCAATTTGGGCAAGGGCTTTAAAGTCAATTTTGCTTTCCTCTTTTCCTTCAGCTTCATGCCCAGTGATGATGGCAAGGGTTGAGGTGCAGTCCCGGTGAGTTACGGGAATTCCTGCATAAGCTGGAACAGCAATCGCAGAAGTTATTCCAGGAACTACTTCAAAAGGGATTTCCTCTTTTACCAATTCCTCAATCTCCTCGCCCCCTCTCCCAAAAAGAAAAGGATCACCGCCTTTAAGCCTTACTACTAACTTTCCTTCCTTAGCTTTTTGAACAAGAAGTTGGTTGATTTCTTCCTGAGACATAGTGTGCGCACCACCCTTTTTGCCTACATAGATAAATTCACACCCCTCAGGGCAATATTTTAGAAGTTCTGGATTAGCAAGATAGTCGTAAACTACAACCTGAGCCTTTTCGAGGAGAGCCTTTCCCTTAAGGGTTAAGAGCCCAGGATCTCCAGGCCCAGCTCCAACGAGATAAACCTTCCCTTTTTCTTCATTCCCTTTCACTTCTAACTCCCCTGATAAAGTTCTTTTAAAATCTCTTCTCCTCCTCTTTTTAAAAGCTCTCTTGCAAGAGTTTCTCCAAGTTTTTCTGGTTCTGAAGAATTACCTTTTAAAGTTTCTCTGTAAAAGCGCTTTCCTTCAGGATCTCCAATAAATCCTGTAATAACAAGACTACCATTTTCAAAATAAGCATGGGCTCCTAAGGGGACCTGACACCCTCCCTCAAGGGTCTTAAGAAAAGCCCGCTCAGCTCTAACAGCTATAGCAGTTTTTTCACAGTGAAGTACCTTCAGAATCTCTTTGACCTTTTTGTCCTCGCTTCTTACCTCTATTCCAAGAGCACCCTGTCCTACTGCAGGAATCATCTCATCAAGGAAAAATCTGCGATACTTAACTTCAAGACCAAGTCTTTTAAGTCCAGCTTCAGCTAAGATTATACCCTCATATAAACCCTCTCTGAGTTTCCGTAACCTCGTATCCACATTTCCTCTTAGAGGTTCAATTACGAGGTCAGGTCTAAGCCTTTTCAACTGACAAAGTCTTCTCAAACTGCTTGTTCCAATTTTTGCATTAGGTCTAACCTCTTTAAGGGTTTCGTATTCAGAAATCCAGACATCAAAAGGAGATTCCCGCTCAGGAATAATGGAAACTTCTAACCCTTGAGGTACAAGGGATGGTACATCTTTCATACTGTGCACTGCAAAATCAATTTCTCCCCTAAGTAAAGCTTCTTCAATTTCCTTAACAAATAAACCCTTTCCTCCAATTTTACTTAGTGGTGCATCAAGAATTTTATCACCTGTGGTTTTAATAATTACTTTTTCTATTTCAATTTCAGGAAAAAAAGCTTTTAGCTTACTAATTACCCAATCAGTCTGCGCAAGAGCAAGTTTACTTCCTCTTGTGCCAGCTCTTAAATGCATTCTCAAATGCATAAAGTACTAAACCTCTTAATTTACCAGTTTAGTGGCAGGTGCTGCAGGAGCCACCACTGCAAGAGGAGCATCCTGAGCCAAAGCTTACCACAAACTTCCCTCCTGACTTAAAGGCTACCTGAGACATAACCTTTTTAATCCTTGAACTTCCGCATTTTTTGCACTTAATTCCTTCAAGATTTCCACCAAGCACAAGCTCTTCAAAGATCTCCCCGCACTCTTCACACTGAAACTCAAAAATTGGCATTTCTCCCCACCTCCCTTGCAAGAAAGCTTTTTAATGGATGAATCTTCAATTATAATACTGCTTTTTCAAATTAAAAGAGATTTGCCTTTGACCTGCTGAGGATGTATAAAAATATCTAATGCCCCATACCCTCTCCCTCAGCAGGGACAAACTTCAGCAGAGATAGGCTTATAAGTAAAGAAGTATTCAAAATTTTAAACCCATTCAGCCAGAGTTTTTTAAAATTCACTTTTTTAGCGTTAATCTAACGAGAAGCATGACCAATCCCAGATTTTGAAAAAATTCTTCTTGATTTTTTTAGAAAAGGCCTTTATTTTTAAATTTTAAGAACAGAATGGGGCTTAAAAACCTATGAAAAAATTACCCATTGGAATTCAGAGCTTTGAAAAACTTAGAAGTGAAGGCTGTTACTATGTTGACAAAACCCCTTTTATAAAAAAACTGGTTGATGAGGGAGATTATTACTTTCTCTCCCGCCCAAGGCGATTTGGAAAATCCCTCTTTCTTGACACCATAAAGCAGGCCTTTCTCGGAAAAAAGGAGCTCTTTACCGGGCTTTATCTTGAAAATAACTGGGACTGGGAAAAGACCTACCCTGTGGTGCATCTTGATTTTGGAGAAGGGGTGGTCAGCTCTGCTGAAAAGTTAATCAAAGGCATAGATTCGAAACTGAACAGAATTGCCCGAGCTTATGGCATTGAACTTACCGAGGAATTACAGGAAAACCGTTTCATTGAATTGATTGAAAAACTTTCTGAAAAATTCAAAACTCAGGTGGTAGTCCTCATTGACGAATACGACAAACCCATTCTTGACAAAATTGAAGACAAAGAAGAGGCCATAAAAATCAGGGAGATCCTAAAAAACCTCTATAGTGTCCTCAAGCCCCTTGACCGCTACCTCAAATTCGTCTTCCTCACAGGAGTCACCAAATTCTCCAAGGTCTCCCTTTTTTCTGGACTTAATCAACTCAATGACATAACCCTTGATGAAGCCTATTCAACCATTTGTGGATACACTCAAAGTGAGCTTGAAAGTGTCTTTGGAGAACTTCTAACCAAAGAGAAGCTTGAAGAAGTAAAATGTTGGTATAATGGCTATTCTTGGGGCGGAGAACCAGTTTACAACCCCTTTGATATTCTCCTTTATCTTAAAAAGAAAATTTTTCGCCCCTATTGGTTTGAAACAGGGACTCCTAACTTCTTAGTTAAACTTCTTGTGGAAAAGAGATTTTTTATACCAGAGCTTTCAAATCTTGTCGTTACCGAAAGACTTATTGAAAGTTTTGACATAGATGAAATTGAACCAGAAAATTTGCTTTTTCAATCGGGTTATCTCACTATCAAAAAAATTGAAAAAACTGAAACAGGCCCCATCTATTATCTGAGTTATCCCAACCAAGAAGTCGCTGTAACCCTCAATGACTATCTCCTAAGTTATTTAACTCAAAGCAAGTATGAACCCTCTCGCTTAATAAAAACTTTAAAGCTTGGCTTAAGAGAGGGAAAGGTTGAAACTTTAGGAGAAGCCTTAAAAAGTCTCTTTGCAAGTATCCCTTATGAGTGGTACAGGAAAAACGAACTTGCCCGTTATGAAGGTTTTTATGCCAGTGTAGTTTATAGTTTCCTTTTTGGTGCAGGTTTTAAGCTTATCCCAGAGGATTTAACAAGCAAAGGGAGAATTGACCTGACCGTTCTTTATGAAGGAAGGTGCTATCTTATTGAGTTCAAGGTGGTTGAGATGGAAGGAGAAGGAAGAGCCTTAGAGAGCTTGAAAGAAAAGGGTTATGCCGAAAAATACCAGGGGAAATACAGCGAAATTTATTTGATAGGAATTGAGTTTAGTAAAGAGAGAAAGGAAATCACGCGGTTTGAGTGGGAAAGGGTGTAAAATTCTTGCGAGAGCCTACCTTTTTCCTGTCATTCTCGCGAAAGCGGGAATCCATTCATAGACTCCCACTTTCATGGGAACGACGGTGAAGGAGAAAGGGCTCAGACCTCAAAGGAAGTGTAGCAGGCAAGCTACTTGATATATTTTTTTTAGGTGACCTCAGATGTTCTTTATCTATTATTTCCGGTTGGCCGTAGTACCTTGGTTGGTTCTTCCTCTATCTTCTTGGCAATTATTCTGATTATTTTGAGGGTAAAGTTTTTCAAGTTTCTTTTTGTATATTTTCCAAACCATCTTTAAAAATAATTCTATTGCTGCTATAAGAATAAAAATAATAACTATGTATTTCAATATATTTGAAAAAATTAATGAAATTTGTATTTCAAGTTTATCACAATAAGAAAAATATATACTTATAAAATGTAAAGAAATTAATATTAAAAGAATCACACTGGAATAAGAAAACAATTTGTAAAGCTCAGGTGGGTCAATACAAGATACTCTGTCAATCAAATTAAAATTTGGTGGCAACAAATCTTGACTATATAAACAGCAAAAATCTTCAATTTTAGATAAAACAACTTGATTTTGGCGATAAGTATAAGCAAAAACATTAGAGACAAAGTATATAAAAATACAAATCAGAGCAGAAGCTATATATCCGAGGGATAAAATCAAAAAGTAATTAACATCGTCAGATTTGCTATAAAACTCTTTGACTGCATATCCATATACCACTAATGAAGTAAGAAGAGGAATAGCAAGTTGAATAAAATGACTTTCAAGTTGCCTTAATTCCTTTTGCATAGTGGAATAGAGCTGAATTAGAATATCTTTCTGAACTTCAGATGGCTTAATAGTAGAATAGTTGCCTTGTTGATTGGTTTGCTGAGCCTGACACTGAGGTCTTTGGCTTCCTTCGGCCCCATTAGTATGATTACTCATAAGAACCTCCTCTCCTCTTTGGATTTTTAAATTCTTTAATATCTTGGCAATTTTATTCTATTTTCAAAAATCAAAAAGGGGGAAACTAAGGTTTTGAAAAGGAGCAAGTTGTAAGAAACCCTCTTATTGTCACCCTCCCACTTGTCCTCTGCCCTTTTACATATTTTGAGGAAATGGTCTCCTGGGTCTGGCGATTTAGGCGGAACGCACCGCAGGGATAAATCCTCCTCCTTCCTTCTTCGTCGTCCTCACGAAATTGGGGACCCCCTCTATAGACCCCCGTTGTCACGGGGTGACACCCGCCCCCACCCACGCTTTTGCGAGGGCAAGCTTGCGCAGGGACAAGCCCCTGTCCCTGCTTACGCGGGAATGACGAAAAAAAGGAAAGGAGCGAGGGTAAACCCCCGCGGGGACAAGTTGCGCGGGGGTAAACTTTTGCAGGGGAAGGTCCCTGCTTTCGCAGGGACGACGATATACATTTACGATAGACGACAATATACGATGATATACGAGGACGATATACGACAAAAAGAGAATGCGGGGAAAGCTTTTGTAAGGGTGACAAATAGAGTGGGGCTGTCTCAGGCACAAATTTTGTTAAGATAAATTAAAATTCTTTAGGGAGGGATGAGATGCTAACTGTTCAGGCTAAAAGAAGGCTTTCCTTGGATTTCAATGGCTATCACTTTGAGTTAAAACCTGGAGAAAAGCTCCTTTTTGCAAACGATGTCTTTGCCCTACTACCCAAGGAACTTCAGGAGGCCTTTGAAAAGACTAACTCTGCCCTACCCCCTTTTTACGACGGAGAACCCTTAAATGGTAAAACCCTCTTTGTCTTCATGCAGGGAGCTATTGGTGATGTCCTCTGCTCAACGGTTGCCTTAAGAGAAGTGAAAAGAAGATATCCAGATTGCAAGCTCTGGGTTGCAGTTTCAGGAAGGGCTCGCCCAGTTCTGGAAAAACTTTCCTACATAGATAAACTTTTTCCACACCCTGCCCCAGTAAAAGAGGTAGTTAAGGCAAATTACTTCATCAAAGCTGTCGAAATGGTGAATACCCCTGCCTTTGACAACCTCAACATGGTTAAGTGGTTTCTCTGGAAATTCAGGCTCTACTTTGCAGAAGATGAGACTCCAGATGTAGTGGTAGACGAAGAAGTAGTCAAGGAGTTGACGCCAGTCTTTGAAGAGGTCAAAAAATTGTCAAAGAAAAACAAAGTGCTTCTTTTCCACTATCTTGCCTCTTCTGTTCACCGCACCCTTCCCCCCAAGCTCTTAAAAGAAATTGAAGACCTCATCTGGGAAGAGTATGTACCGGTGATTTGTAGTTTGCCTGAAGAGGATATCACTGTTGAGGTTGCCCTTGATGTTTACGGAATAAGGGCAGCCAATCTCTCCTATCTTATGAAGGACATCCGCTACCTGATAGCTTCCGTTTATCTTTCTGATGCCGTAATCACGGCAGATACGGCTACTTTGCACATTGCGGGGGGTCTTAAAAAGCCCACAGTCTTTATCACAGGCCCCATTGAGGCCGAATTAAGAAGTAGCACCTACCCCACTGTCATCCCTGTAAGACCCAATTATACTGGGCAAACCTGTAAGGCTCCCTGTGGAATTCATGCCCTTGGTGAACCCTGCAGTGAAGCCAAAATAAAGAAGCAATTTTACAGCCCCTGTTTTGAGAGCATCCCTCCTAAGGTTATTTACTTTGCCCTTAAGGATGCTGAAAAAACCCTTGAAAAGGACTATCCCAGACCTGAAAAATGCCCTTTATGTCAATATTCTGGCACCTTTGAGCTATTTGAAATTATTAATGGTCACAGAGTCTTTGAGTGCCCCTCCTGTAATTTGCAATTTACTTACCAAGTTAAAGCGATGGATTATGATAAAGCTTATGAAGGGAAATATGAAGATTTGTTAGCATTTACTTCTATTCCTTATGAAAGCTATCAATTCGTTGAAGATGAGGATAAAGAAAGAAAAAAATGGGAAAGATTACCCCGTTTTAATGTATTACTTCCCATCCTTACCCTTCTTCCCAAAGGTAAGCTTTTTGATGTGGGATGCTCAACTGGCTTTTTCCTTCTTCTTGCCAAAAAGTTTGGCTACGAGGTCTATGGAATGGATGCCAGTGAAAAGGCAATTGAGATTGCACGAAAGAAATTCAAATTAAATGTGGTTAAAGCTCTAACCTTTGATGAGCTCCCCCCTGAATTTAAAGGACCTTACAAAGTGGTCACCGCCTTTGAGGTTATTGAACATGTGGAAAACCCTTATGGTTTCTTAAAGGGAATTTACGAACTTTTGGAAGAGGGAGGTTTTGCTATTTTGAGCTGCCCCCCTTATTTTAAGTTTGAAAACACGGCACTCAGTTATAGAAAATTTAAGTGGTGGCACGGTGATTATCCTCCACTTCATATCAACCGCTTTAAACCCTGGACCCTTTATTATGGTTTAAAGAAAGTTGGTTTTGAAGAGGTGGTCATATTTACAGAGCCTTTGCTTACTGGCACAGTCCTTGAAGGAATTACTCCAAAGGAGGTGGTATTAAAGCTTGATAATGAGCAAACCTTCTTATTACCAAGGGAAACTGTCATAGCCATCATCCTTGATGCTTTAAAACCACTTTATATCAATGCAAGGTATCTCGGAAATTTTTTGTATGCCATTGCCTGTAAGGGAAAAAGCGGTATTCCCTGGGAAAAGGTCTTAAGAGATGCCATAGCTATCTCTGCTGTTGATATTATGTGGAGGGATGATAGAATGTAAAAAAAATCTCACCTCAATTCTAACCCCTCTCCCACTCAAATCTTACGATTTCCCTCTTTTCCTTGCTAAACTCAATTCCTATTAAGTAAACCTCACCGTATTTCCCCTTATATTTCTCTGCATATCCCTTCTCTTTTAAGCTCTCTAAAGCCCTTCCTTCTCCCTCCATCTCAACCACTTTAAACTCAAGAAGATAGCACTTCCTCTCAAAAATAATAGTCAAATCAATTCTTCCTTTGCTCGTTATGTCCTCCGGAATAAGCTCAAAACCTGCTCCTGCAAGAAAACTATATACCACACTTGCATAATAACCTTCATAATTTGCAAGCTCATTTTTTCTATACCACTCATAAGGGATGCTTGCAAAAAGACTCTTTAAAACCTCTCTTAGGGTCTCAACCTTACCTTCTCTCAAACCCAGAATAAGCATTCTTATTAAACGGGGAGGCTCATACTTACTCTGGGTTAGATAACTTATAAGGTAATCATTAAGCGCTATAGCTACTTCTTTATTGGGATAACTCAAATAATAAATTGGACCTGTTTCAGTTTTCTCAACCTTTTTAATAGTTAAATAACCTGATTGAAAAAGCAAATTTTCCGGTTCAATTTCATCTATATCAAAACTTTCAATGAGCCTTTCGGTAACTACAAGGTTTGAGAGTTCTGGGAGATAAAATCTTTTCTCCACAAGAAGTTTAATCAAGAAAGTAGGAGTCCCTGTCTCAAACCAGTAAGGGCGGAAGTCTCTCTCTTGAAGATACAGCAAAATGTCAAAAGGGTTATAAACAGACTCCCCACCCCAGGAATAGCCGTTATACCAACACTTTACAGCCTCAATTTCTTCCTTACTTAAGAGTTCTCCAAAGACCCTTTCAAGCTCCTCCTGAGTATATCCACAAATGGTCGCATAGTCTTTACTTAAAGTAATATCTCTTAACTGATTAAGCCCGGAAAAGAGCGAGACATTGGAAAACTTAGTTACTCCTGTGAGGAAGACGAATTTGAGGTAGCGGTCAAGGGGTTTAAGAACGCTGTAAAGGTTTTTCAGAACTTCCCTTATTTTTATGGCTTCATCTTTGTCTTCAATTCTATCAAGAATTGGTTTATCGTATTCGTCAACGAGGACTACTACTTTTTCTTTGTATTTTTCAAAAAGTTTTACAATCAAATTATGAAATAAAAATCTGATATCTTTTCCATCGTGAGTTTTTAGCCCTTCGTTTTCGTAATGGAATTCAAGCATTTGTTTTATCCAGTTTTCAAGGTCTTTATGGTCTGCAATGACTCCACCTGCAAAGTCAAGATGAACCACAGGATAGCTCTTTCCCCAGTTCCAACTATTTTCGAGGTAAAGCCCAGTGAAGAGTTCCTTCTTTCCAAGGAAAGCCTGTTTCAGGGTGTCAAGAAAAAGAGACTTTCCAAATCTCCTTGGGCGTGAAAGGAAGTAATACTTTCCTTCGTCAACGAGTTTTTTCACAAAAGGAGTTTTATCTACATAGTAGTAATTTTCAGTTATTATTTCTTCAAAACTCTGAATCCCAATAGGTAATTTCTTCATAAGTTTTGTAAACAGTTTTAAACTTTATTTTAAAGTAAACTTCTTTTTTAAAAAAACAAGCGTATAACTAATTCTTTATATCAAATCAAATAACTTAAAATTACGCACACTTAGGTATATAGAATATATAATTGGCAAATACCCCGAGGCATTTAAGAAAGTAGAGCTTTTCAGGTTGGAGCTTGGCTAAAGTGTCAATGTTTCCGATGTAGACATTTCTGAAAAAGGCTCTTCCATACTTGCACTTCACTTCAAAGTCAATGGGTTTAAGACACTGGTGTTCTATCAGGGTTTTGGTAAATTCATAGACCTTCTGGAAATCAAGGGCAAGGTTAGAAAGCTCAGTTTTTACACTTTTTAAAAAGGGGGAGTCAGAACCATCCTCTTCAAAAAGAGGCTCTCCTTCTTCAGAGGCCATTGCAAGGTCAACGAGAACGAGCCAGTCAGTTCTTTCTCCTTCAACCTGCCTTATCACCCCAAAGGGATAGGTTATAAGAGCCCTTGGAATAACATCCACTTTGAAAGACCCCTCCTCATTTAAGTAAACATTTACCCCCTCAATTCCTATAACTGCAAAGGGAAAAAGCTCTTCTTGAAATGAGGCAAACATCACAGGATAATACATAGAAACTGGCAAAAGCTCTGAAAAGGTAAGAGGAACAACTTCTACCTTCTCAGCAAAAAAGTAATCAAGAGGTTTTTTGATTTTAAGATTTTTGTGTTTTTCAACATCAAGTATTTCTGGGTTTTTAAAAGCCTTAAAAGGTGCAAGCATGATTACATAGCCTCCTTTTTAAAAAAATTTGATTTTGTAAAATTTGTAATTAAAATTAACTTTTGATTATATCAAAAGCAAAAGGAATGACAACTCAAAGAGAAATTCAAAAAGAAAAAGTTGAAAAAGTTCTGGCAAAACTTGTTGAACTTTTGAAAGAAGAACTTAATCCTGAAAGGATAATTCTTTTTGGATCAAGGGCAAAAGGAAAATCAGCTCCTTATTCAGATATAGACTTAGCTATAGAGGGGGCTCCAGTTCTTAGTTTAAGAGAACTAAGAAAACTCAAAGAAAAAATTGAAACTATAAGCTGGCCTTTTTTTGTGGATATAGTTTTTCTTGAAAAAGTGGATGAGGAGTTTAAAAAGATGGTAAAAAACACAGGGAGGCTCATTTATGAAAAAAATAGAACTAATTTTTAGTCTTAATAAATTAAAAAAGGCTTTTGATACCTTAAAGGATGGTGTTTTACAGGCTGAAACTCAGCTTGAAAAAGATGGTGTAATTCAGAGGTTTGAATATACCTTTGAACTTTTCTGGAAAACTTTAAAAGTTATACTTTCTTATCTCGGTATTGAATGTTACAGTCCAAGAAGTTGTATAAAAGAAGCTTTTAGACAGGGACTTATAGAAGACGACGAAGTGTTTTTGGATATGCTTGAGGATAGAAATTTAAGTTCTCATATTTACGAAGAAAAATCTGCCGAAGAGATTTTTAAAAGAATAAAAGAAGTATATGTAGAAGTTTTGGAGAAAACAGTTAAGAAGCTGGAAACAAAATTAAAATAATAAGGGAGGTGGGATACTGACTCCCACCTCCCTTTATTTATTCAGGTTATCCGAAAAAATTATCTCAAAAGTTGAAGGACGAGCTGAGGTAAAGTATTTGCCTGAGCAAGCATAGCCATGGTTGCTTGCATACGGATCTGGTAGGTGGTGAATTCCGCCATCTCTTTGGCATAGTCGGTGTTTCTGATAACGGATTCAGCCTCCTTGGTATTGTCGTAAGCCACCTTCTGGGAATCAAAGATGGACTGGAGGTTGTTCATGGTAGCACCAATCTGAGCCCTTATGGAATCAACCCTTCTTAAGGCAATTTCTGTGGCAAGCATGGCTATCTCTGCACCTTGATTGGTGGTTACATCAAGGGCATAGAGATTTTTGAATTCAGAACCAGTATCGGAACCAACTGTAGGAGTACCAAAGGCATTTTTATCAAATCCATCTAAGGTAAACTCACGCTCATTGGCAATGTAGAGCTCACCCACCTTAATGGCAGCGCCAGTCTGGCCAGATTGTGCATCAACTCCCTGAATTAATTGATCAAGATTAATGGTAGCGCTACTATCATTTTTCAGATTGACCTCCACTCCAATGGTATAACCTTTGGATGAGGTAAGGACGAGTCTTCCTGCATTGGTTGAGGCCGTAAGGTCTGCACCAGCTGTAGCAGCAGCTCTGTTAATTTGCTCAACCAATTGGTCAAGGGTGACAGTGGTATCAACATCAAATGAAAAGCTTTTATCTCCCACATAGAACTTAAGAGTTGCAGTATCACTTACATCGGCAATAGCAGTATAAGGGTTGGCAATACTCACATTTACAGCTTTAGCTTTAAATCCAATGTCTGCAAGGCCACTATTAATCTGCTCAGCCACATACCCAGCATCATAGATGTAGTTATTACCATTTTTTATTGTTGCCTCAATTACCCTTCCGCCTACTGTCATGGTAGTAGAAGAAGAGAGAACTTGAGCAGATAAAGTTGATATACCACCAGCCCCGGAAGTTGCACTTCCTCCAGCCACTACCATATGGGCACCAAGGCTCTGGGCTCTAACATCAGCAATGCTTATATAGACAACCTGATCAAGCCTTGCTCCATAGTGAATGTACTTGTTATTGAAAGTTCCATCAAGGAGCTTGATTCCGTTATACTCGGTATCCGTTCCAATCTTCTGAATAGCATCCACAAAGTTTCTGATTTCCTGCTGGAGAGCGGCTCTTGCGGTAGGGTCATTGATGTCGTTTGCGGCATTCTGAGCTCTCACATAGATTTCCTGAAGTTTGTCATAGATTTGGCCAGCACTTGCTTCAGCAATCTGAAGGGCTGAGATTCCGGTCTGGATGTTGCGGTTACCTTGGTCATAAGCTTTAGCCACTGTCCCAAGCATGTCTGCAATGAAAAGACCTGCAGAATCATCAGCGGCACTCAAAATTCTAACACCTGTTGAGAGCCTTAAAAGGCTCTTGTTCATTGCGCGCTCATTTCTGATGAGCGCGGTGTGGGTTTGGGCTGCTGCTTCGTTGAAGTTAATTTTTACTGCCATTTCTCACACCCCCTTTTTGTTTTTTTTCTTTTTTGTATTTAATATCGGTTAATTTTTAAAAAACTTTAATTAATTTTTGCACACTTCTTAAAACACATTTAAGGGTAGATACCTCTTGACAAGACAAAATTAGTTTTTATACTTATTTTTAGCTTTTAAGGTGGCGGCGTAGCTCAATTGGTTAGAGCATGTGGCTCATATCCACAGGGTTGGGGGTTCGAGTCCCTCCGCCGCCACAAGATTTAAAAACTTGGCGGCGTAGCCAAGCGGTAAGGCGACGGCCTGCAAAGCCGTGAATCCGGGGTTCGAATCCCCGCGCCGCCTTTCTTTTTATGTTTAAACTCAGAGTAGAAGACCACTTTTCTTCTGCACACTATCTCAGAAATTACGAAGGTCTCTGCGAAAAACTGCACGGACACAACTGGAAAGTTGAACTCGTTGTTGAAGGCTCCAGACTAAACAACTCTGACATACTCATAGACTTTAAAATTCTCAAAAATTACCTTAAAGAGGTCCTTTCCGAACTTGATCACAGACTGTTAAATGAGCTACCCTATTTCAAAGATGTCAATCCCTCCTCTGAAAGACTTGCAGAATACATTTTTAAAAGAATAAAAGAAAAACTCTCAAATTACCCAAATGTAAAGGTAAAAGAAGTTACCGTTTACGAAACAGAAAAGGCTTCAGCAACATACTACGAAGATTAACTTTCAAAGTGTCTGTACTAAAAATTTCTGAAATATTTTTTAGCATCCAAGGAGAAGGACCCTTGGTAGGTTATCCAACTTTATTTATAAGGCTTTTTGGATGTAATTTAGAATGTTCCTGGTGTGATACCCCTTATGCAAAAGGAAAAAATCCCTACAAAGAAATGGATACCTCTGAGATTGTTTCTTTCTGGAAAAAAAATTTTAGCTCTATTCCCTTTATAACTGTTACTGGAGGAGAACCTCTTTTGCAAAATGCTGTTTACGAACTTATGGATACTTTTTTAGAGCTTAATTGCACTGTGGTTTTAGAAACAAACGGAAGTATAAGCTTAAAAAGAGTTCCAAAAGAGATAATAAAAGTTATGGACATAAAGACTCCTTCCTCAAATATGGAAAAATTTAATCTTTACGAAAACTTTAAGTTTTTAACCCAAAGAGATGCTGTGAAATTTGTTATAAAGGATAAAAATGATTTTGACTTCGCTTTAAACATAGTAGAAAAGTTTCAGCTTTTTTATTATACTCAGGTTTTTCTTTCACCTGCGTATCCCTTTTTAGAAGCTAAAACCTTAGCAAATTGGATTATTGAAACTAAAAAACCATTAAGGTTTCAGGTTCAACTTCACAAAATAGTAGGAATAAAATAATTATGTGATAAAATATTTTATTATGAAAAACCTTGAGAGCAGTGAAAAGCCAGCTCTTATAGACCCCTCTGAATTTGAGGAACTTTCCTATCTTCCTGTAAGTGTAGAAAACTTTGAAGAACAAGTTCCTGCTAAATTTGATCCCCTCCAAAAGTATTTGCAGGAAATAAGCAAGTATCCTGTGCTTTCAAGAGAGGAGGAAGAGGCTATTGCAAGGGCTTATTATGAAACTAAGGATCCTCGTCTTGCTTATAAACTTGTAGTTTCAAACTTAAGACTTGTGGTAAAAATAGCCCTTGAATTTCAAAAATTCTGGGCACACAACTTTTTAGACCTCATACAGGAAGGAAATCTTGGACTTCTGCAAGCAGTTAAAAAATTTGATCCCTATAAAGGAGTTAAATTTTCCTATTATGCCTCTTTCTGGATCAAAGCTTATATTCTAAAATACATTATGGATAACTGGAAACTTGTGAAAATGGGAACTACTCAGGCTCAAAGAAAACTTTTTTATAAGCTAAGAAAGGAAAAAGAAAGACTTTCTGCTCTCGGCTTTGAGCCCACTCCTGCTGAAATAGCTAAAAGACTTGGAGTTAAGGAAAAGGAAGTTGAAGAAATGGAAAGTAGAATGTTTTCTCAAGACCTTAGTTTAGAAGCTCCCATATCTCACGATTCAGAGGATACCTTAGCAAGTTTTTTGAAAGACGAAAGACCAACCCCTGAAGAATCTTACGCAAGAGAAGAAGTTTTAAATAATTTCAAACGCCTTCTTAAAGAATTTGCTCAAACACTTACAGGAAAAGATTATGTTATTTTTTACGAGAGACTTCTTGCAGAAGAACCCAAAACCCTTCAGGAACTCTCTCAAAAACTGGGAATTTCTAAAGAAAGAGTAAGACAAATAGAAGAAAAAATAATTAAAAAACTTAAAAAATTTCTCGAGGAGAGATTGCCAGATGCATACTACTATCCGCTTGCCCTACCCTATAAGGATTAGCCTTTTAATTTCAGCTTTTCTTTTTTTAGCCTTCCTTAATTCCTTTGCTGGAGATAAAACCCAGGCTTATTATTACTATCTTCTTGCCATGAACGAAAAAGATCCTCCAGTAGCAGAAAAGTTTCTCAAAAAAGCTATAAAGTTTGATAAAGAAAGTCTTTATCTTAAAAAAACTTTGATTTCTTTTTATCTTGAAAACGGAAAGTTAGAAAAGGCTGAGGAGCTTTCTAAAAACCTTCTAAAAAGGTATCCAAAAGACAGAGAATTCAATCTCTTTTTAGCTAAAATATACCTTTTAGAAAATAGACCGCTGAGAGCAGCCTCTATTCTTGAAAAATATATAGAATTTTTCCCTGAAGACGAAGTCTTTCTTACCCTTCTTATCAATATCTATCTTGATCAAAAAGACTGGAATTCAGCAATAATAAATCTAAACAAACTTTTAAAAATCAACGAAAACAATTATATAGCTTGGCTTTTAAAAGCTCGTATTTTAAAGGAACAAAAAAAGATAGAAGAAGCAAAGGAAGCTTATTTGAAGGCACTAAATCTTTTTCCGGAAAACAAAGCCCTTTTAATAGAGGTGCTCAAATTTTTAGATGAAAACTCTGAGGTTGAAGAAATTGAAAATTTGCTTAAGTCCTATGTAACAAAATATCCTGAAGATGAAGATTTTATTAAGCTTCTGCTAAGTTTTTATATTGAAAAAGCTAATTGGGAAAAATCTGAAAGGGTATTAAAGGAATATTTGGAAAAAAACAAACACACTCCTGAACTTATTTTCTTTTTGGGATATTCCTTAGAAAAACAAAATAAGATGGATGAAGCCATAAAGATTTATGAAAAACTTTTGTCTGATAACGAATGGAATTATGAAGCCTCAAGAAGAATAGTAAACATATTGAGGCAAAGAAAAAAAGAGGAAGCTATAAAGTATTTAGAGGACTTTTCTCAAAAATACCCTAAGGATAAAAATTATTACATTTTTTTAACAAATTCCTTTGAACTTCTTGATCTTTGTGAAAAGGGATTAGAGTATGCAGAGGAGGGAATAAGAGCCTATCCAGAAGATCTTGATATGATTTTAACCTTGGCTTCAAGTTATGCCTGCTTAGAGGATTACAAAAAAGTTCTTTCTCTTGTTGAACCGCTTTTAAAAAGGTACCCAAAAGATCCTTATGTATTAAATTTCGTAGGATATAGCTATGTTGAACTTAATAAAAATCTTGATGAGGCTGAAAAGTTACTTCTTAAGGCTTTGCAAATTCGTCCCTTAGATCCCTACATACTTGATAGCGTGGGCTGGTTATATTACAAAAAAGATAATTTAGACTTAGCCATACAATACTTAGAGAAGGCAGTAAATAAGCTATCTGAAGACGAAGCAGTTATAATTGAACATCTTGCAGATGCCTACTATAAAAAAGGAGACAAAAATAAAGCCTGTGAGTTATATCAAAGAGCTTTAAAAGCAGTTATCCATAAAAGGGATAAAGAAAGAATTGAAAAGAAAATCAAAAACTGCCCAAATTCTAAATAAGTTCGTTTTTTTTCTTTTTCTTTATTTCGTTTTCGGATGCTGTTATAAATCGCTTATTCTAAGAAAAGCCCCTGCGAAAAGAGTTTATTTCGGAAATTTATGGTTAGAAGTGAAATTTTTTACCAATAATCAAACCCAAATTTTCAGTGGTTATGCAGATTTTCAAGCAAGTGAAGACTTTCTTTTTTTAAGATTTAAATCACCTTTAAACACTACCTTGGGATATGGAAAATGGGAAATTTCTTCGTTTAATCTTATTGAAATTTTTGACTTTTACAGCAAAAAGCATTATCTCGTAACTTTTCAAAAACATCCCGAATTAAAAAACATTCCCCTTTATTTTATGGGACTAAAGGAAAAAACCTTAAGATGGGATTTTTTAAAAACTTCCTTTGAATATTCCTTTTCGGAGGAGAAAAAGGAAGGAATGATAAGTTCTGAGGTTTTTCAGCTAAGGTGGAAAATAAAAACTATTTCAATTTCACAAGATTTCAAACCCCTATTAGATGAAACATCTTTTTTGAAAGATTTTTCCAAAGTAGAAATTACTTTTTAATTCTTATTATTACTTCTTCTACTTTTCTTGGGGTAGCTTTTACAACTTCTATTTCTAAATTTTTGTAATAAATTTTTTCTCCTTCTTTTGGTATTTTGCCTGTTATAAAGTAGATAAATCCATTGAGGGTTTCGTAATCTCCTGAAGGAATGGGTATTCCAAGGGATTGTAGTTTTTCTATCTCTATGTATCCTTTGAATTTATACAGATTTTCGCTGATTTTTTGATACTCAGGAACATAGTAATCGAGCGCGTCTCTAAATTCTCCTAAAACCTCTTCTATAAGATCTTCTATGGTAATAATTCCGGTGGTAGAGCCATACTCATCTACTACCACAGCTATTTCTATTCCACTTTTCTGAAGCTGGGAGAGAATTTCGTGGGCAAAAGCTACTTCCGGGACAAAAATGGGTCTAAAACTAAATTCTTTAATTGGTCTTTCTGGCTGAAGAAGAACTTTTCCCACAAGGTGTTGAACCTTTACCATTGCCTTTATGTTATTAATGCCTTCTTCATAAAGAGGAATATAAGAAAAGTTGTATTTTTTGCTGAATTCTATAGCATCTTTTACAGTTGCTGTTATAGGTAATGCTTTTACCTGAGTTAAAGGGATCATTATTTGAGAAACCCTTTTTTTGGCAAACTCTACAATTTTGCGCATAAGTTCTTTTTCTTTAAAATCAATTTCTTCTTCATAATGAACGAAAGTCAAAAGTATTTCTCTAAACTTGGTTAAGAAAAAGGGATTTTCTTCCTCTTTTGACTTGAGAATTTTATTAGCAAGTTTTGTATTCAGAAAAATTACAGGAAAAAATATAAAAGAAATTATGTAAAGAAATGGCATTAAGTAAAGAACCAAAGGATAAGAAAATTTTTTCCCTATGGTTTTGGGAATTATCTGACCAAAAAAGATCATAGAAAGAGGCAAAAAGGTAGAAGAAATTAAAATCCCCCAGGTTTTTAGACTTTTTATTAAAAAATAGGTAGTGAATATACCGTTTCCTGCTATACAGAGAGCAATTCCCATAAGAGTTGTAGTGAATAAACGTTCAGGGTTTTCCCAAAATTTAAGGTAAAGTTTTGCCCCTATGTTTTTTTTAGCTAAACCTTCTATAAGAATCCTTTCTGCAGAAATAAAAGCGATTTCACTGCAGGCAAAAAAGGCTTCCCCTGAAAGAAAAATTAAGAAAGAAATTAAAGCTTCAAGCATGTTTTTCTATTTCCACCCAAATAATCTTTCTTCCCTTAATTTTTCTAACAGTAAATTTAAACTCTCCATATTCTATGCTTTCTCCTTCCTTAGGAATTTCTTTAAACAAAACGAGAAGAAACCCGCTTAAAGTCTTTATATCTTGAAATTCTTCTTCAACTATTTCCATTCCTAATAAACTTTTTAGTTCTTCTAAAAGAACTTTTCCACTAACCAGCCATTTTTTATCCTCTATCTTTTGTATAGGCTCAATTTTAGCTTCCTTTTCTTCGTAAATTTCACCAAAAAGTTCCTCAAGCACATCTTCTAAGGTAACCAATCCTTTCAAAACGCCGTATTCGTCAATTACCAAAGCTATTTTTATCTGTCTTTTTTGAAACTCAAAAAGTAAATCTCTTACCGTAAAGGTCTCAGGAATAAAATAGGCTGGTCTTACAAATTCAGAAAGTTTTTTAACATTTAAAATTTCAGGAGAAAAATCTTTAATTAAATCCTTTGCATAAAGAATCCCTATAACATCATCAAGGTTTTCTTTATAAACTGGAAACTTGTTATAAGGAAGTTGCTTTAACCTTTCTAAAAATTCTAAGGTTATAATTTGGTCTTTAAAAGCAACTATTTCTGAACGAGAAGTTAAAATAGCTGAAACAGGAATTTTTTCAGAAAGAAATAAACCATGAATAAACTTTTTTTCTTTTTCGGTTATTCTTTTCTGTTTGTAAGCTTCGTCCAGCATGTAAAGTATTATCTGTTCTGCAGGAGAAAAGGTGTGGGGATAAATCGGGGTATAGGGGAATTTTTTTTCAAGGGCTGAGTAAATGGAAGTATAAAGCTTTCTTACAGGATAAAAGAGTTTGTAAAATAAATAATTCAGGTAAAAAACTTTAGTAATTATTAAGCTTTTTAATTTAAACCCTACAACTTTTGGAAAAAAATCTCCTATCCAGAAGCCAATTATAGCAAAGACTATAAAAGCAGTTGTTCTTCCTTCTTCAGAAAATAAAATAGTAAATCCTTTGGAAATACAAAAACTTGCAAAATAATCAACTATTTCGTGTCCTGCTATAAGAACGATTAAAAGCTCCTCGGGATTTCTTAGCATATGTAAATACTTTTCTGATACTCCTAAACTTCTGAGAGAGGCAATTTCTATTCTTGAAAGAGAAAAGATACTTACTTCACTTGCAGAGAATATCATTGAAAGAAAGATTAAAAATGCCGTGATTATGAAATAGAGTTCCGCCATTAAGGGCTTAAAAAAAGCACCCCTGTTTCAGAGGAATAGGTTTTTAAAGAATTTATAATGGATATTCCGATAAGGTCAAAAATAGAGGCTTTAAAGCTGTAAAATTCTGCCTTATCTTCTTCTCTTTTCTTTTCAAAGGAAAATCTATCCTTCCAGTCCTCTAAAAGTTCCTTTTCTGTAATTAAAAGATTATTCAGAGGATGGACTGATTCCCAGTTTAGATATTTTCCAATTATCTTCCATGCAGAAACCCTTAGTTTGAGATTGGGCAATTCCTTTGATAAATAGCCTCCCAGAGGATTTTCAATATGAAATATCCTTTCAAAAGTCTCATCCTCTCCTATTATTTTTTCTTCAAAAAATTGATTGTATTTTTTTTCCATCTCCTTTAAGGATTTTTCAACTTCGTATAGCCTGAAATCAAGCTTTTCAGCAAGAGAAAGAAGAATTAAAGCTCTTCTGACTTTAAACTCTTCCTTAGATTTTTCCTCTTTTTCTTTTTCGTTAAAAGATGGAAACAATCCCTCTAAGGATTCTTCAAGGGTTTCTTTAAATTGACTGAAATATTTAAGATTTTCAGGGGTTCTAAAATTAAATCCCCACTCTTCAATAAGATCAACTTCTTTGTCAATTTGATCCCAATTTATTTTTACCTCATCTTTTAACTCTAAAAATATTATCTTTTCTTGCCAAGGTAAAACACTATCTTGATAAATCTCTTTCGTAATATTTAAAGTTTTAGGAAGTTTTAAAACAACGAGATTAGAAATTAAAGAGAAAACTTTTATTGCTTTCTCAGGAAAAATAAGGCTCTGAGGGTATAACAAAAGTTTTGAGGGAAATTCAGACATCTTTAAGAAATTATCTTCTTAAAAAGATTTTTAAAATATTCAAGCTGTTTCCCATATTCTTCGTCAAGTTTTTCTTTTATTTTGTTCCACTCATCCTTAAACTGTGGATGTTCTTCCACATTTACTTTAACCTCAGCTCCCAATTGATCTGATAAAGCTCTTTCTAAAGCCTCAACACCTGCATTAAATCTTCTTAAAAGCTCATTGTAAATTGCCTCTTTGTGCTTTAAATACTCTCTTACGAGTGTTTCTAATTGTTGACAAATTTTGGAAATTTCTGGAACTTTTTTAAAAACCTTTTTTAATCCTTCAATAGCCTTCTTAATATCGTCCATCTGATATTCATACTTTGGAAGAACTATGTTTTTTAAAAATACATCCACCATACTCTGATAGATAGCTTTTTTTTGTTGAGAATTTTTATTTTTTAAAAATTCTGCTAACCTTTCTTCAAAATTGGGAAGTTCATTTCTTAAAAATTTAGCTGAAAGCTTTTGAGCCTCTTCTTTTATTTGAAGAAGTTCTAATTCTTCTTTTGAAGCTTTTCCAATTTTTTCTGCTTTCTCAAGAGCTATTTCTAAGGTACTTTTTATCTCTTCAGCCATTAAGATTTTCCTCCTTTAGTATTTATTTTTAAAAATTAACATCTTTCTTAATTTTATTCAAGGGGTTTGCAAAATGAGAATCTGGGTCGTCCTACTTGTAGGATTGGAGTTAAAAGTTTATAATTTATAAAATATGAAAAACTTGGATTTTCTTAAAGAACTTAATCCAGCACAAGCTGAAGCTGTTAGAACTGTTTTTGGTCCTCTTTTAGTTATTGCAGGAGCAGGGTCTGGAAAGACAAAAACCATAACCTGCAGAATGGCTTATCTTGTTGCTCAAGGAGTTCCGCCAGAAAAAATTCTCCTTCTTACCTTTACTCGAAAAGCCTCAAGGGAGATGATTGAAAGGGCAGGATGTCTTCTTAAAATGGATTGTGACAAAATTATGGGTGGAACATTTCATTCACTCTGTCAATATATGCTCAGATTCTACGGATACTTGTTAGGCTATAAACCAAGTTTTACCATTCTTGACAGAAGCGACACAGAAGACCTTATAAACTTACTTAGAAACAGTCTTGGACTGGCTGAAAGAAAAAAGAGATTCCCAAGAAAAGATACCCTTGCCAATATCTATAGCAAAATGATAAATCAACAAAGAGGTCTTGAAGAAATTTTATCTTCTGAATATCCCCAGTTTCTTGACCATTATCATGAGATAGAAAGACTCTTTATTGAGTATGTGAACTACAAAAAAGAACATCAGTTAATGGATTATGACGACCTTTTGTTAAACTGGCTTGAAATTTTAAGAAAATTTCCTCAAGTAAGAAAAGAAGTGGGAGAAAGATTTAAGTTTATCATGGTTGACGAGTATCAGGATACAAACACTTTGCAGGGAGAAATAATAAAATACATGGGAGAAACTCACAAAAATGTGATGGTTGTAGGTGATGATTCTCAGAGCATATACGGATTTAGAGGAGCAAACTACAGAAATATCTTCGAATTTCCCAAACTTTTTCCTGATACAAAAATTATAAAATTAGAACAAAATTACAGAAGTACTCAGTTTATTTTAGACCTTGCAAATGCCATTATTTCAAATTCCAAAATAAAGTATACCAAAAACCTTTTTACTCTAAAAAAAGATGGTAGAAAACCCGTTTTGTTTAAAGCCAAAGATGAAACAGAATCAAGTAAATTTGTAGTAGATAGAATTTTGGAATTAAGAGAAAAGGGAATTAAACTTTCTCAGATGGCAGTTCTTTTCAGGTCTGCCTATCATTCCTTTGATCTTGAAGTTGAATTAACAAAAAGGGGAATACCCTTTGTAAAATATGGTGGTTTAAAACTTTTAGAATCTGCCCATGTAAAAGATTTTGTTTCCTTTTTAAAAATTGTAAGCAATCCTCAGGATTTTCTTTCCTGGCACAGAGTTCTTTTACTTTTAGAAGGAATAGGACCAAAGAGCACAGAAAAAATCATCAATTATTTGAAACAAAATCCTTTAAATATTAAACAAACTTTGGAAAAACTCGCTTTTCAGTTCCCTTTTAATGAATTTAAAGAACTGAGCTTTCTTTTAAAAGATCTCTGGAATAGCAAAAAAGCTCCTTTTGAAATTCTTTTAGTTTTATGGGACTTTTATAAACCCATTTTTGAAAGAGTTTATTATGAAGATTATTTTAAGCGAGAAAAGGATATAGAAGGAATTATAGCTCTTTCTGAAAAATACAACTCTCTTGAAGAATTTCTCAGTGATTTAATACTTGAACCCTTAGAAATTACAGATATTACAGATATAGAAAATAATACAGTTAAAGATGAGGAATATCTCACTCTTTCAACTGTGCATTCTGCAAAGGGATTGGAATGGCATACTGTTTTTATCATATCCCTCATAGAAGGAAGATTTCCCTCAATTTATAGCGTTAACAATGAAGAAGAACTTGAGGAAGAAAGAAGGCTCTTTTATGTAGCAGTTACCAGAGCAAGAGAAAATCTGTTTCTCGTTGCTCCTATGACTGTTTACATACCGGGAGAGGGGAAAACCCTTGCCAAACTTTCCCGTTTTTTAAGAGAAATCCCTTCCTCTTTATTTGAATATTACAAAGAAGAAAATGAGGAATCACTCTCAGATAACGGCAAAAAATTTAAGGTGGGAGACATAGTAAAACACCCCCATTTTGGTGTGGGAGAGGTTACAGAAATATTAGGTCCAGAAAAAATTAAAGTACTTTTTGAAGGAAAAGGTCCAACCCTTCTACATCTCAGGTATACAAATTTAGAAAAGCTGATTTTATAAAGTTTTAAGTTATGGAGAAAATTGAGCTTTCAAGTAAAATAAAAATTTCGGTATTAAGTAGAAATGTACAACTTGCTTCGCTTAAGTATCTTCCTATTCCCTTAAGAGTTGATTTAGATAGAACCTTAAAAAATGCTATAGTCTTTCATAAACAAAATATCATTAAAGATTCGTTAAAGGTTTTAAATGAAAAAGAAATTATTCTTGAAAAAACTCAGGATTTGCCCGAATTTACAAAAGGAGAACTTATCCTTATTATACTTCCTTATAACGAGGAAATTAGATTTATCTTTCAAACAGTAGTAGAGGAGATTCTGCCAGAAGGTTATAAGCTAAAAATTCTTAGCCCAAGGCATGATAAAAGACTGATTTTAAAAACTCCTATTCCTGCTTTTGTATCTTATATTCCCCACAGTTTATTTTTTAACTTTCTTCAAAAAAATTATTACTTAGTTAGAAATACAAATTTTTCTTTGGAAAATGTTTCAGAATTAAAGGATTTAGAATTTTACGATCTTATCTTTGATGAAAAGAATCAGCTTAATGAAGAATTTAAAAAGGTTATAAACAAATATCACATACAGGGTGAACTTGTAGATATAAGTAGTAGTGGGCTTTGTGTAAAAGCTATGCCCATTATTCAGATTCCAGAAAATACCCACTTATTATATACTAAATTTGAAATTTCTTCTCAAAATGGAAGCATAAAGTCAGGACTTCTTTGTCATCTAAGAAATCATCGCATTGAGGGAAACAAAACTTTCCTACACATGGCATTCCTATTAACTTTTAAGCCTGAAATATGGCAAAAATTAGAGGAAATATTAAAAGATTTAGCTAAGTAATGTTTGGCAAATATTAATTGCAAAATCAAGGAGATTTTCTTTCGTTTTTATAACAATTTTGGCAAAATTTTTTTCATCTTTTAAATGAAAGTTAAATTTAAATCTACTTAATGTTTTTTTAAACTTTATAAAAGCTTCTTTAGCTTTGACAACAAAAATTAGATTGTCTCCTTTAGCTTCTATTAATGGAAGTTTAAGGCTTTTCATGTAAAGTTTTAAGAGAAAAATTTTAACTAAATTTTCTACAGGTTCTGGTAAGGTCCCGTATTTATCTTTTATTAATTCATAAAATTCTTTAAGTTCTTCTTCGTCTCTAATCAAAACAAGCTCTCTATAAAGGCTTAATCTTTCCTCTGGTTCTGGAATGTAATTTGGAGGAATATAGGCTGGCACTTTTATGTTAACTTCTGGTTCCCAATCTTCTATCTCTTCTCCTTTAAGTGCCCTTATTGTGTTTTCAAGAAGTTCTAAATACAGTTCATATCCCACGGTGTTAATATGTCCTGATTGACGAATACCTAAAAGCTCTCCAGCTCCGCGTATTTTTAAATCACTCAAAGCCAGCTTAAAGCCTGAACCGAGTTCTGTAAATTTGAGCAAAGCCTTAAGTCTTTTTTGAGCTTCTTCAGTTAATCCTTTTAATGTAGGAACCAAAAGATAGGCATAGGCAAGTTCATCAGACCTTCCTACCCTTCCCCTTAGCTGGTAAATATCTGCAAGACCAAACATATCTGCTCTATTTATTATAATAGTATTAGCAGAAGGAATATCTATACCACTTCCTATTATAGGTGTGCAAACAAGCACATCTATTTCTTTGTTCAAAAATTTGTACATATTTTTTTCTATAAGTTCTGCTGGCATCTGTCCGTGAATGATTTCTATTCTTGCCTGTGGAACGAGTTTCTTAAGATAGTTAGCTAAAGAACTTAGTCCTCTAATTCTTGGATTGACAAAAAATACCTGCCCTCCTCTTTCTAACTCTTTTTCTATAGCATTTTTGATGATTTCGGGTTCAAATTTGGCAAGAATAGTTTTTATGGGTTTCCTTCCAGGAGGTGGACTTTCAATAACAGAAAGGTCAAAAATATTTAGAAGACTTAACTGAAGACTTCTCGGAATAGGTGTAGCAGAAAGAGAAAGAACTTTTACACTCTTTTTGAGTTGTTTTATTTTTTCCTTCTGTTTTACACCAAATCTGTGTTCTTCATCTATCACGAGAAGTCCTAAATCTTTAAAAACTACATCTGAAGAGAGCAATCTGTGAGTTCCTATAATTACTTTTATTTCACCCTCTGCAAGTTTTTTTAGGGTTTCCCTTTGTTCCTTTAGGGGTCTTAGTCTTGAAAGAATTCCTACTTTTATATTAAAAGGCTCTAAACGGGTTTTAAAGTTTCTATAATGCTGTTCTGCAAGGATGGTGGTTGGAACCAAGAAAGCAACCTGTTTTCCTGAGTAAGCAACAAGAAATATAGCTCTTAAAGCCACCTCTGTTTTCCCAAATCCTACATCTCCCACTAAAAGCCTTTCCATAGGCTTTTCACTGCAAAGATCGTTAATTATTTCTTCAATGGCAATTTGCTGATCAGGTGTTTCTTCATAAGGGAAAGTGGAGGAAAATTCCTGATAAGCAAGTGCAGGAAATTTAAGAGCATAACTCTTTATTGCTTTTCTTTCTGCATAAAGAGAAAGCAGTTCTTGCACAACTTCTTTTAATTCCTGTTCTATTTTTTTCTTACGATTGATAAAAGTCTTTTTGCCGAGTTTATCAAGTTTAGGTTCTTTCTCCTCTATTCCAACATAAGGATAAAGCTCGTTTAGACGAGAAACAGGTAGATAAAGTTTATCTCCTCCGTCGTATTCAATCTGTAAAAACTCTCCCTCAATTCCATCAACTTTTAAAAAGGTTAATCCTAAGTATTTTCCTATTCCATTGTATTTATGGACAACAAAATCTCCTGGCTTTAAATCTTCAAATTTTCTGAAATAGCTTTTGGCTTTACTAATAGCTCTTTGTGAAAACTCTTTTTTTAACGAAATTTTCCCAAAAAGTTCATATTCTGAAGTCACCCATATAGACCACTGAGGTAAGTAAAATCCCCTTTTTAAAGTCCCTTTTCTAATTTCAAGATTTTTAAAATCCTCCCATCCTCTAAATCTAAGTCCCTCTAAAATAGTTTTTTCAGTCCTTTCATCAGACACCACAAGAATTATTTTTTCTCCTTCTTCCAAAGATTTTTTGAGAAGTTTAAAAGCTTGTTCTACTTTATTAATGCCTTTAATCTCTTCTATCTCTTTTTGGGAAAGAGAAAAAGAAAGCCCATCATTTTTAATTTCAAAGGGAATCTCCTTTACAATCAATTTTCTAAATTTTTGAATTGAATCTTTAAATTCCTCTACAGATAAATACAAAAATTCCTCATCAAAGAATAACCTCTTTTTTTCCTTTGCTTTCAAAGCATTTAAATAAACTCTGTCCCAAAAACTTTCTGCATTTCTTTCTATAATCTCTGGTTCATATAAAATCACTAAAACCTCTTTTTCTAAGTTATCCCATATAGGATTCAGTTTTTCGTAAAAAATGGACATCAAAAGGTCTTTCTTTTCAAAAATATATCTATTTTCTATTTGATTAAGAATTTCTACAAATAAAGGCTCAGGAATCTTTTCTTTTAATTTAAAAAGATTTTTGTAAATGTGTTCTGTATTTTCAGGAAAAAATATTTCTCTACAAGGAAGTATGATAAGTTCTTCAATATGGGAAAAACTCTTTTGAGTTGCAGGATCGAAAAATTTAAGCGCTGTGATTTCGTTCCCAAAAAACTCAATTCTCACAGGAAATTCATAGTTTGGAGACCAAAGATCTATAACTCCTCCTTTTACTGTAAAAGTTCCCCTCTCCCTTACAGTTCCTACTCTTTCATATCCAAGATCTAAAAGTCTTTTTAAAAAGCTATCTCTATCAATTTTTTCACCGGAAAGAAGATAATGATAAGCCTTTTTAAGTTCCTTTCTTGGAATATACTTTCTTAAAAAGGCTTCTATTCCTCCAGCTAAAACCTTAATTTCAGGAAGCTCCCAAAGAATTTTTATTCTATCCAGCTCTTCTTCTTCAAAAGCATATACTTCAGAAAATGGAGGAATATCTGAAGTAGGATAAAGTTCAGCTTTTTGAGAAGAAAATACTCTTAAGGCTGAAACAAATTCAGAAGCCTGTTTTTCTTCAGGAAAGATAGCCAAAACAAAAATATCCTGTAATACACCTAAGTAAAAAGATAAAAAATAAGATAAAAACGCTGGATTTACTCCTGAAATAAAAAAATCTTTATTATAATTTTTATTTTCTAAAAATTTTTCAAAATTGTGAAACCTAAACATTACCACTTTTAATTCTTTAAATTATTACCTATTTTGAAACTTCAAATTTTTTATAAATTTTAGGTTATCCTTTATTTTTTTCAACAATTTGTCATAAAGACAAATCTTATCTTGACAAAACCTAATTTTAGGATATTTTTTAAGGTGAATTTTTAAAAGGAGGTTTTCTTGTGTTTGCAGTAATTAAAACAGGGGGTAAACAGTATATAGTAAGACCTGGTGATCGTTTAAGAGTTGAAAAAATAGAAGGTGAAATAGGAGAAGAAGTTGAAATCAACGAGGTTTTGCTTGTTAAAAAAGAAGAGGAATTAAAGATTGGAACTCCCGTAGTTGAAGGGGCTAAGGTTAAGGCTTCTATTGTTGAACAAGGTAGAGCCCCAAAGGTTATCGTTTTTAAGAAAAAACCCAAAAAGGGATATAAAAGAAAAAAAGGACACAGACAATATTACACAACCATAGAAATTAAAGAAATTTTAGCATAAGGAGGAAAGTAGATGGCTCATAAAAAGTCAGGTGGTGCCTCAAGAAACGGAAGAGATTCTCATTCAAAGCGTTTAGGAGTAAAAAGATATAGTGGACAATATGTAAAACCTGGTGAAATTATTGTAAGACAAAGAGGAACTAAAGTTTATCCCGGATTTAATGTAGGTTTAGGAAGAGACTACACTATTTTTTCAAAAATTGAAGGAATTGTAAAATTTGAAACAAAAAACGGGAAAAAAGTAGTAAGTGTATATCCTCTGTAAAAGTCAAAAATTATCTAAATAACTTAGTGTTTTCTTGTCTTTTCTTTATTTTCTATTAAAATAATTTATGTGCTCAAACTAATTTTTTTGTTTTTTTTTAGCTATCTTTTAGGCTCCATTCCTTTTGCTCTCATTGTAGCTTTACCACAGGGAGTAGATCCCAGAAAGGATGGAAGTAAAAATCCCGGTGCTACAAATGTGGCAAGACTCCTAGGAAAAAAGTGGGGTATTATTACTTTCTTAGGTGATTCCTCAAAAGGTGTCATAGCCCTTTTAATAGCCTTTTTCTTTTCAAAAAAAATCCCATATCCTAAGGAATTTATTTTAGCTGGAACTGCTTTTTTTGCAGTCTTAGGTCACTTATTTTCTATCTTCCTTAAGTTTAAGGGTGGAAAGGGAGTAGCAACTACCATAGGAGTTTTTTTAATTCTTACACCAAAGGCAATGCTCATTTCCTTGATTATATTTCTGATTGCTGTTTTCCTATCAAATTATGTTTCTGTGGGGTCTCTTTTAGCTACAGCTTTACTTCCCCTAAACATTTTTTTTCTTGGTTATCCTTCCGAATATGTTATATGTAGTCTTTTTTTAGCTATTTTGATATGGATAAAGCACAAAGATAACATAAAAAGACTTTTAAGGGGAGAAGAAAAAACCTGGAAGAAAATAAAAGATGATAGACAGAGCTCAAGCTAAACAGGAAGGAATACTAATTGAAGATTTTGTAATAAAAGTCTCTCCTGATGACATGTATCTATATTTAGAGATAGATCCTAAGGATATCTCTTTAATAAATGCTTTAAGAGAAAAATGGAAAAAAATAAAAACTCATTTAAGGGAAAACAAAATTTTTGGCATACTTGATGATCCAGACTTTGTAGATAATATGCTAATTATTGCCAAAGGAGTACCTCCTAAAAATCCCATTCCTGAAAAAATAGAAATTTTTGAAAAATTTATGCGGGTTTTACAAAAAGACAGTAATCTAAAAAAAATATGTGAAGAGGTATCAGAGGAGGAAGCAGAGGATCTGAGGGATCTCTGTCAAAGTATAGTTTGTGCTAAAAAGGATGAAGTTATAGGAAGGTGGTTTCCTTCAATACCTGGGGTTCCTGGAGTAAATATATGGGGAGACCCTATTGAACCACCTCCTCTTTCTGAAAAACCTCCCTTTACACTAGGGAAAAACCTTTTTATCGATGAAAAAGATAATCTTATTAAAGCTAAGGTTAGTGGAGTAGTCTTGGTTGAAAAGAATGTAATTGAGGTTTATCCAGAATATACTCTTAAAGGAGATGTAGACTTTTCAACGGGAAATGTGTATTTTACAGGTAAAAAACTCACTATACAAGGAGATATAAAGTTTGGATTTAAAGTAATTTGTGAAGGAGAACTTGAACTCCAAGGCGCTACAGAAAATAAAGTATATATAGAAGTTAATGGCACTTTTATTTGCCAAGGGATTGTAAGAGGAGAAGATACCACAGTAAAAGTAAAAGGTTATGCCGAAATTAAAGCTGTTGAATTTGCAAAACTTGAAATAGAAGGGAATCTTACTATTACAAATTATCTTATATTTTCAAAATGCACTGTTTATGGAAATCTCACTGTAACTTCAGGGAAAGGGATTATTTATGGAGGAGAAGTAAAGTGTAGCGGAAATATAGAAGTTAAAATTCTTGGAAATGAAACCCATACCCCTACTAAAGTATTTGCTGGATATAATCCTGAATTAATGGAACCCTATAAAAAAGCTTTAAAAGAGGAAATGACCATAAAAGAAACCTTAGAAAAGCTTGAACAAGGAATAAAATTAGGAAAAAAATTAAAAAAATATGGAACTCTCTCTGAGGAAAAAGAAAAAATCTTATTGAAACTTCAAGAAGAAGCTGAAAAATGTTATAGACATTTAGAAAAAATAAAGGAAAATTTAAATAACTTAAAAATTTTGATTGCTGAATACAAGTCTAAAACCATAAGAATTCTTGATAAAGTTTATGCAGGAGTTACTCTTGGTATTACAGATATTACCTATACCTTAAATGAAGATAAAACAGGTCCTGTTACCTTTTACTTAGAAGCTGATAAACCAAGTTTTAAAAGTTAAAATTTATGGAAAAAAACTGGGAAGAGTTTTTAGAAAATTTAACCTCAGAAGTAAAAAGAGAAATTGTAGAAAATTACTTTTCAGAAAAACTATATTTAGAAGAAGAATGGAAAAATTATCAAGATCTTTTGGAAAATCTTAAAAAGAGCCAAAAAAGAGTTTTCAATAATGCTTGGAGAATATATTTTATTCTCAATAAAGACGGAAATCTAATTAAAGAATTTGAAAATATTACTTCCTTTTCCCTTACTGATACCTGTAAAAAAAGTTTGGAATTATATAAAGAAACTTACGGAATTTCAGAAGATGAGCTTAAAAGAAGGCTTTTTAACAACATATTTTCTCCTTTTGGATTAACCTCAAAAGGAAAATTCGTAAAGCTTTTTTACAATATATACAAACGCCTGTATAATATTTTAACGATTTACTTAAACGATTATAGAAAAGCAGAAAAAACTTATAAAGCTTTGAAAGAAGAGACTGAAAAATTTCACAAAGCTTTTGATCTTTCTTATATTTTAGGTTTTTTTGAAAGGCTTGAAATTTCAGAAAAAGAATTGGGAGCAATCGAAAATAAGGGAAAGGTTATTGAAGATCTTGTTGAAAAGCTAAAAATACCTATTCCAGAACCTTTGGAACATAACTTTATGAAGTATTCTTTGATTTCTCCGCCTTCTAAAATTTCCTCTAAACTATCACACCTGGCTAAAGCTTCTTTTGAACTAAATCCTGAAAATGCAAAAAAAATTTTAACTTTTCTTCTTTAGGATGTTTCTTAATACCGTAAAAAAATATATAGAAAAATTTAAATTATTTCAAAAGGGAGATAGAGTCCTTCTCGGAATTTCAGGTGGAGTAGATTCTGTTGTTCTTCTGGAAACTTTATATATTCTTAAAAAGGAATATAAACTTAGTCTTTTTGTATCCCATTATGACCATAAGATTCGCAAGGATTCCTACAAGGATGCTCTTTTTGTATACAAACTTTGTAAAGAAAGGGATATTCCCTTTTTCTATACGGCTTCTTCAGTTCCAGCGTATGCTAAAAGAGAGGGTTTAAGTTTGGAAATGGCTGGAAGAGAGCTAAGATACAGACTCTGGTATAGTTTAGCTAAAAAGTATGATTTTCAAAAAATTGCTCTTGCCCATCATTTGGATGATCTCGTAGAAGAGATTTTTATGAAACTCATAAAAGGCACCGGGAAAAGAGGGCTTGCTGGGATACCCATAAAAAGAGAAGATTTGATTGTAAGACCGCTTTTGTTTGTTACCAAAGATGAAATAATAAAATTTGCTTTAGAAAGAGGATTAACCTGGAGAGAAGATGAAACTAATAAAGACTTAAGATTTTTAAGAAATAAAATAAGGCATGTGCTTATACCCTTCTTGGAAAATAATTTTAGTAAAAAAATAAAAGAAAATATAAGAAAAACTGCTTTTTTAATAGCAGAAGAGGAAGAACTCATTGAAGAATTAGCTAAAAATAAGTTTGAGGAAATTAAATTTTATTTAGAGGGAGATCTGGCTTTAAAACTTCACGAATTTAAACAGATTCATCCTGTTCTCAGAAGAAGAATATATTTTATCACTTTTAAAGAGGCAAATATCCCCCTTTTTAGAATAGGATACTCTCATATTGAAAGTCTTGAAAATTTAATAACCAAAAAGGCAAAAGGTCCTGTGTATTTACCTGGAAATTTTTTAGCTTATAGAGGTCCAGGATATGTAATTTTTACAAAAAAACTCTTCTCTTTACCCTATTTTGAAATTCCTGTATCTAAAGAAGGAGAATATTTGCTACCTAATAAACAACTTCTTAAAGTCTTTAAAATGCCTATTACTAAAGATTTTATTCAACCTGCAAATAGTATGCTATTTTCTGCTGAAAAACTTAATTTTCCTTTTGTTGTCAGAAGAAGAAAACCAGGAGATAGAATATATATACCTTCTGTTGGACACAAAAAATTAAAAAAATTCTTTTGGGAAAAAAATATCCCCTTTTATTTAAGAGAAAGTATAATATTGGTGGAACACCAAAAAGAAATTGTAGGGGTATGGAATCTATATATCCATCCTGAATATAAAATAAACAACCAAACGAAAGAAGCTATAGTTTTGCAAATCATTTAGTTTTTTTCTTTTTGTTGATTTTAAGAAAACTTGTAATAAATTTATTTTTTAGAAAAAAAGGAGGTAATGTTTTGCATGAAAAACATAGGTAAAACTCTTGTTATTTGGATAATTATAAGTGTTATAGTTTTATTGCTTTATAATTTTTTCTTTTCAGAGAAAGGTTTTTATCCTACTTTTAATAACAATGTTAATATAAGCTATTCAGATTTTTTAGATAAAGTTAATAAAGGCGAGATTAAAGAAGTAACCATAGAAGGGAAAAAGATCACAGGAAAGCTCTATTCAGGAGATAGTGTAACAACTTATACCCCCGAAGATAATGAATTAATTAGACTTTTAAAGGAAAAGAATGTAAAAATAATAGTAAAACCCGAAAATCAAAACAATTGGATTACTTCCTTTCTTATTTCTTGGCTTCCCTTTCTTATACTAATTTTCCTTTGGATTGTCTTCTTAAAACAATTGCAACCGAGTAATAAGCCTTTTTCTTTTATAAAAAGTAGAGCAAGATTAGTAAAAGGAGGAGACACCAAAGTTACTTTTAATGATGTAGCAGGGATAGAGGAAGTTAAAGAGGAGTTGCAGGATGTAGTGGAATTTTTAAAGAATCCTCAAAAATTTACCAAGCTTGGTGCTCGCATACCAAAAGGGATTCTTCTTGTGGGACCTCCTGGAACAGGAAAAACTCTTCTTGCTAAAGCTGTAGCTGGAGAAGCAGGTGTTCCATTTTTTAGTATAAGTGGTTCTGACTTTGTAGAAATGTTTGTTGGTGTAGGAGCTGCCCGCGTAAGAGACCTCTTTGCTCAAGCTAAAGCACACGCTCCTTGTATTATATTCATTGACGAAATTGATGCAGTAGGAAGACAAAGAGGAGCTGGACTTGGAGGAGGTCACGACGAAAGAGAACAAACCCTTAATCAGTTACTTGTTGAAATGGACGGATTTGATACTGAAGAAGGTATAGTAGTTTTAGCTGCTACAAATAGACCCGATATTCTAGACCCTGCCCTTCTTAGACCAGGAAGATTTGACAGACAGGTAGTAGTACCTCCTCCTGATCTTAATGGAAGAGAAGCTATTTTAAGACTTTATGCAAAAAAATTTAAGGTTGATCCATCAATTGATTTTAAAGCCTTAGCAAAAAGCACACCTGGTTTTACTGGAGCTGATCTGGAAAATATGTTAAATGAAGCAGCACTTATCGCTGCAAAGAAAGGAAAAGAAAAAATAGAAATTGAAGATTTAGAAGAAGCAAAAGATAAAATCCTTATGGGTAAAGAAAGAAAAGGAGTTATTTTGAGTGAAGAAGAAAGAAAAATCATAGCTTATCACGAAGCAGGACATGCCTTAGTTGCTTATTATCTTCCCGATCCTGACCCGGTTCACAAAATAAGTATTATTCCAAGAGGGCAGGCTTTGGGAGTTACTCAGCAATTACCTTTAGATGATAGACACATCTATACCGAAGATTATTTATTGAAAAAAATTACCGTTCTTTTGGGAGGAAGGGTAAGTGAAGAGATAGTCTTTAACAGATTAAGTAGCGGTGCTCAAGATGACCTTAAAAGAGCTACTCAAATTGCAAGAAAAATGGTATGTAACTGGGGTATGAGTAAGAGATTGGGACCTATAACTTTTGGAAAAAGCGAAGAACATATATTTTTAGGTAAAGAAATGTTTCAAATTAAAGACTTTTCAGAAGAAACAGCTCGAATAATAGATGAAGAAATTAAAAACATAATATCAAGTTGTTATGAAAAAGCGAAAGCTATATTAACCCAATACATACATAAACTCCACAAAATTGCTCAAGCTTTATTAGAAGAAGAGACCTTAGATGCAGATAGATTTAAACTTCTTCTTGAAGGAAATTAGTTTTTTATGCTTCCGCCTTTAATTTTTGGTTCAAAAATTTTGGATTGGACTAAATCTCCTTATTTCGTTGGAATACTTAATGTTACCCCTGACTCTTTTTCAGACGGAGGAAAGTATTTAAATATAGAGTCAGCATTGAAAAGAGCTAAAGAGTTGCTAGAAGAAGGTGCAGACATTATTGATGTAGGAGGTGAGTCAACCCGCCCTTTTTCAGACCCTGTTCCTGAAGATGAAGAATTAAAAAGAGTCATTCCGGTAATAAAAGCTATTAAAAAAGAATTTCCTAAAGCTATTATTTCTGTAGATACATATAAAAGTAAGGTAGCTGAAAGGGCTTTAGAAGCTGGGGCAGAAATCATTAATGATATAAGTGCTTTGCGCTTTGATCCTAAAATGGTTGAAGTTGTAAAGGTTTTTAGTTGTCCTGTAATAATTATGCATATGCAAGGTAATCCCAAAACTATGCAGATAAATCCTACTTATAAAGATGTAGTAAGTGAAGTTAAGGATTTTTTGAAAAAAAGAATTGAATTTTTGGTAGAAAAAGGGATTTCTTTTGAAAAAATTATAGTTGATCCTGGTATAGGATTTGGCAAAACTTTTGAACATAATCTACAAATTCTCAAAAACCTTGATTCATTTAAAGAACTAAATCGCCCCATTTTAATAGGACATTCAAGAAAAAGCTTTATTGGAGAAATTGTCAAAAAACCTCCTTATCAAAGGGATGGAGGAACTGTAGGTATTTCTATTTTCGCTTATTTAAAAGGAGCACATCTTTTAAGGGTTCATAAAGTTGATATTAATAGGGATGCACTAACTACTTTTAAATTTTTAAATAAAAATTAAAGAGGTCTGATTTTGATTTCTGGAAAAATTTTAGAAATTTTGAAGGCATTAACTTTTAGAGATGTTTTAGATATAGCTATTGTTACTTTTATAATATATAGAATTCTTCTCTTAATTCATGGAAGTAGAGCCTTTCAAATGGCAGCAGGACTTACTATAATAGTTTTAATATATCTCATATCAGAGACCTTTCAGCTTTTAACTCTAAACTGGATCCTACATACCTTTATGTCCTCTATATTTATTTTAATTATTATTGTCTTTCAGGAAGACATAAGAAAAGCTCTTGCTCAAATTGGGAAACCTACTTTTCTAAAATTCCAGACCGAATTTTCTTACGGTATCGAAGAAGTAGTAAAAGCAGTTACAGCTCTGGCAGAAAAAAGAATAGGTGCTTTGATCGTTTTTGAGAGAGAAATAAGCTTAAAAGATTTTTTAGAAGGAGCTATAATACTTGACTCTAAGGTAACTAAGGAACTTCTTATAAGTATTTTTAATCCTAAAAGCCCTTTACATGATGGAGCAGTTATAATAAGTAAGGGAAAAATCCTTGCTGCTGGGGTAATACTTCCTCTTTCCACCAATCCAGATATAGCAAGAGATCTCGGAACAAGACATAGAGCTGCTATAGGAATTACTGAAATTACAGACGCAGTTGCTATAGTAGTTTCTGAAGAAACAGGATATATTTCTTTAGCAGTAAGTGGTAAAATAACAAGAGATGTTACACCTGCTACCTTAAGAAAAATGCTTTCTCAACTTTTGGGATTTGAATCAAAAGCCCCCTGGTGGGTAAGAATAGGTTATGAAATTCAAAAGGGAACATAAGTTAAAAATAATTTCCTTTCTCTTAGCTGTAACTTTATGGTATTTTGTCGTTTTGGGTAAACCTATAGAAACAAAGCTTGAAGTTCCTATTGTTTTAAAATCATCTAATTCTAATTATTTAATAGAAGTTAATCCCTCTGAAATTACGCTAAAAGTAGAGGCTACAAGAAAAATATTAAGAACTTTTCCCAACAATAATCTTAAATTAGAAATCGATGCCTCCCGCTATCCTTCAGGTATTCATCAAATAAGAGTTCCTATAGAAAAATTAAATCTTCCTTCAGATTTAAAAATAATAGAAATTAAACCTGATACAATAACTTTAGTTATCAAAAAGGTAGGAACCAAAAAAGTTCCTATTAAACCTTCTTATGATGAAGAACAATATTATTTTCCCAAAAAATTTAAACTGATAATAAAACCTTCTTATGCTATTGTTAAAGCCCCTGTAGAAATTTTAAGTAACATTCATTACATAACAACAGAACCTTTAAATATTTTTAAATTAAAAATAAAAGGAGAAACAGAAATAGAACTTATTCTTCCATCTGGAGCTTTATCAGTATATCCTAAAAAGGTAAAAATAATTTATCGTGAGTAAGGGGATTTAAGATATGAAGAGAAAACTGTTTGGAACTGATGGAATAAGAGGAGAAGCTAATGTTTTCCCAATGCTTCCTGAAATAGCTTTACAAGTTGGTAGAGCCATTGGATATTTATTTAAAAATAGTGTTCATTCCAGTAAAGTTCTTATTGGAAAGGATACTCGTCTTTCAGGCTATATATTTGAGTCAGCATTAGTTGCAGGGCTTTGTTCAATGGGAATTTCAACTTTATTAATTGGCCCTCTACCTACTCCTGCAGTAGCATTTTTAACTAAGGATATGCGAGCTGACGCAGGAGTAATGATCTCAGCTTCACACAATCCCTATTACGATAATGGTATTAAAATCTTTGATAGATACGGTTACAAGCTGCCAGATGAATTAGAGGAAAAAATTGAAGAACTTGTTTTTGATGAAAAATTTTCTATGAAAAGATGTTTAAAAAGTGAACTTGGAAGAGCCTATAGAGTAAAGGATGCCATTGGAAGATACGCAGTTCATTTAAAATCTGTAGTCCCCTCTTACATTAATTTTGAAGGAATAAAAGTTGTAATAGATTGTGCTAACGGAGCTGCTTATCAAATAGGACCTCAAGTTTTAGAAGAGCTTGGAGCTGAAGTTATTTCTATTGGATGCAGTCCCAATGGATTAAATATAAACGATGAATGCGGAGCACTTTATCCTGAAAAAATAAAAAAATTGGTTTTAGAAAAAAAGGCACATATTGGTATAGCACTTGATGGAGACGGAGATAGAATTGTGATAGTTGATGAAAAAGGAAATCTAATAGACGGAGATGATATTTTAGCTATTTTTGCCCTTGATTTTAAAGAAAGGGGAATTCTTTCAAATAATACAGTAGTTGGGACAATTATGAGTAATTTAGGATTGGAAAATTTTTTAAAAACTAAGGGTATATCCTTCGTTAGAACATCTGTAGGAGATAGATATGTGCTTATGAAAATGAAAGAAATTGGAAGTATACTTGGTGGTGAAACCTCTGGTCATATTATTTTTCTTGACAAAACAACCACAGGAGATGGACTTCTTACAGGAATAAGGCTCATTTCTTTAATGAAAGAAAAAGAAAAAGCGCTCTCCGAACTTGCCCACCTTTTTGAAAAAATACCTCAAATAATAGTAAATGTGAAGGTCAAAGAAAAAAAACCTGTAGAAGAAATAGAAGGTCTTAAAGAAAAATTAACCTTAGCAAAATCTAAAATAGGTAAAAATGGGAGAATTGTAATAAGACCCTCTGGAACTGAACCAAAATATAGAATAATGGTTGAAGGAGAAAATAAAGAAATTATTGAAGAAATAGCAAAAGAACTTGCTGAATACATAAGTCAAAAGCTTAATTAAATGAAAAAGCTTGTTCTTCTTCTCTGGATACTTATTTTTGTAGGATTTTTTTTAGGTATTTTATTCAAAGGTAATAATTTTGTCAAAGAAAGGGCATCAATCCTTTGTTTATCCTGTATGGGATTAGAAGAATGAAAAGAAAATGGGTTCAATTAATTTCAACCTTTATTCACAACGGTTATTTTGGATTTTTAGTAAATAGTAAAATTTACACAGGTTTTCTAAAAAATTTTTGTGGACCTGGACTTAACTGTTATTCCTGTCCTGCAAGTCTTTTTGCCTGTCCCCTTGGAATTTTACAAAACTTTTTTATCTCAGTAAGAATTATCTCCTGGCAAGTTTTAATAGGTTCTTTTTTCTATATTATGAGTTTCTTTCTACTTTTTGGTCTTCTCTTAGGAAGATTTATTTGCGGTTGGCTATGTCCTTTTGGATTTTTTCAGGATTTGCTTTATAAGATTCCCTTTTTAAAAAGAAAAATTATTTTCCCTTTTCAGCTTCAACGTTCTTTTAAATTTTTATTTCTAAGTTTTTTTGTAATTATCCTACCCTTATTTTTAACAAACGAATTTGGATATGGAACTTTATGGTTCTGTAAATATTTGTGTCCTGTAGGAACAATAGAGGCTGGATATTTTAACCTTCTCTTGCATCCTTCTTTAACTCCTCTTATAGGCTTTGTTTTTTATTTAAAAACCTTTATATTAATTGGACTTTTAATCTTGTGCCTTGTAGATTTGAGATTTTTTTGTAAAAACATTTGCCCTCTTGGACTTATTTATGGGGCATTTAATAAAATAGGAATTTTTAAACTTTCTTTTAATAAAAAAAATTGCAATTTATGCAAAGTTTGTGAAAAGGTATGCCCAATTGACCTTTCTATACCAGAAGAACTTAACTCCATAGAGTGTATAAGATGTTTAAATTGTCTTAAAGTATGTCCTACCAAGGCTATAAATTTAGAAGTACAAAAACCTTATGAATTATCCAGTTATCACACTTAATAAAACAGGTATTAAAAGGTATCTAAACAATCACTTATGGTTCACCTTTAAAGAAATTCTTCATTTTGAAAAAGTTAAGGAAAAGATAGAACCTGGCTCATTAGTAAATGTAGTTTCTGAAGAAAATAACTTTTTAGGGTGTGGATACTTTAATCCTAAAAGTTATTATTCGTTAAAACTATTAGCTAAAGAAAAAACTATCATAGATAAAAATTTCTTTTTGAAAAAATTTTCTCAGGCTTTAACTTTAAGAAAGTATATTTATCCGAAAGAAACCTGTTTCAGACTTATTTTTTCTGAAGGAGACTTTCTACCCGGACTTATTATTGACATTTATGAAAAAGTTGCTGTTATCCAAATACAAACTCTTGGCATGGAAAATCTGAAAAATCTTATAATCTCAGCTTTAAAAGAACTTTTAAACCCGAAAGCCATTATACTAAAAAATGATTCTTCTAAAAGATTAGAGGAAGAACTTGAGCTTTATGTAGAAGTTGTCTATGGAAAAACTGAAGAAATAATTTCTGTTGAAATAGATGAAATAAGGTTTCTTATACCTGTTTTAAAAGGACAAAAAACAGGCTTCTTTTTGGATCAAAGAGAAAATAGAAAATTTTTAAAAGGTATAGCAAAAGATCAAATAATATTAGATGGATTTTCTTATGTAGGTGGATTTGCTTTTTATGCTTTAAAAGGCGGTGCCAAAAAAGCTTTTCTCATTGATAGATCAGAATTTGCTTTAAGTCTTGCTGAAGAAATAGCAAAAATTAATGGATGGAAAGAAAAGATAATAACCTTTCAGGGAGACATTTTTCAAATCCTTAAAAACCCTCCTAAATCAGATATTATAGTTCTTGATCCACCAGCATTTATAAAGAGTTCAAAAGATATAAAGGCTGGAGAAAAAAAATACGAAAATCTTTATTTTCTTGGAATTAAGGCTCTGGAAGAGGGATTTATTTTTGCCTTTTCTTGTTCTCATTTTTTTAAAATTGAAAAAATGAAAGAATTGATTAAAAATTGTTTAAAAGGGACAAAAAAAGAGGGAAAGATTATTTTTTATGCTTCACAAGCCCCTGACCATCCTGTCAATCCCTTTGTTGAGGAAACTTTTTATTTAAAGGGTTTAGGAATTTATATAAAATGAAGTGTAAAGTATGCTTAAAAGAAAAAAGTATAGTTTCTCAAATTTTGGAGGTTTGTGTTGATTGTATAAGAGACTTGCCAGAAAAAGTAAAGCCCTTTGTAGAAAAAGCCCATAAAATTAGCAGAGTCCCTTTTGGTCTTCCTCCTAACTTGCCTTCTTCTAAAGATGGAATAAAGTGCAAAATATGTGCTAATGAGTGCAAAATTTCTGAAAATCAATATGGTTTTTGTGGTCTTAGAAAAAACATAAACGGAAGACTTATAGGTCCAAGTTATAGAGAGGCTAAGGTTTCTTGGTATCTTGATCCATTACCTACAAATTGTGTGGCAGACTGGGTATGCCCAGCTGGAACAGGATGTGGATATCCTGAATTTGCCTATAAACCTGGTGCAGAAACTGGATATTATAATTTGGCTGTATTTTTTCATGCCTGTAGCCTTAATTGTTTATTTTGTCAAAACTGGCATTTTAGGGAACTTACTTTTAAACCAGAAACCAAATCTGTAGAAGATTTACTAAAAGCTTTAACTCCTAAGGTTTCCTGTATTTGTTATTTTGGAGGGGATCCCTCCCCACAACTTCCCTTTGCTATCAAAGCCTCTGAAGAAGCTTTAAAAAACAAAAAAAATAGAATTTTAAGAATCTGCTGGGAAACTAACGGACTTATGAACAAAAATATGCTTAAAAAGGTAATTAAACTTTCGTTAATCTCAGGGGGTTGTATAAAATTTGATTTAAAAGCCTGGGATGAAAATTTACATATTGCTTTAACAGGCGTTTCCAACAAAAAAATTTTAGAAAATTTTGCTTTCGTTTCTCAATATATAAAAGAAAGACCTAAAGTGCCTCTTCTTATTGCAAGCACCCTCCTTGTTCCAGGATATATAGATGAAAAAGAAATAAAAGGTATTGCTCAATTTATAGCTGATTTGAATCCAGAAATTCCTTATAGGCTACTTGCCTTTTATCCTCATTTTTACATGAGAGACCTACCCTTAACTTCAAAGGAATTTGCTTACCGATGTTATGAAGTGGCTAAAAAAGCTGGATTAAAAAGAATTTCCATAGGAAATATACACCTTTTAAGCTAAAACTCTACAACCTCTCTATTAAATCCGTTTAAATCTTCTTCTTTCTTTTCAAAATTAATAGTCTTATGGTTAAGTATGTTTAAAACCTCTTCTTCCTCAAGTTTTTCAAATTCTATCACTACTCCTTCAAGAAAAACTTTTTGAAATTCTTCAGGATTATAAAAAAATATATAAGAGTTTGATTTAATTTCAGCTTCTAAATAAACAAGACAATCTCTAATAAAGGCTTCCTTAGGAATAAAGTTTTTAAACTTTTGAGCATCTTCTTTAAATTCCCTTTCTAATAAAACCCAAGGTTCTAAATACTCCCTTTTTATACAACCAAGATATTTATAATTTAGAAATTTTCTATAATATTCTTCATAAGTATTTCTTTTTAAGATCAATTTTTTAAGCAAAATAATTTCTTTAAAAAACATTTGCTTTTTGGTATTTCTCAATCCTGAAAAATTCATATAGGTAACGATATCAAAAAGTTTAATTTTTAATCCCTTAGATTCTTCGTAAAGATTTTTTAGATATTCAAAACCATTTTCTAAGTATTGCCAGAGTTTTTCTTTTAGAAGCTGGTTATAAAAATTGAGCTTTCTATTTTGGGTTTTTAATTCTTCTATTTCCCTCTGCAAAGTTTTTCTCGAAAGTCTTTCTATGTATTTTTTTCTATAGGCTCTAAAATTTTCTGGATTTTTATCAAGATTTATACTTTCAAAAGCAAGATTTATTTCTAAGGCCTTCTTAGGATCTCCTCCTTTATCAGGGTGATAGACAAGCTGAAATACTCTATAAATTGCTTTTATTAATTTAAAAAGGGTTTCTTCGTCAAATTCTTTAACAATTTGCGGAGAAAGCCCAAAAATTTCAAAGGGATTCTTTTTTCTATTTTTCATAATTTATACTCAAGAAAATCTTTTAATATTTCAAAAAGTCTTTCTCTTTTAGTTAAAATTTCTTTTTCAGGTCTTTTACTAAAAATTTTACCCACCTCATCTACTATAAAATGTAAAGCCATAACCTTCATTTGTAAAGACTTACCAACTGAAAACAGAGCTGAAGTTTCCATATCTACTGCTTCTACTTTATTTCTCCATTTTTTTAAGTATTCCTTATTTTTTTCAAACACAAAGGGAGCATCAACAGAAATTATGTTTCCTTTTTGAAAGGGTATTTCCTTTTTAGCAATTTCTTTTTCTATTTTTTTAAACAAAAGCATATCCGGATAAAAGACCCTCTTTCTGGGGAAGTATAATTTGCTAACACCTTCAAGAGAATAGGCTCTTTCAGGCAAAAATAAATCTCCTAAACTAAGCTTATAATTTACTTTTCCAGACCATCCTATTCCGATAATTTCTTTTAAACCTAAAGATTTTAATACTTCTAAAATTATGCTTAAAAGTGAAGCTCCTATTAAAGGACCTAAAATAAGAGCTTTTTCGTTATAACCTATTTGTAAATTTAAAAACTTTATATATTTTCCTGTAAAAAGTGCTCTTTTTGCATAATCCCATTCTGGCTGAGTAAAAAAAATGACTGCTCTTGAACCAGTTTCAATATTTAATCTTGGCAAAAACATAATTTTTTATTCAAGATTAATTCTATCTATTCTATATTTTATAATCAAATTTTGAAATACTTCATTTTCAAAAGGATTTTGAAAAAAATAAAAGAGATGAGATTCGCACTTACAATCTGACGATCCAAATCTTAAAATAGGCTTATCAGAAATGGAAAAAAGCTCTTTGGCAATTTCACATTCTAATTTTTCTGCACTTCTTATAGGGATAGATTTTAAATTTGAAGCTTTTAAAAGTAAGTAATCTATATGCCATTTTAATTTTTTCTTTTTCCTGAAATGTCTTTTAATTCTTTTTGACAAATTATTCATAGATGAGCCTACATAAACATAAAATCCTTTTTTAAAAATTTTTTCCCCCAAGTTTCCGATTTTTATTTTTTCTTCGTTTTTAAGCTCAAATACTAAAAGATATGTTCCTTTGTCTTCTATTTTTTTAAAAAAATCAAAAGGGATTTGAAGTTCTTTTATTTCTTTTATATAAGTAAAGGTCTCGTCCCACTTTAGACTCAATGCTTTAATTAATATTTCTTCCTTAGCTTCAATCAAGGCTTTAGAAAATTCGTAATCAATATGATAGGCAGGTAAAAAGTATTTTATTTCTGGATTCATGACTACAAAAAGAATACCGCTCTTTAGTCCTTTTCTCTGAATTTCTCTTAGTTCCAAAATATGTTTTGTTCCTCTCTTGGTTTCTGCATCAGGAAACATAGCTATTTTTTTACCAAAAAGTGTGCAAGTCTTAATTTCTAAAATAAGTCTTTCTTGGGTGTGTTTTTTCTCAAGTAATAAGTCAAATCTTGAGGATCCAAAGCTGACTTCTTCTTTCAAAACTACGAAACCCTTTAAAAATTCTATTTTTTCTTCCTCAACAAGTTTTTTAATTACCTTATTAGTTAAATGAGTGTGAAGAAGGATAAAATTTGAATTTTTCTGGCAAGCTAAAACTGTGTAAGGAATTTTAGAAGGTTTATTATTTTCAAAAAGAAGAAGAGGTTTTCCTGGCAATAATAATTCCCAGAGTCTTCCTGGATTGGGAAGATAGGCTAAAACTTCTTTATTTTTAAATTTTGCTTTTACCACAAAACGATTTAGCCTTTTTAAAAAAGTAGCTTTTATTTTTTTAAAGTTAAAGGGATATTCGATTTTCATATATAGGTGATTTTACCTCAAAATTAAATATAATTAATGCCATGGTTAAAAAATTAGAGGGTGAAGAAATCTTAAAAAAGTGGAGAAAAATACGTCCTAAAGAGAGATATCCTATCGTTGCTATTCTTGATAATATAAGAAGTGCTTATAATGTAGGATCAATGTTTAGAACCGCGGAATGTGCTTATATTTCAAAACTTGTTTTGTGTGGAATCACTCCACATCCTCCCCATCCCAAGATTGAAAAAACTGCACTTGGGACAACAAATTTAGTTCCTTGGAGCTATTTTGAAAACACATTAGATGCTGTTAAAAATTTTAAAAATAAAGGGTTTAAAATTGCAGTTCTTGAAATTACAGAAAAAAGTATTCCTGTTCAAAGTATTGAAAAAAGCTTTTTTCCTTTGGCTTTAGTAATAGGAAATGAAGTAACGGGTGTAAGTGAAGAAGTGTTTCCTGAAGCTGATTTAATTTTAGAAATTCCACTTTATGGAGAAAAAGAATCCCTTAATGTTGCTTTAGCCTTTGGAATAGCCATTTTTTTACTTCTTGAAAAACTAAAAAGTTAAAAGTAACTCTTGTAATAAAAAAATTTTTTTTTATATTTATTTTATAACTCAGCCTATTTAAGGAGGTAAATGAGTTATACCGTTTTTGGAAATACTGCAGGATTAAAACCAAGTGAACTTAGAAAGTTAGAAAAGATCTATAGGCGTAAAGTTCCTCCTTCATCTATTATCACTCATGAATTAGCAAGAGAAATTTCCAAAATCTCTGCAGAATTAAATCGTCAGGTAGGAGTTCTTATTAATAGAAAAGGTGAAATAGATTTTGTCATAGTGGGAACTTTTAACAGAATAGAAATTCCTGAACTTAAGGGATATCGTGATCACATAGCAAGATTAAAGGGATTAAGATTTATCCATACCCATCTTCTTACCAATCAAAGCAAGCACTCTGGTCTTGATCAGGATGATTTACTTGATTTAGCTTTTTTAAGATTAGATTTAATAGGAGCTTTAGAAGTTAAAGAAGATGGAGAACCTGGAAAAATCTATATTGCACACATACTCCCTGATCCAGAATTTTATAGGGGTAACCTTTCTGATCAGGAAGAAAAATTTTTCTACTTTTTAAATCCCTGCTATGTATGGGAATTGAAGGAAAACTTTCTTGAATTGATTAAAAATTTAGAAGACGAATTAGAAAGGATAAAACCTCTTAAAGAAGTAGGAGAAAATAAGGATCGTGCCATTCTCATTTTTATTAAAGAACCAAAAGATATTTACATTGAAGAAAGAATAGAGGAGCTTGAGGAACTTGCAAGAACAGCAGGAGTAACTGTAGTAGGCAAAATAATTCAAAAAAAGGTCTCCCCAGATCCAAGATATGTAATAGGAAAAGGAAAGCTTGTAGAAGTTATGATTGAAGCTATGAGAAATAGAGCAAATTTGCTCATTTTTGACAGAGAACTTACTCCTTCTCAAGTCAGAGCTCTTACTGAGATTACAGATTTAAGAGTTATAGATAGAACTCAATTAATCCTTGATATCTTTGCTCAAAGGGCATCTTCCAGAGAGGGAAAGATTCAGGTTGAAATTGCTCAACTAAAGTATGCGCTCCCTCGTCTAAGGGCAAAGGATGATGCCTTCTCTCGTTTAACTGGAGGTATTGGAGGAAGAGGACCTGGAGAAACTAAATTAGAAATTGATAGAAGAAGAATAAAAGATAAAATTGCTAGACTTGAAAAAGAACTTAAAAAAATTTCTCAGGAAAGAGACCTTAGAAGAAAAAGAAGAAAAAAACTTAATTTTAAAGTCGTTTCTTTAATCGGTTATACCAATGCAGGAAAAACTACCCTTCTTAACACATTGGCAAAAACTCAATACCTTGCAGAAGATAAATTATTTGCCACTTTAGATCCTGTAACAAAGTTAATAAAAACAAAAAATGGTAAAGTTTTTCTTTTAACTGATACAGTAGGATTTATAAGAGATCTTCCAGAAGATCTCAAAAAAGCTTTTAGAGCTACTTTAGAAGAACTCTATTCTGCAGACATTCTTTTACATATAGTTGACATAGCTCATCCTGATTTTGAAAATCATATTAAGACTGTTGAAGAAATTCTTGAAGAAATGGAGCTTATTTCTACTCCAAGAATTATTGTTTTTAATAAAATAGATCTTTTAGAGAAAAAAGAAAACTTTTCTCCCTTGTGGCTTAAAAACCTAATTTCAAAATATAATGCTATACCCATTTCTGCTAAAATGGGGATTAATTTAGACCTGCTTATAGAAGCTATAGAAAATAAGTTATTTACTCTTGAAAAAGAGGAGCCTGAGATTTATTTTGTGCCTTCCGAAAAGGAGGCTCTCCCCACAACTCCTCAAGAGCATAAATTCTTCTAATAGGTTCATAAAATATATGAACTATTACTGTTTCATAGTCCATCACAACCCATTGTCCTAACTCTAAACCTTCTACACCAAGTGGTTTAATTCCCAATCTTTCAAGTTCTAAAGTTATGAATTCACAGAGTCCTTGAGCATGCTTGGTAGAATGGGTGCTACATATTATAAAAAAATCTGCGTAATCTACTTTCTTTCTCACATCTATTAAAATTATCTCCTCAGCTTTTTTTGATTCTAAAAGGTTTACTATCTCTTTAGCTAAAGCTTCACTTTCCATTTATATCTTTCCTTGTTGAACTAATTTAGCAAAGAATTCAAAACTTCTGTCATATGTTTTTTCATATTCAGGAGGAAAAAAGCAGCCAGGAAGTTGTCTCATTCTTAAATGATACCTTAAACATTCACAGCAAATACCTTTTTTAGGACAGGGCTCATAGGTGCAATTACATTTTTTCAAATTTTCTTCTCTTTTACATTCCATTTTTCCACCTCCTATTCTACAGTAACACTTTTAGCAAGATTTCTTGGTTTATCTACATCACATCCTCTTAAAACTGCCATTTCATAGGCAAAGAGCTGTAAAGGGATTACATAAAATATAGGCAATAATTCATAAAAGGTCAATGGAATTTCTATAAAGTCTTCAGCAATTTTTTTGAACTCTTCTGAACCTTCAGAAACAAAGGCTATAATAGGACCTCTTCTTGATCTTACTTCTTCAGCATTGGAAAGAGTTTTTTCGTAAATAATCCCTGTTTCTTTTGCAGCAAGCACCACTGTAGGAAAGTTTTCATCAATCAATGCAATTGGACCGTGTTTCATTTCTCCTGCTGCATATCCCTCTGCATGAATATAAGATATCTCTTTTAACTTTAAAGCTCCTTCAAGAGCTATAGGATAAAGAATGTCTCTTCCTAAATAAAGACAGTTTCCTATATGATACCACTTCTCAGCTATTTTTTTAACCTCCGAATGAACCTTTTTAGTAAATTCTTCAAGAATTTGAGGAAGCTTTAGCAATGCCTCTATCTTATCTTTATTTTCATTCTGATTAAGAAGTACTCTTTTCAAGTAAAAAACTAACAGTATAAAAATTATTACCTGAGTTACAAATGCTTTAGTTGAAGCTACACTTATTTCTGGACCTGCTTGTGTGTAAAGAACTACATCACTTTCTCTTGCAATAGTGCTTCCCAATACATTACAAATAGATAAAATTTTAGCACCAAGCTTTTTAGCAAGTCTCAACCCTGCCAAAGTATCTGCTGTTTCTCCTGACTGAGAAATAGCTATAAATAGGGTTCGGGAATTTATTAAAGGTTCTCTATAACGAAATTCAGAAGCAAGATCAACTTCAACGGGAATTTTCAAATGTCTTTCTATCAAGTATTTAGATACCAATCCTGCGTGATAAGAAGTCCCACAGGCAACAACAAAAATCTTTTCTATGTCTTTAAAAAATTCTTTCTCAAGTCCTTCTTTTGAAAAATCTATTTCCTGTTTGTCAAGGTTTATTCTACCAAGTAGAGTATGTTTTATAGCCTCTGGCTGATCATAGATTTCTTTTAACATAAAATGAGGAAAACCACCCTTTTCTGCAGAAGAAATATCCCAGGAAATAAAAACCGGATTTCTTTCTATTTTATTCCCTTCTAAATCAAATATTTCAATTCTATCTTTATACAGTATAGCTACTTCACCATCATTTAAAAACAAAACATTTCTGGTAAAGGGTAATAAAGCCGGAATATCAGAAGCTAAAAAGTTTTCCCTTTCCCCAATTCCTAACACCACTGGACTCTGATTTCTGGCAACCATTATCAAATCTGGATTTTCTTTAGAAATAAGACCTATAGCATAAGCTCCTTTTAATCTCTTTAAAGCTGAAAGAAAAGCTCTTCTTAAATCTAAACCTTGGTTTATATAATCTTCTATTAAGTGCACTATTACTTCAGTGTCAGTTGCTGACTTAAATTTATGTCCCCTTTCTAAAAGTTCTTTTTTAAGTTCATAGTAATTTTCTATAATTCCATTGTGAACAACTGCAAGCATTTCTTTACAATCAAGATGGGGGTGAGCATTTTCATCTGAAGGCTCTCCATGAGTAGCCCACCTTGTATGCCCAAGCCCAGGAGCTACTGGCTTTTGAGGAAGATTTCCAAAAATCTTTTCCTCTAAGTTAAATACCCTACCCTTTACTTTTATAACCTTTATTTTTTTGTCCTCTAAAAAAACCACCCCTGCTGAATCATACCCTCTATATTCCAATCTTCTTAAACCTTCTAAAAGAACTGGCAAAATTTGTCTATCCCCTATATAACCTATGATCCCACACATTAATCATTCCTCCTGAGTTTTCCCCTTTAAAATTCTTAAATACTCTTCCCATTCCCAAGGAAGTAAATACTTCTTTTTGTTATTACATTCTTTACAAGCAGGAACTATATTAATTCTATCCGAGGTTCCCCCGCGAGAAAGGGGTATTTTATGATCCATAGTAAGTTCTTCTGGTTTAACCTTTCTACCACAATAATAACATATCCCTCTTTCTAATTGTTTCCTCCACCACCTGGTATTCTTAAGTTTTTTGGCTTTAGCTTTTTCTCTCTTTATAAACTCTTCCAAACTTAAAACTTTTCTTTTCATTTCTTGCTTTCTATTATTTTTAAAATTTCTTCTAAAACTTGTTCTGGAGTTAAATAAGATGTATCTATAATATAAGCACCTTCAGGAATAGTTAAAGGTGAAGTCTCTCTTTGACTATCTAAGTTATCCCTTAATTTTATGTTTTTTAAAATCTCTTCGTATAAACAATTTTCTTTTTCTGCCTTTTCTTTAAACCTTCTCTGAGCTCTTATTTTCTCATCAGCAGTTAAAAATATTTTTACATCTGCATAAGGAAAAACTACACTTCCCATATCCCTTCCCTCTGCAATTAAACTACCTGTAGCAAGACTTCTCATAAATTCGGTTAAAAATTCTCTAATTTTTTTATTTGCAGAAACTTGAGAGACCATTTCTTCTACCTCTTTATTTCTAAGTTCTTCACTTATAATTTTTCCGTTTAAATAAATATGTGTACCCGATGGCTTTAACTCTATTTTTATCTTTCTAAAAATCTCATTCAAAAAATTGAGTAAAGTATTTTTATCTTTTAAATATTTATCAAAGGACTCTTCTGAATTTATCAAAAGATAAGTTATAAGTCTATATAAGGCGCCTGATTCAAGTAAAGGAATGCTTAGTTTTTGGGCAAGCATTCTTGCAATCGTTGTCTTACCAGAAGAAGCAGGACCATCTATAGTAATAATTTTATTTCCCTGCATATTATTTTTTTATATTTTTTATTTCTTTTTTGTAAATACTATCTAAAACTCCGTTTATAAAGGCTGGGGAGTCATCGGTTCCATAAAGTTTGGCAAGTTCTATAGCTTCATTTATGGAAACCACTTCTGGAATATCTGGTCTAAAAAACATTTCATAAATAGCAAGTCTGAGAATGTTTTTATCTGTAAGATTAAGTCTTTCTAATGGCCAGGATGGTGTATATTTTTTTATTATCGCGTCTATAAATTCTATATTTTGGGAAACACCAAGGGCTAATTCTTCACCGAATTTAAATGCTTCGTTATCCTCTTTTATATTGAAGTAATTTTTGTAATTATTAATAGCTTCGGTTATAGGTATTTGAGCAGCTTCTTTCTGATAAAGAATTTGTAAAGCTATTTCCCTTCCTTTTCTTCTTTTCATAAATTATATCATTTTTTCTGCAATAAATACAGTTAAATCACCCATTAAGTTAGTATAAGAACCTAATTCATTATCATACCATCCATAAACTACTATCTGAGTAATAGGTATTTCTACATGAGTGCAAACAGTTTTACCTATTTCTGGTAAAACATTACATATATCAACTTTAGCTAAAGCTGTTCTGGTATGAGTTTCAGCGCCTTCAATAATAGCTGCTGCCCTGGGATAACCAATAATATCTGAGGAAACATTCTGTTCCATAGTAAAAATAAGAAAATCTTTGTATTTGGTATTGGCTGCTTCTTCGTAAATCTTATTTATCAAATCTCTGTTTATGTGATTTTCTATACTTTCATCTTGAATATTTACTGTCAAAATGATAAGACTCCCTGTATTCAAGGGGACCCTTACACTTTCAGCCATAAATCCAATCTTTTGCATCTCTGGTATAACAAGTCCTAAAGCTTCAGCAGCACCTGTAGTAGTTAAAATAATGTTATTAAATATGCTTCTTGTTCTTCTTAAGTCTTTTGCTCCTTCTTTAGGAAGTCTATCTAAAACTACCTGAGAACTTGTAACTGCATGAACCGTCACCATAGAAGCTGAAAGAATTCTATCTGCCCCAAAATAATCCAATAAAGGCTTAATCATAAAAGCTAAGCAAGTAGTTGTACAAGAAGCAGAAGAAATTATATTGTGCTTATTAGGTTGATACATATCTTCGTTAATGCCATAAATTACAGTGATCGCATCTTCGGGAATTCCTTTTTCTTTGTCTTTTATTTTAAAAGGCGCAGAAACTATTACTTTTTCAGCACCAGCTAAAAGATGTCCCCTTACAGAACCCTTAGGATCATCTGGATCAACATTGGGATCTCTAAACTTTCCCGAACACTCTACTACAAGTCTTACTCCTTCATCCCTCCAATTAATCTCTTTGGGATTTCTCGTTTTTCTAAGGATTTTCACCTTTACCCCATCTACATACATGGTTCCTTCTTTCTCATCGAGATTCTCTATAACTCTTTTTCCTTTATGTCCATAAAGATAAACTGGCAACCATCCATAGGTGCTATCCTTTTCTATATAATTTGCTATATCAGAAAGAGATGTTCCCACTTCCCTTCCTACATTCACTACTATTTCATCAAAATATTTCCTTGCTACATGATGCCAAAGAGTTAATTTTCCTATTCTTCCAAAACCATTTATACCTAATTTCATTTTTACACCTCCCTATAATTTTTAAAGTTTATTCTACTTTAAAGTTTTTGATTAGCTCATCTATTTTACCTTTAAAGATTTGTCCACTTATACCATTTAAGGTAATCCAGTCTCCTAATTTTAACACATATCCATTAATTTTTGCCTCCTTTTTCAATTCATTTATGCTTAAACCTTCACATCCGACCACACAAACTTTCCCAAGTCTTGAAGCCACAATAGCTGCATGGGAGGTCTGTCCCCCTCTTGCGGTAAGAACCCCACTTACAAGTGATATTTCTCTTATATTATCAGGCACCGTATCATATCTTAGCAAAATTAACGGATCTTTGGTAGATTTAAATTCTAAAATGTCTTCTAAAGAAAAAACAATCCTTCCTGAAATAAGACCTCCCGAAACCCCTATTCCCTTTCCTATAAGTTCTAAGTTATCTAACAACTTTTTATCAAAAAGAGGAATTGCCCTTTCTTCTCTTAAGATAATGTCTCTTACTTGAAGTATATAAAGGTCTTCCGGCTTTTCACTTTCAAAAGTAAATTCAATTTCTTGATGACCCCATTCCTTTTCGTATACCAAATAGTAAGCAAAATCTAAAAGGGCTTTGTAAATGTTAGGAAAAGCTTCCTCTAAAGATGGACCTTCTCTATTTTCTATTTTTCTTTGTTCTAAAGATATAGGATAAGCATTGACAAGCCCTGAAACAATATCTTCTCCCTGATTATAAGGGGTATAATCTCCCCATAAAATAATTCTTGGAAACTTACCTACAGGAGAAGTAGTTAAAGTAACCCCTGTTCCTGAAGATAATGACTTGTTACCAAATACCATCTGCTGAACTATAACAGCTGTTCCCCATTCTTCAGAAAGATGCATAATTTCTCTATAAGCATTTGCTTTGTAAGTATGCCAAGAATTTAAAATAAGTTCTATTCCTCTAAAAAGCTGTTCCCAAGGATCATCTACTAAAAAAACTCCCAATTTCTCAACGGACTTTTTATAAAGTAAAGCTAATTCTCTCATCTGTTCACCAGCAAATTCTCTCTTCTTTTTTACTTTATATTTTCTTTTATGTTCTCTCATAAGATTGTTAAAAAAATCACGAGGAATTCCATAAGCCATTGCCCAGCTCTGTATAAATCTTCTATAAGTATCCCATGCAAACCAAGGATTTTTGCTAATTTCAGCTAATCCCTCTATTATCTCTTCGTTAACCCCAACATTTAAAAGGGTGTTCATCATTCCAGGCATAGAAAGCGCTGAACCACTTCTTATACTAAAAAGCAATGGATTTTTTTTATCACCTAACTTCTTATTAGTCAAATTTTCCAACACTCTTACACATTCTTTGATTTTATTTTCGTAATCCTCCCACAGCTCTCTATACTTTTTTATCAATCTATAACATCTAAATACTTCTGTAGTCAAAATAAATCCATAGGGTATTTTTATGCTAATGTTTTCCTCATTAGCAATAGTTACAAGATTGTATCCTTTATTTCCCAAGTAAATTAAATTGTTAACTAAATGATTAGGTTTGTGAATTAAAGAAAGTATTCTTCTGGAGTCATAACTCATAAGTAAATTTAAATCTTCCATATCAACCTTGTTTGAATAAGAAGAGAGAAGATCGTATATTTTTTTGAGAAATTTATCAAGATATTTTAAGACTAAGGCACTATCTATAATCTCTCTAATAACAATTTCACTTATACAAAAATAGGCTTCTTCTTTATTGTGAAGGTTTTTAAAACATCTCTTGTATTTTTCCTGTATATCCTCAGAATCAAGTGCCTCAAATACCAGGGGAAATACTTTTAAAAATGGACTTACATAGTATGCCTTTAAAATATGCTGGACTCCTTCTATTAATCCTCTAAAAATATCAAGGTACTGTCTGTAAGAAAGTGGATAACTTTTTATAGAACTTTCAAGAAGATTTAAGTAAGTATCAAATTTCTGAGAAAAAATTCCATCAATATAAAGGGCTTTTTTAAATAACTTCAAGATTTTCAAAATTTTAAAAAATGAAGCTTTAGTAATAAAACTAAGATCCAGTTCATCTATAAGCTTTGAAAATAAATTATTTACCACATATTCAATTCTAAAAGTAAGACCGAGTGCATCAAACTTTTTTTCTTTATACCTTCCATACATAGAAGGAATGTCAACTGCTATATGCCTTTTAATCAAAATCTCTTCAACAGGAGTAAATTTCTCTGAAGTTAATATTATGTTTTCCTTTAATTCTTTTAACCATAATAACAATTTATCTATCTTTTTTTCAATTTCTATTTCTTTATTAACAATTAAATCTTTTATATCTGAAATAAAAGGGAAATCCTCTTTTGAATATTGAGACAAAAATGTATCTATATCTTCTAAAACACCATAGTATTTTTGAAATTCTAATTTATAAAGATATATAATTAAATAAAGTTTATGCTTATAAATATTATCAAATTCAATTTCTTCTATATATTTTTTTATCTGATTTATATCCTCACTAAAAATAGCTTCTAAAGTATTTTTCTGAGATCTTTCAAGCAATAAATTTAAGAGTTTTTGCATATTTAAATGATATTCTTTTTCCTCATTAACTACTTTTTCATAAATTTCTTGAGGTAAATATTTTTTTATAAAATTGTCATCTAAGGTTAACCAATAATTCAAAATATCTTTAATAAACTCAATAGCTAAACTTGAATTTTCTATGTGAATAAATTTTCTTAAAAAGTGAATTAAACTATCTTTTCTTTGAAATATTTCGTCAACTTCTGTAGAAAAATCTCTTATTAACCCTTCCGCTCCTATTTCATTGTAATAAACAGGTAAAATTTTACAAAACTGCTTCACCAAGTTATAAACCGGTTTTATAGGAGAATTTAAAAGACTGGTTATTTCTTTCTGAAAAAGATCGGTATCTTTAATTGATACCCCGTATAATTTCAAATTTAATATAAGCGCAGAAAGAAGACTGCTACACCATTCTGGATTCACTTTAAATATATCTAACCAGGTTTTAATGTTTAATAAGTGATTGGGATTTTGTTTAATTCTCCAGTTAACATCAATCCCTCTAATCTGTGGAGGTTGAAAACCAAATTTTATCATTTCATTTATAAGAACTTCCGTGAGATATACATTCTTTTTATTTAAAATGCATATTCCTATATTTTTTATACATTCTAAAGCTGTCCAAGGATAAAGATGGATTTTTTCTTTAAGAATCTTAAAAAATTCAATTAAAAACTCATCTAAATTGTGAGAAGGTTTAGAATTAATTAAATAAATGAGATTGTTATTAACCTCTTTTATTAATTCCTCATGTATGAGTCTAAGGGTAGGGACTTCTATAAGTTTAAATAAAAACAAAATTTTCTTTTCCTCAGAAAAAGTTGAATTTTCTAAAGAATTAATAAACTGAATAAGTTTCTTTAGTTCTTTTAAAAGATCTAAATGATCAGGTAGCTTTAATAGATAATTCAAATCAGATTTGGAAAAATTCAATTCCTCAATAACCTTAGCAAAATATGAACTTTTTAAAATAAACTTTTTCTCTAATAAAGGTAGCTCTAAATTATCTATATTTTTTTCAACAAGTTTTTTCCATAAGGTATAAGTCAATGTATAGGATCTCACAAGTAAAAGAGTGCAAATTTCTTCTAATTCTAAGGGAAGTGAAAATTTAATAAGTTTTGATACCAATTTTTTGAAAGAATAGTAGTTTTCCAAGAAATTTAAAAAATATTTTTCAGGAAGATTGGTTATAGCTTTTAAAATTTCCTTTAAAATTGGAGCAATCTCTTGTAAAACCTTTTCATCTATAATATCTATAGTTTTATCAAGAACTGAAAAGATTGTTTCGGCTGTTTTGATGTTTAAATCTTTTTCTTCGCTGAAAAATTTAAATAAAATATCAAAAGTCAACCAATATCCTTGAACTTTAAGTTTGTGATTTATGAGAAGGGAAAGATTTTTTAAAAGAAAACTTCTAAATTCATTAAGCACTATATAGCTATTTTTATAAGGATGAAAAATTTCTCTCAATAATAGTTTTATTTGATTTTTTAATGCAGGAAAATTGGAAAAAATTTCCAGAAAAACATTATACTGAGGTTCGTATTGAACTTCCTCTACAAAGGTATGAGTTAAATTTGCTAAAAGAGCTTTAGAAGTAAATCTTTCCATCATAAATTACATATTAAATTACATATTAATACTAAACTTCTTTTTCTGCTATATAATTTACTAAATCCAAAATTCTTACAGAGTAACTCCACTCGTTATCATACCAGGCAAGCACTTTTACTAAATTTCCATCTATTACTTTTGTTAAAAGCCCATCAATTACGGCATTATAAGGCTCTTCAATAATATCTGAAGATACGACAGGATCTTCAGTATATTTTAAATATTTACTCTGGTTTTCTTTAAAGATTTTGTTAATCTCTGCAGGATTAGTTTTTCCTTTTATTAAAATGTTAAAATCATTTATGGAAACATCAGGAACAGGAACCCTTACGCAAATCCCTTCAATTTTCCCTCTTAAATTGGGGATAACTTTTGTTATAGCTTCAAAATCTATGTTTACAGGAACTATATTTAAAGCCGCCGCCCTTGCTCTTCTAAAATCCTTAGGATGAACCATATCAAGAAGTCTTTGAGTATTGGTATAAGCATGGATACTGTTTAAATAACATTTTTCCAACTCATAATGTTTCATTAAAAGATCAAGAACAGGAATTGCAGAATTAGCAATACAAGAAGAAGCTGAAATAACAAAATGAATAAGTGGATTATAATCCCCCTCATTTACTCCCATAACAATGGTAACATCCTCATTTATAGCAGGAGCAGAAATAATAACCCTCTTTGCTCCCTTTAAAAGATGCTTTCTTGCTAAATTCCCATCTGTAAATCTACCCGTTGCTTCTATTATGTAATCTACTTTTTCCTCATGCCAAGGAATTTTTTCTGGTTCTGGTTCCTGAAATATTCTTATCTCTTTCTCTTCTATTTTAATATAACCTTTTTCAGCTTTGACCTTAAAAGGCATTTTTCTAAATACTGAATCATACTTTAACAGATAAGCTAACATCTCTGGAGAAGAAAGATCATTAATAGCTACTATTTCAAGATTTTTAAATTCAGAATATTTCAGCTTTGCTCTTAATATAGCTCTTCCAATCCTACCAAATCCGTTAATCCCTATCCTTACCATAAAACCCTCTATATCTCTTTAAACATAATCAAGGCGTCTTCGTTGTTATAATAATTTTTTCTTCTGTAAATTTCCTTAAAACCCAACTTTTTGTAAAAATTGAAAGCTTGTAAATTGGAAGCTTTTACCTCTAAAAATATTTTACTTATCTTTTCCTTTTTGGCAAATTCTATCAAATTTTTTATAAACTCAGTCCCTGCTCCTTTTCTTTGATATTCCTTTTTTATTCCTATCCGCAAGATCTCAATTTCTGGTTCAATTTTCCTGAAAATGAGATATCCAATCACTTTTTCTTCAACTTTTAAAATCCAAATTTTAGAAAATTTGTTCTCAAATTCTTTTAAAAGTTGTAAATAAGACCAAGCTTCCTTTGAAAAGAGGTTATTTTCCAATTCCGAAATAATTTTAATATCCTCTTTTTTTACTTCATTGAGAATGAACATCCTTCTCTATATCTCTATAAGTTTTTACTAATTCTATTTCTGGATGTTTCTCTTTTATTCTCTGAGCCAAAATCTCTATAATTGCAGGAGATCTATGTCTTCCACCTGTACAACCTATTCCTACAGTTAAATATTTTCTATTTTCTTTGTAATAAAAGGGTATCAACCAATCTAAAAAGGACTCTAAATAATCCATAAATTTGAGGGTTTCAGGAAATTTTAAAAGATAATTTTTTACTTCCTCATCTTTTCCACTCAAAGGCTTTAAAGATGAAACAAAATAAGGATTGGGTAAAAATCTGACATCAAAAAGGAAACTTGCTTCATAGGGAATACCATATTTGTATCCAAAACCTATAAAATGAAGAATCAAATTTTTATCTGATTTTCTTTCTTTATAAAGTCTAAAAATTTCATTTCTTAGTTGATGAACATTAAATTCAGAGGTATCTATAATCAGATTTGCTATCTCTTTCAAATCTCCCAGAAGTTCCCTTTCTTTTTTAATAGCCTTTTCTAAGCTTTTAAGTTCTTCTTTCATTAAAGGATGCATTCTCCTTGTTTGATTGAATCTGGTTATAATAACATCATCTTTCGCATCAAGAAAAAGAATTTCAAAGTTGTATCCTTTCTCGTTAAGTTTCTTAAAAACTTCCGAATATTCTCTTAAAAAATGCTTGTCCCTTATATCCATTACTAAAGCTATATTTTTATTTTCTAAACTCTCTTTAACCTCTTCTAAAAATTGCAGAAGAAGTCTTATAGGAAAGTTATCAATAGAGAGGTATCCCAAATCTTCAAAAGCTTTAAGAGCTGTACTTTTACCAGAACCAGAAAGACCTGTAATTATAACTATATTCATAGATTGCTTTTAAGAAAATTCAGGCACAATAATAACCGATTTTTCTCCCTCTGAATAAATTAAACAAATTTTTTCATAATCAGTATTATAAAAAAGCATAAAACTGTTTTTATTTTTTTTGAACCATTCTAAAGCTTCTTGGGTTGACATAGGATCAATTTTTACTGATTTTATAATATATTTTTCTTCAGTTTCAGGTAAACCTGTTTCTACCTCTTTGCTTTTTCTAAATTCTTTTCTTTTTTCTTTAATTTTCTTAATCTGTTTCTCTAAAGTTTCATAAGCTAAATCTATAGCTTCATAAATGTCTGAAGTTTCTTCTTTGGCAATTATATTTTCTCCATCTCCATTTATGATAACTTCTACAATTTCTCTAAACTTTTCTCTTTTAAATACCACTTGAACATTAACCGGTCCTGTAAAGTATTTTTCAAATTTACTGAACTTCTTTTCTGCATAATTTTTAATTGCTTCTGAGGAATCCATTCCTTTGAAAGTAAAATTAAATTCCATCATAGATTTATCCCTCCTTCTTATTGTTTTTTAGATATCTTTCTTTCTTTTATAGATGGAATTTGCATCTCTTCTCTATATTTTGTAACAGTTCTTCTTGCAATACTAATTCCGTATTTTTCTCTTAATATTTTAGCAATAGCACCATCGCTTAGAGGTTGGGCAGGATTTTCCCCATCTATAATTTCTTTTATATAGTCTTTCACAGCTTTAGCTGACAACTTTTCTCCTTCTTTGCTTTTATAACCTGAGGAAAAGAAAAATTTTAAAGGAAACATTCCTTTAGGAGTTTGCACATATTTATGAGTGATAATTCTACTAATTGTAGATTCATGTAAATTAACATCTTCAGCAACATCTTTAAGAGTAAGTGGCTTCAAGAACTTAATTCCTCTTTCCAAAAAGTCCTTCTGATGTTTTAAAATTGATAGACCAACTTTATAAAGATTGGAATATCTACTATCTAAAGCTCTTAAAAGATCTTCAGCATCTTTAAGTTTCTGCTTAAGAAATTTTTTAACTTCTAAATCTTTTCCTTTTTTAAGAAAATTTTTATAATAATTATTTAATTTAATTATAAAAGGACCTTCCTTTACGACCTCTACCTTCCATTCATCTTCCTCTTTATAAAAAATTAAATCTGGTTCTATATAAACGGTGTTTTCGTTAAAATAATTTCTGGCAGGATATGGTTCTAAGTGTCTAATTATTTCTAAAGCTTCTTCTATCTCTTTTTCATTGTATTTATAAGTATTTTTAAAATATTCTATTCCTTTTGGTATCTCTTCAAGATGTTTTTCTACTAAAATGTAAGGTAAGGAGTTTTTATCGTATCCAATAAATTCAAGCTGAGTAAGAAGGCATTCTTTGAGATTTAGTGACCCTACCCCTACGGGATCAAGAAATTTTAAAATGTTCCTTACTTTTTCTACCTTTTCAAGAGAGGTGTTAAACTCTTTTGAAATCTCTTCCAAAGGAATACTCAAATAGCCTTTGTTATCAAGATTACCTATTATAAAATAGGCTATGTTTTTTTCTAAATCTGTAAGGTCTTTTAAATTGATTTGCCATAAAAGATAATCCGTAAGTTTTTCTTCTGCTTTAAGTGTTTTTTCCCAACTTCTTTCTTCTGGTATTTCTTCATCAAAATAAAACTTTCTCTCTATAAGTGCTTCTTCGAAGTTGATTTCTTCGTTTAATTTAATTTCTTCTAAACTTTTTTTTTCAAAATAAGAATCTTCTGGAAGGTCTTTATACTCTACCTCTAAAAATGGATTGCTTTGAGCTTCTTGAAGTAAAAAATTGTATAATTCCAAAGTGTTTAACTGTAATACTTTTAAAACAAGCTTAAGTTGAGGAGTAAGTATTAGCTGAGGCTTAAGCTTTAATTCGTTTCTCAGGTCTACCATCTTTTAACTTCTAAATAACAAATTTCTCACCTAAAAATTTTTCTCTTACCAAATTATTTTCTAAAAGTTCTTGAGGATTTCCTTCCCCAATTATTTTCCCTTCAGCTATCACATAACCTCTGTCACAAATTTTAAGTGTATCTCTTACATTGTGATCTGAAATCAGTATACCTATACCTTCCTCTTTCAAATCCTTGAAGATCTCTTTTAATTGAGCTATTCCAATGGGATCTATTCCTGCAAAAGGCTCATCTAAAAGAATAAATCGAGGTTCAATTAAAAGAGCTCTTACTATCTCAACCTTTCTTTTTTGCCCTCCAGAAAGGGTATATGTTTTTTGATTTAGTATATCATTAAGATTAAAAAGCTTTATATAATATTCTAATTTTTCTTCAATTTTTTTGAGATTATTTTTTAGTCTTTCTAAAACTAGCTTAAAGTTTTCGGCAACGGTAAGTTTTCTAAAAACTGAAGATTCTTGAGGTAAGTAAACTATCCCTTTTTTGGCTCTTTCAGCTACATCTAAATTTGTAATATTTTCTTCTCCTAAAATTATCTGACCTTTGTCTGGTTTCAAAAATCCAGCAATCATATAAAAACATGTAGTTTTACCTGCTCCATTAGGACCTAAAAGCCCTACAATTTCTCCTTGTTGAATCTTTAAAGATATATCTCTAACCACTAATTTTTTTTTAAAAGATTTTTCTAATCTCTCAGCCTTTAACATAAAATGTTATCTCAAATACACCTTTGCTCTCACTCTACCCTGATCTTTAGCTAAAATTTCACTTCTATCTTCATTAAAGTATATAATTACTATGTCTCCTTCTACTAAATTTTTATCGTGCCATACCTTTGGAGTTTCTTCCAATACCAATTTTTCCTGGTTTTTAAAGTAAACTGCCTTACCAGCATAGGCTTTCCATTTTCCCTTTTCTATTATCACCTTCCCTAAAGCAACTATTTTGTTAATCTCCTTTTTCCCCTCTGGAGTAGTTACATAATACACATACATCTTATCACACCAAACTTTTAAATCTTTTTTAACTCCAAAAACTTTTCCAGTAAACACAACTAATCCCTCACTCTCAAAAACTTCCATTTTGTCAGAAGTTATATTTATCTCTGAAGCTTCGGAACAAAAAACAAAACTAAATAGCAAAAATAATACCAATATAATCCTTAATAAAGCCATAAATCTTTCCTTTAACATTGTTTATTTTTAATATAAATCATCTTTTAGGTTTAAACAAGATCAAAATAATGAGAGAATTAAGAAGACTGGTCAAAACTTGAATTGGTTTTTAAGAATTAAAAGATTGGTTTAAAAAATAAAAAAGGGGGGGGTTAACCCCCCTTTTTATTTTCATTTAGAATTCTCCAGGTGGTGTAACCGGTCCTTTTTCATCCTTCTTAGGTTTCTCAGCAACCATAGCTTCTGTGGTAAGGAGAAGTCCTGCTATAGATGCTGCATTTTGTAAAGCGCAACGGCTAACTTTCTTAGGATCTATTATACCAGCAGCTACAAGGTCCTTGAATTCTCCAGCTTCTGCATCAAATCCAATTGACCCTTTTTCAGCCTTTACTTTTTCTACAATTATAGAACCTTCATATCCTGCATTAGAAGCTATTTGACGAAGTGGAGCTTCTAAAGCTTTTTTAACAATTTCTACACCATATTGTTCGTCTCCGTCTAATTTAAGATTTTCTAAAGCTGGTAAACATCTAATATAAACGGTTCCGCCTCCAGGAACAATTCCTTCTTCTACTGCAGCTTTTGTAGCATTAAGAGCATCTTCTACTCTGGCTTTCTTTTCTTTCAATTCTGTTTCAGTTGCTGCTCCTACATGGATAACTGCTACTCCACCTACTAACTTAGCAAGTCTTTCCTGCAATTTTTCACGGTCATAATCTGAGGTAGTTTCTTCAATTTGAGCACGAATTTGTTTAATACGAGCTTCAATATCTTCTTTTTTACCAGCTCCGTCTATGATTGTTGTATTTTCTTTTGTTACCACCACTCTTCTTGCTCTTCCAAGATCAGAAAGCTGAACATTCTCAAGTTTCATACCAAGCTCTTCAGAAACAAAAGTTCCTCCAGTAAGTATTGCAATATCCTGTAACATTGCTTTTCTTCTCTCTCCAAATCCAGGAGCTTTCACTGCACAGCACTGTAGAACTCCTCTAAGTTTGTTTACAACTAAAGTAGCAAGAGCTTCTCCTTCCACATCTTCAGCAATGATTAAAATTGGCTTTCCTGCACGAGCTACCTGTTCAAGAAGTGGCAAAAGATCTTTCATTGCACTTATCTTTTTATCATAAACTAAGATATATGGATCCTCTAAAACGCATTCCATCTTTTCAGCATCAGTTATAAAATAAGGAGAAATGTATCCGCGATCAAACTGCATTCCCTCAACTACTTCAAGATAGGTTTCAAGTCCTTTAGATTCTTCTACAGTAATAACACCTTCTTTTCCTACTTTATCCATTGCATCAGCGATAAGATTTCCAATAGTTGAATCGTTATTAGCAGAAATAGTAGCAACTTGTGCTATTTCCTGACGAGATTTGCAGGGCTGAGCAATCTTTTCCATTTCTTTTACCACTACCTCAACGGCTTTATCAATTCCTCTTTTTATAGCCATTGGATTAATCCCAGCTGCGACCAATTTTAACCCTTCACTAAAAATAGCCTGAGCTAAAACTGTAGCTGTAGTAGTTCCATCACCTGCTACATCGCTGGTTTTTGAAGCTACTTCCTTTACCATCTGAGCTCCCATATTTTCAAACTTGTCTTCTAACTCAATCTCTTTTGCAACTGTGACTCCATCTTTAGTAATTAAAGGTGATCCAAAAGATCTTTCTAAAATTACATTTCTACCTTTAGGACCAAGAGTTACTTTTACTGCATTAGCTAACTTATTAACTCCACTCAAAATTTTCTCTCTGGTAGTAGCTCCGTAAATAATCTCCTTAGCAGCCATATCACTACCCCCCTTTTTTAATTTTTAATTATTCCTCAATAATAGCTAAAACATCGTCTTCTCTCATAATTAAATATTCTTCTCCTTTTATTTTAATTTCAGTTCCAGCATATTTGCTGAAGAGTATCTTATCTCCCTCTTTTACTGTTAAGGGCTGTTTTTGTCCATTATCTAATATTCTTCCATCTCCTACAGCTATTACTTTACCCATAATAGGCTTTTCCTTAGCTGTATCTGGGATGATAATTCCTGCTTCAGTTCTCTGTTCTTCTTCTATACGTTGGACTAAAATACGATCATGCAATGGTTTAATCCTCATACCTCCACCTCCTTTTTAAGATTAATTTTGAAATTATCTTACGAGTTTAGCAAAAAGATAATCATTAATTTTAAAAAGACAAGGGAGAAGAATTTAATTTTTGGCTTTTAAAAATGATAGAATTTTATTTAAAAGATTTTCCAAGGATTCTGAAGTATCAAGAGTCAAAAGGGGGAAACAATCGTCAGGTAATTCAAATTTTTGTTTTTGAGAAAGATAAATATCCCAGAGTGCATCAGAGTAAGTCTTTTCTAATTTCCTCTTAAAAATCCTTTCCCTAACAACTTCATCTTCTGCCTTACACCATATCCAGTAAATCCTTGTTTTTACATTTTTTAATTTTTCCCTTAGTAAATCTCTAAATTTTCTCTCTCTAAAAGTAGCATCTAAAATTACATCTCTTCCATAAGATATTTCTTCTATTGCCATTTCTATCAATTTTTCGTAAGTTTTTAGTGTAATCTCAGGAGAATAAATTCCCTTTTCAAATTCAGCATAATAATGTTTATCTGGATCAAGCTTTAAAAGTTTTTTTCTTATAATATCAGAAGCCAAATAAACCGCTGGCATTTTTTTTAAAAGATTTTGTGAAAGAAAGCTTTTTCCAGTCCCTGAAAGACCAAAAAATACAATAACTTTTGGAATCCCTCCTGCATAGAGATAAGCAAGATCAAAATATCTTTGAGCAGACTCAAGCGCCTTTTTTCTTTCCTCTTCTAAAATCTCCAAAGATGCATAGGTAAAACACCCGATTTTGCCTCTTACATAGGCTCTATAACATTTATAAAAATTTAATAGTTTATAAATATCCTTATCTCCGCTTTTCTCCACATAACTCTTTATAAAGTATTCGGACAAATCTTTAAATCTATGATAATCAAGATCCATAGCTAAAAAGGATATATCACAACATACATCTCCGCATCTAAATCTTTCATTAAACTCAATACAGTCAAAAATGTATACTTTTTTTAAATTTTCAAAACAAATATTGGCTGAGTAAAGATCTCCATGCCCATCCCTTATAAATCCTTCTTTAATTCTTTTTTCAAAAAGCCTTTTTTCTTGTTTAAGAAATTCTTTGGTATAATTAACAATATAATTATATTTTTCTTTTGTTAAGGCTATCCCGACAAAATCTTTTGTTTGCTCAAAATTTTCATTAGTGTTATAAGATATAGTTTCTATACTTCCGTATTTATTAATCTCTTCTCCTGTTTGAGAATTTTTGTAAAAAGGAACTAAAACATCCACAATAAGATCAATGTGTTTTTCAGTAACCTTACCATTTTGCAAAAGCTCTTTCATCATTCCTTCTTCAGGAAGTCTTTTCATTTTCACTGCATATTCCACTATTTTACCCTTTCCTTCAAATTCAAATTTTCCGTCTTTTTCAGTAATAGGTACAACCCCAAGATAAATATCAGGAGAAAGCCTTCTATTTAGTTCTACTTCTTTTTCGCAAAAATATTTTCTTTTTTCTAAGGTGGTAAAATCAAGGAAACCAAAATCAACTGGCTTCTTGATTTTATAAACCAGTTCATCTGTAATAAAAACATAAGAAATGTGAGTCTGGATAATTTTTAGCTGAGAGGTTTTGTAAGGAAAAGAATCTAGAGTTATAAGTTTATCCCAAAAAATTTTCTCCATTTTCTATAATTTTAAATTCTCTTATTGATTTAGGCAATATAATTTACCTTGACCAATTTTTATAATTTATTTAAAATTTAAAAAAACAAAGGTAACGGAGGAAAAAAAATGGGTTTAACTATACTTTTCTTAATTGTTTTTCTTTTATTGTTTTTGCAGGCTTCTGTAAAAATAATAAATGAGTATGAAAGAGCTGTTGTTTTAAGATTGGGTAAGTTTTTAGCAGTAAAAGGACCTGGCTTAATTATATTAATTCCAATTATTGATAAAATGAGAAAACTTGACTTAAGAACAGTAACTCTTGATGTCCCTCCTCAAGAGGTTATTACCAAAGATAATGTTTCTATTAGGGTTAGTGCAGTTGTTTATTTTAGAGTTATAGATCCGGAAAAAGCTTTTTTACAAGTTGAAGATTATCATTATGCTACCAGTCAATTAGCTCAAACCACTTTAAGAAGTGTCTGTGGGCAAGCAGAATTAGACGAAATTTTGGCAGAAAGAGAAAAATTGAACATAAAGTTACAGGAAATTTTAGATGCTGATACTGAACCTTGGGGAGTAAAAGTTTCAAAAGTTGAGATAAAAGAAATTGATCTTCCTGAAGAAATGAAAAGAGCTATGGCAAAGCAAGCTGAGGCTGAAAGAGAAAGAAGAGCCAAAATCATAAACGCTGAAGGTGAGCTTCAGGCTTCAAAAACGCTTCTTGAAGCTGCTCAAGTAATGGCACAAAATCCCATAACTTTACAATTAAGGTATCTTCAAACATTAACCGAAATATCTACGGAAAAAAATTCTACTATTATCTTCCCTCTTCCATTGGAAATACTTAAAGCTATTAGCGCCTCTCACAAATGATTTTAAAAAAAATTTTAAGGTTAAAGGAATTTTTTCACAAATTGTGTAATAATTTTATTTATTTATATATAATATTTTGTGAAAAAAGGAGGTTTGGATGAACAAAGAAATAGTTAAAGAATTTAGTAAAAAGTATCCTGATATAAAGGACTTATTTGAAAAACATCAGGCTTTAGAAAATGAGGTTGCTCAGATATCCCAAAAAATTTACTTAACACCTGAAGAAGAACTCAGAGTTAAGCAGCTTAAAAAAGAAAAGCTATACATAAAGGAACAAATTTACAAATTGATAAAAAAATACGAGGGAATAGAAATAGAATAAAAGCTGAGTTTCTCTCTTTTCTGTTTTGTATTTTAAAAATTTAAAAAGGGAGGGATATAAATTGGGGAAAGTAATGAGTGGAGCTCAAATGGTTATAGAAGCTTTAAAAAAAGAAAAAGTTGAGGTTGTTTTTGGATATCCAGGTGGGGCTGTTATTGATATTTATGATGAACTTTATAAAACTCCTGAAATAAAGCATGTGCTTGTTAGACATGAACAAGGTGCTGCTCATGCTGCTGATGGTTATGCCAGATCAACAGGTAAAGTCGGAGTTGTATTAGTTACTTCTGGACCAGGATCAACAAATACTGTAACTGGTATTGCAACAGCTTACATGGATTCCATTCCTATAGTAGTTTTAACAGGACAGGTTCCTACAAAACTTATTGGAAATGACGCTTTTCAAGAAGTTGATACTACCGGAATTACCAGACCGATTACTAAACACAATTTTTTGGTAAAAAAAGTTGAAGATTTACCAAGGATTTTAAAGGCTGCTTTCTATATAGCCAGAACCGGAAGACCAGGACCTGTGGTAGTTGATCTTCCAAAGGATATTCAACAAGCTAAGGGAGAATTTGTTTATCCTGAAGAAATAACTTTAAGAAGTTATAATCCTGTCTATGAGCCTCATATTAAACAAATAGAAAAAGCTTATTCTCTTCTTGAGCAAGCAGAAAGACCAGTTCTTTTGCTTGGAGGTGGTGTAATTTCTTCGAATGCCTCTCAAGAGGCTATAAAATTAGCTGAAACACTAAATTTGCCTGTTACTATGACTCTTATGGGACTGGGTTCCTTTCCAGGAGACCATGAACAGTCTCTCGGAATGCTTGGTATGCACGGAACTTATTATGCAAACATGGCTGTTGCTAATTGTGATGTATTACTTGCTGTTGGAGCAAGGTTTGATGACCGTGTAACAGGAAAGGTAGATGCCTTTGCTCCTGGAGCTAAAATTATTCATATTGATATTGACCCTACTTCTATTCAAAAAAATGTTAAAGTCCATGTTCCCATTGTAGGAGATTGCAAAAGAGCTTTGACGAGGATTTTAGAAATGGTCAAAAATAGCGGAAAACCTAAAAAATATTGGAAAGAAAGATTTAAAGAATGGTGGGAACAGATTGATATCTGGAAAAAAAGATATCCCCTTTCTTATAAATATGATCCTAATTATATAAAACCTCAATTCGTAATAGAAAAACTTTATGAATTAACAAAAGGAGAAGTAATTATCGCTACAGAAGTAGGACAGAATCAAATGTGGACTGCTCAGTATTATAAATTTAAATACCCAAGAACCCTTATTACCTCAGGTGGACTTGGAACTATGGGTTTTGGATTTCCTGCTTCAATTGGTGCTAAGATAGGTAACCCTGATAAATTGGTTATAGATATCGCTGGTGATGGTTCTATCCAAATGAATATTCAAGAATTAGCTACTGCTATGGAACAAAGGCTACCTATTAAAATAATTATTCTTAATAATGGATATTTGGGTATGGTAAGACAATGGCAGGAATTATTTTACGGAAAAAGATATTCATATGTAAAATTCCATGTTTTGCCTGACTTTGTCAAATTAGCTGAAGCTTATGGTGCAGTTGGAATGAGAATAACCAAACCTCAAGAGGTTGAACCTGCCCTAAAAAAAGTATTAAGCATGGATACTTTAGTAATTTTAGATGTTCACATAGCTCCTGAAGAAGGTGTATTTCCAATGGTTCCTGCAGGTAAAGCAACTACTGAAATGATTTTAGTATAAGAGAGAGGGAGGACAAAAATGGAAGAAAAAAGACATACTCTTTCTGTTTTAGTAGAAAATACACCTGGAGCATTAGCAAGAATTGCTGGGCTTTTTAGCGGAAGAGGATTTAATATCGACAGCTTGTGTGTTGCTGAAACTCTTGACCCCACATTATCTCATTTAACCCTTGTTACTCACGGAGATGAATTTATTTTAGAACAAATTATAAAACAATTAAGAAGATTAATCGATGTGTATAAAGTTGTAAATGTTACAGAAGAAGGAGAATATGTAGAAAGAGAAATGGCATTAATAAAAGTAAAAGCAGAAAAAGAAAATAGAGAAGAAATTTTCAGAATTTGTGAAATTTTTAGGTGCAAAATTGTAGATGTTAGTCCGAGAAGTTACATAATAGAAGTTACAGGAGATAGAGAAAAACTTCAAGCAGTAATAGAACTTTTAAAACCTATGGGAATTAAAGAAATTGCAAGAACTGGAATCATAGCTATGAAAAGAGAGAAAAAAACTTTATAATTTTTCGCAACTTTCTTCTTGATTTTTTCTTACTCTCAAGTTATAAATGTCTTTTATAATTTTTTATAGAATTAGAAGAGGGAGGTTTTATGATGAAGTTTGATCTCAATAAAGACGATTTGTCAAAAGAGGAAATCCAAGCTTTGGAGCTTTCCTTTAAAAGGTGTGCGAGAAGAATTATATTAGCTACCACTTTGGCAGGAAGTGGACATCCAGGAGGTTCTTTATCATCTTTAAGTATGCTTCTTGTTTTGTATGGAATTGCTAAAATTGATCCTAATAATCCAAGAGCTTATGATCGAGATAGAATAGTTATAAGTCATGGACACATTAGTCCTGGTGTATATAGTGTTCTTTGTGAATATGGATTTTTCCCTGAAGAACCTTTTCTTATGGAATTTAGACGCGCTGGATCTGCTTTTGCTGGGCATGTAGAACAGGCAGTTCCTGGAGTGGAGTGGAATACGGGAAATTTGGGACAAGGTCTCTCAGCAGCTTGTGGAATGGCAATAGCTATTAAATTGAAAGGACTTAATAATAAAGTTTTTTGTTTAATGGGTGATGGAGAGCAACAAAAAGGGCAAGTAATTGAAGCAAGACGCTGGGCTGTAAAATTTGGACTTGACAACTTAATTGTTTTAATTGATTATAACAAACTTCAAATAGGAGGAGATATATCAAAAGTTATGCCTCAAAAAATAAAAGAAGAAATATTGGCAACTTCTTGGAATGTAATAGAAATAGACGGACATAATTATTCAGAAATATTTAAAGCTTTAAAAAGGGCCATCAAAAAAGAAGTAGACAATCCTGGGAATCCTACTGCAATTTTAGCTCATACTACAATGGGTAAAGGAATATCTTTTATGGAAAACGACCATAAATGGCATGGAATGGCTCTTCCAGAGGATTTAGCAAAAAAAGCTTTAGAAGAACTTGGTTTTGATCCAAAGGAACTCGATGTTCTTAAAGAAAAAAGAAAAAGCTGGGTTGTATCTTTTCCTCACCAACCACATGAACCCCTTCCTGTTGAAATAGAAACACCAGAACCTACCATCTATTCAGTTGACACCAAAACCGATTGCAGAAGTGCCTACGGAAATGCCCTCCTTAAACTTGCTGAAAAAAACAATTTACCAAATAAACCTCCTAAGGTTTTAGGATTAACCTGTGACCTTGAAAGTTCCGTAAAAATGGGAAGTTTTAAAAAACATTCTCCTTCAGCATTTTTTGAATCTGGTATTCAGGAGCATCATACTGCTTCTCTATCTGGAGCTCTTTCAAAAGAAGGCTTTTTAGTATTTTTTTCAACTTTTGGTGTATTTGCTGTTGATGAGGTTTACAATCAATTAAGGTTAAATTCTCTTAACAAAACCGCCTTAAAGGTTGTTTCAACCCATTTAGGAGCTGATGTGGGAGAAGATGGTCCAACTCATCAGTGTATAGACTATTTAGGAATTCTTTTCAATCTTCCTGATTTTGAAATTTACATACCTGCAGACCCCAATCAAACAGATCACATAATAAGATTTATTGCTAAAAGACCAGGAAATGTTTTTGTTGGCATGGGAAGATCAAAAGTTCCTATAATAACTAAAGAAGATGGTAGTCCTTATTTTGACGAAAACTATCAATTTATCCCTGGAAAAGCAGATTGGATAAGAACTGGAAATAAAGGTGTAATTATTACCTACGGAACTATGTGTCATTATGCCCTTTCTGCTTGGGAAATGCTTAAAAATAAAGGCATTGAAATTTCCCTTTTAAATGTAGCCTCAATTAGACCTTTGCCAGAAGAAGATCTTCTAAAAGCTTCAAAACTAAAAAATATATTAGTAGTAGAAGATCACTATGTAGAAACTGGTTTAGGAAGTAAAATCGCTTCTTTTTTTGCTCTAAAAGGTATATCTGTAAAACTTAAACTTCTGGGATTAAAGGGTCCTATGTCTTCTGGAAGTCCAAAAGAATTATTTAAATTAGCAGGAATTGATCCAGAAAACATAGCAAAAGCTATGGAAAATCTTATTCATGAATAATTTGACACAAGAGTATAAAAAACAAACAATAATAGATCACCTTATTGAATTAAGAAGCTGTTTAATTAAGTCTTTTATTGGATGGGTAATAGGTGCAATTGTCTCTTATATATTTGCTGAAAAACTACTCAATTTTCTATTATTACCTTTATATAAAGTTGTTTCTCCTCAGTCTAAAGTTTTTTTTAGGATATTTCCTGAAGTATTTATCGTTTATATAAAGTTAGCTATAATTGTAGGGTTTATTGTAGCAAGTCCTTATATTTTTTATCAAATATGGGCATTTGTTGCTCCAGGTCTTTATCCACACGAGAAAAAATGGGTAAAGAGTGCTGTTTTTCTAACCTGCTTTGCCTTTTTGATAGGTGATCTCTTAGCCTATTTTGTGTTTCTTCCAGCTATTTTAAAATTTTTATTATCTTTCGGAGAAAAATTTCTCGTTTTTAAACCCTTTTTAAATGAATATATATCTTTTGTTCTGAAAATTTTTATAATCTTTGGTGTGCTTTTTCAAATACCTTCTTTTTTATTCCTCCTTTCAAAACTTGATTTAGTAACCTCTAAACAGCTAAAAAATTTTAGACCATACGCCATCATTTTAGTCTTCTTCATAGCTGCTATTTTAACTTCAGGAATTGACCCTATTAATCAGATTCTTTTAGCTATACCCTTGACACTTCTTTATGAAGTAGGTATAATTTTAGTAAAACTTGGAGAAATCAAAAAGGGAGGATAATCATGTTTCCTAATTTAGGAGGGCAAGAACTTTTTATTATTCTTTTTTTAGCTTTACTTATTTTTGGTGCTAAAAGACTACCAGAAGTTGGAGCAGGTCTGGGAAAGGGTATCCGTTCTTTTAAAGAGGCATTAAAAGGTGCAGATGTTAAGGAGGATATTGAAAAATTAGAAGACAAAAGTGAAAAAAGTGCATCTAAGGAAGCATAAATTTTTAAGTGCAAGCCTTTATCCTTTCAGCAGGTAAAGGGACTCGTCTTTTACCCTATACTAATATCTTACCTAAACCTCTTTTCCCCATCTTAGGAAAATCAATTATTGAAATCATTTTAGACCAGATCAAAAACTTAGGAATAACCTCTATAGGTATAAATGTTTTTCATCTAAAAGAGAAACTTATAAATTTTATAAAAGATTATCAGAAAAGAAATCCAAATTTAGAAATAAGAATTTTTGAAGAAAAAGAACTTTTAGGAACAGGTGGTGCTATAATAAATGCAAAAAGTTTCTTTAAAGAAGAAACCTTAATTATAAATTCTGATATTTTAACTAATTTTGATTTTAAAAAGTTTTTTTCTTTTCTAAAATTTTCAAAAAGCCCTGTAGTAATGGTTCTTTATAAAGGGGATAAAAACAATGTTAAAGTTGACGAAATCTCTAACAATGTTATCTCTTTTAGAATAACAAAAAACAACCTTTTCACCTTTGCAGGGATTCAAATAATAACCCCAGAAATAATTAAATACTTTCCCTTTAAAAAAGACATCATAGAAATATACCAAGATTTAATAAAAAGTGGAATTAAAATTTCAGCTTACATAGAAAATTCCTCTTATTTTAAAGACATAGGAACAATTGAAAGTTATTTTAAAGCCCATGAAGACATTCTTATTAAAAAAATAAAAATTCCTGAAACACCTTTTTATTCTAATCCTTTAGTCGTAAAAACAAAAAACATAGGAAAAAAAGTTATATTTAAGGATTGGGTATATATTGAAAAAGATACTGTTATAGAGGATGAAACTTTACTATCAAAGGTTATTTCTTGGAAAGGAGCTTATGTAAAAACAGGAATTTACAGAAATCAGATTTTAATATGAAAGATGTTTTAAACTGTTTAAAAATTTTTAAAATTTATCCTGAGAAAATAGAATCTTTGAGAGGTGATGGTTCTAATCGTAGGTTTTACAGGCTTTTTTTAAAAAACTATTCTTTAATTCTTATTTTACCTCAAGAAGGTCCTTATGGATTAAAAGAGGCAGAATCTTATTACGAATTAGGAACTTTCTTTTATAGAAATGACATACCAGTCCCAGAAATAAAATTATGGGACAAAGATAGAGGAATTCTTATAATAGAGGATCTTGGTGATATTAAATTATGCAATATCAAAAATCTAGAATCTTTTTATTATGCGACTATAGAAATACTAATTAGACTACAAAATCTTTCTTCCATTTTCCCTATAGAAAAGACCTTAGATACCCCCTTTTATGATTTTAATTTTCTCTGGGAAAGGGAAATAAATTATTTTTTTGAGTGGTATCTTAAAGATTACAAAAACCTCAAGTTAGATTTTAACTTCATTAAAGATTTTTTTAACTGGGCAAAAGAAAAAAGTGAATTTATTTCTTTGGTGGTTATGCATAGAGATTTTCAAAGTAAAAATATTATGATTAAAAATAAAAAAGTATTTATTATAGACTTTCAAGGAGCAAGGTTGGGACCTCCTTCTTACGATTTAGCCTCCTTATTATTTGATCCTTATGTAGATTATTTTGAAAATTTTAAAAATTCTTATAAATTTTTGAGATACTATTTAACTCTTGCGAAATATCCTGAAAATAAATTTTTTGAAGAATTTAAATTTTTAAGTGTTATCCGCTTAATGCAGGCTTTAGCAGCTTATTGTAAATTATCTAAAATGGGAAAATTATGGTTTAAAAAATATATACCTATTGCTGAGAAAAGATTATTTAAATTGACGGAAACTTTTTATCCTAAAATTTTTAAACTTTTTCAAAAAATAATTAAGGGAGGGGGTTAACCCTCCCTTAATTTTAAAAATCTAACTTTACTCTTCTTTCTCTTCTTCCTCTTTTCTAAAAGCAGTTTCTACACCAATTCCTACACCAGGAATTCCAAACATTACTGTACTTCCAGAGGAGAAGTATTCAAGCTTACCTTCTCTCACCAGTTCATTAGCTGCATTTTTAATATCACGGGGACTAACATCAGGAAGATCTCTCTGAATATCTTTTAAATACACCTTACTTTTTCCACCTTTTTTAACTTTTTCTTCTATTACCTGAAGAATTTTTTGCTTAAGTTCTTCTTTGGTCATAATTTTTCACCCCTTTTTTATTTTTGAATAAAATATTCTTCTAATTTTGTTTTTACATGTTTAGTAAACTTAAAGTGAGTAGAGGTTCTGTAGGTAGTATAAGCGAGTCTGTAGTCATCTATGCATTTTTCAGTAAATGGAATATCTGTTAATTCAAAGAATCTTTCCCAACCAATTCTCTGAATCCAGTCACCCACTCTTTCATATTTTCTCGCGTGTTTAGCATAAACTTCTAATATGTGTTTTACCCATTTTACAGTAGTTGGCCAACGAGGAGGTTCATTGGGAATTCCTGTAAGAACAACCCTTGAAAATCTGGGAGGTGAAATTCTATTAGATACTTTTCCACCAACAACTATAGTAACACAATCTCCCTCTCCATCAGCAAGAGGCATAGCAGGACACATAGTATAACAGTTTCCACAGAACATACAGCGTTCTACATTAACTCTTACTGTTTTCTTTTTCTTTCCGTCAATTTCTACTGTTGCAGGTCTTATAGCTCCTAAAGGACAAGAGGCAATTGTTAAAGGAATTTCACAAACTGCTTCCAATCTTTCATCTTCAACAAAGGGTGGTTTTCTGTGAATTCCAACAATGGCAATATCTGAACAATGAACTGCTCCACACATATTCAAACAGCAGGCAAGAGCAAGTTTTGTTTTTGCAGGAAGTTTGTGAGAACCAAAATATTCAAAAAGTTCATCCATTAATGCTTTAACAATTCCAGAAGCATCAATAGCAGGAGTATGACAATGGATCCAACCCTGAGTATGAACAATATTGCTTACTCCGGCCCCAGTTCCGCCAACGGGAAATTTATAAGAACCGTTAGGATGCTTTCTATTTTTTAAATCCTCAAGAAGAGCTTTTAATTTTTCTTCAGAATCTACAATAAATTCTACATTATTTCTGGTAGTCCATCTTACATATCCACCACAATACTTATCAGCAATTTCACAAATCTCTCTTATATAATCAGTTGTCTCTAAACGGGGAGTTCCACATCTTACTACATAAATAGTATCTCCTGTTTCAGAAACTCTCTTTATAACACCAGGTTGTATAATCTGATGGGATTTCCATTTTCCAAAGTTTTTCTGAACAATAGGAGGCATAAACTGCCAAAAATAGGGAGGTCCAATATCACTGATTCTATTTTCCATGGGTTTCTGAGGATTATATAACTTCTCTGCTAATTCTGGATCATAAGGTTTTTGAAAAATAGGATCAAGCTCTTTTAATTTTTCTAAACCCATAACTCCCTCCTTTTAATTTTATAATTTTTTAACTTTCATAACTTAAGCTGGGTGGCGTTTTCTAAATTCTGCAAGATCTCTTGTCCATCCACCAGGAACCTCTTCTTCTCTCCAGAAAATATAAGGCTCAGCACGAGGTATAAGAATATGCTGAGGAAGTGGCTCAATTCCAAGAACATCAACTAAGAATCTATTTAATCCAACTCTCTGAATCAATTCCCCAACTCTTTCACGGTTCTTACCATTTTCCATCCAATAGTCCCAAATTTTATAAATTAAATCCTTTATTTCATCATAAGGTGGCTCTGTTTTCATAAAAGGAATAAGAACAGTTGAAAGTTGAGCACCCTCTAAAATAACCGATTTAGCTCCAATTAATATACAAACACCTCTGTCATCTCCCGGTCTCAAAGCTTCAGGCATAACTGCTATACAGTGCATGCATTTGACACATTCTTTATTGTCTATGTAAAGTTTCTGTTCCTTTTCATCCCAATACATACACTTTGCTGGACAAAGATCAATTACTTCCTTTTTAATATCAAAAGGACCCCAGTCCCTATCAGAAAAAGCACCAGCATTGGGTGGTATCTCACCATTTACATAAGCTCTTACTGCCTCCTGATCAATTTTTATGTCATCCCTCCAAATTCCAATAAAAGATAAATCTGCTCTTGCAACAGCTGCTACACAATCAAGAGGACATCCAGAAAATTTAAATTTAAATTTATATGGAAATGCTGGACGATGAAGCTCATCCTGAAAATGCATAGTCAATTCATAATCCATTTCCTGAACATCAAATAAAGCCCATTCGCAAAGAGATTTTCCCATACAGCAGGCAGGGCTTCTTAAATTGGATCCTGATCCACCAAGATCCCAATGTAATTGGTGAGTTAAGTCATAAAAGGTATATTCCAATTGTTCTGTTACTGTCCCAAGAAGAATGATATCTCCTGTAGAACCATGAAAGTTCACAATTCCACTTCCACGATGATCCCACATGTCACAAAGTTTTCTTAAAGCAGAAGTATGATACCACTTACCTGCAGTATGATGAACACGAATGGTATGAAAGGCCCAAATAGCAGGAAATCTTTCCTGCTGGTCTGAATACCGCCCAATAACCCCACCACCATAACCAAAAACTCCCACAATCCCACCATGCTTCCAATGAGTTTCCTTATGAACATAAGACAACTCTAACTGGCCCATAATGTCAAAACAAGCCTGCTTTTTGTGCTTTTCTCCATAAGTATAAATGTCATCTACAAAACTTGGCCAAGGACCCTTTTTTAGCTCATCAAGCATCGGTGTATCATGCTTCTTTACCTCACTCATAATACCCTCCCACAATTTTTTTGGATAAAGTTATTTTACAATTATTTAATTACAAGTCAAGAATAAAAATAGCTAAATATCAAAAATACTCTTTTAAAAATCTTAATTATTTAAAATTTTCCATTCCTTTTTTTGTTTTTATAAAAAAATATAAAAATATTGCTTTTTTTATATATTGACTTAAAATTTTTTTTATGGATGCTCAAATTAAAAACTTAAAAACTCTTATCAATTCCAATCTCTCAAACTTAGAATTTATTAAAAAAAGTATCGAAGACTTAGAATCAAAAACACCTCAACCCTTTTTACTATTAGAAATAATTTTAGAGATCCTTCAGAGTAAAAAATTACCCAAAAATGTAGAAATTTATCTTTTAGAAAAAGCTGCTAATATCTGTGAAAAACTTTATGAATTCAGTAAAGCTTTAGAATTATACAGAAGACTCTTTCTTTTAACTTCAAATCCCAGATATTTAGATCAACTTGAAAAAGTAAAAACTCTAAAAATCTTTGAAAGACTTAAGGAAGTTCTTAAAAAGGCTACCTTTTCTCCTGATGACCTTTTAAAAATTTATTATCGATCTTTAGAGACAAATAAAAGTATAGAAGCTATTATAATGGAACTTTTGAAGGTTTCTAAAAAAGAGGTCTTGAATGCAATCAAAAAATTTTACCAAATTCCTGCATTTGATTTGGAAGATCTTAAAAAGTTTAAAAAGGTTCCTCAGGTCTTAACCATTAAAAAAGACTTTTTCTTAAATACCCTTTGTATTCCCTTCCAATCTCAAAAAACCATATATTTAGTGTGTTACAATCCTGAAGATTTAGAAACTATTGAAAGAGTTAAGAGAGTCCTTCAAATTCCCTCAACAGATGTTCAATTAGCCTTTGCAATAAAGGAGGATCTTTTAGAAGTTATAGAGATGTATTATTCCTCGACCTCTCCTTATATTTCGGAATTTGATTTTGAAATTGAACCTGTAGAAGAAAGAGAGGAAGAAGTAGAAGAAGAAGCTCTTATTGACAGTGCTGTTGTTCAATTGGTAAATAATATTATTGAAGAAGCTTATAGAAAGAGAGCATCAGACATTCATTGGGAGAGTTTAACAGGAAAAAAAGGGCTCCAGGTAAGATTTAGAGTTGATGGCGATTGTTTTGTTTATACTACTATTCCAGAAAATCAAAAAAGACCTGTTATATCCCGTATTAAAATTATGGCGAACTTAGATATTGCAGAAAGAAGGCTTCCACAGGATGGAAAAATTAAATTTAAGACAAAGGATGGAAAAACTTTTGAGATAAGAGTTGCCACAATCCCAACCATAGAAAATAATGAGGATGTAGTAATGAGAATTCTTGGAGGAATAGAATTTAGAGAATTAGAAGAACTTGATTTTAGTGAAGAAAATTATAAAAATTTTAAAAAAATATTAAGCTATCCCTATGGATTAATTTTAGTTGTTGGACCAACTGGCTCAGGGAAAACAACAACTCTACATGCTGCTTTGAAATACTTAAACACTCCAAATAAAAAAATATGGACTGCTGAGGATCCTGTAGAAATTGTTCAAGAAGGATTGAGGCAGGTTCAGGTAAATCCCAAAATAGGACTCACCTTTGCAAGGGTTTTTAGATCCTTTTTAAGAGCAGACCCTGATATTATTATGATAGGAGAAACAAGGGATCAGGAAACTGCCCACACTTTAATTGAGGCTTCTTTAACTGGACATTTGGTTTTAACTACCCTTCACACCAATAGCGCTCCTGAAACAATTACAAGACTTCTTAATATGGGAATAGATCCCTATAATTTTGCAGATGCCTTGTTAGGAATCTTAGCACAAAGGTTAGCAAAAAGATTGTGCAAAAATTGTAAAAAACCTTACAAACCAAATAAGGAAGAAATAGAAAGACTCAAAAGAGAATACGGATACCATCCAGTAAAACCACTTACCGATGAATTAATTGAAAAAGCAACCTTTTATGAACCAGTTGGATGTCCAGAATGTAATTACACAGGATTCAAGGGAAGATTTGCTATACATGAACTTCTTATCCCAGATGATGAATTGAAAAGGCTTATTATTAAAAATGCCCCTGCCAATGAAATTAGAGATGTAGCTATGCAAAAAGGATTCCTTACACTTAAACAAGACGGTATATTAAAAGTTTTAAAAGGAGAAACCACCTTGAAACAAATCTTAGCTGTTACTGTAAGATAGTTTGAGTTTTAATCTATGAGGTCGGTTATTTCTCAAAAAATACTTAAAGTCAAGAACGAAAAGATTGAAACCTTAGAAGACCTTTTAGCAGTTGAGACAAAAATAAAAATATTTATTAACAATAAAGAAATACTTTCTTTTTCTGCAACTCCTATACAAATAAGAGAACTTATTGTAGGTTTTTTTCTTACTGAAGATATAATAAAAGGAAACTTTTGTCCTGAAGAAATAGAAATTATTGAAAAAAATGGAGAAATAGAAGTGAAAATTGAAACTGAAGGATCCTTAGATCTTAGTGAAAAAACCTTGACTTCAGGTTGTATGTCTTCTTTTAATTTTATGAAAAATATACCAGAAAAATATGAAAGTACTTTTAAAATTGGACTTAAAAATATTTTTCTCCTTTTTAAGGATTTTCAAAAAAAATCAGAATTATACAAGACTACAGGTTGTATACACTATGCAGCCCTTGCTGATTCAGAAAAAATCATTTTTCTAGGAGAAGATATAGGAAGACACAATGCAGTAGATAAAGTTATAGGGTATGCTCTTTTGAACGAAGTTTCTTTAAATAATAAATTACTTCTTGTAAGTGGAAGAATTTCTTCTGAAATGGTTTTAAAAGCTGGGAGATGGAAAATTCCTGTTATTATTAGCAGAAGTGCTCCTACATCGCTTGCTATTGAACTTGCAGAAAAAATTGGACTAACAGTAATAGGATTTTTAAGAGGTAATAGGTGTAATATTTATACTTATTCTAATAGAATCATCCTTTAAAGGGGGCTTTAACATGAGTATTTCTATAGGATTTTATGGAGGGGTTCAAGGAGTTACAGGAAGTTGCTTTTTATTAGACATAAGAGGAACTCAAATCCTTGTAGATTGTGGTCTTTTTCAAGGATTGGAAAGTGAAAAAAATTATCTTAAATTCCCTTTTGACCCTAAAAAGATTTCCTATTTAATTCTAACCCATGCTCACATAGACCATTGTGGAAGGCTCCCCCTCTTAATAAGAGAGGGTTTCAGAGGAAAAATTATATGCACAAAACCTACATCTCAGATTGCAAGAATTATGCTTCTTGATGCTGCAAAGGTTATGAGAGAACATTATAAAACACTTTATAGAAAGTCTGTAAGAAAAGGGCTAGATCTTCCTCCACCGCCTCTGTATGATGAATACGATGTTATTGAAAGTTTTAATTACTTTAAAATATTAATTTCCTATGACACTCCTTTTCTTTTAGAAAACAATATTAAGATAACTTTTAGGGATGCTGGACATATACTTGGTTCAGCTTTTGTAGAAATTGAAGACCTTAAAACCAATAAAAAAATTACTTTCTCAGGTGATCTTGGAAATAAAAATAAACCTATCGTAAAAGATTTTACCTACCCTTCTCAAACTGACTTTTTATGCATTGAAACTACCTATGCTGATAGAAATCATAAAACCTTTGAAGAATCTAAACAAGAACTATTACAAGCTATTTTAGAAACTTTTGAAAAAGGAGGAAATGTAATTATTCCTACCTTTGCTTTAGAGAGAGCTCAGGAAATTCTTTATGTATTAAGAGAATTTTATGAAGAAGGAAAACTTCCAAGATGTCAAGTTTTTCTTGATAGTCCTTTAGCCATCAAAGCTACAAAAATTTTTAAAGATAATCCAGAATTTTTTGACGAAGAAACCTTTAAAATCTTTATACAAAAAGATCCTTTTGAATTTCCCTATTTAGTTTTTACTGAAGATGTAGAGGAATCTAAGGCTATAAACAATATCAAGTCAGGAGCCATTATAATTGCAGGAAATGGCACAGTTAGCGGTGGAAGAATTTTACACCATCTTAAAAACAATATATGGAGAGAAGAGTGTAGTATTGTTTTTGTAGGATTCCAACCTAAGGGCACCTTAGGAAGAAATATAGTAGATAGAGCTGAAAAAATTCATCTTTTTGGTGAAGAAATTCCTGTTAAGGCAAGCATTTATACTATAAATGGTTTTTCTTCCCATGCAGGACAGAATGAATTAATTGATTGGATATCAAAATTGGAAAAGGTTGAAAAGGTATTTTTGGTTCACGGAGAGCCTGAAAAAATGGAAATTTTCAAAGATCTACTTACCCAACAATTCAAAGATAATTTTAAAGAAGTACATATTCCTTCTTTTGAAGAAGTTGTCCAAATTTTTTAAAATGCATTTATTTTTCTTAATTTACCTACTAAATTACCAAAAATGGGTAATTTTCCTCTTAATTCTAAGGGAACCCTCTTTTCATCCCATAAAAACATGTCCACTTCAGAAGCTCTCTCCAGCAATTCGCTTTTTTTGGGTAAATAAACTCTGATATACAAGCATTCTTTTTTTGCCTCTTCAAATTCACAAATCTTTCTTTCTACAAAACTAACTTTTACATATTCTTTCTTCTTTTTTATAAATAAAGGTAAATATCTCTGAGGGCTTTTCATATAATCTATATAAAATGAAGCCACAAAAGAGGATAGCTCATCATATATAGGAAAATCTAAAGAAATATTTTCAGGTTCTTTATATTTTGGTAAAAGTTCTTGATAAACTACTTTACCTTCTTCTCTTTTAAAATAAATCGCCCTTTTTCTCTCTTTCCCTCTTTCTTTAGAATAAATAACTACTGTTTTGGGATATCCTTTTTTATCTACCCAAGTTTCCCATTTAGCATAAAAAGGAAAAATCTTTTCTGCTAAACCGGTGCTATAAACAATAGCAGTGTATTTTTCAGAGGTTAAATAAATCTCCGATTCCCCTACTTTAAAGGGGCCGTAATAGATTTCATAAAACAATTTTACCTTATTTTCTATACAAAAACTCTTTGGTATCCAGAAAAAATAAAATACTATACCTACTAAAAAAATACCAAACAATTTATTTAAATTTCTCATTTTTTTTTCTCCGATTTTTTTATGATTATTAAAAACCAAAATTAGCAAAAAGTAAAGGTTGAATTTTTAAAACTTTGAAATATACTATGTAAACTTCTTTAAAGAAAGTTAAAGAGGAGGTTGAAAATAATGTCCAAGATATGTGAAATTTGTGGGAAAAAACCTCACGCAGGAAATCAAATTAGCCATTCTAGTAAAAAATCTACCCGGTGGTGGTATCCAAATATACAAAAAGTAAGGGTTAAATTGCCTAATGGAAAGGTAAAAAGAATGAAAGTATGTACTCGCTGTTTGAAGGCTGGGAAAGTTCAAAAAGCAGTAAGTTAACCAAATTTTCTCTCTACACTTAAAACACCTTCTACTTTAAATATGTTAGAAATAATTCTATCTAAATGTTCCTTATTATTTACCTCTATATAAAATTCAAAAAAGGCTTTCTTATCTGAGGTGGTTTTTACTTCAGCTTTAAGTATATTACTTTCTGAGGCTGCTATTGCTGAGGAAATATTAGCTAAAAGTCCCTTTCTGTCTACACAAACTATGTATAAATGTGCGGGATATGTTTTGTTATCATAACTTCCCCAGTTTACCTCTATAAATCTTTCTGGATCAAGATCTTTTAAATTGGGACAGTCAGCACGATGAACAGAAATTCCCTTTCCTCTGGTAATATAGCCAACTATTTCATCTCCTGGAATAGGTTTGCAACATTGAGCAAGGTGAAAAAGAATATCCTTTGCACCCTCTACAACAATTATATCCTTTGGAGGTTCAAAAACGGGTTTCTCTTCAAAGACTTCCTTAGAAATCTTTTCTATGTTTTCTTCTTCAGAAATAATAACTCCCTTCTTTTCAGCAAAAACTTTTGCTATATGTTTAGCTGAAATTTTAGCACTACCTATCTGATAAAATAATTCATCTAAATCTTTTATATTAAAATCTTCAAAGAAGGTTAAATTTTTTTGGGTTTCTTCTATAAATGTGTTTAAAGAAAGTTTGTATTTTTTAAGTTCTTTATTTAAAAGTTCTTTTCCTAAATTAATAAGTTTTTCTTTTTCCTCTCTTTTAAACCATTGTTTTATTCTGCTTTTTGCTCTACCTGTAACAACGATTTTAAGCCAATCTCTACTCGGTTTTTGATAAGGTGAAGTTTCTATTCTAACTATGTCTCCTGTTTGAAGCTTATAATCAAGAGGAACTAATTTTTCGTTAACAAATGCTCTTACACACTTATTACCTACCTCAGTATGAATAGCATATGCGAAATCAAGGGGGGTAGCTCCAACAGGTAGTGTAATTACATCTCCCTTGGGAGTAAAAACATATATCTCATCAGGAAATAAATCCAATTTTAAAGATTCCAAAAATTCTCTTGGATGTTTAAGCTCTTTTTGTAGTTCAATTAATTTATTTAACCATTCTAAATATTTATAATGTTGATGTTTAGAAGTAAAAAAACCTTCTTTATAAAGAAAGTGAGCAGCTATCCCTTCATTAGCAATCTTATCCATATATTCTGTTCTGATTTGAATTTCCACTTTTCTGCTATTAGGGCCAAGAACAGTTGTATGAAGACTTTGATACATATTAGGTTTGGGGAGATTTATATAATCTTTAAATCTCCCTGGAATAGGAGTCCAAAGGGCGTGAACAAGTCCCAAGGTTTTGTAACATTCTTCAACTGTATTTACAATAATTCTAAATCCAATTAAATCATAAATTTGATCAAGCTCGTCAATGGTAAGATTATATTTTTGAAGTTTTTTATATACACTGTAAAGATGCTTCACCCTCCCTAAAACTCGTCCTTTAATATTATTTTTTTGAAGAAGATCTTCTAAAATTTTTTTTACTTCCTCTACATAATCTTGAGCTTCTTTAACTCTTTTTTCTACTTCTATTTTAAGCCTTTTATATTCTTCGGGATATAAATATTTAAATGACAAATCTTCTAATTCACACTTTATCCAATCAATACCAAGTCTTCCTGCAAGAGGAGCGTATATCTCTAAGGTCTCTTTTGCAATTCTCAATCTTTTATGTTCTGGTTGATATTCTAAGGTTCTCATATTATGTAATCTATCTGCCAGCTTAACTAAAATAACTCTTAAGTCTTTTGACATAGCAAGAATTATCTTTTTTAAATTTTCAGCTTGTTTAGAAATTTTATCTATTGAGCCAGGAATATTTTTTAGTTTAGTAACTCCATCTACTATAAAGGCTACTTCTTCCCCAAATTCTCTTTTTATTTCGTCTATACTTATTTGAGAGTCTTCAACAGCGTCATGAAGTAATCCAGCAGCAATTGTAGGAAGATCAAGTTTCATTTGAGTAAGTATATAGGCAACTTCAATAGGATGAGATAAATAAGGTTCACCAGATTTTCTAAATTGTCCATCGTGGAGGCGAGCTGCCCACTCATAGGCTTTTTCTACAATACGAGTATTACAACCTGGTAAATAACTCTGTATTTCATCTAAAATTTTACTTAAAGTTATCATCTTATAATTAAATTTAAATCTATTTGTGGTTTTTACAAGAAAGATACTTGTTAAAAGAAGATTATTAGTTACTAAGTAGTTCTAAAGCACATTGTTTAATGTATTCAGAAGTAAGTCCATATTTAGCTTTAAGAGTTTTAAGATCTCCATGTTCTATAAACTTATCAGGAAGTGCTATTCTTTTCATCTTTACAGAAACATTTTTATCCATTAATAACTCACAGATAGCTGAGCCGAATCCACCAATTATTGTATTTTCTTCTACAGTTATAATTTTTCCTGTTTTTCTGGCAAATTCTAAGATTAGTTCTTCATCAAGAGGTTTTATAAATCTTGCATTTATTACTGCAAGAGAAATTCCCTCTTTTTCAAGTTCTTCCGCTGCTTTTAAAGCTTGATAAACCATATTTCCTACAGCTATTACAGCAATATCCTTTCCATCCTTTATCAATTCTGCTTTAGCAAAGGGAATTTTTTTAAACTCCCAATCTAACTCCACTCCCTCTCCAGGGCTTCTTGGGTATCTTATAGCTACAGCTCCAGGATATTCAAGTGCACTATAAAGCATGTGTTGTAATTCGTTTTCATCTTTTGGTGCCATTATAGTTAAATTGGGGATAAGCCTTAAATAAGAAAGGTCAAAACTCCCGTGATGCGTTGGTCCATCTTCTCCTACCAATCCTCCCCTATCTATAACAAAAATAACCTTCGCATTATTTAAAGCTACATCATGGATTATCTGATCATAAGCCCTTTGCAAAAAGGTGGAATAAATTGCACAAATCGGGATAAAACCTTCTAAAGCTAAACCTGTAGCAAAAGTAACAGCATGCTGTTCGCAGATTCCTACATCAAAAAATCTTTCAGGATACTTTTCAGAAAAAGCCTTTAATCCTGTCCCAAGTCTCATAGCTGCAGTTATAGCTACAATTCTTGGCTCCATTTCTGCAAGTCTAAGAATCGTTTTTCCAAAAACTTCAGTATAAGAGGGAGGTTCTTCAGGAGATTTTAGCACCTTACCTGTGTTTATATCAAAGGGTCCTATTCCATGAAAGGTTTCTGGATCATTTTCAGCAAATGGATATCCCTTCCCTTTTTTCGTTATTACATGAAACAGTATAGGTCCTTTCATTTTTTTAATGTTATTCAAAATTTCAATGAGGGTTTCTAAATCGTGTCCATCTACAGGACCTATATATTCAAAATTTAAGGCTGTAAAAAGTGCACCAGGAGTAATAGCCATTTTAAAAATATCTTCACCCTTTTTGAGAAGATTAACCACGCTATCTCCACCAGGGAATTTATGAGCCATTTTCTCAACTTCTTTTTTAATAAACCTTGCAAGATTTCCTGTCAATTTCTTTGAAACAAAAGAGGATAAAGCTCCTACAGTTGAAGAAATACACATTTCATTATCATTTAAAACCACTATTAAATCTTCTTTACGGAATCCTGCATTATTTAAACCTTCAAAGGCAAGACCCGCCGTAATTGAACCATCTCCTATAACAGCTATAACTTTACCATCTTCTTTTTTCATCCTGAGAGCAGTAACTATCCCAAGAGCAGCAGAAATAGAGGTGCTACTGTGTCCTGTATCTAAGATATCGTGAGGACTTTCACTTCTTTTAGGAAATCCAGCTATGCCATTGTATTTTCTAAGTGTAGGAAATTGATCCCTTCTACCTGTAATAATTTTGTGAGTATAGCATTGATGTCCCACATCCCAAATTATCTTATCTTTTGGAGAATCAAAAACATAATGTAAAGCTAAGGTTAGTTCAACTACACCAAGGTTTGGTGCCAAATGACCGCCATTTTTAGAAACTACCTCTATAATGTATCTTCTAATTTCCTCAGCTAAAGCCTTTAAGTGAGAAATTTTAAGTTTTTTTAGATCCTCTGGAGAATTAACCATTTTTAAAAATTTCATTTTTAATAAACCCTGTGAAGTATAAATTCTGCTATAGCCTTGAGTGGCTCTGCTTTTTCCCCAAAAATCTTTAAAGCTGAGATAGCCCTTTTAGTATATTTCTCTGCAATTTCTTTAGTTTTTTCTATTCCAAAAAGAGAAGGATAAGTAAGTTTTTGTTTTTTCACATCAGAAAAGGTTTTTTTGCCAAGCTTTTTCTCATCTCCCACCACATCAAGTAGATCGTCAACTATTTGAAAAGCAAAACCCAAATTCTTTCCATAAGAAGATAAAGCTTTTATTTCTTTAGTTTTAGCACCTCCTAATAAAGCTCCACTGAGCACTGAAGCTTCAATTAATCTAACTGTTTTATTTAGGTGTATCCATTTTAATATACGAGCATTTCCCTTCTTTCCTTCCATTAAAAGATCAACCATTTGTCCACCTACCATTCCTTCAAAACCTACAGCCTTAGAAACAATGTAAATAGCTTTTAAAAGCCGATTTTTATTAACATTTTTTACTAAATCTGGGTGAGTAAAAAATTGAAAGGCTAATGCTTGTAAACCATCTCCAGCAAGAATAGCGGTAGCCTCATCAAAAGCTTTGTGACAAGATGGCTTTCCTCTTCTAAAATCGTCATCATCCATACAGGGAAGATCATCATGAATAAGCGAATAGGTATGAATGCATTCTATTCCAGCAGCAAAGAGAAGAATTTTCTCCCAATCTCCTCCTACTACTTCACATCCTGCAAGACACAATACAGGTCTTATTCTTTTCCCACCTGCAAAAAGACTATATTTTCCTGCTAAAATAACCCGCTCTCCATAATTACCTTCTGAGGGAAAATACCTTTCTAAGACCTCTTCAACTTTTTTGCTTCTTTCTTTTAAATACGAACTGAGCTCAAATCTATTTTGAACCATTTTTTAAGATTTCGTATGCCTTTTCCAGACTTTCAAACCTAAACCCTTCTTTATCCTTTAAAATAACCTCAATTCTTGTTCTGGCATTTTTAAGCTTTTCTTCACAAAAATGAATTAATCTTAAGCCCTCTTCGTAAAGATTTATTGCCTCCTCAAGATCAAGCTCTTTATTCTCAAGTTGTTTCAAAATTTGTTCAATTCTCTTTAAAGCCTCCTCAAAACTTAGACAATTCTCTTTAATCATAACTACTCCTCCACTTTCTTAACTTCTACAAAAAGTCTTCCTTCTGAAAGATAAATTTCCAATAACTCTCCGTTTTTTACTTCTTTTGCACTTCTTATAATTTTACCTTCTGGATAGGATTTTACTATACTGTAACCCCTTTGTAAAACATTTAGAGGTGATAAAGACTTAAGCAACTTTTCAAATCCTTCTACTCTTTTTTCTTTTTCTGCAAGATAATTTTTTATAGAATAAAACAGTCTATTTTTAAAAAATTTTAGCCTTTCTTCTTCAAGTCTTATTTTCTCTTGAGGATGCCTTTTTCTCAGTAAATTTTTTATTTCCCATAACTTTTTTTCTCTAACACCCAAGTGTTTTTCCATCATTAAAATGAGTCTGTGAGAAAGATCCTTAATTTTCTTTTCAAGATCGTGAACAATTTTAAAAGGATTTTTGTTTTCGAGTTCTATTTTAGCTTCATAAAGTCTTTTCTCCCGTTTTGAAAGTGCAATTTCTAAAAGTTGATTGTATTTCTTTTTGTAAAAACTTAATCTTTCGAAAATCTTTTCTTTTGAGGGAATTATTTCTTCAGCAGCAGCAGTTGGAGTTGCACACCTCTTATCTGCAATCATATCACATAAGGTATAATCTATTTCATGCCCTACAGCTGAAACCACAGGAATTTTTGAATCTTTTATTCCAAGAATGATATCCTCTGTATTGAAAGGAGCTAAATCTTCAAAAGATCCTCCTCCTCTTGTTATTACAATTACATCCACTTCACTAAAATATGTATTTATATCTATTAAAGCCTGAACTATCTCCTTTTCAGCTCCTTCTCCCTGAACTCTTACAGGGTAAATATAAATATCCAATTCCCATCTGTCTTTACTTATTTTTAAAAAGTCTTGCAAAGCTGCTCCAAAAAGAGAAGTAATTAGGGCAATCTTTTTAGGATAAAGCGGAATAGATTTTTTTCTATTTATATCAAATAGATGCTGATACTTTCTTAAAAGTTGTTCTTTTTTTAAAGTTAAAAGACCTTTTCCTAAAGGTTCAATTCTTCTTACTATAAAATAACATTCTCCGGAGCGAGGATAAAAATTGAGTCTTCCTAAACAAAGAACCTTGAGTCCATCTTTTAAATAAGGGACAACTTCAAAATCTCTTTGGGAGCTAAAAATTATAGCCTTAAGAGATGCCTCCTCTTCTACTAAATTAAAATATATGTTTCCATTCTGACTGTATCTTAAATTAGCGATTTCTCCTTCTATCCAGAGAAGGGGGAAATTTTTTTCAATGAGAGATTTTAATTCCTGAGTAACTTCTTTTACAGTAAAATATAGTTTTTCCCTTTCTTCTAATCCTCCGACGGTTATTTCTTCTAACTCTCTCATATCAGAAATTAATTTACCATATTTATTAGTATTTACTATATCAAAAGTTTTCTTGACTTAACTTTTTACCTTTTTAAAATTTAAATTTATGGAAAAAGAAAGGCTTATTCCGGACACAAGCATTTTCACTAATCCAGATGTATATGTGCAGTTTGGAAAAACTCCTTCTGAAGCTTTTACTAATTTTCTTTTAATGGTTGCTGAATTAGAAGGGGAAGTGGCAGTTTATATTCCTACTTCAGTTTTTGAGGAATTGAAGCGAATGTTACCAAATCTTAAACTCCCTCCAAAAGCACGTTCAGTTTTAAAAGTAAAGTCTCCTAAAAAATATGAACTTTACATACCTGCTTTTTTGATGTATGAATTTATTGAAGAATTAAGAAGCAGAATAAACAAAGGTTTAAGGGTGGCTGAAGAAGCTGTAAAAGCTTCAGCTTATAAAAAACCAGAAGAAGTTTTAAAATTTTTGAGAAAACGCTACAGAGAGGTTTTAAGAGAAGGAATCGTTGATAGCAAAGAAGACTTAGAACTTATTCTCTTATCCTTAGAACTTGATGCTATAGTGCTTTCTGCTGATAGAGGTATTTTAAATATGGCAGATAAATTGGGATTAAGATACTTAGAACCAAAAGATATAAAGGATACTTTAGAAGGTTTCAAATTTTGGTAATTATTTGATTTCTACATCTTTAAACATTATTTCTTGTAAAATAATATCTGCTAAGTCTTTTGCCAAAAGTTCTATAGCTTCACTTCTCCCTGGATCCATAACCTCAGTAGCCTCCACAGGAACACGATATATTTCGTATCTACTTAGTTTCTCTTCTAAAATAACCTTCCCTTCTTTTTTTTCTATTAGCTGAAATTTCCCTTCAAAATTAATTTTTCTTTCTTTAGTTTGAACAAAGGTTTCATAAGATACGGGCTCTAAGTATACCTTTGTTATTTCTCCTTTAAGTATTAAGTCAGCATAAGCCTCATCATAAACAGGCATCAAAAATTTACCCTGAGCTAATTTGTGTCTTAATTCATAAGCAATTAATTCTCCAAGAGAAGTTTCTGAGGTAAAATTTTTCCACGGAGCAATATAGATAGTATGCCATTCTGGCTTGAAATAATTTGGTCTCTCTAAAACCTGATAACCGCAAGAGACGAATAAAAAGCTAAGAAACAACAAAATTAATAAGTTTTTTGGGCACATAGATAGCATTTTTTAAGGTCTTACCCTCCAAATATTTTAAAACTTTTGGTCTTTCTTTTGCTATCCTTATGATTTCTTCCTTTGAAAGTTCAACAGGAACCTCTATTTGATCTCTAACCTTCCCATTAACTTGAATTACAAGAATAAAAGTGTCTTCCTCTATAAGTGCCGGATCATATTCAGGAAAGGTTTCTAAGGATATAAAAGTTTCATGTCCAAGTTCATGCCAAAGTTCTTCTGCAATATGAGGACAAATAGGAGAAATAAGAAGTAAAACCTTTTCAAAACTTTCTTTTAAAACTTTTTTAACTTTCTCATCTTCGGCAGAAACCTCTTTTAAGGTATCCTCCAGAAAGTTTAAAAATTCCATAATACCTGCTATTGCAGTATTAAAATGAAGTCTTTTTTCTAAATCTTCAGATACTTTTTTAATGGTTTGATGAAGCTTTTTTCTAAGCTTTAGTAAGTTGACTGAAAGATTTTTAAAATCCTCTTCAGTATAAGTAATCCCTTTCAATCTTTCAGCATGGCTTATAACCAGATTATAAAGTCTTCTTAAAAATCTATAAGCTCCTTCTATTCCGTGATCACTCCATTCAAGATCTCTTTCTGGCGGTGCTGCAAAAGCTATAAAAAGCCTCACTGTGTCTGCTCCGTATTTTTCAATCATTTTATCTGGATCAACTACATTGCACTTACTTTTAGACATCTTCTCAAATTTTCCAACTATAACTTCTTTTCCGCATCCATCTTTTAAACACTTCCCCTCTGGAGAAACTTCCTCTGGATAAAGCCATCCGTGAACAGGACACTTATAAGTTTCTTTAATAACCATTCCCTGAGTTAATAAATTAAGAAAGGGTTCATCAAAATCAAAATATCCCAAATCTCTTAAAACCTTAGTAAAAAATCTGGCATAAAGAAGATGCAAAATAGCATGTTCTATTCCTCCAATATACTGATCCACAGGAAGCCAATACTTTATATCTTCTTTATCAAAAGGTTCTTTAGCATTTGGACAGACAAATCTTGCAAAATACCAAGAAGATTCCATAAAAGTGTCAAAGGTATCGGTTTCTCTTTTTGCTTTAGCTCCACATTTGGGACAGGTTGTATTTACAAATTCGGGAAGATTGGGAAGTGGAGATCTTCCTGAGGGATCTATTTGGGCATCTAAGGGTAAAACTACAGGGAGATTTTCCAGCTTTTCAGGAACAATTCCACACTTTTCACAATAAATCATAGGAATTGGGCAACCCCAGTATCTTTGACGAGAAATTCCCCAGTCTCTCAATTTATAGGTTACTTTTCTTTTCCCAAGCCCCTTTTCTTCTAAATAGGCGGTTATTTTTAACTTTCCTTCAATACTATCAAGACCGGTAAAAACATCAGAATTTACCATTATTCCTGGTTCTTCATAAGCTGATTCCATTTCCTCAGGTTTTAAGTCTTTATCCTTAGGTCTAATCACTACCTTAATAGGCAAATTGTATTTTTTGGCAAACTCAAAATCCCTTTGATCGTGTGCAGGAACACACATTATAGCTCCTGTACCATATTCCATAAGAACAAAATTTGCTGCAAAAAGAGGTAATTTCTCTTTTGTAATTGGATGAAGGGCATAAGTTTCTAAAAACAAACCCTCCTTTTCAGCAAGCCCAGCTTCTATGTTTCTTCTTTCTTTTCTTACTTTCTCTTTAAAAGTCTCTAATTTTTCTATTAATCCTTTTTTTCTTGCTATTTTTTCTGCTAAAGGATGTTCTGGGGACATACAAACAAAGGTTGCTCCAAATAGGGTATCTGGTCTGGTCGTATAAACAATAAGATCCTCCTCTATTTCTGGTAAATAAAATTTTATTTCTGCTCCCTCACTTTTACCTATCCAGTTTCTTTGCATGGTAATGACCTTTTCAGGCCAGTGTCCTTCAAGTTTTTTCAAATCCTCTAAAAGTTCTTCAGCGTAAGCTGTAATTTTTAAAAACCAGCCATCCATTTCTTTAAAAGTCACTTCTTCCCCACATCTCCAGCAGGCTCCATCTTCAACCTGTTCATTAGCAAGAACTGTATGACAGGAGGGACACCAATTAACAAGCGTTCTTTTCCTATAAGCAAGCCCTCTTTCATACATCTCTATAAAAAATCTCTGTTCATGCTTATAATATTCTGGATCACAGGTGGCAAATTCTCTTGACCAATCATAACTGAAACCAAGTTTTTTAAGCTGTTTTCTCATGTAATCTATATTTGAATAAGTCCACTTAGCAGGATGAATGCCGTGTTTAAGTGCTGCATTTTCAGCTGGAAGTCCAAAGGCATCCCATCCCATGGGATGAAGCACATTATATCCTTTCATTCTTTTAACCCGAGCTAAAATATCTCCGAGAGTATAATTTCTTACATGCCCCATGTGAATCCTTCCTGAAGGATAGGGAAACATTTCCAAAACATAATATTTTAGCTTTGAAGGATCCCTCTTTACCTCAAAAATTTTATTTTCTTCCCAAAGTCTTTGCCATTTAGCTTCTATAAAGGAGGGATCGTATTTTTTCATAAAGAAAACCCCCTTAAAGCCAAATACTCTAAAACTTACTAATTTTCTTCGTCCTCGTAAATATTTTTTACTACAGCCTCAGCAAATTCAGAACACTTAACCTCTTTTGCTCCTTCAAGTTGTCTTGCAAGATCATAAGTAACAATTTTTTGCTGAATCGTTTTAGAAAGAGCCTTCCATATAAGTTCTGCTGCTTCTTTCCAGCCTATGTATTCAAGCATCATTTTTCCAGAAAGGATAAGTGAAGAGGGGTTTACTTTGTCAAGCCCAGCATACTTAGGAGCCGAACCGTGAGTTGCTTCAAAAACTGCATAACCATCTCCAATGTTTGCACCAGGAGCCATTCCTAAACCACCTACCTGAGCTGCAAGCGCATCTGAAAGATAATCACCATTTAAATTTGTAGTAGCAAGAATACTATATTCTTCTGGTCTTAAAAGTGCCCATTGAAACATGGCATCTGCGATTCTATCTTTTATAATTACTATTCCTTCTGGCACTCCCTCAGGATATCTTTCTGAAATCTCTGCTTCTGCTACTGTCTTGTCTGGAAACTCTTCTCTTGCCAGCTCATAACCCCAGTTTCTAAAAGCACCTTCCGTATATTTCATTATATTTCCTTTATGCACAAGGGTTACACTGGGATATCCATTTTCCAAAGCATATTTAATTGCCTTGCGAACAAGTCTATAAGTTCCAAACTTACTTATAGGTTTAATGCCTATTCCAGAATCTTCTCTTATTTGTTTCCCAAAATTTTCTTTTATAAATTCTATGAGCTTTTTAGCTTCTTTTGATCCTGCTTCATATTCAATTCCTGCATAGACATCTTCTGTATTTTCTCTAAAAACTACCATATTTACTTTTTCTGGATGTTTAACAGGAGATGGAGTTCCGGGAATCCATTTCACAGGTCTTATACAAGCATAAAGGTCTAAAACCTGTCTTAGAGTAACATTAAGGCTCCTAAAACCTCCTCCTACTGGAGTAGTAAGAGGACCTTTTAATGTGACCACACACTCTTTTATGGTTTTTAAAGTTTCTTCCGGAAGATAATTACCTGTTTCCTTAAAAGCTTTTTCACCTGCCAGAACCTCTTTCCAGATAATTTTTCTTTTCCCATTATAAGCTTTATCAACTGCTGCATTTAAAACCTTTAAAGTTGCTTTCATAATATCTGGACCTATTCCATCTCCCTCAATAAAAGGTATTTCTGGATCATCTGGAACCTCTAAAGAAAAATCTTCTCTCAATTTTATTTTACCCATAACCAACCCTCCACACTTTAAAAATTGTTCTTAAAAATCTTAATCTATGTAAAAAGTTTTGACAAGATAAAATTTCTCTTATATAATTTTTAAAAACACCATGAATCTCTTAGAAGAAATTAAAAAATACTTTCTTTATCTAAATGAGTTAGGATTTTACCATATCCCTTTTGATAAAAGTTTTAAAAAATTATTACAAAACAACAATTATTTACCTGAAAACAATTTAGAAAAGATTAAAAATGCTATTGTAAATTGTGAAAGATGCCCTCTTCATAGAATAAGAAAACAGCCCATCTGGGGAGAAGGAGAATCAACATCTGAACTTATGCTTATAAGTGAATACCCTGATAAAGACGAGGACTTTTATGGAAAACCCTTTGTAGGAACCATAGGAGAACTGCTTGAAAAAATGTTAAAAAGTATAAAACTTTCGCGAAAAGATTTTTTTATTACTCATGCTGTTAAGTGTAAAACTCCTGGGGGAAGACCACCTGAAACAGAAGAAATTTCAGCTTGTAAAATCTATCTTTTGAAACAAATCAAATTTATCAAACCAAAACTTATTTTGGCTCTTGGATTTACCCCTCCGAAAGTCTTTTTTACCACAAATCCCACCTTTTCTTCAATAAGAGGTCAGCCCATTAAAATGAAAGAATTTATTATTCTTTTTACTTATCATCCCAATTATATGCTTAAAAATCCCGCTGTAAAACGCTTAGTGTGGGAGGATTTACAAAAATTTAGGAAACTCTATGAGGAACTTTTTAAAGTTTCTTAAATTATTTCTTTTTGTAAGTTTTGTTTTTTTGCCCACCTTTAGTTCTTGTAAAGAAAACAAGGTTTTTGTGGTTAAAATCGATGCTCCTATTACTCCAGTTATTGCTAATTTTCTGATATATAGCATTGATTTAGCAAACAGAGAAAATGCCCAGGCTTTGATCGTAGAGTTAGATACTCCTGGTGGATTAGTAGAATCAACAAGAGAAATTGTAAAAGAAATTTTAAAAAGTAGAGTCCCTGTTATAGTATACGTAAGTCCTTCTGGTGCAAGAGCAGCTTCAGCAGGAACATTTATACTTCTTGCTTCTCATTTAGCAGCTATGGCTCCTGGAACCCATGTAGGTGCTGCACACCCTATAGAACTTACAGGAAAAGCTGACGAAAAAATAATGGAAAAAATCACCAACGATCTTGTTGCTTGGGCTAAAAACATTGCCCAAATGAGAAAAAGAAATGAAAAATTCGCAGAAGAAGCCGTGAAAGAAAGCAAAAGCATAACAGAAACAGAAGCTCTAAAATTAGGCGTAATAGAAGTAGTAGCAAAAGACCTTAACGATCTTTTAAATAAAGCCCACGGAAAAACAGTTTTAATAGATGAGGAAAAAGTTCCTCTTAAATTAAAGAATGCCGAAATTAAAGAAATCAAAGAAGATTTTAAAACCAAGCTTTTAAAAATTTTAACCAATCCAAATTTAGTTTATTTTCTTTTAATGCTGGGGCTTGTCGGTCTTTACTTTGAATTTTCTCATCCTGGAACAATCTTTCCAGGAGTAGTAGGAGCAATCTGCCTTATTCTGGCTTTAGTAGGTTTAAGTATATTACCTGTAAATTATGCAGGACTTGCTCTTATCATATTAAGTGGAATTCTTTTTTTCCTTGAAACACAAGTAACTTCTCACGGACTTCTTGCCCTTGGAGGAACAATTTGCCTTCTTTTAGGTTCTCTTATGCTTTTTGGTAAGAACCCACCTTCTTTAAGAGTCTACCAACCTTTCTTATACACCGTAATTTTAACTATTTCTGCAACCTTAGCTGGCATAACCTACTTAGCTGTAAAAACTATTAGAAAAAAGCCTGTTTCAGGAAAAGAGGCTCTTATTAATAAAATAGGAAATGTTATAGAGGATATTGGACCAAAAGAAGGAAAAATATTTGTAGAAGGTGAAATATGGAAAGCTATTTCAGACGAATACATCCCCAAGGGAACAAAGGTAATAGTAATAGAAAAGAAAGGCTTTACTTTGAAAGTCAAACCTTTAAAAGAGAAATGATAAAAAGGTTTTTTCTACTTTTCTTAACGCTAATTTTTATAAGCTTTGAGCACTCTTTTTCTTATGATATGAGTATTTCTTCTGAAAGCTGCCAAACTGATCCCTTTTTAAATACTGCCAAATTTTTTATTGATGTTAAAGGTTTTGAAGCAAAACCAGTAAAGATAGAATATGTAGGCTTTTTTGGAAATATATTTATAGAAAGAAGAACTTATAAAAGTGCAAAGGGAAATTTTAAAGTTCGTTTGTATAAAGGAAAAGGACTTATTAACAATTGGAAATCGTTACTTTTTGCTTTAACAGGATTTTCTGAAAGTGAATTAAAACCTTTACAAATAGATGATTTGGGAGCAAGACTTTACGAAAAAGAAAATTATAAGGCTGTAATTATACCAGTTTTGGAAACGCAAGACAGCGAAATTATAATTGTTTTTAGCACAGAAACATTTTCATTAGAAGAATTAGTAAACTTAATAAAGCAATTTCCTATTAAGAATTTTTATTTACCCCCTTGCCCTCAAAATTAATTCTTTCATTTCTTTTACTGCCTCTTTCATTCCTACAAAAATGGCTCTTGAAATAATGCTATGTCCTATACTAAACTCTTCTATTTGAGGGATTGCAGCAACAGGTCCTATATTTTCGTAATTTAATCCATGCCCAGCATGTACCTCAAATCCAAGGTCTTTAGCAAGTCTTGCAGAAATCTCTATTTTATTAAGCTCTTCTTCTCTTTTCTCTTCAGTTTCAGCTTCAGCATAAATTCCCGTGTGAATTTCCACAATCTGAGCTCCGGTCTTTTTAGCAAGCTTTATAGTTTTTTCATCGGGATTTAAAAATAAGCTTACTTTTATTCCGGCTCTATTCAACTCCTCTACCGCCTTTTTAACCTCATCAATCCTTCCTTCTAAATTCATACCCCCCTCTGTAGTTACTTCTTCTAATCTTTCAGGAACTAAAGTAACCTGATAAGGTTTTACCTCTTTAGCAAATTTAATCAGTTCTTCATCAATAGCCATTTCTAAAATAAGCTTAGTTTTTACAATTTCTTTTATAATCCTAACATCTCTCTCTTTTATGTGTCTTCTATCAAGTCTTAAGTGAACAACAATTCCATCAGCACCCCCAAGTTCAGCAAGAACTGCTGCATGAACAGGATCAGGATAATAGGTTTTTCTTGCTTCTCTTACTGTAGCTACATGATCTACATTTACTGCAAGTTTTGCAGGCATATACTCCCTCCTTTTAATAAAATTTATAACCTCTTTTTTGCCCTTTTTAAATCCAAGTTTATTAAATAAATTTAGCTCATTTTTAAGCATAAGAAAAGGGGAAAACCAACCTTTTTCGTGATCATAATCTAAAAGATGAAAAAGACCGTGAATTAAAAGCAAAAGAAGATAATTTTTAAAATCAAGTTGATATATCTCCGCTTCTTTCCTTGCTTTTTCCACTGAAATAATAATCTCTCCTAAAACATTAGAAACCAATTTTCTTTCTCTGCCAAAAGGAAAGGCTAAAACATTTGTAGGATATGATCTTCCAAGGTATTGAAAGTTAAGCTTTTTAATGTGTCTATTATTGGTGAAAACTATAGATACTTCTTTTTTTGAAAGTTTCAAGTATTTTAAAGCTTTTTCAACCTTTTTCTCTATTTCTTTAACTTCTTTTTCTGAAAGTAACTTTTTAGAAGTAAGCTTTATCAGAACTGGCATTATTATTTTTCAGAAATCTTTTTAGCAAAAATTAGATATCCCGTATGAGCAACCATTCTATCTTCTGGACGAAATCTTTCTGGATTGGTTTTATACTTTCTTAAAAGTATTTCTGCTACTTCTACATCTACAAAGGGATATTTCTCAATTTCTGACAGGCACTTAGATACTTGATTTGCCGTTGGAACAAGGATACCAAGAGGATGACCACTTTTTAAAGCTTCCCAAGCACCTTTTATGAGCTCCCAGGGAGTTTTTAAGTCAAGAAAAACAGCATCAACCTCTTTTTCTTCGAAGCCTTCCAAAACTTCTACATTCTTAAAAATGACTCTATGAGAAATCCCCAGTTTTTTGAGATTTTTTTTGGCAACCTCTTGAAATTTAGCCTCTTTTTCATAAGAAATGACCTTTCCTTCTTCGCCAACCATATAGGCAAATGCAGAAGTCAAAGCACCTGAGCCTCCTCCGCATTCAAGAACTGTCTTTCCAGGACCTATATCAAGCTTTAAAAGTATATATCCTATATCCTTGGGATAGACAATTTGAGTTATTCGCTCTATTTTAATTAAAAAGTCATAAATAGTCGGTTTTAAAAGGTAAAACTTTTCTCCTTTTTTTCCAAATACAGTTTCTCCGTAATTTTTACCTATTAGCTCTTTTAAGTTTAAATAGTCTTTGTGAGTGTGAAAGTTTAAATCCTTTATTTCAACAAGATAGGATTTTTCATCAGGAGTTAAAAGTAAGACATAATCCCCTTCTTTTAAAGACATTCTTTATCAAGCTTTTAAAAAGGTTTTATATGCTTTATAGGTCATATAAAGGTCAGCCTTATGAGCGATTTCAAAAGGAGAATGCATAGAAAGAAGTGGCGGTCCAGCATCAACTATGTCCATTCCATAAGAAGCAAAATACTTAGCTACTGTTCCACCTCCGCCTTCATCAACTTTTCCCATAGAGCAAACTTGATACACTACACTATTTTCATCCCATATTTTAAGAAGCCATGCTAAGAATTCAGCGTGGGCTTCACTTGCTAAATATTTTCCCCCATGTCCTGTATATCGGCTAACTGCTATTCCAAAACCAAGTTTAGCATCATTTAATTTGTCGTGAACCTCTATATAATTGGGATCTATTCCAGCTGTAACATCAGCAGAAATAGCTTTTGTTTTAGCCATTATGTTAAAAAAGGTATCTGCTGAAGGAGAAAACCCTACTTTTTTTATAAGATTATAGATAATACCTTCAAAAATTCTGCTTTTAGCTGAGGTATTACCTTCAGAGCCTATTTCTTCTCTGTCCATAAATAAAATGAGGTTAGTATATTCTGGGTTTTCTATTTCTAAAAAGGCTTTTAAAGAAGTAAAGGCACAGATTCTATCGTCCTGCCCATATCCTCCTATAAAGGCTCTATCAAGCCCGACCTCACGAGCAGAACCAGCTGGCACCACATAAAGTTCTGCAGATACAAAATCTTCCTCCTTAATACCGTATTTTTCATAAATTAACCTTAAAAAGTTAAGCTTTATTTTTTCTTTAACTTCTTTTTCATCTTTTTCATCTTTTTCTAACGGAATACCTGCTACTAAAACATTGAGTTTCTCTCCTACTATAGCTTCTGAAAGTTTCTTTTCAGCCTGGATTTTCTTTGCAAGGTGAGGAAGAAGATCGCATATTGTAAAAACAGGATCTCTTTTATCCTCTCCTATAACAATTTTAACTATCCTTCCGTCTTTTTTGGCTACAATTCCGTGTAGAGCTAAGGGTTTAGAAACCCAATGATATTTTTTAATCCCTCCATAGTAGTGGGTTTTTAAAAAGGCGAGGTCTGTATCCTCAAAAAGGGGATGAAGTTTCAAATCAAGTCTTGGAGTATCTATATGACTTACAATTATTCTTAAACCTTCTGTAATTGGATTTTTTCCTAATTTCCAACAAGCTAAAAATTTATTTTTATAGATGAAATATCCCTTTTCAAGCTCGTTTTCTTTAAATCCTTCTTTGTCAAGAAGTTCTTTAGCAAAATCTACAGTTTCTCTTTCTGTTTTTGCTTTTGAAAGAAAGTCTATATATTCCTCAGATAAAACTTCCAGAATCTTTTTTTCTTCTTTGTCTATTTTTGTATAGACATGCTGAGATTTGTAGACCAATTCTTTTTCAAGCTCTTTTACCTTCATTTTTGTTTCCTCTCTTTAGTGTTAATATCTTAAATTTTTAGCAATATAATAATAACATTATATTCTACTTTTTCTACTTTTAACAACAATTCCAGCTACTTGGAGATGAGGGGATTCGAACCCCCGACCTCCGGAGTGCGATTCCGGCGCTCTCCCGCTGAGCTACATCCCCCTTATTATGAGGTAGTAGTTTGAGCTTTAGCTTGATTTAACTTTTGAAATAGTTTAGATATTTTATTGGAGGCTTTTTTCCAATGGAAAATACCTTTACTTACTCCTTTATGAAGTAAACTTTGAGCCACTCTTAATTGAGCTTCGGCCTTTTCTAAATCCCCTGCTTGCAAATAGTTCAAAAATTTCTTTATTTCTGTTTTTACTCTGCTTTTAAACGCCTTATTTCTTAATCTTCTTTTTTCACTTTGCCTAAGTGCTTTTTCCGCTGATTTGTGATGTGGCACCTTCCCCTCCTAATTTTTGTTGTCTCTAAATTTAATAACACATTTTAATTTTGTCAAGTTCAAACACAATTTTTACAAGCTCTTGACTTATTTTTCAAATTTTTTTATTCTAAAAATAATGTCACCAAACAAAAGGAGGTCAGAATTATGGAGCCAAAAGTATTAGCTATCTTAGGTCAAACTGAATCAGGAAAAGCAACTTTCTGCGAAACACTTTGCAAGCTTTGTGGAGAAACTATCAAAAATCCAAAGAAAGAACCTTTTTATTACTTAAAGATATACGGTTTAAAATACAAAAATATTCCCTTTTATCTTTTAAATACACCAGGAGACGAAAATTTTATAGGTGAGGTCAAATGGGCATTAAAGGTGGCTGATGCTGCCATTCTTTTAATTGATACCACCTCTCCTTTAAAGTATCACAATGTCCGCGTTGTTGATTTTGCAAAAGAAGAAGGTGTCCCTATATTTGTATTTCTAAATAAAATTGATGATTTTGAAAAATCTAATATTGAAGAGACTTTGTCTAACCTAAATAATTCTTTAGAAATTTCCCAAATTCCTATCACTTATGCATTTAAAGATTCTAACGGTTTTTCTCTGTTAGATCTTATAGAAGAGAAACTTTTTGTAGAAGAGGGATCTAAAGTCAAATATCAAGAAGCCCCTGAAAAGTTTAAAGGGAAAATTGCAGAAATAAAAGAAAAGCTTATGGAAGCTGCTGCTGAAAGCTCTGATGAACTTATAGAAAAATATTTAGAAAAAGGGGAACTTGAAAAAGAGGAACTTTTAATTGGATTAAAAGAAGCTGTTAAAGCTGGAAAAATAAATTTTGCCTTTGCAGGTTCTGCAAAAACCGGAGCTGGATTAATAGCCTTTCTTGAATATGTCTCATCTCTTGCCCCTTCTTATAAGTTAAAACTTGAAAAAGAAAATATAGATCATCCAGTTATTGGATTTATTTTTAAAAACTACATAGATCCTTACGCGGGGAAACTTTCCTATGGAAGAATTTTTGCAGGAAGTTTTACTTCAGATGGAGTAGTATATCTCTCTAATGGAAAAGAGGAAAAATATACCCAGATATTTATACCAAGAGGAGACTCTTTAGAACAAGTTAAAGAGGTTGGTAAAGGAGAAATAATTGTATTTTCTAAGGTTGAAAGTTTAACAACTGGAAGCACATTTTCAAACTCACCTATTTCTGTAAATTTTGGTATTCCTGAAATGCCTTTTCCTATGCTCACCATGGCTCTTCATCCTGAAACAAGAGCAGACGAAGATAAAATAAGTGGAGCCATTTCCAAAGTAAAAGAAGAAGACCCATCTATAGTATTTAAAAGAGAAGAAGAAACAAGAGAACTTTTGATTTCAGGAGTGGGACTTCCTCATATTGAAAAAACTGTAGAAAAACTAAGGGAAAAATACGGAGTTAAAGTAAAACTTACTACTCCAAAAATTCCCTATAGAGAAACCATTAAAAAACCTGTTCAAAGTGTAATTTATAGACATAAAAAACAGACGGGTGGAAGGGGGCAGTTTGCTGAGGTTCATTTCAACATCTTTCCTTTAGAAAGAGGAAAAGGTTTTGAATTTATAGAAACCCTCACAGGTATGAATGTTCCAAGAAATTATGTTCCTGCTGTTGAGAAGGGTGTAAAGGAGGCTATGGAAAAAGGTCCTTTGGCAGGATATCCTGTAGTAGATGTAAAAGTCCAGTTTTATGATGGAAAATCTCACGAAGTAGATTCCTCAGACCTTGCCTTTAAAATTGCTGCATTCCATTGTTTTAAAAAAGGAATAGAACAAGCCAATCCCGTTCTTTTAGAACCGTATGTAGAGCTTGAAATATTTGTGCCTGATGAGAATGTGGGAGATGTAGTGGGAGATTTAAATGCAAGAAGAGGAAGAGTTTTAAATCTGGAAAAAGAAGGTAAACGCACGAAAATAAGAGCTCTTGCCCCTATGGCTGAAATTCAAAATTATGTAGTAACTCTTCAAGGAATTACTGCAGGAAGGGGTTATTTTACCGCAAAGTTTTCCCACTATGAAGAAGCTCCTCCATTTATAGCTGAAAAAATAATTGCTGAAAGTAAAGAAGCTAAAGAAAAGGAGACCAAATGATAAAAGTTGGAATACTTACACTTAGTGACAAAGGAAGCAAAGGAGAAAGAGAGGATCTCTCAGGAAAAATCTTAAAAGAACTGTCTGAATCTCAGGAATGGAATGTCTTAAAATATAAGATTATTCCAGACGAACGATCTCAAATTGTAGAAACTCTAAAAAATTGGGTTGATAAGGAGAATCTTGATTTAATTTTAACTACAGGTGGGACAGGTGTTTTCCCGAGAGATGTTACTCCTGAGGCAACTAAAGCTGTTATAGAAAAAGAAATCCCAGGAATTCCTGAATATATAAGGTATATAAGTTATCCTATAACTCCGATGGCTGCTTTAACAAGAGGAACAGCTGGAATAAGAAAGAAAACTCTAATAATAAATCTTCCGGGAAGCCCTAAGGCTATAAAAGAAATCTTCCCAAAATTGATTCCTATAATCAAACATGCTATAGAAAAGATAAAGGGCGACCCTAGTGAATGTGCAAGAGATTAAACTTACCCAAATGACTAAAGCCTCCGGTTGAGCAGCAAAACTACCGCAGGAGTTTCTTGCGGAAATATTACAAGAACTTGAACTTCCAGTTCATCCAGACTTAATTCAAAGCTTTGAATACGGAGCTGATGCAGGAATTTTCAAGCTTAACAAAGATATAGCTCTTATATTTACAGCAGATTTTTTTACTCCTGTAGTAGATGATCCTTTTGTCTTTGGACAGATTGCTGCTGCTAATTCTCTTTCAGATGTATATGTATGCGGAGGAAAACCTCTTTTAGCTATAAATCTTATCTGTTTCCCAAAAGAAGGTATACCAAAAGAAGTATTAAAAAGTATTTTAAAAGGGGGACTTTCCAAAATAAAAGAAGCCGGTGCGCTTCTTGTGGGTGGACACAGCGTTGATGATCCAGAACCTAAGTATGGACTTGCTGTTCTCGGAATCGTTCATCCAGAAAAAATTATAACCAATAAAAACGCAAAAGATAAAGATCTTCTATATCTTTCTAAACCTCTTGGATTAGGCATTCTCATTACTGCTTATAAAGGAGGGCTCATTTCTAAAGAAAGCGACATTTATAAAATTATGATAAATACTATGACAGAGCTTAACGATAAAATAGCTGAAGTTCTAATAAAACTTGAAATTAAAGCTGCAACAGATATTACAGGATTTGGACTTCTGGGACACGCCCTTGAGATGGCAATTGCAAGTAAAAAAGACTTAATCATATATGCCCACAAAATTCCTTATTTTGAAAAAGCTAAGGATTTTGTTGAAATGGGCATAATTCCTGAGGGAGATTACAATAATCTAAATTTTTGTAAAAAATATATAAATTTTCACCCAAGTATTTCAGAAAACGAACAAATTTTACTTTGTGACGCTCAAACTTCTGGAGGTTTTTTGATAGCTGTTCCTCCAGAAAAAAAAGAACTTTTTGAGGCAAAAACAAAAGAAAAAGGATTAAAAGTCTTTCTTATAGGAGAGGTCAAAAATCCAAAAAATCATTGCCCTACTGTAAAAGTCCTTCCTTAGTCTCTTATTTATTTTTTAAATAATCTTTAAACTATTAATTTAAATTATCTATTTGATTTTACCTTTTTATAATGCTAATTTTAAAAATGCTAATTTTAAAAAAATCTTTTCCAGGAGGACTCTATGCCAAAGGACTATACTGAAATGTGGAAAGACCTTGAACTTGATTTAAAAGCTCATGAAGTGTTACTTAACACTCTTTCTGAGTTTTACAAAAACATCTATCTTTCTCAAAAAAATAGACCTGAGGGGATGAAATATTTTGACTTTGTTATATCTGAAGCACACGGATTGAGGATTGAGGAGCTTGTGAATGCCAAAAATGAGGGAAGAAAAGTAATTGGAGCTTTCTGTGTATATGTTCCTGAGGAGATAATTCTTGCTCTGGATGGAATATGTGTTGGACTATGTGCTGGGGCTGAAGTTGGATTTGATGAGGCAGAAAAATATATACATAAAAACAGTTGCGCCCTTATAAAGGCTTTTATGGGATTTGAGTTAACCAGTGTGTGCCCTTACATAAGATGCTGTGATTTACTTGTTGGGGAAACAACCTGTGATGGAAAGAAAAAAGCCTATGAAGCTCTCCAAGAAATTACAGGCAAGGTTTATGTGATGGAAGTACCTCATACTAAATCAATTGAGGCAAGAAAATTATATCTGAATGAGGTCAAAAAATTTAAAGAACATATGGAAAAACTTACTCAAAAAGAGATTACCTTAGAGGCGCTTAAAAAGGGTATTTCAATTGCTAATGAAAAAAGAAAGGCTCTTGCAAGACTTGAAAAACTAAGAGCTTTTGATCCAGCCCCCATCTCCGGACTCGATGCCTTGCTTATTCAACAGATAGCTTTTTATGATGATCCTGTAAGATTTACTCAAAAGGTTAATGAGCTTTGCGATGAGCTGGAAGAAAGAGTAAAAAAGGGTATTGGGGTTTTTCCCAAGGGCACTCCGAGAATTCTCGTTTCAGGATGCCCCTTTGCTTTGCCAAACTGGAAGCTTCATCACTTAATAGAAACAAGTGGAGCAGTGGTTGTGGGAGAAGAATCCTGTGTGGGAAAGAGATATTATTATAGTTTGATAGATGAAAATTTTTCTTCTGTAGAAGAAGCTCTTGAAAAAATTGCAGAAAGATATCTTCTTACACACTGTGCCTGCTTTACACCCAATGACGAAAGAATAGAAGATATTAAAAATTTGTTTTCCTCCCAAAAAGTAGACGGAGTTATTCACTATTCCTTACAGTTCTGTACACCTTACATGTTTGAATCTTATAAAGTTGAAAGAAAAGTTGATTTTCCTTATCTTAAGATAGAAACCGATTACAGTATGGAAGACCTTGCCCAATTAAGAAACAGAATAGAAGCTTTTATAGAAACTTTAAAGATGTAAAAATGAAAGTCCTTGGTCTTGATATTAGCTCAACCTATATTAAATGCGTTTTAATTGAAGATAAAAAACCTACGGTTTTTGAAATTACTGAAACTTCATACAATCCTTTAGAAAAGTGTCTTTTCTTTGTCAAAAAATTTCAGCCTGATAAGGTTATAGCTACGGGTTATGGAAGAAAGCTGATCAGCCAAAATTTGAAAGATTTCAATATAACTGATCTTACAGAAATAAAAGCTTTTGCAGTGGGAGCAAAGTATATTTATCCTTCAGTTAGAACGATTATAGATATTGGGGGACAGGATACCAAAATTATAAGGCTTAATGAAGAAGGAAAGATCATAAAGTTTGAAATGAATGATAAGTGTTCTGCAGGCACAGGTAGATTTTTGGAAATAATGGTAAAAACCCTTGGTTATACTTTAGAAGATGTGAAAGATTTTCCTGTAGATACAGAACTTAGTGTCAAAATAAACAGCGTGTGCACTGTTTTTGCAGAATCAGAGGTTATTTCAATGATTGCTAAAGGAATTAAGAGAAGAGAAATTTTAAAAGCTGTGCACTACTCAATTTCCCAAAGAATAGTAAGCATGTTAAAAAGAGTTTCTTTTGAAAAAGACATAATTATTGCAGGAGGATGCGCCTATAATGAACTATTAAAAGCTTTCATTGAAAAAGAAATTAAAATGCCTATTATCATTCCTAAATATCCTCAGTTTCTTGGAGCTTTAGGTGCTGGGCTTATTGGTTTTAACTCAGATTAACTGCTTTTTTACAAATTTTATGAACTTTTCTTCTGAAGAAGTTAATTTTCTTATTCTTGAGTAAATAAGATAAAACTTTCTTTTTATTAGAACATTTTCTATTTCAATTATTTTTAAAAGACCTAATTTTTTTTTCCAGTTCTATTGCAAAAGAGGAAACAAAACCGCATCCAAGTCCAAATTTTACTGCTTCTTTGACTGCCTCTGTTGAACCCATTTCTCCTATAATTTTTAATTTTAAAATGTCTAAACCTTTATTCTGCAAATTTTCTATTGCATTTTTCCAGGTACCTGAACCTTCTTCCCTTTTTATTAAAGGAATATCATAGAGTTCTTCCAAACTTATCTTATCCTTAGGAAAATCAGAAGGAGCTATTAAAACTATTTCATCTTCATAGCAGGGCACATATACTAATTCCTTATTTTTATATACCGCTCCTACCATGCCAAGATCTAAATCTCCTTTGATAACTCTTTCTGTTATTTCTTTACTATCTCCTACTTTTAAAAAGACGGACACTTCTGGATTTTCTTCTCTAAAATCTTTTATAAGCTTAGGAAGAATATATTGACCAGGAATAGTGCTACCACCTATTTCTATCACTTTCCTCTTTTCTTCTTTATACGCCTCAAGCTCTTTTTCCATTTCTTTTAAAAGTTTTACTATTTCTTTACCATATTCATATACCACCCTTCCAGCCTTACTTGGCACTACTTTTCTCGTATTGCGGTTAAGTAATGTAACTCCAAGACTTTCTTCTAAATCTTTTATATGAAGAGTTATAGTTGGTTGAGTAAGGTATAGCTCTTTTGAAGCTTTAGAAAAACTCCGAGTTTCGTAAACCTTAAGAAATACCTCAAGCTTCCTTAAATCTATCATAGAAACCCTATGGATGAGAATATTTAATAAATTTTAATTGCAATTCACATATTTGTTTAAAATTTTAATCCAGTCCTTCAGTCCTTTATAACCTACTACTTTTTCTACTAAATTTCCATTTGGATTTAATATGTAAGTTGTAGGGGTTATAGAAAAATCTGGGAAAATCGTAAAAATATTATCAGGAGCTATTCCTACAGTATAACTAATATTATTAGAGGTTATTATTTTGGAAAGAGAGTTTATCCCTTCTTTATCAACCAATAAAGAAACAATGACATAATTATTGGATTTGCAGGTATTATTAAGTTTGTTTAAAGTTTTTAATTCAACTAAACATATTGAACAATAACTGGTAAAAAGATTTAAAAGCACATACTTTCCTCTAAAGTTTTGTAAGTTATTTTTTTGCCCTTTATATGTATAAAAATCAAAGTTTATTTTAGAAGAGATAGCCTCTGAAAAGCAAAAAATACTTAAACTTATAGCAAAAATAATCAAAATTTTTTTTAACTTCATGCTTCCTCCTTTTTTTCTTGTTTTTATTATTTTTCTAAATTAATTATTATATCTCAAAAATTTTAAAATGAATTCAACAAGCCCTTCAACTTCTATTTCAAAATCCAATAAGTAAAGATTTTCTTTCCGAGAAAATTTTACTCCATCTTTTAAAGTAGTGATATAGCTTTCTTCTGGGTCAAGCTTAAAATTCTTATAATGATAGTGGTCTGGAAAAGAAAGTCTTTTTTTTATCTTTAAGCCAAGTCTTTCTAAGGTATCAAAAAACTGTCTATTATCTCCTAAACCACAAAAGGCTATAAATTCTCTATCTTTAAAATTTTTAACTTCCTTTAAATCCATATTTAATATTTTCCAGTTTTTTCTATAAAGCTTAAAAACTGGTTTGTTTGGGAAGGAAAAATTAAAGGGTTCGTATTCTTGATAAGTTAAAATTATAGCATCTGCTCTTTTCAAAGAATCTAAGGATTCTCTAAGTCTTCCAAATGGGAAAAGCCTATCTTCTAAATCTTTTCTTTTTAAAAGAACTAAATCAAGGTCTCTTTTAAGCTTTTGGTGTTGAAATCCATCATCTAAAATAATTAAATCTGTGTGAAACTCTTTTAAAGCTTTTTCACATCCTCTTTTCCTATCTTCATCAACTATTATATTTACTTTTATACCCCTTTTCTCAAAAATTTTACCAAGCAAATAGGGTTCATCTCCTGCATAAATCCAATTGGTTTTGAGGTTTCCCCTTTCCATAACAATAATGGTCCCTTTACTTTTTCTTTTATATCCTCTTGAAAGTACTGTTATACTAAAAAAAGAAGATAATTTTTCACAGAGATATCTTACAAGAGAAGTTTTTCCACTTCCACCAAAAGATAAATTTCCTACAGAGATAACAGGAACTGGAATTTTAAAACTCTTTAGGATCCCTTTTTGATATAAAAAGTTTCTTGTTAAAACAAGGTAAAAATAAGGGTTTATATGATCTAAGACTTTAAACATTTTTTTTAGCAATGTCTTTTGCTAAGATTATTAAAAATAAAATACCCCCGATAGAGGCACTGAAATATTGACTTATAAATCTCCACAGTATGGCAAACACTCCTGCAGATTGAGGAGTTAAAAACCTTTCAAAAATATAAAGTGCTCCCAATTCTCCTACTCCACTTCCTCCAGGGGTAGGACTCATAAAAATAGCATAAATAAGAGGTAGCTGAGTTAAAAATATATTTTTTATAGATACATCTTTATTAAATGCTTTTACCAAGAAAATCCCTACGAAAAGCAAAGAAATATACATCAAAAAACTAAAAAACAAAGTTAATAAAAAAACCCCCTTTTTTTCTTGGAAAAAGAGTTTACAGGTAACGAAATACCTTAAAACAGTATACTTGATTTTAATAAAAGTTGCTTCATTAATCAGTTTTAAATTTCCTTTGAAAAGGATCTGCCATAGAAAAAACAAAAAAATAGCTAAAGAAATTATTACCAAAAGTAAAATTGCCAGTTCTTTTGCTTCTTTGGGATTGTTTAATAGTGATTGAATAGTAAAAGGAGAAAAGAGTACATAAAAAACCATCCCAGAAAATCCCTTTAAGGTTACTATACTCATTATTTTATAAATTTCTCCTTTAATTCTCTTTAAGGTATAAAAAGGCAATATCTCTCCACCTAAGCAAAAGGGGGTTATTGTTGCTCCAAAGGTATTTATTAAAGAAATAACATAACCGTATAAAAAAGAATAATGTAATTCTAAGGATCGTGCAATAACAAAGATTCTTAAATTATCAAAGGTGTGAAAACAGAAAAGTGCAAAAAAACTCAAAAAAAGATAATTTTTATTAATTAGATAAATTATCTTTAAAAAATCTTTAGGAGCACTTTTGTTAACTATATATAAAACTGATAAAAGGATTATTATGAGAGTTAAAAAAAGACCGTAGATAATATTTTTATACATTCTTCATCTATTTTACTTGATGTTATTTTACTTCTAAATTCATAATCTTAAAAGAGGGCTTTCATGGAAAGAAAAAAATTTATGGACTCCTTGGAAAGGTAAACAGGGTATCTTTTATCTTAAATTTATTTTTAATGGCAACTGCTACAGGTACCACCTTTACAAGTTGCACAAGCTGAACCTGAGGAGCTAACGAATTTATTCCCTGATTTGAAGGCTACTTGAGAAATCAATTTTTTGACCTTAGGACTTTTACATTTTTTGCAAACCACTTTATCATCATTACTTCCCAGAACTAATTCTTCAAAAATCTCTCCACATTCCTCACATTTAAATTCAAAAATAGGCATGGTTATCCCCCAGTAAAAATATTTGTAAAGGAGATCTATTTAAAATAATACCATATTTTAATTCGTCAACAGCCCTTCTGCATTCAGAAACTGGTAAAAGGTAAATAAATTGGCTTAATGAGGGATATCTGTAGTTTCTAAAAGTATATCCCACATAAATTTTACTTCTACATCAAGATTGTAGGCTTTTACTAAATCATGTATCTGCGTATGACAGTTATGACAGGGAGCAATTACTATTTTAGCTCCTGTTGCCCTTAATTGTTCTGCTTTTACTTTATATCCTTCAACTCTTACTTTTTTCCAGGGAGGACCACATGCTATAGGCCCTCCTCCTGCTCCACAGCAAAAATTGTGTTCTTTATTGGGATAAGGTTCTCTGAAATCCTCACATGTTTTATTAACAAGGTATCTGAACTTTTCTGCAGCTCCTTTTCTTCTAACCAAATTACAGGGTTCATGTATAGTAACAGGTTCTTTAATTTTTCTTACAATTTTTAATTTTTCTGTCTTTACAAGCTCATAGTAAAATTCTACCGCATGCAGTACTTCAAAGGGTAATCTTTTATAACCTAAAAGCGGAGGCGCTTCCAAAAAAGTTCCCTGAAGTGCATGTCCGCATTCAGTTGCTACTATTTTTTTACTCTTAATTTTATAGCTTCATCAAAAATTGCTTTAGCTATTCTTTGCATAGTAAATTGATCCTGAACAAACATACTTGCTTGGGCATAATCATGCAATGAATAACTCCAGTTTACTCCTGCATGATTTATAATTTTAGCCACAACTGCTATATACTGAGGCACCAATTTAGGTTCTGTTCCTAAGGGAACATATAGCACTTCTGCACCTTCTTTACTTATGGGAATATAGATCTTTTCCATTTCCAAGGCTGTTTCCTCCTCCATCCACTGAGCAGTATCAATCCATTCTGCCTCTGATATCCAGAGCTGAGTAAGGGTAGTCATCAGACTATACGCATAATCCATTAAAATGTAAGGAACAACCCCCAGTAAAAAGCAAATTCTTCTTACCTGTCCTATTAAAAAAGGAATATCTATTCCAAAGGGACAATACATACTGCAACGATGACACATATTACACTCTGTAAATACAATTCTTGCACAGTCTTTTATAAATTCAGGTTCTACCTTTCCCTTTCTTTTTATCATCTCCCAGAGGGTCATTTTGATCTTACTAACAGGTGCATAAGTGGGATCTTTATCCATAGATAAATAATAGGCACAAGCATCAGCGCAAAGACCACAATGCATACAAGTTTCTATAGCTGCTTTTACCCTTGCAGAAAGTTTTCCTAATACTGCATTTATAGTTTTTTCTATTTTTTCCGGTGTTAATTGTTTAATTTTTTCATCAAGACCCGGATCTTCTACCTTATCCCTTACATATTGTGGAAAAAATTTGCTAACATATTTATTTTCCTTAGTTTTTTCATCTAATTGAGCTATTTTCCTCACCTTAACCCCCCACAAATTTAATTATCAAATAAGATAAAAACTTGTTTAACATAAGTCAAATAGATTTTTTAAATAAAAATCAATCTAATTTATTTAAACCCTTAAATCTACACTTTGAAGTGAAAGATTTTTATCACATCGTAGATGGTGGTAGTTGTTTTGTGTATTCTGTGGTATAATAGAGGAAATTTGTTGTAAGTGCTTAAATGTTTATCAAAAGATTAGAAATTTACGGCTTTAAATCTTTTCCCTATAAAGTTTCTATCCCTTTTTCTCCAGGAATTACCGCTATAGTTGGTCCAAACGGAGCAGGAAAAAGCAACATATTGGATGCTATAAAATGGGTTCTTGGAGAACAAAGTCCTAAAAAACTAAGAATTAAAGACCTTTCAGATCTTATATTCTCTGGAAATAGCGATAGAAAAGTTGATTTCGCTGAAGTTAAACTTATTTTGAATCACGAACCAGTTCTCTTAGAAGCCTATAAAGATTACCCAGAAATAATTATTACAAGAAGGTTTTATAGAGACGGAGAAAGTGAATTTTTTATTAATCAAAAACCTTGTAGATTAAAAGATATTCATTTTTTATTTCTTGATCTGGGAGTAAATCCTCAAAGCTACGGAATTATTGAACAAGGAGAAGTAAATAAATTTATCGAACTTTCTCCAAAAGAAAGAAAAATCTTTCTCGAAGATCTGGCAGGTGTATCTAAACTAAAAGTTACAGAAGAAAATACCTTAAAAAATCTTCAAAAAACAGAAGAAAATCTGGTAAGATTAAATGATATTTTAAATGAAGTAAAACTTCAATACGAACATCTGAAAAAGCAGGCAGAAGAAGCAAAAAAATATTTAAACTTAAAGGAAACTCTTCAAAATCTTCTTATTGAAAAAAATTTACACCTTTTAGAAATAAATAAAAAAGAAAAAGAACTTATAAAAAAGAAAAAAGAGAAACTCTTACAAAAAAGGGAATTTCTTGAAAAAGAAATAGAAAACTTAGAAAAAGAAGAACACACAATTTATCAAGAAATTTTCCTTTCAGAAAGAAAGATAAAAGATTTAAAAACTGAACTACAATCCAAAGAAAGATATTATTACGAACAAAAAGAAACTTTAGAAAACCTTCTTAAACAAGAAAGAGACTTGCTTTACAAATTAGAAAAAATAAAACTAAAAAGAGAAAATGAAAAGGAAAGGATTGAAATACTCAATAAAGAAAGTCTTTCTATAGAAAAAACTTTAGAGGACTTAAAAATAAAGTATCAAGAGCTTAATCAAGTCTTAATAGAATTTAAAAACGAAAGGGAAAAAGCTTTGAAATTATACAAAGAAAAACTTAATAAATTCCAAAACCTTGAAAAAGAATACCTTTTGATCAAAAAAGACAAAGAAAGACTTGAAGAAAAACTAAATTTTCTTGAAAAAGAGTTAACCCGTTTAAAAAAAGAAGAAGAAATCAATGAAAAAATTTTAAACGAGCTTAACCTAAACTTAAAAAATTTGGAAAAAGAAAGAATAACCTTTAATTCTTTAATCGAAGAAAAAGAAAAGGAACTTAAAAACTTAACAAATACTTTAGAAAAATTTAAAGAAGAAAACGAAAAATTCAAAGAAGAATTTGAAATACTTAATCAAAACAAACAAAATATTTTAACCCAAATTCAATCTTTAAAAGATAGGCTAAATCTTATAGAAAAAATTCTCGCAAAAAGCCCAAACTTTGGTTCTTTACTTTCCAAAGAATTTAACCTACCAACTTTAGAAAACTATCTAAATTTGGATTCTGAAGATATTTCTCTTCTTGAGATAGTATTTAAAGAAAATCTAAATGCCTCTGTAATAGAGGATATAAATATAATAAAAAGCCTTATTTCAAAAAACTTTAAAGAAAATATGGTACTAATCTGGATAAAGCCCGAAAGAATTAAAAATTTTTCTGTAGAAAAATTTGATTCTTTTTCTGAAGAAATTTTAGAAAGTTACGAAAATAATCCCAGATTTATTTATCTTAAAAAAGAAAAAATACTTTTTACTCCCTATGGGTTTATTTACTTTATAAGAAAGGAAAAAAAGGGGATTTTCAGTTTAAAAAGAGAAAAGGAAGAACTTTTAAAAAGTGTCAAATCTTTAGAGGAGTTGTTAAAGGAATTTCTTGAAAAAGAAAAAAAATTAAAATCTAAAAAAGAGGCAGTAGAAAAAAGCTTTAAGGAACTTGAGAAAAAAATAAACAGAACCAATTTGGAACTGCAAAATCTTAAATCTCAAAAAGAAAAATTAGAAATATCCTTTATAAAGCTTGAAGAACAAAAAAAGAATATAGAAGAGAAGATAGAAGACTTTAAAAGAAAAAAGAAAGGCTTAGAGGCAGAAAAAGAAGACTTTAATAAAAATATCTTAGCTATAAACACATTAATTAAAAAAAGCAAAGAAGAATATGAAAATATTAAAAAAGAAAAAGAATTTTTAAGCTCAAATTTAGAAGATCTCAATAAAAAAATCTATTCTCTTGAGCAGGAAATAGTGAAAATTCAGACACAAGAAGAAAACTTGAAGAAAAGAAAAAACTCCCTAAAAGAAGAATTAGAAAGAATAAAAAATTCTCTAAGGCAATGTGAACTTAACGAAGAAACCCTTCTAAAAGAGCTTGAATATATAAGGGAAAACATGGAAAAATTCAATAAAAATACTAAAAAGCTTCAATCAGAAATTTTAACAATTAAAAAAAACATAGAAGCCTTATTAATTGAAAAAGAAAAAAAAGAAAAAATAGCAAAAGAGTTAGAAGGCAAAAAAAGACAGTTTGAGCAAAAATTGAAAGAGTTAAGTGCTGAAGAACATAATTTAGAACTTAAGCTTCTAGAAATTAACTTAATCTTAAGTTCTGTAGAGAGAGATTTAAGAGAGCTTGGATTTGAGAATAAAAATCTTTTAAATAAAAAAGAGGAAAAAACTTTTAACTTTGAAGAACTCGAAAAGAAAATTGAAGAAACAAAAAAATTATTAAATCAGTTTCAGGAGGTTAATTTAGCAAGTATAAAAGAGTTTGAATTGGTATCTCAAAGATATGAAAATTTAGTAAAACAAAAAGAAGATCTTGAACTAAGTATAAAGGAGTTCAAAAAAATTCTCGAAAATATTAAGGAAATTTCAAAAGAAAGAATCTTAAAGACTCTGGAGGAAATAAACAAAAAATTAAATGAAATTTTCCCTTTGGTTTTTAAAAGCGGAAAGGCTGAACTTTTTCTTTCAGGAGAGAATCCATTAAGTTCGGGACTTGAATTAAGAGTAAACATTCCGCATAAGGGATTAAAACACATAAACATGCTTTCCGGGGGTGAAAAGACCCTTTGTGCTATCGTTATTTTAATTTCTTTTTATTTAGTTAAACCTGGTCCTTTTTGTATATTAGATGAGGTTGATGCCTTTTTAGATGAAAAAAATTCCCTTGAATTTATTAAACTTCTTGAACTCATTAAAAAAACTTCCCAAATAATTCTAATAACTCACAATCCAAATATAATGAAAGAAGTAGATACTTTACTTGGGGTAACTATGGAAGAAAGGGGAATTTCAAAAATTTTTATTCTAAAAAAGGAAAACTTCCTTAACGAGTATACATATCGCTAAGAGAGGAAAGAGCAAATTCTGAAATCAAAGACGATAAGACTTCTCTGTTTACCATATCCATTTCTGTAAATCTTATTCCAAATTCTACATGAAATTCTTCATTTTTAATCCATCTTACCTCAGCTTTAGCCTTAATGGGCGATTTCCATTTTATTACTATACTTATAATATCTCCTTCTTCTAAAGGTGGTTGAGAGTCAGTTCTTAATCTTGCTCCTTCTGCACTTATATCAAGAACTCCTACAGGAAAGATATAGCCCTTTTCTGTAGCTACCCTTCCTTCTAAATAGGTCTTATAACGAGTATAATAACGCTTATCTGAATCCATTTAACATTTCTCAAACCAGGTTATATATTTTAATTCAGAAAGATAATGCATTATCCTTTCAAGCCTTTCTTTAAATTCTTTATAACTCATCTTTTCCTTTTCTACAATTTCTTTAGGTGCTTTTTCAAGAAACTCTTTATTTTCAAGCTTTTTCTCAATTTGAGCTAACTTTTTCTCTATTTTCTCCTTTTCTTTTTCAAGTCTTTTTATTTCCCTTTCAACATCAATAAGTTCTGCGAGATTTATAAAAATTTCTCCTTCTGAAAGAACCAAAGAAATATCCCCTTTTTTCTTTTCATAATTACTGCTAACTTCTATATCTGAAATTTTTGCTAAAAATTTTATAGGCTCTTTTTGTGCCTCGACAACCTCTAAAATGTTTTTGTCTGAACTTTTAAAAATTATGCTTAAATTTTCTTTTAAAGTCAAGTTATATTCTGCCTTAATACTTCTTATACCTACAATTAACTCCTGTAAAACCTGAACTAAATGCTCTATCTTTTCATCTACGAATCTTTCTTCAAAAGAAGGATATTTAGCTATAATAATATGTTCTGTTTCTTTTTCAGGCAAATATTGCCAAATTTCTTCAGTAATAAATGGTATAAAAGGATGAAGCAATTTAAGAGAATCTTTAAGAACCTTTACAAGGACTCTCTGAGTACTTTTTCTATGCTTTGAATCTTTAAGATATATTTTGGCTACTTCTAAATACCAATCGCAAAATTTATCCCAGAAAAAGTGATAAATTTCCATAGCTGCTTGATCAAACTCAAATTCCTCAAGCTTTTCTCTGGTCGTTTTTATAGTTTTTTGAAGTTCAGAAAGAATCCATTTTGAAAATAAGGGAAGTTCGTTAAAATTAAGCTCTTTTTCCTCTGGAGTATAATCTTCAAGGTTCATCAAAACAAATCTTCCCGCGTTCCAGATTTTATTGATAAAGTGCCTAAAGCCTTCTATACGGGCTTCTGAAAGTTTTATATCTCTTCCTTGGGCAGCAAGGGCAACCAAAGTAAATCTTAAGGCATCCGTTCCGTATTTTTCTATCATTTCCAGAGGATCTATTACATTTCCTCTGCTTTTACTCATTTTTTGACCTTTCTCGTCTCTTACCAAAGCATGAATATAAACATTTCTAAAAGGAATTTGTCCCATAAAGTGAAGTCCCATCATTATCATTCTTGCCACCCAAAAGAAAATAATATCAAAACTTGTTACCAGAACTGAGGTAGGATAAAAGGTTGAAAGTGCCTCTGTTTTTTCAGGCCATCCAAGAGTGGAAAAAGGCCATAGAGCTGAAGAAAACCAAGTATCAAGTACATCTTCGTCTCTTTTCAAATTCTTAGAACCACAATTGGGACATTCCTCTACATTTTCTTCTTTACTTACTATAGTTTCTCCACAGGAATTACAATACCAAACAGGGATTCTGTGCCCCCACCATATTTGTCTTGAAATACACCAATCTCTTATATTTCTCATCCAATCAAAATAAAGATTAACCCAGTTTTCAGGTATAAACTTTATAAATCCATACTTAACTGCTGAAATAGCAGGCTGGGCGAGGGGTTTGGTTGAAACAAACCACTGCTTTGAAAGTAAGGGTTCAATAACTGTATTACATCTGTAACAATGCCCAAGAACAAGCTGATAATCCTCCTCCTTTTCTAAAAGACCTTGAGCTTTTAAATCTTCAACTACCCTTTTTCTTGCAGAAAATCTATCAAGTCCTGCATAATCTCCTGCTTCTTCGGTCATTTTGCCTAATTCATCTATAACCTTCACAAAAGGAAGTTTATGTCTTTTAGCTATTTCAAAATCTGTAAAGTCATGAGCAGGTGTCACCTTTACTGCACCTGTTCCAAATTCAGGATCAACTACTTTATCCGCAATAATAGGAATTATTCTTCCTATTAGCGGAAGTTTTAATTTCTTTCCTATTAAACCTTTATATCTTTCATCTTCAGGATGAACTGCTACTGCTGTATCACCAAGCATAGTTTCTGGTCTTGTTGTTGCAACAACTACATATCCGCTTTTGTCTTCTAAGGGATATTTTATATACCAGAGTTTTCCTTGTGTACTTTCAAATTCTACCTCTAAATCTGAAAGAGCTGTTTGACATCTTGGACACCAGTTAATAATATAATCTCCCCTGTAAATAAGTCCTTCCTCCCAAAGTTTTACAAATACCTCCCTAACAGCTCGTGAAAGACCTTCATCCATAGTAAATCTTTCATAACTCCAGCTACAACTTGCTCCTAATTTTTTAAGTTGATTTATAATTTTATTTCCGTATTGCTCTTTCCACTTCCAAACCCTTTCTAAAAATTTTTCTCTTCCTAAATCATGTCTGGTAAGCCCCTCTTTAGCCAATTCTTTTTCCACCACATTCTGAGTAGCTATTCCTGCATGATCAGTTCCAGGAACCCACAAAACATCATAACCATCCATCCTTTTATATCTCACTAAAACATCTTGAAGGGTATTATTCAAAGCGTGTCCAATATGAAGTGCTCCTGTAACATTGGGAGGAGGAATCACTATAGAAAACTTAGGCTTGTTTTGATCATAGGTTGGTTCAAAATATCCTCTTTTTTCCCAAATTTCATACCATTTTTCTTCAACTCTTTTTGGATCATAACTTTTTTCAAGGATCTTGCTTTTCAAGGCTAACCCCCTCCCTTTGCAAAATTTGAGTGCCCAGTCCTTCATCGGTAAAAAGTTCTATAATTAAACTGTGAGGTATTCTACCGTCTATTATATGTGCTTTTTTGACACCTGCTAAAATTGCTTTTCTTGCACTTTTCAATTTGGGAATCATTCCACCTTTAACTATACCCTTTTCTATAAGCCTTTCTATCTCATCTACATAAAGGGTTGAAATTAGACTACCCTTTTCATCCTTTACACCTTCCACATCTGAGAGATAGATAAGCTTTTCTGACCCCAAAGCTCCTGCTAAAGCACCTGCTACAAGATCTGCATTAATATTGTATGCCTCACCATCAGGTCCCACTCCTACAGGAGCTATTACAGGAATAAAATCGTTCTCAATAAGAGTGTATAAAACTTCAGGATTTATGGTTTTTACCTTTCCAACCCTTCCTATATCAATAATCTCAGGTGGTCTATCCTCTCCTGTATATTTGTAAAGGGTCATCTTTTCTGCTATTATCAAATTTCCATCTCTTCCTGAAAGTCCAACAGCTTTACCTCCTGCTTTATTAATAAGACTTACTATTCCTTTGTTAACCGTTCCTACCAGAACCATTTCAACTACATTCATAGTTTCTTCATCAGTAACCCTTTGTCCTTCAATAAAAACTGGCTTTAGTCCCATTTTTTCCATAACTTGATTTATCTGGGGTCCTCCTCCATGAACAATTACTGGACGAATTCCCACATACTTCATAAGAACGATGTCCTGAGCAAAAAAACTTCTAAGCTCTTCATCTACCATAGCATGCCCACCATATTTGATAACCATTATTTTGTTATAAAAATTTTTAAAATAAGGTAAGGCTGAAATTAAAATTTTGGCTTTTTCATTAATTTTGGCATTCATAAGAATAACCTACCAGAGAGCTGGTGCATGAACAATATAACATTTCAACGGAGTATTACCTATATTTTTAATCCCATGTTTTTTACCAGCTTGAATTACAACTATATCTCCCTTCTTTACTTTATACTCTTTGTCCTCCAAAAATAAAGCTCCTTCTCCTTCAAGAATAAAAATCGTGTCTACTTCTTTCTCATGAATATGAACAGGAATGACAACTTCTTTTTCAATTTCCAAAAGGGTAATACTTAATTCTGGAGTTTTCTCTTTAGTGGTAATAAAACCAATTTTTACTCCTTTAAATTTAGGATGAGGTTTCATTTCAACTTGTTCTAAATTAATAATCATTTCTTTTACTTTCCCCTCTTATTTTGAATATTTTAAGTATTCTGACTTCACTTTATAAACAACCATATTGGGAAAATCATCCAAAACCAGCTCAAAATATTTAGGATCATACTTTCTTAAAAGAAACATTTCATTAAAAAGGGTTTCATCTGAAGGAGGCTCAAGAATAAAAAGGGCTGTCTGATTGTTTCTTCCTTTAACTATTTCTACTGTCAGACCTTGTTCAAAAAATTTCTTTTTAGTCAAGTTCTTTCCATCATAATAATAAAAATCTTTTACTGGTATAGTTCTGTTAGAAACAGTGATTAAACCATTGTTTAAATCTATGATAGCATTATTTAATTCATCGCACTGAATTAAATTATTGAAAAGAAGCTTACATGTAGGTGCTATGATTTTACCAAAAATACCTTCTTTTTTATCAAAATCATAGCTACCAAAATAATGAATCCACCCAAATTTAGCTATTAAATCCTCTGTAAAAACCCAATAAACAGGGTTTTTAATAGGTTGACAAAATTTGCCACTTTTTATCTCTTCAACAATCTGTTTGGCAGGTATTCCCTCTTTTAAAAGTTTGGCAAGACCTGTTAAACCATAATTTGAGACAAAGGAAGTTAAGAGCCAGGCTTCTTTCGGGTCAGAGGTGGCAAAGGAGCGAGCTATAAAATAGGTCTTGGGACTTTCTTGAGATCCCCCATCATGAAAAGTTGCTCTTCTTGAATAAAGCTGAAAGGCATATCCGTAATCCCACCAAGTCCAAATTACAGAATCCTTGGGAGTACTTTTCTTTAGCCATTCCATATCTTTCACCAGAGGAGAAAACACCTTAGGAGTACTGTGAAGACTTAATGCTTCTTTTGCTTCTTTTTGAACTATCAAAGTAGTAATAAAAATAACTATTCCCACTAAAAGTACAGTTATTTTCTGCTTTCTTTCTTCTTCTAAAATGTGAAAGAATGGTAAAATATCTTTAAATAAAAGATAGATCCAGTATCCAAGTCCCATACCAATAAAGGGAGAAAGATACATAGCAAATCTTGCTCCAGAAAAAAAAGACAAGAGTCCAATTCCAAAAAAAGGAAGTAAAAAAAGAAGTTTCCTAAAATGAAAAAGAAAGAGTAAAAAAACACCTATTAAGCCAAAAACTCCAAGAACTTTGTTAAAAATAACAGCAGATAAAACCTCCCAAAAGCTCATTTTTTGCAATTCAGAAATAGACATAAATATATTTGGAAAGTCCTTAAAAAGAAGTTCTGCAGCAGTAGGGCTTTTAATATTGAAAACTAAAGTTTTTACCTGTTTGTATAGATGAATAGGTCCTATGTATACATACCAAAGTTGAGGAAGAATTAGTAAACCTAAAAAAATTATATCTTCTCTTTTCCAGTTTAGTTTTTTATCCCAAAAGTATCTTAATAAAAACATTATAATCAAAACAAAGTTAAGATTGGGATGAGCATACCAGAGCTGATATAATATAAGAAAGAAAGAAGAAATTAAAATCCAGGTATATTTTTTCCATTTCTCAGAGGTTTCAAAGAATTTATAAAAAGTATAGGCTATGAAAATTGGGAGAGCCAAATTTAAAACATCGTGATCAAGCCTCATAAGATTTGTTCTTGATAAATACATGGGAGCTGAAACAGAAATTACTCCTCCTATCAATCCAGCATAGGGATATCCAAGATCCTTAAGATAAAAAAACACTGGAATAGCAACGGAAACTGCCAAAATAGGTATTAAATACCAAGTTAATTTCTCAAGAGAAATATTAAACCAGTCAGAAAGATATGCCCATATAATACTTATAAAATTTCCAGAAATTGCATATTTTACATAGAATTTGTTATCCTCATCAAGCATTGCTTTTGAAGAATTATCTGGAAAAAATCTATAATTATCTATTGCTCCTGGTTTAAACTTTCCTTCTTTTACATCCAAAGCAAGTCTTGCAAAATAATAGGAATCATATTCACTATAAATTGGAGAATTATTGTAGAAAAAAAGTTCTTTATTTTTTTTCCAAAACTTTACATCTTCAAATCTAAGGTAAATGCCAAAAAAGATTATAATAAGAAGCAGAAAATAAAAATAGATCTTTTCAATTTTATTCATCAATTTTAGCCCTCTTGTTTCTAAAATTTTAAAAATTATATAAAATAATACTAAAAAAACAAGCAAGTTTATACTTGTATAATGTTTGAATTAACTGAAGAACAAAAAAGGGTTCTTTTAGAGGAAGGAGATCTTACTGTAATAGCAGGTCCAGGAACAGGAAAAACTTATACTCTCGTTAAAAAAATCGGATATCTTTTAGAAGAAAAAAACTTCTCTCCAGAAAAAATTCTTGTTTTAACATATTCTGTTAAAACTTCTCAAGAATTAAAATTTCGTTTAGAAAAAGAGGGATTAACCTTTATAAAGGTTGATACTTTTCACGGATTTGCTTACGATCTCTGGAAAGACTATTTTAATAAACTACCTTCTTTAATTTCGGAAAAGGAAAAAAATAAAATTTTAAAAAATCTTTTCCCAAAAGTAAAAAATCCCTTAAGGGATAGAAAAAATAGGGAAATTTATTTTAGATACCTTAAATCTAAGAATTTGATGGACTTTGAACTTCTGCTTTACGAAGTTTCTAAACTACCTCTACCCGAATTCAAAGGGTATTATTTTATTATTGATGAATTTCAGGATCTTTCACCTGATTTATTAGAATTTCTCATACCTTTTCAGAAAGCCAATTTTATTCTCTTTGGCGACCCTAATCAATCTATATACAGTTTCAGAGGAGTTGATCTTAATGCTCTTTATCAGTTCTGGCAAAAATTTAAACCCGAGATGAAAATACTTAATTTAACAATAAGTTTCCGCTGCCCAGAAAAGATTTTAGATTATGCTGAAAAATTTAAAAATGCTCCTTGGAAAGTTCCACCTTACAAAGGTCTTAGAAAAGAGGGAATTATTCAAGGGTTTCTTTTTCCAAATACTTTTGAGGAAGAAGATTATCTTGTTAATTTAGTTAAAAATCTTCTAGGTGGACTCCAATTAGAAACTCAAAAATATCAATCTGTCTCTCCAAAGGAAATTTTTATTATTGCAAGGATAAAAAACATCTTTTTGTCCCTAAAAAATAAATTTTTAAGCGAGGGAATTCCTGTGAACTTTGTAGAAGAGGAGGCTTTAAACTCATTTGAAAAAATCTCCCAATTTTTAAATAAAATTGAAAATAGTTTTGTTCCTGTTGAAGAACTTATTAAAAATAGTGATATAGAAATTAAAATTTTTTTGGAAAACCTATGGGCACTATCTTTTAAAGATAAAGAAAAATTTATAAGTTATCTGAAGTCCCTCGAACCTTCTGATTTTATAAACCCTTACAAAGAAGGAGTAAATTTTCTTTCTATTCATGGGTCAAAAGGATTAGAAGCTGAATATGTAATTTTGGTTGGAGCTGAAGAAGGGATAATACCTTTAAAGTTATTTGAAGATACCTTAGAAGAAGAGGAAAAAAGGCTGGTTTATGTTGCTTTAACTAGGGCAAAAAAGGGTTTTTATTTTACCTCAGTAAAAGAAAGAAAAGTTTTTAATTTTACTTTAAACAGAGGAATTTCTTCATATTTTAGAGACTTTCCTTTTAAAAGTTTTTCTCCAAAACCTAAAAAACCTAAACAGGAAGGACTTTTTAATCTCTGAGGTCAAATTTTTCTTTTTGTGCAATCTGTCTCATTTTAGCAAGAGCTTTCTTTTCAATCTGTCTTATTCTTTCTCTTGAAACCTTAAACATGTATCCAATTTCCTCTAAAGTGTATCCTCCATACTCTCCCAAACCAAACCTCATACGGATTATCTTTTCTTCTCTTGGAGAAAGGGTTGCTAAGAATTTTTTCAATTTTTCTGAAATATCCTTTTTTCTTGCAATTTCATAGGGTGAGGGGCTTTTTTTGTTCTCTATAAAGTTGCCAAGGGTGCTATCTTCATCTCCAATTGGTGTTTCCAAAGATACAGGCTCTTTTGAGGTTTCAAAAATAACTAAAATTTTCTCATAAGGTACTCCTGTTCTTTGTGAAAGTTCTTCTGGAGTAGGTTCTCTTCCAAGTTCTTTAGAAAGCTCATAAAAAACTTTAAATACTTGATTTCTTAACTCTAAGAAATGAACGGGAAGTCTTATAGTGCGAGTTTTATCAAGTATAGCTCTGGTAATAGATTGCCTTATCCACCAAGAAGCATAGGTGCTAAATTTGTTACCTTTTCTATAATCAAATCTGTAAACTGCTCTCATAAGACCCAAATTTCCTTCCTGAATTAAATCAGCCAAAGGAAGCCCTTGTCTTATATACTTTTTAGCAATAGATACCACTAATCTCAAATTAGCTTTAACCATTTCATCTTTTGCTTTTTCAATCTGAGCAATATATTTCTTTATTTGCTCACAAAAGTTCAAAATGTTTTTCTTATTGAGATTTTTATATTTTTCTTCGCAAGCTTTTATAGTATTTTCAAGATAATTTACATAACTTTTCTTAGGTTTCAGATTAGGATCTCTTTTTCTCCATTCTTTTACAGCCTCTTTAAGTTCTTTAATCTCCTTATAAGAAAGTTTTGTATTTTCGATTAACTCTATTATTTTTTCAAATCCCTCTCTTATTTGTCTTGATAATTCTTCTTCCCTTTCAGGAGTTAAAAGCTCATATTTACCCATTTCTTTTAAATATAGAGAAAGAAGTTCCTCAGTCCCTGGTTCAGAAACAGGTTCCTCTTCAAGCTCACCCTCTACAAAGGTTGACAACTCTTTTATCTTATCCTGAACTTTTTTCTCTATAAATTCTTCCTTTTCATAAGGATCAAGTTCTTTCAACTCTATTCCGTAAGACTCGAGAAGATCAAAAATTTCTTCCATCTTATCAGGATCATTATACTCCTCAGGTAACATCTTATTTAACAAATCATAAGTAAGCTGACCAGCTTTCCCAAGTTCTACAATTTTTTCTTGTAAATCCTTAATAGCCATATCCTTTTTACTCACCTCTTTTTTAGTAAATTTATGTTATAATATAAATCGGTTTTTTAAACAGTTTATTAAAAAATAATTCATTAATCTTTCTTATTCAATGCTAAATAATTTATTATTTAAATTTCTCCTTTACCTTTTAGCCCATCATCCAGAAGAATTTGGTTTAATACCTGATAATAATGGATTTTTTAAAATTAAAGAAATTTTTCAAGTTCTAATTTTTACTAAAAAATTTAAAAAAGTAAGATTAGAAACATTAAAACAATTATTTTCTTATTATTACAAAGATTTTTTTGAAATTTCAGAAAATTTCAATTTAGTTAAACCAAAATCTATATATTACTCACCTCCTCAAAAAATTGAATTTTCACAAATTAATAAATATACTACTCTTTGGACATTTGTCAAGCCAAAAATCTGGCTAAAAATTTCTGTGGAAGGAATGTGGAAGCCTTGCAATTCTCTTATTCCGCTTTTTTCTGACAAAGAACTGGCGCAAAATTGGGCAAAAGTAAAGGGTTGTTTACTTCTTGAGGTTTTTCCAAAACTTATCACCCTTAATGTAAATCTCTATGTTTTCGGAGAAAAAATTTTTCTCGCAGATAAAATAAATTATGAAGCACTTAAAGGACCTTCAATTGATCAAAAGTTTCTAAGAAAATATGGTCCCAAATTTGAGGTATCTCCTAAACCTTTTAAAATTATTCCTTTTAAAGAAATTTCTTCTCAATCAGAAGAAGAAATGGAAAAACTATCTTATAGAAAGATAACCCACGGAAAGAAAAAGGAAAAACCCTGGAAAAAATATCAAAAAGAAAAAGCAAAAAAGAAAATTTCACAAGAATAAAAATTTATTTTCCAACTGCTGTCATATAAATTACACTTTCTCCTTCCTCTAAGTCAAGAAATTTATTTAATTCTTCATCAAAAAAGGCTCCAACAGGACAAGCTTTAAATCCAAGCGCTTCACTTGCCAAGAGCACATTTTGACATATATGTGCTACATCCATAAATATATACCTTAAACCTCTGCTTCCATATTTAGAAATAGTTCTACTTAAAACTGCAGACCAGATAAAAATAACACTTGCATTAGCTAAAAAAGCTTGACCAAGAGCTAATTCACTTAATGTTTTTCCTACATATCCATTTTTTAAAAGGGCAAGTGAAAAATCCCTTACTTCTAAATGGTAAACTCCTGGATTAATTTCAGAAGAATAATTTACAGTTAAATAAGTTTCTATAGGGTATAAAGCTCCTGCTGAAGGTGCAGTTCTTAATAAATAAGATCCAGCAATACCTGTAATCCCCTGAGCAGCATAACAAAGAAGAGAAATTTCTTTTAAAGAGAAGGGCGCTTTTTTATAACCTCTTCTGCTTCTTCTTTTAGCTAAAATTTCAAAAAAGTTTGGAGTTTTAGGAAACTCATCTATTAAGAGTTTTATTTTAGGCACATTTTGATACTCTTTAAAAGGTGGTGCCGAAGGAACCGAAGCCTCCCTTAAACCAAGAGTTTTTAAGGATAAATTAGTAAATTTTAAAAATTCGTAAGCTTTCGTTTCTTTTAATCCCATTTTATTCTCCTCTATTTAGAAACTGTATCAGATATAGAATGCTTTTTCAGATAAATCTGGATAGCGGATATAGCTGAAGGAGTAACCCCGGGAATTCTTAAAGCCTGTCCTATTGAAGTAGGTCTTATTTTGCTAAACTTTTCCTTCATCTCATTAGAAAGCCCAGGTATTTCATAATAGTTGAGCCACTCAGGAAGTTTCATATTCTCAAGCTTTTTAAATTTTTCAACCTCCTTAAGCTGCTTGCTTATATAACCGCTGTATTTTATTTCTGTTTCTATTTCAGATAAAATGTCGTCTGAAAATTCTTTCAAATCTGGTATTAACTCTGAAAGAGCTTTTATTTCCACCTCTGGTCTTTTTAAAAGCTCATAAAGTTTTATTCCAGATTTAAGGGGAGTAGAACCTATACTCTGGAGATAGCCATTTACAAGATCTGGGGAAACTTTTGTTTCTTTTAAAAATTCCATAGCTCTTTTTAGTGCTTCCTTTTTATCAAGATACAAGCTCCATCTTTCATCATCAACAAGCCCTAATTTTCTTCCAATTTCAGTAAGCCTTAAATCTGCATTGTCTTCTCTTAGAAGTAATCTATACTCTGCTCGGGAAGTAAACATTCTGTAGGGCTCATCTGTCCCTCTGGTTACCAAATCATCTATTAAAACTCCTATATAAGCTTGGGAACGATCAAGGATAAGAGGTTCTTCTTCTTTTACAAATAGGGCTGCATTTATTCCTGCTATAAGTCCCTGAGCAGCTGCTTCTTCATAGCCTGTTGTTCCGTTTATCTGCCCTGCTAAAAATAGACCTGAAATTAACTTTGTTTCTAATGAATGTTTTAGCTGGGTTGGGATCACATAATCGTGTTCTATTCCATAACCAGGTCTCAAAATTTCAGCCTTTTCAAGCCCTGGAATACTTCTTACCATTTCCCACTGCACATCAATGGGGAGACTTGTACTTATTCCGTTGGGGTAAACCTCTACTGTATCAAGCCCCTCTGGTTCAAGAAATACCTGATGTCTTTCTTTATCAGGAAATCTAAAGACTTTATCTTCAATAGAAGGACAGTATCTTACTCCCCTTCCTTTAATTTTTCCTGTAAAAAGAGGAGATCTATCAAGGGCATTTCTTATAATTTCATGAGTTTTTTCTGTAGTATAAGTTATAAAACAGGGCACTTGTGGAAGAGGTGGTCTTTTACCCTTATTTTTAAAAGAAAACAAAGGAGGAGGAAAGTCTCCCCACTGGATTTCAAGTTTACTATAATCTATGGTTCTTCCATCGAGTCTTGGGCAAGTCCCTGTTTTAAATCTCCCCATTTCAAAACCGAGCTCTTTTAAATGCTCTGGAAGCCTATTAGATGGAGGATCACCCATTCTTCCTGCAGGAAAGCTTTCAAGTCCTATATGAATAAGCCCGTGCAAAAAAGTTCCAGGTGCTATAACTACTGCTTTTGCTCCAAATTGTTCTCCTGCTTTTGTTTCAACCCCTATTACTCTTTTATCCTTTACCAAAAGTCTTGTTACTAAAGCCTGCTTTAGGTAAAGATTGGGAGTCCTTTCTAAAACTCTTTTCATTCTTTCCTGATATTTAAATCTATCTGCCTGGGCACGAGTTGCTCTCACTGCTGGACCTTTTTTAGTATTAAGTTTTCTAAATTGAATTCCTGTTTCATCGATAGCAAGAGCCATTTCTCCACCAAGGGCATCAATCTCTTTAACCAGATGCCCTTTACCTATTCCACCAATAGAAGGATTACAACTCATAGCTCCTATACGCTCAAGATTTATGGTAAGAACTAAAGTTTTGCATCCCATTCTACTTGCTGCTAAAGCTGCCTCAATCCCCGCATGCCCTGCCCCAATTACAATTACATCAAAATTTTCCAAAAACTTCATATTATTAAATCACCTCTCAACTTAATCTATCTTAAAATAAAAAATATAATCAAAGTTGAAATTTTTGGCAAACAACTTTATTTTTAAATTTATGAAAAGTAACACAAGGCTTTATTATACTTTAAATGAATTTCTAAAGGAAAAGTTTGGAGAAAAAGTCAAAAAAATACCTTTGGATGCAGGATTAACCTGTCCAAATAGAGACGGAACTAAAGGTTTGGGAGGATGCATCTATTGTGATCCAAAAGGTTCTGGAACAGGTCTTTACAAAGAAGGAAAGACCTTAGAAGACCAAGTAAAGTTTTTTTTAGAAATTTTTAAAAAGAAAAATTTCAAAAAGTTTATAGCCTATTTTCAATCTTTTTCCAATACTTATGCTCCTATAGAGAAACTAAAAGAAATTTATGATATAGTATTTATAGATTCTTCTATTGTAGGAATGGCAATAGGAACAAGACCCGATTGTATAGATGAAAAAATTATCAATTTATTAAAAAGCTATAAAGAAAGAGGTTATTATCTGTGGATAGAACTTGGACTTCAAAGCATACATAATGAAACTTTAAAGTTTATTAATAGAGGGCATACCTTTGAAGATTTTTTGAAAGCTTACGAGCTTCTTAAAGAAAATAGTATACCAGTAGTTGTGCATATCATTTTTGGATTGCCAGGTGAAACAAAAGAAATGATGATGGAAACTGTAAAAACTTTAGCGAAACTTAAAATAGACGGAATTAAATTTCACGCCCTTTACATTCCAAAGGGATCAAAAATGGAAGAAATGTATTTAAAAGGAAAGTATAAACCTTTAGAAATGAAAGAATATGCAGAACTTGTTGCTGAAGCCTTAACATATTTACCTCCTATAACCGTTATCCACAGACTGTGTTCTGAAGCAAGAGCTGAAGATATATTAGCTCCTTCTTGGATTGCAAGAAAAATGGAAGTTATAAATTATATAAGAAAACTTATGAGCGAAAGAAACCTTTTCCAAGGTAAAAACTATCAGCCATAGCTATTTGGTTTTTATTTGTAAATTGTCAATTACTTTAATTACTCCTGAAACACTTTTAGCATGCTCTATAGCTTTTCTTTTTTGATATTCACTTTCTACAACCCCTGTTAAAGTTACAACTCCATTTACTGTGTCTACATCAATTGAAAGTGCCTTGAGATCCGGATCTTCTATAAGCTTGAGCTTGACCTTTGTAGTAATTTCTTTATCAGATAAGTAAGTCCCTATACCTCTTTTTCCTATTTTTAAATTATTTACTACCTTTCTAACTCCTTTAACACTTCTTGCAATTTCTATAGCTCTTTCAATTTCCCTTTCACTTTCTACAACCCCTGTTAAAGTTACAACTCCATTTACTGTGTCTACATCAATTTTGCGAGCTTTGGTTATAGGATCCTCAAAAAGTTTTAACTTTATTTTTGCAGTAATAGTTGCATCATCAATTTGAGTTCCCACACTTCTTGGATCGGACCCCATTTTATAACCTTCATAAACCCCCCCTCCTACAGCTATCCAGCCACAGCTTGAAATAAAAAAACCTATTATAACAACTACTAAAAAGAGGTTGTTAAAATTTTCTTGCAAATTTCCGATAATATTATTAAAATATTTCATAGGAGACTCCTTATGAAAATAGACTCAAAATTTAATTTTCCAATTAATTTTACTACTGAATCTGTAACTTCAAAGAGAGAAAAAAGCATTTTTGAAGAATACTTTAAAACAGCTCTTTCTGAATTAGAGGCAAAGGAGTTATTAGAAAGGACTCAAAAAGAGAGGTTAAATCTAATATCTCAAAAACTCGAAGAAAGTTTTCAATTATTAGAAAGAGTGTGTAATATGGAATTAGATGAAGCCTCCTCTGAAACTGTAGGGAACTTTCTTTTAGCTCAAGCATTAGAAATGGATAAAATTTTAGAAACTTTACCAGAATCTTCTTTTAAAAATCTTTTAAAAGATTGGATATTTCTTGTAGGAATTGAAGCTCAAAAAATAAAACAAGGGATTTATTCTTAAGACTTTCTTTTTAAAGCTAATTCAAGTAATTTTTGAACAAGATTTTCGAAAGTATATCCAGCAACTTTAGCAGCAAGAGGTAGTAGACTCGTTTCTGTCATACCAGGGATGGTATTTGTCTCAAGAACATAAATTTCATTTCCTACAACTATCATATCAGTTCTACTGTAATCTCTCAATCTTAAAACTTTATGTGCTATGAGCCCGCATTTTTGCGCCTTTTTTGTCAAAGCGGAAGAAAGCCTTGCAGGACAAATTTCTTCAGCAAGACCTGGAGTATATTTAGTCTGGTAATCAAATACCTCTGAAGCCTTTGGAATTATTTCAACAACAGGTAAAGGTTTATCATCTAATATCCCTACTGTTATTTCTCTTCCTTTAAGGTATTTTTCTACGATTATTTCCTCATCTATCTCAAAAGCTTTTTCCACTGCGTCTTTTAGGTTTTCTTCTTTTTTTACTATACTTAAACCTACGCTTGAGCCTTGTGTTGCAGGTTTAACAACTACTGGAAAATCAATCTTTTTTGCATATTCTTTAATTTTCTCAAAAGAGTAGTCTTTAGAGAAACATTTTCCCTCAGGAACTTTAAGTTTAGCAAGTTTATATAAAGTTTTTGATATTCCTTTGTGCATAGCAAGAGCGCTACCCAAAACACCTGAGCCCTGATAAGGAAGTCCTATAGAATCAAGAAAGCCCTGCAAGGTTCCGTCTTCTCCCCCAGAACCATGAACCACCAAAAAAGCACAATCAAATTCTTTTGCCCTTTTTGCAAGTTTAGGTAAGTCTTTTGCTGGGTCAAAAAATTCATACTTGTGTCCTATATTTTCTAAAGCCCTTTTTACTGCTTCTGCTCCCTTAAGAGAAACTTCTCTTTCAGAGGAGGTTCCGCCAGCAAGAAGTGCAACCTTCAATGCAGTAAAAGAGGACATCCTTAACCTCCCTTATCTTTTCTAATTCTAAGATCTTATCTGGTGTAAAAGGAAGTTTTTCAAAAATTCGCTTTTCAAGCAAATAATTTAATCTCTCCAAATTCTCTAATCTTAAAATAGCTTCTCTGTTTTTGCCGTATCTTTTTTTAAGATCTTCAAATCTTTCCTTTAAAGTTACTATTTTATCATGCATTACCCTTTTGTCTGCATAATGCACTATTTCTTCCTCAGTAATGGGAACATCTGAAGGCACTATTTCTAAGTAAATGTGAGCTTTTATAATTTCTCCTATCCTTGGATAACCTAATTTTTTCATAAATTCATCTCCGAGAATAGCATGACTTTCTCCTCTCAATATAGACTCATATTTTTTTATATCATGTAAAAGCGCTCCTGTAACCAATAAATTAAGGTCAAGTTTTTCACCAGTTTCTTTCAAAAAACAACCTATGAATAAAGATACAAGAGCCACTTTTTCAGAATGTTTGATAATATGTTCAGGAACTTTTTCTTTCTTTAAAAGAAAGTAAGCTTCTTCAAGGGAAGGAATCATTTTTTATTTTAATAGTTTTAAAATTATTAAAAAAAGAGGTGAAGAAAGTAACACACTATCTATTCTATCAAGTATTCCTCCATGTCCAACTACAATACTACCTGAATCCTTTTTATCAACTATCCTTTTGAAAGCAGATTCAAGAAGGTCTCCCATTGTTCCAAAAATAGAGAGAGCTAAAGACACAATAATGTTAATCTCAAATTTGAAAAAATTCCAGTAATAATTTAGAAAAATTGCCACAATTAGGGCAAAAAACAATCCTCCAAAAAAGCCTTCCCAAGTTTTTTTAGGAGATATTTTGGAAAAAAAAGGGGTCTTTCCAAGGGTTTTCCCTAAAATATAAGCTCCTGTATCATTAGCAAAGACAACAGAAAAAAAATAAACCAAGTATTCTCTTTTAAACTCTTTTAATATCTCAACAAAAGGATAAAGACCTATAAAAATATATATGAAACCGACAAAAAGGGGAAAATAGCCGTTTTTGAATTTTTCTTTTTCAAAATTAAGTAAATAAGATAAAAAAGAGAAAATGAAAAAAAAATATAGTGCGTAAAAAGGGGGAATTTTACATAATAAAATACCTAAAAAGCTGGTTAGAAGTGCAATTTCTCCCAACACCCATAAAAAGAAAGAAAAATTATAAAGATTTTTCCACTCATAGAAACACAGAAAAGCTACAAGAAGAAGAACAAAAATTATAAGTGAAAAGTTTGCTTTTAAAAGAATAAAAACGAGTAAAGGAAAAAGAATAAATGCTGTAATTACTCTTTTAAGGTTCATAAATTCTGCCAAATCTTCTTTCTCTTTGTTGATAAGACTTTAAAGCTTTAAGGTATTCTATTTCATCAAAATCTGGCCAATAAACAGGAGTAAAGTAGAATTCTGTGTAGGCTAACTGAAAAAGCAAAAAATTTGAAATTCTCATCTCTCCGCTTGTTCTTATAAGAAGATCAGGATCTGGAATGTCCTTGGTGTCTAAAAAATTTCTAAACAGTTTCTCATCTATATCTTCTGGAGAAATTCTCCCTTCTTTCACCTCTTTTGCTATTTTTTTTACTGCTTTTAGAATCTCGTTTTTCCCTCCATAGCTTAAAGCCAAGCATAGAACCATGTTCTTATTTTTTTCTGTAACCCTTTCAATAAACTCTAACTTTTCTTTTAGATCTTTTGGAAGATCTTCTATGTCTCCTATTATTTTAAGCCTTATGCCATTTTTATTCATTTCTTCAAGTTCGGTATCTAAATAAATTTTTAATAAATCAAGAAGAGTTTCAACTTCTTCCTTTGGACGCAACCAGTTTTCTTTTGAAAAAGCAAAAAGAGTAAGATATGGTATTCCGAGTTCTCTCGTTTTGTATATAATTTTTTTTGCTACTTCCGCCCCTTTTTTATGACCGTAGATTCTTGGCAAGCCCTTACTTTTTGCCCATCTACCGTTTCCATCCATAATGATAGCAACATGCTGGGGAAGTTTTAAAGGATCTAAAATAACATCATTTGAAGATTGGTTCATTCTTAAGGAGCTAAAATTTCTTTTTCCTTCTCTTTTAAAGCTTGGTTTACTTTTTCAATATATTCGTCTGTTATCTTCTGCACTTTCTTTTCTAATTGAATGTAATCGTCCTCAGAAATTTCTCCTTTTTTCTTAGCTGATTTAAATTTCTCCAGAACATCTCTTCTTAAATTGCGAATAGCTATTCTTGCCTCTTCAGCAAGTTTTCCTGCAACCTTCATAAGTTCTCTTCTTCTTTCCTCAGTTAAAGGTGGCATAACAAGTCTTACGGTCTTGCCATCACTTGTCGGAGTAATACCAAGGTCTGATTTTTGAATAGCCTTTTCAATCTCTTTTACTAAGTTCGGATCCCAGGGTTGTATAACTAGCATTTTACCTTCAACTACATTTATAGTAGCTATTTGAGGAATAGGTAGCTTTGTTCCATAACAATCTACTTTTATTGCTTCAAGAAGCGCAACAGATGCCCTTGAAGTTCTTATATGTGAAAGTTCTTCTTTAAAATTTTTAAAACTTTTTTCCATTTTCTTTTTTAATTCTTCTAAAGCCTCATTCACAAATCTACCACCTCCTCCTTTAAGGTTTTATCAATGTTCCTACATCACCTCCTAAAATCGCTCTTTTTATATTCCCCTGTTTTAAAAGATTAAAAACCAAAATAGGTAATTTGTAGTCCCTTGCTAAAGAAAAGGCGGTAGCATCCATAATCCTCAACTTTTTTTCAAGAGCCTCGTCAAAAGTAAGAACTTCGTATTTTTTTGCTGAAGAATCCTTCATAGGATCTTTATCGTAAACTCCGTCTACTTTTGTGGCTTTAAATAAAATATCTGCATTAAGTTCAAGAGCTCTTAGAACTGCCGCAGTATCTGTAGTAAAAAAAGGATTACCTGTCCCACAGGCTAAAATAAGAATGTTACCTCTTTCAAGGTGTTTGAGCGCTCTTTCCCTAATGTAAGTTTCTGAAACTTCTACTACCTCAAAAGCTGACATAACTCTGCAGGGAACACCATTAGAAATTAATGCATCTTGCATTACTAAGGCATTTATAAGAGTAGCCAGCATCCCTATATAATCCGCTCTTACTCTATCCATTCCTATTTCTTGTCCCTTAATCCCTCTAAAAATATTACCTCCGCCTATTACAATACCCAATTCTATCCCTAAATCATAAACTTCTTTTAACTCCTCTGCTATACCCTTTACTACTTGATGATCTATTCCAAAGGGTTTATCTCCTAATAAAGCCTCTCCTGAGATTTTTAAAAGTATTCTTTTATATTTTGGCTTATCCACTTTTTATTCACCTATTTGAAACCTGCAAAACCTTTTTATTACAATCTTTTCTCCTGTTTTTGCCATAAGTTCATTTAAAAGATCTTGAACAGTGATATCAGGATTTTTGATAAAAGGCTGTTCAAGAAGTACGCTTTCTTTATAAAATTTTTCCAATTTTCCCTCTAAGATTTTAGGAATGATATGTTCAGGTTTGCCAGCCTCTCTTAATTGTTCTTCATAAATTCTTTTTTCTCTCTCGAGTATTTCTGGAGGAACTTGTTCTCTACTTATGGCAACGGGATTTGTTGCAGCAATTTGCATAGCAATATTATGAGCAAACTCCTGAAATTCTTCTGTTCTTGCTACAAAATCAGTTTCACAATTTACCTCTACCAAAACACCTATTTTTTTATTACTATGAATATAAGATGCTATAACCCCCTCTAAAGTTTCTTTAGCTGCTCTTTTAGCAGCAATAGCAAGTCCTTTTTTTCTGAGTATATCAATTGCTTTTTCTATATCTCCTTGAGCTTCTTCAAGCGCCTTCTTACAGTCCATAAACCCTGCTGCTGTTCTTTCTCTGAGCTGTTTTATAAGTTCTAAACTAATCTCTGCCATTTCTTCCTCCTACTATAAATTTTTTATTCTTTATCCATAAGTCTTGCCGCTTCTTCTTCAAATTTTATTTCTTTTTCTTCTTCAGAAAGTATTTCTTTGATTATCTCTTCTGCCTGTTTTTCTTCTGTTTTTAATAGTTCTTCTTCAACAGAAACTTCTTTATCGGTCTGAGCTGCCATTCTTTCTTTATAAATTTCTAATCCCTCTAAACAGGCATCTGCAATTTTACTGGTAATGAGTTTTATGGCTCTAATAGCATCATCATTTCCGGGAATTATATAATCAATAAGATCTGGATCGCAGTTTGTATCAACTATAGCTATAATAGGTATTCCAAGTTTTCTTGCTTCTTTTACTGCAATTTCTTCATGCACAGGATCTACTATATAAAGTGCCTGAGGAAGAGTCTCCATATTTTTAATTCCAGCCAAATTTCTTTCCAGTTTATTTTTTAAACGTTCAAGTCTTAATCTTTCCTTTTTAACAAATCTTTCGATAGTCCCATCTTGAAACCAAGTTTCAAGTCTTTTAAGCTTTTCTACACTTTGTCTTATGGTTTTAAAATTGGTAAGTGTTCCTCCAAGCCATCTGTGAACTACATAATACATTCCACATCTTTCAGCCTCTTCTTTGACAGTTTCCTGTGCCTGTTTTTTGGTACCTACAAATAAAATTTTACCTCCTTGAGAAACTAAATTTACTACAAATTCATAGGCAATTTCAAAGTAGTGTAAAGTTTGCTGTAAATCAATGATGTGAATCCCGTTTCTTTCACCAAAAATAAAAGGTTTCATTTTGGGATTCCATTTACGAGTTTGATGCCCAAAGTGGACACCAGCTTCAAGAAGCTGTTTCATGGTAATGTGTGACATTCTCTCTACCTCCCTTGGGGTTTTTACTTCCGTCTAAGGTGGATTTTAACCAAGCATCCCTCTAAAGAGGGACACCCCAACCCTTAGACGTGCTTTTTAGTCTCATAATTAAATCACTTTTTATCTATTTTTCAAGCTTGTAAAATAATCTCAGAATTTTAATAAGCACAATATCTTGAAAAAAATATATTTAGGTGTTTAATTTTTAGAAATTTCTATACTTTATAAGGAGTTATTAGTATGTATAAGGCTCTTAAAAATTTGAAAATTTATTTATTTTTAACTCTGGGAATTGTTTTTCTTTTAATCTTCAATTATGGCTTTTCTGAAGAAGCCAAAGAAAAAAATGAAGAAATTTATAAATATCTTAAACTTTTTTCACAGGTTTTAAGATTAATTGAAGAAAACTATGTAACTGAAGTGAATCCTAAAGATCTCATTTATGGTGCTATAAATGGAATGCTAAATTCTCTTGATCCATATTCTTCCTTAATGAAACCAGACGAATATAAGGAGTTAGAAATAGAAACAAAGGGAAGTTTTACAGGAATCGGAATAGAAATTACCATTAAAGATGAGGTCATTACTGTGGTTGCTCCTATAGAGGACACTCCTGCGTGGAAAGCAGGGATAAAACCAGGAGATAAAATTTTAAAAATTAATGACAAATCAACCAAAGGAATGAGCTTACTTGAAGCAGTAAAACTTTTAAGAGGTCCCAAGGGAACTAAGGTTACCCTTACTATTTTAAGAGACGAAAAGGATATAAAAGAAATCACTTTGGTAAGAGATGTAATTCCTATAAAAAGTGTAAAATTTAAAATACTTGAACCAGGGTATGCTTATGTAAGAATTACAAGTTTTCAGGAAAAAACACCACAAGAGTTAGTTGAGGCTCTCGAAAAATTGGAAAACGAACAGCAGATTAAGGGAATTATACTTGATTTAAGATTTAATCCAGGAGGTCTTCTTTCCTCAGCCGTAGATGTAGCAGACGAATTTTTAGAAAATGGGGTTATTGTTTCTGTAAAAGGAAAAAATAAAGAAGCACAAATGGAATTTAAAGCAAAGCCTAATCCACCTCAAAGAAAGCATGCTTATCCTATAGTTATTTTAATTAATCACGGAACCGCTTCTGCTGCTGAAATCGTTACTGGTGCTTTAAAAGATAACGACAGAGCTCTTATTTTAGGACAGAAAAGTTTTGGGAAAGGACTTGTGCAGACCGTAATTCCATTGGAAGAGGGTTATGCAGTAAAATTGACTACTGCCTACTATTACACACCAAAAGGGATTTGCATTGATAAAGTGGGTATAACCCCTGACATAGAGCTACCTGAAATAGAGCTTCCTGAAAAAAAGAATTCAAAAAAGGAAGAAGAGGAAGTTTTTAAAATGTTTCCCAAACCTGAGGAAGATTTTCAGGTTAAAATGGCTCTTTCTATACTAAAAAATATAAAATATATAGCAAAATTGAAATATTAATGTTTGATCTAAAAGTATTTCTATTTCTTACTCCACCTTTATTGCTTGCTTTAACGATACATGAATTTTCTCACGGTCTTGTGGCTTATATTCTCGGAGATCCTACTCCTAAAGTTGCTGATAGATTAACTTTGAATCCTATTAAACATTTAGACTTTTTGGGAACTTTAACTTTATTTATTACTCAAGCTATAGGATGGGCAAAACCTGTGCCTATAAATCCAAACTATTTTAAAAATCCCTGGAGAGACATGGCTTTAGTTTCATTAGCTGGTCCAATATCCAATATTGTCTTAGCCTTTTTATTTGGCTTATTTTTCAATATTTTTAGTAATATAAACTTAAATTTTCAAAATTTTGTCATTTCTGAACCCCTATCTCTTATGTGCTATCTTGGTGTAAAAATAAACATAGGTCTTGGAATTTTTAATCTACTTCCCATACCTCCCCTTGATGGAAGTAAAGTAATCGTAAAATTTTTGCCTCTTTCCCTGAGGGTAAGTTATTTAAGATCAGAACTTTTCGGTTTCTTTTTTATCATTTTTTTAGCTATTACTGGTATTCTTTCTAAAATAATATATCCTGTTATTACCCTTTTTTCTGATGTTATTTTTTATTTAACAAAAGTATTTTAATTGTTTTTTATGATAGAAATTGAAATTCCAGGAGAAAAAAAACTTATTCTAAAATATTTAGTTTCTGATTTTACAGGAACTCTCTCTGTAGACGGAATTTTAGTACCAGGAGTGATAGAAAAATTAAATCAATTATCTAAATTTCTTGAAATTTATATACTTACTGCTGATACTTTTGGAAAAGCAAAAGAAGCCTTAAAAGAAGCTAAGGTTAAAATACACATTTTAGAATCAGGAAATGAGGATTTACAAAAAGAAAATTTTGTTAAAACCTTAGGAAGCGAACATGTTATAGCTTTGGGAAACGGAAAAAATGACAGGTTAATGGTAAAAACTGCCAGAATAGGGATTGCAGTCATACTAAATGAGGGATGTGCAGTAGAAACCCTTTTAAATTCTGATATAGTAGTAAAATCCCCTTTGGATGCGCTTGATTTAATCTTAAATCCTAAAAGATTGATAGCTATTTTGCGAAGATGAAAATGGACAAAAATGTTTTAATACTTTGGCTTTTAACTATTCTTTTCTGGGGTATGTCTCCTGTTATAGAAAAAATAGGCTTAAAGGGAGTTGAACCCTTACTTGCACTTTTTATAAGAACATTAGCAGCTCTTATAGGGATTTCTTTAACGCTTTTAGTAAGCTCTCACTCAGATTTTTCCTCGCTTACTATTAAAAATATAGGAATACTTTCTTTGAGTGGCATTCTTGGAGGTTTCTTAGGAATGTTTACCTATTTTTCTCTTCTTAAAACTAAAAATGCCTCTCAGATTGTTCCTTTAACCTCTACCTATCCCTTAGTTGCAACTTTACTTGCAATTTTATTTTTAAAAGAAGAACTTACTCTTTTAAAAATTTTAGGAACCCTTTTTATAATAACAGGAATTTATTTTCTATTTAAAAGTTAAAAATCTTCAAAAAGGAGGAGGGTGGTATTATGGAAAGAACTCTTGTTATGATCAAACCCGATGGGGTTGAAAGAAATCTTATTGGTAAAATTATTAGCATTTTTGAAGAAAAGGGATTGAGGGTTATTGCTCTTAAAAAATTAAGGCTTACAAAAGAACAGGCAAAGGCATTTTACATTGTTCATAAAGAGCGTCCTTTTTATGAAAGTCTAACAGATTATATAAGTTCTGGTCCTGTTGTGGCAATGGTTATTGAAGGGGAAAATGCCATAAAAAGAGTGCGTGAAATAATGGGAGCAACAGATCCTAAGGAAGCTGAAGAAGGCAGTATAAGAAAGCTTTTTGGCTTAAACAAAGAAAAAAATACTGTTCATGGTTCTGATAGCCCTGAATCTGCTCAAAAGGAAATACACTTCTTTTTCAGTGAGTCAGAATTAATAGCAGCTGAATAAATGACAGAAAAAGATTGGATAGAATATCTTAAAAAATACCTTGTAGAAGATTTTTTAGTTTTAAAATCTAAAAATGAAGATTGTGCAGTCATAAAATTAGGTAATAAAAAGTATTTACTTCTCACTACAGATGCCTTGGTAGAGGAAATTCATTTCCGATTTGCTTATACCTCTTTTTTTGATTTAGGGGTGAAACTTGCTACTTCAAATTTAAGTGATATAGCTGCTATGGGAGGAGAGCCCAGGTGGGCTCTTCTAACCATAGGCTCTCCACACTCTATAGAACCATTTTGGATTGATCCTTTTATGGAAGGATTAACCTCTGTTCTTAAAAAATATGGAGCTTTTTTAGTAGGTGGAGACACTGTAAAAAGTCCTTCCTTTTTTGTTAATTTGGCTCTCATTGGAGAAACTAAAAATCCCATTCTGAGAAAAGGAACAAAACCTGGTGAATTTATCTTTGTTTCAAGACCTCTTGGAGAAAGTTCTGCTTTTTTAAGATTAATTAAAAGCAAATCCTTAGAGGAAATACCTCAGTCTGTAAAGTTAGCTCACTTAAGACCTGAACCAGAAATTGAACTTGGAAAAGTTTTGTCTAAAAATAATTTAGTAACCTCTATGATTGATATTTCTGACGGACTTCTCCTTGATCTTTGGAGAATTTGTGAAGAAAATGAAACAGGTGCAGAAATTTGGGAAGAAAAAATCCCTAAAGGTGAATTTGCTACCTTAGAAGATGCCTTATACGGTGGAGAAGATTATGCCCTTTTATTTACAGTTAAAGAAAATAACCTTAAAAATTTAGAAAAAATAGCTAAAAAGCTTAAAAAAACCTTATTTAAAATAGGAAAAATAATAGAAGAAAAAAAGCTTTATTTAATAAGAGGAACTGAAAAAGTTGAAATTAAACCAGAAGGATTTGATCACTTTAAAAATTAAAGAAAAAGAAGGGAGGAAAAATTTTTCCTCCCTTCTTCACTTAAATCTTTATTTTTCAACATTGATTTTAATTACTTTCTTCTTTTCTTCTGGCTTCTTCGGTAATACTATCTTTAATACACCATTTTTATAGGTTGCTGAAACTTTGTCTTCTTCCACTTCACAAGGTAACTGGATTGATCTCATAAAACTACCATAGTATCTTTCCATTCTATAAAAGTTTTCTTTCTTTTCTTCTTCCTCCTTCTTCTTTTCACCTCTAATTATTAATACATTATCTGAAATACTAATTTCCATATCCTCAGGATTTACACCTGGAACATCAACTTTTACGATAATTTCATTTTCAGTTTCTGAAACATCAATAGCTGGTATCCATTCTATACCTTCAAATCTTTCTGTTAACCAACCTTTACCAAAAAATTCTTGTAATATACGATCCATCTCCCTTCTTAATTCTTGAAATGGACGCCAAAGTGTTAAATCAGCCATATTCTCACCTCCTTTATTTTATTTTTTCAATTTTTATTTTAAAAATAAGCATCAATTTATTTTTTTCAAGCAGTTAAACTGAAGTAATTTTAGTATAATTTTTATAACAATTTATCAATGATACACATATTGAAACTTTAACGATCGTATTTATTTTTAATAAAAAACTTTTACCTTAGGGGGTAAAAAATGAGACTTGACAAATTTACTTTTAAAGCTCAAGAGGCTTTACAAAGTGCTCAGCGATTAGCTGAAGCTTATAGCCATCCTCAATTAGAAGCTGAGCACTTACTAAAAGCTTTAGTTGAACAAGAAGGAGGAATAATACCTACTATTCTCGATAGATTGGGGGTTAATTCAAAAATTATTTCTTCTGATTTAGACGAAATTTTAGAAAAATTTCCCAAACTCACATATGGAACATATCAACTATATCTTTCAATGAACCTGAAACAGATCCTTGATAAAGCTGAAGCATTAGCTAAGGAAATGAGAGATGAGTACATATCTACGGAGCATTTATTTTTAAGTATAATTGACAGCCCCACAAGAGCGGGAGAAATTTTAAGAAAAAGGGGAATCACTTTTAGTAATGCTAAAGAAGAAATTATGAAAATAAGAAAAGGGCAAAGAATTACAGATCAAAATCCAGAGGAGAAGTATCAGGCTTTGGAAAAATTTGGAAGAGATTTAACAGCTCTTGCCAAAGCTGGAAAACTTGATCCAGTTATTGGAAGAGATGAAGAAATAAGAAGAATTATGCACATTTTATCAAGAAGAACTAAAAATAATCCTGTTCTTGTTGGAGAACCAGGAGTTGGTAAAACAGCCATTGTAGAGGGTCTTGCTCAAAGAATTGTTGCGGGAGATGTTCCAGAAGTATTGAAAAACAAAAGAATCATTCAACTGGATATGGGTGCTTTGCTTGCAGGAACAAAGTTTAGAGGTGAGTTTGAGGAAAGGCTTAAAGCTGTTTTGAGGGAAATACAGGCAAGTGAAGGAGAAATCATTCTTTTTATTGACGAGATTCACACTATTGTTGGTGCAGGAGCTGCAGAAGGTGCAATTGATGCAGCTAACATGCTTAAACCTGCTCTTGCAAGAGGTGAACTTAGATGTATTGGAGCTACAACAATTGATGAATATCGCAAATACATAGAAAAAGACCCAGCCCTTGAAAGAAGATTCCAACCAGTTTATGTAGATGAACCCACTCCAGAAGAAGCAATAGCCATTTTAAGAGGATTAAAGGAAAAATACGAAGTTCATCACGGAGTCAGAATTACTGATAATGCCATTATCGCTGCTGTTATGCTTTCTCACAGATATATTAGCGATAGATACCTTCCTGATAAGGCTATAGACTTAATAGATGAGGCTGCAGCAAAACTTCGTATAGAGATAGATTCTATGCCAACAGAAATAGACGAAATAGAAAGAAAAATTAAACAGCTTGAAATTGAAAAAGTAGCTTTAGAAAAAGAGACAGATCCTAAGGCAAGAGAAAGATTAAATAAGCTTCTTGAACAGCTAAACGAACTTAAAGAAAAGGCTGAAACTTTAAAAGCTCAATGGTTAAAGGAAAAAGAAATAATTCAGAGTATAAGAAAATTAAAGGAAAAAATTGATCAACTAAAAATTGAAGCTCAACAAGCTGAAAGACAAGGAGATTTAAACAGGGTGGCAGAAATTATATATGGTATTATTCCTCAGCTTCAGAAAGAATTAGAGGATAAAAATAAAAAATTAGAAGAATTACAAAAAGAACATAAATTTCTAAAAGAAGAAGTGGATGCAGAAGATATAGCTCAAATTGTATCTAAGTGGACGGGAATTCCTGTGAGTAGGCTTCTTGAGAGTGAGAGAGAAAAACTTTTGAAAATCGAAGAAAGGTTGAAACAAAGGGTGGTCGGTCAGGATCATGCCATATCTGCAGTAGCTAATGCTTTAAGACGAGCAAGAGCAGGATTAAAAGATCCAAGAAGACCTATAGGTTCATTCCTTTTCATTGGTCCCACAGGAGTTGGAAAAACAGAATTAGCAAAAGCACTTGCAGAATTTATGTTTGATACAGAAGATGCCATGATAAGAATTGACATGAGTGAATATATGGAAAAACACTCAGTTGCAAGACTTATAGGTGCTCCACCTGGATATGTAGGTTACGAAGAAGGTGGTCAATTAACTGAAGCAGTAAGAAGAAAACCGTATTCTGTTATCCTTTTTGACGAAATAGAAAAAGCTCATCCTGATGTTTTTAACATACTCCTTCAGGTTCTTGATGATGGAAGACTAACTGATGGAAAGGGAAGAACCGTTGATTTTAAAAATACAATTATCATAATGACCTCAAATGTAGGAAGCTTTTACTTCCAAGACCTATCTTTATCCCGTAAAGAAATAGAAGACAGAGTTTTTGAACTTCTTAAATCTACTTTCAGACCTGAGTTTTTAAATAGAATTGACGAAATCATAGTATTTAACAATCTCACAAGAGATGATATAATTAAAATTGTGGACATTCAAATTAGATATCTTAATGAAAGACTTGCAGAAAAGGGAATGGTTTTAGAATTAACAGATAAAGCTAAAGAACTTCTTGCTACTTACGGGTATGATCCAGTATTTGGTGCAAGACCTCTAAAGAGAACTATTCAAAAGTATATTGAAAATGTCTTAGCTTTAAAAATTTTAGAGGGAGTTTTTAACGAAGGAGATAAAATAATAGTTGATGTAAATGAAGCCAGAGAATTTGAATTTAGAAAAGCTGGAGAAGTAGAAGAGTTTAAAAAGGTGGCTCTTCATTAATGAAATATAAAATAATTTTTTTTGGAACTCCTGAATTTGCCATTCCTCCTTTAGAGGGTCTTTACGAAAAAGAAGACTTAGTAGCTGTTGTTACCCAAACAGATAAACCAAAAGGGAGGGGATTAAAACCTTCTCCCTCTCCTGTTAAAACCTGGGCTTTATCAAAAGGTATAAAAGTATTAGAACCTCTAAAATTAAAAGACCCCCAATTTTTAAGTACTATAAGAGAACTAAATCCAGATCTTATTGTTGTTTGTGCTTATGGTAAAATATTACCGAGAGAGCTTTTAGAAATCCCTAAATTTGGCTGCTGGAATATACATGCATCTCTTCTTCCAAAGTATAGAGGCGCTTCTCCTATAAACTGGGCAATTTTTGAAGGGGAAAGAGAAACAGGTATTACTATAATGATTATGGATGAAGGACTTGATACCGGTCCTATACTTTTGCAAAAAAAGATAGAAATTTCTGAAGAAGATGATGCTATAAGTCTTTCTAAAAAACTCAGCTTTTTAGGAAAAGAAGCTATCCTTGAAGCTATTGAATTACATAAAAAGGGAAAACTCAAACCTTTTCCACAGCCAGAAAACGATATCTCCTATGCTCCTATTTTAAAAAAAGAAGACGGATTTTTTACTTTTGAAGAACCTGCTCAAAAAATAGAGAGAAAAGTAAAGGCTTTCTTACCCTGGCCAACTGCTTTTACTTATTATAAAAATAAAATTTTAAAAATATTTTCAGCTAAGGCTATAACATTTGAACATAATGAAAAACCAGGAACTATTTTAGAAATAAATAAAGATGGCATACTTGTTGCTACTTCTAAGGATGCAATCTTACTCAAAGAGGTCCAGTTAGAGGGTAAGAAAAAAATTTCTGCTTATGAATTTGCCTGCGGTCAAAGACTTAAAAAAGGTGATCTTTTGGAGTAAGATGAGGAATCCTTCCTTTGTGTAAAATCTTTAAAATTGGAGAAGCGATAAATATAGAACTATAAATCCCTACGATAAATCCAATAGTTAAAGCAAGAGCAAAATCTCTTATAACAGTTCCTCCAAATATTAAAAGACTTACCGAGCCAAAAAGAGTGGTAAGAGTAGTGATTACAGTTCTTGATAGCACCTCATTTATGCTAACATTTATTAAATTATCAAATTCGTCAAACTTTTTATTTAAAATATTTTCTCTTATTCTGTCAAAAATAACTACTGTGTCTGTTAATGAGTAACCAGCTAAGGTAAGTAAAGCTGTAATAAAAAGGAGGTTTATTTCCTTTCCTAAAAGGTAAAATATTGCAAGGGTTACCAATACATCGTGGAATGTTGCAATTCCTGCTGCTACACCAAAATAAAAATCAAATCTAAAAGTTAAGTAAAGAATAATTCCTATTAAAGCACCAAGAATTACAAAGGTAGCCTTGTTTTTTAATTCTTTACTTATAGTTGCTCCTATTTCTTCTTTTGCTAAAAGAGTAAATTTATATTCAGAGCACTTAGTTCTTAAAGTAGTTAGAATTTTTTCCACATCCTCGGTAAGAGTTTCCTTAGAGCTTTTTAGCTTTAAAAGAAGCATATTTTCTCCTTTTACATCCTGAAGGGTAAAATCCTTGAATCCCTCCTCTAAAAGAGCTTTTCTTACTTTATCAAGAGCTGGAGGAGTTTCACTTTTCAGGTAAAGAAGTGTTCCACCTGTAAAGTCTATTCCAAGATTTGCCTTTCCTCTAAAAGCCTGAATAAAGGCTATTATTCCTATTATAGAAAGGATGATAGATAGTCCTGCAAATATTTTTTTATACTTCATAAAATTAAATTTAGGATTTCTTATAATTTCGAAAAACTTGATCTTAAAATCCTTTCCCCCTTCGTAAAGATATTCATAAAATATTTTGGTTACAAAAATAGCTGTAAAAAGATTAACTATGATAGAGATGGAAAGAGTTACTGCAAAACCTCTGATAGGTCCTGTTCCAAAAATAAACAAAATTAAAGAAGTTATAAGCACTGTAATGTGGGCATCAAATATAGTCCAGAAAGTTCTTGAATATCCTTGAAAAATAGAAGAAAAGGTGCTTCTTCCTAATTTTAATTCTTCTCTAATCCTCTCAAAAATAAGCACATTTGAGTCAACACCCATCCCTATACTCAAGATAATTCCTGCAATTCCAGGAAGAGTAAGGGTTGCCTGAAAGGCAGATAAAAGAGCTAAAAGAAAATAAATATTTAAAATAAGCGCAAAAACTGCTATCATTCCAGAAATTGTATAATAAATAGAAGTAAATAGGACAACAGCTGTTGCTCCTATCAAACCTGCTACAATTCCCTTTTGAATTGAATCTTTTCCAAGAGAAGGACCAATGGTAATATTTTGTAAAATTTTAACTGGAGCAGGAAGGGCTCCGGCTCTTAAAACAAGAGCAAGATCTGAAGCCTCTTCCATAGTAAAACCACCTGTAATCTGAGCCTCTCCTCCTGAAATCTTCTCCCTAATAACAGGTGCAGACCTAACTACTTCGTCAAGAACAATGGCAAGTCTTTTACCTACATTTGAAGAGGTAATCTGTTCGAATATCTTTGCTCCTCTTGAATCAAATTGAAGCCATACATAAGGCTCATTAAACTGTGGATCTATTCTAACTTGAGCATTTTTAAGATAAGTTCCTGTAAGAACTGCCTCTTTTTTAAGAATTATAGGTTTTTTAATAATTTTACCGGTTTTTCTATCTTTTTCTACTAAAAAGTAAAACTCGGAATCTACAGGAATATAAGAACTTATAATCCTTCTCCATTCCTCTAAGGACGCATCTGGAGAAATCTTACCTTCTTTTATAAGGGAATTAATAAGAGCATTTAAATCGAGTTTTTGCATGGTTTCTTCATCTACAAGTTTAAATTCAAGCTGAGCAGTCTGCCCTATTACATTTATAGCTCTTTGAGGATCTTTTAGTCCAGGAAGTTGAATTACAATTTTATCTGAGCCCTGTTTAGTTATTATAGGTTCTGCCACTCCAAATTGGTCAATTCTATTTCTTATTACCTCAAGAACCTGATTTAAAATATGCTCTTTTATATAGGAGATTTTTTCTTCTGATAAGGCAATTTCTACAAAAAATGCTCCTTCCTTCTTTTCTTCCTTAGTTATCTGAAGTTCTTTAAAGTCTTTTAAAATGTCCTTTTTAAATATTTGCAAATCCTCTTCTCTATAAAACTTCAAACTTGCCTTATTTTCTTGAGGAATTAGGTCAAATCTAATGTCTGCTCTTACAAGTTGAGCTTTTATATCCTGCAAATAATTATCGAATTGATTTTTTAAAGCCTTATCTAAATCAGGTTGTAAAACTAAATGAACTCCACCTTTTAAATCAAGACCGAGCTTTAGCTCACCTCTATAAATATATTTCTTAAACCAAGGAGGAAGCTCTTTTACAAAGGTGGGAAGTAAAAGGAATCCTGAAAATAGAATCAAAAAAATTACTAATCCTATTTTTAACTTTAGTTTTAAAGACAAAACCAGATCTCCCTTAAGACTTTACTTACATTCAAGTGCTTTTCTAATGTTTTCTAAATTATAATTTAAGAGATCTATATAGCTTCCTGGCATGTAATAGGTTCCACCAGACCAAAGTTTTATAACTTTGATTCCTCTTTCTTCAAAAAATTTTCGATATCTTTCAAATTCAGGATCTGTTAAAAATACAATTTTACTTCCTGAATTTTTAGCTTTTTTATAAATCTCTATTAAAGCTTTAATGCTTGGTTCCCCTTCTTTATGATGACTTTTTAAAAGAGTAACTTCTCTCACTCCAGAATCTTTCAAAAGATAGCCAAAAACAGGATGACCTAAAAGATAAATCTCTTTTAATTTACACCTTTTAAGAGCTTGATATTCCTTTTGAACTTTATCTAAAGACCTTAAAAATTCCTCTTTTCTTCTTTGATAAACTTTTTCTTTTGAAGGCTCTTTTGTAATTAAATAGTCAGTAAAATCCTTTACCAATACTTTTATTCTTTCTATATCAAACCAAAGATGAGGATCTGAAAATTTAAATTCTCCTCTTGAAAGACTTAAAGTTTTTTTATCTTTTCTCAATTGATATACCTTCTTTGCCCAGCTTTCAGTTCCTACAATTATAACAAGATCTGCTGATTTGATCCTTTGCCACTGAGAAAGAGTGGGTTCAAAAAAGTGGAAGTCCTCTTTTTCACTCTGAAGTCTGTAAATGTTATGCTCTTTCGCAATTTCTTTTACAATCTTTTCCAAAGGTTGATTAGAAACAATTATTTCTAATGCATAAAGAGAATCTTTTAGAAAAAATAAAATTAAAATACCTAAAAATATTCTTAAAAATAACTGAACTATTTTCATATTTTAAACCTCCTAAAAATTCCTAAAAATTTTAAATTATACTTTTTAAAAAGTCAATAAAAAATTTAGGATATATTCTATTTTAAAATACGAAAATCCACTGAAATTGGCTTACCATTCAAAACTTTGCACAACTATTATTCCTTCTTTTTTGGCAAGCTTTATAGCTTCCTTGGTTGCAAAATGGGTAACAATAAGTTTTACCAACTCAACTTCTCCATATTCTTCCTTTAATGCCTTTTCCTTTTTCTTAAGCTGCTTGAGAGTTTTTTCAAAATCCTTCTTTTTCTCCTCAAATCTAATCTTTGACTCACCTATAATATAAACTTCCTTACCATTAAATTTCCCCTTAGCAAAAAAGTTAATTTCTTCACCTTTAATGCAAGTTCTAATAAATCTTTCAATTACTTCAATTCCATATTTTTCTTTTAAAAAAGAAGGAAGACGTCTATAAGCTTCGTTTTCAAAAGCATAGCTGAGACTTGTAGTAAAGCCTCCAAAATCTTTGCGAAGTTTATCAAGATCATCTCTCGTTTTTCTATGCTCTTCAACAAGTTTTCTAAGTTCCTCTTCAGTTCTCCTCTGAGCCTCAGCTAAAGCCTCAACCTTTTCACTTAAAGTATTAAGTCTCTCCTCGGTTTTCCTCTGTGCTCCAGCAAGAGCCTCAAGTCTTTCCTCAGTTCTCCTCTGAGCCTCAGCTAAAGCCTCAACCTTTTCACTTAAAGTATTAAGTCTCTCCTCGGTTTTCCTCTGTGCTCCAGCAAGAGCCTCAAGTCTTTCCTCAGTTCTCCTCTGAGCCTCAGCTAAAGCCTCAACCTTTTCCTCTGTTCTTTTCTGTGCCTCAGCCAAAACCATCAGGGTATTTGAAATTTTTTCTACAATATTTTTAAGCTCAAGAAAATCTTCTCTCCTCACAGTCTCCCCGATAACTTGATCAATTTTCTCAAGAATTTTAAAGAAAATTTCCCTCAAATGAGGTTCAAGATTTTGTAATTCACGATAAAGATCAACTATTAAAACCCCCATCTTTTCCCCTTTTTAAAAATCTTAAAAAGAATTTAGGTTATTTTCAAAATTTGTCAACATAAAGTTTCATTGAATAAAATATTATATTAAAGCTCATCTGAAAGAGTAACGAATTCTATTTTCTTTCCATTAATTTCCTTTGTTTTTATAACAGTTTTTAAGGATAAAAGATTTTTTTGTAAAAGCTCCTTTTTTCCAAAAGGTATTTTTAAAACATAAAAATTTCCTGGAGGTGTTATTCTTCTTCTTAGTTCTGCATTTAAAAGTAAGAGAATTTTATAATCTATTTCTCCAGCAACAGAAAATACTCTTAAATCAACTCCGCCATTTACTTTTATCTCTTCGTAATCAAAGACTTTATTTTCTTCAAAAGATAATCCGTATTTTTTAGGATTTTTTGCTATTAATGTAATAGCCATCCATTGAGGTAAATAGGCAGTTGTCTCAACAGGTAAACTATTTGAATTCAATACCTGCCAGTAATCCATAAAATTTTTAGCTGCTAAAATTCTTTTAAGTTTACCTTCTCCTAAATTATAACTTGCTATAGCTATTCTCCAGTCTCCAAAAGCCTCATATAAAGTTTTTAAATATTTCGCTGCTGCATAAGTAGATTTAATAAAATCTCTTCTTTCGTCAATCCAATCGTTTATTTTCAACCCGTATCTTTTTGCTGTTAATTCCATAAATTGCCATATACCAGCTGCACCTGCAGGAGAAGTAGCAAGAGGATTGCAACCACTTTCAATAAAAGCAAGATATACTAAATCTTCTGGAAGTCTGTATTCTTTGAAAATTGCTTTAAAATAAGGTAAAAAAAGAGAACATCTTGCAAACCAGCTTTCTAAAACTTCTTTTTTTTCGTTAGTGAAATATTTAAGAAAATAAGCTACTTGAGCATTTATGTCGGGAGGTAAGTTCTTTATAATTTGGGGCGGAAGTTCCTCTGTTGCTTCATAAGCCTCATCTTGATAAAACTCTTTATTTAAAAGCTCACTTTCAGAATTTACCCTAAAAGGGAAAATTAAAAAAATTATCCATATTATTAAACTAATAATCCCCCTTAAAAACATTGAGAAGTATCTCCACATTAATGTAAGTATCTTCTTCATTATGAGCTTCTGAAACTAATAGAGGTCTTATATTTTTTTCTTTAAGAAAGTCAAATACTTCTTTAAACCTCACTTTCCCCTTTCCTATGGCTAAATGATCATCATATTTTCCTAAATTATCATGGCAATGAATTTCTTTAAGATAAGGATAAAGGACTTTTAACCATTCCATTTCTTCTTTTTCAGAAAACACTCTTGCATGAGCAGGATCAAAGCACCAATAAAGTTTTCCTTTAAAATTTTCAAAAACAGGCTTTAAAAATTCAGGATCTGGCTCAAAAACATTTTCCAAGGATATGGTTAAACCAAGTTCTTCTGCCAGAATTAAAATCTTTTCCAAACCCTTTATAAAACTTTCTCTCCATTCCTCTTTTGCTTCTCTATGATAATCCATATGATATCCAGAGTGTAAAACAAGATTTAAAGGCTCAAAAAGAGAAGCCCTTTCCATGCTCAAAAAAATTCTTTTTAAACTCACTTCTTTTATCCAAGGATCAAGCGCCCCCACAGATAAATCCATAAAAGGTAAATGAATAGTTGTTTTTATGCCATAATCTTTAAGTTTCTTTGCAATATGTTTGAAATCTAAATAAGAATAATTATCAAGTGCCTTTGCATTTATAGATATTTCTAAATTTATTTTTGTTTCAAGAACTAAAGGAAAATATTTATTCAACAAAAGCTCCCAAGGAATGGAAACAAAAACCAATTCTTCCATCTTAAGCACCTTTATAAAAATTCTTTATTGATAAAATAACATAATCAACTTCTTCCTCAGTCAAATAGGGATATAGAGGGAGACTTAAAACCTCTTTTGAAAGTCTTTCTGTAATAGGAAGATCTCCGTTTTTAAAATTAAGCTCCCTATAAATAGGCTGTAAATGCAAAGGTTTTCTGTAATAAATTCCTGTTATTATTCCTCTTTCTTCTAAAAATTTTTTCAGTTTATCTCTATTTTTAGCTCTTATTGTAAATAAAGAATAGGAAGAAAAATAATTTTTAGGAAAATAAGGAAGTTTGAGATAAGGCTCTAAATCTTTTAAACCGTTTATATATTTTTCTACAATTTTTTTTCTCAGTTCTAATTCTTTTTCAAAATATTTAAATTTTACAAGTAAAATTGCACTATGTATTTCATCTATTCTGCCATTTAACCCATGATATTTATAAAAATAAGGCTTTGTCTGGCCGTGTTCCTTTAATCTTCTTATGAGTTCTGCAAGTTTTCTATTTGAGGTAAATACCATTCCAGCATCCCCAAAAGTAGAAAGTGGTTTAGTGGGATAAAAAGAGGTTGCAGAAGCTATACCAAAGGTTCCCACCTTCTTTTCTCCAATCTTTGCTCCAAAAGCCTGACATATATCCTCAATTAAGTAAATTTTCTTTTCTTTACAAAATTCGCTAATCTCTTTTAAGTCTGCAGGAAGCCCAAAAAGACTCACAGCTATTACCGCTGAAATTTTTTTTCTTTTCTTTTTTAATTTTTCATAGCTTTCAACTAAACTTTTAAAAGACATGTTATAAGTGTTCTTTTCTACATCAACAAAATAAGGAATTAGCCCGGCTCTTATCACTACCTCAGCGGTGGAAACAAAAGTGAAGGAAGGAACAAGAACATAGGTGTTTTGAGGAAGATTTAAAGCTTTTAAAATAAGAAAAAGTGCCTCTGTCCCAGAAGAGACTCCTATGGCATAAGAAGTCCCCAAATAATCAGCTAAGGTCTCCTCAAGTTCTCTGGTATTTGGTCCATTTAAATAAATACCACTTCTCAAAACCTCTAAAACCTTACTTTCTAACTCTTCTTTATAAACCTCATAACATCTTTTAAGATCTATAAAAGGTATCTTCTTCATACTTTTTTCCTTTAAAACCTTGTAATAAAAAATTACAATAATTATACTTTAGTTTTTAAGAATTTCCAAAGGAAATTTTTACCACTTGCAATGACTGCACACTTAGCTATCCAGTGATAAATTTCATCTACCTTATGTATCACTTCGAAATTCGCTTACGAGTGATTTGTTTTATTTTTAATAGCTTTTATGAAAAAGAGTTTTATTCCTTCCCAGAGAGGCTCTATCTCTGGAAGAATATCAAGCTCCGCATCTTCAAAATAAATCACAGCCCTTTCAAAAGCTGCTTCAGAAAAAACCTTACCATATTTGCTCTTGCAAATCTCTTTAATTTTGTTCAAATTCCACCTGTGAGTCTTCATAAGAAACCACAGATCATAAAAGTCTTTTTTTGTTCCTCTCTGCATAATGGCTATTGCTTTCATTCCTGCTATATCCTCATCTGAAGCCACAGCCACGTTTTCTATTATTTCCACAGGTTTTATTAACTTATAGGGATAAAGGAAAAAACTGCATTTTACTCCATCAAGATAAAAGATCAAAGTGTCATCCTTAAGTGTTTCCACTTCCAGATTTCCGTGCTTTTGAAGAGTATTTAAATGAAGAAGGACAGGTTTTTGAAAAAAAACTTCAGAAAAAAAGTCAAAGTCTTTTGAAGTTCTATGATTATACTTTAAGGCTAAAGCTGTGCCACCTGCTAAATAAAAACTTTCTTCAATAATCCCAGATTTTACAAGCTTCTCTAAAACTTTTTTTAGCTTCTCTGGCAATTTCATCATCTGAAATCTCCAGAATTATTTTCCAGAAATTTCTGTTTCTTTTATCCATCTGATAATAAAACTTGAAATAAAGATCTTTTAGATATTCCACAGGATACTCTTTTAGAAGTGTTTCATAAGGCTCTCCGCACATTTTTCTGAAAACAAGCACATCTTTGCTTTTTGTCCCATCCCAGAGGTATTTTTCCATCTCAAATAACTTTTAGTTTTCTTTTAAATTTGAAATTTAATCCTTGATATAATGTTTTATAATAATTATACTTTAGTTTTGGTATTCTCCCAAGAAATTTTCCCAACAAAAAAATGAAAAAAGTCCTTTTTTACAGAAGAGGAGCACTGGGGGATACCCTTCTCACTTTTCCCATTTTTGAAACACTAAAAAGAAAAAATTTTTATATAGTAGCTGTAGGGAATACAGATTATTTAAAAATAGCCAAAACCTTGGGATGGGTTGATGAAATCTATAGTGATCTCTATCCTCAAATTCTTGAAAAGGACTATGATCTAAAAATTTTATTTCGTAAAAATGAAGGCTTTTCTCCATTTCCCTCTGAAAGAGTCTGGATAGTTGATTATTACTTCAAAATTTTGAATCTGAAAAAGGATTATTCTCCTATTTTACCTATAAAAAAGAGTCCTGAAAGTCCTCTTAAAGGAAAGGCTGTTTTGCATCCCGGAAGTGGTTCATTCAAAAAGATTCCTCCCTTTTTGCTTTTTGAAAAAATTGAAAAATATCTGCATTCAAAGGGATTTGAAGTAATATACCTTGTGGGAGAATCAGATAGATGGGTAAAAAATTTAGTTTTCAACTACTGGGAATGCTTTGACCCATTATCCATAGCACAAGCCTTGAAAAGTGCGAAGCTTTTCATTGGACTTGATAGCGGAATATCTCACCTTGCTAGTTATCTGGGAGTTAAATCTCTTCTATTTTATGGTCCAACAGATAGCATTATCTGGAAACCCATAGGGATTAATTACAAAATCATATCTCTAAATTTAGAATGCAGTCCCTGTTTTCCTGATGTATGTGAAGAAAGAACCTGCTTAAATCCAGATGCTCTTTTTAATGAGTTTTTGAAGCTTTTTAATTATTAGTTTTTCTAATAATTTCTTAACATTTTATTAATACTTTCTATTAGCCTTATCCATTTTTAAAAGTAAACTTTATATAAAAACTTTCTTGGAGGTTGGAAGATGAAGGAGGTTGATGCAAAAGGGCTTCCCTGTCCACAACCTGTTATAAAAACTAAAGAAGCTTTAGACTCCTTAAATATAGGAGAAAAAATAAAGGTAATTGTAGATAACGAGACTGCTCTTAAAAATATCCAAAAATTTGCAAGCTCCCAGGGGCATAAAATTATTTCTGTAGAAAAGGAAAATTCAAATTTTTTGATCACTATTGAGAAAGGGGGCAAAATAAAAAAAGATTTTACTATTAGCTGTGAGTTAGATATTGAAAAAGAAAGCGAAGTGTTTGTTGTGGTGGCAACTGATACCATGGGAAAGGACGAAGAGCTTGGAAAAATTCTTATGAAAGCCTATTTTGAAACTATGCTTGCCCACAATCTTTTCCCCAGCAGAATTTTTTTTATGAACAAAGGGGTTTTTCTAACCACTATTTACGAAGATTTTATTCCCTTACTTAAAAAGCTTGAAAAAAAAGGAGTAGAAATTTTTAGTTGTGGAACATGCTTGAAATATTTTCAGTTAGAGGATAAACTAAAGGTCGGACATAGAGCAGGAACAGATGTATATTTAGAAGGAATCTTTTATTCTAAAAAGACCGTTTGGATTGGATAAAAGATTTAAGGGGGATCTATGAAAGTAGGAATTCTTATGGGAAGTGATTCAGATCTCCCTGTTATGAAGGATGCGGTTGAGCTTTTAGAATTTTTTGAGATTCCCTATGAAATTTCCATCATATCTGCTCACAGAACTCCTGAAAAGGCTTTTGAATATGCAAAAACTGCTGAAGAAAGGGGAATTGAAGTAATAATTGCAGGAGCTGGTGGTGCAGCCCACCTTCCAGGTGTAATAGCTGCGTTGACCGTTGTCCCCGTAATAGGAGTCCCAATTAAAAGTAAAACCTTAGATGGACTTGACTCCCTTTTATCTATTGTTCAAATGCCAGCAGGTATACCTGTTGCTACAGTTGGTATAAATAATGCTAAAAATGCAGCTCTTCTTGCAGCCCACATCCTTTCTATAAAATATCCAGAAATAAAAGAAAAGTTAAAAGCTTACAGAGAAAAAATAAAAGAAGATGTAATAAAGAAAAACGAAAAACTTCAAAAATTAGGTTATAAAGAATACTTAACCACTTAATCTATTTTCTATCATTAAAAGTGTTTTAAATTTAAGTATTTATACGCTCTTTTCCCTATATCTTTTCTGTAATGAGCTCCTTCAAAATGAATCATAGATACTGCTTTGTATGCCTTTTCTATAGCTGAAGGTATATTCTTATCAAGTGCAGTTACTCCGAGAACCCTTCCTCCATTTGTATAAAATTCTCCATTTACCTTTTTTGTCCCTGCATGAAACACAATAACTCCCGGAATTTGTGAAACCCTATCAAGACCTTCTATTTTTTTTCCTTTTTCATACTTTCCAGGATATCCTTTGCTTGCCATCACCACACACACTGCAGATTCCTTTTTTTCTTTCAAATCTATTTTTCCAAGTTCTCCCTCTAAGGTTGCCTCAATAATTTCAAGAAAATCGTTTTCAATTCTTGGTAAAATAACCTGAGCTTCAGGATCCCCAAGCCTGCAATTAAATTCAAGAACATAAGGCTCTTTATCAACAATCATAAGACCCGCATATAAAAAACCGAGGTAGGGATGTCCCTCTTTTTCAAGAGTTTTTAAAACCGGGGCTATTACCTTCTCTTCTATCTTTCTTCTAAGTTCTTCATCAATCAAAGGAGTAGGTGAATAGGCTCCCATCCCCCCTGTGTTGGGACCCTCATCATTGTCAAGAAGTCTTTTGTGATCTTGAGAGGTAGGTAAAGCCTTAAAAGTATATCCATCTGTAATTACAATATAAGACGCCTCTTCTCCAACAAGCCTTTCCTCTATTACAACTCTATTTCCGGCTTCTCCAAAGACTTTTTCTTCCATTATTTTTTCAATAGCTCTGATCGCATCCTCTTTTGTTTCGCAGACAAAAACCCCTTTCCCGGCACAAAGTCCATCAGCTTTAACAACTATAGGAGCTCCTTTTTTTTCTATGTAAGCCTTTGCCTTTGAAGCATCATCAAAAACCTCAAATTTAGCTGTTGGAACACCAGCTTTACTCATTATTTCCTTGGCAAAGGATTTGCTTCCTTCTATAAGTGCCCCTGTGCTATCAGGACCAAAAACTTTAATATTCTCCTTCTCAAGAGCATCTTTTAATCCCTTTACTAATGGCTCCTCAGGACCTGGGATTACGAGATCAATTTCCTTTTCTTTGCAAATTTTAATAATACTTCCAAAGTCAGTTATAGAAACATTTTCTATTGTCTCTGCTATTTCTGAAATCCCTCCGTTACCAGGAAGACAATATAGTTTTTGAAGCTTTGGACTTTTTGAAAGGACATAACAAATGGTATGTTCTCTTCCTCCTCCTCCCAAAACAAGTATTTTCATTTTTCTGCCCCTTCTGGACTTTTTATTTTATTATAGGAAGACTTTTTAAATGTCAACACCTTAAATCTATAAAGCATTAAAATTATTAGAAATATCCCGCCAACTTGAGTCCAGATAAAGGTTTCTCTAAAAGTATCCTGAAAGGCAAAGCTTAAAGCCTGAATGTATTCTGCTTTATACAATAAAGCTTTTGCCTTTTTTAAGGCGTAGGCTTCAGAAAAATATTTTTGTGCCATATTCCACCATTTTTCCAAAAACATATTAGTATATCTAAAGTCTTGTAATTCTGTAATTCTCAAAAAATGATAATTTGTGCTTTTTTCAAGAGTATTTGTAGCTATTGCAATACCTATTGAACCTCCTACAAATCTTTGATAATGAAAAAGGGCTACTCCAAGACCTATTTTCTCTCCAAGATTTCTAAAAGCAAGGGTTGTCAGAGGAGCAAAAAAGCACCCCATAGCAATTCCCAAAGGTATGGTTAAAATTGCTGCTCTTAAAGCAGGAGTATAATAATTGAGTTTTGGTAAAAGAAAAATGGTAGTAATACTGAGAATTAAAAAATTAACTAAAAGAATTGTTTCTGGTGGAATTTTATCGGAAAGTCTACCTGATACAATGGAAAAAATACCTACAAAAGAAGCATAAGAAAGCATGTGAACTCCTGCTTGAAAGGTAGTAAGTCCTTTTAGATTTTGATAATAAAGGGGAATTAAATAAAAAACCTGATACATAACAAAACCCAAAATAAAAAACTGAAAAGCCATTGCCAGACCAAATTCTGGAATAGTATAAATTTTAAAGTCTATTAAAGGTTTTTTACTCATTAGCTCTCCCGCAAAGTAAAGGGAATAAAAGGTAAAACTTAAAAGAAGAAAGGAAACTATGAAGGTAGATTGAAACCAGCCATATTGTTGACCTTTTGAGACAGCTATAAGAAAAAAGATGGTTGCAAAAGAAATTAAACCGTAGCTAACAAAATTAAAGGAAAACTCTTTTCTTCTCCCGAGAGCAAAGGGTAAAAAAGATATAGCTGCTACGAGATCAAGAATACCAATAGGAACATTTATATAAAAAGCCCATCTCCAGGAAATATACTCAGTAAGAAAGCCTCCCACTGTGGGACCAAGAGCTGGAGCAAAGCTAACTCCAAGACTATAAATTCCCATAGCAGTTCCTCTTTTTTCAGGAGGATAAACATTAAGAAGTATAGTCTGAGCTGTTGCCATAATAAAGGCTTCTCCAATGCCTTGAAAACTTCTAAAAATAATCATTTGAGGCAAACTACTGGAAAACCCAGAAAGTCCACTAAAAATTATAAAAAGAACAAGTCCAGTTGTGTAGCAAAAAGAATATCCCACATATCTTGAAAAACTCTCTACAAAAAGAAGGGCTATAGCTGCAGAAATCATATAACTTATACCTACCCACTGAACTCCGTAAAGATCTGTAGAAAGAGGACCAAGAAGTTTGGGCATTATAGTATTTACAACTGTTGTATTAAGAATAGCCAAAAAGTGACCTATCATAAGGGTAATAGTTATGGCTATTCTCTCAAAAGAAGATATTTGATGATAAAACTCGGTTTGACGCATTTTATCTAAAGATTTATTTTAAGTTTTACATATTTTCCAGGCAAATTTTCTACCAATCCTTTTAGTTCAAGTTCAGTAAGAAGAGAAAGAACTTCAAAGGGAGGTCTATTTATCTTTGCAAAAATTTCCTCTACATGCTGGGGATAGGAAGATAAAACAGAAAGGATTTCTTTTTCTTCTTCTGAAATTTTAATTTTTATCTTTTCTTTGGATGAGGCTTCTTTTCTTTCCCAGCCAAAATATTCCAGAATCTCATCTGGAGAGGTGACCACATTTGCGCCCTCTTTTATGAGAAGATGTGTGCCTTCACTCTGAGAAGAAAAGACACTTCCTGGAACAGCAAAAACCTCCTTTCCCTGATCCAATGCCCATTTGGCAGTTATTAAAGTTCCACTCCTTTTTCCTGCCTCTATAACTACTACTCCCTCAGAAAGACCACTTATTATTCTATTTCTAATAGGGAAATTTTCTTTTCTTGGCTTTGTGCCAAAGGGAAATTCAGAAATTATTGCCCCTTTGCTTTTAACGATTCTTTCAAAAAGTTCTCTATTTTCTGAGGGATAAACAATATCAACTCCACATCCCAAAACCCCTATTGTATAGCCATTTGCTTCAAGAGCGGATCTGTGAGAAATACTATCAATCCCTCTTGCAAGTCCTGAAACTATTCCCACTCCAGATTCTGCAAGTTTTTTAGAAAATTGATAAGCTACCTCTTTTCCATAAGAAGTAGGCTTCCTTGAACCTATAATAGCAATTAAATTAATATCTTCTCTGAATTCACCTTTAACATATAAAAACAAAGGCGGATAAGATATTTTTTTTTAGTTTCTCTGGAAATTCTATATCTTTGATAAAAAGAATTTTTACTCTCCTTTCTTTTGCCTTCTCTAATTCCTTCTTTGCTAACTTAAGTATCTCATCTTCTGAATATTTTTTAGTTCTTAAAATATCTCTTATTTCTAAAGCTTCTTCAAAATATTTTATAGTTTTAAAAATGTTTCTTTCCTTGAGATAAAATCCTAACCAAAGAAGTTTTTCTTCCATTTTTTAATTTTTAAAATTGAAAAGAAATAAAGTTCTTATCCACTTTAATGTCTGCTAAATCTTTAAAGAGTTGAGAGAGGTTTTTTAAATTTTCATAAACTTGAGAATCCAAATCTTTATCCCAAACAAACTCAATCTTTTTATCTTTTTTTATAAAGATTTTTAAATCGGTGTTTTCTTTTAGATTTAAAAATAACTCCTGGCAAAAATTGCAAAAAAGACCTTTTAACAAATTATAGGGAACTTCCACAAAACTTTGAGTTTCTTCTATAATCTCTTTTTTAATTTTGTGTTTAAAAGGCATAAAAGCTTCCCAAAAAAGTATTTCCTTTTCTATAATTTCTTTAAGAGCCCAAGGTCCTTTCTTTTCGTTATAAATCTCGTCAAAAGCTGCATCTATTTGATTTTGAAGTTTCTGCAAAAGTGAAAAAGCTTTATTTATTCTTTCCTTAATTTCCTCGTTAAAATCGGGATCTTTTTGTACCTTCATAAGGATAATTTGGAGTTCAAGGGAAATTCCTTGCAAAGTGCCTCTTATATTATGGAAATATCCCTGAAGAAGTCCTCCTAAAGCCAATCTTTTGCAAAATAAAGAATTTTCTTTCATCTGTCTTTTAATATCTCTCTTCCAAAAAGGGCTTTTTTTAGAGTTAAAGGGTCAACAAATTGAATTTCCATACCCATAGGAATCCCACAAGCTATTTTAGTTATTTTAACAGGGTAATTTTTTAGCACTTCAAGAATGTAAGAAGTAGTTGCCTCCCCTGCAAGAGTTGGAGAAAGAGCTATAATTACCTCTTTTACATTTCTTAGCTTTATTAAATGGACAAGTTGTTCAAGTCCAAGTTCTTTTGGTCCAATTCCATCCTTTGGAGATAAAAGATAATGTAAAACAAAGTAATAACCGTTAAATATACCCGTTTCCTCTATATAGAAAAGATTTACCGGGTTTTCGACAATGCAAAGTAATTCTTGATCTCTTTTTTCATCTTTACAGATGTTGCAGATCTCTTCTTCGGAAAGATTTCTACAAAATTTGCAGAGTTTAACTCTATAAGGTAATTCCTTAATGAGTTCTCCCAGAGTTTCGCAAAGTTCTGGTTTTGACAAAAGAAAAAGAGAAAACCTTGTTGCACTCTTTTCCCCTATCCCGGGTAGCATAGAGAATGTTTCTATCAGTTTTTTTAAAGTGTAGGGATATGCTCCAGACATAAATTTAGAAAAATCCCGGCAGATTTAAACCTGGAATTTTTAGTCCACCTGTGATTTTAGCTAATTCTTCTTCAACCATCTCTTTCGCTCTTTTTAAAGCTTCATTTACTCCTGCCACTATAAGGTCTTCAAGCATTTCTTTTTCTTCAGGTTTAATAAGTTCATCCTCAATCTGAATAGAAATAATTTCCTGCTTACCATTTGCTGTAACTGTGACCATTCCACCACCAACCTGTACAGTTACTGTTTTTTCTTCAAGTTGTTTCTGCATTTCTTCCATTTTTTTCTGAATCTTTTGCATTTCTTTTACCAACTGTTGAAATTGTGGTGGTAATTTCATTTTTTACTCCTTTAAAGGTTGTATGTAAGCTATTTTTGCAGAAAAAATATCTAAAATCTTTTTAACTTCCTCTCTTTTCTTAACCTCTTCTAAAGTAGTTCTTTTAACTTCTTCTATCTCTACTTTAAAAGGTCTGTTAAAATAGTTTTCTACTTTTTCTTTTAGAAGTTTATAATAGGGAGAGTCTGTAAAATTAAGGGATGAGCTTAATCTTAAAAATACTTCATTTGGTCTTATTTCTGGTTTAGGTAAACTACTCACCAATCCATAAAGAGGCAAACTTTCTTTTTTTATTTCCTCCACAAAGTCTTCCCAGCTTTTTTCTTTTACTTCTGTAATTTTTTCTTCAGGAGGAGGAAGAACAAAAGAAAGGTTGTTGCTGGTAATTTGCTCTAATCTTTCTACTATATTTTTTAAAGGTACAAGTTTTCCGTATTCGCATATTCTTAAAAGCGCAAGTTCAAACTGAAGCTGAGGATAGTTGCTTCTTCTTAATGTTTCTAAATCTCTTACCAAACTCTGAAATATAAGTAAAATATCCTCTAACTCGTTTTCAAGAACAAGTTCTCTAAGCTCTGGAGTTTGAAATCCAATTTTGCTTTCCTTGGGAAATGCTTTCATAACAAGAAGTTCTCTGAAAAATTCAGTCAACTTTTCCATTAAATATATGAGATCTATCCCTTCCTCATAAACTCTCTGAGCAATCTCTAAGGCTTTTTTTAGATTTTTCTCAAGAAGAGTACTTGCTATTTCTTCTACTAAAATGGTTTCATGCCATCCAAAGGCAGAGATTACATCTTCTTTAGTTTTTGATCCATATGCCATTGCCTGATCAAGAAGAGATAGAGCATCTCTCAAACTACCTTGTGCTTCTTTAGCAATAAGCTCTAATGCCTCTTCTTCCATTTCGTAATTTTCTTTTTCGCAAATCATTTTTAAATACTTTACTATTAACGGTTGTTCAAGCCTTCTAAAATCATATCTCTGACACCTTGAAAGAATAGTAGGTAAAAGTTTATTAGGTTCGGTAGTAGCAAGGATAAAATAAACATGAGAAGGGGGTTCTTCTAAAGACTTTAAAAGAGCATTGGAAGCTTCTCTTGTCAACATGTGCGCCTCATCTATTATATATACTTTAACTTTTCCTTTTGCAGGAGCGAATTTTAAATTTTCTATTAATTCTCTTATTTGATCTATTCCTCTATTTGAAGCTGCGTCAATTTCTATGACATCTACAAAAATTCCCTTGTTGATTTCTATACAATTAGAGCATTCATTACAAGGTTCATACCCATCTATAAGGTTTTTACAATTTAAGGCTTTAGCAATAATTCTTGCAACGGTAGTTTTTCCTGTTCCTTTTATACCTGAAAATAAAAGTGCATGAGAAAGTTTCTGATGTTTAAGCGCATTGGTTAAGGTTCTGACTACATGAGCCTGTCCCACTACTTCTTTAAAGGTTTGAGGACGATAACGCCGAGCTAAAACCAGATAGGACATATGTATATTTTAAAACTTTTTATTGAGTTGACAACAAAGTTTTATCCAGTGCTCTTTAAGAGCTTCTATTTCCTCCTGATATTCTTTAGCAGGTCTTTCAATTCCGCAGGTAAGGCACCTTACCTTTGCTTTTGCTCAGGTGCCTTCAATTACAGCTTTTCCTCCACAATATTTACAGGTAAGATAATTTTCTTTTACTTCTTTGTCCATTTTTAATTTTTTTATAATAGTTAAACTTTTTCAACTTGACAAGGAAATTTTTAAAGTTAACTTATATTAAGGAAATTTTGCGGGGCGTAGCTCAGCCTGGTAGAGCTCCGGCTTCGGGAGCCGGGTGTCGCAGGTTCAAATCCTGTCGCCCCGATTTGAAAAAACTTGCCGGGGTGGCGGAACTGGCAGACGCGCTGGATTCAGGATCCAGTGGAGGTTACTCCGTGCGGGTTCAAATCCCGCCCCCGGCATTAGCCTCAATTTTTCTCTAAAAACTGGTTTCCAAAAAATCTTTAAAAATCTTATCTTGAGTTAGATATAAATTTTTCATATATCTTACGCAGGGCTTCGGGAAGGAGCTCTGCAGGATACTGCCTCTCAGCAATCAAATCAAGATACCACCACCACTTTTCAAGAGGAGGGTTTACTTCTCCGTATTTTCTTTCATCAGGCACATCAGCATCCCCTATCTCTAGGGTGTAACGAATAAGATTCTTGTCAAGCTCAATCACTTTATCTGCAAGTCCTCTCTCTTCAATAATATCCCGAATAGGAATAGCTACATCACAAGCCCAGTAAGAAATAGCATCCAAAACGCTATCTCTGTCCAAAGTGTAGTCTTCCCAAGCTTCAAGCAACTCTTCATCTGAAAAACTTCTCAAATATTCATAATATTCTAACAAGCCCATCTCTTTTTTTTTCCTTTAAAGTTACTTCTATAACGACATTTTATCTTTTCAAACTTCTGAAATAACAGCTTTCATTCCACCAATTCAAAAGAAATTCCTTTTTCTAAGGAAAATTCCCATAAAAGGTTCTTTGCCTGTTCTACTAAAGCTGTTCCCTGAAAAAAATAGCAAAGAGTTCCTCCTTCTACTTCTTCAAAAGAAGAAAGTCTCTTGAGTTCTTTTTTAAAATCTTTTGGCAAACTCCCCCTTTTCTATTTTTTCAAGAAAAGCTATAGCCTCAACTCTACAACCAATTCTTGTAATCACAAATTTAACCTTTGCCAAAGCTTTTTTCCTTTTTTAAAGTTCTTCCTTTTCTTAACTCCTTCCTAAAGGTTAGAAATTTACTTCAAAAATTAATTAATACAACATTTCTTCTTAACTGCATCGTAGCTTTTTTATTACCTATAATCCCTGGAAAGATCTCAGATTCGCAGAGAAGCTTTCAGCTAATTAAAGATGAAAAGAAAAGAGAAGAGATATCTTTTAGGGTTAAGATGATAGAATTTCATGACAAATACGGAACTCCCACTACAGTATCTGCTTTTGGTGTTTCAAGGGCAACTATATATTTATGGAAAAAAAGTTTAGAGAAAGTTGAGGAAAGCTTGAGAGTCTTATTTCAAAGCCAAGAATACCAAAAAGGGTTAAACAAAAGACTTGGAGACCTGAGGTAATTGATTTTATTTTGAGATTTAGAAAGGAGCATCCTGGTATAGGTAAAGAGAAACTTAAACCATTTGTGGACAAATTTTGTGAGCAGAAGGGAATACCTAGTGTATCAGTTTCAGCCATAGGGAGGATAATTAAGTATTTGAAAGGGGATTACTTCGAGGGGAGAAGGGTGTAAAGTTAAGTTATTGTGGAAGGACAGGAAGGTTTTATGAGAGGGTGAGGAAAAGGAGGAGGATAAAGAGGTATTTGGTAGTAGGAGTTGATTTAGCAAGCAGATTTGGATTTGCATATGGATACAAGAATTTATCAAACAGGAGTGCAAGAGATTTTATGGAGAAATTTAGGATGGTAGCACCTTTTGAGGTGAGAGGGATGCAGACGGATAATGGGAGTGAGTTTTTGGGTAAGTTTGAAAGGTATTTAAGGGAAGAGGGTATTATAGAGCATTATTTTAGTTATCCGAGGAATCCGGAGGGGAATGGATATGTTGAAAGATTTAACAGGACACAGCAAGGATTTTGTAGATTTTATGGAGGAAGAGTTAAGAAATGATTTAGAGGGATTTAACAGAAAGTTGATGGAGTATTCAATCTGGTATAATGGTGAGAGACCTCATTATGGGTTAAAAAATAAAACACCAATAAGATGATATTGTGAAGATTTTTAAAAAATAATTTCCAGTCCAAAATCATATGGACTTATACATCTTCTTGACAAAAATTTATTTATATTTTTAATAAAGTAAAGAGACTTGGAGCTTTACCCTTGAGGCTCAAGATTACCTTTAAGGCTGATAAAGATTCTCCAGTAATCTTTCCTATCAATTACAACGAACTTATTCAGGGTTTTATTTATCGCTATCTTGATGAATATCTTGCTACCCAACTTCACGAAGAGGGACTTAAAGACCCTGAGTCAAGAAGAAAATTCAAGTTCTTTACTTTTTCAAGGTTAATTCCACTTGAAAAGCCAAGAATTGAAAAAAGTCAGATTTTCTTTTCAAGCCCGATTATATTAGTAATAGGATCACCTTTAAGGGAGTTTATTCAAAGTATGGCAAACTACTTGATAAAGGCAGAAACTATAAAGCTTGGGAATGAGACCTTTTTAATAGAATCTATTGCAGTTGAGTCACCCCCTCCTTACAGAGAAAAGGTCTTGGTAAGAGCCCTTTCTCCTATAACAGTTTATAGCACCCTTACTGCCCCAAACGGCAAGAAGAAGACCTACTATTACAGCCCCTTTGAAGAGGAATTTGAAACTCTGATTATTGAAAATCTCAATAAAAAGTATAGAGCCTTAACAGGAGAGGAGGCTTCTTTTTCAGGAAGTGTTAAGCCTTTTAAGGTAAGCTCTCGCAATCAAAGGATTGTGATATATAAAGGGACGGTGATTAAAGGCTGGGATGGAGTGTATGAGCTTTCATTACCCCCTCAACTTTTTCCCCTTGCCTTTGAAGCAGGTCTTGGCGCAAAGAACTCCCAGGGGTTTGGCTGTATTGAGGTGTGGCAAGGTGAAAGAAACTTATGAGGTCTTGACAAGTAGATAGAGATTTGATAGGATAGAGTAAGTATTATGATTGAATCGTTTTGGCAAGTAGGAAAAGGACTTAAAGAAGGGGTTAACATAGATGAATTTGTTAAAAATTTAACTCTAGATATAGATAAAGAAAGGAATAATAGAAGACAGCATATAGTTATTCTGGACATTCAGACAGAAGACTTTAGGTCTTTTAAATTAGGTATAGATTTTAAAGAAATCTCAGATGAGTCGCGAATAGAATATTTATGGGTTGGTAACGCACCAGCTCCCAATTTGCCTCAAGACAGATTTACGACTAACAATATAAACTACTTAATTTCTCAAACTATTCCCAATTTAATTGGAAATTTGCCTGATTGCAGTCTAAAGGAACTTTTACTGAAGCTGAAAGAAAATATGTTCTTTGATTTGGGAGAAAAAGAGAGTGTTGGTTCTACAGAACAGAATTATGAAAGATACAGGTTTATTTGGGATTTATCAAAATTTGGTTTTGATTTAACTCCTCAAAAAATAAGAGACGAAATTAAAAAAGAACCAGCGAATAAAAAAGCTAAAAAGGCCATAAATATTGTTAGTAAATTTCTGATGCAAGTTATAGAAGATACAACAAGATTAACTGAAGAAGATATTGCTCTTTTTACGCTTTCTGTTAATGGTGCTCCTTTAGTAAATTACAACGAATATAAAAAATATATTTACAAAAAATTAATAGAAGAAGCTTTTAAAGATTCAAAAAAAGGTATTTGTCATATATGTAATAAAGAAAAAGAAATTACTTGGGACACAACAAAATTTTGGTTTAAATTCTATATGACTGATAAGATTGGATTTTCAAGTAACTTAGGAGGTGGAGAAAATTTCTTAAAAAATTATTCCCTGTGCAAAGATTGTTATCAAGCTGTACTTTTAGCGGAAGTATTTGTCAGAAATAATCTCAAAACATCTTTATCAAATTATCAGGTTTATATCCTTCCATCTTTTCAATTAAATCAACTTATGCCAGTAAAAAAATTAGAAAGATGGGCAGAATATTTTAAAGATAAATTCTCTGCAGTTGCGTCACTTAAAGGTTTATATAATTTTCAGAGTAAACTCGAAGAATATATGGATTATCAAAATTTGCAAGATAACTTTATTTTAAATTTTCTTTTTGCTGAAAAGTCGAAAGCTGCTTTTAAAATTTTTCAGTTGATACAGGATGTTCCGCCAAGTAGGTTGGACGAAATTATGAGCGCTGGTTTGGATGTGCAAGAAATGGGAGAGAAAATATTTAAGGAAGATAGTTGGTATCTTTCATTAGATAAAATGTTTTATTTATTTCCTATTGGTAAAGATAAGAATTTAAAGTTAAAGTTCACATTGAACTTTTATAATTCGTTATTCAGTTATACCCCAATGGAGTCAAAAGCATTGCTTAGAGAATTTATAAAGCGGATATGGGAAATAAGATTTTTAAAAGACTTTGACGATATAGAATTCTCAAGAACTATATTGTTCCAAAACTTTTTATTTTATTACTTAGACAAACTAAATCTTTTAATAAGAGGTGAGGCCATGGCGAACTCTTTTGACTTTTTAGATACTTTGGAAGTAAATGAAAACATAAGGAAATTTTTAAAGGAAGCTAAATACGATGAAAAGAAAACTTCGCTTTTTCTTCTTGGTCAACTCATAGGAGAGATAGGAAGAGCGCAATTTAACAAAGGCGATAAGAAGAAATCTATTTTGAATAAGTTGAACTTTCAAGGTATGGACTTAAATAAAGTTATGAGGTTATTTAATGAAGTTTTTGAAAAAATGAGACAATATAAAGTCCTAACATCTGAAACGGAAAAAATTTACGGTCTATCAAAGAAGTTGTTTGAGGCTCACAAATCTGATTGGGGATTAACTCCTCAAGAAAATGTCTTTTATATTTTATCAGGATACAGTTTTACTACTTATACCGCAATAACGAGTGGGAAACAAAAACCATTAGAAGAAGAGGAGGTGGCAAATGAGTAAAGATCTAAAGATATTGAACAGTGAAATCCTTTTTATTTACGATGCTAAGATGTGTAATCCGAATGGAGACCCTGATGAGGAAAACAAACCCAGGATGGATTATCACACGGGTAGGAATCTGGTTAGTGATGTAAGGTTGAAGAGGTATTTAAGGGACTATTTACAATCTAAAGGGTTTGAAATATGGGTCTCAAAAGTTAATGACGAGGTAGTTGACGCTACAAAGAGACTTGAGTTTCTTGCAAAAAAGTATTCAGAGGAAAGGGGGAAGAAGGTTAGTTACAAAAAACCTGATAAGGAATTTATTGAATGGCTCTTGGATACTCTTATTGACATACGGCTTTTTGGAGCCACTATACCAATAAAGGGAGAGGATGAAGGTGCGCGGGGAGGAGGGCTTAATTTTATAGGTCCTGTTCAATTTTCTTGGGGGTATTCATTAAATCCTGTTGAAATTATACCTTCATCTTCTATCACATCCACTTTTGCAGGAAGAGATGAGGGATATGGAACCATAGGTAAAGATTGGAGAGTTTATTATTCTCTTATTGCCTTTTACGGAATAATTAGTTTCAGAAGAGCAGAAAAGACTAGGCTATCGCTAGATGATGTCAAGTTACTTGACAACGTTTTAATTGAAGCAATTTCAGCAGAGGCAACAACAAGAAGCAAAATTGGGCAGTTTCCAAGGTTGCTAATGAGAATCGAGTATCAAGAAGGAGGATATGTTGGTGATTTAAGAAGATACATTGAGATAAAACCTAAAGAGAATATCAATTTAGAAACTATTAGAGACATTAGTGATTTTGAATTGGATATAAGTCGACTTAACGATATTTTAAGTGGAAATAAAGAAAGAATTCACAAAATTTATGTATGGTTCCATCCCGAATTATCAATTGTTGGAAGTAAACTAGATGTTGAGTTTAAGGATAAAATAGTACTTCTTCCTCACAAAATATAAGGGGGAATGATTAAATAGTCAAGGAGATAATTTGACTGTGGATAGAATTATAATTTTTGATTTAGAAGGAGCTATTGCTCACTTTAGAAAGTTTTATACTAATTCTTCATCTCTGTCTTATGCTTTTCCACCAAGAACAGTAATTATTGGCTTAATAGCTGGAATTTTAGGATTTGAGCGTGATTCTTATTATGATAAGTTTAATACTGAAAATTGTAAAATAGCATTATCCGTTAGGACTCCTGTTCGCAAATTGATGCAAACAGTAAATTATATTAGAACAAAGGATACGCGTGAGCTAACTGGTTCAGGTGGGTATACACAAGTCCCTGTTGAATTTGTGTTGCCTCTTAATGCGGACTTTTTAAGGTACAGAATATACTTTCTTCATAAAGACGAGAAGATAATGGAAAACTTAAGAGAACGGCTTAAAAATGGTACATTTGAATACCCACCTTATCTTGGAATAACAGAATGTCTAGCAACAATACGTCTCATAGACGATGAAGCAGAAATGTTCTTTTATGATGACTTAGATAAAAAATTGGAATTACCAACAGTAGTTCCTATACATAAGATCAGATCTATTAATTTCGTTGAGGGCTTTAAATACATAAAAGAAGATAGGGTTCCTGTTGAATTTGACATGAATAGGATGATTAAAAAAGTTTATGGATATATATACGAGCACAATTGCAAATCTATAAAAAATGTAATGATTAAAGGTGAAGTATTTAAAGTTAATTATAAAGAAGGCAGTAAGACAATTGAAGAGTTTGGTGTATTTATGGAATGAAAATAGACAAGTTTTATTCTCATCCTGGAATACTGTTAAAAGATCATTTGAATGCTGTAGGACTTCACGCAAAGTCTTTTATTGAAAAGCTTGAAACAAAATATAGAGGAATTTCTGATATTGTTTGTCTTATAGGTAAGTGTCATGATTTTGGAAAATATACTTCATTTTTTCAGAGGTACTTAAGAGGTGAAAGAATTGGTACTCAGGCACATCATTCTTTATTGTCAGCTTTGTTTGGTGCTTATGTCGTTAAGTCTTATTTAAATAAAAACCTCAAAAATGTTGAATTACCAGAAAAAGAGTTCTTACCGTTCATAGCTTATCTGGTAATTTCCAGACATCATGGAGACTTAAGAAGTCCTGAAGAAATTCTTCCCAGAATTAAAGAATTAGATGACTATCCAGATTTAAAAAGGTTGAGAGAACCATTAAGGAGTGAGATTAAAAACTTGAAGTTTCAGTGGGAGGACATAATACACAATCTCAGCAAAATACAGGAAGAGCTTAAAAGTATAGATCTTGAAGTAAATCTTTCATTTCTTGATATATCTGAATTTTTGAGACTTTTTAAGGAGCTTGATAGATTAAGGTATAGATTATTAGAGAATGACACTGTTGATATTTCTGGAAAATTAAGGATATACTTTTTGACTCTATTATTTTATTCTGCTCTTATAGATGCAGACAAGAGGTCTGCAGGAAGAGACGATATTCTCAAGGTTTCTCGGAAGGATATTCCACCGGATCTGGTTGATGTGTATATTGAGAGAGTACTTAAGCGAGATAAGTTTGACAGTAGGTTAATGGATAAAATGAGAGAAGAAATTTATCGCAAAGTATCAGGTAAGGCAGAATCTGTTCCTCTGGATCAAAAGATTTTTACTCTCACAGCTCCTACTGGTTCAGGGAAAACTTTAACTGCTTTTTCTTTTGCTTTAAAACTCAGAGACAGGATTATAAAAACTAAGGGACTGAAGCCGAGGATAGTTTATTCTCTCCCGTTTGTTAACATAATAGAGCAGAATTATGGGGTTATATACGATGTTTTAAAATTGATTTCTGATTTTGAAGAAAATTCTTCTTTGTACTTGATAAAACACCATCATCTTGCAGATTTAGAGTATAAAGAGAGTAACGAATTAAAGCCCGTTGAAGATGCGCTGCTTTTGATTGAGTCCTGGGAGGCTGAAGTAATCGTAACGACTTTTGTTCAGTTACTACACAGCATAATAGCTTTTAAAAATAGCTTTTTAAAAAAGTTTCACAACATTGCTGGGAGTATAATCATTCTTGATGAGGTACAGAGCATACCTATTGAATACTGGGACCTCGTTGGGGAGGTCTTGAAGGGTTTGGTTGATTTTCTTGACTGCAGGATAATACTTATGACGGCAACGAGGCCTTTACTTTTACGAGATTGTTCTTTTGAACTTTTGGAAGAGCATAAAAATTACTTTAGCAATTTGAACAGAGTGGTTATTGCTGGAAAGATGAATAAGATTACTGATAAGGAATTTATTGATTTTGTTTCTGAGAAAGCTAGTGGTAAATCTTGTTTGGTTGTATTAAATACAATTAGTAAGTCAATAGATATTTATAATGCTTTGAAAGCAAGGTTAGGATGTAGAGGTTTTACTGAGATTGAGGAGAGAGATAAAGGTTTTGTTTTACTGGACTTGAATGAGGTAAGTATTTTTGAGGAGTTGCTTGCCAAACTTTTACAGGAAAAGAAGGTTATTTTTTATTTATCTACCAATATTACACCTATACAGAGAGCTAATAGGATTAAGATTTTGAAGGAATTTATGAAGAGAGGTGGTAAACCGATTTTAGTTTCGACTCAGGTTGTAGAAGCGGGAGTCGATTTAGACTTTGAAGTAGTTTTCAGAGACATAGGTCCCCTAGATTCAATTATACAAGTTGCAGGTCGCTGTAATAGAAATTATAGGTCTGACTGCTTGGGTGAAGTTTATGTCCTGAATTTAGTAGACAACTATGTGGAGAGTGTTTATGGGAAAGTTCATCCTTCTATCACATCAAAGTTACTTCATGGAAAGGTAGAGGAAAAGGATTTTTATGACTTAATAGACAAGTATTTTCATGAGGTTGAGATAAGAACAGACAAGGATGTTTCTAAGAAAATTCTTAAGGCAATACATTCGTTGAATTTTTATCACAGCCAGTTGTCTGATAACATTAGTAAGTTTCAACTTATAAAAGAAAAAGGTCAGTTTTATGATGTTTTTATAGAAATTGATGAACATTGTATGGAGCTAAGGGAAAGATTTATAAATGAAGTATTGAAAGAGAAGGATTTCAGAAAGAGGAAAATTGCGTATCTTCAGTTGAAGAAAGAATTTTATAAATTTTTGATTTCTGTTAGAGAAAACAGGTTAGATAAGAATTTTCCAATACGGTATGAAGATTATAATTTATTTTTTGTTTCTCATAATCAGCTTAAGGATTTTTACGATCTTGAAACAGGATATAAAATCTCATCACCGTCTGCTTTTATTTGGTGATAACTTTAGTCATTCCCACCCTCATCTGGTATTACTACATTTGCCCAAGGGAGGTGTGGCTTATGAGTAGACATCTTGAGCCACATCAGGAAAATCCCTTTATTGAAATTGGAAGACTCCTTTCTGAAGAGGCTTATAAGCGAGATACCAAGGAAGTTAAGCTTCTTGACGAAAAGGAAGGAGGTATGATTCTTGACTTAATTAGGTCTGAAGGCGAAGAGGTGGTGGTTGCAGAAATTAAAAAGAGTTCATCTTTTGAAAAGGCAGCAACCATGCAACTTGCTTACTATTTGTATAGATTAAAGAAACTCGGAATTTTGGCAAAAGGAATTTTGCTCTTCCCAAAAGAGAAAAAGAGAATTGAGATAACTCTAACAGAGGAGCTTGAAAGGGAGCTTATCTCGGCACAGAAAGCCATACAAGAGATACTTTCAAGGGACTTACCTCCAGAGCCCAAAAGAATTAAATATTGCTCCAAGTGTGGATACCAAGAACTTTGCTGGGCTTAAAAGGACCCTTATGAAGAAGACTATTTACATCTTTTCCGATGGAGAACTAAAGAGAAAAGATAATACCCTTTATTTTGAAACTAAGGAAGGAAAGAAGTATATACCCGTTGAGAACACCCGTGAAATCTATATCTTTGGAGAGGTCTCTCTTAATAAGCGTCTTCTTGAATTTTTAACCGAAACAAAAATTATACTTCACTTCTTTAACTATTACGGATACTATGTTGGCTCTTATTATCCTCGTGAGCATCTGAATTCTGGATATATGATTCTTAAGCAGGCTGAGCACTATCTTGACCAGAAAAAAAGAATGAATCTTGCAAGAAAGTTTGTAAGAGGAGCTATTGAGAATATTTTGAAAGTGCTTAGCTATTACGAGAATAGAGGAAAGGCTTTGTCTGAAACTATTAACAAAATAAGAGAACTTTCTCTGGGGCTTGATAAGTGTTCTCAAGTTGATGAGCTTATGGCTATTGAAGGAAATGTCAGAGATAGATACTATCAAGCCTTTGATGTAATTCTTGATAATAAACACTTTGTTTTTGAAGGAAGAACCAAAAGACCTCCTAAAAATAGGCTTAATGCCTTGATAAGTTTTGCCAATTCTCTTGTTTATACCATTTGCTTAAGTGAGATTTATCAGACACATCTTGATCCTCGCATTGGTTTTCTGCATTCTACCAATTTTAGACGTTTTACTTTAAATCTTGATGTAGCAGAAATATTTAAACCAATTTTAGCTGACAGAGTAATTTTTAGTTTGGTCAATAAAGGGATAATAAAACCGCAACACTTTGAGAAAAAGCTTGACGGTATTGTTTTGAATGACAAAGGTAAACAGATAGTTATTCAGGAAATGGAAGAAAAGCTCAAAAGCACAATTAAACACAAAAAGCTTGGAAGACATGTCTCTTATCGTCAATTAATTCGTCTTGAGTTATATAAAATTGAGAAGCATCTTATGGGAGAGGCGGAGTATCAACCTTTTGTGAGTAGTTGGTAATGAGAGTTATACTGGTTTATGATATAAATGTAAAGAGAGTTGCCAAGGTTTTGAAAATTTGTAGAAAATATTTACACTGGGTCCAGAACTCTGTCTTTGAAGGAGAAATCACTGAGTCAAAACTTGAGAAGTTGAAGAGAGAACTTAAAGCAATAATAAATGAGGAAGAAGATTCTATTATAATTTATACCTTTAAGACAGGTTGGTACACTGAAAGGGAGTTAATAGGGGTTAAGAAAGGAGGTGAGGAGGTTTTTCTGTGAGGAAACTAAAGAGTTTCGTCGATGTGGAATAAGGTAAAAAGTGCTGGGGTTCGACGAAAATAATTTTTGTTGACAAATCAATAGGTTTTGAGTAAAATAATAACCGAGGCTAAAGATCTTTGAAAATTTAGAAAAGAACTTTATAATTAGATTTGACGAACCTTTTAACGGGTTGCGAGCCTACCTATAAGGAATTGAAACAACCTTAAGCCAATTAAACCAGTTATTAAACCTTAAGCGTTGCGAGCCTACCTATAAGGAATTGAAACAAGGAGCTTGAACCGTTTGTCGTTCATCATTACTGGGTTGCGAGCCTACCTATAAGGAATTGAAACCTTAAATTTGAAAATTCCCGTCTTGTAAAGGAGATGTTGTTGCGAGCCTACCTATAAGGAATTGAAACCTGGAATCCTGTAAGGGCTGTTGAGACTACTAAAATTGTTGCGAGCCTACCTATAAGGAATTGAAACATTCTTTTCCATCCTTTCAGTTCCTCGTAATTTAAAAGTTGCGAGCCTACCTATAAGGAATTGAAACCAAGATATTAACAAAGTAAAAGATTATATCATTAAAGGTTGCGAGCCTACCTATAAGGAATTGAAACAGAGAATTACCAAAAAAGGATAAAATGGAAGAAAATGTTGCGAGCCTACCTATAAGGAATTGAAACTGTCACCTATCGCCGTTTCTATCGTATCAAGCAAAACTGTTGCGAGCCTACCTATAAGGAATTGAAACCTCCATAAATTCTTCCTTTGTATAAGCATAAATATTCTACGTTGCGAGCCTACCTATAAGGAATTGAAACTTGTTCCTGTCTATCTCTATCTTCTCAGGAAAGAAAGGTTGCGAGCCTACCTATAAGGAATTGAAACAACGCAACGGCAGGAAAATGCCCTGATGGTACAAGGTTGCGAGCCTACCTATAAGGAATTGAAACTTATACGGATATCACGAAAAGAGAGGAGCTCTGATATGTTGCGAGCCTACCTATAAGGAATTGAAACCCCTGAGTCTGATAAATGTGCTTTAAAACCTTCTCAAGAGTTGCGAGCCTACCTATAAGGAATTGAAACTCACCACTGCGTTCGGATACTCTGCACCATACTCCACATGTTGCGAGCCTACCTATAAGGAATTGAAACCTTGATAAATCAAGTGTGGTTAAATCAAAAGGTAACTGTTGCGAGCCTACCTATAAGGAATTGAAACATCCTTTTCTCTCTGAAGTAAAATAAATCGCAAAGTAAGTTGCGAGCCTACCTATAAGGAATTGAAACATAACGCATTAGGAGGGTAGGGTATGCAAAAATTTTGTTGCGAGCCTACCTATAAGGAATTGAAACATAGTATGCAGGGATACAGCAAACGGTAAAGAGGTAAGTTGCGAGCCTACCTATAAGGAATTGAAACCCCGAACATGCTATAAAGTGGAGTGTCGGTAGGGCTAAGTTGCGAGCCTACCTATAAGGAATTGAAACCCCGAACATGCTATAAAGTGGAGTGTCGGTAGGGCTAAGTTGCGAGCCTACCTATAAGGAATTGAAACTTTAAATGAATTGAAAGGTAACCCTGAGAAGATAGAGTTGCGAGCCTACCTATAAGGAATTGAAACTCGCTGGTTCAAAGATGCTCTCATTGGTGGGCTTGGGGTTGCGAGCCTACCTATAAGGAATTGAAACTCACCAATATTAGCCCTACCGACACTCCACTTTATAGTTGCGAGCCTACCTATAAGGAATTGAAACAGGAGATGTTTGGTTCAGCAGTGCGGGGATGTGTTTAGTTGCGAGCCTACCTATAAGGAATTGAAACTGATGGAACTCAATGGGTAGCATTGAAAACAAACTTTGGTTGCGAGCCTACCTATAAGGAATTGAAACAAAGTTTTGAAAGCTTTCTTTTTTGCATCCTTCTTAAGGGTTGCGAGCCTACCTATAAGGAATTGAAACAATTTACAACTAAAGTATTCTTTAATTCATCCTCACGTTGCGAGCCTACCTATAAGGAATTGAAACCAAATTTTTTCAACTTCATCAAAAAATGTAGTTTGTGGTTGCGAGCCTACCTATAAGGAATTGAAACAAGCTTTGTGAGTGGATAGATTTCAGGAATGTGCAGGAGTTGCGAGCCTACCTATAAGGAATTGAAACCAGGACAGGTTTATGCAGGAGAGATATGTTTTGAGTTGCGAGCCTACCTATAAGGAATTGAAACCTGTAATCGGCATATAAGGAGCATAAACTGCTGGAGCGTTGCGAGCCTACCTATAAGGAATTGAAACAAGTTTGAACTGAATTAACTAAAGGCAAAAGCCAAGTTGCGAGCCTACCTATAAGGAATTGAAACTCAATTTTTAAATTATCTGTTTTATGTAAAAATTCTTGTTGCGAGCCTACCTATAAGGAATTGAAACCCATTTTTGAGCGAAAACGAGTTAAGTTTTACCAATGTTGCGAGCCTACCTATAAGGAATTGAAACCCCGGAATACCTTTTCAAACTCAGGAAAATCTATCCGGGTTGCGAGCCTACCTATAAGGAATTGAAACCTCTAAAGCCGTGGTTCACTGAGTCCCTCAGTTTCCTCAGGTTGCGAGCCTACCTATAAGGAATTGAAACTTTTCTTCTTTCTTAATTTTTTTCTCTTTTTTTGCCAGTTGCGAGCCTACCTATAAGGAATTGAAACTAATCAAACTGTTTCCATCTTCAACATACCAGTCATAGTTGCGAGCCTACCTATAAGGAATTGAAACATTTCTTGCCACATTTCGTTTTCAGCCTCAATTGACGTTGCGAGCCTACCTATAAGGAATTGAAACTGAGCTTATCGCTGGCGTTCCTCTTACCAAAGGCCAGGTTGCGAGCCTACCTATAAGGAATTGAAACTAGTATTTCTTGCAGGCACTTGTTTTCTGTTTCTGAGTTGCGAGCCTACCTATAAGGAATTGAAACACTGCAAAATGCAGTCAAAAATGGAATGAAATTCCACGTTGCGAGCCTACCTATAAGGAATTGAAACTTGGTCAGCTGCGAATGATGGTATTTATTTTATTATGAGTTGCGAGCCTACCTATAAGGAATTGAAACCAAACTTTTCTTCACCTACTTGATAAAACAAAATTGGTTGCGAGCCTACCTATAAGGAATTGAAACACATACTTCCTTTCAAAATCAGAAATATCACTGAAATAGTTGCGAGCCTACCTATAAGGAATTGAAACCAAACTTTTCTTCACCTACTTGATAAAACAAAATTGGTTGCGAGCCTACCTATAAGGAATTGAAACACATACTTCCTTTCAAAATCAGAAATATCACTGAAATAGTTGCGAGCCTACCTATAAGGAATTGAAACTGTAACTAATCCAATTCTTCATAGAGATAGAGCAATCTGTTGCGAGCCTACCTATAAGGAATTGAAACAAAAAGTGTGCTCCACATCTACTGCAGGAGCCTGCTCCGGTTGCGAGCCTACCTATAAGGAATTGAAACCAGGTATTCTTTTTGTTCTGCGTAACTCATAACTCCGTTGCGAGCCTACCTATAAGGAATTGAAACAACATGTCTGTAGGATGGTTTCTCTGCGACATAAAAAGTTGCGAGCCTACCTATAAGGAATTGAAACTAAGGTTTGGCTTCCAAATGAACATCTGATAATACAGTTGCGAGCCTACCTATAAGGAATTGAAACTTGTTTTAATTCTATTCTTTGCATACTCATTGGCATCAAGTTGCGAGCCTACCTATAAGGAATTGAAACCAATAACAGTTTTGAAATCTGAAATAGCAATTATTGGGTTGCGAGCCTACCTATAAGGAATTGAAACAAAGAAAAAATCCAGATCCAGATAATTCGACTTGAAGAGTTGCGAGCCTACCTATAAGGAATTGAAACATCAATAAAAAGATGTATACTGTTGATGAATTGGCAGTTGCGAGCCTACCTATAAGGAATTGAAACCTCATCCAGGATCCGTAGGCTCAATACGAACCTTATCCGTTGCGAGCCTACCTATAAGGAATTGAAACCTTCCCAATCAGACTGAAACTGACTGGGAAGTCCTACCTGTTGCGAGCCTACCTATAAGGAATTGAAACTTTGCAAAATATGCCATTCTTCGCCCTCCCCCCTAGTTGCGAGCCTACCTATAAGGAATTGAAACCATCGTAGAACTCAATTCTGTTTGTATCAAGAGGAGTTGCGAGCCTACCTATAAGGAATTGAAACCAGTTATGATAATGTTTATGGTTATGACGATGTTTGGGTTGCGAGCCTACCTATAAGGAATTGAAACACATTGCCAATCTCTGAAGATCAATGGTAGCCATGGCTTGTTGCGAGCCTACCTATAAGGAATTGAAACCTGATAAAACTGTCTTTCAAGTCTGGAAACGGTGGCTGTTGCGAGCCTACCTATAAGGAATTGAAACCTCAGCTTGTTGATGAAAAAGTAGCAAAGGTTTTAGGTTGCGAGCCTACCTATAAGGAATTGAAACCATCTCCAAACAATTCATATAATACAGAATCCAAAATGTTGCGAGCCTACCTATAAGGAATTGAAACAAAAGGATAGAAGAAGGCTTGCTATGAGAAGGTTTTGTTGCGAGCCTACCTATAAGGAATTGAAACTAGAACATGGCAGAATCTCTTAAGAGGGGTGAACCAGCCGACTTCAGAAACTCTTCAACGAATTGCCCAGACCTTTGGTGTAAATCTCAACTGGCTTCTCACGGGCGAGGGGCCAATGTTCATAAAAAAGCCTCGCTGGCTTGAAGAAAGAGAGGAGCAAGAAGCCCTTGCAAAAGAGCTCGGGGCCATACTCGTTGAACCCGTCCCAGTCCTCGGCTATGTCCCCGCAGGCTTCCTCACAGAAATCCCCGAAGATGCCATCATTGAATGGGTCCAACTCCCCGACATTCCCAAGAACTCTTTCGTCTTTATTACCCGTGGCGACTCCATGAGCCCCATCATCCGTGACGGTGACTACATCGTGGTGGTCCCCAACAAAGAAATTGTCTCAGGGAACATTGTCATGTATCAGAACGAGTGGGGCGAGGTCTCAATCAAACGACTACGCAGGAAAAACGACAAAATCTACTTGGTTCCCGAGAATCCTGAGTATCCCATTACTGAATATGACCCGCAAAAGCATAAAATAATCGGAAAAGTAATAACGGCTTTTAGAAAGTTAAAATTGGAGTAAGATAGAAAAAACCCGATAAAGAGGAGAAGTAATATGATAGAAATTCTCTCTATGCTTCTTATTGGAATAGTGACAGTTTTATTTGTTTTGTGGGAGTTTATTATGTGGAAGGGGGAGAAAAAGCTCAAGCTAATAGAAAATCTTGAAAAACAGTTGAAAGTCTTTGGGAATAAGGGCGTTTTAAAAATGGAAATAGAAGTTGAGTATCAATACAACCCTTTAAGTAGGAATTATGAATTTAAGGGGAAAATCTTTTACACGCTCTTGCATTTTATCCCTTTCCCTCAGCAAACTAGTATTACCTCTCACTTCTTAAGAGAAAATTAAAGGCCACTAAAAGGAGGTGTGCCATGAAACTTTTTGTGACTATTGTAACCTTCTTTTTGATGGTCTGCTTCTTTGTATCTCCCTCTTATGCTAAGAGAGGCTGTTGTTCTAAACACGGAGGTGTTTGTGGTGATAGATGCTGTGATGGAACCCCTCTTTCTGCCCAATGTCTTTCAAGTGGCTCAGGCACTTCCTATTCCAAAGCTTCTTCCTATTCTCGCTCTAAACACAGCCATCACACTTATAGAAGGCACAGCAGAAGACACAGATAAGGTGAGCTGATAGAGAAAAAGTGAATTAAGTTTTTATTTGTTCAATGAGCTTTACTAAAAGCAAATAAACTTTTCTTTTTTCATCCATGTCAAATATTATAGGTTTGCCTGACCCTTTGTGAATAAATATCCCTACAGGATATAATTCAAGGTAAATAATCTTATTGTATGGCACAGTGATATTCTTTTTCAGTCCTTTAAATATAATTCTTTCACTGGTAACGCAAAAAATACCGCTATCAACATCTTTAATTGTTTCAGTAACTTCTTTCTGGACTGTTCCTCTACCTGATCGCAAATATATTCCTTTTGCTACTCTAAAACTTATTCCTGCCCCTCCAACTGAATAACTCTTTACTTCCTTTTTCCATTCTCTTAAATTAGCTTCTGTTTCCCAATAACATTTTTCATCTTTCTTTAATAGTAAAGACGGAGAAAGATGTAATGGTAAATTGCCCTGCTCTATTTGCCATGCGAATCTATAATCTTCTAAAAGTTTTTCTGTTTCAGGATCAAAAGTAAGGTTGACATGGAATTCTTTAGCAAAGTCAAATAAAGCTTTTTCCTCTTCAGGGCTCCAACTTCCATCAGCCAAAGCTTGGTTGATATAATCACGGATAGCTGACTCCATGAAATTTTTATAAGTTTTCTTGAACATGTCCTCTGGAATATCAAAAAGTTTAAGCAGTGTTTGAATTTCTTCTTTTTCACTTTCATCAAACTTTTTGTCTGCAATAACATGCTTTAAATACTCTTCAATTAAAGTCAAAAGTTTTTTACGAACATCCTTCCGCACCAAGAAACTATCAAGCTTATACTTTTTCAATAGCTCTTTAATGGCAGTCTCAGGTATTTCTTTGGCTGAATTTACTTGTGCAAGTAAATTATTGACTTCAATTGTAAAATTCTCTAATCGCTCTATACCTGCCAACTTTTGAAACCAGCTACCCTTCATAAGGGGTTTCATAATAAATGGCTTCATAGGTGCCCCCATTAAAAGAAACTCTAATATATGAGTTTAATGGGAATGCGAATTGAAGTCAAGATTATGATTGAGGATTACCCCTTCACATATACTTCCCGCAGGGCTTCGGGGAGGAGCTCTGCGGGATACTGCCTTTCAGCAATTAAATCCAGATACCACCACCACTTTTCAAGAGGAGGATTCACCTCTCCGTAAAGCCTTTCCTTAGGGGGATAGGCATCCCCTATCTCCAAGGTGTAGCGAATAAGGTTCTTGTCAAGCTCAATTACTTTATCCGCAAGGCCTCTCTCTTCAATGATGTCCCGAATGGGAATTGCCACATCACTTACCCAGGGAGAGGTCGCCTCAAGGACGCTTTTTCGGTCCAAGGTGTAGTATCCCCAGACCTCAATCAACTCTTCATTTGAAAGGCTCCGCAAATATTCATAGTATCTTGATAATTCCGACACGCTTGCCCCCTTTTAAAGCTTTATCTATGTCCTTTTCTGCCTCCTCCCTGAGTTTATAATAACTCACAATCCTTAATTCGTCATCATTGGAAACCACCACTTGATTTCCTTTAACGAAAATCAGATTGGTCTCTCCATCCCGTGCCTCTAGTTGCGAACCTACCTATAAGGAATTGAAACAAAACTCTTCCGTTCTTTTTTAAAAAATAAAATTAATTTTAATATCCAGAGGTATAATAAAGGTTTTTAAAATCTGATAAAGAAAGGAATTTATGAAAAAGAAAGGAAAGGTTAAGGGGCATATTGGTATAAAAATCCCTGTAAGTCAATTAAGCCCTCTTCTCCAAGTTCTTCCCTTATAATTTTTTCAAGTTTTTTAAGATCATAATGCAAAGACTTTATCAATAACTCGATATCCCTTTGATCCTTGATTCTTCCAGCTATCAATTTGTTAAGAATTAACCATTCTGGTGAGAGAATCTTTAGTTTTAACCCTTCCCAAGTAGCTACTCTGTAATCGGATTTATGCAAAAATTCCTCATTTAAAAGTATATCAAATTCTTCTGAATCTTTACTTGCAATGTAATGTTCAAAAATGGTCCAGTATCCTGACTTTACTACTTTCCATCTCTTTTCCTCGAGAGTCCCTGCAATTTTTATCAGGTCTTCAGGGTCTAAAAGAAGATCAAGGTCACCTGGGGTGGGCATTCTTTCAGGCACATAAAAAGAAACAGCAACCCCACCAATAAGACGGTGGGGATAAGAAGTGATTATCGTTAAGTATTCTTTAAGGTTTTGATAGTTAGAAATTTGAGAGAAATTAATCACTCTTGTACTTCAATTTTATTCAATTCAAAATTTATTTTGTATTTAAATAAACTTATATTTTTGTTCACCATAGAAGTAGCATATTTTAATTTATCATCAATATCGTATGCTATAATAACACCTTTTACTTCTTTATCTTTTGCTAAATTTTTCTTTACCCATCCCATATATTTTAATAATTGACCAAGAGCATCATCTTTTGCTATTCCCTGTTTTATTTCAATAACCACAAAGTTTTTCTCGTTATCTACTGCTAAAATATCTATTCTTCCAACCTCAGTAAGATATTCTATTCCTTCTCTTCCATTTTCGTCAATGTATAATTCTAAATTTTTTCCGTCTATCTGTAAAGATTGAAGATTTTTGGCAATAAAATCTCTTAAATGTGCTTCTAAAGGAAATTGCAAACTTTCTTCTTTTGATATTTCTTCAGGCTCATCTTCAAAAATTTGAACTACTTTTAAATTGCCATATTCATCTTTTTTAATAGCCCATTTTTCCGTGTTTATCTGGATCATAAAATTCTACCCATCCGTTACCCAAATTATAAAGAACATCATATTTATTTGATGGATCACAGATTCTTTCTTTTTTATTTTCAGGATAATGAATCCTTGAAGGCATGTTGACCGAAAGCACAGCAATTTGGCAATTAATCGTACCTTCGTTAATTTCACCGTACTTGTTTTTAATATATTCTTTAATTTGCTTGTAAGACGCTTTACCTCCATGATATTCCACTGCTTCTTTAATCATTTCGTTAACCGTTGGTTTTGTCATAGGCCCCCTCCTTGTTTTATTTTTTATTTCATTTTCTCCCAAATTCTTCTCATCCAATTATTGAATTCTACACATTTTGGGCAGTCTGGTAAGCCCACTGGTGGCTCTTTCTCTGAAAGAATACTTTCCGCTTTCCTTATAAGTTTTATAATTTCCTCTTTATCCCATTTTTCAACTTCTTTTACCTTAAAATCAAAGGATAAAACAAGACATTCTTCATTAAGCTCAGGTTTATAAAAAGGGTGTTCAAAGTTAGTAATTGGCTCAAAATAAATTAAGGCAAGGTGTTTAACATTTAAACCATTTCTTTCCGCAAGAAAGGCATAGCCGTTTAACTGCACTTCATAAAGTGGAAAAAGTTTTTCCTGAGTCTCTGTAAACTTTGCGGTCTTAAAGTCAACAATAAAAATCTCTCCATCTTCAAGACGAAAAATCATATCTGGCTGACCTGTAAGATTAATATTCCCTAATTTAGTTGTAAATTTTTTACTTTTCCTTACTCCAACTATATTATAAGTTTCTTTAAGATCTCTCAACCAGGAAAATAATCTATAGCCTTCAAAAGCCAATTTTATAATATTTTTAATATACGAATCAATATCCGTAAATATGCGCGGAAAATGTATATAATGAGGATGTCTATCTTCTATAGGATAATGATACTTAAGCCAGAAACATCTTGGACAAAAATCCTCTAATCTGAGTTCACCAAGAGCTTTAACACTTAACTCAAACATTTTTCACTCCTTCTTTTAGATTTTGTTTTAAATGCTCTTCTAATTTCGGCAAGTCTTTCTTTTTCGTAATCTTTTCTCCTTTCAAGCTCTTTCTTGATAAAATCGATTATTTTTCTCTCTATATTGCTAAAGTTAACCCTTTCCTCCAGAAATGAGAATACTTTAAAATCTCTTTGAATAAACGCTCTTACAGAAATACACCAGTAGTAAAGAATACGAGCAAACTGGCACTCCTTTGATTCAATATCTTCAAAGTCCTTACAGTCTTTATCCATGTCTTCAAAACTTTCATTTTCAAACTTTTCTCTCATGTAGTCATCTTCACTTATTATTCTTTCAAGTGCATATCTGAGAATCTCGTATAAAACTTTAATTAGTTCACTATCAAGTGCTTTCGTAATATCTGCATTAAACTTACTTAAAATTTCTCTTATTTCTTCCTCTGTTATGTCAGCATATTCGTTTAAGATTTTATCAATTGCATAACAAAATCGGTCATAGTATGGTTCTTCCATAATACTTTCATCGTCCACAATCTTCATTTTTTCTAAATATTTTTCCGTATACCGCCTTTCTATATTTTCTATAAATAACCTTAAAACAAGCTCCTTATCCTCTTTTATAATTTCTTCCTCAGTATCTTCTGAAGTATTATACTCTTCTTCATAAAATTCTTCATAATATTCTTCCTCTTCAAAGTTTTCAAAGCGATAAAACCACCTTTTAAATTCTTCATAAGTTGGATAATATCTGGCAAGAAGTATCGCAGAAAGAAAGTTTGTTATTTTTGGGTCTTTTATGCACTTAAGGGCTATATCTTTACCTGTGGTTGAGAAAAACCATAAATCATTGGTTGAGACCCTTAAGGCTTGCTCAAGAAGGAGAAAATTTTCAAATCTTATCTTAAGAATTTTATTTTCATCCAAATTTTTGCTTTTTAAATTTTCCAGAGTTTCTCTTACATATCTCTTTAAATACCTTATAAGTTTTCTTAAAAGCTCTTTTTTACCGTAATGTGCAAAAGAAAATCCTTTTTCAAAAAGCTTTTCAAGTAAAAACTGAGAATCTAATTTGACATTACCTTTGGAAAGAGTTAACTTGTATATCTCTCTTTCAACATTTTTTAAATCTTCATCAGCATAGTAGAGGCTGATATTCATGGTGATCTTCTAAAACCCAAGCTGTTCTCTTGCTTTAACCTCCTTATGAAAGGAAATCTTAAGTTTTTCAATTGCTTCAAGCACGGTTTTAGGATCATATTTTGATTCATTAAACCTTTCTCTTTTTAAGTATTTTACTAGGGTTACCAGAAAGGCACCGGTTGCTTTTAATCTTTCAAGTCTTTGAGAAACCCTTTCGTCTTTAAAAACTGAAGCTAATTTTTCATCTCCTGTTTCTCTTAAAACAATAGAAGGATAAAACTCTGGTTCAAGATGCTGAAATTCAAGAATTAAATCAAACCTTCCAGGTCTTCTAAGAGCAAAGTCAACAAGTTCTCTATCATTAGTTGTTGCAATTAAGAATGTATCTTCTTTTGAAATAAATCCGTCAAGAGCTTGAAGGGCTGTTGAGAGCTCAGTTGAACGCAATGATTTTTCCCTTGAACCAACAATTAAATCGATATCGTCAATGCAAACCAAAACCGGTCTAAAAATCTCAGCATATTCAAATAAGACCTCAAGAGGAATTCTACCTCCTGCATCAACTACAAATACTGTTAAATCTTTATTAACTCTTTTACACTCCGCTATTATAGCCTTTATTGTATCGGTTTTACCAGTTCCGGGATCACCTACAAAAAGATATCTTACACCCTCTCTGGCTTCTTTTACAGACAAAATAAAATCATAAAGTTCAGATTTATCTTTAAGATATATATCGTCAAGTGTTATCTCTGGAAAAGGCAAAGTTTTAAAAGTTACACTTTCTGAACGATTATCATAAACCATTCTTAAAATTTTACCTAAATAGCCAGAATGTTTAACAGCCTCTTTAAGTAAAATTTCTGAAAGTTCTTGAGGTTTGAAATCTCCTGTTATATCTCCAGAAATGCTAAGAAAGTAATTGTTATTAAATCTCTCTTCCACTGAATAACAGGAAATAAGATACCTTTCCCCTTTGAAGTTTATAACTCCAAGCAAAGAAGACTCCCCTGAAATTATATTGTTATAAATGTCAAAACCCGCAACAATTGGAAAAGTAAAAAATCCTGGCTTAGTATAGGAATAAAGGTCTTCAAGTTTAAAACTTTCCGTATTTATTTCCTTCATGTAAAGTTTTATAAGAAAAGATCTTACTGCGTTGTAAATCTCATAATTAAGAATTTTTGAAAAAGTTGATGTAATAAGAAGGGGGAGCTGACAATCTCTTCTTAGTTTACGCATAGTTGACTCCTTTTTTTAGAATTAAAAAATTTTAAAAAATTTTTAAAATTATTTCTAATTTTTAATTTTAGATAAATGAAGCTTAGCGTCAAGTTTTGTAGATAAAATGAGAGCTGAAAAGATTCCTTTTTGATTTAAATTTTTTAAATTAAAAACTTGCTATTAAAAAACAAAATGCTTAAAAATTAGCCTATGAAAATTCGTCTTGATAAATTTTTGAGTAAATGCGGACTGGGTTCAAGAAAAGAAGTTCTAAGGCTAATAAGAGAAGGGAAAATAAAAGTAAACAATAGTATTGCTAAAAACCCGGCTTTAAAGGTAGACCCTCAAAAAGATTTGATACACTTTAAAAATTTACCTATTTATTACCAACAATTTTATTATTACAAATTTTATAAGCCAAAAGGAATTATTACTTCTACTAAAGATAAAGAAAAAACTATCTTTGATTTACTGCCTCAAAATCTTCCTGGATATAAGGAACTTTTTCCAGCAGGGAGACTTGATAAAGATGCAGAGGGATTAATCATACTCACTAATGATGGAGAGCTTGCCCATAAAATTACTCATCCCCGCTGGAAATTGGAAAAAATCTACGAAGTTTTAATTGATAAACCTTTAAATCCTGAAGATGAAAAAATTATAGAAACTGGAATTGAATTAAAAGACGGAAAAACTCAACCCTGCGAGGTCTTTCCTTTAAACTTGGAAAGAACCTATTTAAAAGTTGTAGTAAGAGAAGGAAGATATCATCTCTTAAAAAGAATCTTTGGAAAAATGGGATATAAAGTGCTTAGCATTAAAAGAATTGCTATAGGTCCTGTTTTACTTGGAGATCTTAAGCCTGGTGAAGTAAAAAAATTAACCAAAGAGGAACTTCTTGCTTTAAAAAACTATTTCAGCAAGCTATCTTCTAAACATTAAAAAACTAGAGAAAACGAGCTGGATAAAAGTCTCCGTGTCCTGGAAAAATTATTAAACCTTTACCCTGCTTCCTTAAATTCTTGTCTAAATCTATACAAAGATTTTTAAGTAATTCCATTTCTTGCCTAAAAATTCTTGAATTAGCATTTGTACTTGTCATCAAAAATTTCGGAATGTTAAGTATATTTTTTTCTTCCTCTGTTAAGCTTGGAACATAAAGAAGATAATCAGCTGTAAAAATTATCCCAGCTTCTTCACATAAAAAGAAAACCTGACCAGGTATATGTCCTCCCAAACTTTCTAATACCTTAAATTTGTAGTCTCCAACTTTAAAAAAATCTACAACTTTAAACTGATCGTATCTTTCAATTTCCTCAGCATTAAACACCTTATAATTTTGGGGAAATTTACATTTAGTAAAATAATTTACTAAAATCGTAAAATAATGATTTAAATCATATAAAGGTGTATTAACTCCGTATACGCGATTTTCATTTTTAATAACATCTATAGCATCTTTATGTAAATAAACCTCAGTATTAAACTCCTCTTCAAAATATCCGCTTAATCCAGCGTGATCAGCATCTGGATGAGATATATATATTCTTCTTATTTTTTCAGGAAAAATTCCATTTTGTCTAAGCATTTTTTTCACATCTTCGTAATAAATACCGTATGAGCCATCAATCATCACATATTCATCCTTTGTTTCCAAAAGATAAAGATTACCTCCTGTTGGTAATTTGAAAGTGTGAATTAAAATATCTCCGATAGGAAGACTTGGAAGTTTCTTGTAAAAGAAGTTGGTGTGAGTTTTTGTTCTTGAAGAGATTGCAAAAGTTAAAATATTTGCAAAAACCTGCCCAGCTTCCAAATTTTGCCCAGCTTCTCTATTAAATTTTAACAAGGTTTCTGAAAGATACTTTGATGCATTAATTATTTTCCTTAAGTTTTCTACTTCCTCTTCTGAAAGAATTTTTTTAAGCTTTAAATAGAATTTTTCAACTAAATTAAGTCCTATCAGCTTATTAGTATCTTCTTGATTTACTCCAGAATATTCTAAGTTGTAATGATAACCAAGAGCATTTAACTCATTTAATAAACTATTTATCTGAGTAGAATCCTTTACATAAAAAGCTATGTTAGCTTTATTTTCTGAAACAAGTTCATTAAATATCATGTAAATTACATTAGCTTCATGCTTTTTTAAAATTTGAGCCACTTTGAAAAGGGTCCCAGGTTTATGTTCTAAATAAATGGACAATTTTAAAATGTTTTCAAGCTCTGTAATTTCTAAGTCTTCTTCATAAATTTCTTCAAAAAAACCTTGATTTTGGGCTTCTTCATAAAGACTTTTCAAACTTTCAGAATCTAAAGCTTTCCCTTCAATTACAACTCTATTAGGATGCTCAGATCTATTATAGTAAAAAAGCACAATATTTATGTTTCTTTTTGAAAAAAGTTCTGCTAATTTAGCAAGAGACCCTGGTTTATCTGGGACATAAAATTTAGTCCTTACTAAGAATAAATTACCATCTAAAGCCCTTAAGGTCTCCCACATAACTTTATTTTGAAGATTTAAGAAGTTTCAATATTGCATTTGCAAAGGCTTCTGCTGCATGAGGACCTGATGCTGTAACAATTTTTCCATCAACTGTAACATCCTCTCCTGTGTATATTGCTCCTCTTGCTTTCAAAGCATTAGCTTCTGATTTCCAAACAGTTGCTTTTTTACCTTTGAGAATCCCTGCTTCAGCTAAAATTCTTGGTGCAATGCATATAGCCCCAAGAATTTTACCCTGTCTTACAGAATCCTGAGCAATTTTTAGTGCTATAGGATTCCCAAAATACTCAGTTGCTCCTATTCCTCCAACAAAAACCACTGCATCATAATCTTTAACATTTACATTGTTAATTAATGCCTCTGGCTTAACCTTTGCACCAAGCATACCAGTAGCAGTATTTAAAGAAGATGAAGCAATTGTTACTTTAAAGCCCTCTTTCTCAAAAATTTTCTTTGGTTTTAAAAGTTCCTCATCTCTAAAATTTTGAGAAGCAATAATCATAAGGATTTTTTTACTTTGTCCTGCATAGGAAGAAAAATTTAAAATATTAATAACTAAAAAAATTGAAATTAAAGAAAACATATATAACACCTTTCTCATACTTTTCCCCTCCCCTTTTTATAAAAATTTAATTTTACTTTAAGGCTCTTTTAAAAGTTGTCAATAGTGATAATTTATTAAATTAAAGGTATGAAAAGAAATCAAAAATTCCCTTCAAAAGAGCTTTTAGAAAAAACATTTATTGCTGATTTACATATACATTCTAAATACAGCCGTGCTTGTAGCAAGTCTATGGAAATCCCCTTATTAGCTGAAACAGGGAAATTAAAAGGGCTTCAGGTTATAGGAACTGGCGACTTTACTCATCCACTTTGGTTAAAAGAGCTAAAGGAATACCTTGAGTATGAAAAAGAAACAGGTCTTTATCTCTTTAAAAAACAGCCAGACGGACCAAAATTTATTCTAACCACTGAGGTTTCTCTTATTTTTTCAAAAAACCATAAATCAAATAGAAGGGTTCACTTGATTATAATTGCCCCTGATTTTGAAACAGTAGAAGAAATAAATCTTTATCTTTCAAAACTTGGAAATCTTCTTATAGATGGAAGACCAACTTTTGGCATAGATTGTGAAAAATTGACCCTTGATTTAATAAAAATCTCTGAAAAAATTCTCATCATTCCTGCTCATGCATGGACTCCATGGTATTCAGTATTTGGTGCTTTTTCAGGCTTTGATTCTCTGGAAGAAGCTTTTGGAGAAGCTACTCCTTATATTTATGCTATAGAAACTGGACTTTCCTCTGACCCTGAAATGAATTGGAGAATTTCAAAACTTGATAACATTACTTTAATATCCTGTTCGGATGCTCATTCTCTTTCTAAATTAGGAAGAGAGGCAACCGCTTTCTTCTATCCTTTAACTTACGAAAACATTTATAATTCCATCAAAACCGGAAATATTGCCTTTACCATAGAGTTTTATCCCGAAGAAGGAAAATATCACTATGATGGACACAGAAATTGCAAAATATGTCTTTCTCCTAAAGAAACTAAAGCTCTGGGATATAAATGTCCGAAATGTGGAAACCCTCTTACTATAGGAGTTCTTCACAGAATAGAACTTTTGGCTGATAGGGAAGAAGGTTATATCCCTCCTAACAAACCTCTTTCTGTGCACTTAGTTCCTTTAATAGAAATAATAGCTGAAATATTCAACACTAATACAATTAGTAAATCTACAGAAAAATTATACAAACAATTTCTATCTATGGTTGGAACGGAATTTGACGTTCTCTTAAAAGCTAATTTAGAGGAACTCGAAAAGGTCCTTCCTCAAAAGCTAATTGAAGGAATTAAAAGAGTTAGAGAAGGAAATGTTTTTGCTAAACCAGGTTATGATGGAGAATACGGAATTATAAAAGTCTTTGAAGCTCCTGCAGAAGAAAATTCTTTAGGTTTAAAACAACAAAGTCTTTTTTCTTTGCAATAATTGCAAAGATTTTGAAAATTCTGCACCCTTCTAATCGATTTACTCTTGACTCCTAACAGAAAATGTCCAATTATTCTTACAAAATCACTTGTAATTTTAGGCACTTTTTTTGAGTATCTATTAGTAAAAACCACCAGGAGGTGAAGAAATGAAAACTACTAAAATTTTTACCCTTTTGTCACTAATTTTGGTGTGTCTTTTTATTCCTTTCACTGTAAAGTCTTCTTACGGAAAAGATATAGATATAGGTATTTCCTTAAACGACGGAAAACTTTCTCACTTCTATTTTTCTGTGGGAGATTATTATAGAGTCCCTGCAGAAAGAATAATTATCATCAAAAAAAGATACCCCTTTATTTTAGATGAAGAAATCCCCGTAATTTTTCTTATCTCAAGACATTGCGGAATTGAACCAGAAATTATTATAGATATGAGAAAAAGAGGATATTCTTGGTATAGCATAATGATTCACTTTGGTTTATATCCAGAAAGACTGTTTAGAGAGTATATTGTAGTTTATGGACCACCCTATGGAAAAGCCTGGGGTTATTATAAACACCATCCTAAAAAAGAAAAAATAATCATTTTATCAGACAGAGATATTATAGAACTTTCAAATATTAAATTTTTATCTGAATATTATCAACAAAAACCAGAAACTATCATTTATTATAGAAAAAATTATCCTAACTATATAGAAATCAATGAATTATTTGTAAAACCTCACAAAAAATGGAAAGATAAAAAATGGAAGGACAAGAAATGGGAAGATTAAAATAAAATTAGTCCCTCCCTTTAAAGGGAGGGACTAATTTTATTTTCATTACTTTTTCTCAGCAGGTTTTTCAGGAGCTTTTTCAGGTGCCTTTTCAGGAGCTTTTTCAGGTGCAGTTACATTTCCTGTCTGATTTTCTGCAGGTGCAGGTGCAGGAGCTTCTACCTTAGGAGCTTCCCCTGTTTTAGGAGCTTCTTCTTTTTTCTTACAACCTGCAGTTAATCCAACCATTCCAACTAAAGCTAAACTCAACACGAAAGACACTAACTTCTTCATGGCTTACCCCCTCCTTTTTAATTTTTAATTTAAGATTAAATTATTGAACTTTTTTAATTTTTGTCAAGGGGATAATTTAAAAAGTATTTAAAAAAATGTTAAACAAACTCTCTCTGAATTAGAAGTGATTTGTATAATCCCGTTTTTAAATACCTGTAAATTTTCTCAGGCTCTATTTTAAGATTTTCCAACAGATTTTTAGGAACTCTGTAATTAAAAACATCTACCCCACCACCTATACCAAGCATATTTGCCAAAATATTTGCCAAAGCAACAATACTTGCTATGTCACTTTGAAGCATAAGATCAGCATCGTGATGAGCCCTTACTGCAAAAGAAATATATTTAGGAAATTTCCATCTTTCTAATAAATGAGCTCCTACAAGTCCATGGTCTACTCCTAAAACTAACCATTCCACCTGAATGAAATCCCAATCCCTATTCTCCTTGGATATTTTTTGAAATTCCTTAATTTCAAGTTTTGTATATAAATCAAGCACTATCTTACCAATATCATGTAAAATTGCAGCAATATATACAGTCTCTATTTTGTGAAGAGGAAATCCTATGTCAAAGGCAATTTCCTCAGCAATAATCCCGCAAGTAAGAGAATGAATCCATATCTCTTCCACATTAAGTCCATATCCTATCAAATCTTTATTAAAATAATTTTTAGCAACTGAAGCCACAACAATAAACTTGATCTGATTAAGTCCTAAAAACATAAAGGCTTTAAAAAGAGAATCTATTTTTTGAGGCAAACCAAAAGCTGGAGAATTTACTATTTTTAAAAAGTTTGCTGTAATACCTGGATCGCTCTTTATTACCCTTTCAAGTTCTCTAAAGTCAACATCTTCTTTTTTAAGCAATTCAAGTGCCTGAAAAGCTACCTTAGGAAAAGTAGGAATGGTGTCAACCTTGTCAAATATTCTTTCTAAAATTTGCCTTTTCATAATATCTCTTCTTCCCCATTTAAATTTATTTTTAAAACTTTCTCTTTTAAATTAACCTCCAAAAAACTCTGGCAACTAAAACCCACTCTTAATATAACATTTTCAGGATTTATGGGATACTTAATTAAAAAACTCTGGACAACTTTAAAATTTGCTTCACCTATGTCTAAAGCTTCTGTAACCTCTTTATATTTACTTCCCCCTGCAATTGCTATTTTAGCAGATGAAAAATCAAAACCCCTCTTTTCTAATTCTTCTAAAAATATTGGAAGCAGGCTCTGACCTGACAAAACTACCTCTCCTTCTCCAATCTCTATATCATGTTCTTTATAAGGCAGAACAAAATGGCACAGAGCTCCTATCTCGTTTTCTTTATCAATCATTCCAAGAGCAATTCCACTTCCCAGAAAATCTGTTTTTAATATTACTCCCCTTTTCTCTACTATCTGATAATGTCCTTTGGGAACTTTTATTATCACCTCTTTACTCCTTTATTCCAGAATTCTAATTTTTTTTGTAGGGGCTGTTACTACATCAAGCTTGTCTATTTCCTGCAAGGCTTTAATCACATTTTTTTCCTTGGTTTCATGAGTTAGCATAACTACTGGTACAGACCCCTTCTTTTTTTGCCTTCCAATTTGAACTACAGAAGCTATACTTATATTATACTTACCTAAAATACCAGAAATTTTAGATAACACCCCTGGTTTATCTATAGCTGAAAACCTAAAGTAATATTTAAATTCCACTTCTTCTATAGGTCTTATATTAGAGAAATTATCTTTTTTTGTCAATGGATATTTTATAAAAGGTTTTTTACCAAAATAAGAGTATTCTATGGCATCTATTATATCGCTTACCACTGCACTTGCTGTTGGTTCTTTACCTGCTCCTAATCCATAAAGTAAAACATCTCCTACAAAATCTCCTGTAATGTAAAGTGCATTGTAATTTAACCTTACAGAGGTTAATACATGATTTTCAGGAATGAGAGTGGGATGAACTCTTATTTCAATCTTTCCTTTTCTTTTTCTGGCAAAGGCAAGCAATTTAACGATATATCCAAAATCTTTAGCAAATTTTAAATCCATAAGATCTATTCCATCTATTCCCTCAGTATAAACTTCGGAAGCAGGAATATAAAATCCAAATGCAAGGGAGGCTAAAATTGAAATTTTATGAGCTGAATCAATCCCTTTTATGTCAAGAGATGGATCCGCCTCAGCATATCCTTTAGTTTGAGCAGCTTTTAATGCATCTTTAAAATTTAAATTATTCTCAAGCATACGAGTTAAAATGTAATTGGTAGTTCCGTTTATAATCCCTATTATAGATTTAATGCTATTTCCAATTAGAGCTTCCTTTAGAGTTTTTATTACAGGTATACCTCCTCCAACTGAGGCTTCAAATCCTAAAAATCTCTTTTTTTTCTTGCTTCCTCCCAGATTTCATCTCCGTGCTGAGCAAGTATTGCTTTATTGGCTGTAACAACCTCTTTACCTTTTTGTAAAGCTTTAAGCACATAACTTTTTGCTGGCTCTATACCTCCCATCAGTTCACAAACAATTAAAATTTCTGGATCATTTAAAATCTCTTCTATATCGGTAGTAAAAAGATTTTTATCCACTTTCGCATCTCTTTTCTTTTCCAAGTCTCTAACTAAAATTTTTTTGATAACCGGTTTTATTCCTACCCTTTCTTTTATAAGCTCTGAGTTCTTTTCTAATAACTCATAAACTCCCGTTCCTACAGTTCCAAATCCAAGCAAAGCTATCTTAATTTCTTTCATATAACCTCCGGATTTTAAATCAGAGAAAAACTACAAATAGGACAGGAGGGTTCTCTTTCTTCAGAACCTCCTATATAAATTACTTGTTCACTTTTTGAACCATACCTAAAAACTGTAACACCTTTTAATCCCAATTTATAAGCTTTTAAATAAATATTTTTAACATCTTCCACTGTTGCTTCTTTTGGCAAATTGATCGTTTTAGAAACGGCATTGTGAGTATATTTTTGAAAGGCTTCTTGAATTGCTAAATGCTGATCAGGAGAAATTTCATAAGTTGTCATAAAAAGCCTTTTTATCCTCTCAGGCAATTTTATATCCTTTAAAATCCCTTTTTCTTTAACCTCTTTCAGGATATTCTCTATTTCATTTCCAGAAAATTTTTCTTTTTCTAAAATTTCTACAAAAAGCGGATGAAATTCTTTTATAAACACATTTTCAAGTGTTCTTCTTTCATAGTAAATCCCAAAAAGAGGCTCTATACCTGATGAAACACCTGCAATAAGAGAAATGCTTCCAGTAGGAGCAATAGTTGTGGTAGTGGCATTTCTCATAAAGGGTGTCTCAGGTCTATCCCATATACTTCCTGCATAAGCGGGGAAATTACCTCTTTCTTTAGCAAGTTCAGCAGATGCTCTAACAGATTCTTCATTTATAAATTTCATAACCTTTTCTGCTATTTCCACTGCTTTAGGCTCTGCATAGGAAATCCCCAGCTTTATAAGAAAATCTGCAAATCCCATAACTCCAAGCCCTATTTTTCTTGTAAGTCTTGTAAGTTTTGCTATCTGAGGAAGAGGAAATCTATTTATCTCTATTACATTATCAAGGAATCTTACGGCTAAATGAACGGTTTCTCTAAGTGTTTCCCAGTCAATTTTGCCATCTTCAACAAAATTTGCTAAATTAATAGAACCTAGATTACAAGATTCAAAAGGAAGAAGAGGTTGTTCCCCACAAGGGTTTGTAGCTTCAATCTCTCCCAAATGTGGTGTGGGATTGTATCTATTTATAGTATCTATAAAAATAACCCCAGGATCTCCCGATTCCCATGCACACTCAGCTATTAAAGAAAAAATTTTCCCAGGATCTACATATCTTACTATTTTCTGATTTCTTGGATTTATTAAAGGAAATTTTTCTCCCTTTTCTAAAGCTTCCATAAATTGATCGGTTATAGCTACTGATAAATTAAAGTTTGTCAAAACATTTTCTTCTCTTTTAGCTGTTATAAATTCTTCTATATCTGGATGATCAACTCTTAGGATACCCATATTTGCTCCGCGTCTTTTCCCACCTTGTTTGATAGCCTCGGTGGCACTATCAAAAACTTTAATAAAAGATAGCGGACCACTTGCTACTCCTTGAGTAGAAGCTACTATGTCTCCTTTAGGTCTTATCTTTGAAAAGGAAAAGCCTGTTCCTCCTCCTGATTTATGTATAAGAGCTGCAAATTTAAGAGTTTCAAATATTGAATCTAAGGAATCTTCAACAGGCAATACAAAACAAGCAGAAAGCTGTCCTAATGAGCAACCTGCATTCATTAAAGTGGGAGAATTAGGCAGAAAATCAAGATTAACCATGAGTTCATAAAATTTCTCAGTATATTCTTCAACACGACTCAAACCCTTTGAAAAGTTTGCTTCAGCACTTGCAACAGCCTTAGCCACTCTTTCAAAAAGTTCTTCAGGGGTTTCAATTACTTCATTTTTTTCATTTTTTAATAAATACCTCTGTCTTAATACAATAAGAGCCGATTCTCTTAACTTAGCCTTTTTACGCTTCTTCATTTTTACCCTTTAAGATCTATAAGTATAAGGATCTGATACTTAGGATCTGGTGGCTCTTTTACATCTATATACTTAAATTCGTCTTCAAACCTTTTAATTACGAAATTTAAAAAGGAAGTAAGCAATTCCTTTTCAAGATACCAATTAGTTTTTGCAAACTTTTCAAAATTTTCAAATAAAGCTTTTTTCAAATCTTCTTTCATATAACATACTCCGTCTTTTTCTTCTATCAGCTCTTCTATTACTTTTTTCCAAGCACTTTTAGGCAGAGCTTCAAAAACAAATTCTTTTTTATAAACCCATTGAGAAAGCGCAGTTAATATTAAAGAACTCCAGGTAAGAAAGGTAGCATCAAAATTTCTTCCAGGCTTCCCTATTTCATTTATCCAAGAGAAAGAAGAACCGAACATCTTTTCAATAAGTGGAGCTATATAGCCTATTTCTTCAATATATCTTCTTACCATTTTTATTTCACTTAATCTTCTGAAAATGGTATACTCTTCAGAGGTTCCTATTTTATTAGGCTGGAAAAGTTTTATTTCATTTATTTTTTTAACAAGAACTCCTTTCAAAAAACCTTGATAGGGCTGATCAAGATAGTTAAGGATTGAAGGGTCAAATTCCTTACTTTTGGTAAGATTTAACGCAAATCTTCTTAATTCTCTTAAGACTGTTTGGGAAACTCTGAAAATATCTTCAAGAAAGTGTTCTTCTAAAATTTTTTTTGCTATTTCCAAATTTCCCATAGAGATATATTCAAGTCCTATATTTAAAGAACCCCAAACTTTATCTAAACTTTTTTTAATTTGTTCTATGTCATCTATAACTACATTATCAACAATTATCACCTTATTTGCTACCCAAGCAAGTTCTCTTTTCATTCTTTCGATTTGGCTTATATCTTTTATAGTATCAAGTACCTTAAAAATAAATAATTCTTCAGGACCTGTATAAACTGCAATATTAATAGAAGGTTGATATTCTTCTTCGACAGAAGGCAAATACTTGGGATCTATTTTTCTTAAACTTTTGGGATGAATATAGGAATAAACATCAAGGGCTTCAAAATACTCTGGTATACCCTCATCAGCAAGCCTTCCGTTTCTCCATCTATAAGCCCTTTCTTCAACCTCAGCAGGAATTTCCCAAATTACCGATTCCATGAGAGCAAAATAAGTATCTGGCATTTCTTCTCTTATAATCTCAATCATTCTCCTAAAATAAAATTCTAAAGATGGAACTTTAAAATCTATAAAATAAAAGTCATCAAGGGTATAGGGAGGTAAAAAATCCATAGCTTCAATTAGCTCCATCTCATCAGGTTTTTTATAAACTTTTATAAACTTTTGGAATATGGCAATCAAAAAATCCCAATCTGCAACCCTTAACCACTCAAGAACTTTATCTTCTCCAGCATTAAAAAGAAGTATAATCCAGGAAGCAACTCTTTCCGACTTTATTCTATCTTTATACCAAGCATCTATGTCAAACATAAATTGAATTTGGGTCCCCTTGGCATAGGAAAGTAGTTCTACCGCTAAATCAAGAGAAGAAGCCTTTAGAGTAAGGAATAATTCCTGAGGAGGCAAATTTTTCACTATGCCTTCTGGATAAGGTGAATAAAGAATCAACTTTGCCCTCTCTTCCCAAGGAACACTTAAAACAAGATCATATACCTGATGAAACTTTAAACCTGCTAAAGCCTTTTCTATTTCTTTTTCAGAAAGTTTTACAAGTTCTTCTAAATTAATCTCTGCTAAGGTTTCTTTCTTTGAAGAAAGCAGACTCATAATGTATTACCTCCCCACTTTTTCCCTTTACCACCATTACATCAAACCTAATTTCCTTTATTTTACTTAATTTTTCGGAATTTTTAAGAAGAAAATACTCTGCTACCTTAAAGATTTTTTCTCTTTTTCTCAAATTAACCTTCTCTTCAGCAAGAAGTTCTTCGTTACTGAATTCACTTTTTACCTCTACAAAAATAAGTGTTTCTTTTTTCTGAGCAATAATATCTATCTCTCCAAAGGGGGCTTTAAAATTTCTTTCTAAGATTTTATAACCCTTAGAGCAAAGATAATTAGCTGCAAAATCTTCGGCTTTTGCTCCCTTTTCTTTAGAGGTTAACTCTTGAAAAAATTTTTTTATTTTCACTTCTTAAAACACCTATAATAGGTTCTGTGAACCTTACAATACCCATATTTTTCAATCTTTTCAAAATGGAGTTTTGTTGCGTATCCTTTATGTTTAGAAAAGGCATATTGAGGATAAATTTCATCAAGTTTTTCCATATACTTATCTCTTGCTACTTTTGCTAAAATTGAGGCTGCAGATATAGAAGGGCAAAACCTATCCCCGTCTATTATGGCTTTCTGTAAACCCTTATATTGAGGAATCTCATGAGGACCATCTATCAGAACAAGTTGAGGCTTTATTTTTAAACTTTTTAAAGCTTGAAACATAGCTTTAAAAGTAGCAAACGAAATACCAATTTTATTGATTTCTTCAACTTCTACATAAGAAATAGCGTAATCTAAGGCATTCTTACAGATGTAGTCAAATAGCCTTTCTCTTTTTTGGGGAGAAAGAAGTTTTGAATCTTTTATTTCTGAAGAGTCAAAATCTGGAGGAAGTATAACAGCTGCTGCAAAAACAGGACCAGCAAGAGCACCTCTTCCAGCCTCATCTACTCCTGCAATGAGAGAATATCCTAATTTTTTGAACTTAAGCTCTAAGTTTGAAAATTCAAAAATGTTAAATAATTTGTTTTCCAAACCTTTAAAAGTTTATTCCATAATCTTATTGTCAAATCTTTCTTTGATACGGGCAGCCTTACCTGAGCGTTCTCTCAAATAATAAAGTCTTGCCCTTCTAACCTTTCCTCTTTTGACAATTTCTATCTTTTCAATACGAGGAGAATGATAGGGAAATGTTCTCTCTACTCCTACTCCAAAAGAAACTTTTCTTACTGTAAAGGTAGCATTAATACCTGAGCCTCTTCTCCTAATTACTACACCTTCAAAAACTTGAACCCTTTCTTTTTCCTCTCCTTCTTTTAACCTAAAATAAACCCTTATAGTGTCTCCTGGATTAAATCTTGGAAGATCTGTTCTCATATATTTCTTCTCAACTTCTCTTATCACAGGCAACATAAGAGATCTCCTCCTTATTATAGACTAAGCCCAAATATAGCACGATTTGATAAAAATGCAAATAATTTATTTTCTGCAAATAATACAAGGGAGGCCGACGGGACTCGAACCCGCAACACCCGGGGCCACAGCCCGGTGCTCTACCATTGAGCTACGGCCTCCGATACCAGAATTCTTTTTTAGAAATTTAATACATTTTATTAAAAAAGCAACCAATTGTAGAAATATTCCCAATTTTATTACTACATCTTGAAATATTGGTCTTGGGTCTTAAATTTTATGAAAACTTTAAAAATTTAAAAAAGTTTTTATGAGAGAAGAGTTTGAACTTCAGATCCCAGAAATTTCAGAAGAAGAAATTATTGATGTCCCAGAAGTTTTGCCTTTAATGGCAATAAGGGATATTGTGCTTTTCCCCTCCATGGTAGTCCCTCTTTTTGTAGGTAGACCAAAATCTATTAAAGCTATAAATGAGGCTTTAAATAATAAAAACAAACTTATAGTTCTATCTACCCAGAAAAACTCACGCATTGAAAATCCAAAACCTGAAGATCTTTATAAAATAGGAACCATAGCCTTAATTCTTAAAACCTTAGTCTTATCAGAAAATAGGTTAAGAGTGGTTGTTCAAATTTTATCAAGGGCTGAAATAAAAGAATTTCTGCAAACTGAGCCTTATTTCAAAGTTAAAATAGAACCCTGTAAAGAGATTGAACCAGAGATTATAACTCCAGAGATAGAAGCCTTGATGAGATCTGTTAAAGACAACATTGAAAAGCTCCTATCTTTGAAAGGAAATCTAAATCCTGAAATTTCTACAGCAATTCAATCTATAGAAGAACCAGGAAGACTTGCAGATCTTATTACGGCTTACTTGAAACTTAAAGTAAAAACTGCTCAGGATCTTCTTGAAACCTTAGATGGAGTGGAAAGGCTTAAAAAAATTTCAGAAATACTTATTCAGGAAATAGAAATAACCACTCTTCAAAACAAAATCCAAACTGAGGCTCAGGAAGAAATAGGAAGATCCCAAAGAGAATATTTCTTAAGAGAACAATTAAGAGCAATAAAAAGAGAACTGGGTGAATTTGAGGATGTAGAAAGCGAAATAGAAGAGTTAAGGAAAAAGATTAAAAAGGCAAAGATGCCCAAAAATGTAGAGAAAGAGGCTTTGAAACAGCTTAAACGCCTTGAATTTATGCATCCAGATTCATCTGAGGCAGCAGTCATAAGAAATTATCTGGAATGGTTGATAGAACTCCCCTGGAATAAATCAACAAAAGACAACCTAAACTTAAAACATGTAAAAAAGATTTTGGATGCAGATCATTATAATCTTGAGAAAGTAAAGGAAAGAATTCTTGAGTTTCTTGCAGTTAAAAAGATAAATCCTAAAGCAAAGGGAGCTATTATCTGCTTTGTTGGTCCACCAGGTGTTGGGAAAACAAGTCTTGGAAAGTCTATAGCTAAAGCCCTGGGAAGAAAATTTGTAAGAATTTCCTTAGGCGGAGTAAGAGATGAAGCAGAAATAAGAGGACATAGAAGAACCTATGTAGGAGCTTTGCCTGGAAGAATTATACAGGGAATAAGACAGGCTGGAACAAATAATCCTGTTTTTATGCTTGATGAAATAGACAAACTTTGCTCAGATTTTCACGGAGATCCCGCAGCAGCTTTACTTGAGGTGCTTGATCCCGAACAAAATAAAGAATTTGTAGACCACTTCTTGGATGTTCCTTTTGATCTTTCAAAAGTTTTGTTTATAGCAACTGCTAATATGACTGAACCTATTCCCAAAGTCCTTCTTGACCGTATGGAAGTTATTTACCTTTCTGGTTATACCTTTAAAGAAAAGCTTGAAATTGCTAAAAGACATCTTCTTCCCAAACTTTTAAAAGAACACGGTCTCACTAAAAAAGACATTTTAATTTCAGATGAAGTAATTTTGAAAATTATAGAAGAATATACTTATGAGTCTGGGGTAAGAGAGCTTGAAAGAAAGCTCGCAGCTATATGCAGAAAAGTGACCAGAAAATTGGCTGAAGGTGAAAAGGGTCCTTTTGAAATTACTGAAGAAAATCTTACAGAATACCTTGGACCACCTGAATATGTTGAAGAACTTAGACAGGAAAAAGACGAAGTAGGAGTTGCGACAGGTCTTGCCTGGACTCCTTACGGTGGGGAAGTTCTTTATGTAGAAGCTGTGACTATGCCTGGAAAAGGCAACCTCATTTTAACTGGGCACCTCGGAGATATTATGAAAGAAAGTGCCCAGGCTGCTCTATCCTATATAAGATCAAAACACAAAGAACTTGGTATTGATCCCAAATTTTACACCAAATATGATATCCATGTGCATGTGCCTTCTGGAGCTATACCAAAAGACGGTCCAAGTGCTGGAGTAACTATTGCAGTGGCTTTAATCTCAGCTCTTACTCAAAAACCCGTTTCTAAAGATTATGCTATGACGGGAGAAATTACTTTAAGAGGAAAAATCCTTCCTGTAGGAGGAATAAAAGAAAAGTGTCTTGCAGCCTTGAGAAAAGGAATTAAAAAGGTTCTTTTACCTTACAAAAATCAGAAAGATCTCGAAGAAATTCCAAAAGATTTAAGAGATCAAATTGAGTTTATTTTTGTCTCTCACCTTGATGAAGTTATAGATTTAGTGATAAAAAGAACTTAGGTCTTTTCAAATTAAAATTTTCTGTAATAATAATTAAAAATCCTTTAAAATTGTTTAAAAAAATGCACGAAAATATTAAAAAGAAAGGAAGAAAGCCAAAAGAAACTCCAGAAAGTAGAAAAAGAGAAATCTTGGAAGTTGTAGATAAAGATTGTAATCCTATAAGTATTTTAAGTAGAGAAGAGATTCACAAAAAAGGGTTATTTCATAAAATTGTCCATATCTTTCTTTTTAATAAAAATGGAGAAATATATCTTCAAAAGAAATCTCAAGCAGTAGATGATAATCCAGGACTATGGACCTCTTCAGCGTCTGGTCATGTTCTTGCTGGAGAAGGCGTTGTAACTACTGCACAGAGAGAATTAAAGGAAGAACTTTCTATAAAAGTAAAACTTAAAGAGGTTTTGAATTTTCCTCCTTCAGAAGAAACGGGAAACCAATGTGTTACCTTATTTGTAGGATATACCAAAAAAATACCTAAACCAAATCCACTTGAAATAGAAGAAGGTAGATTTTTTTCGGTTGAAGAAGTTGAAAGGCTTATTAAAGAAAGTCCTGAGATGTTTTCTCCTATTTTTCGCTTTTTATGGAGAAAATATTGGGAAAGTGTTTTTCAAAAAGCTCAACTGGAAAAGTAAGTCCTTCCTTTTCAATCAAAACCTTTAAGAGCTCAAAATCTCCATACTTTATGTAACGAGGAATAGGAGCTAACGCAAGTTTCTGAAGTTTTTGTTCCTTTTCTTCTATTGATAGATTTAAAGCTAATATCTGCTTTCTTAAATTTTCCATAAGCTCTATGTAAACTTCATATTCTTTACCTATAATTTCTTCAAGGGTCTCTCTCAATCTTCTTGTAACTGCAGGAACTTTTCCAGAGGTAGAAATAGCAATGTTTAAAAAACCTCTTCTTATAACTGAGGGAACAATAAAACTACAAAGGGAGGGAACATCAACTACATTGCAAAAAATACCCCTTTCTTCAGCTTCCATATATACTTCTTTCTGAACCTCTGGATCATTTGTAGCAGCAATAACCAACCAAGCTGAATTAAGATCCCCCTTTTCATATAACTTTTTTTCCCACTCAATCTTCCCTTCTTCAGCAAGTTTTTTTATTGTGGTTGTGACTTCTGGAGATATAACTTTAACCTTAGCACCAACCTTAAGTAAGTTGTTTACTTTTCTTTCTGCAACCTTTCCTCCGCCTATCACTATACAAAGCTTATCTTTAAGGTTTAAAAAAGCAGGAAAAAATTCACTAATCAATTTCTCCCCACCCCTCTAATTTTGATTTCCAAAACTGGGTTGCTTTTGGATATATTTTAATAAACTCTACATAAAGATAACCGTTTTTCCACTCAGTATTTTTTATCTCTATACTAACTTTTGCCAAACGAAAATGAGCAAGCATAGCTAAAAAGCTACTTTCTTTTTTAAATCTTACTTTAAATGTTTCCTGAAAAGGTTTATCTGTTTTAAAGATCTGAAGGGTTTCCTCAAACATACTTTTTCCTAAAGTATTATAAACTTCTTCTTTAAATTCTTCAAATTCATAAAGATTAAGCGCAAGCCTTATTAGTCTTAAAGATACGAAATGTGGATCTATTTCCCCAAGGTATGGAAAAACAACTCTTAAATCTTCGAGATTGGAAAAGGGAGTTACATATTTAACCCTTGAACCCTGATAATCAGGCTTAAAAACTACTCCTTCTCTCTTTTCTAAATGATACCTTTCTAAAAGTTCTTTTACTCTTTCATAATCTTTTTCTGGATCAAAAGGTCCACTTATCTCAGGAGAATTAAAACCATATTTTTTTAATAGTTTTAACTTTTCAGAAACACTTAAAAACTCTCCTGTTCCTTTTTTCATAAAATCGAAAACAAAAAAGTTAATATCCTCTTTTATATAGCTTGGATACTCACTAACGAAAGGGTTTTCTGGTCCTGCAACCTCAGCACATACAACAAGATCTGGATTTTCTTCAAAAAAGTCAGGAAGTCTTGGCAAAAAGTCTTCCCATCTATCAGTAGCAAAAGCACAGACATAACCTCTTCTCGTAAAAGCAAGTATCTCATCTTCTACCTTAATTAGTCTTACATTGTAACCCTCTATTTTTTCTTCAGCATAAAAGGGATATTTTAAATATCTTTTAAGACCTGTTTTTAACACATAAATTCTTGGAATATGGGGATAACCTGGGACAAAAATCTTTTCGTTAAAAAATGTTCCCATAGAATAGCTTTTAAAATCCTTATTAAGCCTAAAAAAGTTTTTTTCCTTCCAGCTAAAAAATATTAACTTTCCTTTATAATAGGCTTCTTCCCACTCTTTTAAAGGATATTTCTTTAAGTATGAATTTTCCTCCCAGCAATGTTTTAAATATTCTAAAATTTCTTTTTCATTTTCTCTCAACTTTTACCTCCCCCGGTAATTTTTCTTTTCCTAAAACTTTTATTTCTATATTTTCAATAAACTGGGGAATAAGCCAAGCTTGAGTTAGTAAATGCCTTGTTACTTTTGAAGTTGTGAATGAAAAACTTTTTCTATCACTTTTTAATATAGCTAAACTTAAAGGAATCAAAATTTGATCTGCCAGATGTTCATCTATTTGGGCTTCAGTTTTAAGAAATTCTAAAAATTGAGAAACTGCTTCTTCTCCTACCTTTTCTACAGGATATCCCTTTTTACCAAGCTCAAAAAAACCAGCCCTTTTAATTCCATCTTTATCAATTGAGTAGACAAATAGCATAGTCCCGGGAGAATCGCTTTTTACTTTTTCTAAAAATTCCTCTTTTGGTTTTAAATTAGCTTCTAAAAGCTTTTTTCTTGCAGAAGATGCCTGTCTTTCGAGAATATGCGAAGGCAAATCTTGTGAAATTACACTATAAATGTAAACATCTTCTGGTAAAAACCTTTCATTTATATCTGGTAAGAAAAAATTTTGCCACGGTAAAATATTTACCTTTATTTCTCCTCCTCCCTTTGGATAAAAACCAGCTTTTTTAAGATTTACTTCGGCTCTTAAGCCTAAAAACTTGAGAAAAGGTAAAAATACATACTTTATGTAATGAAAAGAGGGACTAAAGGGAACATGGGTTCCCCCTCTTAAATTTAGCTCTCCTCCTTGTGATAAAGCTATAGGATAAAGAAGGGTTTGAAAAAGTAAAGAGGTTGATCCTGCTGTTTTTATATCAAAAGTGTATGTTTTATTTGCAGGATTTTTTCTTGGAATAAAAGTTATTTCTGTAGAGTTAAGCTCTGCTCCAATTACTTCTGCTTCAGAAATTTCTGCACAGGCTTTTACACAGGCTAAATGCTGAGGCTGAAGTCCTGGTTTAGGTCTATTTTTTCTTATGTTAAAAATTTTAAATGGCTTTTTAAGTACTACCGAAAGAGAAAGACAGGTTCTTAAAACCTGCCCTCCTCCTTCTCCGTATGAACCATCTATTAAAATCATTTTAACTCCTCTTTTTCAAGCTCTCTTATTTCTTTTAAAAGAATTTCTACCAATTTTTCTGCCAAAATTTTTCCTTTTTCTTTAGATGCCTTCAAGGGATTGCCCCATATTCCAGAAGACCAGTATTTTTCTTTTTCAGCTACAACTCTAAACTTGGGAAACTTGGGATAGTCTTCAAAAGCCCCTTCTTTAACAAGCTCTGGTTTAAAGTAAAGTATGAGAGAAGTTTCCCATTCTCCAGCGTGGGAATCACTTTCAGGAATTTCCAATTCCTTTAAAACTGGTTTTAAAAGTTCATAAATATCTGCCACGAAAAACTTTGCATCTTTGTACATCTCAATAAAAGTTTCTGCAGTATCAATTAAGTAGGCTTTGTGCGTTCCACCTGCGTGTCCAGAAAGAATAAAAAAATTCTTAAAACCCTGCCTGTAAAATTCAAAGATAATATTTAAGAGAAGGGATTTCAAGGTTTCTCCCTTAAGACTTATAGTTCCAGAAAGTGGTTTCGTGCTTCTACAAAGACCATAATACAAAGGTGGCGCCACAAGAATTTTTGCTTTTTCTGTAATTAGTTTGCAGACTTCATATATAGTATAGAGATCTGTAGCTAAAGGAAGATGTGGACCGTGTGCTTCAACTGAACCTACGGGTATAATAACAGTTTTTGTTTCCTTTCTTAGCTTTTCAAATTCTTTAGAGCTAATACTTTCCATCAACATAGCATCCTCCCTTAATTTGAAAAAAGTTTTAAAGTGAATTATATTTAATTTTGCTATGAAAAAAAGGGTTTACATTAAAACTTTTGGCTGCCAGATGAATGAAAATGATACGGAGAAAATGTATATTTTGCTCTCTGACGAATACGAACCTACTGCAAATCCAGAAGAAGCTGATCTTATCCTGATAAACACCTGTTCTGTAAGGGAAAAACCTCAGCATAAAGCTTATAGCGAAGCAGGAAGATATAAGCATCTCAAAAAGAAAAACCCAGAGCTTATCATTGGAATAACAGGATGTGTTGCTCAGCAAGAGGGTGAAAATATTATAAAAAAACTTCCCTATGTGGATCTGGTTCTTGGAACTCAGGGATTTTATTTTATAAAAGAAGCTTTAGAAAAATTTAAAAATACAAGAAAACCTGTAGTCTTTACCGAGCTTAAACCTAATTTTAAGCCTCCTCTTATTCTTGACAAAAATGGAGTTCTTACTTCTAAGGAAAGAAAGGTTACAGCCTATGTTACTATTATGCAGGGGTGCGACAATTTTTGCTCATACTGCATTGTTCCTTATGTAAGGGGAAGGGAAATAAGCAGAGCCCCAGAAGATATTCTTAAAGAAGTGGAAGAGCTTGTTAAAAAAGGGGTAAGAGAAGTAACCCTTCTTGGGCAGAATGTTAATTCCTATGGGCTTAAGGAAAAGGGATATCCTGATTTTCCAGAACTTTTAAATTTAGTTTCTCAAATAGATGAAATCTGGAGAATAAGATTTACTACAAGCCATCCAAAGGATCTTTCTGAAAAGCTGATAAAAGTTATGGCAGAAAATCCAAAGGTATGTAAACACATTCACTTACCTTTACAGGCTGGTTCTAACAAAATTCTTAAAAAGATGAACAGAAAATACACAAGAGAAGAATACCTTGAGAAAGTAAAGAAACTGAAATCTGCAATTCCTGAGGTTGCTTTAACAAGCGATATTATAGTGGGATTTCCAGGAGAAACAGAAGAGGACTTTAAAGAAACTCTTGATATGCTTGAAAAAGTAAGATATCACGAAATCTTTTCTTTCAAGTATTCAGATAGACCTTTCACTCTGGCTCAGAAATTAGAAAACAAAATCCCTGAGGAAGAAAAAGAAAAAAGACTTAATGAGGTTCACAAACTTCAAGCAGAAATAACAAAAGAAATTTATAATTCCTATATAGGAAAGGAAGTTGAAGTTCTTGTAGAAGACTATAGTGCTAAAAACAAAAACATGCTTATGGGAAGAACTACAACCAATGTAATTGTTAATTTTAAAGCTCCTCGCCTTGACATAAAAGGCGCACTTGTAAAAGTTTTAATAACTGAAGCTGGAAAGCATTCCTTAAAAGGTGAATATTTAGAAACTATTAAAACTTAAACCTTTGTAAATTTTGCAAAATTTTGAATTTCTTGCATTTTTAAGTCAATTTTAAAATCATTTCTTTAACTAAAATCTTATAATTTCTTAGTTCATTTTTCAGGCACAACTTTTGTAGATAATAAAAAATAAAAAATCTTTTGCAGGAGGTGCGGTATGTTTAAGAAATTAAACAAAGGATTAGCTATTCTTGGAGTAATGTGGATTCTTACCCTTGGAACGGCTTTTGCTCAAAATGAGGCAGCTCCTCAACCTGGTCCTATGGGATTTCCCTACGGTAAAGGACAAAAGCACTACAGACAGAAAGAGGCTTTTTATAAACCCAATATAGATCCACAGAAAGCTCAGGAGTTTTGCAAAGAAATTCAACCTGAATGGGAAAAGATGTGGAAAACGAAAAGGGAACTATACGAATTATGGAGGAAAAATCCACCTGATTGGAAAGAAATAGAAAAAAAAGAGATGGAGCTTAGAAAAACTCAGCTTGAAATTAGAAAAAAAGCATATGAAAAGGGATTACCGTATGCTCCAAGAAATGGGCTCAGATTAAGAAAGATGTGTGGATGGTAACTAAAAATTTGGGGGCTTTTTAGCCCCCTAAATTATACTCTTTAAGTTTGTTATAAAGCGTTCTTAAAGATATCCCCAAAAGTTCTGCAGCCTTTTTTTTATTCCCACCTGTCTTTTTTAAAGCTTCCAAAATTGCCTTCCTTTCAAGATTTTTTAAACTTTCTGCCTTTTCTTCATACAAAACCTTGTCAAAACCCTCTAACTCTATCTCTATTTCTTCTCCTTTTGCCAATATAAAGCTTCTCTCAAGAACATTTTCAAGCTCCCTTATATTTCCCGGCCAAGAATAACTTTTTAAAATCTCTAGGGATCTCTTACTAAGTTTTAGAGGTTCTTTCCCTAATTTTTGAGAAATTTTTTTAATAATGTAGTCTGTAATTTTAAAGATAGCCTCTTTTCTTTCTCTTAAAGGTGGAATGTGTATAGGAAAGACATTAATCCTAAAATAAAGATCTTCTCTAAATTTCCCTTCTTTGACGAGTTCAAGAAGATTTTTATTAGTGGCAACGATAAATCTTGCGTTTGTTTTAATAAGTGTTAAACCGCCAAGCCTTTCAAAGGTTCTATCTTGTAAAACTCTTAAAAATTTTGCCTGAACAGATGGATTCATCTCAGCTATTTCGTCAAGAAAAAGGGTCCCATCTTTTGCCATTTCAATCTTTCCTGGTTTAGATTTTATTGCACCTGAGAAGGCTCCTTTTTCGTATCCAAAAAGTTCTGATTCTATAAGGGTTTCTGGAATTGCTGCACAATTTATTTCTACAAAATTTCCTTTTCTCCCACTTAAAAGGTGTATAGCCTTAGCAATCGCAGATTTTCCAGTTCCTGTTTCCCCATAAAGAATTACCGTGGTTTCTGTGGGAGCTACTTGCATTACTTTTTCATAAACATCTTCCATTCCAGCAAAAAGAATTTCTAAAGGTGGAATTTCAAAAGGCTTTTCAAAGGATTCAGGCTCTTTTCTCTCCTTGGGAATTGACTTTTCAATTTTAGAAAGAAATTCTTCTGGACTTGATAAAGGTTTAGTTATGTAATCAAAGGCTCCCTTTTTAATAGCTTCTACTGCTGAGGGGATAGTTCCATAGGCTGTTATCACTATAAACCGGGTTTCTGGTAAAATTTTTTTTGCTTTTTCTAAAAAGGTAATGCCGTCCATTTTAGGCATTTTTAGGTCAGTAATGACAAGCTGGGGGCAAAAATCAGGTAATTTCTTCAAAGCAGTCTCAGGATCGTAATAAACCTCTACTTTATATCCACTTTCTTCAAGAATAGTTTTTAAAAATAAAGCAAAAGACTTGTCATCTTCAACTATAGCGATTCTGGGATAATCAGACATACTCTCGTCCCTTCCCCTTTCTTACTTTCTATTTTAAATTTTATATTTAGTGCCTCTGAAAGTTTTTTAACTATAGCAAGCCCAAGCCCTGAACCCTTAGATTTAGTAGTGAAAAATGGCTCTATGGCTTTGTTTAAAGTCTCCTTATCCATCCCTACTCCATTATCTACTACTTCAAGTTTAATTTTATCTTCTCTTTTTTCCACATTAATTTCAACAATTTTTTCTTGCTTATTTAATTCTAAAACTGCATCAACTGCATTTTGTAAAAGATTGATAATTACTTCCTTTAATTTGTCTCTATCGCTTTTTATTTTAATACTCTCTTTAAAATTTAGCTTAAAAACCACTTCCGGATAAGTGCGTTCAAAACTTATTAACACTTCTTTAAGAAGCTCAGTTAAAGAAAATTCAGAAACATTTATTCTAACAGGATTTGCATAGAGAAGTAGCTCATCAGTAAGTCTTTCTATCCTTAGCGTCTCATTAAAAATTATTTTAAGTGGTTCTCTGAATTTTTCATCAACTCTTCCCATCAAATACTGAGAAAAGCCCTTAATACTTCCTAAGGGATTTCTTATTTCATGAGCGAGAATTTTTGTCATAAGAGAAATGCTTTCTAATTCTTTAAATTTTATTTGCATTGCCTCAACCCTTTTTATAAGTAAACTTCCCAAAATTCCAAATAAAATGAGTATAAAAGCTAATCCTATTTTTATTCCTGCAAAAATTTTAGCTTTTTTTATCAGGGTCTCAGCAGAAGAAGTATATAAAGCTATTCTTAAAATGTAAAAAATATTGTGAGTAAAACTTATTTTAAAGTCAGCTACAAAAGCTTTCCCAAAATCCTGAAAGGTTATGTAATGATAATAGGGATAAGTTGAGACCTTTTCAAGTTTAACCCTTTTACCTATCAGTTCTGGATTGGAATGCAAAACAGTATAACCATTTTGATCATAAAGGCTTATAAAAGCTACTCCTTCCCATTTTTCGTTAAGAATAATGTCAGAAAAAATTCCGTAGTCAAAACTACTTAATTCTTCAAGTTCAAGGGATTGTAAAAAATTTTGAAGGGTTATTGCTATTCCCATAGCTTTCATTTTTAAAGTATTTTCAGCTGCTATTTTTGTATTTTTGTAAGTAAGTATGGCACTTATTGTCAGGGTTAAGGAAGAAAGGATAACAACAAACCAAAGGATAATTGCAGACCAGAGATTTCTATACTTTGAAAAAAAGTTATAAAACTTTGATTTTTCCATAAAATTTATTATAAAGTTTTATTGTAAAAATTGAAAGATATGGGTTTAGCTTGTAAAAATTGGAAAATACTTTATATTATTAAATAGTTTTGAGATGCGCCCGTAGCTCAATTGGATAGAGCATTGGACTACGAATCCAAAGGTTGCAGGTTCGAGTCCTGCCGGGCGCGTTGCTTTTTCACTAACTCAAAAAGGCTTTCAAATCTTTTAAAGGCAAAGGTGGACTAAAGTAATAGCCCTGAGAATAATCAATACCAACTTCGCAAACCTTCTGATAAATCTCTTCATCTGCCACAAATTCAGCTATTGTTTTAATCCCAGCCTCTTTTGCAAAGCTAACAATAGCCTTAACAAGAGAATAAACCTTTTCATCTTGAGGTAATTTCTTTATGAGAGAGGCATCAATTTTTATGTAGTCAACTTTAAGTTCAATAATCCTTTGAAGATTTGAATATCCACTTCCAAAGTCATCTATGGCTATTTTTACTCCCTTTTTCTTAAATTCTTTTAGCTTTGAAAAAACTAATTCTGGATTCCCAATTTCTTCAGTTTCAAGAAATTCAAAAACAAGCCTTGATGAAATATCCTCATCAAGAGCCTTTTCTATAAAACTTAACAGTTCTTCAGAGAGAAAATCTCTATAAGAAAGGTTTACAGAAACCTCAAAAGGTAAAAAGCGAAAATCAGAAATAACCTTATTTAACATTATTTGAGTTAATCTAGGACCATATCCTGCTTTCTGGGCAACAGATAAAAACCTGAACGGGCTTACAACTTCTCCATTTTCGTCAATAAGCCTTACAAGGGCTTCAAATTTAACAGGTTTTCTGGTTTTATTATCAAAGATTGGCTGATAATAGGGAACTATTCTATCCTCTTCAAGGGCTTTTCTAAATTTTTTTAACCAGAAAAGTGATTCCTCGTGCAGTTTTCGAAATCTTTCTTCAGGCTCGTATTCGTATAAAAAGCTCTCATTCCTTGCTTTAGCCTCATTAAGAAGTGTATAAGCATCTGTGAGGAGTCTCTCACCTTCTACTGATTCGCAGATAGCAACTGCCGTAAAATTAAGTAAAATATTTTCTCCATCCAGAAGAAAAGGACTTTTTATTAAACTTTCAAGCCTATTTTTTATTTCTTTTGTAAGAATTTCAGAGACTTCTTTCTCTTTTTCAGGAAATTCAAATACTACAGCAAATTCATCTGCCCCCACTCTGTATGCCTCACTCTTAAAAGCCTCCTTTAACCTCTGGTAAAGCTCTTTCAAAATTTTATCTCCTGCTTTATAACCATATATAGAATTGATGTCACCGAAAAAATTGATGTCTATTAAAATAAAAACAGGATGCGAAAATTTTTGAATATCAAGAAGAAGTTTTTGACGGTTTGGAGCCGAAGATACTTTGTCGTAAAAGGTAAGAAAGAAAATTTCATCCAGGGACTGATTAAGAACCTTTACTGTCTCTGCTATTTCATCTTTTCCTTCAAGAGTTATCCTGTAAGCATGGTCTCCTTCCGTAATCCTTTTTACTCCCTCTGAGATTGCTTTCAATTTGCTAATTATATATCTGTAAGAAACATAAAAACCCAGAGTAGTCAGTATAAAAACAAAAGATAGACCTGAAAGGAGTAAAGTAAGTCGTTTAAAATAACTGATTTTCTTATTTTTAATAATTTTTAAGGAGGTATACAACAACACTTTATGGGACTCAATAAATCCATCTATAACTGAAGTTGCAGATTTAAAAAATTCAGTTCCTCTCAATCCTTTTACTTTGAAATCCTTAGCAAAGTATTCATTAAAGGTGGACATAAACATATTAAGTAAATCTTGCGCATTTCTGAACATTATAATGGTCTCTTGAGGTAAAGTTATATTTTCAAGAATCCAGTGCAGGCTTTTTCTATAACTGACAATTTCTTCAAGATATCCGAGTATAAGCTTTTTATCCTCCTCACTAAGCCCACCCTTTTCAATAGCCCCACTACTAATAGCTCTAAGTCTTCCCATATACTCAATAAATCTTGGCATTTCCATAAGAGTTACCTGAGCAAGAGTTCTAACATACAAATCAGGTTCTGTAAAAAGTTTATGTGCTTCACCTTCCATCTGTAAAAGTTGCAGACCTTTATTTATAAGCTTAGTATGGCTAAAAAAAACTTTCTTCAGCAGTGCCTTTAAATTGAGAAATTTTTAAAGACTGGTATGCTTCCCACAGAGCTTTCAAAGTCTCCTTTGTTTCAGCCTCTTCAAGATAAAGGATTTCTAGTTTTTTATAGATTTCTTCAAGCTTTCCTTCAATCTGTTTAACCTCCTTTTCTGCATAAGACTTCTCTTCTCCCTCTGGAAGAAGTAGATATAAATAAGAACGACCTCTATGTCTCTGTAAGTTCCAGACAAATTCAGCTAAGGGAGGGATATGTTTTTCTGCTTTAAGCTGAAGTCTTGCCTCTTTAATGTGAGGATAAATATAGTAAACACCCAACATTAATCCCAGTAACCACGGGATAAATGTTAAAATAAAAAGAATAAAAAGAATCTGTTTTAAGGTGAATTTTTGAAAGAATTTCCCCTCCATTACAACAATTCCATCACTTTCTTGATTAATTCTTCAGTAAGTTTAACATAGTTTACAAAGTCTTCTAATGTTATTGTTTTTTCAAGAGATAATTCTTTTAGACTCTCTTCATCAATTTCTTTTTTAATCTATTGAGATTTTAAAAAAGGATTTCTACAGGTTTGGGAAGTAATACTCATATTTTTGTAAACTGTTCCTATGTCAATTATATCTCTTAATTTTAATGATAAACCTTTATAAAAAACTTTTTTGGCAACGATTTCTATATCAGACTCTACAGGAACTTTATAACCTTCAATTTCTACAAGATTATTAGGTATTCCTGTTAAATTTCGGGAAACAATGAAAAAGGCATATTAACTTGTCTTAATTTAATAAATTCATAAAGTTTTATTTTTCGTATAAATATTCTTCAAGTTCTTGATTTCTATAGATAGGCTTTATAAACTTTTCATAATAGGTTTTCAAAAGTTCAAGGAAGATATTGTTATAATAACAGAATTGAATTAAAAGCGGAAGAGGAACTTCGGTAAAGAGGACATAAATTCTCTCTGATTGAGGAGGGATGAGGTTTTTAATAATTTCAGCAAGCTTTTTTTCTTCCCATATTTCCTTGTATGCAGCACTTACTGTTAAAGCAATACTCATATAACTAACTATGAAGATATAAGGTGCAACCAAGCAGGTCAAGATTTTACCATTTCTGACCACTTTTGAGCAAGCTCGTCTCTTCTTGGTTTGTAAACAGCTTCATAAAAATATCTTTGTGAAAGAAGAACACCTTTGTCGTAACTTTTAACAATTTCTAATGCCTCTTTCCATGCCTCTTCAAATTTGCCTTTAAACCTTGCTTCAACCTGTTTTTCAAAATCCTCTGGAGTTTGTATGTCATCCCCTATTAAGAAAAATTTTTTATCTTCTATTTTCACACAATAAGCCATTTCATCCCCCAGTCTTTCTATGGAAAAACTTTTTTCTATTTCACTGATGTCCTTTTTTGGAAACTTGCGAATTAGCTTCCATTTAGGAAGCTTTATTTCTTTTAAAAGTCTGTGGGATTTAAATCCCTTCTTTGCAGCAGCATAAAAAATGGCTCTATTTAAACCAAAGCTTTTTGCCTCATCAATAGAATAACCTAAAACGTAAGCCCTTGCTGCCTGCAATGTTGCCATTACTTGAAATCTTCCTATCATCTTTATCCCTTAATCTTTCTCCAGTAATGCGTAGCAATAGGTGCTGATTCAGAAACTAAGTATGGCGAATCAAGATTTTTTATAACTATACCTTCAAATCCCTTTTCTAAACACTCTTTTAAGGCAGTTTCCCAGTTTTCTAAAATTTTATATTCTAAAAAATAAAATGGCGGATTTAATGTAATTTCTTTTAACAAAAATTTCCTTTCTCTTAGTGGTTTATTTCCTACAAATTCTCCTTTAAAATATACCACATCAAAAACATAAATTACAGGTTTTGCAAGCCCTGTTTTTGCCATTACAGAGGGAATCCCTCTCCTACCTTTTGTAGAATAAAGTTCACTGTCAAGTAAAGTACCTGGAGGAAGTTCTTTTAAGTAAGGAATGAGATAGAAGAGATTTTTTGTCCAGTTAGGGTGTTTTTCAAGTCTTCTTCCCCAAAATTCAATTCTGCCATCTTCATACTTTATTATTTGAAGTCTCCATCCATCTATTTTAGGTTCGAAAATCCATTCTCCTTCTAATTTTTCTCCAAAATATGGAATTGGTTGCATAGGAAATATGGGAGAAATTTTCATAATTTTAATTTTAACTTATTTTTTATAAATTTTCTCGTTTCTTCTGCTAAAAGAAGCAAAACTGCAAAGGGTATCAAAATAAGCCAGACCTCTAAAGAAATTGGATAAGTTGAAAATATTTTATTCCCAATTGGATGATAAACAATAAAAAGTTGCAGGGCGATTTCAAAGGCAATTCCTACTAAGAGAAATTTATTTGAAAACATTCCTATGCTAAAGACAGATTCTTCAAAAGAGCGATTGGCAAAAGCATTTGCAACCTGAGCTATAACGATACCTGTAAGACAGGCAGTGGTAGCTTGCAGATAAAGATGAGTGTGGTTTAAAACATAGAAAAACCCAAAAAGTCCTGCGGTAGCTTCAATCGGTCCCAAAAACAAAAAGACTCTTAAAAGAAGCCCAAGATTTAAAAGCCTCTCTTTTGGACTTCTTGGCGGTTTTCTCATAACCTCTTTAGTAGGTTTTTCCACCCCAAGAGCAAGAGCAGGAAGTATATCAGTTCCAAGGTCAATAGATAAAATCTGCATAATTGTTAAAGGTAAGGGGATTCTGAAAATTGCATAAGCAAGATAGGGTACAAGCTCTGCTACATTAGAAGTAAAAAAGTAAGAAATAAACTTTCGTATGTTTTCATAAATTGCCCTTCCCTCTTCAATTGCACTAACTATGGTTGCAAAGTTGTCATCAAGAAGAATCATTTCAGCAGATTCTTTAGCTACATCAGTTCCACTTCCCATGGCAACACCTATGTCAGCTTTTTTTAATGCTGGAGCATCATTTACTCCATCTCCTGTAACAGCAACCCTTTCTCCCAATTCCTGTAAAAGTGTTACAATTCTCAACTTGTCTTTTGGGGTCATTCTCGTAAAAATTATCTCTTTTTGAGAAAGCCTTTCTTTAAGCTCTCTATCACTTATTTTGTGAAATTCTTCTCCCTCAATTATTATTGGATTTTCCCTTACAAGCCCTATTTCCTTAGCTATGGCAAGAGCAGTTCTACTTGCATCTCCTGTAATGAGAATTATCCTTATACCTGCTTCATGACACTTTTTTATAGCTTCTTTTACCTCTAGTCTTGGTGGATCCTCAAGTCCGGCAAGCCCAACAAATACCATATCTTTTTCTGGCTCTTCTGAATAGGCAAAGCATAAAACCCTTAGTCCCTCATCCATTAAAGCTGTATAAGAAGTACGAATTTTTTCTGTCAATTCATCATTTAGAATTACTTTTTCGCCATTTATAAGAGCATACTTACACAAAGGAAAAACAGTCTCAACAGCACCTTTTGTAAGAGAAAGCTTAATACCGTCAATCAGATTTACTGTTGTCATTCTTTTTCTTTCAAAATCAAAAGGAATCTCAAAAAGTCTTTTAGATTCAAAATCTCCAAAATTTTCTCTAACATACTTTAAAAGTGCTACTTCTGTTGGCTCACCTTTATACTGATTATCAACGAATTTAGCATTATTGCAGAGATAGGCAATTTTTATAAGCATATCAACGGCTTTGGAATCAAAGGTCCAAAGTTTTTTTACTTCCATTTTATTTTGAGTGATTGTTCCTGTTTTATCAGTGCATATAACTGTTATTGAACCAAGAGCTTCAACTGAGGTTAATTTTTTTATAAGTGCCTTTCTTTTAAGCATTCTCTGACTTCCAATAGCAAGTGAGAGAGTAACAGTAGGAAGCATTCCCTCCGGGACAAGGGCAACAATTACGCCAATAGCAAAAATAAAATTATCCCAAAAACTTCTTCCAATGATATGCCCTATAACAAAAAAGAGTAATCCAATGGAAGTAGCAAAAAAAGCGATAATTTTTGATGTTTTTGCAATTTCTCTTTGAAGAGGGGTTTGCTGAACCTGAACAGTTTCTGTAAGACTTGCAATTCTTCCAAACTCTGTTGACATTCCTGTAGCAAAAACAACAGCCTTCCCATTTCCTGAAACAACTGTTGCACCTGCAAAGGCTATGTTTTTACTTTCGATTAGTTCTCCGGTGTCAGGCTCATCAGTTAAAGTAACTGCGATAGATTCTCCTGTTAAGGGAGCGTTATTAACAGTAAGGCTGTGAGATTCAATTACCCTTGCATCTGCTGGAACTTTATCTCCTTCAGATAAAATAATTAAATCTCCTGGAACGAGCTCTCTTGCAGGAATTTCCTTTTCCTTCCCTTCTCTTATTACTTTTACATAAAAAGGAAGCATCTGCCTCAGTTTTTCAATAGCCTTTTCTGCTTTGTATTCCTGAACAAATGCAAAAATAGCATTTATAAAGATTACTCCAATAATTGCAAAACCAAGATGACGCATTCCCTCGCCAGGATTGAGGTAATCAGAAATGAAAGCAAGCAAAGCTGCAAGCCATAGAATTATAGCAAGAAAGTGAGTTAACTGATTTAAAAACTTAAAAATTAATGAACCTTTGCGAAGCTCTTTTATCTCATTAAAACCAAAGTGCAAAAGTCTTTGCCTTGCTTCTTCCTCTTTTAGCCCATCCTCTGATGTGCCAAGTAATTTGAAAACTTCTTCTTTTGAAATTTCGTTTATTCTCATTCTTTTTGGTAGAGCCTGAAGGTTATTAAATTACAAGGCGGATTTTCAATAAACTTTTCGTAATCTGATTTTAAAAACTTAAAAACCTTTGGCTTTTCTATCTCTATCAAAACAAGTCCCACCTTCTTTGATAAAGCCTGAAATACGGCTGTTTTGTAAGAAAACTTAGGAAAGATTTTGCTCTCAAATTTTATTCCTTGGTCTTTTAAAATCGAAAAAAAATTTTCTATGTCTTTATCATTTCCAAAGTAATTTATAATAAACTTTGCGTGAAAAATTTTAGCTATATTTTCAAGAAAAGTGGCTTTTTCTTTTATTTGAGATATTTTTCCTTTTAAGATCAAAAGGATTTTTTTGGGAAGTATCTTACCAAGATTAACGATTTTAACATTTACAACTGAGCAAGGAAGTTCAAAGATTTTTCTCAAATTCTCATCAGGCAAAAATACAATTTCAACATTTTCTTTTTTAATGATTTCTTTTAATTCCTCAAATTTATCTCCTGTTTTTATAATACCTTGGGTCTTAATTTTTATTTTTTCAGCCTCAAGAAATATTTTTTGCAGAATTTGTTCAGATCTTTCAAACTGAGTTCCCTTTTTATGAATAAGACAGATAAGAAAAAAAGCATTATTAATTTTAGCAAACTTTAAGGCATAACGGGCTGAAACTTCTGAGGTTATTTTTTCATCAACTAACGCAAGAATTCTTTTAAACATTTAAAAATAAGCTCTTTTCTTTCTCTCTATATCCACAATTTTTACACAGAGAGCCTCAAAAGTCAATTGATAAATTAAAGGCTAATTTTTATGAACATTATAACTTATAGTCAAAATTTTTAGTCCATTTTTGACATAATATAGTTGTTTGATTATATTATTTGTATCATGAAACCAAAAGAAGTAATGGAAGTTTTAAGAATTTCAAGAAGCACACTAAGAAGACTCAGAAAAGGAGGAAAGATAAAAGCCATTAGGCTTCCCAACGGAAGATACGAATACGATGAGGAGAGCGTTTATAGATACCTCTTAGAGACTATGGGAAAACCGCGGGAGAGGAAAATCGTAATCTACGCAAGAGTGAACTCTCCGAAACAAAAGCAAGACCTTATAAACCAGATAGAACTTGCCAAGAACTTCTGCGTAGCAAGAGGCTGGAGAATAGATGGAGTTTATAAGGATGTAGCTTCTGCTCTTAACTTTGATGCAAGAAAGGACTTTCAGGCACTCTTGAACGAGATTTTGAGTTACAGAATAGAGAAGGTTGTGGTGACCTACAAAGACAGACTCACAAGGGTGGGATTTAACTTTTTTGAAAACCTTTTCGCAAGATTCGGAACTCAGATAGTTGTTATCAATGACTACACCAACGAAAAGAAGGATGTTGAGGAAATAATAGAAGAGATAACAACTCTACTTCACTCCTTCTCTATGAAGTATTATTCAAACAGAAGAAAACTCAGGAAGATCGTGGAGGATGTCATCAGTTAAGAAAGTTCTCACAATAAGGATTTCTGGAAAAGAAAGAAAGCAGAAGGTTAGAAGACTTCTTTATGATCTTTTACACTTCAAGAATTTGCTTATAATTCTTATAAACAAGTACAGGCTTATTTTCAAAGAAACTCTTCTAAATCAATCTGTCCTTTACGGTTTGCTTACAGAAAACGGTTATACAGGCAAGTATAAAACGGACCTTGAAAAAGTTCTGGAAAGCATAAGTATTAACAGAGAATTGGCGGAATTTTTAGACAAATTAAAACCTCAAAAGAAAAAAGCTGGAAATGCGCCACTTATTCAATCAGTTATAAGACAGGTTATAAAGGATTTTAAAAGCTATTTCAAAGCTCTTAAGAAGTTTAGCATAGACCCATCAAGATTTACAGGGGTTCCTCAACCTCCGAAACCTAAAAAACTGAGATTCTTAATGAACTTTTCTGTAGAAGCCAACGCGAATATTTTCAAGCAAGAAAAAATTATCTTCTCATAAGACTAAGAGAAGGAAAGTATTTGAAAGTGAAACTTCCCAGAGACTTTCCTTACAGAGTAAGCTCAGTCAGGCTTAAGTTTTTTGGTGATGACCTGTACGTGGATGCCGTGTATGAGTGTTCTCTAGAGACTAAACAATCTAAAGGCAACTTCAAGGTAGGAATAGATGTAGGACTTGATGAGCTTTTATCGGTAGTTTCGGAAAATCCAGAACTAAAAAGCTTCATAGTCTCTGGAAGAGAAATCAAGGCTTTCAACCAGTGGTTTAACAAAAAGAAGGCAAAACTTCAAAGTCAAATGGATTGCCTGAAAAATGAACTGAAAAACGAAATAAATTATGGAAAAGAAGACTTAAATCACTTAAAAAGAAAACTACATGAACTTGAGATAAAAAGCAAAGTTTTATCCGCTTATAGAAAAAGATGGATAGATACTCAATTTCACAGGATTGCAAGAAAATTGGTAGATTTACTTTACGAAACAGGACACAAGGTAATTTACATAGGCAAAAGTGCATTGGAAAGCAAGAACGGAATAAATCTTGGAAGAAAAACTAATCAAGCTTTTGTATTTATACCCTTCAGGAGATTGATAGAATTAATTAAATACAAGGCACAAGAACTTGGAATGGAAGTTGTGGAAGTGGACGAATCTTATACTTCTAAAACTTCACCTTTTACAGATATAGAAAAAGTTCAAGAAACAAAAGACTTTAAAGGAGAAAGAAAAGGAAATCTTTTTAAGGACAAAATTTTGAATAAAGTATTTCATGCAGATCTTGTGGGAGCTTTAAATACTCTCAGAAAGGGAGCAAAGCTCCCGAAACTTGAGTTTTACGATAACCTGAAAGTTCTATTTGTTAAGCTTTGTAATCCTGTAAGATTGAAACTGATGGACTTGTTTTTCAAAGTAATCCCTGAGTCCCTGTTAATAACAGGGATAGGGGATAGTAGGCGGGAAAGTATATCTCCCGCAGGGTTGAGTCTGAGAGCTGAAAAATCTAATTATTTAAATACATTTTGTTCTTAATTTTCAGTTCTCAGATACCTTCCTGAAAAATGGGTTTATCAAAACGATATACCATGCCTTCAAAAAATGCCACTTTTTCTCCTGTATCCTTTTTAGTAACAGTTATATGATAGGTTGCCAAGTTTTTCCCTCTGTGAAATTCCTGGGCTTTCGCTACAAGTTTTTCTCCCACCTTAGCAGATTTTATATAAGTTATATTTGCATTTATAGCCAGCGCCAGAGTACCATAGGAATTTGAGGCAAGGGCAAAGGCAAGATCTGCTAAAGTAAAAATAACCCCTCCCTGACATACATTAGCAGCATTTAAATGGGTTTCTTTAACCTCCATTTCAACTTCTGCTACTCCCTCTCCCATATCTGTAACTTTTGCTCCAAGAAATTCAAAAAGTTTATCTCTACTATAAATGTATTCTTTTACTCTTTCATAAATCTTTTTCTCCATTTGAATCCTCCCACATAGCATTTTTAATTTGACCAATAATTTTAACTGTTATATAATTTTTGTAAATCTTTTATAAACTTGAAATTGGAGGGGGTTATGAAATTTTACAGAACCCTTCATCCAAGACCAGTTGTCGTTATAGGAAGTGGAAATGTAGAAAAAGAAGAAGTAAATTTTATGGCATGCTCTTGGATTACTCCTATTGCTGAAGATATTCCAGCACTTGGTTTTGCCTGTGATAAAGGGCACTTTACCCATAGGCTTATTCAGAAATATAAAGAATTTTCAGTAAACATAACAGAGGATATTGAGCTTATCTGGAAAGTTGGTACATCAAGTGGAAAGGAAATAAATAAAGTTGAAAAATTCAGTATAAAAGTTAAAAAAGGTAAAATTTTAAGTGTGCCTCTTCTTGAAAATGCTCTTGCAGTTCTTGAATGCAAAGTAATAGAAGAAGTTGAAGTGGGAGAAGTAATGTTTTACATAGGTGAGGTTAAAAACTGGGATGCAAGAGATTTTGATGAATATGGATATAAAGAGTTTTGGAGACTTCCGCTTCACAAAGGTGGAAAGGCTTTTACTTTTTCCTCTAAAAAACTTTACTTTCCAAAGTAAATTTTAGAATGCAAATTTACACACTTGGAACCTCTAACAGAACTCTGGAAGAATTTCTTGAAATTTTAAAATTCTATAAAATTCAAGCTGTTGCTGATGTTAGAAGATGGGCAACTTCTCAGAGATTCCCACATTTTAAAAAAGAAAATCTTGCAAAAATTTTGCCTGAAAGTGGAATCTCATATTATCACTTTGATGATCTCGGAGGTTATAGAATTGAAAACTATGAGAATTACATGAAAACAGAAGCTTTTGAGTCTGCTCTAAAAAAACTTATAGAGGTTGCTAAAAGAGAACTGACCTGCATGATATGTGCCGAAAAATTTCCCTGGAGATGTCACAGAAGATTTATAGCAAGAGCTTTGGAAGAATTAGGAATTGAAGTTATACACATTATTGAAAAAAATAAGCTGTGGAAACCAAAAATTGCATTTATTTTTTCCAGAAAATAGGAATAAGAAGAATTAAAACGGTATAGTATTCAAGCCTTCCAACAAGCATACAAAAGATAAGAATCCATTTGGCTAAAGTGAGAAAAGGAGCATAGTATATAAAGGTCCAGCTTTCCCAAGACCTGAACCAACACTGCTTAAGGCTGAAATGGTTGTAGAAAACGCAGTGATTATATCTAACCCAGAAAAAGTAAGAATGACACTTGCAACAATCCACACAAATAAAGATAATAAGGCAAAAGAAAATATACTTGCAACAATTTCAGACTCTATAGTTTTATCACTTATTTTAATTGCAGTAACAGCCTTAAGATGAATTAAATGAAAACATTGAGAATAGATTTGTTTTAATATTACGCAAAAGCGAAGCTGTTTTATTCCTCCTGCAGTTGATCCAACCATTCCACCTAAATACATCAGAAATAGAATCTAATTTGAGAAAAAGAACTCCATTTTGTATAATCAGCTGTAGCATATCCAGTAGTTGTAATAAAAGTTACAACCTGAAATAATCCATATCTAACAGATTTTTCAAAAGATGAATAAATACCTGTAAAATAAAGATTAAAAATCACTAACAGAGAAACTACGAAAACAAATAACAGATAAAATTTTAATTCTTCATTTTTAAAAACTTTAGAAAAATCCATTTTTGCTAAATAAAAGTAAAGGGTAAAATTAATACTTCCGCATACTATTCCTATTATTCCTACATATTCAATCAAGGGATTATTAAATCCTGCTAAACTGGCATTTTTAGTAGAAAAACCTCCTGTAGAAATGGCAGTAAAGGCATGGCAGATGCCGTCATAAATACTCATTCCACATAATATATAAGCCCCTGCTATTATTAAAGTCACACTTGCATAAATAATCCACAAAATTTTAGCAGTATCTACAATTCTTGGCTTTAACTTATCTACGGTAACACCAGGAAACTTCTGCTTTAAAAAGCTGCATTCCTCCAGTTCCCAAAACTGGAAGAACTGCAAGTACAAAAACTATTATTCCCATTCCTCCTATCCACTGAGTTAAGCTTCTCCAAAAAAGAATGCCCCTTGAGAGACTTTCTACATCTGCAATCACACTTGCACCAGTTGCTGTAAATCCTGACATTGACTCAAAATATGCATCTGTAAAAGAGCTTAAAGCTCCTGTTAAAAAATAAGGTAGACTACAAAAAAAAACGCTATACTTATCCAGGAAAAGGTTACACTTGCAAAAGCCTCTTTATATCTTAATTCCTCATATTTATATCTTCTTGTTAAGAATTATAATAAAATCCCTGCAGCAAAAGTAATTAAAAAAAAGAAAGGAAAAATCCCTGTATTCAGATGTTTTATAAAAGAAAACTACTCCAAGAGGAAGAAGCATAAAGAAAGAAAGTATAATTATACTTAAGCTAACTACATTGATAACGATCTTGATGTTCATTCTTGAATTTTATGTAAGAAGTTTTTCTACATCCCTTATGGATTCTTTAAGTGCAAAAATTATAAGTTTATCTCCCTCTTTTATTATATCTTCTCCTTTAGGTATTATTACTTCTCCTCCTCTTATAATCGCTCCGATTACAGCATTTTTGGGGAATTTAATGTCTTTAAGTACTTTGTCAACAATAGATGACTTTTAGCTTCTGAGAACTTCCATTATTTCAACTTTATTTTCTGCAATAGCGGTTAAAGATAAAACATCTCCTTTTCTTATATATCTTAATATTATACTTGCAGTTAAAAGCCTTGGACTTAAAACAGAGTGAACTCCAAGCTCATAAGCAAGAGGAATATAATCAGACTTGTTTAACCAGTGCTATAACCTTTTTAGCTCCAAGTTTTTTAACAAGAAGAGCACCCATTATGTTCATTTCATCATTTCCTGAAACTGTAATATAAGCATCCACATCTTTTATATTTTCCTCAACTAAAAGTTGCTTATCCGTTCCATCTCCATGAAGAATAAGGGCTTTTTTTAAATTTTTACTTAAAAATTTGCATTTTTCTTCACTTTTTTCTATTATTTTTACACTTGCCTTTTCTTCAAGAGCCTTAGCAATGTAGTATCCAATTCTTCCTCCCCCAACTATAATTACCTTCTGAGTAGGGAAAACAGGTATCTCAAAAGCCTGAGCTATATCCATTGCATCTTCTTTTTTTAAAGGGATATAAACTATGTCTCCTTCATAAAGCACATCTTCTCCTCTTGGAACTATAACCTCTTCGTCTCTTTTCACCACTCCGATAATAAAATCTTTATTAATTATGTTTCTAAGATATTTAAGTTCTCTGTTAATCACCTTGCTTTTGGGTGGAATTTTGAAACCTGCCACAACAACCCTTCCTTCCTCAACCTCTATAACTTCTGTAGCAAAAGGAATTTCTAAAATTCTTAAAATAGCCTTTGCTGTTTCAAGTTATGGATTTATTGCAGGATCTATATCAAGATAGTTTTTCCCAAGAAGCTCTTTATTAAAGAAATAATCTGGATTTCTAATTCTTGCAATTCTTCTCCTGACATTAAACATAGCTTTACCAAGCAAACAAGCTATCATGTTTGTTTCATCACTATTAGTAACTGCAATAAGAATATCTGCGTTTTTTGCTCCTGCTCTTTAAAAACATTTGGATCACTTCCCTCTCCTTCTATAGTTGCAATGTCAAGCTCTTCAGAAATTCTTCTTAATTTCTCCCCATCTCTATCTATTACAACTACATCAATTCCTTCATAAACTAAAAATTTTGCAATATTATACCCTACCTTTCCTGCACCAACAATAATAACTTGTATAAAATATCTTTTTGAATTAACTCAAATTTAAGCGGATTTTTTAAAAATTAGCTTCCAAAAATTGTAGGGGGAGCGTATGAATGTGTTCCTTCCACTACTTCAACACCTGCTTTTTCTTTAATTGCTTCAATAAGATCATCTTTTCTTTTACAGAACTTTATAATACATGTTCCAACATGCACTACATCTGGTTTTTCATTTAAAGCTGATAACTGAAGTTTTAGAAGAGCCAAACTACAAACTACTCTGTTTTTATTCCCCTCACAGCCTCCACAATCTACAATTCCAATAATATGAGCGCCTTCATCTTTGTATCTTGCAAATTCTCCCTCTTTACGAAGCATAGCAACAAAGCACTTTGCATCTCCAGGACACAAATTTTGATCACTAATCATTTTGCATTTTACAATTACAACCTTTTTCATAATCCACCTCCTAAAGGTTGTTTTAAAATTATTTTTTCATTTAATTAATCAATGGAAATTTTTATTCAAGCTTATATGAAATGGGAAGTTTGATTTTGACATCAACAGGAGGCAAAGGAAAGTATTTTGAAGTCTTTTTAATGGTTTCCATTGCATTTTTATCAAGAATCTCATATCCAGAAGATTTTTCTATACTCAAAAAGTTGATTTTACCCTCCTTTGTTAGAACAAAAGAGACCACTGCCTTTCCTTCCCATCCCATTTTCCTTGCAATATAAGGATAACTTATGTTGTTTTGCACCATCTTTGAAATAATAGAAAGCTTCTCCAAAAGATATTTCTCTCTTAATTTTTCTAAATTATAACTACTTCCTCCCCCTCCTTTCTCGCTTCCGTCTCCTCCTTTCCCGCTTCTGTCAACCTCCCCGCTTCCCCCTTCTTCCCTACTAAACCCCCCTTCCCTAATCATACCAATATTCTTAAACTTTCCTTCCCCCTCTCCTTTTTGAACACTTCCTTTGTCCTCTGCATGTAAAGGTTTTACCACTTCTTTTACCACTTCTTTTGAAATAACCTCCTCAACCCTTTCTTCCTTGGGAGTAATTGAAGTATTTTTTACAACAGAATCTTGTTTTAATGCCTTTTCAGGTATCTTTGTAACTTTTAAATTTTTTACTTGATTTTTCGTTTCTAATTTTACATTTTCCTTATTAGAAGTAGCTTTATTAGAAGTAGCTTGGGATAAATTGGCAAGGCTTGCTAAAGAAAGGTCTATTTCTATATACTTTGCAGAAGTTTCTGCGTTAAGCTTTAATAATCCTGCAACTGCCGTTAAAAAGAAAATGTGTATAAAAAGAGAGCACAAAAAGGCTCTTAACTTTATCATCTTATCAATTCTGTTTTAATTACCACTCTTTTAATTTCGTATTTTTTCAGTATGTCAAGAACAGAAACCAGAGTTTGAACTTTAGAAGCTTTATCAGCAAGTATGGAAACTTGTGCCTCTCTATCCAAGTTTTTAACAATTTCTTCAAGTTCTGAAAGCTCTAACTTTTTTCCTTCAAAAAATACATCTCCTTTTTCAGTAATGTTTATCTGAAAACTTTTGATATTTTTTACCTCAGCATTTTTAGCTGTTGGAAGTCTCACAGGAATACTTCCCTGAACGATAAAAGTTGCTGTAGTAAGAACGATGGTTAAAAGAACAAGCATTATATCAACTAATGGAATCACATTTATGTAATCAATTTCCCTTTCTTCCATTTACTATCTCCCAGAGCGCAATTTTTTCTTTAACCTTTCTTAAAAGATAGTTATAGAGCGCAACTGATGGAATAGCAACGAGGAGTCCCACTGCTGTAGCTTTTAGAGCAAGGGCAAGTCCTACCATTATTTTTTTGCTATCAACAAGCCCTTCCTGCCCTATGGTGTAAAAGGTAAGCATTATTCCAAGAACAGTTCCGAGAAGCCCAATATAGGGAGCATTAGCACCAATGGTAGCTATTATGTAAAGTCCTCTTGTTAAGTCAGTTTCAAGCTCTTTTACACTTGAAAACTTTAAAACATCTACCTTTTTGTAATACCCTACTCTTTCTATTGCTACGGCAATAGAAATAATGCTTAAAAGGATAAGAAAACCTATAATTCCGTAATCAATTATCAATTTTAGGTATTCCATAAACTTTCACCTAATTTTATAAAATTTTTAAATTTGTGACATTATCAGAAAACTCTTTAATCCAAAACTTTAATTTTGTCAATACCATCTACCACATCGTAGCAGTAGAAATTTACTACTACGATGTGGTAGATTAAGGCTAAGCGCCATATTTTTTGAGTCTTCCTGCGTGAGCTAAGAGAAGGGGCATAAGCTTGTAAGCGTAAAATATGCCAAGCTCCCCTTTTAGAGCCTCCCTTTCCGTAAATCTTTCTGAGGTGCCTCCAAGAACATAAGGAGAATTTATAAGAACAGGAACTGGATGCCAGGAATGAGATTTTAAAATGCAGGGGGTTGAATGGTCTCCTGTTATACAAATGACATCTGGTTTTAGCTCTAAAATTTCAGGCAAATATTTATCAAATTCCTCTATTATCTTTACTTTTAGCTCAAAATTCCCGTCCTCACCTGCTGAATCAGTTTTTTTAATGTGGACAAAAAAGAAGTCAAAATTATTCCACTCTTTTTTTAAAGCTTCAACCTCGTCTTTTATGTCCATTCCTTCAAAATTAATAAGTTTCATTCCAACAAGACTTGCAAGTCCTTTATACATTGGATATGTAGCAATACAACAGGCTTTTAAAGCAAATCTTTCTTCAAAAGTTTCGAGATCTGGTTTTACAGAAAATCCCCTCAAAAGGGCATAATTAGCCTTTGGCTCATTTTTTAAAAGTTCTGCTACTTTCTGAGAAAAAATTTCGGCAATCCTTGAAACCTTTTCAGCCATTTCACCTTTTCCAGAAGGCTTAAGTGGAGTTTTCCCCACTACCTGAGGATCTGTATCATTTATGGTTTCTACCTCCTGAGAAACCTTATAAGGAAATCTGAAAACCACAACAAATCTATGCTCCATTCCGGATTTTAAAATTACTTCAGCATCTTCTATTTTTTTGATATTTTCTGAAAGATAGCTAATAAGCCTTTTATTTTCTTCTGTTGGAATACGCCCTGCCCTTCTATCAACAACAACCGGAATACTGTTTTCATACTTTACCGTAGCAAAATTACCTCTTATAGCAACATCCGTTTCTTTTAGTTCAAGTCCTACTCCAAGAGCTTCAAGTACTCCCCTTCCTATGTTTATTTTCAGAGGATCGTAGCCAAAAATACCAAGATGTCCTGGTCCGCTTCCAGGGGTAATTCCGTAATCAACAGGAATGTGAAGTCCGAGGGCAGATTTTTTGGCTAAACTGTCCAAATTGGGAGTTTTAGCATATTCAAGTGGGGTTTTTCCTTCTTTAAGGGGTAAATCTCCTACTCCATCAAGAACAAGCAAAAGAATTTTGGAATTACTTTTTTTAAGAAGAGTTTTAAGAATTTCCATTTTTAAAACCTCTCAAATTTAGTTTAAAGACTTTTAAAAAGTTTTTCTATCTTTCCAGATTTCTTCAAGTCTTTCTGTTTCTTCGTCTTTTTTTCTGATTTCCTCTTCCCAGTCCATCTTTTTTTCAAACTGAGCTACTTCGTGCTTAATAAGCCTTTCTTTGAAATCAGCATGAGAAAGGTAGATAAGAGCTGCTTTTAAAAAGTTTTCTTTCATGTTAGAAAATATGGTAGATACTGCATCTTCAGGGACAAAGTGTCTTTCTTTTCTATAGCGGTAATAAACTTTTCCATCAGTTTTTTCAAGAAATTTTTTATAATACTCAGGGTTTGAAAAATCCTTTTCTGAAGGAGAAATTCCAATTTGAGCAAGAAAACCAACAAGCCAGCGATCGCCTGCAAGTCTTCTTGAATAATTCCATATTTCTAAAACTAAACCGTTTTCTAATTCTATTTTTTCAACCATTATACCCTCCCATAGTGGTTTGTGTGTCTTTGATGGCGGAAGCCATTTATATGCCATAGTGTTTTTAATTTTAGTTTAAATTACAAATTCAATTATTGCAACTATTTGGTCTTAACTTTAATCTGTCACTTCGGAAATGGTTGACAAGGGAAAAGATAAGAATAATATTAGATTTGATTATGAAAGGAGAAGTGTGGATTTTAGATGATGAAAAAGGCATTCTTGAAATCCTTGAAGACATTCTCAAAGACGAAAACTTCCAAGTTAAAACCTTTCTCTGGGGTAAAGAACTCCTAAAAGAAATAAATATTAGCCAACCTCAAGTAATTCTTCTTGATCTCTGGCTAAAAGACATAGACGGTTTTGAAGTTTTGGAAAAGGTTAAAAAATTTTATCCTGAAGTTCAGATTATAGTAATTTCAGGACACGGAAATATAGAAACAGCAGTAAAGGCAATAAAGTTAGGAGCCTTTGATTTTATTGAAAAACCTCTTTCTTACGAAAGAGTCATAGTTACAGTAGAAAATGCTTTAAAAATTGCTCTTTTAGAAGAAGAAAACAAAAGACTTAGAGAAAATGTTTTTGGAGAGGTAAAACTATCAGGAATTTCTCCTGCTATACAGAGTATAAGAGAACTAATTATGAAGGTTGCTCCCACAGATACTACTGTTTTAATTCAGGGAGAATCTGGCGTGGGAAAAGAGGTAGTTGCAAAATTAATACATCTTTATTCAAAAAGAGCAAAGGAAGCATTTGTGGAAATAAATTGTGCAGCAATTCCAGAAACCCTTATAGAATCAGAACTTTTTGGATACGAAAAGGGAGCCTTCACAGGAGCTCAAAGCTTTAAAAAAGGAAAATTAGAAGTGGCTCACAAAGGTACTCTTTTTTTAGATGAAATCGGGGATTTAAGTCTTGATGCACAGGCAAAACTTCTAAGAGTTTTACAAGAAAAAAAATTTGAACGCTTAGGAAGTAATAAATCCATAGAAATTGATGTAAGAATAATTTCTGCTACGAATAAAAACTTGCTTCAAGAAATAAAAAAGGGGAAATTTAGAGAAGATCTATTTTTTAGAATAAATGTTTTCCCTATTTATATACCTCCGTTAAGGGAAAGAAAGGAAGATATTCCCATACTGGTAGAGGAATTTCTGAAAGAATTTAGCTACAAAATTGGTTCAGAAAAAAAGATTATTAAACAGGATGCCCTTTCCGCACTTATGGAATATGATTGGCCTGGAAATGTAAGAGAACTTAAAAATTTTATAGAAAGACTTGTTATAATATCCTCTTCCTCAGAAATAGGTTATGAAGACCTTCCTTCAGACTTTAAAAATCTAATAGAAAAGAAGAAAAAAACTGAACAAGACGCCGATTACTGGTTTAAAGAAAAAAATTACAAAACAGCTAAACTTCTTTTTGAAAGAGAATTTATTAAAAGAAAACTTTTAGAATATAAGGGAAATATCTCTAAAACGGCAAGAGAAATTGGTTTAGAAAGAGCTTATTTACAGAAAAAAATAAAAGAACTTAACATAAAAGAAGAACTTACCGACTAAAATTTAAATTTTTCAAAAGTAGCTCTGGCATAAGGTTCTTTTTCTAAGAAATCAAAAAGCCCTTTTTTCCACTTATAATATCCTACTATTCCCACTATAGCAGCATTATCAGTACAAAACTCTGGAGAAGGAAAAAATACTTCAATTCCTTCTTTTTTAGCTTTTTCATTGAATAATTCCCTTAATCTCTTATTTGAAGCCACTCCTCCTGCAACAACAATCCTTGGAATTTCGAATTTATAACTTGCTTTTAAAGCCTTTTCCACCAATACTTCACAAACAGCTTCTTCAAAGCTTGCACACACATCTTCTATTTTAAATTGAGAAACAGATTTTAGATAATTGAGAACTGCTGTTTTTAATCCTGAAAAACTAAAATCAAAGGTGTCTTCTTCTAAAAGTGGTCTTGGAAAAAAAATGGCTTTTCTATTTCCCTTTTCTGCAAGTTTACTTATAACAGGTCCACCTGGATATGAAAGTTTCAAAAGCTTTGCCACTTTATCAAAGGCTTCTCCTGCTGCATCATCTCTTGTATGCCCGAGAAGTTTATAATCCTCCCAAGAATTTACTAAAAAAAGTGCAGTATGTCCTCCAGAAGCAAGAAGTCCTATATAGGGAAATCTTACCTCCTTTTCTAAGAATATAGAAAAAAGATGAGCCTGTAGGTGATCAACTCCTATGATAGGAACTTTAAGTGCAAAACTTAAGGCTTTGGCTAAAGAAACCCCTACCAAAAGAGAACCTATCAATCCAGGACCAAAGGTTACACAAATACACTTAATTTCTCTTAAAGATTTACCTGTTTCATCTAAAAGTTTTTTAATCAAAGGGGGTAAAATTTCCAATTGTTTGCGAGAGGCAATCTCAGGAACTATTCCTCCAAAAGGCGAATGTAGAGCAACCTGTGAATAAAGAAGATGCTTTACTAAAAAACCTTCTTCAGAAAATAGAGCAACTCCTGTTTCATCACAAGAAGTTTCTATAGCAAGAAGCATTTCTAATCTTGAAAAATAACCTCTTCTAAGAGTTCTGAAAAAATGTGTAAAAATAAAAGATGCCCTTCCTGTATGCGTGGAGTTTCATGACTGGGAACTAAAATAAGGTAATCACATAAATCTTTCATCAAACCTCCATCTCCTCCACTAAGTCCTACTGTATATAATCCTAATTCTTTGGCAACCTTTAAGGCTTCTATCACATTTAAAGACCTTCCACTTGTGCTTATTCCAAGAGCTATATCTCCTTTTTTTCCAAGAGCCAAAATTTGTTTTGAAAAAACTTCCGAAAAGCTGTAATCATTTGCAATAGCAGTCAAAATAGAAGTATCTGTTGTTAAAGCTATAGCTGGAAGAGGTGTCCTTTCCTTTTTAAAACGGTTAACAAGCTCAGCTGCTAAGTGTTGAGCATCTGCTGCGCTTCCTCCATTTCCAAAAATAAGAATTTTCCCATTTTTTAAAATGACTTTTTTAGCAAGAAGAACAACTTCTACAATTTTATCTTTTTCAAGTTCAATAAAGCTTTCCTGAACCTTTCTTGAAATCTCTGAAATTTCAAAAATTCGTTTTTTTAATTCTACTTTTTTCATTTTATTATTCCTAAAATAAAATATTTTATTTTGTAAAACCCCAAAGCTAAGTATTCATGAGCTGCTCTGTTAGTTAAATTTATATAAAGATCGTTAGGCAAAAATTTCCATATACTAAAAGATGGAATGCAAAGTTTGTAGTTATAATTAGTAGGATATGGTATAGGATTTAACCCTTCCTTTTTAAAAAGATACATTGCTCTCGGAAGATGATAAGCAGAAGTTAAAAGTAAGAAAGGAGTATCAGCTTTTTTCCCCTCTTTTAAAAAGTAATCCTTTAAAACTTTAGCACTTGTTATAGTATCAAGAGGTGTATCAACTGCTTTGACTTTAAAACCAAATTTTTCAGCTAATTCTTTAAGATAGGAAGCTCCTTTATTGAATCTATCTTCGTAAGACCCTCCCAGAAGAATTATTTCTTTATCTGGATAATCTTTTTTTAACTCTAAAGCCTTAAAAAGTCTTATTAAGGTCTCCCTACTAAATCTTTCCTCTAAACTTAAGTTTTCTTCTCCATAAATTCTTCCAGTAAGTACGACTATATTTTTTGTGTTAACTATTTTTTCTTCAGAAGGAGGAAAATAGTTTTTTTCAAGTTGCTTTAAAAGAAAATAGGGTAAAAAAGGGGTTGAGGAAAAATAGTAAAGAATGATGGCAAGAAAAAGCAACAATCTTCTTCTCCCTTTTCTTTTTTCAAGGATTACATAGATAGAAATTAAAAGGAAAATAATAAAAATTAAACTTGAAGGATAGAATAAAAAAAGAAAGAATCTTTTAAGAGAGGGTAACCAATTTTCCATAAAAAATATGGCGGGGCTGACGGGACTTGAACCCGCGGCCTCCTGCGTGACAGGCAGGCGCTCTAACCGTGCTGAGCTACAGCCCCTTGTTGAATTAAATTATAACTCAAATTTTAAAATTTACAAATGGGCGGAAGAGGATTTGAACCTCTGACCCCCGGCTTGTAAGGCCGATGCTCTCCCCCTGAGCTATCCGCCCACTCATAATTTTAAATTAAATTAATCTAAATTTTGCTTTTGTCAAGCATTTGTAAATTACAAACTCAGATAATTTATAAGAAATCTGGATAAATTGTCCATAAAATAATCCACTCCCCTTTTTCATCTCTCTCAAGAGCTACAACCCCTCCTTGCCTAAATTTGATAACAGGCTTTTCTGAATTCTTTATAATTAAAAAAGAACAAAGCTTTTGTAAATGTGGTAAGTGCCCAACTAACATGATAGGATCCTTTAACTCAAATAATTTATTTGCCCAAATATCTGGCGGATCAAGAGGGTTAAGCCCCTCTGCTTCTGCAATTCCTTCCGAGGGATTTAAATAATCTCCTAAAATTTCCGCAGTTTCCTTTGCTCTGAGTTTTCCTGAATGAAAAATCTTTGAAACTTTAATTCCTGCTAATTTAAGAGCCTTAGCCACCTTTTCAACTTCAGTTTTTCCAATTTCAGAAAGAGGTTTTTGAGGATCCTCAGATTCAGGTTTGGGAATTCCATGCTGAACAAGATATAACCTCATCTTTATCACCCCCTTATTAGATAATTTACTTGCCATATTGGTTAATTTAATTATAATATAAAACTTCAATGAAACATATTAAGTTTTCATGGTTTTTATTTTTATTTTTTCTTTTATTTCTTTTAGTCTCTTGCACAACCTCTAATTCTGAAAAGCCATTTTTTACCCTTATCTCTGAAGAAAAAGAAGTAGAATTAGGAAACCTATATACTCCTTCTTCCATTGACGAATTTGAAGGACTTTATCCAGAAAAAGAGGTTCAGGAGTATGTAAATTCTGTAGGATTAAAAATTGCTAAGGTAACTGAAAGAAAACTTCCATACAAATTTTATGTTGTAAATTCTGGAATTGTAAATGCCTTTGCCCTACCAGGAGGGGCCTGTTGTAATTACAAGAGGACTTCTTTTACAACTTGATAGTGAAAGTGAACTTGCAGGAGTTCTTGGCCATGAGCTGGGACATATAAATGCAAGACACCATGTAAAATTTCTGGCAAAACAATTAGCTTTAAGCTTTATTTTACAAGTGGGTAGTCTTTTTGTTCCCCAAAATTTAAGCGGAGAAATACTTTTACAACTTGGACAAATTTCAGCCTCCCTTTTAACCCTTAAATTTAGTAGAGATCAGGAAAGAGAAGCAGATAGGTATGGATTTTTATACGCCTTTAAGGCTGGATATTCTCCTGAAGGAATGATTGAGGTTTTTGAAAAATTTAAAAAGTTAGAAAAAAAGAGACCTCCTGCATGGCTTTCAACTCATCCTTTACCAGAATCAAGAATAGAGGAAGCAAAAAAGCATATCGCTACCTTTAAACCAAGCGGGATATTAATAAAAGATACTCAAAGGTTTCACGAGGTTAAAAACTATCTCGTTAAAACGAAAGAATCTTACGATTATGTAGAAAAAGGAAAAAAGGCTTATAAAGATAAAAACATAATTGAAGCAAAAAGTTATTTCAAAAAAGCTTTAGAACTTTATCCCAAAAATACTGTTGCTTTAGTTTATTTAGCAAAGATTGAAGCAGAAGAGAAAAATTTAGAAAAAGCAAAAGAATACTCAGATCTTGCTCTCAAATACGATCCGGAATTTTTTACAGCAAACATAATTTCTGGAATGGTTTACTTTAAACTTAAAAATTTTGACACTGCTTTAAGGTTTTTTGAAAAGGGAAAAGCCCTTATTCCTTTTAATGGAATTTCTTACTATTATGCAGGAAGAATATACGAAGAAAAGCAGAATTTAAGTTTAGCCTTAAAAAATTACGAAAAAGCTTTAGAGCTTGGACCTAAGGACGCAAGCTGGTATAGAGATTGTTATTACAGATACAACAATTTGAGAGGGTATTAAGTATGGTAGAATTACCTTTTACTGTTACTTTTCCTATTTCTCATGTAAAGACTTCTATCATTATTCCTCCCCTGGTTTCTTTTGTCATTTCTTATTTATGTGCTGCAGGAGGAATTAGTGGTGCCTTTTTATTACTTCCTTTCCAGGTAAGCGTTCTTAAATTTACCACTCCTTCTGTGAGCGCTACGAACCATCTTTTTAATGTCTTTGCCATTCCCTTTGGAGTATATAGATATTGGAAAGAAAAAAGATTTTTTTATCCTCTAACTCTAATAATTATTTTGGGAACCCTTCCTGGAGTTCTTATAGGTTATTTTTTAAGAATTTCATTTTTTGTAGAATTAAAAAAATTTAAATTATTGGTGGGATTGGTTCTTTTTGTAATATTTGTAAGATTGATATATGAATTTTTTGCAGTTAAAAAGGAAATCAAATTTTCTAAAGAACCACCAAAGGTTCTTGTTTTTAACTGGAGATCCTTAGAATTTACATATTCTCAAGAGACATTTAAAGTGAACTCTTTCGTTATTACTATTCTTGCCTTTGTAATAGGAATAATAGGAGGAATCTATGGGATTGGTGGAGGAGCTTTAATGGCTCCGATATTACTTGCTTTTTTTAGGCTTCCAGCTTATGTTTTTGCTGGAGCAACACTTGCTGGAACTTGTATTACTTCAGTATTTGGAGTTATAATCTTTACCCTCGGTGGAAATCCACCAGACTGGTTACTTGGATTTCTTTTTGGAATAGGAGGTGCCTTAGGACTTTATCTTGGCGCAAAAACTCAAAAATATATGCCTCAAAAACTTATAAGAGCTATAATAACACTTGCAGTTCTTTTTATTTCTGTTAGATACATTGTTTCATTTTTTAAATAAAGTTTTTTTCTAAGTCGTAAAATAATTTTAGTCTGACTTTTTTTAATTCTTTTATCGTTTCAAGCATAACATAATTTTTTATTCCAAATTCTCTTGCAAGCAAATGAATTTTTTCTTTTTCTTTTTCTTCTTTAAAATGGCACATAGTATAAAGATTGTATTTCCAATGGGGATAGGTTTTTCTTTCGTAACAATGAGTTATAAATAAATTTTTAGAAAGTTTTTTGACAATGTCTTCCATTTTATTTTTCTCTACCTCCCAAGCTACCATTACATTTGTTTTAAATCCCAGCTTGTCATGTTTTAGAAGTGCTCCAAATCTTCTTAAAGCTCCTTTCTTTTTCATTTCTTTAATCCAAGAAAAGATCTCTTCTTCTTCCATTCCCAAAGAATTTGCGATCTTTTCAAAGGGATTTTTAACTAAAGGAATTGGTTCTTGCAGTGCTTTAACCAAATTTTTATCTTTTTCGGAAAAATCTTTATTAAGTTTTCCAGACTCTGTTTCCAAAATCTCTTCTTTAGCATAGTTGTTGATAACTTCGTTCTCGAAAACTGTAGAAATTTTAAAAGTTTTTAAGGCTGGCAAATACAGATATTCATCTATTTCACAAAGCTCAGCCAATCTATGAGCCTCTTTTAAAAGATCTCTTTCTGGTAAATTAACCAAAATAAACCATAAATTATATTTATGATCCCTTAAGTAGTTGTGACTAACTCCAGGGTGTTTATTTATAATAGATATTGCTTTTTCAAGTTTTTCGGAAGAAACTTTAAAGGCAAAAAGAGCAGATTTATGTCCAAAAAACCAAGGATTGAATATAGCTGAAATTTGCCTCAAAATTTTCTTTTTTTGAAGCTCTTTTAAAACTTCAATTACCTTTTCTTCTTCTATATTTAATAAATTACCTATTTCAAGAAAAGGACGCTTTTTCAAAGGAAAATTTTTTTGAATAATATTAAGAAGATCCTTTTTAACTGCTTCTGAAATTTCGCTAAGAGCCATAAATTAAAAAGTTTTTCAGCAATTTAATTCTATTGGGATGTTTGAGCTTTCTTAAGGCCATACTTTCAATTTGCCTTATTCTCTCCTTAGTAACACCAAATTTATTCCCTACTTCTTCAAGGGTACAGGCTTCTCTTTCTCCTATCCCGAATCGCAGTCTAATAATTTTTTCTTCTCTGGGAGATAGGGTTTTTAGAAGTTCTCTAACTTTTTCTGAAAGAGCTGTGTTAAAGGTTACCTCATCAGGTTTAACGGCATTCTGATCCTCTATAAAATCTCTCAAAGTTGTATCTTCATCCTCCCCAACTGTCGTTTCAAGAGAAATGGGTTGTTTCATTACTTTAAAAATGTAATTGAGTTTTTCAACAGAATACCCTGTTTCTTTAGCTAATTCATCAAGCGTGGGGTCTCTTCCATACTCTTGATAAAACCTTGTTGAAATAATTTTGCTTATTTTATATATGAGCTCAATAATATGCACAGGCACTCTTATTGTTCTTGTATTTTCAGCAAGATATCTGGTTATACTCTGTCTTATCCACCAAGTAGCATAGGTGCTAAACTTAAATCCCTTTCTATAATCAAATTTTTCTATAGCTTTCAATAAACCTATATTACCTTCCTGAATAAGATCACTTAAAAACATATCCTTAGGAGAATACTTACGAGCAAGGGATATTATCAATCTAAGATTTGCTTTTACTAACTCTTCTTTATTTTTTTTGATCTCCTGTAAAGCTTTACAAATTACCTCTCCACTTTCGTATATTCTTTCTAAAGGCTCTCCAAAATAATCATTTATTTGTTTAAGAAAATTATTATATTCGTAAACCTCTTTTTTGATCTTTTCTACATCAAATTTTTCTAAATGCATCCTCTTTAAACACTTTTCAATGTAATCCCTTTTTCCGTTTAATGAAAAGATTCTTTTTAAAACTGTTTCTTTCAATAAATAATCTTTTTGAAGTTTTTCTTTAAATTTGTAAAATTCTTTAATTTTTTTGTAACTTTCTAATATTTCACAAGCAAGTTCATCAAGTAAAACTTTTGTTGGTCTTGTTACATAAACTATGTCTATAATTTTTTCTACAAGTTTTTCTTTTTTATTTTTATTAAATTTTTCCACCAATTTATTTATATTTGATTTTAATTCTTCAAGCCATTTTTGAGCTTTTTCTCCATTTCTTGAAAGTTCTTCATAGTCTTTAAAAAGAAGAGTAAGATTTCTATTCTTTTCTGCTTTAATCAATAAATGATAAAACTTTATAACCTGAGAATAGTAATTTAATACTTCTTTTAAAATAATTCTTTCGTTTTCTTCAATGGTTTTGCCAATTCTTACTTCATCTTCTCGCGTTAGAAGATTATGAGAAAATACCTCTTTAAAATAAATTTTAATGGGATCATCTACTTTCCTTTTTAAACTCTTTGTTTTTTCCTCATTTTCATCCTCAAACCAATCATCTTTATCTTCCTCTAATACTTCTTCAAAAGTTACATCATCTTTAAATAAGCAAAACTTTCTATCTTTTTGGAGGCTCACCATTCCCCTCCTTTAATTTTTATTTTCTCTGTTAATTTATTTGCTAAAGAACTTTTTAAAATCCAGAGGTATTTTTCTATTTCCTCTTTTGAACCCTTCATCTGAAGAAGCTTTAGACTTTCTGTAATTTTTTTTATGTCTTTTTTCGCAAGCTCCCTTTTTATATATTCCTTTATATGAGAAAGTGCCTCTTCTTTATTTTCAAAAGGGGGTTCTAAAAGAAGATCACTTAATATTTCTTGAAATTCAAGATCAGGAATGTACTCAATTTCGGTATTACCCTTTTTAAATTCCTCTATTAAGTATTTTAAAAATCTCCCATAAACTACTGTAGAATAAGCCTCGACAAACTCTGAAAGACCTGAAGCTTCAAGTTCATTATAACATTCTGGATAGTTTATCAAAAATTGAGAAATTTTCTTTAAAAAAAGTGTTTCTCTACCATCCTTTTTTTCTATTACTTCGTCTATTTTTTCCTTTGCATAGGTGTTCTTAGCGAAATACTTAAATATTTCACTTTCAAAAATTCCTAAATTAAAGTTTAATTCCCTTGCAATTCTATTTCTTAAAAAGGGATCTTCTGTAAATTTAAAAACTTCCATCATTTCCTTAAATGCTTTAGAGGGATTTTCTCTGTATTCTTCTTTATAAAAGTCAATAACAAAGGAAATAGCATCCACTGCCTGCTCTTCTATTTTCTTTTTTAGCTCTTCATTCTTTAACCCCTGCTTTCTTACCCAGGAATCTGGATCATCTTCTTCTGGAAGCAAACCACACTTTGGTAAGATACCCTCTTTCAAAAATAAAGAAATAGCCCTTAAGGTTGCCTTTCTACCTGCAAGATCTCCGTCGTAAAAAATAATCCAATTTTCTGTAAAATTTTTAAGAAGTTTTACATGAGCTTCTGTTAAGGCAGTACCGCAGGTAGCAACTACATTCTTTATACCTTTTTCCCAAAGACTTAGAAAATCAAAATATCCTTCTACTAAAATTCCCTGATTTTCTCTTTTAATAAATTCTTTTGCTTGGTAAAGCCCATAAAGAATTTCACTTTTTTTGAAAATCTTTGATTCTTGAGTATTCAAGTATTTAGGTTCTACATCTTTGTTTAAAGCTCTTGCACCAAATCCTACACACTCCCCTCTAAGATTAAAAATAGGAAAAATTATCCTTTCTCTAAAAAGATCAATATAAGATCCGTCAGGAGTTTTTTTTATGAGACCAAGTTCTTCACCTTTTGTCAGTTCTTCAGAGGAATTTCTCAAATATCCAGCAAGAACTCTTCCATCAGGAGGAGCAAAGCCTAATAAAAAATACTTGATAGTTTCCTCACTTATTCCTCTTTCTTTAAGATAATTCTTAGCTTCTTCTGAAGAGCTGTGGAAATATAAAAGATGATGATAAAATTTAGCAACTTTATAATTAAGCTCTGCTAAATCTTTTTCTTTCTTTTTTTCAACAAAGTATTTTTTATCTACTGTGATACCTGCCTTTTCAGCAAGCTCAAGAAGTGCCTCTTTAAAAGAAATACCTTTTATTTTTGTATAAAAAGTCACAACATCTCCTGCTACTCCACATCCAAAACATTTAAAAATTTGTTTTTCAGGACTAACTACAAAGGAAGGAACTTTTTCAGAATGAAAAGGACAATATCCTACAAAATTTCTTCCTACTCTTTTGAGCTTAACATAAGAAGAAACTATTTCTACAATGTCATAAGACTTTTTTACTTCCTCAAAAAGATCTTCTAAAGGCATATTTTTATAAAGTTTTTAAAATTTAGCTTAATCTTAAACTCTACAAATACTTATGTGCGCCTTTTGAGAAAGAAAGAAAACTTTTGAATACAAGAAGATTTTACTAATCTGCCCCATAGACTGTTCAATAAGAATTAAAAGAAACCTTAATATTTTTTTAACACAGTTTTTAAAAAGTTCAAGAGTTTTTACGAATTTTATTTTAGTTCTTTTCTTCTAAATATACAATAGTTACTCCTGTTCCTCCTTCCTCAGGATCTGCAAATTTAAAATCCTTTACCAAAGGATGTTTTTTAAGGTAGTCTCTTACGCTCTCTCTAAGTTTACCTGTTCCGTGTCCGTGAATTAAATGAACTCTTTGAAATCCTTCCAAAAAGGCTTTGTTTAAAACCTTCTCAACCTCTTCTAAAGCTTCTTCAACACTTAATCCTATAAGCAAAACTTCCCATTTTTTATTTCTGAATTTTTCGTAAATATTTTGAGGATTCTCCAATTTTAAATTACTTCTAAACTTTAAATATTTAGAATCTAAGGGCTTATTCTCAAAATGTTTTTTAATTATATTTCCTTTGGAAACTTCTAATTTAAACCCTCCAAGCTTTACTTCTACCATTTTGTCTTTTATTTTTAAAACTTCTCCTTCTCTTTGAAAAGGCAAAACAAACACTATATCCCCTTCTTTAATTTCTTCTTTTATTTCTGCTTCTAAAAATCTGTTTACGAATTCCTCAAAATATCTACTTGCCTTTTTAAAATCCTTTTTCTTTTTCACATCTTCTATCGTCCTTCTAAATTCTTCATTCCAAAAAGACATCAGCTCTTCTATTTTTTTGTCATAGGTATCTTTCAACTTCTTTTTTTCTTCCTCAAGGAATTTTTCTTTAGCCTCAACCTCTTTCAATTTTAGTTTTAGTTCCTTTTCCAATTCTTTAAGTTTTTTTCTTTCTTCTTCTATCATTTTATACCATTCCCAATATTCTTTATTTTTCAAATATTTAGTAGCTTCTTCCAAAATTTTCTCTGAAAATCCCAGCTTTTTAGCAAGGTCAAAGGCTAAAGATTCTCCCCAAGCATTATATATCAATCTATAAGTAGGCTCCTTGGTCTTTAAGTCATATTCCATAGTAGCTACATTTAGATTCTCCATTTTTAAGGCAAGTGCTTTTAAAAATTGAGAATGGGTAGTTATAACTACCTTTGTTTTTCTTTTAAGTAACTCACTGATAACAGCAGCAATTAAAGCTACTCCCTCTTCTGGATTAGTCCCTTTTCCAGGTTCATCAAGTAAAACTAAACTATTATCGTTAGCACTATCAAGAATTTCTTTTAAGCTTTTAAGATGTGAAGAAAATGAAGATTCTCCTTCTATCATATCCTGGTCATCTCCCAGATCAACAAAGATTTTAGAAAATACAGGTATTTCTGCTTCTTCAGCTGGGATGGGAAAACCAGCTTGTGCCATAAGAGTAAGAATACCTATGGTTTTTAAAGAAACTGTCTTCCCCCCTAAGTTAGGACCTGAAATTAAAAGACCACTCTCAACTATAAAATCATTGTAAACTATTTTTTGGAAAGGTTTCTCTTGTTTTTTAAGTATTAATAAAGGATGCGCACCTAAATGAATTTTTATTGTCCCTTCTCTTTTTAAAAGAGGAAATTTTCCTTTGTAAACTTTACCAAGGCTTGCCTTAGCAAAAGCTATTTCAAAATCCGCGTAAGCTTCTTCTAAATTAAAAAACAAAGAAGAAAAAGAAAAAATTTCCCTTGAAACTTCCTTCAAAATTTTAACCACTTCTCTTTGTTCTGCATGCTTTAGAGTTTCTATCTCATTGGTTATCTCAATTATACTTGCTGGCTCTATAAACACCGTGGCTCCACTTTGAGAAACCTCATGTAATATACCTTTAACCTTATTTTTGTATTCTACCTTAACTGGCAATACATATCTTCCCTCTCTTTGCGTAAAGAGATTTTCCTGAAGATAACCTTTTTTGTAAAGATTTTCTTTTATTTTTTCAAGCCTTGAAAATAAAATTTCCCTTGTTTCTTTAAGTTTCTTTCTTATAATAAATAAATCATAAGAGGCTTTATCTTTTATTTCGGCTCTCTCCCAATCAAGTATTTTTTCAAAATAAAAATCTATTTTCTCAAGCTCTTCGTATAAACTCTTGAGAATGCTAAAAGGAGAATTTTCAAGATAGGGAATTAGTTTTTTTAAGGTGATAAACCACTTTTTAATTTCTGTAAGTTCAACGGGAAGAAAAAAACCTCTCTTAAATGCCTTATTAAATGAAGCTTTTAAAGATTTTAAGGAAATAAGTTCTAATTTTTCTCCTTTTTCTATTAAGTCCCAGATAAACTTGGTTTTTTCCTGTGCTTTTACCGCTTCTTCATAAGAAAAAAAGGGAGTTAATTTTGAACAAATTTCTTTAGAAAAATCCGAATATAGAAAATTACTTAAAAAACTAAGTAGACGATTCCAATCTAATTTGTTTAAAAATTTAAGCACCTAAAAACAAAGCTTATAAAAAACTTAAGCTTTTGATTTTTGTTGAAGTTTTTTAAGTTTTTTAAGCAATTTTTTACGAGCAGCTTGCATCTTTTTTCTTCTTCTTACTCCAGGTTTTTCATAAAACTCCCTCTTTTTTATTTCTGAGAGAATTTTTGTTTTTTCAACCAATCTTTTAAATCTTTTCAATGCTTGTTCAAAAGACTCCCCTTCCTTAACTATTATTCCTGCCAAAAACATCCCCTCCTTTTTAAGAATTTTGCTTAAGTCTAAACTCTTTTCTAATTTTGTCAAGAAGAAATTACTTGATTTTATTTTAAAATGTTTTAAAAATGTTTCTACCTATGAATAAGGTCTTTTCAAATAATTTTGATAAAGACTCTGTAATTTTAATAGATGGTTCTTCTTTTATTTACAGAGCCTATTTTGCCATTCCAGGTTATTTAGCCACAACAAAAGGGTTGCCCACGAAGGCTATATTTGGTGTAACTCAGATGATTTTAAAAATACTTAAGGAGTGGAAGCCAAAGTATGTTATTTGGTTTATGGACGAAAAAGAACCAACCTTTAGACACAAAATATATGAAAATTACAAAGCTACCCGTCCAAAGATGCCAGATGATCTAAAAATTCAAATTCCCTACATAAGAACTATCGTTTCTGCTCTTGGTATACCTGTTCTTTCCTCCCCTGGATATGAAGGAGATGACCTCATCGCTTCTTTCGTAAAAAATATAATTAAAAAAGTGGATCTCCCAGCTATTATTGTTGCAGGAGATAAAGACCTATATCCTTTAATTGACGAAAAAATATCCATCTACGACCCAGTAAGAGAAAAATTTTTAGATCTAAACTCATTTTTAGAAAAATATCAATTTCCACCTCAAGTTTTCCCAGAATTTAGAGCTTTAATCGGAGATCCAAGTGATAACATCCCTGGCATTCCAGGAATTGGAGAAAAGACGGCAAAAGATCTTTTAATAAAATTTAAAAATCTGGAAAATCTATACCAAAACATTCAAAAGTTAACTTCCTCTAAACTTGGAGAGGTTTTGATAAAGTATAAAGATCAGGTGTTTAATAATCTCACTTTATTAACTTTAAATTTCAGTGCTCCCCTTCCATCTTATGAATTATCTTACTACTTAAGAAAAGAGCCTGACTATTCTGTTTTGAGAAAGCTTTTTAAAGAATTAGAATTTAGAAAACTTTTATCAGAAATAAAATACACTCCTCCTGAATTCAAACCTATCTTAATAGAAAAGAAAGATCTTTCTGACCTTCCAAAAGGTGATCTCTTAAGTCTTTTACCTATGAAAACTCACAGTTCTCTTTTTTCCATAGCACAACCCTCTGATATTTTATTAGCTTTTTCTGAAAAGGAAGCCTACAAACTATCTGCTATCCATTTAAAAGATTTGGTCAAAACTTTCTCAGAGGCTGAATTTATTGTTCACGATTATAAAGATTTTTTAAAAACTTTTGAAATCCCTTTAAATAAAGTTTTCGATACAAAACTGGCAGGTTATCTTTTAAACCCTTCTTTAAAAAAATATGACCTTGAATTTTTACTGCAAGAATACTTAGACATCGTGTTAGAGCCTTCTACAATTTACAAAAATGGTAAAGCTGCTGTAAAAATCTGTGGTCTCTTCTTATTAGGAAAAGAGTTGTATAAGAAGATAGAAGAAGAAAAGTTAACAGAGTGGCTTAGAAAAGTTGAAATACCTTTAAGTGAAATTCTTTTTGAAATGGAAAAAAAGGGATTTAAGATAGATCTGGATTATGTAAGAACTCTTAATAAGGAGTATCAAGTAAAACTAAAAGAATTAGAAGAAAAACTATTTGAATTAGCAGGTTGTAAGTTTAATCCAAGATCAAGTCAGGAAGTAGGAGAGATTCTTTTCAAAAAATTAAAGCTACCTTTAATAAAGAAAACACCCAAAGGACTTTTTCCTTCAACTGATGCAGAGGTTTTAGAAGAACTTGCTCCACTTCATCCTTTTGTCAGCTATCTTTTGCAATACAGAACTTTTTATAAAATAAAAAGCACCTATTTAGAAGCTTTTCTCAAATATGCCTCAACAAAAACTCACAGAATCCATACAGAATTTAATCAAACAGGAACAGCAACAGGAAGATTGAGTTCACAAAATCCTAATTTGCAAAATATTCCCATAAAAGGTGAAGAAGGATTAGCTATAAGACGAGCCTTTATCGCTGAGGAGGGAAATCTACTTTGCAGTCTTGATTATTCACAAATTGAACTAAGAATTCTTGCTCACTTTTCTGGTGATGAAAATTTAATTGAAGCTTTCAAAAAAGGAGAAGATATTCACACCTTTACTGCGTGTGAGGTTTTTGGAGTTCCTTCAGAAAAAGTAACCCCTGAGATGAGAAGAATGAGCAAAGCTATCAATTTTGGTATAGCCTACGGAATGAGTGCCTACGGCTTGGCAAAAGAATTAAAAATAAGCCCAAAGGAGGCAGAAACCATTATTAACCGTTACTTCAGTCGTTATCCCAAAATAAAAGATTACATCCAAAAAACTATAGAATTCGCTAAAGAAAATGGTTATGTAAAAACCTTAGCAGGAAGAAAGCGTTATGTTCCGGAACTTTTCAGTTCAAACAGAAGTATAAAAGAATTAGGAGAAAGAATAGCCATAAATACTCCTATTCAAGGATCTGCCGCAGATCTTATAAAATGTGCTATGGTTGCTTTACAAAGGGAACTAAAAAAACACAACCTTAAGTCTGCTATAATTTTACAGGTACATGATGAGCTCGTTCTTGAAGTTCCAGAAAATGAAGTAGAAAAAATCAAAGAATTAGCTCCAAATATTATGGAAAATCCCTTCGAATATTTAAATCTTCCTTATAAACTCAATGTTCCTATAAAAGTAAACTTTTCCTTTGGCAAGAACTGGGCAGAATGTAAGTAAAATTCTTAATTAAAGTGTGCAGGGAATTTTTATAACTATAGAAGTTCCAGAAGGTTCATTTTTTTCAATCTCAAAAGTCCCTTTATGCAGTTTTATAATGGAATAAGCCATTATGAGTCCCGTCCCAAGTTCTTTTAGTTTTACTAAATCTCCTTCGGTAATTTTTTTTATTATATCTTCAGAAATACCTTTTCCATTATCTACCATTTTTACTATAACCTGTTGATCTGATCTTCCTAAAAAAAATTTTATTTCTCCCTTTTCTTGCATAGCCTTTATAGAGTTATCAATCAAATTAATCCATACTCTTTTAAAATGGAATTTATCAAATATACACTCTCCGTCATCATCAGCCTCAATAATAAATTTTACTTCGGGATAGGCAAGTTCATATAAATTAACAACCTCTATAATATTTTCTAATAAACTACTTTTTTCTAAGTTAAGAATTGGTTTTTTGGAAAAATAGTAAAAATCTGTAGCCAACTTTCTCAGCTCCTCTACATACTTTTCTATTATTTCGGTTGTTTTGAGAAGTGTCTCTTTATTTTCCCCCTCAAGGTTTTTTTCAAGCTTTTTTCTTAGTCTTTCTACGGAAAGTTTAATAGGGGTTAAAGGATTTTTTATTTCGTGAGCTATTCTCATAGCCACTTCTTTCCAAATGGAAAGCCTTTTTAAGTTTTCTTTTTCCTCTAAATTTTCCAGAATAACCATAAGATTTTCTTCACGAAATAAATTTAACTTTAAAATTGTTAATCCTAAAAATATTTCCTTTGTTTCTTTGCTAAATTCAAAAACCTTGTAAAAAGGAACTTCTAAATCTAAGGTATGAACTAAATTATAGAAATCTAAATAATTTAAAAGCTCCTCTACACTCTCAAAGCCATAATTTGTTAAAAATTTCTTAAGACTTTCATTAAGATATCTGATTTGGAAATTAGAATCAAATATGAGTATCCCTACAGGAAGATGGTTCAATATAGAGATTAAATATTCATTATATTTTTTCATTTCTTCTTCGTATTCTTTAATTTTTTTAACCATATCTTTGAAGGACTTCATCAATATGCCTATTTCGTCTTCTGAAGAAGAAGTAAGTTTGCTTTCTTCTATTTGATAATCTTTTTGAGAAATTTTTTGGGTAGCTAAAACAAGATTTCTTAAAGGTTCAGTTAGATTTCTTCCAATTTTACTTCCCACCCATATACCCACAAAAATTACAAGCAAAAAAACAGAAATACCTGCCATTAAAAGAAATTTTTTGAATACTTGAAAGTATTTTTTTTCTGGAAAAGACTTACTTTCAGCAAATTTTTGTAGATTTAAAACCTTTCCAGTAGCAAGAATCCATTCATTTCCGTATTTATCCTTACAGGGAATAAAAACCCGCAACAGTACTCTGGAGTCTATTATTGAAATCTGGGTTACAGGAATTTTTTCTTTCTTAAGTTTTTCCAGAATAGAAGGGGGAATACCAAGTTTTTCCGAAATATTTGAAGAATAGGTTTTTTTGTAACGCTCTCCAGCATAATTATAAATTTCTATAGAATCAAGATCAGAAAAGTATCTGTATTTTTCTCGCAGATCTTTACTTCTTATTTTCTCAGTTTTTAAAATGTAGTCTTTAATAATTTCCTGACCTTTTATTAAAAGATATCTTTCCGTTTCTTTATAATAATCTTCTGCCTTCATAAATTGAGATATAACCCTTTCTTCAAAAAATTCTTTAATCCAGTAGTCCAAGGTCTTTTTAAAAAAGAAAAAGCTTCCTAAAATTAATATTAGAGAAGGAAATATTATTGAAATAAAATAAGTAGCAAAAAGTTTAAATTTTATGCTTTTTGATATTTTACCAACTTGTATTTCCCAGAAAATTTTAAAAACATATCTAAAAATAAAGTAAAGAAGAACGAGAATAAAAATAAGATTGAGCTGAAAAAGTAAAAAAACTAAAACATTTTTTTGAGATAAACTGAAAAACGAAAAATCAAAAATGTTAAATTCTAACCATAAAGTAATAACGATAAGACCAAAAATAAAAATAAAAATTTTACATTTTTTAATAGCGTTTTTAACTCTTCCCCAAAAGTTCATCAAAACCAACGATCTTTTCTGCTTCTATTTTTTTGAAGCGTTCTTTTCTGATATACCTAAGCTCATCTGAAAGATGGAGGCTATAGGTAATAATAACTTTCACTTTTAGTTTAAGTGAGTTTTTATCAGGTGGAAGGGTATATCTTAGCAAATAGGATTCTAAATTAATTATAGAAAGTACTGCATCTTCTGGTCTTTCAAAGGCTTTAAGACTAAAGTTATCTTCTAAATAATACAAGTTTTTTTCAGGATCATAATAAAGTTTTTGATAGTATTTATCTCTGTATAAAAGGACATCTTTTAAGAAAAGACGCTTTTGATAAATTTCAAACTCGTAGTCTATCAAAACAGGATTTTTTTGCTCCTTTAGTGCAAGAACCAGCTCTTGAAAGGGAAAATCCTTAAAAAAAATATTTATAAGAAAATTTTGTTCATAAAAATAGCCTTTTAATTCCTTTATTTCAAAAGCATAAAGGTTGGTAACAAGAAAAAAAACTATTATAAGAAAAAAATCTTTAAAAATTCTCATTTTAAAACTATAATATCACGATTTTAAAAGTTGAAAACTTAAAGTATAGTTAAAAAAATGGATAAATTTTTTGACAAAAAAAGAATAATCCTTTTGTTAATAATTTCCTTTTACTTTTTAGTTCTTTTTAACTGGTCTATAAATATAACCTCTTCTGATGAAGGAAAAAATGCCTATGTGGTTTTAAACATGATAAAAACGAAAAATTTTTTGATTCCCTACTATAACTGCGATTATAGATTTGAAAAACCACCTATGCTTTACTGGATAGGCACTGTAACTTCTTTAATTTTTGGAGTAAACGAATTTTCCTTAAGACTCGTTTCAGGATTATCTGCCATAGGTCTAATACTTTTTTTTTATTTAATAGTTAAAGAGTTTTTAGATAAAAACATTGCCCTAAAAAGCATTTTAATTTTTTTAACACTTCCTCATATCTGGATAGAAGCAAGAGCTTTTACACCTGAGATGCTTCTTAATTTTTTTTCTATCGGAAGTATTTACTTTTTTATAAAAGAAAAACCCGTTTGGGGATGGATATTTTTAGCCTTTGCAGTTCTTACTAAAGGACCTGTAGGAGTTATCCTTCCTTTTGTGGTAATTTTATTCTTCTGGCTTTTTCAAAAAAGATTCCCTATTTTTAATATTTGGGGAATTATTTTATTTATACTTATAGGAGGATCTTGGTATTTTTTTATGCTTTATAAATTTGGATATACCTATTTTTATAAATTTTTTCTTCAAGAAAATTTTTTCAGATATACAGGTAAAAAACTCTTTCATCCTTATCCCTTTTACTTTTATTTCATAATTGTTTTATTAACTACTTTCTTTTATATACCTATTTATTTTAAAATTTTTTCCAAAATTAAATCTATGTATACTTCACCTATTAAACCTTTTTTATTCTGGTTTTTATTTGTATTTCTTTTTTATAGCTTTTCTAAAAATAAACTTCATCATTACATTCTTTTTGCTTATCCACCTCTTTGTGTAATCTTAGCTAATTTCACTTCTGAAAGATATATTAAATGCATTGCAATATTTTCTGGATTTTTACTTTTAATTCTGATTTTACTTTTTAGTAATATCTATGAAAAAAATCGTTTTACTGTTCAGGCTAAAAACTTTTTAAAAACTTATGAAGGTGAGGTTTATTTCTATAAAAGTGATCTTGCCAATCTGCCTTTTTATCTTGAAAAATGTATCCCCGAAATAGAAAATCCCCAAAAATTAAAAAAAGGGCTTATAATTACCAAAAAGAGGTATGAAAAAGTCTTTAATAATTGCACAAAAATTATTGAGGCAAAAGAGTTTAATATGTCCTTTGTTTTGTTAAAATGCGATTAAAAGTTAAAGTTCATATTTAGCGTGCTTTCTAACTATTTCTTTTTTAGTAAACAAAACTTGATACTCTGAAAGACCAAATTTTTCTGAAATTTCTTTTATTCTTCTTTCCACTTCAGTTTTATCTTTTCCGTGAATCATAGTATAAAGATTATAATCCCAATCTTTGTAAGTTTTTCTAAGATAGCAGTGAGATATACAGCTAAGCTCAGTTAAGTATTTACCGATTTCTTTTATTTTTTCTTCTGGAACTTTCCAAGCAACCATGGCGTTTCCTTCAATACCTGCAAGATTTTGTCTAAGAGTTATCCCTATTCTTCTAATTATTTTTTTATCAAGTAAATTTTTAGTAATTTCTAAAACCTCCTCTTCTTTAAGCCCTATGTTTTTAGCAATCTCACGGAAAGGACATTTTGATAGAGGAATCCCTTCTATTAAATGTTTTAAAACCTTTTTTTCTTTTTCAGAAAGTTTTTCCATAATACTTTTAAAATAGAAAGCGGTAAAAAACTATAAGGATTGAAGTTATTATACTTTATGTTAAAATTTATAGCAAGATTTTTTAGACTTTTCCTCTTGACAAAAGGAAAATTCGATTTTATTATTTAATTTGATTGTTTTAGCAGAGTGAGAATAAAGTTCCCCGGTAGCTCAACAGGCAGAGCGGCGGGCTGTTAACCCGTAGGTTGCAGGTTCGAGTCCTGCCCGGGGAGCTTTAAACTCTTAAAATCTTGTAATTCTAGTAAAATCTTAAAAATCTTAAAAATGCAATTTCTATTTTTAGTAAAAACAAAAATCCTTTAGTAAGGAGAAAAAGGTATGGATCAACAAGCAAATGGAAAACTCACTTCTGAAAACTTAGAAGTATTTCTTCCTGAAGAGTTTCCTGAAACAATTACTTCTCCGGTATACCTTTCAGAACTTAGAAAAAAAACCCTTACTGAACTATATGCCTTAGGAGAAAAATTGGGAATTGAGAATATTTATAATTATTATAAAAAGTCTGAAGTCATTTATCAGATAGTAAGCAATTTGCTTAATAGAGAGATAGAGGTTATTGTAGAGGGTGTTTTAGAGGTTTTACCTGAAGGGTTCGGTTTTTTGAGATTTAACGATTATAATTATCTTCCAAGCTCAGAAGATATCTATGTCTCTCCCCCTCAAATAAGAAAATTCGGACTTAAAACTGGAGATACAATATTAGGTTATATAAGACAGCCAAAAGAGGGAGAAAAGTATTTTGCTCTGGCAAAGATTGAAAAGGTTAATTACTATCCTCCAGATGTTGTAAGAACAAGGACTCCCTTTGATCATTTAACTCCTATTCATCCTAATAAATGGCTTCGTTTAGAAACTACTCCTGATAACTATTCAACCCGCATTATTGATCTTTTTGTTCCTATTGGTAAAGGTCAGCGTGGGCTCATTGTTGCTCCTCCAAGGACAGGAAAAACGGTTTTATTGCAAAACATAGCCAATGGAATAGTAACTAATTATCCAGATGTGCACCTCATTATTCTTCTTATAGATGAAAGACCAGAAGAAGTTACAGAGATGCAGAGAACTGTTCCAAGAGCAGAAATTATAAGTTCTACTTTTGATGAGCCTCCTCAAAAGCATACTCAGGTTGCAGAAATTGTCATTGAAAAAGCAAAAAGATTAGTAGAATGTAAATACGATGTAGTTATTCTTCTTGACAGTTTGACTCGTTTAACAAGAGCTTATAATGTGGTGGTTCCCTCAAGTGGTAAACTTCTTTCTGGAGGAATAGATGCTAATGCTCTTCACAAACCAAAAAGATTTTTTGGAGCAGCAAGAAATATAGAAGAAGGAGGAAGTCTCACTATTATTGCTACCTGTCTCATTGATACAGGAAGCAGAATGGATGAAGTAATCTTTGAAGAATTTAAAGGTACTGGAAATATGGAAATAGTTTTAGACAGACGCCTTGCAGATAGAAGAATTTGGCCTGCTATTGATATCCATCTCAGCGGAACAAGAAAGGAAGAACTTCTTCTCCCACCTGAAATTCTTCATAAAGTGTGGCTTTTAAGAAAAGTTCTTTCTCCTTTAAGTCCAGTAGAATGTATGGAATTTTTACTCGAAAAGATGAAAGATACTTCAAGCAATGAAGAATTCTTAAATAAGATGAATCAATAAATGCTATTAATGTTCTAAAGCTACTGTCTGATCTTTAACCTTTTCTTGTAATTCCATAAGTTTCCAAATGTCAAGAGAGGGAGCTTCTCTAAAGAGCGTGGAAGGATCTTCAAGAAGAAGAGCGATCTTTAAAACCTCATCCATATTATCAACCAATATCACTTCTAAATCCTTCAATACTTTAGGATTAATTTCTTTTAAATCTTTTTCATTTTCCTTAGGTATGAGAACGGTTTTTATTCCGCCTCTAACTGCAGCAAGAAGTTTTTCTTTTAATCCTCCTATAGGAAGAATTCTTCCTCTAAGAGTTATTTCTCCTGTCATAGCAACAGTATTTTTAACAGGTATCTTTAAAAGTGCTGAAATAATAGCGGTTGCTATGGTTATTCCTGCACTTGGACCATCCTTTGGTATAGCTCCTTCAGGAACATGAACATGAATATCAACTTTTCTATAAAAATCCAAAGGAAGTCCTAATTGAAGTGCTCTTGATCTCACATAACTCATTGCTGCTTGAACGGATTCTTGCATTACCTCTCCAAGTTTACCTGTAATTTGAAGGTTTCCTTTTCCAGGCATAATAACTGCTTCAATCTGAAGTAAAGCTCCTCCTGTTTCTGTCCAGGCAAGCCCTGTGGCTATACCTACTTGAGGTTGTTCCTCAGCTACTCCATATCTATACTTAGGAACACCTAAAAATTCTCCAAGCTTAGAAATTGTAATTTTAAAAGGTTTAAATTCTTGAGGATTCTTAGCTACATCTTTTGCTATTTTTCTACAAATGGTTGCAAGCTCTCTTTCTAAATTTCTAACTCCAGCTTCTCTGGTATATTTTCTGATAATTTCTAAGATAACATCATCATCTATAGGAACCATTTCAGGCGTAAGCCCATGAGCCTGGAGTTGTCTTGGCAATAAATAATTCTTAGCAATTTCTAATTTTTCTTCTTCAGTATATCCAGGAAGCTCTATAATTTCCATTCTGTCAAGTAAAGCCGGTGGAATAGTATAAAGAGTATTAGCAGTGGTAATGAAAAGAACCTTTGATAAGTCGTATCCCACCTCTAAATAGTGATCCTGAAAAGAATGATTTTGTTCAGGATCAAGAACCTCAAGAAGCGCTGCAGCTGGATCTCCTCTAAAATCCATACCTATTTTATCAACCTCATCAAGACAAAAAACGGGATTAATAGTTCCTGCTTTTCTCATTCCCTGAATAATCTTTCCAGGTAAAGCTCCTACATAAGTTCTTCTATGCCCTCTTATCTCTGCCTCATCTCTAACTCCACCCAAAGATATTCTGACAAATTTTCTTCCAATAGCTTCAGCTATAGACTTAGCTAAAGAAGTTTTACCTACTCCAGGAGGTCCAACAAAACAAAGAATAGGTCCTTTGATAGATTTGGTAAGTTTTTGAACAGCTAAATGTTCTATAATCCTTTGCTTAGGTTTTTCCAATCCATAATGATTTTTATTAAGTAACTCCTCTACCTTTTCTATGTCTATATTATCTTTCGTCTGCTCATACCAGGGAAGACTAATAAGCCAATCAATATAATTTCTAACCACTGTTGCTTCAGCTGACATTGGAGACATAAGAGAAAGTTTTTTAAACTCTCTTCTTACTATGCTTGCAACTTCCTTAGGAAGTTTTTTCTTTTTTATTCTCTTTTCCAGTTCTGCAAGATCACTTCTACCATCCTCTCTTTCCCCAAGCTCTTTTTGAATAGCCTTCATCTGTTCATGGAGATAATAATCTCTCTGAGTCTTTTCCATCTGTTTTTTTACTCTTTCCCTGATGCGGGACTCAATTTTTATAATTTCTACTTCACCTTTAAGATAATTGAGAAGAAATTCTAAACGTTTTTTAACACTAATAGTTTCAAGAAGTTTCTGTTTTTGCTCTAACTTAAGATTCAAAATAGCTGCAAGTCTATCGGAAAACTCTGCAGGACCTTCTACATTAAGAAGATTATTAACCAACTCGGGATTTATTTTTTTATTGTAATGAGAATATTCTTCCAAAGCCTCTTTACAGAGCTTCAAAAGAGCCGTTGTCTCTAAATCTGCCTCAATGATTTCAGTTTTTAGTTCAACCTCAACCTTAAAGTAATCTGCATCAGATAAAAATCTAACAATCTTTCCTCTGTTTAAACCCTCTACCAAAATTTTTAAAGTTCCATCAGGAAGTCTTAAAAGCTGAATTATTTTACATATGGTTCCGACTTTATATATATCCTGCTCGGTGGGATTATCCAGTTTGGCATCTTTTTGAGCAGAAAGAAAGATCAATTTGTCTCCTTCATAAGCCTTTTCAATAGCAAGAATACTTTTTACTCTTCCAATAAAAAGAGGAACCGCAGTATAAGGAAATACTACAATCTCTCTTAAAGGTAGTAAAGGTAAAACCTTTAAACTTTCATCAAACATTACTTTATTTATCCCTCCTTTGCTTTTTTGTTTTTATTAAAAATTAAGATCGGTCTTTCTTTTTTCAAGATTACTTCCTCAGTAACCACACACTCTTTAACATCTGTTAAAGATGGAATCTCATACATTACATCTACCATTACTTCTTCAATTATTGATCTCAATCCACGAGCTCCTGTTTTCCTTTTGGCTGCTTCTTCAGCAACCGCTCTTAGAGCACTTTCAGTAAACTTAAGCTCAACCCCTTCCATTTCAAAAAGTTTTTGATACTGCTTTATTATTGAATTCTTTGGTTCAGTAAGAACTCTTATCAAATCATCTACCGTGAGTTCATCAAGAGTTGCAACCACAGGAAGTCTTCCTACAAATTCAGGAATAAATCCGTATTTTATTAAATCCTCTGGCTGAACTCTGGATAAAATTTCTCCTAAAGTTAAGTCCTTTACATTTTTTATTTCTGCACCAAAACCTATAGATCCTTTACCAAGCCTTCTTTTTATTATTTCTTCCAATCCTACAAATGCTCCTCCACAAATAAAAAGGATGTTTGTGGTATCCATCTTGATATATTCCTGTTGAGGATGTTTTCTTCCTCCCTTTGGTGGAATATTAGCTATGGTTCCCTCAAGAATTTTAAGAAGTGCCTGCTGAACCCCCTCTCCAGAAACATCCCTTGTAATAGACGGTCCCTCTCCTTTTTTAGCAATTTTATCTATCTCATCAATGTAAACAATTCCCTTTTGAGCAAGCTCTAAATCATAATTGGCAGCCTGTAAAAGATAAAGAAGAATATTTTCCACATCTTCTCCTACATAACCCGCTTCAGTAAGAGGAGTAGCATCAGCAATAGTAAAAGGAACTTTTAAAAATTTAGCTAAAGTTTGAGCCATAAGGGTTTTACCACAACCTGTTGGTCCAATCAGCAAAATATTAGTTTTTTGAAGCTCAACATCTTTTGAGCTTCTTCTATTTAATTTTTGATATTCTATTCTTTTGTAATGATTATAAACTGCTACAGAAAGTATCTTTTTTGCTCTTTCCTGACCAACTACATACTGATCAAGATAGGCTTTTATTTCAGCAGGTTTAGGAAGTTTAACCAATCCTTCATCTGAAAGATTTACTCTTTCGTACTCCTCTTCAAGAATTTCATTACATAGCTCTACACATTCATTGCAAATGTAAGCAGACGAACCTGCTATGAGCTTTTTAACTTCACTTTGTGCTCTTCCACAAAAAGAACACCTGGGTTCTTTAGTAAAATCTTTCATATTTCATCTCCTACCTTGTTATTAATATTTTATCAATAATTCCATATTCTAAAGCTTCTTCAGCAGACATATAAAAATCCCTTTCTGTATCCCGAGCAATTTTTTCCTTTGGTTGTCCAGTGTGTTTAGACAAAATCTCGTTAAGTATTTCTCTTAAGCGCAGAATTTCTTTTGCTTGAATTTCAACTTCTGTAGCCTGCCCCTGAAAAGCACCAATTGGTTGATGAAGCATTATTCTTGAATGACGAAGTGCGTATCTTTTACCTTTAGTTCCCGCTGCTAAAAGAACTGCTGCCATACTTGCAGCCTGCCCCACACAAATAGTACATACATCTGGTTTTATATACTGAATCGTATCATAAATTGCAAGACCCGCTGTTACCAATCCACCTGGAGAATTAATATAAAGCATAATGTCTTTGTCAGGGTCTTCAGCTTCTAAATACAAAAGCTGAGCTATAACTAAATTAGCCACATTTTCATCTATAGTAGTGCCTATAAAAACAATCCTTTCTTTTAAAAGGCGGGAATATATATCATAGGCTCTTTCAGTTCTACCTGTCTGTTCTATTACTATCGGTACATAAAATGCCATACTTTAATTCTCCTTCTTTTCCTCTGTTTTTTCTTTAATTATAGGTTTAGCATTATTTACTAAAAATTGCAAGGTCTTTTCTGCCAATTTTTTGGGAAGTATATTAAAATAAACAATTCCGCGTGCCTGTGCTAAAGAAATTTTCAAACCCTTAGAAATACTCTCTACAGTTTTATCTATCTCCTCCTGTGGAATTTCAATATTTTCGAGTTCGGCTATCTTTTCCAAAAGTAATTCCTCTTTTGCCTGTCTTTCAGCAATAGGCTGAAGTCTTTCCTTTAATTTATCAATAGAAATATTAAACTTTTCAAAACTTAATCCATCTCTTTCAAGACCTTCCTTTATTTGCTCTAACAATTGATACATCTTTAACTCCACATATCGGGCAGGTACTTTGAAATCTACTTTTTCTAAAATTTTCTCAAGAAGTTTTTCTCTAAATTTATTTTCATTCCTTCTTTTTTTCTCTTCTAAAAGCCTCTTTCTTATACTTTCTCTGAGAGCAGAAACCCCTTCAAAACCCATGTTTAACCCTTTAACAAACTCATCAGTCAACTCTTGTAACTTTCTTTTATAAACCTCTTTTACTTCTATTTCATACCTCACTCTTTTACCAGCAAGAAGAGGATTTAGCCCATCTTCTGGATATTCTACTTCTACACTAAACCTATCTCCTTCTTTTTTCCCAATTAATTCGTTTTCTACTTTTTCATTAAATTCTCCTGTCCCTACATCTATAAATAAAGCCTCTGCTTGATGCCCAGGTATAAGTTCTTCTCCATCGTATGCAGAAAACTTAATAACTGCTACATACCTTTCTTTAATTGCTTCATCCTTTTCAACTCTTTCTAACTCTGAAAAAGAATACCTAAATTCATTTAAAATCCTCTCTACCTCTTCTTCCTCTATTTCGTCTGGTTCTCTTTCAACCTCTACTCCAACATAATCTTCCCTTTTTATATTAATTTCTGGTCTTATCTCTACTAAAACCGAATAATTAAAAGGTTCACCTTCTTTTAGCTCTCCAAGTTTTTCCACTCTCGGTCTCAGAAGAGGTTCAATCTTCATTTCCTTAATAGCCTCGCCAAGAGTATCCTCTATAATTTTTGATATACTTTTTTCTTCAATTTCTTCTTTGAAAAACTTTTTAACAAGATAAACCGGAACTTTTCCTTCTCTAAAACCTTTAATCCTTGCTTTTTTTCTAATCTCTTCAGTAATTTTTCTAATTACTTCATTTACTTTTTCTTGAGGGACCTCTACCGTTAAAATCTTCTCAACTTCGCTTAAATCCTGCAATTCCACCTTCATACCTTCTTTCTCCTCCTCCAATTTTTTACTTTACCTTACCTTAAATTTAAAAATTTACAAGTTTAGCTAAGCTTTCAAAACTTGTGTCTACTATATTTCTTTTTTACATATTCAATAGCTTCTTCTTTAGTTTTAAGTTTATTTTCCAAAACTTGAAGTTCTACATCCTGCAAAATTTCTTTAAACACTGGTCCTGGTTTAAACCCAAGCTCTATCAAATCATAACCAGTAATAAGCCTCTTTTTTTGTGTCTCTTTTTCTAAGGCATCTTTTAATTCAAAAATTTCATGAAAAAATACTTTTAGGCGTTCCTCGTAATTTGGCTCTTTATCAGGTCCCTGGCTTGCGAAAGAATCTGCCATACAAACTACAAAAAGTTCTCTTAAATAAGGTATATCTCTTATTAAATTTCTCTTAGCCCTCAAGGTGAGCCTTCCTTTTTCCTTTTCATTTAACAAATGAAATGGTCTCATGTGGTTTTTTATAAGAAGACAAATTTTATTAATTAAACTCTTTTTAAATCTCAATCTTTCTGCCATCTCTTTAAAAAGCTCAGCTGAAACCTTTTCATGCCCATAAAAAGTAATCCTATCTTTAAAATCAAAAGTATAAGCTTTACCAAGATCATGAAAAAGACTTGCAAGTTTTACAGATACAACAAATTCCTCATCTTCCATATCTTCTGTTTTTTCAATCCCCAGATATTTTTTCGGATCTTTTAATATCTCCTCAGCCCATTTAAGTGCTTCGAAAAGATGCCCTTCCACATCTAAGTGATGGAAAGAGGGCTGAGGAACACCCTTTGCTGACTCTAAATGAGGAAAAAGCTCTTTCAATACACCGTCTTCATTCATTAGTCTAAAGGTTTCAAAGGATTTAAATGTAGTTAAAATATACAGAAGTTCTTGTAAAATCCTTTCTTTAGCACACCAGTTTATTTTATGTTTGTGAATACGAAAAAGCTTTCTTGTATTTTCTTCTATAATTCCGAAACCATAAGCAAAAAATCTATAACCTCTTAAAATTCTTAAAGGATCTTCTACTATGTTTTCTTCACTAATTGCTCTTATAATTCCCTCTTTTAAATCTTTATAACCAGAAAGTGGATCAAAAATAAGAAGTTTATTCTCAAAAAGGGAACTTACAGGAATAGCCATTGCATTAAAGGTAAAATCTCTTTTTTTTAAATCTTCTTCTATTGTTTCTCCTCTAAACTTAGTAAAATCTATAGTATTTTTACCTTTTGCAAGTCTATATATACCTAATTCTGGGGCAAGTGGAACATAGTTATATTTGAGATATATCTGAGCAAAATTTACTAAAAATGTGATATCTTCTTTGACTGTTAGATCAAGATCAGTAATTTTCTCTAAAGTAAATAAGGCTCTTACTGAGCCTCCTGTTACAAAAAAATCTTTTCTATTTTTGAATTTTCTCAAAAATGATATAATTAATTCTTTTTGAGGAAAATCGAGAAGATTAAAAAACCTATCCCTTGATGTTTCGTTAAATTCTAATAACATTCATGGCAAAAATTTTGGATTCTACTCAGACTCTCTTTTTTCTTCTTGAGAAGAAGTTTCAGGTTGAGAGATTTCTTCTACTTTATTTTCTTCTGCTTTTTTTTCAGAAGGGGCTTCTTTTATTAAACCATATTCTCTCTTTTTTCTTTCAATAAATTCTACAATTTTTTTTAATCTTTCTTTTTTAATCTTTGAACCTTTAGTAGTTATTTTTTCTTCAACCAGTTCTACAATAGCCATCATTGAAGCATCTCCCCTTCTTGGACCAACCTTTATAACTCTGGTATATCCCCCTGGTCTGTCTAAGTATTTTTCTCTTAATTCATTAAAAAGTTTTCTAACAACTTCTTTATCTCTTATAAAAGCTAAAGCCTTTCTTCTTGAAGCAAGATCTCCTCTTTTGGCAAGAGTAAGCATTTTATCAGCTATTCTTCTCAGTTCTTTTGCTTTAGCTAAGGTTGTAGTAATTCTCCCGTGTTTGAAAAGATCTGTTACCATATTTCTCAAAATTGCTTTATGATGCTCTGAATCTCTTCCAAGCCTTCTACTCACTTTTCTGTGTCTCATCTTCTCCTCTCCCCTTTTTATTAATCCTTAGATGGCTTCCATTTAATATCTGTCATTCCAAGTCTTAAATTTAATTTAGAGAGCTTTTCTATAATCTCATCTAAGGATTTTTTACCAAAGCTTCTTAATTTAAGAAGTTCCGTTTCTGTTTTCTGCACCAATTGTCCAACATAGTTTATACCAGCGTTTTTAAGACAATTATATGCTCTTCCTGAAAGTTCAAGTTCTTCTATCTTCATGTTTAATAAATTGTTTATAGGAGTAGCCTCAGCTGCAGTCTCCAGAGATATGCTTTCTCCTTTTAAAAATATCATAAAATGTTCTATCAAAATCCTTGCAGCCTGAATAAGGGCTTCCTTAGGATCTATCGTTCCATCTGTATAAATTTCCATTACCAAACTGTCATAATCACTACTTTTACCTACACGAGCCTGCCCTACAGTAAAATTCACTTTGGTTATAGGAGAAAATATGGCATCTACCAAAATTACCCCTATTTCATTATTTTTGGTATATTCTGCAGGAACATACCCTCTTCCCTTTTCCACCTTTAATTCCATAAAAAGCTTTCCATCCTTGGTTAAGGTAGCAATGTGATGATCTGGATTGGCAATTTCACCTTCTTTGTTTATTTTAATGTCTCCTGCTTTAACCTCTCCTTCTCCTGTTTTTTCAAGTCTGAAATAAAATGGACCTTCTCCGTTAAGTTTAAATCTTACTCCTTTAAGATTAAGAATTATTTCAGAAACATCTTCTATTACACCAGGAAGACTTGTAAATTCGTGTGGGGCACCTTCTATTCTTACCTCTGTAATAGCATAACCAGGAATAGAAGAAAGTAAAACCCTTCTCAAGGCATTGCCAAGAGTTATTCCATATCCCCTTTCTAAGGGTTCTATTATGAACTTTCCATAAAAAGGAAATTGACTATCCTTGTGAACTTTAATTTCTTCTGGTTTAATTAATTCAACTTCTTTTCTCATAGGTTTTTAACCCTCTTTTAAATTTAAAGATTTTTTACAAAATTATTTAGAATAGAACTCAATAATATAGCTTTCCTGGATAGGCATGGTAATATCTTCTCTGGTAGGAAGACTTTTAACTATACCTTTGAAGTTTTCTGTATCAAGCTCAAGCCATGATGGAATTCCTCTTCTCATTACTGTTTCCAGGGATTCAAGAATTTGAGGATTATTTTTATATTTTTCCTTAAGTTCTATAACATCTCCTGGTTTAACAAGATAAGAGGGGATATCTACATTCTTGCCATTTACTTTAAAAAATCCGTGATTTACATATTGTCTTGCCTGAGCACGAGATACTGCAAACCCTAATCTATAAACCACATTGTCAAGTCTTCTCTCAAGAAGTTGTAAAAGATTGTGACCGGCTTGTCCAGGCATTTTGGTTGCCATTTCATAATATCTTCTCATCTGTTTTTCTGAAATACCGTAAATTCTTTTTACTTTTTGTTTTTCTCTTAAACGAATTCCATAGTCAGAAAGTTTAACTCTTATTTGCTGAGGTCCGTGCTGACCAGGAGGATAACTTCTTCTTTCAAAAGCACACTTATCAGTATAACATCTCTCACCCTTCAAAAATAATTTCATTCCTTCTCTTCTACAAAGTCGGCATTTTGGTCCGGTATACCTTGCCACCTTAATTTCCCTCCTTTACAAAAATTTTAAACCCTTCTTCTTTTAGGTGGACGACACCCATCATGAGGAATAGGCGTTACATCCTTAATAAGGGTAATTTTAATTCCTGATCCTTGTAAGGCTCTTAAAGCTGCCTCTCTCCCAGGTCCGGGACCTTTTACATAAACCCAGGCTTCTTTTAAACCATAAGCCTGAGCTTTCTTTAAAGCTGATTGAACTGCTAACTGAGCAGCAAAGGGTGTTCCTTTCCTTGTTCCCTTAAACCCCTCTGTTCCACCACTTGCCCATGCAATCGTATTTCCCTGTCTGTCAGTTATAGTTACAATAGTATTATTAAAGGTTGAATGAATATGAATAATCCCTTCAGTAACGGTCTTTTTAACCTTCTTCTTTTTTGTCTTTTGGCGTGCCACTTTTCAAACCTCCCTATTTTTTCTTTCTTCTTAATGAACCAGGTCTCGGTCCTTTCCAAGTTCGGGCATTAGATCTTGTTCTTTGCCCTCTTACTGGAAGCCCCATCTTATGCCTCAATCCTCTGTAACATCCAATAGATATAAGCCTTTGAATATTTTGCCTAACCTCTTTTCTTAAATCTCCCTCTACTTTGTATTCTTTTTCAATTATTTGCCTAATTCTATTTAACTCCTCTTCTGTTAAATCCTTTATCTTTTTAAACCAATCTACTCCAGCCTTAGATAAAACCTTCTGCGCAAGGGTTCTTCCTATTCCATAAATGTAAGTTAAAGCTATCTCTGCTGGTTTATTTTCAGGAATATCTACTCCTGCAATCTTGGGCATGTTTATCCCTCCTAACCTTGTCTCTGCTTATGCTTAGGTATCTCACAAATGACTCTCACAACCCCCTTTCTTCTTATTATTTTACACTTTCTACATCTTTTCTTAACAGAAGGGCTAACTTTCATAAACCTCTACCTCCCCTTTTCGTAGTCTTTTTTTGATCCTCTGTAAACTATTCTTCCTCTTGTTAAATCATAAGGAGAAAGCTCTACTACTACAGTATCTCCAGGCAATATCCTTATATAATGCATCCTTATTTTCCCAGAAATATGAGCTAAAACCTTATTTCCTGTCTCAAGCTCAACTCTAAACATGGCATTAGGTAAAGCCTCTATAACCTTCCCTTCCAAAAGAATTACATCTTCCTTAGGCATATCTTTTAAATCCTTGATAAAATTTCTGGCCCCTGTGGAGTTATAGCAACAGAATGCTCAAAATGGGCTGCTAAACTTCTATCTTTTGTTACTGCAGTCCATCCATCTTCTAAAATTTCTACTCTATAATCTCCTGCTGAAACCATAGGTTCTATCGCCAAAACCATTCCTATTTCTATTTTTGGACCTTTACCAGGTTTCCCAAAATTAGGAACCTCAGGTGGCTCATGTAATTGTCTTCCTACTCCATGTCCTGTAAATTCTCTAATAACATTAAATCCATGTGCCTCAACATGTCTTTGTATAGCACTTGAAATATCTCCTATTCTATTACCAAAATGAGCTTTTTCAATACCCTTGTAAAGCGCTTCTTCTGTCACTTTAATGAGCTTCTTTGCTTCCTCTGAAATTTCTCCTACTCCCACTGTTAAGGCAGCGTCTCCTACATATCCCTCGTATATAACTCCAAAATCAAAACTCACTATGTCTCCTTCTTTAAGCACTAATTCTTTCTTAGGCATCCCATGCACAACTACTTCATTCACAGATACACAAACTGCATAAGGATATCCTCTATATCCTTTAAACGCTGGTATAACTCCTTTTTTTTCACAAAGTTTTAAAGCTATCTCTTCAAATTCAAAAGTGCTTTTTCCAGGTTTTACTTCTTCCTTTAGGGTAAGCAAAACCTCCATTACAATAGCATTAGCTTTTCTTAATATCTCTATCTCCCACTTATTCTTTAAAATGGGTCTGTTACCTAAAAACTTTCTAAACAACTTATTTTTTCTCTAAAATATTAATAAGTTGATTTGTAATTTCTTCAATGCTTTTGCTACCATCAACTTCAAATAATACACCTTTCTTTCTGTAATATTCAATAAGGGGTGCTGTTTGTTCGTGATAAACTTTCAGTCTATTCCTTACTGTTTCTTCATTATCGTCAGGTCTTTGATATAATTCGCCTCCACAAACATCACATTTTCCTTCTACCTTTGGAGGTTTAAATTTTATATGATACATCATTCCACAATTTTTACAAGTTCTTCTTCCTGTAAGCCTTGTCACTAACTCCTCATCAGGAACTATAAGAGCAAGCACGAATTCTATTTTTTTACCCATTTCTTCTAACATCTTATCCAAAGCTTCAGCCTGAGCAACTGTTCTCGGGAAACCATCAAGAATGAAACCCTTTTGAGCATCAGGTTGACTAAGTCTTTCCTTCACCATGCTTAAAATAATTTCATCTGGAACAAGCTGTCCCTTTTCCATATATTCCTTGGCTTTAACACCCAGCTCAGTTCCCTTAGCCACATGCTCTCTCAACATGTCTCCTGTTGAAATTTGGGGAATTCCATATTTTTCTACTAAAATTTTTGCTTGTGTCCCTTTACCTGCTCCTGGAGGTCCTAAAAATATAATATTCATAGCACACCTCCTTACTTTATCTAATTTTTATTTTGCTCTGTTTTATAAAGGTCTCATATTGACGAGTAAGTAAATGAGCTTCAATGTTCCCCATTATATCTAAAGCAACACCAACTACAATCAAAAGCGAAGTTCCACCAAAATAAAAAGGAAGATTAAGCTTAGTAATTAAAAAACTTGGTAAAACACAGATAAAGGCTATATATAGAGCACCTATAAGAGTTATCCTTGCTAAGACTTTGTCAATAAATTCTTCAGTTGCTTTGCCAGGTCTTATTCCTGGAATAAATCCACCCCATTTTTTCAGATTGTCAGCTACTTCCTTAGGATTAAAGATAACAGCAGTATAAAAATAACAAAAAAAGATAATTAAAAGAGCAAAAACAATTTCATAAAATATAGCACCTGGTCTTAAAAAGGCAGATATTTTCTGAAAATATTCTATGGGAACGAAGTTGGCTATGGTTGCAGGAAACATTAAAATTGAAGAGGCAAATATAGGAGGAATAACACCTGCAGTATTTACTTTTAAAGGTAAATATGTACTTTGCCCACCTACTATTTGACGCCCCACCTGTCTTTTTGCATAATGTATGGGAATTCTTCTCTGAGCTAATTCCATAAAACATGTAAAGGCTAAAATTCCTATTATCAAACCAAGTATTAAAAATAAAGAAAAAACCGAAAACTCCCCAGTCTGAACAAATTTAAGGGTTCTTGATATAGCTGGAAAAATACCTGCCACTATTCCAGCAAATATTATTACAGAAATCCCATTTCCTATTCCATGTTCGGTCATTTGCTCTCCCAACCATACGAGAAACATAGTTCCTGCAGTCAAACTTATCATGGTAGTTATTCTAAAAAGCCACCCTGGTTCACTTACTATAGGAATTCCGTTGGGAGCTGTCATTCTTTCTAATCCCAAGGATATACCAAATCCCTGTATTAAACAGATAACAACCGTCAAATAACGAGTATAATAAGCCAATTTTCTTTTTCCCTCTGGTCCTTCTTTATATAATTCTTTTATAGAGGGATATACTACCGTCATTAACTGTAAAATGATGGAAGCACTGATATAAGGCATTACTCCAAGAGCACAAACAGAAAATCTTCTTAATGCACCCCCTGAAAAAATATCTAAAAAACCAAAAAGTGTTCCACTTGCCTGTTTAAAAAGACTTAAAAAGGCTTCCCCATTAATTCCAGGAGTTGGAATGTGAACAGCAAAACGATATATTGCAAGACCGAGAAATAAATAAAAAAGCCTTCTTTTTAGTTCTGGAATATTTGCTAGGCTTAAAAGATTTTCTCGAGTATTCACCCTAAATTTTTCCTCAAAAACTAAACCTTAATTATTTCTACTTTACCACCAGCTTTTTCAATCTTTTCCTTTGCTGAACGAGAGATAGCATTTACCCTTACAATTAAAGGAAAATCTATCTCCCCTTCTCCTAAAAGCTTAACGAGTTTATTTTTCCCTTTTAAAAGCCCTTTCTCCTTCAAACTGTTAGGATCTACTACCTCATTTGCCTTAAACTTTTTTACTAGGTCTTTTATATTTATTACTCTATATTCTATTTTAAAAGGATTTTTAAATCCCCTCTTAGGTAGTCTTCTTATAATAGGAGTTTGTCCACCTTCAAACCATGGAGCAATGTCTGGAGACTTTCTTGCCTTTTGCCCTTTATGCCCTCTGCAGGAAGTCTTTCCATGACCAGAACCATGACCTCTTCCTACTCTCTTTTTTCTATGTTTTGAACCAGGAAAGGGTTTTAAATTTTCAAGCGTTATAAGTTCACTCATTTAACTCCTCCACTTTTACCAAGTGTTCCACTTTCCTTATCATACCTCTTATCATAGGATTATCTTCCCTAATCACACTCTGACCAATTTTTCTAAGTCCAAGCCCTTTTAAGGTCTCTCTCTGATCAGGTTTTCTTCCGTACTTGCTTCTTACTAAGGTAATTTTTAACCTCTTCATTATGACCTCACCTGTGCTAAAATTTCTTCAATACTTTTTCCTCTTTTTTTAGCCACATAATCTATGCTTTGAAGTTGAGACAAAGCTTTAAAAGTTGCCTTAACAAGATTATGAGGATTGCTGCTACCTATACATTTGGTCACTACATCTGTTATTCCTGCAGCATCCATAATAGCACGAACTGTTCCACCTGCTATAACACCAGTTCCAGAACGGGCAGGCTTTAATAAAACTCTTGTTGCAGCAAATTTAGTCATTATAGTATGAGGGATGGTTCCATGCACAATCGGAACATTAATCATATTCTTTTTAGCTTTTTCTATAGCTTTTCTTATGGCATCTGGCACCTCAGATGCCTTACCCAAACCATAACCCACTTTTCCCTTACCATCTCCCACCACTACCAAGGCTGAAAATCTTAACTTTTTTCCACCCTTAGTTACCTTAGTTACCCTATTTATCATTATAATTTTTTCTATAAGTTCTTCTCCTACCTTAGCCAAAGCTCAAACCTCCTTCAAAATTTAAAATTCTAATCCTGCTGCTCTTGCAGCATCAGCCAGAGCTTTAATTCTTCCATGATATTTAAATCCACCTCTGTCAAAACAAACCTTTTTAATCCCTTTTTCTAATGCCTTTTTAGCTATCAATTCTCCAACTGCTCTTGCTACCTCAGTTTTTCCACCCTTTTTCTTTAATTCCTCTATTTTTTCCCTAATTTCAGGAGATAACGAGGAGGCTGCAACCAAAGTATGCCCAATAGTATCATCTATAATTTGAGCATAAATATGCTTACAGCTTTTGTAAACACTTAGCCTCGGTCTTTCTGGAGTTCCAAAAATCTTTTTCCTAACCCTTTTTTTTCTCCTAAGTCTTGCTTCCACTTTTCTTTTGCGTTTTTCAAGCTTTGCCATAAATCCACTCCCTTACTTATTTAGCACCTTTTCCTGTTTTACCAGCTTTTCTGTAAATTACTTCTCCAGTATATCTAATTCCCTTTCCTTTATAAGGCTCAGGTGGTCTAAGTTTTCTAATATTTGCTGCAACCTGTCCAACTAACTCTTTGTCTATACCTTCAATAATAACTCTTACTTGAACATCTCCACTACCCTTCTCAACCTTAGCAGAAATTCCTTCTGGTAATTTAAAATTTATAGAATGAGAATATCCCAAACTAAAAATTATTTCTTGGCCCTTAAGCTCAGCTTTATACCCAAGTCCAACAATATCCAAAGATTTTCTAAATCCTTCAGTAACTCCAATTACCATATTATTTATTAATGATCTAGCTAATCCTTGAAACGCTTTGGCTTTCTTTTTAAGCTTTTTTCTCACTTCTTCCGGAGAAACAGTAATAATATCATTATCAATATTAACTTTCACTAAAGGTGGAAGTTTCTTTATTAGCTTGCCTTTTGGTCCTTCTACTTCAATAATTCCGTCCTCTTTAAGTTGAACTTTAACCCCACTTGGTATTTTAATAGGCTTTCTTCCTATACGAGACACTTCTCCCATCTTTTAACACCCCTTTTTACCAAATTTCACAAAGAACTTCCCCACCAATTTTCCTTCTTCTTGCTTCGTGATCAGTCATAATCCCTTGAGAAGTAGAAACAATAGCAATTCCAAAACCATCTAATACCTTGGGCAGATTTCTATATCCTCTATATATCCTTCTTCCTGGTTTACTCACTCTTTTTACTCCTGCTATTACAGGACGCTTGTTTTCATCATACTTAAGAAAAATTTCTATTTTAGCTTGCGGTTTTTCTTCAATATACTTAAAATCCTCTATATACCCTTCTTCTTTTAGTATTCTTGCAATCTCTAACTTTATTTTAGAAGCAGGCACTATAACACTTTTATGTCTTGCCATAGAAGCATTTTTTATTCTTATCAGCATATCAGCAATTGGATCTGTCATCATCTTTTATATCCCCCTACCAACTTGCCTTTCTAACTCCAGGAATTTTTCCCTCAGAAGCTAATTTTCTAAAACACATCCTACAAAGCCCAAATCTTCTTATGTATCCCCTTGGTCTTCCACAAATAGAACAACGATTTCTTTTTCTGACTTTAAATTTAGGTTCTCTTTTTGCTTTTTCTATTTGAGCTTTTCTTGGCATTTAGTTTTTACCTCCTAAATGGCATACCTAATTCTTTTAAAAGTTCATAAGCTTCTTCATCTGTTTCAGCTGTTGTTACTATGGTTACACTCATACCTTTTATTTTTTCAACTTTACTTAAATCTACCTCTGGAAAAATTGTATGATCAGTTATACCAAAAGTATAATTACCTCTTCCATCAAATCCAGATCTTGAAAGACCTTTAAAGTCTTTTACCCTTGGTAAAGCAACATGAATAAGCCTTGCTAAAAAGTCATACATTCTTTTTCTTCTTAATGTTACCATAACTCCAATGGGAACTCCCTTTCTCAGCTTAAATCCAGCTATAGATTTTCTTGCTCTACAAATTTTAGGCTTCTGTCCTGTTATTTGGGCAAGTTCAACTAAAGCTTGATCAATAATTTTAGGATTAACTGTTGCTTCTCCCAAACCCATGTTTACACATATTTTTTCAATTTTTGGTACTTCATGAATGTTTTTATAATTAAATTTTTCCATAAGTTTTGGTCTTACCTCGTTAATATAATAATCTCTTAACCAACTCATTTCTTACTCCTTTGCCTCAATTATTTCTCCACATTTTTTACAAACTCGTACTTTTGTACCGTCTTCAAGAATTTTTCTCCCTATTCTTACACCTCTCTGGCATTTGGGACAGTATATCATCAAATTTGAAACATGTATAGGTGCTGGCTTTTCTATAATACCTCCACTACTATAAGGAGTAGGTTTCACATGTTTTTTAACAATATTTACTCCCTCAACTATTGCTCTTCCTCTTCTCGGAAAAACTTTTAACACCTTCCCAATTTTACCCTTATCTTTTCCAGCAATCACTACTACTATATCATTTTTTCTTATGTGAACTTTTGCTTCGTGTGGTTTAGGTAAATTTTTGCTCATTCCTCTCCTAATCATGTTCTTTCCCCTCTTTTTTTATACCACTTCTGGCGCTAAAGATATGATTTTCATAAAACCTTTAGCTCTTAATTCCCTTGCCACAGGTCCAAATATACGAGTTCCTATAGGTTCATTATACTGATTAATAAGAACCGCTGCATTTTCATCAAATCTAATATACGTTCCATCAGGTCTTGAAACCTCCTTTTTTGTCCTTACAATAACTGCTCTCACTACATCTCCCTCTTTTACCTTTGAATTAGGAAGAGCTTCTTTTACAGAAGCTACAATAATATCACCTACCGTTCCATATCTTCTTCCAGATCCTCCTAATACACGAATACACATTATTCTTTTTGCCCCCGAATTATCAGCTACATTTAAATAGGTCTGTTGCTGAATCATGACTCACCACCCTCCTCAGGAAGCTCTTCTTTCTCTATAACCTTTGCTCTTTCCAATATCTGCCTTACTCTCCATCTCTTTCTGCGAGAAAGTGGTCTTGTCTCTTCTATTAAAACTTTATCCCCGACTCTACATTCGTTATTTTCATCATGAGCCATGTATTTTTTTCTTCTCCTTACATACTTTTCATATAAAGGATGCTTAACCAGAGTTTCCACCATTACTACCACTGTTTTATCCATTTTGTCACTTACCACAGTTCCTATAAACTGTTTTCTTCTACCCATAATTTTCTCCTAAATCTATCTAATATTAAGCTCCTTTTCTCTTAAAATCGTTAATATTCTTGCAATATCTCTTTTTACCTGCCTAATTCTCATAGGATTTTCTAATTTATGAATGGTTTTTTGAAATCTTAAATTTAGCAATTCCTCTCTTAATTGGGACAGCTTTTCTTTTAACTCTGGTATAGAGAGTTCTCTTAATTCACGGGCTTTCATTAAAATTCCTCCCTGCTAACAATCTTACATTTAAAAGGAAGCTTACTTGCTGCAAGTCTAAGAGCTTCTCTCGCAACCTCTTCAGGAACTCCAGCAATTTCATAAATTATCTTACCTGGTTTAACAACCGCCACCCAACCTTCTACTGGTCCTTTCCCCTTACCCATACGGGTTTCCGCAGGTTTTTTGGTTATAGGTTTGTCTGGAAAAACTCTAATCCATAATTTAGCACCCTTTTTAGCTGTTCTTACAATGGCAACACGCCCGGCTTCTAATTGTTGAGCTGTAAGCCAACCTCCTTCCAATACCTTTAATCCATATTCTCCAAATTCCAGAGTATACCCACAGGTAGCCTTTCCTCTAACTCTACCTTTTTGCTGTTTCCTATATTTTGTCTTTTTAGGCTGAAGTAACATCTTCTCACCTCTTTAACTTTTTATATTACAATTCTTTCTTGCTCTCCCTTTTCAGGTAATACTTCTCCTTTAAATATCCAAACCTTTACTCCAATACTTCCATACTTCGTAATAGCTTCTGCAAATCCATAATCAATATCAGCTCTTAAGGTTGAAAGGGGAACTCTACCAACTCTATACCATTCACTTCTTGCAATTTCAACTCCTCCTAATCTTCCTGAACATTGAACCTTAACCCCTTGAGCTCCAAACCTCATCACCAGAGTTACCGCTCTTTTCATCGCCCTTCTAAAAGAAACTCTTCTTTCAATCTGGGTGGCAATATTTTCTGCAACAAGTTGTGCTTCCAATTCTGGTCTTCTAACTTCATTAACGAAAACTTCAATTTCTTTATTTTTCAGAAGGTCGGACAATTCCCTTTTTATCTTTTCAATTTCTGCACCTTTTTTACCTATTATAATTCCTGGACGAGCTGAATGTACAATTATTCTTACCTTGTTAGATGCCCTTTCTATTTCAATTCTTGCTATCCCCGCATGATAATAATTCTCTTTTAAGTATTTTCTTATTAAATAATCTTCATACACATATTTTGCAAATTCCGAAGGCTTAGCAAACCAACGAGAATCCCAAGTTTTAATAATGCCAATTCTTAATCCTATTGGATTAACTTTCTGACCCAAGACTTACCCCCTCCCTTTCTTTTTGTCTGTTTCTTTTTCCTCAACAACTATGGTAATGTGACTCATCCTTCTCAATATTCTACTTGCTCTACCCCAAGCTCTTGGCCATATTCTTTTCAAACGGGGTCCTTCATTAACATAGGCTTCACTCACATAAAGCTTATCAACATCCATTCCGTAATTATTTTCTGCATTAGCAATAGCACTTTCTAAAACTTTCTTGATTATTCTTGCAGCCTTTTTAGGTGTAAACCGCAAAATATCTAAAGCCTCATCTACCTTTTTACCTCTTATTAAATCAATTACCAGTCTTGCTTTATAAGGAGAAATCAAAACATATTTAGCTGTAGCACGAGCCTTCATTTTTTAAACCCCTTTATTTTTTCTTTACCCCTTTAACTCTACCTTTATCTGCAGGATGCCCTTTATATGTTCTGGTAGGTGCAAATTCTCCTAATTTATGACCTACCATATTTTCAGTTACATAAACAGGTATAAATTTGTGTCCATTATGGACTGCAAAGGTCAATCCAACCATTTCAGGAATGATAGTTGAGCGTCTGCTCCAAGTTTTTATTGGTTTTTTATCACCTGTTTCCTTTGCTTTTAAAACCTTTTTCAAAAGGTGTTCATCTACAAAAGGACCTTTCTTTTTTGATCTTGGCATTAAAATTCACCCCCAAAATTACTTTCTTCTCTTTATAATAAACTTATCAGAAGGTTTCTTTTTACGAGTTTTAACACCCTTACACAACCAACCCCAGGGTGAACAAGGATGTCTCCCTCCGTGAGACCTACCTTCTCCACCACCTAAGGGATGATCAACCGGATTCATTGCCACTCCTCTTACATGCGGTCTTCTACCAAGCCACCTTGATCTTCCCGCTTTACCAATGGTTATGTTTTCCCACTCTAAATTCCCCACCTGCCCAATAGTTGCTCTACAATCTCCATGAATCATTCTTATTTCGCCAGAGGGAAGTCTTAATATTACATAATCTCCTTCCTTACCAAGTATCTGAGCAAAAGAACCGGCAGCACGAGCAATCTGCCCTCCCTTTTTAGGTCTTAGCTCAACATTGTGAACCATAGTTCCTACAGGAATATTCTTTAAAGGTAAAGCATTCCCTACTTTTATTTCTACATTTTCTCCTGACATAACAACATCGCCAACCTTCAAACCATGAGGAGCTAAAATATATCTTTTTTCCCCATCTGCATATTGAAGTAAAGCAATGTTTGCTGATCTATTGGGATCATACTCCAATGCTATAACCTTTGCTGGAATGTTGTCCTTGTCTCTCTTAAAATCAATAATACGATAAAGTCTTTTGTGCCCACCTCCTCTAAACCTTACCGTAATTCTTCCATAGTTATTTCTACCACCTGTCTTTTTTAAAGGCTCAACCAAACTCTTTTCAGGTTCTTTTTTAGCAAGCTCCGGATCAACTAAACAGGTCATAAATCTTCTGCCAGGTGAGGTAGGCTTAAACTTTTTAATAGGCATTTTATTCACCCCTTATTTATAAGGTTTCAAAAAATTCTATAGTTTGTCCTTCTGCAAGTCTTACAATTGCCTTCTTTCTTATTGATGTTCTTCCAGGATTTCTAAAACCTCCCTTGGGTTTTCCCTTTACCCTAATTGTCTGCACATCTATCACCTTAACCTTAAAAAGATCTTCCACTGCCTTTTTAATCTCAATTTTATTGGCAGAAGGATCCACCCAAAAACAAACCTGATTATACTTCTCTTTTAAATACATAGACTTTTCAGTAATAATTGGTGCCAAAATTATCGTTCTCGGGTCTTTCATTTTTCTCTCCTTAAACGCTCCTCTATTTTTACCAAAGCATCCTTTGCCAAAATTAAATTTTGGTGATTTAAAATATCATAAACATTTAATCCTTCAACTGCAAGCACTTTAACTTTTGGTAAGTTGTCTGCACTCTTTTCTAAAACAAGATTTCTTTCAGGAACCACTATCAATGCATCATTTATACCTAAATTTTCTAAAAATCCTTTTAAAACTTTAGTCTTAGGTTTATCTTTAACAGGAAATTCTTCTGCTACATAAATTCTGTTTGCTAAAGCTCTTGAAGATAAAGCCATTTTCAAACCAAGTCTTCTTACTTTTTTATTCAACTTAAATTCATAACTTCTTGGCTTAGGACCATGAACCACTCCTCCTCCTACCCACTGAGGCGCTCTTATAGATCCTTGCCTTGCTCTTCCTGTATGTTTCTGAGGCCAGGGCTTTCTACCCCCTCCTCTTACTTCCCCTCTTGTTTTAGTTGAAGCTGTTCCTGCTCTCCATCTTGCCATCTGCCATCTAACGACCTCATGTAAAATCCCTACCTTAGGAGTAACTCCATATAGATCTGAAGGTAACTCTATTTCACCAATTACTTTTGCTGAAGCATCAATTAGCTTTGCTTTTATAGCCTCCATTTTTTAACTCCTCTTTTCTTTGAAATAAACCATTACATATCCATTATTCCATCCAGGAACAGCACCTTTAACCAAAAGTAAATTTTTTTCTGGAATTATATCAACTACTGTTAAATTTTTAATTGTAACTGTCTCATTCCCATAGTGTCCAGGCATTTTTTTCCCTTTTATAACTCTTCCAGGAAAAGTATTTGCACCACTTGAACCCCTTTTGCGATGAACCTGTTTAGCACCATGGCTCATAGGCTGTCTCGAAAAATTCCATCTCTTAATACAACCAGTAAAACCTCTTCCCTTGGAAGTGCCAGTTACATCAACCTTTATACCCTTTTCTATAGCTAAATCAGAGAGAGATATGTATTGTCCTGGTTTAAATTCCGAAGGATCTTCTATTCTAAACTCCCTTAAAATGTAAAACCCTGTATCTAAACCTGCTTTGAGAAAATGCCCTATCATGGGCATAGTACATTTTGTAAGTTTTTTAGGTTCAAATCCTAACTGTACTGCATTATATCCATCTTTTTCTACCGTTTTAACTTGAACCACCGCACAAGGACCTACCTGCAATACCGTAACAGGAATAGCATTTCCTTCTTCGTCAAATATTCTCGTCATTCCTAACTTTTTTCCAATTAAACCCTCAAGTTTCATCTTCATCACTCCCTTTTATACCTTTATTTCTACCTCTACTCCAGCAGGTAACTCTAATTGCATTAAAGCATCTATAGTCTGTTGAGTAGGTTCTAATATCTCAATAAGTCTTTTGTGGACCCTAATTTCAAATTGTTCTCTTGAGTTTTTGTCAATATGGGGAGATCTTAATACAGTCCACCTGCTTATTTTTGTGGGAAGTGGAATAGGTCCAATTACTTTAGCTCCTGTTTCTTTAGCTGTATTTACAATACTCATTACCGACTTATCAAGTATTCTATGATCAAAACTTTTTAATTTTATTCTTATCCTCTGTGCAGGTATCATATTTAAAACCTCACACCCCTTATTCTATTATTTTTGTAACAACTCCAGCTCCAACTGTTCTCCCTCCCTCTCTTATCGCAAATCTCAACCCCTCCTCCAATGCAACAGGCTTTATTAACTCAACCTCTAACTCAACATTATCCCCAGGCATAACCATCTCAACCCCATCAGGTAACTTCACTACCCCCGTAACATCTGTCGTCCTAAAATAAAACTGCGGTCTATACCCACTAAAAAACGGTGTATGCCTCCCACCCTCCTCCTTCTTCAACACATATACCTCAGCCTTAAACTTAGTATGCGGCTTTATACTACCAGGCTTCGCTACAACCTGACCCCTCTCCACATCATCCTTACCCACTCCCCTCAAAAGTATCCCTATATTATCACCAGGTAACGCCTCATCAAGTATCTTCCTAAACATCTCAATACTTGTCGCTACCGTCTTTATCGTAGGCCTTAACCCAACTACCTCAACCTCATCCCCAGGCTTAAGTACTCCCCTCTCTACCTTCCCAGTTACAACAGTCCCTCTACCACTTATACTAAATACATCCTCTATCGGCATCAAAAATGGCTTGTCTATATCCCTCACAGGCTCAGGTATGTACTCATCCATAGCCTTAACTAACTGCCATATCGGTCCGCACCACTGACATTCCTCCTTCCCACACCCACACTCAAGCGCCTTCAATGCACTACCCCTAATAACCGGCACCTCATCTCCAGGAAATCCATACTTCGTCAATAACTCCCTAACCTCAAGCTCAACAAGATCAAGTAACTCAGGATCATCCACCATGTCTATCTTATTCATAAATACAACTATCGCCGGCACATTAACCTGCCTTGCCAAAAGCACATGCTCCCTCGTCTGAGGCATAGGTCCATCAGTTGCCGCAACAACAAGTATAGCACCATCCATCTGCGCAGCCCCTGTTATCATGTTCTTAATGTAGTCCGCATGTCCAGGACAATCTATATGCGCATAATGCCTCTTCTCACTCTCATACTCAATATGCGCAAGCTGTATCGTTATACCCCTTGCCTTCTCCTCAGGTGCCTTGTCTATCTCCTCAAAAGGAACCCAATTCGCTAACCCCTTCGTTGATAATACCCTCGTTATCGCACTCGTCAGCGTAGTCTTCCCATGATCAATATGCCCTATAGTACCTACATTCACATGAGGCTTTTTCCTCTCAAATTTAGCCTTTGCCATCTCCCTTTCCTCCTATTATTTTTATTTTATATTCCTTTAGCTTTTTTTATAATCTGTTCTGCTAAATTAGCTGGCACTTTTTCATAGTGGGAAAATTGCATAATAAATGTTCCTCTTCCTTGGGTTAAGGATCTTAAAGTTGTCGCATATCCAAACATTTCTCCAAGCGGAACATAAGCTATGATAACCCTTGCATTACCTTTTAAATCCATACTTTCTACTTTCCCTCTCCGAGAGGAAATATCACCTAAAACATCTCCTAAATACTCTTCTGGAGTAACTATTTCAACTTTCATAATGGGTTCAAGTAAAAAGGGAGAAGCCTTTTTACAGGCTTCTTTAAAAGCTAAAGAACCAGCAATAGCAAAGGCAAGATCAGAAGAGTCAACCTCATGATAACTTCCGTCAACAAGTCTCACTTTAACATCTATAACTGGATAACCAGCTAAAACCCCCTCTTGGGTAGCCTCTCTTACACCTTTTTCAACAGCTGGTATAAATTCTTTTGGAATAACTCCTCCAACTATCTCAGAAACAAATTGAAAACCCTTTCCTGGATTAGGTTCAACTATTAACTTCACATGTCCATACTGTCCTCTACCACCTGTTTGCCTAATATACTTTCCTTCTGCTTCGGCAGAAGTGGCAATACTTTCTTTATAAGCTACCTCTGGTTTACCTACATTTACACCTACCTTAAATTCCCTTATGAGTCTGTCAATAATAATTTCCAAATGCAATTCTCCCATTCCCCAAATAAGAGTTTGCCCGGTCTCATGATTTACTGTTACCCTAAAGGATGGATCTTCTATAGCTATCTTTTGAAGAGCTAAGGTAAGTTTGTCTTGATCTGCTTTTGTTTTAGGTTCTACAGCTATTGAAATAACTGGTTCAGGAACTTCAAGTTTTTCAAGCTCAATCGGATGAGCCTCATCACACAAAGTATCACCTGTAGTGGTTACTCTCAATCCTATAGCAGCAACTATGTCTCCTGCAAAAGCTCCTGTTATTTCTTCTCTTTGGTTAGCATGTAATCTTACCAGTCTTCCAATTCTTTCTTTTTTTCTTTTAGTAGAATTATAAACTGACATTCCACTTTCTAATCTTCCTGAATAAATTCTCAAAAAGGTTAAAGTCCCTATGTAAGGATCAGTCATAATTTTAAAGGCAAGTGCTGAGAGTGGAGCATCAGGATCAGTAGGTCTTTCTTCAATTTCTCCTGTATCTGGATTAACCCCTTTTACAGGTGGAATATCAAGAGGAGAAGGAAGGTAATCTACTATAGCATCAAGTAAGGGCTGAATTCCTTTATTTTTAAAAGCAGCTCCACACAGTACAGGAACTATTTTAAAACCTATAGTTGCCTCTCTTATTGCCTTTTTAATTTCCTCAGAACTAATTTCCTTTCCTTCTAAATACTTTTCCATTATCTCATCGTTAATATCTGCCAAAGCGGAAAGAAGATTTTCTCTATATTCCTCAGCTTTATCTCTAAAGTCTGACGGAATTTCTTTAAAATAGTATTTAACACCCAAGGATTCTTCGTCCCAGTATATGGCTTTCATTTCTATCAAATCGATAACTCCTTCAAAATCGCTTTCCTGTCCAAGCGGAATTTGTAAAGGAACAGGATTTGCTCCTAATCTTTGCTTAATCTGTTCAACAACCTTTTCAAAATTTGCACCAATTCTATCCATCTTGTTAATAAAAGCTATTCTCGGAACCTTATATTTGTTAGCTTGTCTCCAGACAGTTTCTGATTGAGGTTCAACCCCTCCTACAGCACAAAAGATCACTACTGCCCCATCAAGAACTCTCAAACTTCTTTCTACCTCTATTGTAAAATCTACATGTCCTGGAGTATCAATAATATTTATTCTGTGTCCTCTCCAGAATGTGGTTGTACAAGCAGAAGTAATGGTAATTCCTCTTTCCTGTTCCTGAGGCAAAAAGTCCATGGTTGCTGTTCCTTCGTGCACTTCACCAATTTTGTATGTTTTACCAGTATAGTAAAGCACTCTCTCAGTGGTTGTAGTTTTTCCAGCATCAATATGTGCAACAAATCCTATATTCCTTGTTGTTTTCAAAATTTTTAGTTCTTCTGGTGTCATTCTCTCACCCTATCCCTAAGTCTTAAAAAGCACAAAAATTTATTATCTTTTTTCTTCCCCAATATTTAATATTTTCCTAAAAGAATAAATTACCAGCGATAGTGAGCAAAAACTCTATTTGATTCTGCCATTCTATGAGTATCGTCTCTTTTCTTTATAGCTGCTCCTCTTTCATTGTATGCATCCCACAACTCATTTGCCAATCTTTCAACCATTGTCTTTTCAGGGCGAGCTCTTGCAGCATTAATAATCCATTTTATAGCTAAAGATATCTGTCTCTCAGGTCTTACCTCAACCGGAACCTGATAATTTGCTCCTCCTACTCTACGAGTCCGAGTTTCAAGTAAAGGCTTAACATTTTCTACAGCTTTTTCAAAAATCTTTAGAGGGTCTTCTCCACCTGATTTTTCTCTAAGTTTCTCCAAAGCTGAATAAAAAATTTTACGAGCTATATTCTTCTTTCCATCTTTCATAAGGTTATTTATAAACTTAGCTACAAGAACACTTCCAAACTTGGGATCTGGTGGAATTTCTCTTTTAGGTACTGGTCCTTTTCGCGGCATAAAAACTCTCTCCTTTTACAATTTTATTTAGGTTTAGGTGTTCCATATTTGGAACGGGATTTTCTTCTGTTCTGCACCCCTGCTGCATCAAGAGCTCCTCTTATAATCTTATATCTTACACCAGGTAAATCCCTTACACGCCCTCCTCTTACCAAAACCACTGAGTGTTCCTGTAAATTATGGCCAATTCCAGGTATATAAGCAGTAATTTCTATTCCATTAGTAAGCCTTACTCTAGCAACCTTTCTTAAAGCTGAGTTAGGCTTCTTGGGAGTTACGGTATAAACCCTTACACAAACTCCTCTCTTTTGAGGACAACCTTGCAAGGCAGGGGCTTTTGATTTCCTAATCTTTTTTCCTCTTCCTAATCTTACTAATTGGTTAATAGTTGGCATATTATCCCTCTTTTAAATTTTTAAAAACTTTTCTTAAAAATGCAAACCCTTTATATACTACTTTTTCCTATATTGTCAAGGGTTCAAAATTTCTAAATTTTTTAATTATTGAGGTTTAACTATTATATCATTTTTTTAAAATTTGTTAAGAGCTTTGTGCAATTTAAATAATTTAAAATTGGGGGTTAAGTTCTATACAAAAATTTAATTTGGGTTTAAAATAATTAGAGTTAAAAAATGTTAAAGAAGATATCCTTGATAATCCCAGTTCACAATGAAGAAAAAAATATCCCTGTAGTATATAAAGAGGCAAAAGAAGTTTTAGAAGAATTATCAAATCAGGGTTATACATACGAAATTCTATTTATAAATGACGGAAGTAGTGATAATACTTTAGAGGTTCTCAAAAGTATTAAAAAAACTGATCCTTTCTTAAGAATTCTTAATATGGATAAAAATAGAGGGCAGGCTGCTGGACTTTCAGCAGGTTTTCATTATGCTACAGGGGATATTATTGTAACTATGGATGGAGATGGACAAAATGACCCCAAGTATATTAAAGATCTTGTTAAAAAATTAGAAGAAGGATATAAGGTAGTTACGGGTTATAGAATTAAAAGAAAGGAACCTTTTCTAACAAGGATCTTGCCCTCCCGAATAGCTAATTGGCTCATTAGTTTAATAACAGGTCTTAAGGTTAGAGACAATGGCTGTTCGCTAAAGGCTTACATTTCTTTTATACCTAAAAAATTTCAAATCCCTCACGGTTTTCATCGCTTTATACCTGCTCTTTTTGGAGTGAAAAATGAAGAGGTTTGCGAAATTCCTGTAATTGATAGACCAAGACTTTATGGAAAAACCCATTATGGACTTAAAAGAACATTTGAAGTAATAAGAGAATTATTAACCATACCCTTTGTTCTTAAAGACCCTGTTAAATTTGAAAATATTTTTAAAAACCTTTTCTATCTTTCTCTCGTATTTCTTTTAATAGGCTTTTCTCTTATTTTAGCTTTAGATTTTTCTACTTTTTTAGTTCTTATAGAGGGTATTTTTTCTGTTTTATCAGGTTTAAGTTTTATAATTTGGAAAAATTTGGAAAGATTTAATAAGGCTCAAAAAGAAGGAGTTTTTAAAGTTGAGGAAATTTTTTAATTTTCTGATAAAATTGAAATTAAATTTAAAATTTAGGGGGAATAATAAATGTCTCTCTTGAAAGAAGTTGATCCAGAAATATGGAGTTTAATTCAAAAAGAAATTGATAGACAGGAGTATCAGCTTGAAATGATAGCTTCTGAAAATCTTGCAGATGTTGCAATAATGGAGGCTGAGGGCTCTTGTTTGATGAACAAATATGCAGAGGGATATCCCTTTTCTCGTTATTATGGAGGCTGTGAAAATGTAGATGAAGTAGAAAAACTTGCTATTGAAAGAGTTAAGCTTCTTTTTGGGGCAGAACATGCCAATGTCCAACCCCATTCAGGAACTCAAGCAAACATGGCAGTTTATTTTGCCATCTTAAATCCAGGAGATACTATTCTTTCTATGAATCTTGCCCATGGTGGACACCTTTCCCATGGAGCAGGAGTAAATTTTTCAGGGAAATTTTATAAAATAGTGCATTACGGTGTATCAAGAGAAACAGAAACCATTGATTATGAAGAGGTAAGAAGGCTTGCTTTGGAATACAAACCTAAACTCATTATAGCTGGTGCAAGTGCCTATCCAAGAATAATAGATTTTGAAGCCTTTTCTAAGATAGCTCAAGAGGTGGGAGCTTATTTTATGGTTGATATGGCTCATATTGCAGGTCTTATTGCTGCAGGTATTCATCCTTCTCCTATACCTTTTGCTGATTTCGTAACCTCTACTACCCATAAAACTTTAAGAGGACCAAGAGGAGGGTTTATTCTTTGTAAAGAGGTATATGCAAGGTTAATTGATAAAACCGTTTTTCCAGGAATCCAGGGTGGTCCCCATATGAATATTATTGCTGCAAAAGCTGTATGTTTCAAAGAGGCCTTACAGCCTGAATTTAAAGCTTATCAACAACAGGTAGTAAAAAATGCCAAGGTAATTGCTAATGTTTTTAAGGAAGAGGGTTTTAGAGTTGTTTCCGGAGGAACGGATACTCACTTAGTTTTAATAGATGTTTCTACAAAAGGGCTTACTGGAGCTGAGGCAGAAAGACTTTTAGAAGAAGCAGGAATAACAGTAAATAAAAATGCCATTCCCTTTGACACTCGCCCACCAAAAATTACAAGTGGTATAAGAATTGGAACCCCTGCTATTACAACAAGAGGTCTTAAAGAGCCTGAAGTTGAGGAAGTAGCTCGTTACATGTGCGAAATTCTTAAAAATCCTGATAACGAAAAATTAAGAAGAAATATAAGAGAAAAAGTAAGGGAAATATGTAAAAAATTTCCCTTTTATAAGAGACAAAATGGGGGATAAAATACACAGACCTGATTGGCACGAATACTTTATGCTTATTGCTAAAATAGTAGCTTTACGATCTGGTTGTAATTCCCGTCCTACAGGAGCTGTAATTGTAAAAGACAAGAGAATTCTTGCCACGGGTTACAATGGTCCCATGCCAGGAGCCTGGCACTGCACTGATAAAGGAAGGGGATATTGTTTTAGAAGAGAAAAGGGTATTCCTGACATAGACAAATATAACTTTTGCAGATCTACCCATGCAGAAGCAAATGCTATTGCTCAGGCTGCTAAATTTGGCATTTCTGTAGAAGGAGCAAGTATATACTGCACTCTTGCCCCCTGTTATGTATGTTTGAAACTTCTTGCTTCAGCAGGGATTAAGGAAGTATATTACGAATATGATTATGAAAGCAGAGATTTTGAAAGAGATGAGTTCTGGAGAACAGCTATTAAAGAGGCTAAAATAGAGGTTTTTAAACAGATTACTGTTTCAGAAGAAACACTAAAAGCTTTGCAGGAAATTTTACCCTATCCTACCTCAAAAAGAAGACTTCCTCCTACTGAGTAATTAAGCTTTGGTTAGCTCCTTTCTAAGCCAGGTAAAATGTTCAGGAGAAAACAAAAATTTTTTACTCCTATACATTTTTAAAATTCCTATTTTGACCATATCATTAAAAATAAACCAGGGCATAGTATAACCCCATACAAATAAAGCCCATTTCCAACCTATAGGGGTAATTAAATCAAAACCATAAACTGCTATAATAGTTCCTATAACTCTGGTACTAAAAGTTGCTATCCAAAGAATAGAAGAAGGCCAAGGTTTTTTCCAAAACCAGTCTTTTATACGTGTATTATAAATAGTTACATGACCTGCAACTACCAGTTTAGTAAATATGATACTTTGTATTAAATCCGTAGGCAAATTCCAATATTCTTTTAATTAATATAAATAAAATGAAAGATGAAATAACTCCAGCTATGCCAAGCCAGAAAGCCATAATACTTATTTCGTATAAATCCCAACGGACAGGTTTTTTAGAAATACTTACATTATCATAAGCAATGGTAAGAATAGGTAGATCATTAAGGAGAGCTAAGATTATAATCATGATGGATGTAACAGGATAAAATTTGAAAATTATAATAGATAAAACCATAAAAATTGCTATTCTAATAGTTTCAGCTATTCTATAAATGGTATAACTTTCCATTCTACCAAATATTTGTCGGGCTATTTTAATGGCTTTAATAATAACCATCAATCCTGGAGAAAGAAGTATAAGTGAGGCTGCAGCTCTTGCTGCATCTGTAGCATTTGAAACTGCTATCCCTACATCTGCTTTTCTCAAAGCTGGAGCATCATTTACTCCATCTCCTGTCATTCCAACTATATGTTTTGATTTCTGCAACTTTTCTACAATAAAATATTTATCCTCTGGAAAAACCTCTGCAAATCCATTTGCTTCCTCTATAATTTTTATAATTTCCGATTCATGTTGTTTAACAATTCCCATAGGCAATTTCCTATGTTCTAATTCTTTTTCAACTAATTTTGCAATCTCTTTTGCTTTTTTCTCAGCTTCTTCTTCAGAGAGACCTTTTTCAATTTTAAGAAAACTTTTACTAATAACTTCGGCAAGGATAGCATATTCCTGATAGGTTTCTCCTTTAAGCTCCTTCGCATTATATATTTTTTCACCTATCCTAAAATCCGAGAAATATATTTAGCAATAGCAAGGTTATCTCCTGTTAACATTTTTATTTCTACATTATAGCTTTGAGCCATTTCTATAGCTTTTTTAGAATCTTCTCTTGGAGGATTAAAAAGAGGAATAAGTCCTATAAATTTGAAGGCTTTTTCTTCAGGTTTCTTATAAGCAACCCCGAGTGTTCTAAAACCATTCTCTGCAAATTCTTCTATTTTTTTAAAAATTTCCTCGTTATGATTTTCTTCCTCGCATAATTTTAAAATAACTTGAGGAGCGCCCTTTACAACAACCCATTCCTGGTTATCCAAACTGCACATTAGTGAGCTGTGCAGCCGTCCCTGCACCAGGTACAGGAACTCGTCTCTTCACCACCCTCTCCCACTTCCCCTCAATAAGCACTGGCCTTAGGGGAGAGAAGTCTCTTGCAAAAGACTTCCCAAGGAAAGGGAAGGTGAGGACTGCCCTGAGAACTCTCCAGCTTTTTTGTCCCTCAACGGAACCCCTCACAGGCTTGTTCCCTCCAGAGGCCTGATGTCGGGTAGCCGGATCACTCTCAGGGCTTTTTAATCTTTCAATTTCTTTCCTTATGATCTTTATATCAAAGTTTATTTTCTTAAGCTCTTCTTTTATTGGATTTTGCTTCCACTTGTTGGTTTCTTTTCTTAATTTTTCCTTTAATTCTTCTTTTCTCTCTTCCAACCTGTATAAGCAATACATCAAAAAGTCTTTCCTATTTAAAAGTTTTAAATAGTTTTCAGGTATCTCTTCTCTAAATCCCATTCCTCTTCTACCTATTACGAATGCTCCTGCCACGTCCTTATCAATGCCGTATTGTGGAGCATACTTAAGTTCCCCTATTACTGAAGTAAATGCAGGATCTACTTTGATAACCTCTATTCCACTTCTTTTTGCTAGAACTTCTATCTTCTCAAGTATTCCCCTGTAGATAAACTGCTGTAACCTCTTTCTCAGTTTCCTTCTTCCGTCTCCCCTGCTTCCTTTAGGTATTTTTCTGAGATTTTCTATTACAATTGCTTTTTGCTTTTCTCTGGCTAAGTTGACGATACTGTGAGCTACTTTCCAGGAAAGTATTTCCCTCTCCCCTTTGCTCTTATCTATAAGACAATCTAAACTTATCTTTCCATAGCTTTTGAGGTTTCCATCCTTACCTACTTCTGCATAAGCCAGGTGAAAGGGGCTTGCATTTACGTCTATTCCTATAACTCCACTCTCTTTCGTTATTTCTATTTCTGGTAATTTCTCCTCAAAACTTACAAACGCATAAATCTTCCCATTCTTCTTTTTAAGCTCAACTGAGTAAGGAATGTAATTTCCTGTAGCTTCTCCTACAAGAAGTCTCTCAATAAAACTAACCCACTTGTCTCTATCTGCTCTTCCTTTCTGAACATTTCTGTAAACCTTTGCATATACGTAGTTTCCTTTACCCGTATTAATCCTTAAGCATAGCTCTCCCTCTATAAAAACAAATCTCATGTTTAAGTTTCCTTTTTTTGTTTTATCCCCTCTTGAATATGCTGCCCCCTGTCTTTTCTCTTTCCACTTTCTCTTTAACTCTTCTAACCTTTTCCCTGTTAAATGCCTTTTGTGGAGCTTTTCAAATAGACTCCTTCCTCCAAATACAAGCTTCTTTGGATTTTGTCCTCTTTCTTTACAGCTCTTTAAAGACTCATTAGCTTTCATTATTGCATCGTCACAGTACCTTGAATTGAGGGGAAATATGAATTGCAGATGTTTTTTCAGTTCTTTTCTTTCCCATCCTTCAAGAAGTCTGTTGTATGCATATCTCATACAGGACGAAAAATTTCGCATCAACTCTGATACTTCTTCCTCTTCTTTTGTCTTTCTAAATCCCAGTCGGGAGGATAGCGTTATCATTTCGCTTTTTCCCTCCAAGTGAACCGTAAACTCTTGCCGCAAAAGAGGTAACTATTGCTATTAAATCTTCTGCAAGTTCTTTAGTTCTATCCTCTTCGTTTTCCTCACCATTCAAAACTATCAACTCCACTCCAAAGCTTTCGAAGAAAAACTTAAGATACTCATACCCAAATCTTGCAAGTCTATCAGGGTATTCAATCACTACTTTTTCCACCTCTCCCCTTTTTACCATGTTAAGAAGCTTTCTGAGCTGTCTTCTGTTCTCGTTTACTCCGCTTGCTATTTCTGAAATAACTTCGTAGTTCCATCCTTTAGACTTTGCAAAGTTTTCAAGTCTCCTTATCTGGTTAGTGAGGTAATCTTTCTGCTTTTTCGTAGAAACTCGAGCATAAAGAACTACTCTGGGCCTGGGGTTTTCTTCAAGTATACCGAGTAATTTCTCTATGTCTTCCTTTTTGTATCTTCTCTTGCCTCCAGGTGTTTTTATAGACTTAAGAAGTCCTCTTTTTTCCCAGTTCAGGAGAGTATTCCTGTGAATGCCGTAAAGCTCTTTTACTTTTTGTGCAGTTAATAACATTGATAACAATTATAATATAACTGTGCAGTTTTATCAACAAATTATCAACTGTTGTCAGCCTCCTCTCCACACTGAATAAGAGCTTCTGTTCTTTTTCTGACAGGATCAAAAGGAATAAATTTCTTTTGTTTACAATTTTTAATTTTATTATACAAATTGTGATTTTTTAGCCATTGAAAAATAGGTATCTCTATGGGATCTCTATTTTCTTCTTTGGAGGCAAGGGCTGCAAAAAACATTAAATCTTCGGGATTAAAATTTTTAACAGTAAAAGGTTCTGCTACAGTCATCTGATTTTTTGTTAATGTTCCGGTTTTATCACAACACAAAATGTCAACACCAGCAAGTTCTTCAATAGAGGCTAATCTACTCACAATAACCTGCTTTTTAGCAAGATAAAGAGCTCCTATAGCCATAGTTACTGTAAGCACAGCTGGCAAAGCAACCGGGATAGAAGCTACCAATAAAACTAAGGAGAATCTGATTAATTCGATCCAATTAGTTCCTCTTTTAAGTTCTACCAAAATCATTAAAAATATTAGAACAAAAGCCATAGCAATTAATAAATTTCCCACTTTTATAATCATCTCTTTAAAATGAGATCTTTCTTCTTTTTCAGCTTTGGTAACTAATTTTACTGTTTTTCCAAAATAAGTATCTAATCCTGTAGCAGTAACTAAAGCTATCATTTCTCCTTGTTTTACAATAGAATTAGAGTAAACTACATCTTCTTTACTTTTACTTACTGGTAAAGATTCACCTGTAAGAGCTGATTGATCTACTAAGATAAAATCGCCTTCTAAAAGCTTTACATCGGCAGGAACTATATCTCCTATTTTAATTTTTATAATATCTCCAGGAACAAGATATTTAGCTTCAATTTCTTGCCAAACACCATCTCTTAACACCAAAGCTTTTTTAGCTAATTTTTGTTTCAGAACTTTTAAAGCTGAAAGGGCTTTATTTTCCTGCCAAAAATCAACCAAGGCATTTACAAAAAGTAATATAGTAATAATGATAAAGTCTTCCCATTTTCTAACCAGAACTGATAAAATTGCAGCAATTTCGATCATCCAAGGAATAGGTCCCCAAAATCTACGAAAAATTCTGTGCCATAAAGGTTCTTCTTTTTCAGGAATTTCATTGAAACCGTATATTTTGAGCTTTTCTTCCGCTTCCTTAGAACTGAGACCCTTTTTTAATATCTATCTTTTCCATTTAATCATTTCCTTTTCTATTTTTCTTACTTTTAAAGCTATTCCAGATAATAAATATATCTGCACCAATAGCTCCAAATACACTCAAAAATCCTAAATAATAAAAAATACAGAAAAGAAAATCTTGATGACACATTTCTAACATTTAATTTTATATCAATTTTCAAAATCGCACACATCAGTTTTGAATAATCTTGATTTTTATTTTTTTAGAAATTATTTTTAAAATACAAACAGATTTTGGGGGTGTAAATCTATGCCTAAGGATTATTATGAAATTCTTGGAGTTCCGAGAAATGCTACCCAAGAGGAAATAAAAAGGGCGTATCGTCGTCTTGCTATGAAATATCATCCAGATAGAAACCGTGGAAACAAAGAGGCTGAAGAAAAATTTAAGGAAATAAATGAAGCTTACGCAGTCCTTTCTGATCCTGAAAAAAGAAGATTATACGATATGTATGGTTCTGCAGAGTTTGAGAAAAGATATACTACTGAGGATATTTTTAGAGGATTTGACTTTGAAAGTGTTTTTAGAGACCTGGGAATTGATCTTGGAGGATTTTTCAAGAGAAACAGAAGAGGCGGAAGAACATTTATCTTTGATTTAGGAGATTTATTTAGCAACCTTTTTGGAACCTACTTTGAAGAAGAATTTTCACCCTTTGGAGAAGTTTATGAAACTATACAAATAGATTTACCCCTCACCCTGGAAGAAATTATGAAACAGGGTGAAAAAGAAGTCGTTCTTCCTGGAACTTATGAAACTATAAAAATAAAAATACCTAAAGGAGTAAAAGATGGGCAGATTTTAAGAATAAAAAGAAAAGAAGGAAGAAAAACCAAGGAATATCTTTTTAAAGTAAGAATTGTTCCAGATTCTGAATATAAGGTTGAAAATGGAAACATTTTAATTGAAAAGGAAATTCCTCTCACGAGTTTCCTTTTAGGAGATGAGATTGAAGTAACAACACCTGAAGGAAAAAAGGTAAAAGCTAAAGTTCCTCCTTTAATTAAACCCGGTGCAAAACTTAGACTTAAAGGATTGGGATTGCCTTTAGAGGGAGGAAAACAAGGAGATTTGTATGTAATTCTTCAACCAAAAATTCCCGATAAACTAACCTTAGAACAAAAAAACTTAATTGAAAAATTGAGAAGCACTGGTCTTTAGTTTTTATCTTATTTGTTGACAAAATACCTCAAAATGATTAAAATTTTTTTAGTCTTTCAAAGAATTTCATAGTTGGGGCGTTCTTTATGGTCAAAGAAATAATGGCTAATGCACTATTTACTGAAGACAAAGGGGTTAGAGTTCTTTTTGCTGAATTTGTTAATACAGATTACATGTTTGCTTATATAGGAAGAATTATTTATGGAGAATCTGGATTGCAAAATATATATATTTTAGAAAATAAGTTCTGGGGAAGAATGCTTTTTATAAACAATAATTTACAATTTACTTCAAGAGATGAATTCATTTATCATGAAGCCCTTGTTCATATTCCTGTGCAAGCTTCTCCTGAAAATTCAATAAAAAGGGTCTTGATTTGCGGAGGAGGAGATTACGGAGCTGCCCGTGAGCTTCTTAAGTATCCCGAGATTGAGGAGGTTATAATTGTGGATATAGACCCCAGAATACCTAAAATAGTGGAGGAATATTTTCCTGAACTTCTTCCTGAAAATCCAAAGGATCCCAGATTAAAGCTTATTGTAGCAGATGCTTATGAGATGGTTAAAAAATATAAAGAAGCAGGAGAAGTTTTTGATATGGTAATTATAGATTCAACAGATCCTGATGTTACTGAAACTGGAGTTACCCAAGAGCTTTCCCACGCTCTTTTTGGTATAGATTTTCATCAAATGCTTCTTCAAATTTGTCCCAAAGGAATTATCGTTCAGCAGTGCGGAACTCCTTTTACTATGAAAAACATTCTTGTTGAAACCTATAAAATTTTTAAAATGGTTTATCCTGAAAAAGAAATTTATTGTTATAGAACCAATGTCCCTTCCTTTGGAGGGGATAATGCATATTTGATGAGATGCCCTTATCCTAATCCGGAAATTCCAAAATGGAAAGAAATCCCTAATACTTATTACTATACCCATGAAGTCCATAAGTGTTCTTTTGGATTACCAAAATTCTGGAAGGAGGTTTTGAAATAATGAAAGTGCTGGGAATTTTAGGTTCTCCTCATAAAGATGGAGGATCAGCCCAGCTTCTTTTTTCTGCTTTAAAAGCTGCAGAAAAAGAAGGAGCAAAAACTGAACTTGTCAGTGTTTATGATGAAGAGATAAAACCCTGTATAGGTTGTATATTAGATTCTGAACCTACCTGTAAATTTCCTTGTATTTTTGACGATTATGGAAAGGTAATCTTAGAAAAAATAAATGACGCTGAGGGATTGATTTTTTCTACTCCTATTTACTGGTTTGCTCCCTCAGGTCCTTTAAAAATTTTGATAGATAGAATGACATGTCTTGAAAATATGGTAAGCTATGGAGAGCCAAGTTATATGGAAGGAAAAGTTGTGGGAGCAATTGCTGTGGGAGCTGATGCTGGCGGTCCTTGGACCTGCGGATATTTAATTACTGCTCTTACCTCTATGGGAGCTATAATTCCTCCCTGGGGAATAGCCTACTCTTATAAAGGAAAAGAAGCTATCTGGGACGATAAAGCTCTTATGGATGCTATAAACATTGGACTTTTGGTAACAAATATGATAAAAATTTTAAAAGGAGAAAAGACCAAATTGACTTATTTAGATGACAAAAAACTTTTAAAAGAAATAAGGATTGCAGTTCTTGAAGAATTAAAAATTTTTAAAAAGTTTGAAAGCAAAGATTATGAAAGAAACACAATTTCAAGAAGCAGTCTTTAAGGCTGTATTTGAGAGAAGAAGTATAAGAAAATATTTAGACAAGATTCCCGAAAGAGAAAAAATACTTAAAATTATAGAAGCTGGTATTTGGGCTCCCTCAGGAATGAACAATCAACCTTGGAGATTTGTTATCATCTGGTCAGAAGAAATAAAAGAAAAAATTGCTGAACTTACTAAATATAAAGCACTTGTGAAAAATGCTCCTGTATTAGTGGGAGTTTTCCTTGACAAAAATGCCATATATCATCAAATAAAGGATCATCAATCAGCCGGAGCTTGTATTCAAAATATGCTTCTTTCTGCTTATGCCCTCGGACTTGGAACTTGCTGGATTGGAGAAATTTTAAAAAATGAGGATAAAGTAAAAGAAGTATTAGGCTTGCCAAAGGATAAATATGAAATGTGCGCTCTTATCTCCATAGGATATCCTGATGATAAGAGCGAAAGGGCTGGAAGGTATCCTTTGGAACACTTTATTATTAAGGAATTTTAAATCTTTTTTAAAAAGGAGGCTGTCGTGAAAAATTTAAAATTCTTAAATTTAAAAAGTGTTTTTGTATTATTTTTGGGTTTCGTTTTTTTTATATCCTGTAATAGCGTAAAAAGTTCTTCAAACAATTGTCCAAGCAAAGAAGATGTAAAGAAAAGGTTAGAATCTGTCCAAAAAGGAATTGAGATCGAAAGTGTTGGAAAAACCCCCATTGATGGTATCTGCGAGGTTATTGTAAAACTCTCTGACATTCAAAAAGGAATTTTTTATATAGATTCTTCAGGAAAATATATATTTAGTGGAAGCATTATTGATCTTCAAAATCTTAAAAATTTAACTCAGGAAAAACTTGAGAGTATAAATAAAAAAGTGCTTTCTAAAAGCGATTTATCTAAGCTCGACAAGATGACTGATATAGTTTACGGAAAATCTAATAATGTTGTCTATTTAATTACAGATCCAGACTGCCCTTATTGTAAAAAAGCAGAAGCCATCCTTGATAGATTGGTAAAAGAGGGAAAAATCACTGTAAAGGTTATTCTCTTACCTCTTGAAATGCTTCATCCAGATGCTAAAGCTAAAGCTATATCCCTTATTTGTGATAAAAAAGGATTTAAGGAGCTAATGGAAGGTTATAAAAGCTTCAATCAATGTGAAATTGGAAAGAAAAAAATAGATAAAAATATTGATTACTTAATTAACGATTTAAAGGTTAGAGCAACTCCTACTTTCATTTTCCCTGACGGAGAGATGAAATCCGGGATTATAAATGAAACTTACATACTAAGTAAATTTTAGTTCTTAAGATGCTTCAGGAAGAAGAAAAAATTTTTTGCCTTAAACTGGCAAGAAAAACTTTAGAAAATTACTTTACAAAGAAAGAAGAAAAAATTTTCCCACCTAAGGAATATAAGAATCTCTGGGAAAAAAGAGGGGTTTTTGTAACTCTTTTAAAAGAGGGACATTTGAGAGGATGTATAGGAGTTCTTGAGCCTATTTATCCTCTTTATGAAGGCATTCAAAAAATGGCTTTATCTTCTGCCTTTGAGGATCCAAGATTTCCACCTCTTAAAGCTGAAGAATTGCCTCTAATAGAAATTGAAATCTCCGTTCTTTCTCCTTTAAAACCTGGAACAATTGAAGAAGTAGAAGTTGGAAAACATGGGGTTTACTTGGTAAAAGGGATTCATAGAGGGGTTTTACTTCCACAAGTTCCTGTGGAGTATAACTGGGATAAGAAAACCTTCTTAGAACATGTTTGTCTTAAAGCAGGGCTTCCTCCTGATTGTTACAAAGATCCTGATGCCAAAATCTATTTATTTACTGCTGAGGTCTTTAAAGAAAGCGATTGTCTAAATACTTTTCTTTCTTAAGCTTTTGGAAATATTTTAGATTCAAATTTTTTATATGTCTTTTCGAAGCATTCAAAAGTTCTTTGGAACTTTTCTATATTAATCCCTTCTACTCTTGCAAGGTCAACAACCTCAACATTTCTTATAAAATAGGAAGTTTTTCAAGCTCCTTTTCAATCTCCATTAAAGTCTTTGTAGAAATCTTATTTTTACAAAAAATAGCTACATCTATATTCAAAGCTTGATCAACCCCCTTTCACAAGCGAGCTGTAAAAGATAATTAAAGCAATTTGAAGAAGTTTAAATTTTACTAAAGTTGACAAATTAAAAAACATGTCCTAAATTTTTTTAAAATTTTTAAATTTTTAAAAAGGGAAAAGATATGGGGGTTTTAATAGTTGATCTTTATCGTGAATTACAAAATCTTGAACCTCACTTGAGGGAAATTTTCTTTAAAATTCTTGAGAAAATTGATCAAGTTATCGGGGAGACTGTGAGGAGAGAAGATTTTCTTGAGCTTAAAAATATTGTAGAAAAAATTTCAAATACCCTGATGGTTTTGGCTGAGGCACAGAAAAGAACAGAAGAGAGAGTTGAGGCTCTTGCTGAAGCTCAAAGAAAAACTGAGGAGAGACTTAATGCCCTTGCTGAAGCTCAGAAAAGAACTGAAGAGGAACTTAGAAAACTTGTTGAAGAGCATAGAAAAACGAGAGATGATCTTGATAAACTTCGCAAAGATTTTGGAGGCTTTACTACAAGTCTCAGCTATGCTTTTGAAAACGAAGCTTATAGACGTCTTCCTTCTTTTTTAAAAGAAAAATATGGAATTGAAATAATTGAAAGATTTATTAGAACTCGCATTAAAGGTGAAGAAATTAACTTTTTTGCCAAGGGTAAACTTAACGGTAAGGAAGTTTATATTATAGGTGAGTCAAAGATTAGATTTGAGGAGAAAAAGAAGGATTTTGAAAAAACTCTCAAGCAGCTTAAGAAAAAGGAAAAGGCATTAAAAGAGACTTTTGGAGAGGTTGAGATAGTTAAACTTATTGTCACTCATTTTGCAACTAAGGAAGCTATTGACCTTGCTAAAAAGGAAAAAATAATTGTTGTGCAAAGTTTTGAATGGTAATGTGAACAAAAATATCTTCCAAAAAGCCAATCAGCCAAGTTTTTAGCAAAGAAAAGTTCTAAAAATTTAAATATTGTTTTAAAAACTACCGGTTAAAAACTTTATAACCTTTTAACATCTGGTAAAGTCCTACAATTCCAATAATCCAACCTGCAATTCCAAGGGCTATAAAAATTTTTGTATACCTTGCAACAAGAGGCTTCTTAAATTCCTCAATACTTAGCTTTCGGTTTAGTTTTATTTCTACTTTAGCTCCGTGCAATCCGTGTTCTGTCTCACCCTTTGCAAAAACCTGCCAAATTCCATCTCTATCTGGCATAAAGCAAAAAATTCCATTTTTATCAGTCCTTGCCTTTTGAAAAACTATATTTTCTCCTGGTGCATAAACTTCAATTTCTGCGTAATTCATAGGCTCACCACCAGCAAAAAAGAAACTAACACAAACCCCTTTCCCCTCTTTTACCTGATAATTAACCTCATGTGCAAAAAGGTTCTGAAAACTCAATATCCAAAACAATACAAAAATAAAGATAATTTTTTTCATAAAACCCTTAATTTATTTCAAACCTTTAATTTATTTCTGCCAGGTTAAAGAAGTCATAAACCAATAATAATCAGCCTTAGGATCGTTAACCTTTACCTTATAAAAAGCTACAAAACCATAATATCCTTCCTTTATCTTAAGGTCTTCTAAGTTTAATTCAACCATACCTTTGGAATCAGTTTTTGCAAGCTCTTTGTGAAAGGCATTAAAAATAATTACCCCTTCTGCAGGTTTATGTTCATATAAAACTTTTACTCTAACTTTGTTTTTACCTTTGTAGGGGGTTTCAACAAAAATTGGTTCAAGCTTTAAGCCTAAAGGTTTCCTCAAAATTGAGGAGTCCTCAAAAATGCCCTTAGTAGCCTGAAAAACGCAGGCACTATCTACAACCTGTAATCCCTGCTTTTGAGCCTCAATTTTATCCATCCTCTTTTTCCCCTCTGGTGTGGTAACTATGTAAACTCCTTTCATAGAAATGACAATCAAGGAAGGTTTTTTCTCAATATCTAAGATTAATTTTCCCTCTTTAGCTTCTTCCTTTAGCTTTAAAGATTTTCCTTTTTTATCAAAAGCTTTTATCTCTTTTTCAAATTTAGGAATAGGCTCAACTTTCCCAACATGTCCCCAAAAAACCTCAAATTTTCCATCATTCCTTTCTATCCAGAGCATATGGGCAAAACCATAACTTACTAAAAAAAGAAACATTATTAGCCCAAGGAAACTGCGTTTTAGATAAGTCTTAATCATGGTACTCCCTCCTTTATAAGTTTTTATAAGATTTAAATTTCAAAAAATATAGGAACAATCCTGCCAAAATGGTTAAAGCTCCTGCTAAAAGGGTTAAAGGTTTAGTAAACACAGTAAAAAATATTATCCAGAAATTTATAAGGATAAAGATAAGGGCACAGAAGTCAAGCTTTTTCTTTAATTTAAAAAGACCTGCTACTGTTAGACTTGCGCATAAAGATAGAGTAAAACCAATGTAAAGCAGTAAAGCTTCAAAAGTAGAAGTTAAAACCATAAAAATTGCAATTAATGCCTGAAATAAAATTGAAAAAACAGGTGTTCTGGTGTTGGGATTAATTCTTGAAAAACTTTTAAAAAACACTCCATCCCTTGCCATAGCATAATAAACCCGAGGACCTGCCATAATCATAGCACTTAAAACTGAAAGAAGTCCTAAAGTTATTCCAGCTGTAAAGACAAAGCAAAGTTTCTTCCCAAAAATCTTTTCAACAGTCTTAGCACCTATTTCTAAAACACCCGACATTTCATCAATAGATAAAGTTCTTATGTAAAGAAGATTTAGCCCAAGGTATAATAATATGACTATTAGCGTTCCCAAAATAAGAGAAAGGGGAAGATTTCTTTCGGGATTTTTTATCTCCTCTCCAATGTAAGTTGAGGCATTCCAGCCACTATAAGCATACATAACATAAATAAAAGAAATAGGAAAACTTAAATTAAAAACTGCCTCCTTTTTTGGAATTAATTCTTTGAATCCAAAAGAGTTAAATTCTTCTCTACTCAGCAAAAAACCAAAACTTATTAGGGCTAAAATAAAAAAAATCTTAAAAAGAGTAATACCTGTCTGAAAATTAGCTCCTACTTTTATTCTATTTAAGTGAATAAAAGAGAGAATCAAAATAATGCAAATTGCTATAATTTTGGATAAGGAAAAATTAAAATACATTTCAAAGTCTTTGAGTTTAAAAAGCTCTAAAAAGTATTTTGAAAAGGCAATAGAAGTTGCAGCAATGGGAGCTGAAAATCCGACTATAAGTGAAATCCATCCAGCAAGAAATCCAAATGGTTCACCAAAACTTTCTTTTAAAAAGACATACTCACCTCCTGCCTTAGGAAAAATCTTACCAAGTTCAGAATAACTAAGAGCTCCAAAAAAAGCAACCATACCACCTAAAATCCAAACCAGTAATAATGCACCTGGGTCTCTCAATTCCTTCATAATAAAACCAGAAGTAGTAAAAATTCCCGTTCCTACAGTATTCCCCACTACAAGCATAATAGACGGAATAAGCCCAACTTCCCTCCTGAGAATAACAGAAAAAGCCCTACTTTCCAACACCAAAGTCCCCTATGTAAACTATATACTCAAAAGGAAGTTTAACATCTTTAATTTTTTCGTATATGTCCTCAAAAGTTCCAGCTATCACTCTCTCTTTATCACTATAGCCTGCATAAATAACAAAAATAACTTGAGTTTGGGGAGAGTAATATTTTTCAAGTTTTTTCAGAACCTCCTTTATGTCTTTTATTCTCATAGTAAATAGAACGAGATTTGTACCTGTTTGAGCAAGCTTTTCAAGATCTGAAAAACCACTTGCAAGAGTTATACTTCTCGTTTTATTTTTACTCCAGCCACCAACAACAGAACTCTTTATAGCTGCATTCCCCGCATTAAAGGCACTCACTCCAGGAATAATCTTCGGATTTAAATCCTTAAAAGCATCCATATACCAAATGTGAGGTCCAAAAATTGTTGGATCTCCATCATCTAATATAGCAACAGTTTTACCCTCTTTTACAGCATTCCTTATAATCTTGTTTATCTTTTCAAATTCCTTTTGTTTTTCTTCTAAGTTAAATCTTTCGTCTTTTACTTTGTAATAAGCCCAGCCAACTCCAAACCCTGCATCGTGAATTTCCTTACCATTGATAAGTTCTTTTACTCTTTCACAAGTCCATTTACTGCAAAAAATGACATCAGCTTCTTTTATAATTTTATAAGCCTTAAGGGTAATATTGTCTGGGTCCCCAACCCCTACACTTACAAGGTAAAGCTTTCCTTCCTTGCTCTGAGCAAAGCACAAATTAACACCTAAAAAGATTAAAACAACTAAAGTAAAAATCACTTTTCTCATAGCTCCACCCCTTTAAAACTTAAATTTTACGGAACCTATATTAGCTTTTCTCACAAAATCAGTAATTGTAGTCCCTCCATAGCATAGGAAGGAATCACATTTATAAAAATCAGACATATTAAAATATATTAAAATCAAGATTTTTCTTGAGCTATGCATAAAGCTTTTCCAAAATTTCTTTAATTTCGCTAAAAGCGTGAACTTTCTCTGGAATCTTACCTTCAATGGAGAAGCTATAAACTTCGGGATAGAAGTGAATCATGCCTGCAATACTTAATCCTCTTCTTTCCACTGTCTCTCTAACTTTGTTTTCAAGCTCTTTAGGAACTTTATTTAAGATTAAATAAACCTTCTTTCCCATCTCTTGGGCAAGGGCTAATGCCTTTTCTGCCACTTCAATTGAATCCAGATATGGCTCAGCAATTGCTATAACTGTATCTACTCCCTTTTCTACACCCCTTCCAAAGTGCTCAATCCCTGCCTCGGTATCAACAATTACTATCTCATCTTCTTTAAGCCTTATTTTTTCAAGAAATTCCCTACTTAAAGCCCCCATTGGACAGGCACAACCCTCCATAGGCTCCTTTATTTTGCCAATACTTATAAGAAAGAGATTTCCTTTCTTTTTTAAAAACTCTTCTGGTATTTCTTCAAGCGTGTAAGACTCCTTTTCAAAAATTTTTACCTCAGGCTCTTTCTCATCTTTTCTAAATCTCTGCATTAACCTTTCTTTAAGTGCTTCTTTCCCACCAAGAAATTCCATAAAATCTGAAGGCGGTTCATTAAAACCAAAAAACTTATACAAGCTCTGATTACTCTCATCAGTATCAACTACTATAACCTTCTTTCCTTTTTCCAGAAAAGCCTTAGCAAGACCATATACGACAAAACTTTTACCTACACCACCTTTTCCACAAACTGAAACTTTTTTCATACTTTTATCCCCCCTTCTTAAAAACTAAAACTTATAAAAGCTTTAACAGAAAAAGGAGCACCTGCTCCATAACTTGTCCCAGATACTGCATCATCCATAGCATTTATAACAGAGACATATTTTTTATCAAAAAGGTTGTCTATGTTAACTCCAACTTTAAAGCTCTTTAATCCATAAAATTTTTCTTTTTCATAACTTAAACTTAAATCGCAAACCACATAAGAAGGAATTTTCTCATCATGCTCAACATCTCCATATCTTCTTCCTAAATATTTTACTACAGGAGTAATGGTAAATCCCCTGTATTTCCAGATTGCACCTGCAACCACACTCCATCTTGGAACATCAACAACTTGTTTTCCCTCTGTATCAAGGGTATTTCCTGCATAGGTTATATCTTCATCATAAGTTAAGTGAACATATGTAGGATTAACAAAAAGAGTTAAATTTTTAGAAGGAATAAAATTTACATTAAGCTCAAAACCATATCCTGTAGCCTCACCAATGTTTTGCTGATAATTTACTGGTTTTTTTGTTGTTGGATCAATTACTCTCGGATCTGAAATAGTAGTTAAAAGTTTTTTGTGTTTGGAATAAAAGAGAGTGGGATTAATTTCTAAAAATTCATGTCTAAATCTTAATCCCAGATCATAATTATAGGAATATTCAATATCGAAACCCTTAAAAAGGTCGTTTAAAGTTATACCTGCGTTCTGAAACTGAGATCTTAAGCGATTATAAGTATTTACAAGAGGCATGTAGGCATAGGGTCTTATAAAGTTTTTGCCGTAGCTTGCATAGACTTCAAGATTAGGATTAAAAGAGTAAGAAACCCCAGCTGTAGGAAGCCAGATATCATAAACCTTTCCTTCTCTATCAAGATCTGGAGCTCTCTCAAAAATCATGGTCCCATTAACTATTTTACTCGTATATCCTTTACTGTCTGAATCTTTAAATCTAAAATATTTTAAACCAACTTGCCAGTTAAAATTTCCTATAGTTCCTGCTAATTTGGCGTAAGGACTATTTATGTAGGTCATTCCAGTAGTTGCCATAACTCCATATCCTCTGTAAATTAAATTTCCTGTGCTGTTCTCAATCCAGTAATTTTCTGTGTAAATATTCATATCGGCTTCTTCATACTGGTATCCCAAAAATAAATTAATCCCTTTAAAGCTAAAATAAATCTCAGGTATAAGTCCTTTTTTCTCAATATCTCTTGTTCTTTTCGTCACCCCTGGTTTTCCTTGAAGATTAGAGCTTCCTCCCCAGATCTTGGCATCTTCACTTAAATAGTAAGCTTTTAAACTTACTTTAAGGTTGTTTATTGGCTTAAAGTCTATAAATCCCATATAATCTCTGTTTATATGTTTAGCTCTATTATACTTATAATATAGCCAGTCTTTATTAGGATCACCTGTTAGATTTTCGTTATAGTCAAGCCTTCTATAGCCAGATATATCTCTTGCCTGATCATAAGTGAGATACCTATATTGATCATATTCAATTTCATTAAAGTTGGTTAAAAACTTAATTTCTAATTTTTCCCCAAAAGGCTGAACAAGCGTAAAGTTTATATTATGTCTTGGACCAAGGTCACCAGGACCCTTCCACTTATCACTTTCTGTATAAGAATAAGCTATACTGGAACGGGTACCTAAGGGACCAAGTTTCCCTGTATCAATTCTTACATAGCTTCTTTTATAATCAAAACTTCCATAAACTCCCTTCACTTCAAAATTAAACTTTTCTTCTGCCCATCTTGGTCTAAGCTCAATAAGCCCTGCCCTGTTTCCCACCCCTGCTCCAAGATCAACAGGAATGGCACCTTTGTAAACCGCAATGCTTTCAAAATTTTCTAAATCATAAAGATAATCTCTTGGTCCTATCGGGTTACCTCCATAATTAGGAATCCCTTGAACTGTCATTCCTCCTAAATAACCTCTAACACCTCTGATCCTTATATTTGACTGCTCTGCTGCAAGATTGTTAGGATCAACACTTTCAAAAGATACTCCCGGAATAATACTTATAGCCTCCCAAACACTCCCCTTTCCTTTTTCTCCAGAAACTTCTAATCCTTCTCTTGTTATCTCAACCCCTGTATAAACCGTCTCTGCAGTTTCTTTTGTGGGAACAATAATTTTTTCCCCTTTAACCACAACCTCTGGAAGCTCCTTTTCTTCCTTACCTTCCTTTACCTCCTCTCCTAAACAAGGCATGCTCAAAACTAAACTTCCCAAAAGCCCTAAAACACTTAAGGCTACAAAACACCTTTTTATCATACTTACCCCTTTTTAAGAATTTAAAAATTTTTTAATCAAATTATAGAAAATTGTCAAGTATAATATTATAAAATTGCTAAAGTTTATAAGAAGTATTATTAATTTTCTTTGATTTTTTTAAAAATAACTACAAATTTTTGCTACTTTTAAAACTTTTAACAGTAAAAACCCGATTCTATCTTGACTAATCTTTTTATCTCTGTAAATTGAAAAAAAATGAAAAACTCTAAAAAGCTATTAATAGTTGAATCGCCAAGTAAGATAAAAACTCTTAAAAAACTATTAAACTCTTCAAAGGAAAACTTTATCTTAAAAGCAACACTTGGGCACATAAAAGACCTTCCTCCCAAAAATCTTGGTATTGATTTCTCTACTTTTGAACCAACTTTTTTATATTTACCAAGTAAAAGAAAGATTCTTAAAGAGCTTAAAAAATTAGTTTTAAAGGTTGAAGAAATTTATCTTGCAACAGATCCAGATAGAGAGGGTGAAGCCATAAGTTACCATCTTTACGAATACTTAAGCCAGGTCAAATCCTCACTTAAGTTTTTCCGTCTTCCCTTACAGGAAATTACAGAACTTGGTTTAAAAGAGGGCTTTAAAAATTTAAGAGAAATTGATAAAAATCTTTACCTTTCTTGGAAAGCAAGAAGGGTTTCAGATAGACTTATTGGATACCTCATTTCTCCCTTTCTTTCCAGAAGTTTTAAAAAGCCCCTTTCTGCAGGTAGAGTGCAAAGCCCTGCCTTAAGACTAATTGTAGAAAGAGAAAAAGAAATAGAGACCTTTATCCCTCAAAAAAGTTATTCCCTCATTGTGCTGGCAGAAGACAAAAACGGGAAACTTTACGAACTTGAGCTTATCTCAAAAAAAGAACTTTTAAAAAAAGAAAACAAGGAAACTCTTTTAGAATATTTTAAAAAGTATTTTGAAGGAAAAACTTTAAGGCTTTTCAGTATAAAAGACAAAATTCTTAAAAAGTATCCTCCTTACCCTTTAAAAACAAGCACTCTTATTGAGGTTTCTGGAAATTATCTTTCTCTTTCTCCCAAAGAAACCATGAAAATTGCTCAAAAACTATACGAAGAGGGATACATAACCTACATGAGAACAGATTCTATAAGGGTAAGCCCTCTTGCAAAAAAGGAAGCAAGGGCTTACATAGAAAAGTTTTTTGGTAAAGAATATGTGGGAAAAGAAAGAAAGATAAAAACTTTAGCCTTTGTTCAAGATGCTCACGAGTGCATAAGACCAACTCAAATTGAAAGAAAAAAAATTTTTTTGAGCAAAAAAGAAGAAGCTCTTTATGGTTTAATAAAACAATTTTTCCTTGCCAGCCAGATGAGTGAAGCAAAGTATCTTGAAAGAACTTACGAATTTAGAAGTGATACTCTCCCAGCTAATTTAAAACTTCAAATGAAAAGAAAAAAACTTCTCTTTGATGGTTTTTTAGCTCTTTTAAAGACCGAAGAAGAAAAACTTTCGGAACTTCCTGATTTAGAAGAGGGAGATGTATTGAAAGTAAAAGGATGTAAGATCAAGGAACACGTTACTAAACCACCCGAAAGATATACTCCCCAAAGTCTTATTAAAAAATTGGAATCTCTTGGAATTGGCAGACCTTCAACTTATGCTACTATTCTTGATATTCTTTGGAAAAGAGGTTATGTGGAAAAAGAGGGAAAGTATCTTAAACCTACGGAACTTGGAAGAAAAGTTTGTGAGTTTTTAGAAAAAAGAACTCCCCTCTTTATGGATTATAACTTTACTGCAAACCTTGAAAATGCACTTGATGAAATTGCTAATAATAAAAAAGATTACTACTCCACAGTAAAAGAAGTTTTTAAAGTTCTTGAAGAGTATTTAAAATAATATTATAATAGCTCTGATGTTTAGCTTTAGATTGTGCTTACTATTTATTTTGATGTTTATTTTTTACGGATGTGCAACTTTACCTAAGGAATTCCAAGGTTTAAGCTTTGACAGAAATGCGACAATTTCTCAAGTATTGGCTTCACCCGAAAAGTATAAAGATGTTAATGTTCTCTGGGGAGGAAAAATCGTAAGTTGTGTAAATAAGGAAATGATAACCCTTTTAGAGGTTGTTTACTTTCCTTTAGATTCTGAAGGGAGACCAAAAGTTGATACAAAGTCTGAAGGAAGATTTCAGGTAGAAACTCCTGATTTTTTAGATTGTGCTATATATTCTCCTGGAAGATTAATAACTGTTTCAGGAATTTTTAAAGGATTGAAAGAAGGAAAAATCGGGGAAAGACCTTATAAATTCCCGCTAATTGAGGGAAAGGTTTTCCACTTATGGAAGGAGGAGTTAAAAGTTGAGTTAGAACCTTATCCTTGTTATTGGTGCCCCTGGTGGCATCCTTACTGGTATCCTTGGTGGTATTGTCCTTGGTGGTGTTTTTAAATTAAAAAGATGTCTTTAAAAGACAAGCTTGAAAAACTTGAAGAGGCAAGAAAGATTTTAAAACTTCCTAAAAAAACTACGAGAAAAGAAATTATTGAACAGTATAGAAAGCTTGCGAAGGAATGTCATCCTGACCACGGAGGAAGTGAAGAAATGATTAAAAAGCTTAATTTTGCTTATGAACTTTTAATGGAGTATTGCGATAATTACATAATTGATTTAGAGTCTATAGAAAACACTAAATTGAGCCCTGATGAGTGGTGGTTTGAAAGATTTGGAGAAGATCCCATTTGGGGAAAAAAGGAGTAGCTTATGTTAATAGTGCAAAAGTATGGTGGAACTTCTGTTGCCAATTTAGAAAGAATTAGAGCTGTTGCAGAAAGAATTATAGAATACAAAAAACAGGGACACGATCTTGTGGTAGTTGTTTCTGCCATGGCAGGTGAAACAGACAGACTCATAAATCTTGCAAAGCAAATAACCCCAAATCCACCTTTAAGGGAGCTTGATCTTCTCGTATCAACAGGGGAGAATGTAAGTTCGGCTTTGCTTGCTATTACGCTTCACAGCCTTGGTTATCCTGCTATTGCATATTTAGGATATCAGATTCCAATAATTACTACCGATTTATTTACTAAAGCAAAAATAAAGGAAATAAAGGTTGATAAAATAAGAGAAGCTCTTTCTGAAGGAAAAATAGTAGTTGTTGCAGGTTTTCAAGGAGTTACAGAAAAAGGGGATATTACTACTCTTGGAAGAGGTGGCTCTGACACCACCGCTGTTGCACTTGCTGCAGCTTTAAAGGCTGATCTTTGCGAAATTTATACTGATGTAGAAGGGGTTTATACTGCTGATCCAAGAATTGTAAGCAATGCAAGAAAGCTTAAAAAGATTTCCTATGAGGAAATGCTTGAGATGGCAAGCAGTGGTGCCAAGGTTTTAGAAATGCGCTCAGTTGAACTTGCTATGATTTACAAAGTTCCTCTTGTTGTAAGATCAAGCTTTACCAATTCAGAGGGGACTTTAATAACTGAGGAGGATGAAGAGATGGAAAAAGTTCTTGTTTCTGGAATTACCTATAATAGAAATGAAGCTCGTATAAGTATTTACGGGGTTCCAGATAGACCAGGGGTAGCAGCACAAATCTTTGGTCCTGTAGGAGAAAGAGGAATCGTTGTGGATATGATCATTCAAACCGCCCGTCCTGATGGAAAAGCAGATATTACCTTTACCGTGCCAAGAGGAGATTACAAAGAAACCTTAAAAATTATAGAAGAAGTAGGAAAAAAACTTTCTGCAGAAAGAATAGAAGGAGATGATAAAATAGCTAAGGTTTCTATAGTTGGTGCAGGAATGAGGGCTCATCCAGGAGTAGCTACTAAAATGTTTGAAACCCTTGCAAAACATGGTATAAATATTATGATGATTTCTACTTCTGAAATAAAAATTTCCTGTGTAATAGATGAAAAATATACAGAATTAGCAGTAAGAGCTTTACACGAAGCTTTTAAACTTGGAGAAGAAAATGTTATAAAAGAAGAAAAACTTTAAGATTTGAGTTAGAGGCTATGAAAAAGGTTCAAATTTATGATACTACTTTAAGAGATGGGGCTCAGGCAGAAGAGATTAGTTTTTCTTTAGAAGATAAGATAAGAATTGCTTTAAAATTGGATGAATTTAAGATTGATTATATAGAAGGAGGTTGGCCTGGCTCAAATCCTAAGGACTTACAATTTTTTAAAGAAATTAAGAATTATAACCTTAAACATGCTCAAATTGTTGCCTTTGGAAGTACCCATCATCCTAAAAAAACTCCAGAAACAGATGAGAACTTAAAGCAACTTCTCCTTGCTAAAACTCAAGTTGTAACTATTTTTGGTAAGTCCTGGACTGTCCATGTAAAGGAAGCATTAAAAACTGATTTAGAAACCAATTTAGAAATTATTTCAAATTCTATAAAATTTCTTAAAGCCCATGTTAAAAAAGTTTTTTACGATGCCGAACATTTTTTTGATGGATTTAAGGAAGACCCAGACTATGCTGTAGAAACCATTAAAAGGGCAAGAGATGCAGGAGCAGATTGCATTGTGCTCTGTGATACCAATGGAGGAACTCTTCCTTTTGAACTTGTAGAAATAATTAAGGAAGTTAAGAAAAGAATGGGCAAAAAGTTTCCTTTTGGAATTCATGCCCACAATGATTCAGAATGCGCAGTAGCAAATAGTTTAGAAGCTGTTAAGCTGGGAGCTATCCAGGTACAGGGAACGATAAACGGAATTGGGGAGCGCTGCGGAAACGCAAATCTTTGTTCAATCATTCCAAATCTTGTTTTAAAAATGGGATATAACTGCAGTTGTGCAGACAACTTACACAAACTGACTGAGGTTTCAAGGTATGTTTTTGAAATAGCCAATCTTCCTCATCCACCTCGTCTTCCTTATGTAGGTCGTTCAGCCTTTGCACACAAGGGAGGAGTTCATGTCTCTGCAGTTTTAAAATCACCAAGAACTTACGAGCATGTAGATCCTCTTGCTGTTGGAAATACGAGAAGGGTTCTCGTATCAGAACTTTCAGGAAAAAGTAACATCATTTATAAAGCTAAGGAATTTGGCATAGATCTTAAAATGGACAGTCCTCTTTTAAATAAAATAGTTGAGGAGATCAAAAATTTGGAGGCTGAAGGATACGAATTTGAAGCTGCAGAAGCCTCTTTGGAGCTTCTCATTTATAAATTAATGGGGGAACCAAAACAGTATTTTGAGCTTTTAAGCTATAAAGTATTTGATTTAAAAGTAGATCAGCATTTTCCAAAAGCTGAAGCAACGGTTCTTGTTAGAGTCCCACCTGGAGTTGGAGAAGTTGAACATACTGCTGCTCTTGGAAACGGACCCGTTAATGCCCTTGACAATGCTTTAAGAAAAGCTCTTGAAAGGTTTTATCCTCAAATAAAGGAAATGGAATTAGAAGATTATAAAGTAAGGGTTCTTCCTGGTCTTCCAGGAACAGCATCTAAAGTGAGAGTGCTTATTATCTCTAAAAGTAAAGATAAAAAATGGGGAACTGTAGGAGTATCTACAGACATTCTTGAAGCAAGTTGCCAAGCTCTTATAGATTCTTACACTTACAAACTCTTTCTTGATAAACGGGGAATTTAAACATTTATGTCTATTAGAATTTCCTTTGTAGGAAAGGGTGGAACAGGAAAAACCACTTTAGCTTCGCTCTTAATTGACTTTTTAATCCAAAACAATAAAATTCCTATTCTTGCTGTAGATGCAGATCCCAATTTCAACTTAAATGAGCTTTTGGGAGTGGAAATAAATCTAACATTAAGTGAGCTAAGAGAAAAATTGCTTAAAGAGGAAGTTCCAAATTTCATGTCAAGATACGAATATGTAGAACTGATGTTAAATCAAATCCTTGTAGAAGATCGTTTTTTTGATCTTTTGGTTATGGGCTATCCAGAAAAATCAGGCTGCTATTGCCCTGTTCACAGTTTTCTTTCAAATGCTTTGGAAAATCTTATAAGGGCTTATTCTTACATAGTTATAGATAATGAAGCAGGAATGGAACATCTTTCAAGACTAAATCTTACTGAAATGGAACACCTCATAATTGTTTCGGATGCAAGTATAAGAGGAATTTTAACTGCTGGAAGAATTGCAGAGCTCGTTAAAGCCTTAAATATAAAGGCAGAAAATATTTGGTTGGTAGTAAATTTGTGTCCCGAAAACAAAGAAAATGAACTAAAGAAACATATAGAAGATATAATAAAAAGAGAAAACATAAAATTTCTTGGATTCCTTCCCCAGGATCAAACTCTTTTAGAATACGAACTTAAAAAGGTTCCAGTTTTTAAATGGGAAAATCTTTTAAAAACTAAGGCTTTTGAACTTTTTGAAAAAATTAATCTTTAAGATATGGAGAAATCAAAAACTTTAAAAATCTATAATTCTTTAACGAAAAAATTAGAAGAGTTTGTTCCCTTAAATCCACCTAAGGTAACCATGTATGTGTGCGGAATCACTGCCTATGATTCTTCTCATCTTGGACATGCAAGATCTGCAGTAATCTTTGATGTACTTTACAGATTTCTTAAATTTTTAGGATACGAAGTAATTTATGTTAGAAATATAACTGATATTGACGATAAAATCATAAATCGTGCAAACAAGGAGGGAATTTTTTGGAAGGATTTAACGGAAAAATACATAAAAGAATACGAAGAAGTAACCAGGGCTTTAGGGCTTTTAAAACCAACTTACGAACCGAAAGCCTCAGAGCACATTCCTGAAATAATAGCTCTTATAAAAAAACTCATTGAAAAAGGATTGGCCTATCAAAGCAATGGAGATGTTTATTTTGAAGTAGCTAAATTTCCTTCTTATGGAAAGCTTTCTGGAAGAAAGATTGAGGAATTAATTGCAGGAGTAAGAATTGAAGTTTCTGAGAAGAAAAAAAATCCTTTAGATTTTGCTCTCTGGAAAGCCTATAAACCAGGGGAACCTTTCTGGGAAAGTCCCTGGGGTAAGGGGCGTCCTGGCTGGCATATAGAATGTTCTGCCATGGCTCTAAAGTATCTGGGAGAAACCATAGACATTCATGGAGGAGGACTTGATTTAATCTTCCCTCATCACGAAAATGAAATTGCCCAAAGTGAAGGTGCAAACGGAAAACCCTTTGCAAGATATTTCATTCATCACGGACTTATTACTGTTAACGGGGAAAAAATGTCTAAAAGTTTAGGAAACTATGTAACCATGAAATACCTCTTAGAAAGATTTCATCCGGAAGTAATTAAAGCTTTTCTTCTTTCAACGCATTATAGAAGTCCTTTAGATTATTCTGAGCAGAATGTGAAAAACATGGAAAAAGCAATTTATCGTTTTTATGAAACTTTATACTGGATAAAAAAAGCTCAGCCAATAAAAGAAGGACTCCTTTCTGAAAAGGCAAGAAAACTTGAAAGAGCCTTAAACGAATTTGAAGAAAAATTTATTTCAGCCCTTCTTGAAGACTTTAATACTGCTTTAGCCCTTGGGCATCTTTTTAGCCTTGAAAACGAAATTTACAATTTTATAACCAAAAATCCCTATTTAACTACCGAAGAAGTTCTTTTATTGGAAAAGATAGAAAAAAAAATAAAAGAACTTTCTGGAAAAATACTGGGAATTGGAAAAACTGAGCCAATTGAATTCTGGAAAAAAGAAAGACTCAGAAAACTTCAATCTATCGGTAAAAACCTTGAAGAAGTGGAAACGATGATAAGAGAAAGAGAAAGGGCAAGAAAGGAAAAAAATTTTATTTTAGCTGACAAAATAAGAGACGAATTGAAAAATTCTGGTATAATTTTAAAGGACACAAAAATGGAAACTTTCTGGTATGTGGAGTAAATTTTATGATATGGTTTGATTACTTTGCTCTTGGTTTTTTAACTTATTTTGTAATACGAGGTTTTTTATCAGGTTTTGTAAGGGTAATTTTTTCTTTTTTAGGAATGATAATTGCGTTTCTTTATTCAGGCTGGCTTTCTTTAAAAATAAGTCCTTTTGTAGGAACTTTGGTTACTTCTAATCCTAAAGTACTTCCTGTCTTAAGTTTTATTATTTCCTTTTTGCTAATTTACTTTAGCTTTGTAATAACAGGTTTTATAATTTTAAGTATTCTCGGCAAATTTCATTTAACAGTGGCAGATTACATTTTGGGAGCCCTTCTTGGTTTTATAAAAGGTGCTTTATTTATAACGATTTTTTATATAGCCCTTGTTTTACCTTATCCTCCTTCTCAACAAACTTTAAACAAAGCTTTAGTTTATCCTGTTATTAAATGCAATCTAAAGTTTTCCTCTAAAATCATGCCACAAAGCTGGAAAATCTTTCTTAAAAACAGAGGGATAGAGATAGAGTAGTCCTTAAAGAATCCCCTTAGTTGAAAGAACATTTTCTTTAGTAGGTTCAATAGCTTTTCTAAAGGCATAAGCTAATGCCTTAAATATGCTTTCTGCTATGTGATGAGCATTTTTCCCATAAAAATTCCTCACATGTAAAGTAAATTTTCCGTTCATACAAAGGGCTTTTAAAAATTCCTCAATAAGTTCGGTGTCAAAATTCCCTATTTTTTCAACAGGAAATTTAACATCGTAATAAAAATATGGTCTCTTTGCAAGATCTATTACAACTTGACTTAAAGCCTCTTCCATAGGAATGGTTGCTTCACCATAGCGGGAAATCTCTTTTCTTTCTCCTAAAGCTTCATCTATTGCCTCTCCAAGAACAATCCCAATATCCTCAACAGTATGATGTAAATCCACCTCTAAATCTCCTTTTGCTTCTATTTGAAGTTTTATTCTTGAGTGATAAGAAAAAAGTTCAAGCATGTGGTTTAAAAATCCAATTCCTGTATTTATAATGCTTTTTTCTAATTTTTCTCCGTTTAAATCAAGCTTTATTTTTATTTCAGTTTCAAAAGTCTTCCTTTCTTTTTCAACAATTTCCATTTTAACCCCCAATGTCATTTATCAGATTTAAAAAGTATATAAATTTTTTTTCAAAAATAAAGGCTTGTTTTATTAAAATTCAGCCATATTTTTTATATTCTGATGGATTACATAGTAAACGGATTTATTATTTTTCTTGCCAGAATCTGTGATGTAAGTCTTGGAACAATAAGGATCGTTCTTTTAACAAGAGGTCTTAAACTCCAGGCAAGTATTATAGCTTTTTTTGAAGTACTGATCTGGATTATTGTGGTTTCTCAAATTATAAAGCATCTTGATCACCCTTTTTACTATATAGCCTTTGCCTCTGGTTTTGCCTTTGGTAATTATGTAGGATTGACTCTTGAAAACAAATTGGCTATAGGAAATGTGCTTGTGAGAGTAATAACCAGAAAAGATCCTGAAAAATTGCTAAGTATTTTGAGAGAAAATGGGTTTATAATCACTTCAGTTAACGCTGAAGGAAGAGAAGGTCCTATAATGATTTTATTTTCAGTTATAAAAAGGAAACAGATCTCAAAATTTTTAAATCTGATACAAACACACTGTCCTCAAGCTTTTTACACAATTGAAGACATAAGAGAAGTTAAAAGATACAGCGGAGAAACATATCCTCATAAAACTGGTTTTTTTGATAACTTCAAAAAATTTTTCTTTATAAAGAAAAAGTAAGTTAAAGCTCTACCTTGAACCTGGGGTAACTATCTATAATTTTTACCTCTGGATATTCTATCTTTTTTAAAAATAGCCCCTGAGGTGGAGCTGGGGGTGGAGCAACCTTTCTATCTCTTGCCTCTAAAATCCTCTGAAAATCTTCAACTGTAAGATTTCCTTTGCCAACCTCAACAAGAGCCCCGACTATGTTTCTTACCATGTAACGCATAAAGCCTCTTCCTGTTATTTCAAACGCTATCATGTGTTTTTTGCCAGGAACTTTCTTAAATTTTGCCTCATAAATTGTTCTTACTGTAGTTTTTATATCTGTTCCTGATTTTCTAAAACTTGCAAAATCCTTTTCTCCTATAATTAACGGCAAACAGGCTTTCATAGCAGATAAATCTAATTTTTCAGGAACCCACCAGGAATAAAGCCTTACTAAAGGATTTCTTATTGGGTAGTTGTAAATGTAATAAACATAGGTTTTTTTAAGTGAATCTCTCTGGGCATGAAATTTAAGATCTACTTCTTCAATCTTCCAGATCACTATGTCTTGAGGAAGCATTGCATTTACTGCTCTAAAAATGACCTCAAGAGGTCTATCTGAAGTGGTTAAAAAGTGTGCCACCTGATAAAAGGCATGCACTCCAGTGTCTGTTCTTCCAGCAGATTTAAGTTTAACCTTGTGCCCTAAAATTTTGGAAAGTGCATCCTGAATTAATCCCTGAATAGTCGGTCCTTTAGGTTGAATCTGCCACCCTAAATAATTTGTGCCATCATAAGCTATAAATATTCGGATATTGCGAAGATTAACTTCAGACATATTCTAAACATTTCAAATATTAAAAAATTTTTTTATTTCTTCTATAAAAACTTCAAAATCTTTTAATCGTTCTTTGTATACTTGATATACAATTTTATCATCTATTTTGTCGTAAATATGAATAAGTAAATTTCTAAATTTTGCCATCTGTTTGTAAATTTCTAAATTTTCCTCCTTAATTATCTTATTTTCAGCAAGTATTTCAAAACAGTCCGCATAACTTGTAGGTTCTCTCAAATTTAATCTGCTTACAATATGCTTACATATACTTATAACTTGCTCTATAGCCAGTTCTATATTTCTTTCTATAAATCTTTTTAAAATAACATTTTTACAATATTCTTCATAAGTATTTACATTTACATCCCTTAATTCTTTTAAATAAGTTTCAATCTTATTTAATTTGTTTTTTATTAGAACCTTATCTATCACTTTTCTATCAGTCTATAGTTATCACTTATATACAAATATTCTTCATAATCTGTCATGGTTTTTTCTCTAAACTTTGCATAAGTATCAAAATCTTTAATAACCAAAATCTTTCTCTCTTTCATTATTCTATGTCTTAAAAGAGGTGATGACGTATTTAAAACAATTAAATGGACTTCTCTTTTAATAAGGTCAGAAAGTTTTGTTGCCAACTTAAGATATTCTAAAGGCTCTAATTCTTTTGTTACATAAATAGCCACATCTATGTCACTATCTTTTCTCAATCTTCCTTCTGCAGCAGAACCAAAAACAAGAGCAAACGAAATGTTGGGATCTTTTTCCAAAAATTCCTTCAGCTTTTCAAAAATCTCATCAGGAGAATTACTCATAAATACTATTTTACACAAAGAGGGGGGTTTTTGGAAGTCCTGTATCTTCAGAAAATCCAAACATTAGATTAAAGTTTTGAATAGCCTGTCCACTTGCACCTTTTATAAGATTATCAATCACAGAAACTATAATACCAAATCCTCTTTTTTTATCTTCAAAAACTCCTATTTTACAAAGATTTGTTCCTTTAACCTCTGCAATTCTTGGAATCACTCCCAAAGGAACCACTTCCACAAAGGGGCTATCTCTGTAATACTCCCTTAAAGTTTTGTAGATTTCTTCCTTTTTAACTTTAAATCTTACATAAATAGTTGAAAAAATGCCTCTGTTTATAGGTAAAAGATGAGGAGTAAAGATAGCTTTAATTTGAGTATCAGAAAATAAGCTAAGTTTTTCTTCTATCTCTGGATTATGCCTATGTTCTGCAATTTTGTAGGCTTTAAAATCTTCATTCACTTCACAAAAACTGTAATAATTTTCCGCCTTTCTTCCGGCTCCAGAAGTTCCACTTTTGGAGTCAATAATTATTGGTTCTTTTTCTATTAGTTTGTTTTTTACTAAAGGGATAAGTGGTAGTAAAACAGAAGTTGGATAACATCCTGGATTGGCAATGAGCTCTGCGTTTTTAATTTCTTCTTTAAAAATTTCTGTTAATCCATAGACTGCCTTTTGACAAAGTTTTGGATGAGAATGTTTTATATTGTAAGTAACTTCATAGGTTTCTACATTTTTAAACCTAAAATCTGCTGAAAAATCTATAACTTTTATTCCTTTTTGTAAAAAGGAATATGCCATTTCTTGGGCTTTACCTGAAGGAACACACAAAAAGACAACTTCTACTTTTTCAGCTATTTTTTCAACTACAGGTTCTTCAAAAATAAGATCCGCATACTTACCACTCCAGGAAAAAACCTCTCTAAGACTTTTACCTGCTTTTTCTCTTGAAGTAATGACTGATATCTCAAGGTGAGGATGGGTCTCAGAAAGTCTTATAAGTTCTAAACCTGTATAACCAGTAGCTCCAATAACAGCTGCTTTGATCACAGAAAAATTTTTAACGCTTGGAGTATTGTTGACCTCTTCTTGCTCCTCTAAGTCCGTATTTCTTTCTTTCTTTTTCGCGAGGATCACGGGTAAGAAATCCTGCTTTTTTAAGGACTGGCTTTAAGTCAGGCATATAAGATACCAGAGCCCTTGCAATTCCGTGCCTTATGGCTTCAGCCTGAGCAGACTTTCCTCCACCTTCTACTGTGCATTTTACATTAAATTTACCGAGAAGATTGCAAATTCTAAAAGGAGCAAGTATAACATCCTCAGCAACTATATGATCATAAAAGTATTCTTTAAAAGGCTTATCATTTACTATAACCTCACCATTTCCAGGATATATCCACACTCTTGCAACAGCAGTTTTTCTTTTTCCGGTAGCATAAATTCTTTCCATTCTTTCTCACCCTCCTTAAATCTCTAAAGGTTTAGGATTCTGGGCTAAATGTGGATGATTGGGACCAGCATATACTTTAAGTTTTTTTAGAAGCTTTTTTCTCATTCTATTTCTGGGGAGCATTCTTTTTACTGCTAAATAAATTAACTGTTCAGGTTTCCTTTCCAGAAGTTTTCTAGCAGTTTCAAGCTTTAATCCACCCATATACCCGGAATGACGCCAGTAAACCTTCTGGTCAAGCTTTTTACCTGTAAGTTTTATTTTTTCAGCATTAACAACTACTATAAAATCTGCTTGATCTACATGGGGAGTGTAATCAGGACGATGTTTACCCTGTAAAATGTAGGCAAGTTTGGAAGCCAGTCTTCCTAAAATTTTATCTTTTGCATCAACAATATACCATTCCCGTTTAACTTCTTCTTTTTTAACCCAAGGAGTTTGAGTAGTAAAAATTGAACTCATAAAAAATTACCCCTCCTTTTCAGTTTTCTAAAAAGCACTCCTAACTTTATAATAAATTAAAAAATTGTCAAGCTTTTATTGGGCAAGTTTTCCAAAAATAGCAATTCTATCTATCCATGGTTTTCAATAATTTTTTACCTGACATGCCTCCAGGTATCTGGCTTTCTTTAATGCACTTTGAGCATCATTTTGGCTTATACCTCAGAAGGAACCACTTCCTCAGGTAAAGCATCGAATAAAACAGCACAAATTAAAACTTTTCCAAGATAATGCTTTTTCAACATCCTTTAAGTCATATTCAGCTTGTTTAAACCACTTTTTAGCTAAAGCTCTAAGTCCTTCTTTCATACAATATAACTCCTTCTTCCAAAGCTTTCCTTATAAATGGATTTTTTTTCTTTCATTTTTTCTATCTCCTGCAGTAAATTAGTTTATAATATAACCATGGTTAAGTTTCAAAATTTTAAAAGGCGAGGAACAAGAACTCCATTTTTTCTGGGCTATCAAGCCCGCAGAGGAGTCTGTCCCTCTGTCCCTCCACTCCGAATAAGTTGGTTGGGCTCTAAAGCCCTTGCCACACGGGAGGATGGAGTGAGGGACTATTTCACTAAAACTCCTATAACAAGGAGGTTGCCTATGTACTACATCGGTATTGATGTCTCTAAAAATCAATTCACAACCTGTATCATCAACCAAAAAGCTCAAATTATCAGCCGAAGAACCTTCCCATACTCCCTTGAAGGCTTTCAAGATTTTCTTTCCACCCTTCAAACTCTTAACCCCGTAACTATTATTATGGAATCTTCCAACAGATACCACATCCCTCTTGCTTCCTTTCTCATCTCCGAAAACTTTAAACCCTTCATTGTTAACCCAAAATTCATCTATCAGTTTGCTAAATATCATCAGGCTACTTCTCCTTCTAAAACTGATCCCAAAGATGCCTTCCTCCTTGCTCTCTTTGCCCTCAAAAACCCAGAACTTCTTAAACCTTCTCCCATCCCAGATGATGCTAAAATCATCGCAAGAACCCTCCAAAAACTCACAAAAGAACTTGCTAAAACAAAAACTCAAATCAAAGCCTGCCTCTCCGTCCTTTTCCCAGAACTTGAGAAAAATGTTGAAATCTTCTCTAAAGCCATCCTTACTATGCTTTTTTACCTCCCCTCTGCTAAGGATATTGCAAAAGCACCTCTTAAAAGAATACATCATTTCCTTCTTGAGACCTCCGAAAAAGGTAGAAAACCTTCCATTACTCCAGAAACTCTTAAAACCCTTGCCAAAAACTCTATCGGCATCCCTCATAAAGGTTATGAGGCTACTCTCAAAGTTCACATTAAAGAATATTTCTTTCTTCAGGAAAAAATAGCCGAACTTGAAACTTTCCTTGATGAAACTCTCAAAAATTGGTCTCCTAAAGAAAGAGAACTTATCAGTTCTATAAAAGGAATTTCTAAAAATCTTGCTAACAGATTTTTGGCTGAGATTGGAGATATTAAAAAGTTTAGCAAGGCTTCCAAGCTCATAAAGTATGCTGGGCTTGAGCCAGTAATAAAACAATCTGGAAAGTGGGAGAGCCGAAAAGGAATATCTAAGAGAGGTAGCCCTTATTTGAGGGATATTATTTACCAGATGGCTTATGGAGTTAAGAATTGGAACAAAGTTTTTTGGGAGTATTGGAGAAGAAAGAAAGAGGCTTTTGGAAGTGCTAGAAAGGCTATGATTGCTCTTGCAAACAAGCTGATAAGAGTAATTTTTGCAATGTTGAGAAAAGGAGAAACTTTTAAACCTGAATTGGTTGCTCCTTCTACAAGAGGAATAAAGCATATTTCGGTGGAAGGTGTTTGCCATGTTTAACATTTTTCTACCCTATTTTCCGATAGTTGACTCCTCCGGAGTATAAACTAAAATGTCTATTGGGAAAATCTGGATTCAAAATTTTGTAAACTCTATCTAATCTTTCTAAAAATTTAGAAGGTATGTCTTTTGCTATAATAAGGTCTACATCGCTACTTTTATGAACATTTCCTTTGACAAAAGAGCCAAATAAAATAACTCGTTCAGGATTTAATTCTTCCAAACGAGGAAGAAGTTCTTTTAATTTTTTTTTCGAGATAAATCGAGATAAAGCTTTCTTTTCTTTGCAAGTCCTGTTTTAATAGGCATTATTTAATGTGGTAGATTTTCTATTTTTACTTCTGGCTCTTCAGGTTTTGCAGTTTCAAGTGGTTGCAGAACAAAAAGAAGCTGTCCTTCTTCTACCCTTTGATTAAGTTTTACACATATCTCTACAATTTGAGCATCAAAAGGTGCTACAATAGGATTTTCCATTTTCATAGATTCTAAATTAGCTATTTCCTCTCCCTTATGCACAATATCTCCCACCTTTAAAGTACCTCTCTTGGGATTACCTATTCTCCAAATGGTTCCACTAATAGGTGCTCCAATTTCATTAGGTTTGGTTGCCTTTTTAACCTCTTCTTTCTTTGCTCTTGGAGTCTTTACTTCAAAAACTCTGGTTTTGTTATTTACTTTTAGAACTACATGAATAACACCATCTGTCTCTGAACCTATGGAGACAAGTTCAATACAGTAAGGTTTGCCCTCGTATTCAAATTCCACTTTATCTCATGGTTTTTTAAGTCCTTCTCTCCATACTTTAGTGGGTAAAACAAGAGGAGCGTCTCCATACTTTTCTCTAAATTTAATAAACTCTATAGCATCCTTAGGGTGCATTAAAAATAAAATAAATTCCTCTTCTGTTGCAGGTCTTCCAAGTTCCTCTTCAAGTTGTTTTCTTAATGCTGAGAGATCTTCATCTGGAATAGCCTCTAAAGGTGAGGTTTCTTTTCTTTCTTTTATTTTTTCTTGCCACTGATCTCCAAAAGCGCTTTTATAAACCCATTCATCAGGCCAACCAACAGGCATTCTTCCATAATGCCCAAGTATTAAATTTTTAAAATCCCCTGGAGCATGTCTAAATAGTTGTAATAACTCTTCCTGCTCTTCTGGTTCCATCGCAGAAAAGTCTTGATTTTTCTCTTCTACAAACTTTTTAAGAAGTCTTATAACATGTTTTACTCCTTCTTCCCCTCTTTCCTTGGCATATCTATTTACTATTCCACTACAGGTAACCCAAGTAATTTGAGAGCCCGGAGTTACATCAAAATATTTAACAATTTGATTGTAAAGAGACATTACTTGCAGAATGTAGGGCATATAGTGTAAAAAGCCTCCTTTTTCTGCCTGTTCAAAAGAGCTTGGGAAGGCTCCTCCCGGCATTTTGTGTTTTGTAACCATATGATCAAATCCTTTAAAAGGAGATTCAGCCCATTCATAATCTCTTATCCACTCTCTAACCTTTTGAACTGCCTTTTCTGCAGCTTCTCTATTTAAATTTACAGGAATGCCGTGTTCTCTAAGAAGTGCTTCTACTGCCAAAATCGGGGGATGCCCGTAAAATCTAACAAGGGTATCCTCTTCTACATCAAGTATTTTTGCACCTGCTTTGGCAGCTGCAAGCAAAACCGGCATGGCAAGCCCATCTGTAATGTGTCTGTGATAGTTTATAACAAGCTCTGGATACTTTTGTTTTATAGCATCAATCAATTCTGTTATAGAAGTAACTGTTCCAACCCCTGCCATATCTTTAATACAAAGAATTATCTCATCTGTCCCTCCACAAAGATCTATAATTTCGTCGACTACCTTCAGGTAATACTTAGTATCAAACCAGGGAGCCACTGTATAAGAAATTGCAGGTTCAAAAAGTTTCCCTCTTTTCATAACAACTTCTGCAACGGTTCTCATATTTCTAACATCATTTAGAAAAGAGAAACATCTCCACACATCTATGTCTACTCTCTCAACTACGTACTCAATTATATTTTTAGGATAGGGTCTATAACCCCACATGTTGGTTTCACGAATAAGTGTTTGAAGAAGAACATTTGGCATAAGTTCTCTCAATATAGCTATCTCTTCAAAAGGACTTTCTCTTCTGTTCATAATTCCAACATGCCACCTTGCCCCACCATGGCACTCTGCAGCAAAAAGTCCCATTTCATTATAGTAAGGAGCAAGGGTTTTTAAATCGTATATTCTTAAACGGTTTTTATAATCAGATTGTCCTGCATCTCTCATACCCACAGAGACAAAACAAACCCCAGGAAGTTCTCTTACTTTTTGAACTATTTCCCTCGGGCTCATTCCTGGTTTTACAAATATATAGCTCATATTTCCCCCCCTTTTTTTACATCCAGCTCTGAGGACCAAGAGCTGATATTTCAGCTATATATCTTGCTATTTTTAATACTTCATCATCTGGTGTTTTTTCCTTAAACATAGAAATTAGCTCTTCGTAATGCTCCTCAATAAATCTTGTTGAATAATTTCCTTTGATAAATTCTGGATGTCTTATAATGCTTAACAAAAGTGGGGCTGTAGTTTTTATTCCTTCAACTCTTAAACCTCTACTTAGTGCTCTATCCATAACTCTTATAGCCTCATTTCGGTCTGCCCCTGCAGCCATAACAAGCATGATAAGAGAGTCATAATAAGGTGGAACCTCTGCTCCTTCATAAACACCTGAAGAAACCCTTATACCAGGTCCTTGTGGAATTTCTAATCTTGTTATAGTTCCAAAGGAAGGATTGAAAGTTTTTGGATCTTCTGCATTAATTCGCACTTCTATCGCATGTCTATTGGGAACTATGTTATCCTGGGAAAAAGGAAGTGGCTTTCCTTCTGCAATATCAAACATTAAACCTACAATATCAACTCCTGTAGCAAGTTCAGTTATTCCATGCTCCACTTGAAGTCTTGTATTTACCTCAAGAAAATAAAATTTCTTTGTTTGAGGATCAAGTAAGAATTCTACAGTTCCTGCAGAATAATAACCAATTTCCCTCATAAGTCTTACTGCAGTAAAACAGATTTCTTGTCTTAAATCATCATTTATACTTGGGGAAGGTGCTTCTTCCAGTATTTTTTGGTTTCTTCTCTGAATGGTACATTCTCTTTCATAAAGATGAACTATTTTCCCATACTTATCACCAAGAATTTGGACCTCTATATGTCTTCCCTTCTGAATATATTTTTCTACAAAAACTCTATCATCTCCGAAAGCTTTCCTTGCTTCTGATTTTGCCTTTTCAAGAAGTAAAGGTATAGCATCCTTGTTATCAACCCTTACCATTCCCTTCCCACCACCGCCTGCTGCAGCTTTTATCATAATGGGAAAATCAATTTCTTCTTCTTCCATCCACTTAAGTATATCTTCTACTCCTTCTACTTTTAACAATGCAGGAATTGTGGGAACATTTGCTCTTTGAGCAATTTTTTTGCTTTTTATTTTGTCTCCCATTAAACGTATTACTTTAGGAGGAGGACCTACCCAGATAAGCCCTGCTTCTTCTACCATTTCTGCAAAATCAGGATTTTCTGCAAGAAATCCCCAACCAGGATGGATGGCATCACAGCCTCTTTCTAAAGCTATCTTTATAATTTTCTCCATATTCAAATAAGATTCATGAGGGGGTGCCTCCCCTATATGAACTGCTTCATCTGCAAGAAATACATGATAAGCTAATCTATCTGGGGTGCTGTAAATAGCTACTGTTTTAATTTTTTTATCTCTACAAGTATTCATAATTCTTACAGCAGGAACCCCTCTATTAGCAATAAGAACTTTCTTAATTTTTTTAGTTTCTTTATTTTTCATTACTTCCCTCCCTCAATTTTTAGGGATTTCAACTATTATAACATACATCATAGCAACTAAAATCGCAATCAGATTGTGAAAAAATACTAAAAAATTCTGACCTAAAAATTTCTGAATTTTCAAATTTACTTAAAAAAGCAAAATTTTGTGAAGCAGATTGTAAGGTATTTAAGATAAGAGCTAAAAAGGCATTGTAAATGTTCAGGTTGCAGAAACTCCAAAATTACAATTTATAGATCTTTTATTTTAGAAGTATCAGAAGAAAGAATTGTAAGTTCTGGGTGGTGCCGGGGCCCGGAATCGAACCAGGGACACGCGGATTTTCAGTCCGCTGCTCTACCAACTGAGCTACCCCGGCAACCAATAATTAAAATATAATATTTCTCTATTTTGTCAAGAGTTTTTAAAAATAAACATTTACTTTAAACAACTTATAAGATGTCCCAGTTTTTCTTTTTTAGTTTTTAAGTAATTGTAATTTTCAGGTCTTGGAGGAATTTCAAGTGGAACCCTTTCTACTACTTTCATCCCGTATCCCTCAAGACCAACTATTTTTCTTGGATTATTAGTCATAAGTCGCATCTGTCTTACTCCTAAATCTTTCAAAATCTGTGCTCCAATTCCATAATCTCTTAAATCGGGTTTAAATCCGAGAGCAAGATTAGCTTCTACTGTGTCTTTTCCTTCCTCTTGCAACTTATAAGCTTTAAGTTTATTTAAAAGTCCTATACCCCTTCCTTCTTGCCTTAAATAAAGAAGAACTCCTTTTCCCTCTTTGGCAATCATTTCCATAGCTTTTCTTAACTGCGGTCCACAGTCACATCTAAGAGAACCAAAAACATCTCCAGTTAAACATTCAGAATGGACCCTCACTAAAACTGGATTTTCATCAATTTCTCCCATTACAAGGGCTATATGAGTTGCATTATCAATGAGATTGGAATAAGCAATAAGTTTAAAAACCCCGTATTGCGTGGGAAGATAGGTTTCAACCTCTCTTTTGACTAAACACTCTTTTTTTATTCTGTAAGCAATGAGGTCTCTTATAGTAATAATTTTTAAACCATGTTCTTCCGCAAATTTTTCAAGATCAGGAAGACGAGCCATAGTGCCGTCATCTTTCATAATCTCACAGATAACACCTGCAGGTTTAAATCCCGCAAGCCTTGCAAGATCAACAGCTGCTTCTGTATGACCTGCTCTAACAAGAACTCCTCCTTTTTTAGCTATAATAGGAAAAACATGCCCCGGAGTAATAAAGTCTTGAGGTTTGCTGTTTTCATCAATTACAAGTTTTATAGTATATGCTCTATCATAAGCTGAGATTCCAGTTGTAATTCCATATCTTGCATCTATGGATACCGTAAAAGCTGTGCCAAAAGGATCTATTCCTCTTCTTGGCTGAAGAGGAAGTTCAAGCCTTTCTGCTGTCTCCTGAGTTATAGCTAAACAAATAAGACCTCTTCCGTATTTTGCCATAAAGTTTATAATCTCAGGAGTTACTTTTTCTGCAGGTATTATCAGATCTCCTTCGTTTTCTCTATCTTCATCATCAACAACGATTATCATTTTTCCTGCCTTTAAATCTTCTAAGGCTTCCTCAATGGTGCTGATGGGCATAAAAAATCCCCCTTTTATAGGTTGGTTAAAAAAATACTTTAATTATAATAAATTCTGTTAACTCTTTTGCCAAGAGGCAAGATGAAAAAAATTGAAAGTATAACAAGCTCAGCTACTTCAGTAACGATTGCGGTTTTTATAAGTAGAATTCTTGGACTTATAAGAGAGCAAGTGCTTGCTTATTTTTTTGGAGCAGGAAAGAGTATGGATGCCTTTGTTGTAGGCTATAGAATTCCCAATCTTTTAAGAGATCTTTTTGCTGAAGGTGCTCTCAGTTCAGCCTTTGTAAAAGTTTTTAGTTCAAGCCTTGAAAAACAAGGAAAAGAAAAAAAGCGACAACTGTTCCTCTATTTTATTCTTTGGGTAAAACTGTTATTCCTGCTTTTGGAAGTGTTATAGCAGTTGTTACAAATGTAACGTAATACTTTTAACTATAAAAAATTTAGGAATAAACGGAGTGGCTTTAGGAACAAGCATGTCTCTTGTTTTTCAGGCAGGTTTTTTGCTTATCATGGCTATTTATAATTTAGGAGCCCTCAAATTTAAATTTTTGTTGAAAAGCCTTTTCACCCTTATTTTTGCAAGCCTTGGATTGATTGTAATATTAAAGCTTTTAAATATATTTATTTCTTCAAAAACTTTTGAAATTCTTTTTGGCATTCCTTTAGGAGCTATAATCTTTATTGGAATTTGTAAATTTTTCGGACCAGAGGAAACCTACATGTTCTTTGAAAAACTCATTAATCTATTACGATGTGGTAGAAAAGAGGTAAATCAGGCTAGAAAGAGCTAAAAAGGGACCAAAGGGAATTTCTGCCTTTAAATCAAATTCCTTTGCTACACCTTTCATCCTATACCAGAAATAAACCCCAAAAAAAGCAAATATGCCCGTTAACGAAGCTATTATCAAAATCGAGTAAAAACTCTTATATCCCAGAAAAGCCCCTATTCCTCCCATAAGCTTAAAATCTCCCATTCCCATGCCTTCTCTCTTGGAAAAAAGATAGTAAACTTCATTTATCAGAAATAAAAGTCCTATACCTGCTAAACCAGATATAAAACTTTTCTCAAAATCAACAAAAGGATTAAATCCAAATAGAGAAAAAATCCACCCTACAAAAATAAGACCTAAACTCAATGTATCAGGAATTTCTTTTACTTTTAAGTCTATAAAAGAAATTGGAATAAGAGAAAGCACAAAAAAAGAAAAGCCTAAGAATGGAATTAAGCCAAAAGATCTAAACTTTAAATAGGTTAAAACAAAAAGGATAGCCGTTAAAAGCTCTATGAAAGGATAAATAGGAGATATGGGCTCTTTACAGTAGGCACACCTTCCTTTTAAAAAAAGGTAAGAAAGAAGAGGGATGTTGTGATACCACTTTAGAGTTTTTCCGCACTTTGGGCATATGGAAAATATAGGATTTTTAATGGATAACCCTTTGCTCCATCTGTAAATTACTACATTAAAAAAACTTCCTATACAGAGTCCAAAAACAAAAATTAAAAAAACCATCTTATTCTTAATAAAGATATTTTATTATTGGAAACTTACTTGAAATTACCTTAAAATCTGTATCTACTGTATATATCTCTTTACATTTTGCTTTTTTATATGTAATGTAAATTAACGCATCCGCAGTTGGAAGACCCGTTCCATGAGATATTAAAGCAGCTTCTAATGCTATTTCTTTATCTATATTTTCAATTTGAAATAGAGTTGCCCAGTGATTTTCAATTATTTTATATGCCTCTTTATTTATAGCCCCCTTTAAGGCAATCCGTTTTAATTCGAAAATTACAATAACTGAAACTACTCCTATTATATTACCTTCAACTATTGCTTTGTACAAACTAATAGCTTGTTTATTTCCACTAAAAAGTTCTATAAAGAATCCTGTATCTAATCCAATTCTATACTCTTCACCATTCATACTTTTTCTCTGATATTTATCACCACTCTCTTCTTAATCTTTCCAGCTCTTTTAAAGCTTCTTCTTTATTAAGTTGTGGTCTTTTTTCTACAAGATTTAAAAGATTTTCTCCTACCTGTTTCCTTTTTTGATAAAGAATAAATCCTTCTATAGCCTCTCTTACAATTTCACTGATAGATTTTTTTTCTTGTATTGCTATCAACTTTAAACTTTCTACAATTTCTTTATTAAGACTTACTGTTACTCTTTTCACCATCTCCCTAACCTCTTATGTCTTAATTTTGTTTTTTTTGAATTTTACCATACACTTGATAAGCTGTCCATTTTGTATATTTTTTACAAATTTTATTTACTGGACAATTTTTACAGTTTGGATCTATCTCAGTACAATATCCATCTTCAAAAAGATAGAAAGCATTGCTCTAAAATAACATCAATAAAATTCATACCATTCTCGTTCAACCATTTTATAAATCCCTCATAAGCCTTAAACCGATATGAAAATAGTGATAAAGGCTTTATTCCGCCCAGCGCTCCCACTCGGTATAACAAAGAACCTCTTTCACCTGCAACACTTTTAAAAACTCTAAACAATTCACTTTCTGAAATTTTAAAAGGCTCAAAAAGAAACATATCCGTAAATTCTTCTAAAATTTTGATAGACATCTCCCTTACTTTCTCAAATCTCGCTTGCTGATTTATTAAAACTCTCAAAAGCAAATATCTTAAAATCTTCTCCTGTTCATTTTTATCTTTCGATAATACATCCAAATTACTTGGAATTGCCATATGTTCTTTCCATCTTTTGAGCCACTTTACTTTACCCTCTTTTTCTAAAATAGTTAGTACTTTTTCTTTTTCTCTATCAGATAATCCTTGCTGTTTTTCTTTTGGCATTTTTTACTACTGATTTTTGTTTTTTAACCCTTTCTTGTAAGTTTGTTCTTAAATGTTTAGCATCTTCTCTAATAATTATTTCAACCTCGTAATTCTTCTCAAAAAGTAAATTCTCCTTCAAACCCATTTTTTCTTTTACGACTTCACACAATTCTAAGTCAATTTCATAACCAACACTATTTCTACCAAGCATCGCAGCAACTTTATTTGTGGTTCCAGAACCCATAAATGGGTCTAATACAGTCTCACCTATATATGAGAACAATTTTATCAATCTATAAGGAATTTCTTCAGGAAAAGCTGCTATTCCTTCTTCTATTCTATTTTTAAAAGGTAATACATTGGTTATATTCCATACCGTTAGATACCACTTATTTTGTTGATACTCTTTTATATCTATTTTTGACTCTTCTTTTCTTTCTTTTGGAATACTTTTATACTCAAATTTTCCATTCTGAAAAATAAGAATTGTTTCTTGAATATTGTCAGGATAAAAATACATCGGATAGGGATGCTGTAAAATTACTCCACTTCTTTTACTTATCCGAATATAACCCTCTGGCTTTATCCAAATAATTTTATCTCTATAAATAAATCCTTCCTCAACATATATTTTCGTTAAATCTGCAACAATAGGATATTTTTTTCCATTTATAAGTGTATCATCACATACGATACATACTATTCTCCCTTCAGCAACAACTCTTTTTAATTCTTTTGCAACCCCTCTCATTTTCTCTAAATATTTTTCGTAACTTTCAAACAAATCTGGATAATCAAATGGAGCATTAAAATAAGGAGGAGAAGTAACCACAAGGTGTATACTTCCATCCTCTAATTCTTTCATATTTTCTGAATCACCAAAAATTAACTTGTGATGTGTTTTTATTGTTTTTTCCATTTTGATTTAATTTTCTTCTGGACCAGGTTCTTTTGAAGATTCTTCTTTTCCAATTTCCTCTAAAGCCTTTTTGTATGCGCTTTTAGCTTCCTCTATGTAAAAAAGTGCTTTTAAATAATAATTTCATACAGGACGCATATTTTTATCTATGTCAACTATTTCTATTCCAAGTCCTTCTCTTTCAGAAGTCCCATGATGAATTACTACTCCATATATAGGAATCAATCCCACATCTGGAATTTCTATTTCAAAATACACCAGTTTGTTAATGGGGATTTTTTTGTCAGTCTTTATAAAACAACCTTTATAAGAAACATTTAAAACTTCGTAAGGATTTTCGTCACCTGGAAAGAAGGCTTTAAGCTTGGTTAAACATCTGGGATATCTTCTAAGGTCTATCATTTTCAATCTCCTTTAAAACTTTTGGTATAGCCTCTGCCACATCTGTGGCAGTATAGCCAAAAGGTCCCAGATTTTCTCTTAAATAACTTCCCGCCTTTCCGTGTAAAAAAACTGCAAAACATGTTCCGATAAACGGTTCATATCCCTGAGAGATAAATGCTCCAATAAGTCCTGAAAGTACATCTCCCTGTCCTCCTTGAGAAAGCCCAGGTTCATCAATAGAAGAAATACCACACCTACCATCAGGGGAATAAACTATACTGTGTGGTCCCTTTAAAACCACTATTGAATCAGTTATTTCAGAAAGATTTTCAGCAGCTTTTAAACGGTCTCTCATTATTTCATCTTTAGAAACTTTGAGAAGCCTTACTGCTTCACCTGGATGAGGTGTTAAAACCTTAGGTGCTTTGTAATTTTTCAAAATTTCAGGATTTTCTGAAAGAAGGGTTAAAGCATCTGCATCTATCACAAGAGGAATATTTAGCTTGGATAGTAACTCAAAAAGAAGCCTTTTTACATCTTCGCTTAAACCCAATCCAGGACCTACTACAAGAACACTTTTATTTTTTGCAATCTCTAAAACCTCTTCTAAACTTTCGTAACTAATTTCTCCTTTTTCATTTTCTTCAAATCCTGCCGTAAGGATTTCCGGTATGAGGGAACAGTATATTTTTTGGAGACTTTTTGTTGAGGCAAGGGTTACAAGCCCTGCTCCTCCTTTTAAAGCACCAAGAGCACAAAGTGCTCCAGCCCCACTTTTCCCCCTGCTTCCTGCTAAAATAAGAACATGCCCAAAAGTCCCTTTATGGGTATAACCCTTTCTTGGCTTAAAAACCTTTTTCGCCCAGCTTAAATCTAAATACTCTCTTTTAAGGTCTGCTCTTTCAATAATTTTAGAAGGAAATCCTATAGGAACAACTTCAAGCTTTCCGGTATATTCTTTTCCCGGATAAAAAAAATGCCCTATTTTGGGAAACTCAAAAGTAACTGTTAAATCTGCCTTAACTGCTATCCCTAAGATCTCTCCATTATCAGCTGAAATCCCAGATGGTATATCAACAGAAACAACTTTAATTTCTTTTTTTACTCTGTACTCGGTTATCTCCTCAATTACCTCTTTATAAAAACCCTCTATATTTCTTTTTAAGCCTGTTCCGAAAATGGCATCAACAATAATATCTGGCAAAAAGAAGTAAAGCAAATTTTTTAGCTGTGTTTTTTCTTTTACTTCTTCCAAGGGAATTTTTAAATTTTCAAGGATTTTTAAATTGGTTAGAGCTTCACCTTTGTATTTTTCCTTTTCCGTAAGAAGAGCTACCTTTACTTCGTAACCTTTATCCCAGAGATAGCGGGCACAAACCATTCCGTCTCCGCCATTATTACCAGGACCACAGATAACTAAAACTTTTTTATAAGTTTTTTTAGGATAGTATTTCATAATATTTTCGGCAACTCCAAGCCCTGCTCTTTCCATTAAAACCTCAGCAGGAATTCCGACAGAATTAATAATTACTCTATCAAGTTCCTGCATTTCAGAAGCTGTAACTATTTTCATAGCGCTTAGCTTAAAATTATGACTATATTATTATAACTATACTGATAGTATATTCATTTTCGTGAGATAAGGCAAGATAAATTTTTTTTCCCCCTTTTTTTTGAAATACCTCTTTGGCTTTGCCAGAAAGTTCTAAAAAAGGAGCTCCCGTTTTTTTGTCTCTTTTTAAAATAACTTCTTTAAAGGAAAAAGGGCTATATCCTCCTATAGCTTTGAAAAAAGCTTCTTTTGAAGCAAAGGAAGATGCAAGATGAAAGGAGACATTTTTTCTTTTTATGGCATATTCAATTTCCTCTTCAGAAAAGACTTTTTTTAAAAATTTTAAACCGTATTGATCTAAGAGCCTTTGAATTCTTGGAATGTGAACTAAATCTACACCTATGCCTATGAGATCCATTTATTTTTTGCAAGCTCTTCTATGAGATTAATCCTTCTTTCGTGTCTACCTCCTTCAAAGGGTGTTTCAAGAAAGGTTTTAACTATCTCCACTGCCATAGCTTCTCCTATAATTCTTCCTCCAAGAACAAGAACATTGGCATTATTGTGAAGTCTTGCCATTTTAGCTGAAAAGGGTTCATGACAAAGGGTTGCTCTTATTCCAGGAAATCTATTGGCAACGATACTCATCCCAAGCCCTGTCCCACATATAAGAATCCCTATTTCAACTTCTTTATTGAGAATTTTTCCCACTGCCTTAGCTCCATATTCTGGATAATCAACCGATTCAGGAGAAAAACAGCCAACATCTATCACCTGATAATTTTCGCTTTGAAGAAACTCTTTAATTTTTTCTTTTAGATAGTATCCTGCGTGATCCGAGGCTATTACTATTGATTTTCCCATTTTTTAAATACCAAACAGGCGTTTGTTCCACCAAAGCCAAAGGCATTGGAAAGTGCTATTTTTATATCAGCCTTGCGAGCCTGATTGGGAACATAGTCAAGATCGCATTCTGGATCGGGATTTTCTAAGTTTATGGTAGGAGGAACAATTCCTTCGTAAAGTGCCAAAACAGTTATTACCGCTTCAAGGCCACCAGCTCCTCCAAGTAAGTGACCTGTCATGGATTTAGTTGAAGAAACCATTAGTTTATAAGCGTGTTCTTTAAACACCTTTTTTATAGCTTTTGTTTCTGCCACATCGTTAAGGGGAGTGCTTGTGCCGTGAGCATTTATGTAATCTACCTGTTCTGGGGTAACACCTGCATCCTTAAGAGCCTGTTCCATACACCTTGCAGCACCCTCTCCGTCTGGAGGTGGAGCAGTCATGTGATAGGCATCCGCATTAAGTCCATAACCTATGAGTTCTGCATAAATTTTAGCACCTCTTTTCTGAGCATGTTCAAGATCCTCTAAAATAAGTATCCCACAGCCTTCAGCAATAACAAATCCGTCTCTTTTTGCGTCAAAAGGACGGGATGCCTTTTCTGGCTCGTCATTTCTTGTGGATAAAGCCTTCATAACAGAGAATCCAGCAACACAAAGCGGAGTAATTATACTTTCTGTTCCACCACAAATCATAACTTTAGCTCTTCCTTCTCTTATGAGTCTAAATGCTTCTCCTATGGCGTGGTTCCCAGCAGCACAGGCAGTGCATACTGCTGAATTTGGACCCTTTGCTCCAAAAAGAATAGCTACCTGACCTGCAGCCATATTAGGAATAATCATAGGGATGAAAAAAGGGGTTACTCTTCGGTATCCTTTTTCATCAAGTATTCTGGTATAGTGTTCAATTAATCCCACTCCTCCCATTCCTACGCCAATAATAACACCTACCTCGTCTCCGAGATCACTTAAAGGCAAACCTGCATCTTCTAATGCCATTCTGGTTCCTGCTATAGCATACTGAATAAAGGTATCCACTCGGGAAACAAGTTTTTCAGGCATAAATTCTTGGGGCTTAAATCCTTTAACCTCTCCTGCAATCTGGCTCGGAAGATTAGAGGCGTCAAATTTAGTTATTCTGCCAATTCCAGATTTTCCTGCTTTTATGTTTTTCCAGGTCTCTTCAACCCCTATTCCAAGAGGGGTTACTGCTCCAAGCCCTGTAACTACCACTCTCCTTCTCACAATCCACCTCTAAAGCTATTCTCCAACTTTTGCTTTTACATATTCTATAACATCTTTTACGGTTCTTAATTTCTCAGCCTCTTCATCGGGAACTTCCATTCCAAAAGCCTCTTCCATAGCCATAACAAGCTCAACAAGATCAAGGGAATCAGCACCTAAATCATCTACAAATGAAGCCTCAGGTTTAATCTGGTCTTTTGAAAGATTTAATTTCTGAGAAATAATTTCAATAACTTTTTCCTCTACAGACATATACACCCTCCTGCCTAAAAATTTTTCCTTACTTTTTACCAGATTTTCTCAAAAAAACAAGATAAAATTTTATTTCTTCTTTAGAATTAAGATAAAACTTAAAAAATTACTTAGTATCAACAAAACTAACAAGATACCTGCTAAAAGAATACCCTTCCTTAAAAGTGCCTGTAAAAATAAATAAGTAGTCAATAAAGCAAAATAGGCAGCCAAACTTTTTAGAAAAGAGTTTGTTATTTGCGAAGGGGTGTAATTATTAACAAAAAATACTATGGGCAATAAACCCAAAAATAAAGGCACAAAAATGTAAATTATCTTCAAAAATATTTCTGATGCCACCTCGTTACAGGGTCTTTTTACTAATTTCAAAAATTTGTATCTTTCTATAAGTTCCCCAAAGGATAGAAATTTCATAGGTTTTTCTATAAGGACCAAAGTTTGAGGAGTAAAAACTGCTTCGACTTCCAAAGTTTTAAAAATCTCTGGAGAGAAATTTTTTTCTCTTTTTTGAACAATCACATTTTTAAAAATCCACTTGCCTTTGTAATAACCCTCTTTTGCCCATATAACTTTACTTGGCTCTTCCTTTTCTAAAAATACAATTAATACATCCTTTAAATATTCCCCTGCTGGTTCTAAAGGTTTAGCCACAAGATAAAAATCTATTCCTCTAACAAAAATCTCTTCGTTAAATATAAGATATTGCTCTTTTTTTTCCGCAATTTTGTAATCCCAAGTATAAAGACTTAAAAATGCTGCTCTTGGAAATATTACATTCAAAAAAATTCCTCCCAATAAAGAAAAAAGGAAAATTCCCTTTCCTATCAGACTCATAATCTCTTTTTTAGAAAAACCCAGAGAGAGAAAAGCAAGAAGTTCTCCTGTCCTTGCTAACCACAAAAGCAGTAATATTCCCGAAAATCCACAAACAAAAGGGAAAAATTCATATAAATTCGTTAAAGACTTCCAAAAAATGTAAGTTAAAAATAAATAAAAAGGTTTCTTAAAAGAGAGAAAATTTCCCAGTTTATCAAAAAAATCTATTAGCAAATAAAAGGAGGAAAAGATAAACAACAAAAGTAAATTTATTTTTATGAGATCCGATAAAAGGTATTTTTTGTAAATTTTCATAAATAGGCTTCTTTTAACTTTTTAAAGGCAAAAAATTGAAAAATAAGTAAAAAGCTTATTATAAGGTAAAAAATAAGGAAACTCCAAAGAGGAAATATTTTTCCGTTTTCTCCCAAGGAAGAAAAAAAACTGTAAGTAATGTTAAAAATCAAGAAAACCGCAATACCTATAAAAAAAAGCAAGAATCTATGAGAAGTTTTAATATAAATACCCAGAAAAAAGGCTTGAAAAACAAGAAAGAAAGCTAAAAGAGGGAAGAAAAATCTTTGATAGTATTCTTCAAGATATCTGAAATATTGAGAAGTTCCTGGTTTTATTTTTCTCAAATCTTCCCTCAATTCTGAAAAACTTTTTTCTCCTCTTTTAAAATAAAATCCCTCCTCCAAATTTTTCCTCTCTAACCTAAACTTATAGTTATCAAATTTTAAAACTTCTATGTTGTTTTGAGGATCTATAAAAATTCCCCATCCCTTTACAAGAGTAAACAAATTCTCTTTTAAAGAATAACTTCCATTCTGAGAAATAAAAAATCCTCTTTTTCCTTCTTGGGTTCTTGTCAAAAGAAATATATTTTTAAAAATCTGGGTTTGATCCTCTTTTTTGGACTTTAATACATAAAGGTAATATTCCTTTCCCAAAGATATTGGTCTTTTTTCTACAAAGGGGTTTTCAATCTGAGCTTTTATAAGAGATATTTGAATTAATTTTGCATTTCTTTTAGCCCAGGGTAAAAGAAAAAAATGCATCAAAAAGGTTATTGCCAAACTTATTAAAGAGAAAATTATAAGAGGTTTTAGAAAGTCTTTTAGAGAAAAGCCAAGAGAATAGAAGGCAAGCACTTCTTTTTCAAACTTAAATCGGTGAATTGCAAAAAGAACTCCCATAAAGGCTGATAAAGTGTAAATAAAAGATAAGAGCTGAAAATACACCAAAACAAAAAACTTAAACATAATTTCAAAAGAAGGATTTAAATCCAAAATCTCTTGAAGTTTGATTATCCCTTGAATAAGAGTTATAATACTACTAAATATTATAAAAAAAGAAAAGGTATAAAAAAGGTATTCTCTGAGATGATACTTAAAAAAAGTATTCATCTGGTCTAATTTTAAAATTTTTTTGGTAAATTTAAAGAAACTTTAATGAAATTAAAAGCTGGTTTATACCTTCACATTCCTTTTTGCCTTAAAAAATGTCCCTACTGTGATTTTTACTCTTTAAGCCTTAGATCTTTAAAATCTCTCAAATCTTTAGAAAAAAATTACTTAGATGCTATTAAAAATGAACTGACTTTATTAAAACAATTTTTAGAAGAAAGATTTAACTTAAAAGAGATTTCTTTTATAACCTTTTATGCGGGAGGTGGAACTCCTTCTTTGCTTTCTCCTTCTTTTTATGAAGCTCTTTTTAACTTTTTAGCTCAAAACTTTGAATTTTTTCCAGAAGAACTCACCTTAGAAGCAAATCCAGAAACCCTATCTTTTGAAAAAGTAAAGGCTTTTTATGAACTTGGATTTAACAGAATAAGTCTTGGAGTTCAAAGCTTATCTCAAAGAGGTTTAAAGTTTTTAGGAAGAATACACAGCTTAAAAGATGTTTTTAATTCACTTGAATACATTATCAAAAGCGGATTTAAAAACTTTTCCTCAGACTTTATATTTGGATGGAAAGGACAGGGAGAAAAAACTCTCCAAAAGGAAATCTTAAAAATTTTAGAATTTAAACCCACTCATCTTTCTTTTTATGAGTTAACCTTAGAAAAGGGAACACCCTTTTACAAAATTTTTAAAAATAAGAAAAACTTTATGAATGAAAAAAAATTAATGAGATTTTGCAAAATTATTGAAGAAACCTTAAAAACTTACGGATACGAAAGGTACGAAATTTCAAACTATGCTATTCCTGGGTTTGAATGTAAACACAACCTTATCTATTGGAAACTCAAACCTTATTTGGGAATCGGACCCTCTGCTGTATCAAGAATTGAAAATTTAAGGTGGGAAAATCCGAGAAATCTTAAGTATTATTTAACTAATCTCTTAAAGCTTAAAAAACTTCCTCTTAAAATCGTCGAAACTCTCAACGATTACGAATTTGCTAAGGAATACATCTTTATGGGATTAAGATTAAAAGAGGGAATAGACCTAAAAGAATTGAAAACTAAGTATAATCTGTCTATTTCTGAAGACAGCATAAATACTTTAATTAAAGAAAGTTTATTAGAAAGAAAGGACGAAAAAATATGGCTAACTTTTAAAGGAAAACTTCTTCACAATAAGATAGCGGTTATGTTATGGGAAAGTCTAAAGAATTAGTTCCTACCCCATTTTTAGAGGGTTCTATAACTGTTTATCAGCCAGAAAAGGGATTTAGATTTGGTATAGATTCTGTCTTACTTGCTCATTTTTTAAATTTAAAGCCAAAAGAGCTGATTTTAGAAGTAGGAGCTGGCTCTGGGATCATTTCTCTTATCGCCTTAAAACGCTTTTCTAAATGTAAAATCTTTGCTTTAGAACTTGAAAATATTTTTGTAGAGTGTCTTAAAAAAAATTTACTTGAAAATAACATGCAAGATAGACTCTTTGTGATTCACGGAGATATTAAAGAGTGCCCTTTTAAAAGAGAAACCTTTGATGTGATCTTTTCTAATCCTCCTTATTTTAAAAGCGAAGCAGGAAGAAAAAGTCCCTACGAAATTGAAAACATTGCAAGAAGGGAAAGAAAATTCAATTTAGACGAATTTTTAAAAAATATAAGCAATCTTCTTAAAAATAGAGGAAGATTCTATCTTGTATTTACAGCTTTAAGACTGGCAGAATTAATTTATTTACTCAAAAAGCACAAACTTGAGCCTAAGATTTTAAGATTGGTTTATTCCTATCCAGGGTCAGAAGCAAGACTTGTTCTTTTATTAGCTATTAAAAATGCAGGAGAAGAAGTTAGAATTCTTCCACCCCTTTTTATATATACCTCTCCTAAAGGACCTTATACAGAAGAAGTTAAAAATTATTTCAAAAAATTAGATGTTGAAGAAAATTGAAAAATAGCTTATAGTATTGGTATGAGAGAAGCGCTATTTTATGAAAAATTGGAAGATAAAAAAGTGAGGTGTAATCTTTGCAATCATCATTGTGTTATTTATCCTGATCATACGGGAATTTGTGGGGTTAGAAAAAATGTAGAAGGTGTGCTTTTTTCTTTGATTTATGGAAAGGTCATTGCTGAGCACTTAGATCCTATTGAAAAAAAACCTCTTTATCACTTTTTGCCAGGTTCCTGGAGTTACTCTATAGCTACGGTTGGTTGCAATTTTCGTTGCGATTTTTGTCAAAACTGGGAAATTTCTCAATATCCGCACATTTATGGAGGTATTCCTGGAACACAAACCTCAGCAAAAGATGTGGTAAAGGCTGCCAGGGCTCAAAATGCTAAAAGCATTTCCTATACCTACACCGAACCTACAGTCTTTTTTGAATTTGCCTATGATTGTGCAAAACTTGCCGTAAAAGAAGGGCTTAAAAATGTGTTCGTTTCTAATGGATACATGACAAAAGAAGCTATTGATTACATTAAACCATACCTTCACGGCATCAATGTAGATTTAAAAGCATTTAAAGAAGATTTCTATAAAAAATTTTGCAAAGCAAAGCTTCAGCCAGTGTTAGAAAATTTGAAATATTTGAAATCCCAAGGAATATGGGTTGAAATAACCACTCTTGTCATTCCAGGGGAAAATGACGACCCTTCAGAATTAAGAGATATTGCTAATTTCATAAAAACTGAACTTGGTCCAGAAGTTCCCTGGCACATATCTCGCTTTTTTCCCAATTACAAGCTTTTAAATAAGCCTTTTACCCCAGAAGAAACTCTTTTAAAGGCTTATTACATAGGAAAAGAAGAAGGTCTTTACTACATCTATGTAGGAAATGTTCCAGGAAATCAGTATGAAAACACCTACTGTCCAAAATGTAATCATTTAATTATTGAAAGATATGGATTTAGAGTTTTAAAAGTAGATCTTAAACCTGACTTAACCTGCCCTAAGTGCGGATTCTTTATACACGGGGTGTGGAGTTAAAGATCTTAAAAATTTTGCTCCAAGCTGACCACAGGCAGCATTTATTCCAAGTCCTTTGCTTTTTCTTATAGTGGTTAATATGTTTTTTGATAAAAGATATTTCTGAAATCTTTCTACATCCTCATCAGAGGGTCTCTCAAAAGAAAGTTCCGGATGAGGATTAAAAGGAATGAGATTTACTTTAAATGGATAACCCTTTAAAAGTTCTGCAAGCTTTTCAGCACACTCAATGCTGTCGTTTATTCCCTTTATAACTATGTACTCAATGGTTGTTCTGCTGTTTTTAATACGGGGAAATTTTTTACAGGCTGAGATAAGTTCTTTAACTGAATACTTTTTAGCAATGGGAATGAGTTCTCTTCTTATTTCATCTGTTGGAGCATGAAGTGAAAGAGCAAGCGCTACTGGAAACTCTTGAGAGAGTATTTTCATTTCTTTTATAAGTCCCACTGTTGAAACGGTAAGCCTTTTTCTGGAATAATTAAATCCCTTAGGATGAGCAAGTATTTTTAAAGCTTTTAAAAGATTTTTAAGATTTAAAAGTGGTTCTCCCATACCCATAAAAACGATGTTTCTTAAAGGAAGTTCTGCCTTTTTTTCTTTTAAGTATCTTCTTGCCAGAACAACCTGAGAGAGAATTTCGTAAACCTTAAGGTTTCTTTTAAACCCAAGTTTACCTGTGACACAAAATTTACAACCAATCGGACATCCAACTTGAGTAGAAACACAAAGAGTATAATGATCCCTTTCTGGAATAATAACAGTTTCAATAAAATTTCCGTCATCAAGTTTTAACACAAATTTAACTGTTTCGTCCATATCTTCTTCTTTTTCAACGATTTCTGGTAAATCAAGAGAAAATTCTTCAGAAAGTTTGGCTCTTAATGTTTTGGGAAGATTTGTCATCTCTTCAAAACTTACAGCGTTTCTACAGGTAATCCAATGAAAAATCTGCTCCCCTCTATAAGATGGTTCTCCCAAATTTTCCATTAAATCTTTAAGTTCTTCTAAGTTGTAATTTCTTAAATTTGGTTTTTCCATATTTTTATTTAAAGCTCCAAGGGTTTTACCAAGTAAACAGTTGAAAGTTCACTCAATTCCTTTAAAGCTTCTTGCGTAGGTGGCTGATCTAAGCTCAACAAAATGACATTTGTTTTTTTCATAGGATCCTGTCCCACATACATTCTTGAAATATTTAAATTGTGGCTACCAAGAATAGTTCCTATTTTTCCTATCACTCCTGGTCTGTCTTCGTTAAAAATATAAAGCATGTGTCCTTCTGGTAAAGCATCAAGTCTAAATCCATTAATTCTTACTATACGAGGTTCTTTCTTACCAAATAGGGTTCCTTCAACCACCGTATAACCTTCTGTATGCTTTATTTTAACACTGATTAAGGAGGTAAAATCTTCTGAAATCTCAGTTTTAGATTCTGTTATTTTTATGTCCCTTTCTTTTGCTCTTATAAGGGCATTAACATAGTTTACATCTTCTTTAAGGAAAGGAGAGAGAAGCCCTTTCACAAGAGCAAGGGTTATGGGTCTTGTATCAAGTTGAGAAATCTCTCCTTTATAAGTGATTTCCACTTCTTGTATAGCTCCTTCTGCAATTTGGGCAGCAAGCAATCCCATCTTTTCTGCCAAATTCAAAATTGGAGTTATAATTTTTAAAACCTCCGGTGGTAAAGAAGGAACATTTACTGCGTTTCTTATTATTCCTTTTGTTAAATAATCCGCAATTTGTTTAGCTATTTCTATAGCTACAATTTTTTGAGCCTCAACTGTTGAGGCTCCAAGATGGGGAGTTCCTATAAAGTTGTCTAAGGAAAGAAGAGGATGATTAGGGTCTACAGGTTCTTTTTCAAATACATCAAGGGCTGCACCTGCAACCTTACCTGAAATCATAGCCTTATAAAGGGCTTCCTCATCTATTATTCCACCCCTTGCACAATTTATAATGTAAACTCCGTCTTTCATCATAGAAAAAGCTTTTTCATCTATAAGATGATAAGTCTCTTTAGTAAGGGGCGTATGAATGGTTATGAAGTCTGCTCTTCTATAAAGATCCTCCAAGCTTACAAGTTCTACTCCTTTTTTTTCTGCAGTATCTGGAGAAACATAAGGATCATAGGCAATAACTTTCATCTTAAGTCCTATAGCTCTATCTGCTACGATACTTCCTATTCTCCCAAGACCAATAATTCCAAGAACTTTGTTATTAAGCTCAACACCCATGAATTTCTTCTTTTCCCACTTTCCACTTTTTAAAGACGATACTGCTTGAGGAATTTTTCTTGCGAGAGCAAAAAGTAATGCTAAAGTGTGTTCTGCTGCAGATAAAGTATTTCCTCCTGGAACATTCATAACTACAATACCTTTTTCATTAGCAGCTTGAAGATCTACATTATCAAGACCTGTCCCAGCTCTTCCTATTACTTTTAAATTATTAGCTCTCTCTATTACTTCTCTCGTAACTTTAGTTGCACTCCTTATAATAAGTGCATCATATTCAGGAATTATTTCTAATAGTTCCTCATAAGGAAGTCCTGGTCTGTATGTGACTTCAAGACCCGAATTCTCTAAAATCTGAATTCCCTCTTCTGAAATAGGATCTGAAATTAAAACCTTCATCTCTTTTCCCCCTATTTTTATAAATTTTTTACATAATCAAAAATTATCTCTTCAGCTGCTCTCACGCCTTCACCCAAAGGAACTTTGTATCCAAAGAGATTTAATCCTATCTCTAAAGCTGAAATAGCTATTAAAAGATCAAAGGGGGATTGATCACCCATGTGGGTAATTCTTAAAATTTTTCCCTTAAGCTGATCCTGTCCCCCTGCAAAAACAATTCCTAATTTATTTCTCAAAAACTTTAAAAGTTCTCCTGTATTTAATCCATCTGGAGTCTTAATTACTGTAAGTGATTCTGAGGGAACCTCAGGAAAGAGTTCAAGATCGAGTGCCAAGATAGCAGATCTACAGGCAAGAGAAAGGACTTTGTAGTGTTTAAACAGATTTTCTAATCCTATTTCTCTAATGCGTTTAAGCATTTTTCTTAGTCCAACAAGAAGACTTACAGCAGGAGTAAAGGCTGTCGTATCCTTTTCATAAGCTTTTTTCTCTTTTTGGAGATCAAAGTAATATTTAGGAAGTTTTGATTTTTGGGAAAGCACATAGGCTTTATCTGAAAAGGCAATAAAAGAAAGACCTGGAGGAAGGCTAAGAGCTTTTTGAGATCCTGTTATAACTACATCAAGCCCCCATCTATCCATGGGAAGCTCATACACCCCGAGAGCAGTAATAGCATCAACCACGATAACTGCGGGAGTTTCCTTAGTTATTTCTGCAATTTCTTTAACAGGATGCTTTACCCCTGTTGAGGTCTCACAGGCTTGAATTAAAACACCCTTAATATCAGAATTTCTTTTAAAAATTTTTTCTACCTCTTCAGGCTTTACGGCCTTACCCCAAGGCACTTCTATTACTAAAGGTTCAAGGCTATATGTTTTTGCAAGCTCAAGCCATCTTTGACCAAACTTTCCTCCCACAACAACTATTACCTTATCTCCAGGAGAAAAAAGATTAACTATGGCTGCTTCCATTGCTCCAGTTCCAGAAGAAGCAAAAAAATAAACTTCTTTTTGAGTCTGAAAAAGATATTTAAGATCTTCTCTTATTTCTTTTAAAATTTCTGAAAATTCAGGCAATCTGTGATGAGTAATAGGCTGAGCCATAGATAAAAGTACATCCGGTGCAACTGGGACTGGGCCTGGGGTAAAAAGGTATTTTTTATCCAAAAATTTCACCTCATACCTCCTAATTAAATGTCTATTTCTAATATTTCAAAATTTTTTACTCCTGAGGGTGTATTCACCTGAACTTCTTCCCCTACTTCTTTTCCTATTAAAGCTCTGGCAATGGGAGAATGTATGGAAATACTCCCATTTGACGGATCTGCTTCATAGGGACCAACGATTTTATAAATAACTACTTCATCTGTATCAAGGTTTAATAGTTTTACTTTTACTCCGAATTGAACTCTATTCGGAGGTTCTTTAAGCTCAGGGATTACTTCTGCATTGGCTAAAATCCCTGAAAGTTCTTGAATACGCCCCTCCACATAAGCCTGTCTTTCTTTTGCAGCTTCATATTCAGCATTTTCTGAAATATCTCCATGGGCTCTTGCCTCTTCAATAGCTTTTATTACATTTCTTCTTTCAACCTTAATAAGATGTTCTAGCTCTTTTTTGATTTTTTCCAAACCCTCAGGAGTAAAAGGTATTTTGGTCATAAATCCCCCCTTTTAAAAACTTAATGTTTAAAGGCTCTCTGCCCTGTAAACATCATAGCAATAGGAGGATTGTATTCGTTGCATGCCTGAATCACTTCCCAATCTCTAACCGATCCTCCTGGCTGAAGTATAGCTGTAATTCCGTGTTTTGCTGCAACATCTACAGAATCCCTAAAAGGCAAAAATCCATCAGAAACCATAACCGCACCTATAAGTCCTGCCTTCTTTTCCTTGGTCTCTTCGTCAATTTCCTCTTTTTGAGATCTTGGTCTCAATCCCTTTTCTATTTCCAATTCTAACTGTTTATAAGGTATTCCGTATTTTTCATAGCAAAGAAGATCTGCAAACTTTGTATAGGCTTTAAAAATGGCTATCTCAGTACAACCAACTCTATCTTGCTCACCTGTTCCAATACTTACTGTGCATTCATCTTTTACAAACAAAACTGAATTAGAAGTTACCCCCATTTCAACAGCCCAACCAAAAATCATATCCCTTATTTCTCTCTCATCAGGCTCTCTAACACATCTATACTCAATTCCGTCTTTAACCGCTACTGCCGGTAGAAGATCCTCTTTTTTTCTAATTTTATTTATCTGAGAAACTTGAACGATCAATCCTCCATCAATAAGGCTTTTAAACTCAACAACTCTGTATTTAGCATATTCTTCTAACCTATCTAATTTCTTTATTCTTATAATCCTTAAAGACTTTCTCTTTTTTAAAATTTCTATACTTCCCTCCTCATATTCAGGTGCAGCAATCACTTCAAAATACTCCTTTGCTATAGCTTCGGCACATGCCTTATCTACAGGTCTATTCAATGCTATAGCACCACCAAAGGCAGCTATTCTATCTGCTTTATAAGCTCTTAAAAAAGCCTCTTCTATAGTGTTACCGTAGGCAACACCACACGGGTTATTATGCTTGACAATTACACAAGCTGGTTTCTCAGTTAAATACCTCAAAATACTTAGAGCGTCATCTATGTCCGTTAGATTTATCTTACTTGGATGTTTACCAAATTGAATAAAATCTGATTCCTTTAAATTTGAGATAAGACCAAGTCCAGGTGAAATAAATTCGCATTCACCTAAAATCAGATTTCCTGCAACAAGTTCATAAAGTGCAGCCTCTTGATCAGGATTTTCTCCATATCTTAATCCTCTTTTTTCAAAAACTCCTGGTTCTACCTCAACTTCCCAGGTTTTTTTCTTATAAATAAGGGTTTGATCACCAAAAGTAATTCTTAATTCTGAAGGGAAAGGATCTTCTACAACGGTTTTATACATCTTTTTTAAGTCCTTACCCATATTTACACCCCCAATTTTAACTTATTTTTAAGAGCTACTAATAGATGAAATATACTTTATCATATCTTCCGCAATTCTCCAACTTGCTCCAGGAGAACCTATTATCTTTTTCACATTTTCAAGCTCTTTTTTTATCCACTTTCTTTTTTCCTCATCCTCAATAAATTCCCTTATCTTTTGAGTAATAAGCTGAACCTTGTTTTTTTCTGTTATTATTTCCGGATACACCTCTTTTTGTAAAATCAAATTAGAAAGACTTACATAAGGGACTTTTATCAATCTTTTAGCTATAAAATACATCCAGGAAGGTAATGAATAAGTAACTATAGCAGGAGTCCCAAGAAGGGCAGCTTCTAAAGTAATTGTCCCTGATGCAAGAAGAGCTACCGTAGAGTATTTCAAAACCTCATATTGAGTATTTTCTATAACCCTAAGCGCGGATCTTGCTTTATCCCATAAAAATGAGTCTCTCAATCCTGGTGCTTTTACCATTATCCCCTGAACATCGGGATTTGTTTTTTTTAAATTATCAAAAATTTTTAAAAACATAGGTATATGTCTAACTACCTCTTTTTCTCTGCTACCTGGGAAAAAACTCACAATAGGTTTGGTCTTATCAAACTTATACATTTCATAAAAAAAACTCTCTGTTAAATTGATTTTTATTAAGTCTAAAATAGGATGTCCAAGATAGACAGTAGGAATATTATAGGAAGAAAAGAACTCCTTTTCAAAGGGAAGAACTACATATAATCTATCCACACATTCTTTTATTACATAAACTCTTTTCTTATTCCAAGCCCAAACTTGAGGAGCAATGTAATATATTACAGGATAACCTAATTTTTTGGCTAATTTGGCTACTTTTAAATTAAAACCCGGGAAATCTACCAGTATAACTACATCTACTTTCCTTTTTTCCAAGAATTCTTTAATTTTTTTATAGACAAATAAATATCTTTTAAGCTCAGAAAAACTTGGTAATCCTACTAAGGCAAGCGATTCAGCTGGAAAGAGTATTTCTATACCAAGACTTCTCATCTTGGGACCACCGATTCCGACAAATTGAAAGGCTGAATTTAGTTCTTTCATTCTTTTAATTAAAAGATATCCGTATATGTCTCCTGAGATTTCACCTGTAATTATCAAAACACGAGAAGGAGTTTGAACTTTCATAAGAATTTTTTTAAATTTTTTTCTACTTCGCTTTTTATTCTAAAAGCAAGTTCAAGAGAATTTAATGCTTCTTCTGCGGGCACCTCCACCCTGCTTCCATTTACAATACTTCTAACAAAAACTTCAAGCTCCTCTTTCAAAGGATCACTCTCAGGAAAGGATTTTTTATCAAGTTTATATTCTCTATTTTTAGGATCTACCTTAACTTCTAAATAGCTTTTTTCTATAGTATCTACTACATAATAGGCACCCTTTGAAAAGACTCTGAACTTTCTCTGTTTATTAAGAGATATTCTACTTGCCGTAAAATTGCAGGTAGTGCCATCTTCAAAAACGACTCTTGCATTGACTATATCAGGTAAATCGGTAAAAAGAGGAGCTCCCACAGCATGAATAAACTCTATTTTTTTATCTTTTTTCAAAAGCAGCGTAAGATCAAGATCGTGTATCATAAGATCTAAAATCACATCTATGTCTAAGTTTCTTTCTACAAAAGAAGATAGTCTGTGAGCCTCTATAAATAGAGGCTCTTTTACTTTTTGCAAAAGAATTTTTACAGGGGGTTGAAATCTTTCAATGTATCCTACCTGAAAAGGAAGACCTTTTTTTATTGAAATTTTAACCAATTCTTCTGCTAACTTTAAATCATGCGCAAGGGGTTTTTCCAAAAAAACAGGTTTACCTGCCTCTAAAAATTCCTTAGCAATCTCGTAATGTGTTATAGTTGGTGTAGCAATACTCACTGCATCAACAAGAGGTATAACCTCTTTGTAATTGGTAAATGTTTTTACAAACCCCTTTTTATCTCCTAACAATTCTAAAGTTTCTCTAATTCTTTCTGGATTAATATCAACTATAGCAAAAAGCTCTACTTCAGGTATTTCGGTAAATTTTTTAGCATGAAATTTTCCTAAGTGTCCTACTCCTATAACAGCAACTTTTATCTTGTCCATCAATTTTTTCCCTCTTTATATCCTACTATGGAGATATCATTTTTATCAGCTAATTTGATAGCTTCTTCTCTTTGTAGGAAAAAGGTTTTACCTGTTTCTAAGGCAAGAACTTTTGCACCAGCCTTGATGAGCGTTTCTATAGTTTTTAATCCAACTACTGGAAGATCCATTCTAAGATCCTGAATAGGTTTAGCTACCTTTATCACCACTGTGTTTTTTCTAAGTTTACCTGCTCTTAAAATTGTAGCATCTGTTCCTTCCATAGCTTCAACAGCAACGGTCATCTTGTTTTTTACTACCACACACTGCCCAATATCAAGAGCCCCAATCATTTTGGCAATTTTAAATCCATATTCTATATCCTCCCATTCTTCAGAAGTTGGAATTCTTTTGGTAAAAACTCCTTCAGGAGTTAAATAATCTTGTAAAAACTCAGAAGGACCCCTTATTATAAATCCTTCATTTTCAAGCTCTTCAACTATACCTCTTAAAATGGAATTATCCTCTCTATTTTTTAGTTTTTTCCACAAAATCAGGGCTTTAAAATCAGGAATACCTATTTTTAAAGCTTGGCTTTTATCTATTTTACCTAAGAACACAAGTTCTTTTATTTTTCTTTCTTTAAAAATTTTGATTAATTTCCCAAACTGTCCGATAGAAATCTTAAAAACTTCAGAGGTAAGGTTTTTTAATTTCTCTTTTTGATCATTAGAAAAACAAACTGCTACAACTTGGTAATTTCGCTCTTTTAAGTTACGAGCTAGAATAATAGGAAATTCTCCTTCTCCTGCAATTAAACCTATTTTATTTTCCTCTGTTTCCATAATTTTTTAACCAAAAGCTTCTTCACCTTCAAAGGGCTTTCTTCTCATTATACCTTGTTTTGAGGGATTTTCCAAAAATCTAATAAGTTTTTCTACTACGGGATCATTACCAAATATATCTCTTAGCTCTACTATAATTTCCTTGATTGTTGAAGGGGCATCTAAAAAAAAGCCGATTGCCTGAGAAATTTTACGGATTTCTTCTTTAGTAAAGCCTGATCTTCTCAATCCTACTAAATTAATTCCCTGTATTTTAGCTGGAATACCAAAAACTTTTACATAAGGGGGCACATCCTTATCAACCCCACTCATAGCACTAACAAAAGCAAAAGCTCCTATTCTACAAAATTGATGAACAGCAGAAAAACCACCCATTACTACCCTTTCTTCAACTCTTACATGCCCTCCTAAGGTGGCATTATTTGACATGATTACATTATCTCCTATCTTGCAATCATGAGCAATGTGAACATAACTCATCAAAAGACAATTGTTTCCTATCCGAGTAATTCCATCGTCAAAGGTTGTTCCTCTGTGAATAGTTACAAACTCCCTGATTACATTGTAATCACCTATTTCTACGGTAGTTTCTTCACCTTTATAACCAATGTGCTGAGGAGGTGTCCCAATTACAGCAAATGGTCCAATTTGATTGTATTTCCCTATTTTAGTGTTTTTCTCAATATAAGAATTTGCCTTTATAACTGTTCCTTTCCCTATATATACCTTTGGTCCTATATAAACCCCTGGACCGATTTCTACATCTTCTTCAATCTCAGCTGAAGGGTCTATGAAGGCTGTGGGGGAAATTTTAGTCATTTTCCCTCCCTATCCATTAAAATTCCAGCAGTAATCTCTGCTTCTGCTACAACTTTGTCATTCACTTTAGCAATAGCCATAGCCTTAACAATATATCCTTTCTTTTTAAATCCCTGGGCTTCAATAATAAGCGTATCTCCAGGATATACAGGTTGTCTAAATCTAACCTTGTCAATTGCAGCAAGCACGAAAAGCTTGTCTTTATACTCTGGATAGATTACTTTCAACCCAACCCCTGCAGCTTGAGCCATAGCTTCTAAAATCAAAACTCCTGGCATAATAGGATAATCTGGAAAATGCCCTGCAAAATAGGGCTCATTAATAGTAACATTTTTTATTGCCCTTACATATTCCTTTTCTAAATCTATCTCCTCTATTTTATCAATCATCAAAAAGGGATGTCTGTGAGGCAAAAGCTGAAAGATTTCTAACAGGGTTATTTCTCTTTTTTCCATCTCTCATTACCTCCGTTTTTATTCCTTATGTTTTTTCATCCCTATAATATCATAAAAATTTCTATCCAAAAGATTAAAACTTATTGCATTTTTAAATCTTATTGTTAACTTTTTACCAAATGTCTATCCATAAAGATGATAAATTTAAAGCCCTAATTAACTTTTTACAGAAAGATTTTCCCTTATCTTCTGAACCATTTAAAATTCTTGCTGAAAAGTTTGGCTTAGAGGAAGAGGAAATTATAGATTATTTGAAAAATTTAAAAGAAAAAGGAATAATAAGACACTTTGGAGCAAGTGTAGATTCTCATAAACTTGGATATGTTACTTGTCTGTGTGCAACAACTATCCCAGAAAATAAAATTGAGATTGCATACAAAATAGCCGAACTTCCGCAAATAACACATGCCTATCTTAGGGAGCATAAGTTAAATTTTTGGTTTACCATAGTTGAAAAATCAGAAGAGGATTTAAAAAAACTTTGTAAAGAATTAGAGGAAAAATATCAAATAGAAATTAAACTTTTTCCAGCTACAAAAAAATTTAAGGTAAAAGCAGTTTTTGAAGTGTAGCTTTAATGCATAGCTGCACCAGCCACAACTCCAAGAACTGTAATAGGTACTTGTTCCTCTACACCCTGAGCAGCTCTATTAACACTTTTTAATGTTTTCTTAGCCTCTAAATAAAGAGAATCATCTTTAAGCAGTTTTCCAAGAGTTCCTTTACCACTCTCAATCTGAGCTGTTATTTTTCTTAAATCCTCAGAGATAGCCTTTAAGTCTTTATAAAGTTTGTCATCTCTCATTAATTTACCAAGTGTTCCTTCTCCCCTTTCAAGTCTCTTAGATACACTTTCTAAATTAGCAACAGTAATTTTTAAACTCTTATAAAGTTCGTCATCTTTAACAAGCTTTCCAAGGGTTCCTTGACCACTTTCAATCTGTTTAGTAACCACCTTTAAACTCTCTGCAGTTGAGGCTAAATCTTTATAAAGCTTGTCATCACTTATAAGTTTGCTTAGAGTACCCTGCCCTTTTTCTATTTTTTCTGCAATATTTTTAAAGCTTTGAGAGGCATCCCTAATGTTAGCTACTAAAATTTTTAAATTTTCCCTGCCTTCTTCAGTTCCTAAAAGTTCTTTTAATCCTTCTACAGTCGGACCAATGCTTGCCAAAATCTCATCAACAGAAATTGCCCCTTCTGTATAGGCTATCATAGAACCAGGCTGTAAATAGGTAGTTGAAAATCCGGGTTTTATCTCCACAAATTTATCTCCTAAAACTCCATAAGTTCTTATAACTGCTTTAGCATCTTCTTGAATTTTGTAATTCTTGTAAATTAAAAGCTCTACCTTTGCTTTCCCATCTGGAGTTAGTTCAATATTTCCTACTCTTCCAATGGGAATTCCTGCCATTTCTACCTTAGCCCCTTTAGTGAGCCCAGAAATATTATTAAATACTGCATAAATTTTATACACATCCTTGGGAACGAATGCCTCCTCTCCAAGTTTAAAAGTAAGATAAAGAAGAGCTACAATACCAATAAATACAAAAATACCCACTTTTATTTCTGTCGCTCCTCTAATGGTAGCCATTTTAAAGTCACCTCCTTATTTTTATAGCAAAGCACTTTTTATAAATTTTTTAATAAACTCGTTAGTTGAATTTTTTATTTCCTCAGGTGTTCCTACTTCTATAATAATTCCTTCATTTAAAAAGGCAATATAATCTGCAAATTTGAAAGCAAGATTAAGATCGTGACTAACTATTACACAGGTGAGATTGTATTTTTCTTTAAGATTTTTGATCAATTCTAAAATTGAGACCTGAAGAATGGGGTCAAGACCTGTAGTGGGTTCATCAAAAAGCACTACTTGAGGTTTGAGAGCAAGTGTTCTTGCAAGAGCTGCCCTCTTCTTCATCCCCCCAGAAAGTTCAGAAGGATACTTATCTTTAGCTAACTGAAGATCAACTGCAGAAAGAAGCTCATCTACCGTCTTTTCCATTTCAGCTTTTGACATTTTAAAATGTTCCTTTAAAGGGAACATTACATTTTCTTTGACTGTCATAAAATCAAAAAGCGCTCCTTCTTGAAAAAGAAATCCTATTTTTTTTCTTATTTTCTGTAATTCTTTTTCAGAAAGCTTTGTAATGTCTTTATCTTGAAACCAGATTTCACCGCTATCCGGTTTTAAAAGACCTACTATATGTTTTAACAAAACACTTTTTCCGCTTCCACTCTGCCCCATTATAAAAGTAATTTTACTTTCTGGAATGGTCAAATTAACTCCTCTTAAAACTTCAAATCCGTTAAAGCTTTTTTTGAGGTCTTTTATAGTTATCATAAGCCTTAAAAGAACAAAGTAGTTAAAATATAGTCAGAAACTAAAATTCCAACTGTTGAAATAACAACAGCCTCAGTAGTTGCCCTTCCAACCCCTTCTGCTCCACCTGAAGCATAATAGCCTTTGTATCCACAAACTGTTACTAAGAATGCACCAAAAAAGATGGACTTTATTATCCCGCTCATAATGTCTTTAAGCTCTACCATATCAATCATTCTTGCTGTTAAGAGCCCAGGGTCTATGTGAAGTAAAAAAGTACCTATTACATAACCTCCTGCAATACCTACAAAATCTGAAATAGCCGTCAAAAGAGGTAAAACGAGGATAGCGGCCCATAATCTTGGACTCATAAGATATTGAATTGGATTAACAGCCATAATTTTTAGCGCATCAATCTGTTCTGTTATTCTCATACTTCCAAGTTCAGCAGATATAGCTGAACCAGCTCGAGCAATTACCACCACTGCGGTAAGAACAGGACCAAGCTCTCTTGTAAGGGTTAAAGCAACTACCCCTCCAAGAATACTCTGAGATCCAACCTTAGCCAAGGCAATATTCACCTGATAAGCAGTAACCATCCCAGAAAAAAGTGAGGTTAAAATTACCACAAGCCAGGACTTTACTCCAATAAATTCCATATGTTTTATAAGAAGTCTTCCTCTATAAGGAGGTGAAAAGGAATAAATAAGGCTTTTTAAAAAGAAAAGAAAAATTCCACCACAATCACTTAAAATTTTAATAAAAGCCCTTCCTAAGAAAAAAAAAGGATTCATTCTAAGATTGCTCCCTTAGCTCCAGATTTTACTAAACTATAATATTTTTTCAACACCCCTTTTAATTTTTTTTGCAAGGGTTTCCATTTTTTTCTTCTTCTTTCTAATTCCTCTTCTGAAACCTTTAAATCAAGCCTTCTTTGAGGAATATCTATTTCTATGATATCCCCGTCTTCTACCAAGGCTATAGGACCTCCTTCAGCTGCTTCAGGAGAAACATGCCCTATACAGGCTCCCTGAGTTCCCCCACTAAATCTTCCATCAGTTATAAGAGCAACAGAATCACCGAGTCCCATTCCTATTATTGCTGAAGTAGGAGATAGCATTTCTCTCATTCCTGGTCCACCTTTTGGTCCCTCATATCTTATTACTACTACATCACCTGGCTTTATCTTTTTCCCCAAAATGGCTTTATAAGCTTCTTCTTCTGAATTAAAGACTTTTGCTGGTCCTGTATGTCTTAACATCTTTGGAACTATGGCACTTGTTTTTACCACTGCTCCTTCTGGAGCAAGAGAACCATAGAGAATAGCTATCCCTCCCTCTTTGTAATATGGATCCTCAACAGGTCTTATTACATTTCTGTCAAGCACTTCCACTCCCTCAAGATTTTCTTTCAAAGTTTTTCCTGTAACTGTTTTTACCTCAAGATGTATTATTCCCAATTTGGAGAGTTCTTTCATAACTGCTGGAATACCACCAGCAAAATGAAGGTCAACCACTCCGTGCTCTCCTGCAGGAATAAGCTTTGCAAGAACAGGGGTTTTTCTTGAAATTTCGTCAAAGGTCCTCAAATCAATATCAATTCCTGCTTCCTTAGCAATAGCCATAAGATGAAGAACCGTGTTAGTAGAACAACCAAGTGCCATATCAACAGCTATGGCATTTTCAAAGGATTTTTTAGTTATAAGCTTTTTGGGTGTTAGACCTTTTTTAACGAGTTCAACAATTTTTCTTCCTGTTTCTTTAGCAAGTCTTATCCTATCAGAAAATACGGCAGGGATTGTTCCATTCCCAGGAAGAGCAAGACCTATAGCCTCGGAAAGACAATTCATTGAATTTGCCGTAAACATACCTGCACAGGAGCCACAGGTTGGACAGGCACAAGCTTCTAATTCTTTTAATTCTTCTTCAGTCATTTCTCCAGCCTTAACCTTTCCTATTCCTTCAAAAACTGAAATAAGATTTGCCCTTTTTCCTTTATAACTTCCTACAAGCATTGGTCCACCAGCTACGATTATAGAGGGTATATCAAGTCTAAACATAGCCATAAGCATACCAGGGGTAACTTTATCACAGCTTGTAACCATAACCAATCCATCAAAACCATGAGCCATACTCATTATTTCAATAGAATCAGCAATGATTTCCCGGCTTGGTAAAGAATATTTCATACCTTCGTGGTTCATAGCAATACCATCGCAAACCCCAATTACACCAAATTCTACAGGTACTCCTCCCATCTCTCTAATACCTGCTTTAACTGCTTCAGTAATCTGTCTCAAATGAATATGCCCAGGAACTATTTCATTAAAGGAGTTGGCAACACCAATTAAGGGTTTTTTAAGTTCTTCATCTGTGAATCCAAGAGCTTTAAATAAAGACCTATGAGGAGCTCTTTCTAAACCCTTTTTAACTCTGTCACTTCTCATCGGCCTCTCCTTTAAATTTTTAATTTGTTTAAATATTTTAATTTTAAATAAGTCGCCCTTGCTGTCAAGAAAAATTGTATTAAATTTTAAAAAATCAAAGTTTTAATCAGGAGGTTTTTTATGCTTAAAGATGAGGTGGAAAAAGCCTTAGCTAAGGTTAGACCCTATTTACAAGCAGATGGAGGGGATGTGGAGTTAGTTGAGGTTACTGAAGATGGTATAGTAAAGGTAAAATTAAAGGGTGCCTGTGGATCCTGTCCTATGGCTCTTATGACTCTAAAAATGGGTATTGAAAGATACTTAAAAAAAGAAATACCAGAAGTAACTGAAGTAGTTGCTGTCTAATTTGATATTTTAAAATTTAATTGTTGGGGTGATAAAAAATGGCAAGAATTACCGTAGAAGATTGTCTCAAAAAAGTGCCAAGTAGATTTAGATTAATTCATCTTGCCATAGAAAGGGTAAAACAACTAAAAGAGGGGGCTCAACCACTTATAAAGTGCGATAATAGAGAAATAGTTACTGCTTTAAGAGAAATTGCTGCAGGACTTGTTACTCCAGAAAATATAAAAGAGCTTGCAAAAAAAGAAAAGGTATCCTCTGTTTACGAAATTTCTGAAATTTTAAAGCAAAAAAGCCTGAATAAATAGAAAATTTAAAGATGGTTTATAAAGACTACTATGCCATTCTTGGAGTTCCCAGAAATGCAACTCAAGAAGAGATAAAACGTGCTTACAGAAAACTTGCTCTCAAATATCATCCTGACAGAAATCCAGGGAACAAAGAGGCTGAAGAAAAATTTAAGGAAATTTCAGAAGCCTATGAAGTTCTCTCAGATCCACAAAAAAGAGCAATATACGATACTTATGGATATTCTGGATTAAAATCCTCAGGTTACAGAGGATTTGAAGATATATCTGATATTTTTAAAGCCTTTTCTGATATATTTGAAGAGTTTTTTGATTTTTCCTTTGAAGAAAAGACTCATACCAGACCGAGAGATGGAGCTGATCTTTCTTATGAAGTAGTTTTAGACTTTGAAGACCTTTTTGAGGATAAAAAAGTTAAACTTGAAATTGAAAAATTTGATGTATGTGAATATTGCAAAGGACTTGGATACGATCCTCAAAAGGGTTTTAAAACCTGTGAGGTCTGTAAAGGAAGAGGAAAAGTTACTTATACAGAGGGTTTTTTTAGAATAAGTTATACCTGTCCTGATTGCAAGGGAAGAGGGACTACCTATATAGCTCAATGTCCCAAATGTAAAGGTTCTGGAAAGATATGGAAGAAAAAAGAACTTGAAGTGGTCATACCTGCTGGTATTGAAGATGGAAGCATTTTGAGAATCCCAGGAGAAGGTGAACCAGGACTTTTTGGCGGAAAACCAGGAGACCTTTTTTTAAGAGTAAAAGTTAGACCTCATCGCTACTTTTATAGGGAAAAAAATAATGTAATAGGGATGCTTAAAATTAATTTTGTTTCAGCTATTTTGGGAGATAAAATAAGACTTCCCTACTTTAAGGAGGATTTGGAAGTAGAAATTCCTCCTGGAACTCAGCCAGGAGAAGAAATAATTATTGAAGGAAAAGGTCTTCCAGATGTTAAAACAGGCAAAAGAGGAGATTTAATCTTAAAAATCCAAGTAGAAATACCAAAAAAATTAAGCAAAGAAGGAGAAGAATTGTTAAAAAAATTTGCAGAGATAGAAGGAATTAAAACCTACGAAAATGAGCTCCTTTTAAATCAAAAAAACTCTAAAAAGAAGAAGGAAAAATTCTGGGAAAAATTTATTTTTGGAAATAAATAAAGATAAATTATGCCTCAATTTTCTCATCTTACAGAAAAAGGCGAACTTCAAATGGTAGATGTTAGTGAAAAACCAGATACAGAAAGAGTAGCTATTGCAAAAGCAGAAGTTATCTTTCCTGAGGAAATCTACCCAAGGATCATTTCTCAGGATATACCAAAAGGAGATTTTTTAGCCTGTGCAAGGATTGCAGGAATACTTGCAGCTAAAAAGACTTCAGAACTTATTCCCCTTTGTCACCCTTTACCTATCTCTAAAATTGATATAGAATTTAATTTTATTCCAGAAAAATTTTCTATAGAAATTACAGGAAGTGTTAAGACTGTTGGGAAAACAGGGGTCGAGATGGAAGCTTTAACCTCTGTTTGTGTTGCAGCTTTAACTATTTACGATATGTGTAAATCCTTACACAAGGGTATAAAAATAACCAATGTCCGTTTAATTTACAAAAGTGGGGGTAAAAGTGGGGAAATCCTTTTAGAAGAATAGCCTTAGGAGGTTTTTATGGAAAAAGAAAAGCTTGAATTCTTTAAACAATTACTTTTAAAAAGAAAAGAGGAAATTCTTAAGGAAGTTATGGAAACTAAAAAGGAATTAACAGAAGTGGGAGAACCTCTCCCTGACGCTCTTGATCAAGCTACAAGAGAAAGCAACCTTGCTTTTGAACTGAGATTGAGGGATAGAGAACAAAAGCTTTTAAAGAAAATAGAGAAGGCTTTAAGAAAGATTGAAGATGGAACTTATGGAATATGTGAAGCCTGTGGAGCAGAGATAGATGAAAAAAGACTTATGGCTCGTCCTGAAGCTACTCTTTGCATAGACTGCAAAAGGGCGCAGGAGAGGATGGAAAAAATCAGAGGCGAATGAAATTTATTGAAGTTCTTAAAGTCTCACAAAACAATCTTAAAGGCTTTGATCTAAAATTACCTTTTTACAAACTTACAGTAGTTACAGGAGTTTCTGGAGCTGGTAAATCAAGCTTAGTTTTTGATACCCTTTATGCAGAGGGACAAAGAAGATATCTGGAAACTTTTTCTTCTTATGTAAGACAGTATTTTGAAAAATTACCTAAACCTAAAGCAGAAGCTATAAACAACATACCACCTGCCCTTGCTTTTCCTCAAGGAAATTACATCAAAACCTCACGCTCAACAGTAGCAACTCTCACGGAGATAAGCCATTTCACTAAAATGCTTTACTATAAAGCTGGAGTCCCCAAATGCCCAAGATGCAATCGATACATCTACATGAAAGATCCTCACTCCATCGCTAAGGAAATTATACAAAAATTTAAAAACACTCCTATATACTTAATTTCCCCGCAAAAAATTAAAGTAGATTTTGAATATCTTAAAAAGGGACTTCTTTCAGCAGGATTTAGTAGAATTTTGTGGAAAGGTAAAGTTTGTGAGCTTGAAGAATTAGAAGAAACGCCACAGGAAGAAATAGAAATACTTCTATACAGACTAAAACCCTCTGAAGAAGACATACCCGAAATCGTTAATGCGGTAGAGCAGGCTTTTAAAATCTCGGGTCGCTTAAAGGTTAAAACCGTATATGGAGAAGAAATTAATTATGTTCAAGATCTTATCTGTCCAATTTGTGGTTTTAAGGTTCCTCCCAAAAATCCTAATCTATTTTCTTTCAACACTTCTCAAGGAGCTTGTCCAGAATGTAAAGGATTTGGCAATCTTTTAGTTGTTGACTATGAAGCCTTAGTAAAACATCCAGAAAAGTCAATTAAAAACGGTGCTATTCCCCTTCTTGATTATCCTTTTATGCTGGAAGTTAAAATGGATCTTATGGAATTTTTAAGAAAATATGAGGTGGACTTAAATCTTCCTTTTTATAAGCTTCCCTCTGAAATAAAGGAAAAGATTTTCTGGGGAGAGGGGGAATGGTACGGGCTTAAAGAAGTTATAGACTGGCTTGAAAGTAAAAAATATAAGGAACATATAAGAATTCTTCTTTCAAAGCTAAGAAGAGAAATTACCTGTCCTACCTGTAAGGGAACACGCTTTAATCCACAGGCTCTCATTTTTTATATTCAGGATCTAAACATAGGAGATTTTTATTCCCTTGAGGTATCGCAGGCAAAGGAATTTATAAGTGAATTTCTTTCTAAAACAAGGCTTCCAGCTGAAGAAAGACTTGCAAAGGAGATTTTAAAAAGACTTTCCTATTTGGAGGAGGTTGGACTCTCCTATCTTACTTTAAACAGAACAAGTAGAACCCTTTCTGGAGGAGAAGCAAGTAGATGTCTTTTAACAAGAGCCCTTTCTTCAAATCTTGTAGAAACTCTTTATATAATAGATGAACCTACAACAGGACTTCATCCAACTGATACTAAAAAAGTTATCAAATTTATGGAAAACCTTGTTTCTCAGAATAACACCGTTGTAGTAGTAGAACACGATCCAGAAGTTATTACTCAAGCAGATTATTTAATAGATCTTGGACCAGAAGGAGGAGAAAGAGGAGGTTATCTTTTATATGCAGGAAGTCCAAAAGAAATATTTGAAAAAGATACACCTACAGCCCTTGCGCTTAAATTAGTAAGTTCTCCGCGAAAAAAAGAATTTACCTCTTTAAACTCTTTTTCTCAAAGATTGATAATAAAAAAAGCAAAAAAACACAATTTAAAAAGCATCACCTTTTCCATTCCCCTTAAAGCCATTACTTCTATAGTAGGAGTTTCTGGTTCTGGAAAATCAACCCTTCTTGAGGAAATACTTTATAAGGGGATAAATGCTTACAAACAGGGAATAAATTTTGAATTTTGCGAGTCTATAGAGGGAGCTGAAAACTTCTCTCAAGTGCTTTTCATCACTCAAGAACCCCTTGCCCGTTCTCCAAGAAGTATCGTTGCAACCTATATAGGAATCTTTCCTTACATAAGAAAGCTTCTTGCAAGCACACAACTTGCCAAAAAATACGGCTACACAGAATCCTTCTTTTCTTTTAACTCTCCCGTTTCACAATGTCCTGAATGTAAAGGTCTTGGCTTTGAAGTAGTTGAAATGCAGTTTCTTTCAGATCTTGTTCTTCCCTGTGAAGTCTGTAAGGGAAAAAGATTTAGAGAGGAAGTCCTTGAAGTAAAATGGAAAGATAAAAACATTGCAGAAATTCTTGAGCTAACTGTGGATTCAGCAATTGAATTTTTTGGAAATCATCCCCTTATTAATAAGCCTTTAACAATCTTACAAAAACTTGGACTTGGATATTTAAAATTAGGACAACCCCTTTCAACCCTTTCTGGAGGAGAAGCTCAAAGATTAAAAATTGCAGAGATCTTATCACAAATTAAAAAAGAAAAGGCTCTTATTCTTCTTGATGAGCCAACTGTAGGACTTCATTTAAAAGATATAGAAAAGCTCATCTCCTCTTTGAAGTATTTAAAAGATGAAGGGCATACTATAGTGGTAGTAGAACATCATCCAGAGATAATACTTTCTTCAGACTGGATAATTGAGCTTGGACCTGAAGGAGGAGAAAAGGGAGGTTATCTACTTTTTGAGGGACCTATAAGTGACTTTTTAAATTTAAAAAACCAGAAAAGTCCAACTGCTTATTATTTAAAAGAGTATTTAAACGGGCTCAAACTTAAAGAAAAGGCTTTTCAAAAAAAGGAATATCAATACGAAGACCAATATATAAAACTTAGAGGGATAAGACATCACAATTTAAAAAACATAGATGTAGATTTACCAAGAGGCAAATTCATTGTTATTACAGGGGTTTCTGGTTCTGGAAAATCAACCTTAGCCTTTGATGTAATCTTTACGGAAGGACAGAGAAGATTTTTAGAGACCTTACCTGCTTATTTAAGACAATTTTTAAAACTTTACGAAGAAATAGACTATGATCTTATTTCTGGAATTCCACCTACTATTGCTTTAGAACAAAGGTCAGGAGAGCTTTCACCTCGCTCAACTGTAGGAACTCTTACAGAAATCCTTCCATACCTGAGACTTCTTTACTCAAAAATAAGCAAAGCCTACTGCCCTAAGTGTAATTCTCAATTGATGCCTCATTCTGAGGAAGAACTTCTTGAAATTGCTAAAAATCTTTTTAAGGAAGAGGGGCTTACATCTACAGAAGTGATTTTTCTTGCACCTATGGTAAAACATCGCAAGGGAATTTATAGAAATTTATTTGAAAGACTTTTAAACTCCGGATACAATGAAGTAAGAATTGATTCAGCTTTTTATAAGCTACCGCCTATACCCTCTCTTTCAAGATATAAAGAACACACCATTGAAGCAGTCATAGGAAAAACCTCTTTTAAAAAAGAAAAAATATTTGAAGAACTGTTTTTAAAGACTTTAAAGGAAGGAAATGGAGAGGCTTTGCTAATTGTCGATTCTCGAGAATTCCTTTTTGGTAAAAAAAGAACCTGCATAAAGTGCGGAATAAGTCTTCCTGAACCTGATCCGCTTTTATTTGCCTTTAATTCAAAAATAGGTGCCTGTCCATATTGCCAAGGAATGGGAAAAGTGGAAGATGAAATATGCCCTCTCTGTAATGGAAGTAGATATAGAAAAGAGGTTTTTTACTATAAAATAAATGGATTATCTCTTCCTGAACTTTGTGAACTAAGCATTTATGAAGTAAAGAAGTTTTTTGGAAACTTAAAACTTGAGGGAAAAGAAAAAATTTTAGCTGAAGGACTTATTTCTGAGGTGATATCAAGGCTTGATTGTCTTATTAAGCTTGGTGTAGGATATTTAACCCTTGGAAGATCTGCTGACACACTCTCTTCTGGTGAGGCAAAAAGAGTGAGAATTTCAGCTGAAATTGGAAGCAATTTAACAGGAGTTGCCTACATTCTTGATGAACCTACAATTGGACTTCATCCCAAAGATAACGAAAAATTAATAAATGTATTAAAAGCTTTAAGAGATAAAGGAAATACGGTTATAGTGGTTGAGCATGATGAAGAAACTATTCTTTCAGCTGATTTTATAGTGGACCTTGGACCAGGAGGAGGTAAAAGGGGAGGAGAAATTGTTTTTGTTGGCTCTCCTTCTGAACTTCTTAAAAATGAATTTTCAGAAACTGCAAAAGTTCTCAAAGATAAAAAAAGAAAAGAATTGAAAAGCCTTAAAAGAATTCCCTCAAAATTTATAACCCTTAAAAATGCCCATTTAAGAAATCTTAAAAACATAGATGTATCCATACCTTTAAATGTGCTTACAGTTGTAGTAGGGGTTTCTGGTTCTGGAAAGTCAACCCTTATTTGTGATCTTCTTTACGAAAACCTGAAAAGACTTTTAAGCAAAGAGAAACAATCCAAATTGGATCTATGGGGTGTAGAAAAAATAGAAGGTTTTAAAAACATAAAAAGGGTTTATCTTGTTGACCATTCTCCCATAGGAAACACTCCCAGATCAACTCCTGCAACTTACATAAATGTATTTACCAACATTAGAGAAGTTTTTGCTAATACTCATCTGGCAAGAGAAAGGGGTTATAAGGAAGGAAGATTTTCCTTTAATACCCCTGAGGGGCAGTGTCCTTATTGTAAAGGACAGGGTTATATAAAGGTAGAGATTAAATTCCTACCCGAGGTTTATCAATTGTGTGAATACTGTGAAGGGAAAAGATATAATCCAGAAACCCTTGAAATCTATTTTAAAGGAAAAAACATTTCAGAAGTTTTAAACATGGATTTTTCTGAGGCAAAGGAATTTTTTAAAAATTATCCTCTTATTCAACAAAAGTTAGATACTGTATGTAAAATTGGTCTTGATTATTTGAATCTTGGACAACCAAGTCCTTCTCTTTCTGGAGGAGAAGCTCAGAGAATAAAACTCGCTAAGGAATTTGTCAAATCTTCAAAAGGAGGGTCCCTTTTTATTCTTGACGAACCAACAACAGGTCTTCACATAAAAGATGTAGAAAAGTTAGTAAATGTTCTTCAAGGGCTTATTGAAAAGGGACATACAGTAGTAGTTATAGAGCATAATCCAGAATTAATTAAGTGGGCAGACTGGATAATTGAGCTTGGACCCGAAGGAGGGGAAAAAGGAGGTTATCTCCTTTTTGAGGGACCTATAGAGGAATTTCTTAAAAAAGATACCCCTACCTCTGAAATTTTAAGAAACTATCTTAATCTTTAATAACCTGTCTTATCATTGTTTTCTCTTTGCGTTTTAAATTTTTGTGGTATAGTTTTTTTAAAGTTTTTGTGTGAGGTATTCATCCTATGAAAGTTAAAAACTGGATGGTAACAGATGTAATTACAGCTTCTCCAGATGATACTGTAGAAGGAGCAATTCAACTTATGAGGAGATTTTCTATAAGACATATCCCTGTAGTGGAAAATGGAAAACTTATAGGTCTTGTAACTGAAAGCAATCTAAGAGCCTATCTATCTCCTGAAAAATTGCAATTACCTTTGAGAGAGGTTATGATCCTTAATCCCATTACTGTAGATCCAGAAACTTCAATTGATGAAGCAGCAAAAATTATTTATAAATACAAAATTGGGGGATTGCCTGTAGTTTCTAAAAGTGAACTCGTTGGAATTATTACTATTACCGATATTTTGGAAGCTTTTATTGAACTTATGGGACTTCTAAAATCTTCTTCTCGTTTAGATGTGATTCCCAAAGAAGACAACTTAGACGATGTTCTTGAAATAATTAGAAAGAATGGAGGAAAAATAATTTCCATAGGAATGGATGTAAATCTTAACGGAGAAAAGGTATATTTTATAAGGCTGGAAAAGATAGCTCTTGATAAAATAGCTTCAGATTTAGAAGCTTCTGGACATAAAGTAGTATCACTATTGGAATAAGGGAGTTTTGAAGTGAGTAATGAATTTAAAGTTAAAAGAACCGTAGAGGAGATAAACAGAAAAATTGAGAAAGGGGAGGTAGTGGTATTAACAGCTGAAGAGTTTTCAAAGTTGGTAAAAGAGGTGGGATCTGTCCAGGCTGCAAAGGAGGTTGATGTAGTTACTACTGGCACCTTTTCTCCTATGTGTTCTTCTGGTGCTTTTATAAACTTTGGACATCCTGTTCCAACCATTAAGGCTTATAAAGTCTGGTTAAACGATGTTCCTGCCTACGGAGGACTTGCTGCTGTAGATTTATACATAGGAGCAACTGAACCAAGAGAAGACGATCCTCTTAACAGAGTATTTCCTGGTCAGTTTCTTTACGGTGGTGGGCATGTAATCCACGATCTTGTTGCAGGAAAAAAGATACATCTCAGAGCTATAGGATACGGAACTCACTGTTATCCAAGAAAAACTTATGAAGCGGAAATAACCATTCACGATTTAAAAGATGCTATTTTGTGTAATCCAAGAAATGCCTATCAAAATTACAACTGTGCTATAAATCTTTCTGATAAAATTTTATACACCTATATGGGGGTATTGAAACCAAATCTGGGTAATGCCAATTATGCTACAGCAGGATGCCTTTCTCCCCTTCTTAAAGATCCTTATTTGAAAACTATAGGAATTGGGACACGAATATTTCTTGGGGGAACAAAAGGGTATGTGATCTGGTGTGGGACACAGCACAACATGGAGGTTAAAAGGACTCCTAAGGGAGTTCCCATTCAGCCTGCAGCAACTCTTATGGTTATAGGAGATCTAAAAAAGATGAGTCCCAAATGGCTTGTCGGAACAAGCCACATAGGATACGGTTGCTCCTTAGCTGTAGGATTGGGAATCCCCATTCCCATCTTAAATGAAAAGGTCGCTGAATGGGCAGGTCTTTCTGATGAAGATCTTTTCACTCAAATAGTTGATTATTCCTATGATTATCCTAACGGTATAAAAAGAAATTACGGAATTGTAAGCTATGCAGAATTAAAAAGTGGAAAAATAAATATTTTAGGAAAAGAAGTTCCTACCCATCCCCTGTCAAGCTTTTCAAAAGCAAGGGAAATTGCAGAAATTCTCAAAAACTGGATAAAAACTGGAGAAATGCTTTTAACAGAACCCGTAGATAGTTTGCCTGGTGCAAAACTTTTCCCCATGAGATAATCAGGAGGAAAAAATGGAAAATTTTTTAATCGTTTTTCAAATAATTTTGGCAATTCTGATAATCCTTATAGTTTTAATAAATGTAACCAAAGGTTCTGAATACGGAGCAGTTTTTAGAGGAGCAGAAGCCATTTTTGGCGGTGCAGGACCAACAAGCTTTTTAAATAAAGTTACCATGCTCCTTGTTTTACTTTTTTTCTTAAATTCTATTTTTCTTACCAAGGTTTTAACCGAAAAACATAAACCCGTTTTATTAAAGGCAGAGCCTCCCTCTTTACCAGCTTCAAACCAAACTTTACCTCCTAATCCTCCAATAATACCTACACCACCCAAAGAACTTCCTTCTATCCCAGAAAGTAATAAATAAGTCTATTTAGTAATGAAAGGTCTTGCCATTTTTGGAGCAACAGGATCTATCGGAAAATCAACTATAGATTATGTTTCAAAAAATTTAGACAAATTTAAAATTGTTGGACTTACAGCAAAATCAAGAATAAATGAACTAAAAGAGCTTTCCGAAAAATTTAGAGTTCCCTATGTAGTCGTTGAAAAAAAAGAAGATGCAAAGTATTTAAAAGATTCTTTAAGTTATGAGGCTAAGGTTTTATGGGGAGATGAAGGTCTAAAAGAACTTGCTTCTTTAGACCTAATAGACATAGCAGTTATAGGAATTTCAGGAATAAAAGCTCTCATACCTACCTATTATGCTTTAAAGACAGGAAAAAGAGTTGCCATAGCAAATAAAGAGTGCATTATTTCTGCAGGTAACCTTTTAAAAGAAACTGCTAAAACCTATAAAGCTGAGCTTATTCCTGTTGATAGCGAGCATTCTGCTTTTTTCCAGCTTTTGCAAAAGGAAAAAAAAGCTCATATAAAAAAACTCATTCTTACTGCTTCAGGAGGACCTTTTTATAAAACTCCTAAGAAAGACTTTCCTAAGGTAACACCAGAGATGGCTATTTCTCATCCAACCTGGAAGATGGGTAAAAAAATTTCTGTAGATTCTGCAACCTTAATGAATAAAGGTTTTGAGGTTCTTGAAGCGATGGTTCTTTTTGACTTTCCCCTTGATAAAATTGAAGTAATCATTCATCCCCAAAGTTTGGTGCACGCAATAGTAAAGCTTATAGATGGAAGTTATTTAATGCATTTAAGTCCTGCTGATATGAAAATTGCTATAGCCTATGCTCTTAATTATCCAGAAAGAAGGGAACTAAATTTGGAAAGCTTTGATCTTGCTAAAGTAAAAAGGCTTATTTTTGAAAAACCAAATTTTAAAAAATTTCCCTGTCTAAAATTGGCTTATGAAGTGGGAAAACTTGGAGACCCATATCCCCTTATATTGGAAGCTGCAGATGAGGTAGTAGTTTCTGCTTTTCTTAACCGCGAAATTAGCTTTGATAAAATTCCATATTTCCTTGAAAAAACCTTAAATGAATTTAAAATACCCATTATTAACTTAAAAGATATTTATGAGATCTTAAAGTTTCATCAAGAGGTTTGTAATTTTACTGAAAATCTTATTAAGGGTAAAAAATGACTATAACCATTGCTGTTGCTATTTTAGTAATAGGTGTTCTCATTTTTGTTCATGAGCTTGGACATTTTTTAGCTGCCAAGGCAATGGGAGTAAGAGTTGATATTTTTTCCTTAGGTTTTGGTCCTCGTCTTATTGGATTTACAAAAGGAGAAACAGAATATAGGCTTTCTCTTATTCCCTTGGGTGGATATGTAAAACTTTATGGAGAACACCCTGAAACTATTCCACTTGTTGAAAATCCAGAAAGGGCTTTTGCTTTTAAAAAATCTTACCAAAAAGCTATTATAGTCATTGCAGGGCCATTGGCTAATTTTATTTTAGCTTTTTTCATTTTTTGGATTTTATTTGCGATCGTAGGAAGTTATATTATTCCAGCTAAAGTTGGTGGATTAATACCAGGCTCTCCTGCAGAAAAAGCAGGACTCAAACCAGGAGATGAAATTCTGGAAGTAAATGGTAAAAAGGTAAAATCCTTTCAGGAACTGTTGTTTTACCTGCGATCTAAAAATGTTCAGGATTGGGTAATCTTAAAAGTAAAAAGAAACGATCAAATTTTTGAAGTTAAGCTAAAACCAGAATTTCAAGAAGGTTATAACATCTTCAGCAAAAAAACCAAAATCCCCATAATAGGAATAAAATCTACCCAAGAAATTATTCATCAAAAACATGATTTGATAACTGCCTTTTACTTAGCTGCTGAAAAAGTATGGGAAATAACGAGTCTTATATTTATAGCTATTTATAAACTTTTTACAGGAGAAATGCCTTTTTCTACCCTCGGAGGTCCTATAACTATCGGAAAAATGGCAGGGGAAGCAGCAAAAATAGGATTATCCTCTCTTTTTTCTTTTACTGCTATTCTTTCTATAAATCTTGGTGTGCTAAACATACTTCCTCTTCCTATGCTTGACGGAGGACACCTTGTACTTTTTGGAATTGAAGCTATAAGAAAAAAACCTCTTTCTTTAAAAACTCAAGAACTAATTTTTAAAATCGGCTTAGCTTTAATAATCGCCTTGAGTATAGCAGTTTTCTACAATGACATTTTAAAGCTTTTTAAAGGATGGAATCTCCCTTAATTCTTGCTATTGAAACATCTGGAAAAACAGGAGGAATAGCACTCTTTAAAGAAATCTTGTTAGGAGAGGTTTCTTTATCTTCAAAAGAATCTTATTCAACTATAATCTTTAAGACACTTCCTTTTCTTGAAAAAAATCTAAAATTTTCTTTAGAAGAAGTGGATTTCTATGCAATAGATATAGGACCTGGAAGCTTTACTGGATTAAGAATTGGGTTTTCTATTTTAAAAGGGTTAAACTTAGCCTATCCAAGACCTGTAATTCCAGTTTCAAGCTTAGAGGTTCTTGCAACCAATTTCATTAATTATCCTGGGAATATAGTGAGTCTCGTTGATGCATACAGCAAAGAAATCTTTTTTGCTTCTTATGTATGGGAAAATTTTAACCTTAAGACCTTAATTTCACCCATATGCATCCCATTAAAGGAATTGCTTAGTTTCGTAAAAGTTCCCTCTCTTTTTGCCAGTGAGACACTTGAAAAATGGAAAGATTTTTTTAAAAAAGAATTAAATGAGGTTTTCATTGAACCCCCTTTTTCACCTAATTTAAGTGCAGGACTTGTTGCTAAATTAGCTTTCATTAAACTTAAACAGAAAAAGGTAGAATTAAAAGATGCAGAAACCCTTTTACCCCTTTATTTAAAACCCTCTGAAGCCGAAAGAAAAAGCGGTTTAAAGCTAACATGATAGCCTTTTTATTAAAAAGAATACTAACCCTTATTATCACTCTCTTTGGCATAACCATTATAAGCTTTTCTATCATTCATCTTGCACCAGGAGGACCATTAAGTCCTCTAACGGAATTCAATCCCAAAATAACACCAGAATATAGGGAAAAGCTGGTAAAAATGTATGGACTTGATAAACCCCTTTATATCCAGTATTTAATGTGGCTTAAAGGAATTATAAAACTTGATTTTGGGAAGTCCTTTTCTTTGGATCAAAGACCTGTGTGGGATAAAATAAAAGAAAGACTTCCTATAACTATTTTCATAAATACTCTTTCTCTTTTCCTAATTTTACTTTTTAGCATACCCTTAGGTGTTTATTCTGCAGTAAGAGCAGGAAGTACTTTTGACAGGATAACTACAGTTATCACCTTTATTGGTTATGCCATGCCGAGTTTCTGGTTAGCTATAATACTTATGATGATTTTTGGAGTAAAACTTCAACTGCTTCCCATTTCAGGGCTTCATTCAACCATAGGTTATGAAGAAATGAGTTTATTAGAAAAGGTCTGGGACTGGACAAAACACCTCATTTGCCCTCTGTTTGTAGCAACCTTTGGAGGAATGGCAGGAGTATTAAGATATGTAAGAAATTCTATGTATGAAGTCTTAAAAACAGATTTCATACTTTTTGCCAGAGCAAAGGGACTTCCAGAAAAAGTAGTAATTTATAAACACGGTTTGAGAAATGCCCTCTTACCTCTTATAACCATTCTTGGACTTTCCATCCCTGGACTAATAGGAGGAAGCGTAATTTTTGAAACCATTTTTGGAATCCCTGGAGTAGGGCAACTTATGTGGCAAGCTGTAATGGCAAGAGATTACCCTGTTATTATGGCAAACCTATTTTTGATCTCCCTTCTTACCCTTCTTGGAAATTTCCTTGCGGATATAGGTTATGCACTTGCTGATCCAAGAATAAGGTTAGAAGGAAAATGAAAGAGATCTTAAGAGAACTTTTAAAGCACAAAATAGGATTTACCTGTCTAATTATTATTTTTGTTCTTGTTTTTCTTGCCCTTTTTGCTCCCTACATTTCTCCTTATGATCCTTTTGAAATAAATGTAAATGAAATTCTTCTTCCACCTTCCTTTAAACACCCACTTGGGACAGATCTTCTTGGAAGGGATTTATTAAGCAGAATGATTTATGCTTCAAGAATTTCTTTAGAGGTAAGCATTGTTGCAGTTGGAATTTCTATAGGAATAGGAGTATTTTTGGGTTCTCTGGCAGGTTATTTAGGAGGAGTTGTTGATCAGATTATCTCCCGTTTTATAGATATTATGCTTTGTTTTCCCACTATTTTTCTTATTTTAGCAGTTATTGCCTATTTAGAGCCTTCTATTTTAACCATAATGATTGTAATTGGGGCAACAAGCTGGATGGGGGTTGCAAGGCTTGTAAGGGCTGAAATAATGTCTTTAAAAGAAAGAGACTTTGTTCTGATAGCCAGGGTTTATGGTGCAGGAACTTTAAGAATTATCTTTAAACATCTTCTTCCCAATGCTTTACCACCTATTTTAGTTTCAGCTTCTTTAGGACTTGGACAGGCGATTCTTATTGAATCTGCCTTGTCTTTTTTGGGAATAGGAGTTCAACCACCTATTCCATCTTGGGGAAACATTTTAATAGAAGGTAAAGAGACTTTAGAGGTTGCCTGGTGGTTATCTGTTTTTCCAGGGCTTGCCATATTGATTACTGTTCTTGCTTTTACTTTGCTTGGAGAAACTTTGCAGGAGATTTTAAATCCGAAAAGAGAGGCAAAGTGATTTTTGTGGTGCCGAGGGCGGGACTCGAACCCGCACGGGCCGAAGCCCACTAGCCCCTCAAGCCAGCGCGTCTTCCAATTCCGCCACCTCGGCGTTAATACTTAATATATTCTCATTTTTTCCTTTGTCAAGACAAATTTATTACTTAAATTTACTAATATTAACTTGGGGTTTAACCTTTGGAGAAAGATTTCTACCAAAGTTTTTTATATTTGACTTTTTGTTATTCTTCGCTACATTTTATAGAAATAACTATGAGGTAGGCATCCCGGGAGGGGTAAAAAATTACAAACACCAAACAAGGTGCAAGGAAAAGCAGACATATTCCCACAAGAACCGTCCAAGCAATTCATTTGCTTGTTTATACCTATGTAAGCAAGACAAGTCTTGCAAAGCTTAATAGACTGATGAAAGAGAGAGGAGTATAATTTCGCTTAGAGAGATATATATGCGCAATGCGGATATTATTCTAAAGAGGGGGTATATCCGCAATGAGTATATGAACGAATTAGGCGTAATCGGGGATGCGGCTTGAAAGAAAGATTAAAAAAGAAAGAACTATTAAAGAATTATAGGTGAAGAACATGCTATACGAAACAAAAAAACAAACAACATTACTTGGTTTAAAAACTCCTGAACAAGAATATTGGGACATGATCAATAGGGATTACTCCTTTTCAGAAGCTTTACAAATACTTGATAAAATTGATTGGGATTTTAAAGATTTTACTACACAATATTTAACTCATAAATTTCATTCCTATCCTGCAAGGTTTATTCCCCAAATCCCTTTAACATTCATAAAGTTATTTACAAAGGACGGAGAAACCGTTCTTGATCCTATGTGTGGATGTGGGACAACTTTAGTAGAGGCTTTCTTAAATAACAGAAATTCAATAGGCAACGATTTTAATCCCCTTGCAACTTTAATAACTAAGGTCAAAGTTACACTAATACCTGATACAGAGTTCAAATATTTAAAAGAGAAACTGCGAAGAATGAAAAGATATTTAGATTTAGATTATAAAAGAATTAATAAAAGGATTGAATCATTACCAAACAGGAAAATCAGCAAGATTTTCAATAGAGTTGTAATATCTAAATTAGAAGTTATTAGAGAAACTCTCCTAGAAATTAAAGAAGAAGGGGAACATGATGATATTTATGATTTGGGAAGGGTTGCTTTATCCTCTACAATATGGTCTTTAGTTGAAAATGGTGGCGGACTTGATGTAGATGATTTGTTTTTGAAAAAAGTGAATTCAATGGAGAAAGAGTTAAAAAAGATGTCTAAGATTGTAAAAAATCCACCAAAAGTGAAAGTGATAACAGGAGATGCCAGAAAACTTGAAGTTGAAAGTAATTCAGTTGATTTAATAGTTACATCACCACCTTATGTTAATGCGTTAGATTACTATAGAGTTCATATGTATAACATGTTATGGTTAGGAATGGACTTTGATTTATTTAAGAAACATGAAATTGGTGCTCATTCTCATTTTATCTATAATCGTTTTAGACTTTTGTCTGAATATTTAGGCGATATGCTCCGTGTAATGATAGAAATGAATCGCGTTTTGAAAGAAAATAAGTTATGCGTTATTGTTGTTGGTAATTCAAGTTTGGAGTATGAATTGATAGAAAGTCATAAATTCTTTGCTGAAATGTCTAAATTTATTGGATTTAAGCCAATAAAAACATATTTCAGGAATATTGATAAAACTCGTAAATACACAAGTGCAGACATAGGAAAAATTGATGATGAGTACATTTTGATTTTACAAAAAGTAAAAGATAGTGAAGTGACAGCTGAAGACGATGATTTCATAATAGATGTAGTGACTCAGCAGATGATTAATTTTAAAAAACGAGTAGAAAGGGTTCAAGGAACGTCAATAAGGGGAAGAAAACCTACGAAGGAAAGACTACTTAAAAACATAGAGAAAATAGAAGAGGCAATTAATCATATACCAGAGGATATAAAAATAAAAAAGTAAAAAAAATGAAAGAATTGATAAGTAAAATAATCCATTCGATTCTAACGGGGCAAGATTATAGAACTTATGTGTTGGCTACTATAAACAAGCGGTTTATTGACAAAGTGGAAGAGTTAACAGCTGAAATTTTTGAATACAAAAAACGCGGCGATAACTGGCTTGAGAAACTATTAGAAGATACATCAAAAAAGCAAGGAAAAGAAAATAAATTTAAATTGCTATGGTATGGTGGATTAAATGACAAAACTGTCAAGAATATGACAGGCGGAACTTCTAAAAAAGAGGTATGCTTAGAAATAGGTAAAAAAAACTTAGAATCATTCAGGCTTTTACTCTCAGAAATAGAAAATGAAAGCTCCTATAAGATTAAAATAATTATCAAGAAAGATTACAAACAAGTTGAGCTTGATGATCTTGAGAGTATAATATTTGTTAATATCATTTCTGCAATGAAGTTAACCATTCAGGGTGGTGCATGGAGTGAAGTGGGGAAACAAACAGAGAAAAGTTTGCTATATGTAATTTTTAGTATTTTAAAAATTCCAGAGGAGGATTACATCTTAATTTTTGATGAGATGAAAAAGAAAGGATTGGTTAAAAATAGAGAAATTGATGCTATCGTGTTCAACAAAAATAAAGAACCTATCACCATTGAATTAAAATTGCTGGGAATAGGAAATCCAGAGATTGGAGACGAAGCACTAGCTAGAAAAGTAGATTTATTTCTGATTGATAGATTAACAGAAATGATGATTAAAGAGGCTGAAAAAATAGGAGTAAAAGTAATTGAATTTAGGCAAGAAAATCCATTAAAGGAAATTTACAACTTCTTTATTTCTAAAAATGTTAATTGTAGTGAACCAGAGGACATGACTTTGGAAGAATTAAAAGAAAAAATTGAACAAATAATTAGTGAATGGCAAGAAACAAAGGAAGAATATAAGATCTTAAAGAAACTAAAGGAGTTAACAAAATGACACCGCACCGCCCGACTCTTCGTTCGCTTACGCTCACTTCGGGGCTATCGCCCACGCCTAACAAGCGAGTATCTGGCTTCGGCGACTTCAGATACTCGCCAAGCCGTTATAATAATAACGGTGGAAAAGCCCATATCTTCATAAATACCAAAAAGTTCCCAGCCTTCAAACTTTTGGTTTTTAAGAAAGAAAAAAGTAGTTTTAAGGAGGAAAAGGGTAAATAAATATGCTGAGAACTGCCGTAAATATGTGGGGAAATCTAAAGAAGGAGAAAACTCATTGATAATTTTAAATAAAATTTCGTCTCTTGCTTTCAATGGCTATCAAAGCAAGCAAAAGTATTGAAGCAACTATAAACCCCCTTGAAACTATCAAATTCCAGGAAAGCTCTCCAAGATATTCTGGCAATTTAGTCATTGTCCAGAAATAAAAAAGCACCCCTATAAATATAGCTGAAGTTCCATAGAAAATATAAACAAATATTTTAGGAATCTTCAAAAATACATCTCTTGTAAGCTCTTTATAGAAATTTTCTACCCCAAAAAGCCATACAAAGGCTAATATCTCTATAAAGCCAAAGATTATTAAAAACATAGTTCCTGCCCAAAAATCAAGTTCGTCAAGAAATTTGGGAACGAAAGCAGAAAGAAAGGCACCAATAGACACCATAATCATAGAAAGGTTAACTGCTCTTGAGTGAGAAAAATTCAGCTCATCCTCAAAAAGAGCAACAAGAGGTTGAATAAGGGCAAGAGAAGAGGTAAGAGCTGCTATAAATAAAAGAGAAAACCATATAAAAGAAAAAAGATATCCAAAGGGTAAGGCTGTCAAAATTGCTGGCATACTTACAAAACCAATTCTAAAAGTCCCTTCCTGAGCTAATTGAGAAATTGAACCTGCGCCAAACATAGCAAAAGCAGCTGGAATTGCAATAGAGGCTCCTATAACTACTTCTACAAATTCGTTTAATCCCGCTGTATAAAGTCCTGCTTTTAAAACATCTTCATTTTTCTTTACATAACTTGCATAGGTAGCTATAGCTCCCATAGCTAAAGAAAGAGTAAAAAAGATTTGACCAGAAGCCTCTACCCATACCTGAGGATCAATAAGCCTTGAAAAATCAGGCTTGAAAATAAAATAAAGTCCTTCTAATCCTTTCCAGTTATTCATGGAAAGGGAAACAAAAGAAAAAAATATCCCCATCAAAAGAAGAGCAGGAATTCCAACTTTAGCTATAAATTCAATTCCCTTTATTATCCCTCTATTAAGTATATACCAGTTAATAAAAAGAGTTATTATCAAAAAATAATGGCATAAAAGGATGGCTTAGTATAGTTTCTATAAAACTCTAAAAAAGGTAGCATTATTGCTTCAGAATTTCCGCTTACAGGTTGAGGTAATTTTTTAAAAAGAGATAAAAAGGCAAAACCAAGTGTCCAAGATTCAATATAGATATAATAACAAATGATAAGAAAGGAGATAGTAACTCCAAGACTTCCCACAATTCTTGCCAGATATGAATGGTTGAAAAATTCTCCCATAATTCCAACCATAGATCCGTGTCCTTTTGAACCTGCATATCTTCCTATAACCCATTCCAGGATCATAAGAGGAATTCCGAGAAAAATAAGAGAAATAAAGTAAGGAATGATAAATGCTCCTCCACCATAGAGGGCTACCTTAGAGGGAAATCTAAAAAGGTTACCCAATCCGATAGCATTTCCTGCTGCAGCAAAGATTAAACCAATTTTTGTAGCCCAGGTTTCTCTTTTTGCATAATTTTAATTTTATAGCCATTTTAGCTTATCCTGTCAAGCGACAATTCATTAAAATTTTGGGTAGCAAAATTTTTAAATGGGGATATATTAAAATTATATGGAAAGTGTAGTTATAGACGGAGTAACTTTATACCTTTCTCATCCTGATGAATTAAATATTCCCCTTTATCCAAGAGATGAGATTATTGATCAAATCCTTGCCTGCTGGCTTGTGTTAGATGAAAGAGATATTCCCTTAACGCCTCGCCTTATAGGAAAACCCGGAGTGGGGAAAACTACCCTTGCCTATGCAGCTGCTAAAAAACTAAATAAAGAAGTTTATATATTTCAGGCAACAGTTGATACCCGTCCTGAAGATCTTATTATAACTCCTGTTATTTCAGAGGATAAAAAAATAAGATATGTAGCAAGCCCTATTGTTACTGCTATGATAAGAGGAGGGGTTGCTATAATTGATGAGGCAAATAGAATGAGTGAAAAGTCCTGGGCATCCCTTGCTCCTCTTCTTGATAGTAGAAGATATGTAGAATCAATTGTAGCTGGAATTAAAATAAAGGCACACCCGGATTTTAGACTTTGTGTAACTATGAATGAAGATGCCTCAACATTTGAATTGCCTGAATATATTCAGTCAAGACTTCAGCCTCAAATTTTTATTGATTTTCCTTCTTATGAAGAAGAAAAAGCCATTTTAAAAACAAATCTTCCCTGGGCTGAAGAAGGACTTCTTGATTATATAGTGAGATTTTTGCAAATGGCTCATGAATATGGAGAACTTTACAGTGTGAGAGATGGAGTAAACATAGGGCGTTATATCCTTAAAAAACTTAAATTTTTGAATAAATCTATTGAAAACTCTACAGACCTTTTACCACTTCTTAAAGAAGCCATATCACTTATACTTGGCTCTCAGGCTTTAGTATATTTTAAAGAATTACTTGAAAGTAAAAAACCCTCAAAACCCTTACTTCGTCCTTTAGATTAATCATGTTTTATGCTTAAACTTGAAAGAGTTTTTCATAACAGGACTTCAACTTTATACTTCTTGCCTTTCTTTCCGGGAAATCTTGAGACTACCCAAAGCATTGCGAAACTTTTAGCTGAGATTAATCCCTCAGCTATAGCCTTATCTCTTCCATTTTTTGTAAAAGATAAGTGGTTAATTGCTGTAAAGGAACTTCCTAATATTTCCGTTCTTGCTCTTATATATAAAGAGAGAAAAACTGAATACTTGATTATAGAACCTTTATGCGCACTTGTAGAAGCAACAAGATATGCCTTAGCTTCAAACATTCCCCTCTTTTTTATAGACTTCCCAAAAGAAGCACCTCAGGAAGAACCACCTCAGCCTCCCCTTCCTCCCTATCTTATCAAAAACTTAGGTTATACTAAATATGTAGAATCTATACTTTCTTTTTTAGAAGACCACATTACAGAAAGAGAAAGGTATATTGCAGAAAAAATTTACGAAATTTCTCAAAAGCACAGTTCTCTTGCTATTGTGCTTCCCTTTAATCAGGTAAAAGGGGTAATAAAAGCCCTGAAGAGTGTTTCAGGATTGCTATATTTTCCCAAAAACATACCTAAGGAAATTAAAATCTTTACCCTGCATTCTAAAAGCGTGAGAGAGATACTTACAGAACCAGGCTATTTTCAGAGTACTTATGAAAAAAATAGAAAAAAACTGATAGAAGATAAAACCTTTTATCTTGACAGAATAACCCTTTTTGAAGAAATTTTTGAAAAGGCGAGACAAAAATATCATAAAGAAACTGGGGCAGAACTTTCTCCCAAGGATCTTAAAATTTTTGGACAATTTTTGAGAAATCTTCTTTTGATAAAAGGTCAGTATGTACCTGATCTTTATACACTTATTTTGGCAGTAAGAGGTATAGGAGGAGACGAGTTTTCTTTTTGGTTCTGGGAGATTGCAACCTTCTACGAATTTCAAAAAGAGGGGCTTTCACCTTTTCCTTTAATAAGCCTCTCTCCTGAAGAACTCAATTTCCCCTATAAAAAGCTTAGATTTTCCAGAAAAATAAAAAGTATAAGAAGTAAATTAAATTTTTTGAAAAGATATACTACGAGAGAAGAAAGAAAATTTTTAAGAACGGGATTTTCTGGAAAGGTTATTTGTTCTTTTCCACCTGAGGATGTAATAATTGAAACCTTTGGGAAAAAAGTTATGGAGAAAGGTCTTAAGGTTATAACAGAAAATTTGAGAAAAGTTGAACCTTTTACCTCTTCTTTAAAAGATGGTTTAGATCTAAGAGAGACTATAAGAAGATGGGTTTTGGAAGAAACCCCCTATATTAAAGAAGAGCCTCAAGCCCATGCAAAAGCAGGATCTGTAGTGATAATTTTTGAGGAAGATCCAGATCCTTTTACAGGAAAGGAAAAATATCCTTGGAACTTTACTTGGCATGGAGAACACAATCAAGAATCTGATATGGCTTTTTATGCAACAGACCCAAAGGAAAATGTTATCGGTCCTGGAATTGCTAAGGCAAAATATGGAGGATTTATGCTAACCTATCCTCCTATGAGAGTATACGATATATGGGAAGATCCTTATTTTGATATAGCAAAAAATAAAGCTGAAAGGCTTCTTTTAGCTGGAATTGATTATAGTTTAGAAAAATATATAGTTTATGTAGCTAAAAAACCTCCTGAAAGATTTGCTAAAGAATTTGCCTATGTTCAAGGGAAAAAAATAATTTTCTTACCTATAGGTTCTTTTTCCAGAAGCTTTCTTGAAAAAATACGCATTTTCCATGTGCTTGAAGGACATCATGTAAGAAAGTATGCCCATAAGTATATAAATAAATAATCAAAAATTTGACATCTCTGTCAAATTTATGATATAATTGAGGTATGTATCTTTTAGAGACCCATAATCCTGTAATGAGAAATATTTATCAGTTAGTAAAAAAAATCGCTCCCTCTTCAAGCACAGTTCTTATTCTTGGAGAATCTGGAACAGGAAAAGAAGTATTAGCAAAGTATATACATTTTTGTAGCAAAAGAAAAGGACCCTTTGTTCCTATAAATTGTGCAGCCATACCTGAAGAGCTTTTAGAGGCTGAACTTTTTGGATACGAAAAAGGAGCTTTCACAGGAGCAATAAGAAGTAAACCAGGAAAATTTGAGATGGCAAACGGAGGAACGATTTTTCTTGACGAAATAGGAGATCTAAGCCCAAAACTACAGGCTAAGCTTTTGAGGGTTATACAAGAAAAACAAGTTGAAAGACTGGGAGGAGAACGCCCCATAAAAATTGAAGTAAGAATTCTTGCTGCTACAAATAAAGATTTGGAAAAAGAAGTAAAAGAAGGAAGATTTAGAGAGGATCTCTTTTTTAGACTAAATGTTATCCCTATAAAACTTCCACCTTTAAGGGAAAGAAAGGAGGATATACCTCTTTTAGCAAATTTTTTCTTAAAAAAGATCTGCGAAAGAGAAGGAGTAGAAGAAAAAAAACTAACTCCTGAGGCTATGGAAAAACTTATTAATTATCCATGGCCTGGAAACATAAGAGAGCTTGAAAATTTTATAGAAAGATTGGTAATACTTTCAGAAAACAACATCATCGGAGTAGAAGACCTTTCCCTATCTTCCTTAGATTTTAAGATTAAAATAAGAGAAACTCTTACCGAAGATAGAGATATACTAATTAAAACAACCCTTCCAGAAATATCAGAAAAAGGAATTGAATTACCCAGACTTTTAAAGGAGATAGAAATATATTATCTTAAAAGGGCTCTTGAACTCTCAAAAGGAGTAAAAACAAAAGCAGCTAAGTTATTAGGACTAAACCGTACAACCTTTATAGAAAAACTTAAAAAATATAATCTGGTATAATTCTTGATATTTGTTTAATCAAATGAGAAATTTAAAGATGGGAATTCTATTTTCCTTAGTCCTTTTATGCTTATTTTTCATTCTCATTTCTATATCTATTTCTCAGGAAAACAAAAACCAAAGTATTTTTTTGTTTATTTCTAATGAAACCAAAGAAAAAATAAAAGAAGAAGAAATTAAAAAAGCTGAAGAACTGGTAAAACAAATCAAAAATTTCTACAATAAAAGGCTTTATGAAAAGGTTGAAGAACTTCTAAAAGATTTACCCCCAGATTTTTCTTTAACTCCTGAAGAAAATCTTATAGTAGCTGAAAGTCTTCTCAAATCAGGATCACCTGAAAGGGCTATTGATTTTTCTGAAAAGGTAATATCAGTAAAAAAGGGAACCACTGAGGCATGTATGGCTAATTTGATAAAAAATAAAGCTCTTATAATAAAAGGAAACTACAAAGAGGCTAAAATAAATTTGAAAGACTTTTTAGAATCTTATTGCGAAGAAGCTCTTAAAAATGAGGCAAAAGTTTTACTTTATTTTATGAAGGAATTATCCCCTGATGAATTTAAAAAAATAGATAAGAACCTTGCTAAGAGAGTATTAGGAGAACTTTATAAACTCAGAGGATTTTATTTTGTTAAAAAAGGGGAACTTAAAAAGGCAGAAGATGACTTCTTCACCTATATAAATGTATATGGAACCTATAAAGATGCTCCAGAACTAATATATAAATTAGCTGATGCTTATTTTAATAAAGGGGAGAAAGAAAAAGCCAAAACCTATTATGAGTTAATTATTACCAACTGGGATGGAACTAAAGAAGCTCTTTTCTCTAAATTTAGACTTTACCAAATGGCTTATGAAAAGATTTTAGTAAAAGAGTTGGTTCCTGAAAAGACTATACAGGATCTAATTTCTTTTGCAACCCTGATTAAAAGTAAGTATCCTGAAGAAAAAATAGCTGAGGAAGCAAGTTTTACTATCATTAAAGTAAACTTTGAGAATAAAAATTATCTTTCTGCAAAAAAAAGCGCTGTAGAATTTTTAAAAGCTTATGAAAAAAGCTCACTTGCTGAAATGGTTAAAAATTATTATTGCGAAAGCGTGAGTTTTCTCTTTGAAGAGGATCTAAAAAAGGGAAATATTTCTTCAATTGTAAAATTAGAAAAAGAGGACAAAGAATTCCTGGAAAAAACAAAATGCGGGAAAGCTTATTATGCCTTAGGAAATGTTTACTTAAATTATAATTTTTATAATAAAGCTACCTATTGTTATATTAAAGCTTATGAATTAGGAGGACGCAAGGAACTTATATCTAAAACCTTACTTAAACTGGGATTGATGGCTCTTGAAACGGAAAACATGGATATATTTGATGATATATTTGTACTTTTGGAAAAGAAAAAAACTGAGGAAATAAAAAATGATCCTTATTATTTTTATCTCAAGGCTTTTTATGAACTGCGGAAAAATTTTAAAAATGGTGAATATTACTTGAATCTGGCTCTAAATTCTTCTTTACCTGAAAATTTTAAAGAAAAACTTTTAAAATATTTTCGCGATAGAGCTCTCTTTTTAAAAAGGTATAACCAAGCTTTAGCTTATACACTTAATCCCTTCTTTAAAGCAAAAGCTGAGGATTATATACTCTTACTTTTAGAAACCTTTTATAATGACAAAACTACCTTTGAAAAAACGCTGGAATATGCTAAGTCAAAATTTCCTGAAAATTCCAAAATTAAATGGTTAGAAGTTTATTATCTTGAAAAAAAGGGAAATATTAAAGATTCAGAAAAGCTTTGGAAAGAGTTAACAAAGGGAGATTCCTTAGAAAACGAACTTGCCAGAAGTTATGAGAAAATGAGAGAATTCATAGAAAGAACCCATCAAACCATTTTTTAGATATTTAAAGTTATGAAGGGAAAAATATGCTTAGTTGGAGATAGTCTGGAAGTTAAACTCCTTAGAGACTTTCTTTCAGAAAGAGGACTTGAGATCTTCTTTTTTAAAAAATCTGAATTTGATTATCATAGAATTCCTTCTCATGTAGATGTAATGGTGTATGAACTTAGCTATGAAGAAACTAAAGATCCTTCTATAGTTGATAAGTTTTTTAAATCGGAATTAAAGTCCGTTGTTTTTCTTGCTAAAAAGGCAGATTTAGAAGATGCCATTGAATTTATAAAGAAGGGAGCTTATGATTTCAAACTTCTTTCAACTCCTTTGGAAATTTTAGAAAAAACAATACTTTATGCACTGGAAGAAAAAAGAATTTTCTGGCAAAATGATACCTTTCTTACTAAAAATCCCTATATGTTGAAAATTCTTAAAAAGTTAGAGGAAGTTGCCTCAAGTAAAGTCCCTATTCTTTTGATAGGTGAATCTGGAACTGGAAAAGAATTACTTTCCAAATACATTCATCAAAAAAGTCCAAGAAGATTTGGACCATTTATAGCTATAAACTGTGCAGCTTTGCCTGAATCTCTTTTAGAATCAGAACTTTTTGGATACGAAAAAGGGGCTTTTTCGGGTGCTATCTTCAGAAAAAAAGGAAAAATTGAACTTGCTGATAAAGGAACTCTTTTGTTAGACGAAATTACCGAAATGCATACTCATCTACAAAGCAAACTTTTAAGAGTTCTTCAAGAAGAAGAGGTAGATCGTTTAGGTGGCTATCAACCTATAAAAGTAGATATAAGACTTATTTCAACCACTAATAAAGACATAGAAAAAGAAGTTGCCGAGGGTCGTTTTAGAATTGATCTTTTTTACAGGATTAATACTATAACTGTCAAAATTCCGTCATTAAGAGAAAGGAAGGAGGATATAGAGTTTTTAGCTTTTTATTTTCTGGAAAAATTTTCCTCCTTATATAATAAGAAAATCAAAGGATTTACGGATAGAGCCTTATCTTTTTTAAAGAATTATTCCTTTCCGGGAAATGTGAGAGAACTAAAAAATATGGTTGAGCGTGCGGTGCTTACCTGTGAAGAAAAATTAATAGATCTGGAAAACTTAATAGATCCTTTTTCTCAAAGCTCTATTTCTTTAGATACAGGCACGGAATTTGCTAAAGATTTAAAAGAGGTGAAACCTCTTTCTGAACTTGAGAGGGAGGCTATTTTGAAAGCTTTAAAAGTGTGTAAAGGTAACAGAACAAAAGCAGCAGAACTTTTAGGAATTACGGTAAGAACCTTAAGAAATAAACTTAAACAATACGAAAAGGAGGGTCTTTTATAGTAGCTATGTTAGGAGTTTTTGAAAAAACTTTTAATCTTGTTAAAACTGCTTTAAAACTTAGATCATATAAACACTCACTTCTTGCTTCAAACATTGCCAATGTTGATACTCCTGGTTACAGAAGAAAAGATATTCCCTTTGAAAAAATTATACAAAGCTACCTTTCTAAAGAAAATTATTTAAAAACCACTCATCCAAAGCATCTAAAAGGCTATAGAAAAAATATAAATGAGCTTATAAAGGTTTATGAAGAAGAAAGTTTAGGAACTCCAAATAATGTAAACCTTGAAGAAGAATTGACTCAACTTACAGAAAATCAAATGCTATATGAGGCAACTCTACAGGCGCTTTCTAAGGAACTGGAAAGGTTAAAAGAAGCAATTACAGAAGGAGGTAGGTAGAAATGAACTTACTTAAAATATCTCAAATAGTGGGCAGTGGACTCTATGCTCAAAGAGTAAGATTAAATATTGCAGCAACCAACATTGCCAATGCTCAAGTAACAAGAACTTTGGAAGGAGGTCCCTACAAAGCTAAAATTGTAGTTTTAAAAGCTGTTCCTATTTCAGAAAAAAATCCTGAACTTAAGGCTGTAAAAGTAGAAAAAATCGTTGATGATCCCTCACCTTTTAAAGAAGTTTATGCCCCGGGACATCCAGATGCGGATGAAAGAGGAATCGTTAAATATCCCAATGTAGATGTTATTACGGAAATGGTAGAGCTTATTTCTGCTGGAAGAGCCTATGAAGCAAACTTAACCGTTCTCTCTACAACAAAAAGTATGATCCTTAGAACCTTAGATTTGTTAAAATAAAGATGGAGGAGTCAACTATCGGAAAATAGGGTAGAAAAATGTTAAACATGGCAAACACCTTCCACCGAAATATGCTTTATTCCTCTTGTAGAAGGAGCAACCAATTCAGGTTTAAAAGTTTCTCCTTTTCTCAACATTGCAAAAATTACTCTTATCAGCTTGTTTGCAAGAGCAATCATAGCCTTTCTAGCACTTCCAAAAGCCTCTTTCTTTCTTCTCCAATACTCCCAAAAAACTTTGTTCCAATTCTTAACTCCATAAGCCATCTGGTAAATAATATCCCTCAAATAAGGGCTACCTCTCTTAGATATTCCTTTTCGGCTCTCCCACTTTCCAGATTGTTTTATTACTGGCTCAAGCCCAGCATACTTTATGAGCTTGGAAGCCTTGCTAAACTTTTTAATATCTCCAATCTCAGCCAAAAATCTGTTAGCAAGATTTTTAGAAATTCCTTTTATAGAACTGATAAGTTCTCTTTCTTTAGGAGACCAATTTTTGAGAGTTTCATCAAGGAAAGTTTCAAGTTCGGCTATTTTTTCCTGAAGAAAGAAATATTCTTTAATGTGAACTTTGAGAGTAGCCTCATAACCTTTATGAGGGATGCCGATAGAGTTTTTGGCAAGGGTTTTAAGAGTTTCTGGAGTAATGGAAGGTTTTCTACCTTTTTCGGAGGTCTCAAGAAGGAAATGATGTATTCTTTTAAGAGGTGCTTTTGCAATATCCTTAGCAGAGGGGAGGTAAAAAAGCATAGTAAGGATGGCTTTAGAGAAGATTTCAACATTTTTCTCAAGTTCTGGGAAAAGGACGGAGAGGCAGGCTTTGATTTGAGTTTTTGTTTTAGCAAGTTCTTTTGTGAGTTTTTGGAGGGTTCTTGCGATGATTTTAGCATCATCTGGGATGGGAGAAGGTTTAAGAAGTTCTGGGTTTTTGAGGGCAAAGAGAGCAAGGAGGAAGGCATCTTTGGGATCAGTTTTAGAAGGAGAAGTAGCCTGATGATATTTAGCAAACTGATAGATGAATTTTGGGTTAACAATGAAGGGTTTAAAGTTTTCGGAGATGAGAAAGGAAGCAAGAGGGATGTGGTATCTGTTGGAAGATTCCATAATAATAGTTACGGGGTTAAGAGTTTGAAGGGTGGAAAGAAAATCTTGAAAGCCTTCAAGGGAGTATGGGAAGGTTCTTCGGCTGATAATTTGAGCTTTTTGGTTGATGATACAGGTTGTGAATTGATTTTTAGAGACATCAATACCGATGTAGTACATAGGCAACCTCCTTGTTATAGGAGTTTTAGTGAAATAGTCCCTCACTCCATCCTCCCGTGTGGCAAGGGCTTTAGAGCCCAACCAACTTATTCGGAGTGGAGGGACAGAGGGACAGACTCCTCTGCGGGCTTGATAGCCCAGAAAAAATGGAGTTCTTGTCCCTCGCCTTTTAAAATTTTGAAACTTAACCATGGTTATATTATAAACTAATTTACTGCAGGAGGAGTTTTAGTGAAATAGTCCCTCACTCCATCCTCCCGTGTGGCAAGGGCTTTAGAGCCCAACCAACTTATTCGGAGTGGAGGGACAGAGGGACAGACTCCTCTGCGGGCTTGATAGCCCAGAAAAAATGGAGTTCTTGTCCCTCGCCTTTTAAAATTTTGAAACTTAACCATGGTTATATTATAAACTAATTTACTGCAGGAGGAGGCTAAAAAATGAAAATAAATAATTTAGGTTTTCAAATCAAAAATTTACCGTTTACCAAAAAAAACTCTGTAGAAAATAAGCTCGACTTTAAAAACTTTCTTATTAAAAAAATAAAGGAAATTGATACTTCTCAAAAGGAAGCACAAAAAATGTTAGAATCCCTTGCCAAGGGTGAGGATATAGATTTTTCAGAAGTTGCCCTTGCTATTTCTAAAGCTGATTTAAATTTCAAATTGCTTTTAAGAATAAGAAACAAGATTTTGGAAGCTTACCAAGAAATTATGAGAATGCAAATTTAACAAATAAAAGAGCTAAAAAATGGATTTAAGGGCTATTCCAGCTCAATTAAAAGATTTTTGGAATAAATTAGACAAAAAACAAAAATTATTTCTTATAGGTGGAACCATAGGTATAACTTTGTTTTTACTTTTGAGTATTTGGTTATACAATCAAACGAAATGGGGACTTCTTTATAGAGGACTTGATGAACAAACTACTGGTCAAATTGTTCAATATCTCAAGGAACAAAAAATTCCTTACAAAGTAGAAGCTGATGGAAGTATATATGTGCCAAAAGATAAAGTTCCTGAGTTGAGAATAGAAATAGCAAGTAAAGGATTAGTAGGTGGTGGAGGTCCAGGTTTTGAACTTTTTGATAAAGAAAAAATGGGACTTACCGAATTCCAAGAAAAGGTAACCTATCAAAGAGCTTTAGAAGGGGAATTAGCAAGAACCATTATGGGAATTAAAGGAATAAAATCTGCAAGGGTTCATCTTGCTTTGCCTAAGGAAAGTATATTTATAGAAGAAGAAAAACCTCCCAAGGCTTCAGTATTGATAGAATTAAAACCTGGCTATCAATTAACCCCTTCTCAAATAAAAGGAATTGTCAACTTGGTAAGCGGTGCTGTGCCTAAGCTTGAACCACAAAATGTAACTATAGTTGATGCTAACACAGGAAAAAGTCTTTATACACCTTCAGAAGAGGAAGAGTTGCCAGCTACTGCTTTTGCTTACAAGAAAAAGATGGAAAAAGAACTAAAGGAAAAAATAGAGGAAATACTTTCTGGAGCTTTAGGATATGGAAAAGCCATTGCTCAAGTTTGGGTAGATCTTTCCTTTGACAAAGAAAGTATTGTAGAAGAAACATACGATCCTGAGGGAACAGCTGTAGTTTCTGAAGAAACTGAAGAAGAACAAAAAACAAGTAGAGTTCCTGAAGAAGGTGGAGAAGCTGGTGTAAAGGGAGCACTTCTTCAAAAGATGGAAGCTACAACACCTCAAACTCAGGGAGAATCTTATATTAAAAAAAGAAGCCTCAAAAACTATGAAGTAAGTAAAAAAGTCAGAAATCTTGAAATTTCTCCAGGAAGTATTAAAAAAATAAGTGTAGCTGTATTAGTTGATAAAAGTGCCTTAGGAGAAAATGCAACAGCAAAGCTTTCTTGGATTGAAGAGTTAGTAAAAGGTGCTATAGGTTATAATCCCGATAGAGGAGATGAGGTTAAGATTCAAACCGAAGAATTTGTAAAAATTCCTACAGCAAAACCTGGAATTATGGATTATGTAGTTCAGTTTTACAAGCCAGTTTTATTAATTGGGGCTTTAATTCTTTTATATCTTTTTGTTGTAAGACCTCTTATTAAAGCCCTTACAACACCAAAGCCTACTCCAGTTGAAGCACCTCCTGTTCCTCCAAGTGTACCCACTCCACCAGAAGAAGAATTAGGACCTTTGCCTCAGGAAATTGCTCTGGGAATTATAAAAAGTCAACCTGAAAAAGCAGCTATGCTTGTTAAAAAATGGCTTTTAGAGGAAACTGTTGAAGAAAGAAAGAAAGAAAGCTTTAACTGAGGCTGGATACTAAAAATGGCTAAAATAGATCCCAATAAATTAACAGGACCGCAAAAAGCAGCTATTTTTTTGATGTTAATGGGAGAAGAATTTACCTCTGAAGTTTATAAATACTTAGATGAAGAGGATATCAAAAGAATTGGTATTGAGATGGCTAAAATTGAATATATTCCTTCTGAAGCAGTCAAAAAGGTTTTAGAAGAGGCAAATATTGAAGCAAGGGACTTATTAGTAGACATTAATGTTGTCCCGGAGGAATTTCTGAAACAGAGCTTAGTTAAAGCTTATGGAGAAAAGGGTAAAGAAATTTATGAAGAAATTAAAAAAGAAATTGGTCCGGAGATCTTTAAGAAACTAAGAAAACTCGATCCAAAAACTATTGCAAGTTTTCTTTCACAGGAGCATCCTCAAACCATTGCTATTATTTTAGTTCACCTTGATCCGTTTTTAGCTGGACAGGTTCTTCAACTTCTTCCTGAAAGAATAAGAGGTGAAGTATTGTTAAGAATTGCTCTTTTAGATAAAGTTGATCCAGAAATAGTGAAAGAAATAAGTGATTCCTTAGAAGCTGAGCTTCAAAGTGTGGGAGGAGCCCTGGGTAAAAAAATAGGGGGACCAGAAAAGGCTGCAGAAATTTTATCTCACGCAGGAAGAGAACTGGAAGATGAACTTTTAACCGAAATTGAAGATGAAAACCCTGATTTAGCTGAGGAAATAAGAAAATATCTATTTACCTTTGAAGACTTTATTAAAGTTGACGATTTTGCCATCCAGACCCTTCTGAGAGAGATTTCAACTGATGACCTCAAATTAGCTTTAAAGGGTGCCTCTCCGGAAGTAAAAGAAAAATTCTTTAGAAATATGAGTAAACGCGCCGCAGACCTTCTCAAAGAAGAATTGGAAATGATGCCTCCAGTAAGAATTACAGAAGTTGAAAAGGCTCAGCAAAATATAATAAGAACAGCTAAAAAATTAGAACAAGAAGGAAAAATCGTTCTTACAAGAGGAGAAGAAGAATTTGTCTAAAATTTTAAAAACTAATGAAAAAAATAAGGTTTCTATTATTAAACCCGCTTTAACACCTGTAGAAGAGGAAAAATTTTATTCTCTTTTTGAAATAAACTTGGAAAATTCTTATAAATCTAAAAAAAATTTAGAAACTGAAGAGGAAAAACTTAAAAAGGAAGGATTTGAAAAAGGTTATAAGGAAGGATTTAACAAAGGCTACCATGAAGGACATCAAAAGGGATATAAAGAAGGTTTTGATAAAGGAAAAAAGGAAGCCGAAAATGAATATAAAAAGCTTGAGGCAAAATTAGAAAGTGATTTCCGGGAAAAAATCCAGACAATAAACACATTTTTGAAAAATTTAGAAGAAGAGACTAAAAACTTAATAATAAACATGGATAAAGAAGTCTTGAACTTAGCTTTAGATATAGCTAATAAAATGGTTTTAAAGGAGATCCAAATAGATTCAGAAGTTCCGCTAAGAATAATAAGAGAAGCTTTAAATTATATTGCTGAAGGGACAGAACTACACATTAAAGTAAATCCAGAGGAATATCAATTTTTAAAGGAAAATTTTTCAAAATATTTTTCTCCTTCACAAAAGATTAAATTAATTCCTGATGAATCTATTTCAAAGGGAGGGGTATTTATTGAAACTTCTTTAGGAGTAATAGATGCAACTTTTGAAAAAAGATGGAAAATGCTTTTGGATACCCTTTTAAAAAATGAAAGTTAAAAGTTTAAAAGAATATAGAAAGGAACTTTCCAAGGCAATTCCCTTTGAAATCTATGGTTATGTAACTAAACTTCTTGGGTTAACCATTGAAAGTAGCGGACCTTTTTTAAAAGTGGGAGATCTTTGCAGAATTGAAGGAAGAAATGCCAATTTAATTGCTGAGGTTATAGGTTTTAAAGAGAACAAATTACTACTTACTGCTCTGGGGGATATAAAAGGAATTGAAGTTGGGGCAAAGGTTTTTCCCATAGGTTCTTCCTATGCACCTGTTGGAGAGGATTTTCTTGGTAGAATAGTAGATGCCTTAGGAAATCCTTTAGACAATAAAAAAAAGCCCAAAATTTCTGAGTTTTATCCATTACACGGAGAACCTCTAAAACCTTTAGAAAGAGCTCCTATTAAAGAAATATTAGATGTAGGAGTAAAGGCTATAAATGCCCTTTTAACTATAGGGAGGGGGCAAAGGGTTGCTATAATGGCTGGTTCTGGGGTAGGTAAAAGTACTCTTCTTGGAATGATTGCAAGATATACAAAAGCAGATGTAAATGTTATTGCTTTAATAGGAGAAAGGGGAAGAGAAGTAAGGGAATTTATAGAAAGGGATCTTAAGGAAGAGGGCTTAAGGAAGTCAGTAGTTGTTGTTGCAACCTCTGATGAGGCACCTTCCATAAGAATAAGAGCAGCTTATTATGCTACTTCCTTAGCTGAGTATTTTAGAGATAAAGGCTACAAGGTTCTCCTTCTTATGGATTCTTTAACCAGATTTTGTATGGCTGGAAGAGAAATAGGACTTGCAGGAGGAGAACCACCAACAGCTCGTGGATATACCCCTTCTGTATTTGCAATGCTACCAAAGCTTTTAGAAAGGGTTGGTCCAAAAATTGGTGCAAGGGATATAACAGGAATTTATAATGTACTTGTTGAAGGAGATGATTTAAATGATCCCATTGCAGATTCAGTAAGAAGCATTGTAGACGGTCACATCGTTCTTTCAAGAGACCTCGCTCACGAAGGACATTATCCACCTATTGATGTTCTTTCAAGTATAAGCAGGGTTATGAAAGATATTGTCTCAAAAGAGCAATTAGACTTAGCTTACCAAACTATTGCTATTTTAGCTACTTACAAAAAGGCTGAAGACCTTATAAATATTGGAGCTTATGTTAAAGGCTCCAATCCTGAAATAGATAGAGCTCTTTCTTTAATAGGAGATCTTAAAAATTTTTTACGCCAGTCAGTTGAAGAATGTTATTCCTATGAAGATTCCGTAAGTTTATTAAAGGAAATTCTAAATAAAAAATGAAAAGAAAATTAGAAATTTTAAAACTCTTAACCTGGTACAAAGGTCTTCAAGAAGAACAGGCAAAAATAAGGGTGATAAATTGTAGAACAAACTTAAAAAAACTTTTACAAGAAAAGGAAGAAATCATTTCTCTAAGAAAAAATTGTTACAGTTTTTTGGAAAAGGAACGTATCTTAAGTGGAGAGGAGTTAAAATACATACTATTTCAAGCAGAAAAAAGTTTAGAATTTGAAAAAGCAATAAATAAAAAAATTGAAACGCAAAGAGAAGAACTCAAATCCCTCTTAAAAATTTTAGAAAAGGCTTACAAAGAAAGAAAATTAATGGAAACTTCAAAAAACAAAGTTCAACAATTGTGGAATATGGAAATTACTAAAAAATTTTATAGAGAATTAGATGATCTAATTCTTTTAAGAAAAGGAAGATCTTATGCATAGCATTTTGAAAATTAAAAAGCTTTTAAAACCCCTTTTAAAAACCAAAAATGTTTTGGGATTTTTAATCTTTTTAGGGATTATCAAATTTTTTCTTGTTATTGGCTTAATTTCTACTAAGGTTTATAAAGTAGAAGCAAAAGAAGAAAATGTTTTAACAGGATGTCCTCCTGAATTTTCTGAAATTCTTGTTTTGGAGCGAGCAAAACTTTATGAAAAAGCTAAAGAATTAGAACTCAGAGAAAAGAAATTAAACCTTTTAGAAAAAAGAATTCATGAACAAATAGCAGCTTTAAAAGATTTAGAAGCTACTATTGATAAAAAACTTTCGCAAATTGAAACTATTCAAGATCAAAGAGTTAAACTTTTAGTTAGGGCTATATCTGAGATGAGAGCCTCAAAGGCTGCTGAAGTTTTAATAAATATGGATAAAGAAATGGCTGTTAAGATATTAAGCCAACTAAAAAGCTCACAAATAGCAAGCATTCTCAGTGCCATGCCTCCTGACAAAGCCGCATCTTTATCCGAAGCTTTATCTGGTTATCCTCCTAAGGAGTATTAGAGTAAAAGATTTTACCAAGTATCAGTCCCAATTCAAATAAAATATATAAGGGGACTGCAAGGAGTGACATATTAAAAGCATCTGGAGTAGGAGTAATTAAAGCTGCAATTACCACAATAACGAAGAAAATTTCCTTCCTGTATTTGCCAATTTTCATAGGATTAATTATTTTTGCCATAGAAAGAAAACAAATAAATAATGGCAGTTCAAAAATCAATCCAAAAGCAAGTACAAAAAAACAAAAAAAATTGACAAAATGGCCAAGAGAAATGGCAGGTTCAATCCTTTCCGTTCTAAATGAAATTAAAAACTTTATTCCATACGGAAGTGTAATTTCATAGCTAAAAAAAACTCCTAAATAAAAAAGAAAGACACCTAAAAAATAAAAGAGCCAGAAAAGAGATTTTTTAAATGAAAAAAGAATGTTTAAAAAGGAAAGAAAGAAATACCATAAAAAGGGAAAAAGAAGGATAAGAGTTAGAATAAAGGAAAATTTTAAAAGAGAAACCAAAGGTTCAGAAATACTGTAAAAGATGAATTTTTGATGATAGCTATCTTGGAGATATTTTAAAATGTAAGGAGAAAGCAAAAAAAATGTTAAATAAACTGTAAACAATAGAATTAGTATAAGAATTCCTTTACTTTTCCATAATTTCAAAAATTTCTTTAAAAATTGGGCTATTTTTTTTGAATTCATCAAAAGATGTTTTCTTTCACCCACTCTACAGCATTTTTAAAAATGTAAAGTCCTTGTGCTATTTTGGTTTTTTCTCTTGTCCAGCGTGGATGATTGGTAAAGTGGTTAAAAGCTTCTGGATGAGGCATAAGACCAAATATCCTCCCCGAAGGATCACATATTCCTGCTATTGCTTCCTGAGAACCATTGGGATTAAAGGGATATTCAGAAGTAGGTTCTTTACTTTCAGGATTTATGTATTGAAGGGCAATTTGATTGTTTTTCTTTAGCTCTTCTAAAATCTTTTCACTTTCTGCTATAAAATTTCCTTCTCCATGTCTCACTGGAAGATATAATTCCTCAAGGCCTTTTAAAAAAACACAAGGAGAATGTGGATTCACTTTTAAATAAACCCATCTATCTTCAAATTTTCCTGATTTATTGTAAGTAAGGGTTACTTTTCTCTGTCCTAAATATTTACCTCCTGGAAGCAAGCCCATTTTTACTAAAAGCTGAAATCCATTACATATTCCAATTATGAGTCCTCCTTGATCAAGAAACTTTAACAATTCTTCCCAAAGAGAAATCTTTCCTTGAATCTTAAGATACCTAAAGCGATGAGCGCAGGCTTGAGCACTACCAAGATGATCTCCATCTAAAAACCCACCAGGAAAACATAAAATATGATAATCTTTAATTCTTTTTTCCCCAGAAAAAATCTCAGAAAGATGAACAATTTCTGGATCAGCTCCACACATTTTAAAAGAATAAGCTGTCTCTGTTTCGCAATTTATACCGTATCCCCACAAGACAAGCACTTTAACTTTTTTCATATAATCCGATGTTCTTTGCAAATTTCAGTTTCTTTAGTATAGTAATAACATAACCTTGTTATTATATTTCAAAAAATTTATTTTTCAAAAACTTAAGTTTTTATGAGATTTTTTCTTTTAATTTTATTTTCTTTGATATTGCTTTTACCAAATCTTTCGTTAGGAGCTCCTCCTTTTCTGAAAATAGAATTGAATTTTTATCCAGAATTAAACCTTCTTAAAGGTAATCTTTCTACTAAACTTTACTTTAATGAAAACTATAAATTTACAACCTCTGACCTTTTTATAGAAGAAATTAAAGCTACTTCAGGTATTTTTCTTTCTGAGGAAAATGAATTCTTAAAAGTTTCCAACGAAAAAGATTCAGGGTTCTTAGAAATTTCTTTTGAAAAAACAGTTAACCCTCTGCTCTTACCCATTACAATTATTTATCCCCCTTTCCCTTATCCTGATAAACCTTTTACTTATGAAGTCACTATTAGGCTTCCTTCAAACAGAAACATAGAAATCTTAATGCCCTCAGAAGAAACAGAAATTAAAGAAGAAAAGGATTTCTTAGTATATACTTTTAAAGTACAAACACCTGTTTTACTTCCCTGTATAGTTTTGAGCACCACACAAATGAAAAAAGAAAAATTTTTTTTAAAAAATTTTAATCTTTATTTCTGCTATTTTCCTCAAATAGATAATTTATCACCTAAGGATTTTAAAAACTTAATTGAAGAATTAAAACCCTTAGTTCCTTACTTGAAAAATATAGGAGGTGATTTTTCCCCTTTTAAAAATCTTTACATAATTGTTTCTAACAACATTTCAGAAACAAAAAGTTTTTCAAATATTTTACTTATCAATCCTTTTCTTTTAAAAGATCCCAAACAAATTCTGCATCTCCTTGCAAAGAAAAAACTTGAAGATGGTCTTTTTTTAGAAAACGACGAAATAAAAGATGGACTAATCACTTATTTAATTGATTATCAACTTGCTGAAAATAAGAAAACTTTCAGAAAGTTAAAGGCCCTTTATCCTGAAGAAAAAAGCAAAAACTTTTTTTACTTTTTATTTTTATCTCAGAATATAGGTGAGAAGGAACTGATAAAACTTTTTAAAAAATTTTACGAAGCTAATATTTTCAGTGTTAAAACCTGGGATGACTTTTTGAACTTTGTAAAAGAATCCTATCCAGAGTTTGAAACTTATTTAGTTCCATACCAAAAATTTCAAAAATTAAATTTAGAAGGAAAAGTGATTGATATAAAAAAAGTTGAAAATTTTTATTGGATACACTTAATTATAAACACAAATTCTACCCTTATAGATCTTGTTAATTCTATTCCTGTTACTCTTAAAATCGTGAAAGAAAGTGGGGTAGAACTTTATGTTTTGCAACTAAAAAAATCGTTTCAAAATTTTAACATATCTGTAAAAGAAAAACCAAAAGCTATTTATCTTGATCCTGAATATATGCTTTGGAGAAATTTAAATTTTGAAGAAATTCCTAATTCTATTGGTAAACTTTTTTATCATCCAGGGGTTATTTTTGTTAAAATAGAGCAATTTTTGCTTTATAAGGACATAATAGACTTTTTTAGAAATATTGGTTATAAACTATCCTTTTCTTTAGTGGATCCTTTTAATAATTCTCAGGAATTACAAAACCTCATTTATTTGGACACCCCTCCCATACCTTGGCATTTTATCCCACCTTCAAAAGGTTTTTATTTGAAGGTCATTCCTAACCCTTTTCATCCTGAATATAGTATCGGATATATATACATTTCATCTAAAGATGAGTGTAATTCAATTTTCTCTCATCTGAGTTTTTTAAATCTTTACTCTGAAATTCTGCTTCAGTCCGGAAAAGTTCTTTTAAAAAGAGAAGATAACGCTATAGAAGGTATTCCCATTTATCTTTCTTCTTTACCTCAAAAAGATCTCTCTCCAAGAAAAGTAGCTTTTAATTTCATCAATTCTCAAATAATTATCTTAGGAGTAGAGGAAAATTCTTTATCTTCTCAAGATTTTTTAAAACCCTTTCTTGATAATATTTATGCTTTAAATACTAATCTTATTTTAGCTTTAGATTTACCCCTTTCTTTTCAAAAACTTTTTGAAGATTATTTTGAAAATAAAGTTTCCGAATCTCAATTTAAGGAAGCTATAAAAGATGCAGGTATATCCAATCCATCAACACTTTTAGAAATTATAAATTGGGCAAAAAGCAACAAAATAAAAGCTTTTGTAATAGGTGAAAAGCCTGATTTATCATCAAAAATATTAACTAAAGGATTAAAAGGGCTTTCTACAGAAGATTTTCTAAATCTACCTGAAATAGACCTATTTAATCCTGATTACAAAGATTATTTATACGATTTATTCACTTCCTCAAAAGATCTTCAAAAATATAGTTTTGAGAGTTTTTATGAAGCTCAAATTTTTAAAATTGAAAACTTAGCTGAAAATATTAAAAATCTTTTAGATTTGTTTAAAGACAACCAGATTGTTGTTATTACTTATAAGTACTTAGTAGACAAAAAATACAAACTTGCTTACTACTTGCAAAAGAGAAACATTTTAAATTTTAAAATATTAATCTTGGATTCAGAAAAACTTGAAATTTTAGAAAACCAGTAATTAAACGGGGGCAATAGCCCCCATTTAAAAAATGTTATTTCCCTTGAGCCGCCTCTTCAAGTTTTTTGCCTGGTTTAAACTTTACTACCTTTTTAGCAGGAATCTTAATGGGCTTACCGGTTCTTGGATTTCTTCCTTCTCTTGCTGCTCTTTTAACTAGCTGAAAGCTTCCAAATCCAACCAATACAACCTTATCCCCTTTTGATATGGCTTCTTCAACAGCTTTCATAAAGGCATCTAAAAGTTTCTCTGCTGCTGCTTTAGGAACCTCTGCAATTTCTGCCATTCTTTTAACTAATTCTGCCTTATTCATACTCCCCTCCTTTTATTTGAGTTTTTCTTATTTTTATTTTTTATACGAATTTTTAAAAAATTGTCAAGTTTTTTTTAAAGATAAAACGATAAATTCTTATAAAATTTTTGTAAATTTACATAAAAACTTGTTGACAATTTTGACAATAAAAAGTTCCTCTTTGAGATATTTTTTGATATTTCAAAGGCTCCCCACACTCTGGACAGGGATAACCCGCTTTACCATAAACTAAAAGTCTTTCCTGAAAATTTCCCTTTTTACCTTTAGCATCTACATAGTCTTTAATTGAAGTCCCCTTTAAATCTATAGCTTCTTTGAGTAAATTTTTCATCTGAAAAAACAGTTTTTCTATTTCTTCCTCTTTTAGCTCATTTGAAAATTTAAAAGGATTTACTTTAGCTCTGAAAAGGAGTTCATTTGTATAAATATTGCCAAGACCAGAAATGATCCTTTGATCCATCAATAAATCTTTAACCCTCCTTTTTTTACTTTTAAATATGTTTTTAAACTCGTCAAATTCTATTTCTAAAGCATCTTTCCCAAGTTTCTCTAATTCCTTTAATTTTTTAAATTCTTTAACTTTTTTAATTTTTCCGAACTTTCTTATGTCAAAATAATTCAATACATGCTTCTCAAATTCAAAAATCAATATAAGATGTTTTTGTTCCTTTTTAAAACTTAAATCTTTTTCTTGAAGGATAAAAAAACCTGTTAAACCTAAGTGAAAAAGAAGAAGCTCTTTTTCAAATAAGAAAATCAAATACTTTCCTTTTCTTTTAACAGAAAGAAGTTTTGTATTTATAAGAGTATTTAGATTTTCAACTTTATTTTTAAGTAAAAAAGGGGGATCAAAAATCTTTATATTTATTAATGTTTGCCCTTTTAATTCTTTTTCTAAATCTTTTCTAATGGTTTCTACTTCAGGAAGTTCAGGCATAATATATTCTATTCAAGAACTTTCATTTTATAAATTTCAATTATAGATAAAACAAGACCAAGAATTACAGGACCAAGAAATAATCCTAAAGCTCCAAATTGGGCAAGTCCACCGAGAACAGAAAAAAATATGAGGAGGTTGTGAATCTTAGTTTTTTCCCCAATAAAAACCGGTTTCAAAACATTATCAACTTGAGCAATTATTAAAACTGAACAGAGGAAAAGAATAAAGGCTTTGGCATATTTTCCTATGATTAAAAGATATATAATAAGGGGACCCCAGATCAGACTTGTTCCAAAAACAGGTATGAAAGAAGCAATTAAAGTAAGAAAAGCCCAGAGCAAATATTGAGGTATTCCCAAGACTAAATATATAAAAAATGCAAGAACTCCTTGAGCAAGAGCTGTTAAAACATTACCATACAAAACCCCCTTCAATATTAGGGACACTCTATTTAAGATTTTTTCTTTTTCTTCCTTATCTCCGGGAATAAGATTGAAAACCTCATTTACAAATTTTTCTCCGTCAATTAAAAAATAGTATAAAGTAATTAAAGTAAACGCCATTTGAAAACCAAAAGAGAATAAAAATTTGATAAAATTTTTAAAAAACTCAAATCCACTTTGAAGTAAATTCGTGACAAATTGCGCAATTTTTTCTTGAAAATTAGGAAGATAAAGCTGAATTTGATTGATAATTTTAGAAGCAAGTTCATAAAGATGAGGATAACTTTTTAAAGATTCAACAAATTCAATTAAATCCTTTTGAGTAATAGGCTCTAAACTTTCTAAGAAGGAAACGGTCTGAGAATAAAAATTTAAAAGAATCAAGCTAAAAGGTCCTATTATAAAAATCAAAAGACAAACTATTATAAATAAAGCTGAGAGCCTTTTTTTTCTTTTAAACTTGAGATAAACAAATTTATAAACCGGGTGAATAAAAAAAGCTAAAATAGCTGCCCAGCAAAAAATATTGAAAAGAGGAGTTAGTAGGTATAAAAAAAGCAACAATATAATGAAAGCTAAAACTATTAATATCCAATTGCTTAAGTTTTTAAACGGAATTTTTTCAAGGTTGTTCATACTAAAGTTTGAGTATAAAGCATTTTAATAAATTTTGAAGATATTTTTAAAAAGTTACGAAACTGTTCTAAAATCGTTGATTTAGGCTTTCTTGTAAAGTTTAAAATAAATATTATAATAAAAACATGCCTATTTATGAGTTCAGATGTGAAATATGTGGAGAAATTTTTGAAGCTTTACAAAAGATGGGTGAGGATTTTCCTCCTTGCCCTAAATGTAATTCAAGTTATGTAATAAAATTACCCTCTATCTTTGGTTTTCAAGATAGAAGTGCAAGAGTTTCTGAAAGGGAAAAAGCCATTTTAAAGAGAGCAAGAGATTACTTAATAGATGGAAAGGTTAAGGATGCTAAAAGATTTTTGGAAAAGGCTAAAGAATTTTGTCCCACCGATAAAATTAAAAAGCTTCATGATACTTTAGCTGAGAGAAAGCCTATAAAAGGTGGGTATATCTGTAGAACTGAACTTATAGTAACTAAAAAGAAGGAGAAATAAGCTATGAGTAAAGAAAATGATGAAATTTTTTCCAATCTCATAACTTTTAGCACTTTCATTCTTTCTTTAAATACAGCTGCATTAGTTCATTTAGGAGAAATTCCAGATCCTATAACCAATAAAAAACAAGTAAATTTAACCCTTGCCAAACAAACCATAGATACTCTTGAAATGTTAAAAGAGAAAACAAAGGGTAATCTCTCCATAGACGAAGAAAAGCTTTTACAAAGTATTATTTATGAACTCAAACTAAAATTCTTAAAATTAGTTGAATAGTTTTTATCATGAAAAGCTGTTTTCTTCTTTCTCCTGCAAAAATCAATCTCACTCTTCAAGTTTTGAGAAAAAGAGAAGATAATTATCACGAAATATACACTATTTTCCAAAAAGTTGACCTTTTTGACGAAGTTGAAATAAAAAAAGCCCAAAATTTTTCATTAGAGTTTTTTTGTGAGGTCCCTATTCCCTTGGAAAAAAATTTGGTTTACAAAGCTTTTAAGCTATTTAAGGAAACTTTTAATATTAGAGAAAATGTAATTATAAGAGTTAAAAAAACCATTCCTGTTTCCGCAGGACTTGGAGGCGGTAGCAGTAATGCAGCCTCTGTTCTTAGAGGTTTAGCTTATCTCTATGGAATAAACATAGAAAATCTTTATCCTTTAGCAAAAATTCTTGGAGCGGATGTTTCCTTTCTTTTAAGTCCATATCCTTCTGCTATAGGAAAAGGTATAGGGGATGAGCTATCACCTTTCCCAAATTTTTCTGCCTGGTACATAATAATATCTCCTAATTTTCAAATTAGCACTAAATGGGCTTACGAAAATTTAGGATTGACAGAATCAAAAAATCCGGTTTTTTATACTAGAGATATTCCTCCCTGGTATCAGAATCAAGGATTAATTAACGATTTTGAAACATTAGTTTTTAAAAAATATAAAGTATTAGAAAATTATAAAGAAATTTTAAAAAAATTTGGAGCCCTTACCGTAAGTTTAAGCGGAACAGGACCTTCTATTTTTGGTGTATTTGATGGAGAGCCACCGTTTTTTATTTATAAAACTTTGAAATCTCTCTTAGAAAATTGCAAAGTATTTCTCGTTAAAAATTTAGAGTAAACCAAAATTTAGGAGGGATTTATGCCTATAAATCAGTTCAAAGTTTTTTCGGGAACTGCTAATCCAGAGCTTGCTCGAAAAATTTGCAATTATTTAAACATTCCCTTAGGTGAATGCATAATTAAAAGGTTTAGTGATGGAGAAATTTTCGTAGAAATAAAGGAAAATATAAGAGGGGCTGATGTTTTTATTATTCAACCTACTTGTCCACCTGTTAATGAACATTTAATGGAGCTACTTATTATGGTTGATGCTGCTCGTAGAGCTTCTGCAAGAAGAATAACTGCTGTTGTTCCCTATTATGGATACGCAAGACAGGACAGAAAAACTGCTCCCAGAACGCCTATTTCTGCAAAGCTTGTTGCCAATTTAATAGTTACTGCTGGTGCAAGAAGGGTTCTTACTATGGATCTACATGCAGGACAAATCCAAGGATTTTTTGATATTCCTGTAGATCATCTATACGCTCTACCTGTTTTTCTTAAATATATAAAAGAAAATTTTCCGACTGATAAGATCGTTATTGTGTCTCCAGATGCTGGAGGGGTGGAAAGAGCAAGAGAATATGCTAAAAGACTAAATACAGGAATCGCTATAGTTGATAAAAGAAGGGAAAGACCTAATGAAAGTGCCGTAATGAATATTGTGGGTGATGTAAAAGATAAAATAGCTATTATTATAGATGACATGGTAGATACAGCAGGAACAATGTGTCAGGCTGCTGATGCTATAATGGAAAGAGGGGCAATTGAAGTTTACGGAATGGCTACCCATCCAGTATTATCCGGAAATGCAGTGGAAAGGATTAAAAAATCTTCTTTAAAAGCCCTTTTTGTAAGTGATACCATTCCTCTAAAAGATGAGGCAAAAAACCTTGAAAAAATAAAAGTTTTATCTGTAGCTAACCTTTTAGGAGAGGCTATAAGAAGAATTCATACTGATGAATCCATTAGTTCTTTATTTGTTTAAAAAAAATTGACAGGAGGTGAAAGAAAATGAAACAGGTTACCTTAAATGTTATCAAAAGAGAAAAAACAGGAAAGGAAATCTGTAAAAAGTTAAGAAAAGAGGGATTAATCCCTGCTATTGTATACGGACCCCATATTCAGAGTCTACCTATTGCTGTAAAATCTAATGAGCTTGAAAGTATATTAATAAAACATAAAGGGGAAACTATCCTTTTTAATTTGCAATTAACAAATGGAGAACCTTCCAAAATACAGGCTATATTAAAAGAATATCAGACTCATCCTGTAACAGATAAAATTATTCATATTGACTTTTTGGCTATTCACGAAAAAGAAACTATAACCATAGATGTTCCTTTGGAATTTATTGGAAAACCTGTAGGAATTAGTAAGGGTGGTATTTTAGAAATTCTTTTACATGAATTAACAATAGAGTGTCTGCCTTCAAAAATTCCTGATAAGATAACCGTTGATATAAGTCATCTTGATATTGGAGATGTCTTGCATGTAAAGGATATTAAAGTTCCTGAAGGAATAAGAGTGTTAGATGATCCTGAGGAAACTGTGGTTACCATCCTAACAGAAGAAAAAGAAGAAGGAGCAGAGGGAGAAACTCCTGAAAAACCAACAGAATAAAATTTGAATGTGGCTTTTTTGTGGACTTGGGAATCCTGGCGAAAAATATAGAGATACCAGACATAACTTTGGTTTTTTAGTAATAGATACCTTTGCAAAGAAGCATAACTTAAGATTCAAGTTTTACAAAGATTTAGAAAGTGAAGCAGCCTTTTACAAAGACAAAGCTATTTTAATAAAGCCACAAACCTATATGAATTTATCTGGAAGAGCTGTTAAAAAATGGATAATAAAAGAAAATATTACCCCTGCAAACTTACTTGTAATTTATGACGATTTAGATCTGCCTCTTGGGAAAATTAAAATACTTCCTAAGGGAGGGGCAGGGGGGCATAAAGGAATATTTTCTATAATTGAATATCTTGGAACTTCAGACTTCCCAAGGATGAAGTTAGGAATAGGTAAACCCATGAATTCTTCAGTAGTAGAATATGTGCTCTCTCCCTTTTTAGAAGAGGAAAAGCCTATAGTAATGAAAATCTTAGAACTTTCCTCCTCTGCCCTTGAAGACATTTTAAATATAGGACTTTTAAAAACCATGACCAAATATAATTCCTTAAAAGGAGTTTTAGATGCAAAACCATAAAGAATCTAAAAAATGGCATATATTTGGAAAATTATTTCTTATGAAGTCTGAAGAAATAGGGTATTTCATAATTTCTATAGGTTTATTACTTGGTTTTGTGCTTATAATTTTTGATGCCTTTAAAACTTTATTTAGTCTTCTTTCCTATGAAAACTTTACCCAGGGTGCAATTGTTATTCTTGATAAATTTTTAATTGCTCTTATTTTTTTGGAAATATTTTATACAGTTGAAGTGGCTCTATTGGAAGAAAGTGCAATAAAATGTGTAGAACCTTTTCTTTTAGTAGGCATTACAGCTCTTATAAGAAGGCTACTTATTTTGAGCTTTGAAATCTCTCACCCAAAAGAGTTTTTTATAGAAAAAATTAAATATTCTCTTTTAGAGCTTGCAGAAGTTGGATTTTTAATATTGGCTTTACTTGGGGGATTGATTATACTAAGGAAATTTAGAAGATAAAATGAATTTAAAGAATAAAATTTTGGTCCTTGATTTTGGTTCTCAAACTACTCAACTTATTGCCAGAAGAATAAGGGAACTCGGAGTTTATAGTGAGATAAAGCCCTGCTTTGTAAATTTAGACGAAATAAAAAGATTTTCCCCCTCCGGTATTATTCTCTCGGGTGGTCCAAGTAGTGTCTATGATAAAAATGCTCCGCTCATTGATAAAGAGATTTTTAATCTTGGAATACCTGTTTTAGGGATCTGCTATGGTGCTCAGCTTATAACCCATCTTTTCGGAGGAAAAGTTGAAAAAAGCGAAAAAAGAGAGTTTGGGTTAGCTTACATAGAGATTTTAAAAACAGACAAACTTTTCAAAGGGCTCAGAAAAAATAAAAAGTATAAAGTTTGGATGAGCCACAGTGATAGGATTGAAAAACTTCCTGAAAATTTTTATACACTTGCAAGAACTGAAAATTCCCCCTTTGCAAGTATAGCTCATAAAGATAAACCTTTTTATGGTGTGCAATTTCATCCAGAGGTTGTGCATACTGAGATAGGTATGAAACTTTTAAGTAATTTTGTTTTTGAAATCTGCAAATGCAAAGCTGAATGGAGTATGCCTTCATTTATTGAAGAAACCGTAAAAGAAATTGCAGAGACGGTTAAAAAAGATGAAAAAGTCATTTGTGCTCTTTCAGGAGGTATAGATTCTACTGTTACCGCTATCCTTGTTCATAAAGCTATAGGGGATAGACTTATTCCTATTTTCGTAAATACTGGTCTTCTAAGAAAAAATGAGCCAGAAGAAGTTCTAAGTTTAATGAAAGATTTGGGATTGAATGTTCATTATGTTAATGCCTCTTCTATTTTTTTATCCCGTTTAAAGGGTGTCAAAGACCCAGAAGAAAAAAGAAAAATCATTGGAGAAACCTTTATAGAAGTTTTTGAAAAGGAAGCACAAAAGTTTGAAAATGTTAAATATCTTGCTCAAGGAACTCTTTATCCTGATGTTATTGAAAGTATTTCTTTTAGAGGTCCTTCAGCTACAATTAAAACCCATCACAATGTGGGTGGATTGCCTGAAAAAATGAACTTAAAGCTTATAGAACCCCTAAGAGAGCTTTTTAAAGATGAGGTAAGAAAGATCGCAGAGGTTTTAGGTCTTCCTAAGCATATAATCTGGAGACAACCTTTTCCAGGTCCTGGATTGGCTATAAGAATTATTGGAGAAGTTGACGAAGAAAAACTCAACATTTTAAGAGAAGCCGATTTTATCGTAACAGAAGAAATGCTCAAATCTGGATGGTATTACAAAGTTTGGCAAAGCTTTGCTGTCCTTCTCCCCGTTAAAACAGTTGGTGTTATGGGAGATTACAGAACCTATGAATATGTAATTGCTATAAGATGTGTTGAAAGTCAGGATGCAATGACCGCAGATTGGGTAAAACTACCTTACGAAATTCTTGAAAGACTCTCAAACAGAATAATAAATGAAGTAAAGGGTGTAAATAGAGTCGTATATGACATTTCATCAAAACCTCCTGCAACTATTGAATGGGAATAAATCTATATAGAAAACTTTTTCATATCTTCTGGGGACTTTTTCTTTATTTTTTAAGCTCTTACCTCTCTTTTTTACACTTTACTATTTTTTTAATTCTTTTATTTTTTCTTTTAACCCTTTTTGAAATTTTTCGTCTTTATAAGCCCTATTTCCTTCCTTTAAAATCTATTTGGCAACCCCTTTTAAAGAAGGAAGAAAAGGATAGATTAAACGATGCGTGGTTTTTTCTGGCAGGTATAATTATAAGTTGGTTTTTCTTAGATCTTAAAAATTTTCAGACTATTGTTTTAATTTTAGCTCTTTCAGATCCCTTTGCTTCAATAATTGGGCATTCTTTAGGAAGGAGAAAACTTAAAAATAACAAAACTTTGGAAGGAAGTTTAACCTTTTTTACCCTTTCTCTCATAATTACTTATTTTCAAGTAGAAAATTTTTCTTTTTCTGTGGTTTTGTTTTGTCTAATTCTTACTCTTACCGAGGTTTTTACTAAAAGAGATAATTTCTGGATACCTGTAATAGGAAGTGTTTATTTAAAAATTTTATTTGACAAAATCTTTTTTGGAGTTATTTTTTAACAAATTTATAGGGAGTTAAAAGTTATGAATGATCTTAAAAATTGGGGAATTTTTTTAGAAGAAATTCCTCCAGAGGGAATTAAAGTTGAATTTGATAATGTTTCTGATCTGGGAAATGAACTTAATATAAAAGTACCCTTTTCTGGCTACTTTAAATTGAAAAAATTAGGAATTGAGGTAAAATTAGAGGGCTTTTTAAAAGGTGTAGTAATTCTTGAATGTGATAGATGCTTAACCTCTTATGAATTTCCTATTGAACATACCTTTAAAATAGATATTTTACCCCTTGCTTCGCTTAATTTAGAAGAGGAAAAAGAGCTTTCTGAGGAGGAGATGGAAGTTAGCTTTTATGAAAACTCTTGGATCTCTTTTTATGAACTTTTAAAGGAGGAAATATTTTTGAGCCTACCTTATAAAAAACTCTGCAAACCTGATTGTAAGGGGCTTTGTCCTATTTGTGGAACAAATTTGAACGAAAAATTATGTCAATGCAAGGTTTATAAAAAGGATAGTCCTTTTGCAGTTTTAAAAGAACTTTTTTCTGGAAAAACTTAAAAAGGAGGGCTATTTACCATGGCTGTTCCAAAAAGAAAAACTTCCAGATCAAGAAGAGGAAAAAGAAGGGCTCATCAGCATTTAACAGCTCCGTCTTTATCTATATGTCCAAAATGTAAATCACCCAAAATGCCACATAGAGTTTGTCCTAACTGCGGATATTACAAGGGAAAGGTCTTTTTAGAAAAGGAAGAAATCTAAATTTAATCAAAAATGTATAGAGTCGTATTAGATGTAATGGGGGGTGATTTAGCTCCCTCATCTACTCTAAAAGGAGCTGAACTTGCTCTTCAAAAGTTTCCGGATCTTTATCTTTATCTTGTAGGAACTGAATCTATTTTAAAAGATTGGGAAGGAAAAGAAAGAGTTTCTCTGGTGTATACTGAAAAAGTTGTAGAAATGGATGAAAGCCCAAAGGATGCTTTAAAGAAAAAGAAAGATGCTTCAATCTTTAAGGGGCTTGAACTTTTAAAAAGTGGAGAAGCGGAGGCTTTTGTTTCAGCCGGGAATTCCGGAGCGGTAGTTGCAGGTGCTATTTTTATTCTTGGAAGAATTGAAGGAGTGAGACGCCCAGCTATAGCTACTTTACTTCCCACTCTAAAAGATCCCTTTGTTCTTATTGATTCAGGTGCCAATGTTGATTCCAAACCTTTTGATTTGTTTCAATTTGGAGTTATGGGAAGTATTTTTATTGAAAAAATCTGGAAAAGAAAAAACCCTAAGGTAGCTCTTCTCTCTATAGGAGAAGAAATTGGTAAAGGAAATATCTTAGTAAAAAAAACCCATCAGCTTTTCACCAACTCTAATCTCAACTATGTGGGAAATATTGAAAGTAGAGACATTTTTAAAGGTGAGGTAGATGTAGTGGTATGCGATGGTTTCATTGGGAACATTTGCCTTAAACTCTCTGAAGGCTTAGCAGAAGTGATTTTAGAAATGCTAAAAAATGAGATAAAAACTTCTTTTGTTTATCTTCTTGGAATGAAACTTGCCGAGGGAGCAATCAGGAATTTTAAAAAAAAGGCTGACTGGAGGGAACACGGAGGTGCCCCCCTTCTAGGAGTTAAAGGAAATGTTATAATAGCTCACGGAAGATCAGATGCGATAGCTATTAAAAATGCTATAAAAGTAGCTATTAACTCCATAAAGTTTAACTTAGTTAAGCAACTTGAAAATGCTATTACAGAAACCCTGGATTTAGAGGAGAAACAATGGGCTTAAATTCTATAAGATCTGCCATACTTGGAATAGGAATGGCTGTTCCTTCCAAAGTTCTTACTAATTTTGATCTGGAAAAGATGGTTGATACCTCTGATGAGTGGATAACAGAAAGAACAGGCATTAAAGAAAGAAGAATTTTAGAAGATGGAGAAAACATAAGTAAATATGCAATAAAGGCATGCCTTGAGGCATTAGAAAAAGCAAAGATTTCATCAGAAGAAATAAATCTTATTATATGTGCTACCGTTACCCCTGATTATCTTATACCTTCTTTGGCAGTTTTGGTTCAAGAAGGAATTAAAGCTTTCAATGCTGGGGCTTTTGATCTTTCTGCCACCTGTTCTGGCTTTATATATGGATTAGCAGTAGCAGATCAGTTTATTAAAAACAATCCTGATTGGAAAATTCTTGTTGTAGGAGCTGAAGCTTTATCCAGAAAAACGAATTGGAAAGATAGAACTATCTGTGTGCTTCTTGGAGATGGAGCTGGAGCAGTAGTAGTAGGAAAAAGTTCAAATCCTGAAAAAAGTGGCATTATAGATTTTATCCTTGGTGCTGATGGTTCTCAATGGTCTCTTCTTACTTTAAAAGGAGGAGGATCTTGTTATCCTCCTTTTGATAAGAGGCTTCCTGAAGATGAGTATTACATCAAAATGCAGGGAAGAGAAGTTTTTAAAGTAGCTACAAGAATGATGGAAAAGATTTCTCTTGAAATTCTTCAAAGAAATGGTTTGACTGCTAAGGACATAAACCTTCTTGTTCCTCACCAAGCAAACTTAAGAATTATAGAATACTTAAGAGAAAGGCTTGGACTTCCGAAAGAAAAAGTATATGTAAATATTCATAAATATGGAAATACTTCAGCAGCAAGTATACCTTTGGCTCTTTACGAAGCAGAAAAAGAAGGAAAGCTTAAAAAAGGAGACCTTGTTTTACTGGTGGCTTTTGGAGGAGGTTTTACCTTTGGGGCTACCCTATTAAAATGGTAATCTACCACTTCCGAAGTGGTAGAAATCTACCACTTCGAAAGTGGTAGGAAGTTATTATCTCTTGAGGTTGATTAATTCTTCAAGCATGCTGTCTGAAACGGTAATAATTCTTGCATCTGCCTGAAATCCCCTCTGGAAGATAATCATCTTAACAAACTGCTCTCCAAGATCAACATTAGATTGTTCTATACTATTTGGTGCAATTGTTCCAAGTCCATTTGTTCCTGGTTTCCCAGTAACAGGAGGTCCTGAATGAGTGGTTTCTTTAAATAAATTACCACCAACTTTCTGTAACCTTTCTGGTGCATTAAAATTGGCAAGCGCAACCATCCAGAGAGGAATAACCCTTCCATTGGAATAATAACCAGTAATTCTTCCTTCATTATCGGCAGCAATACTTTCCAAAGTTCCTGGACCGTATCCATTTTGATCATAAAATAGGGTTGCAAAGGGAGCTGAATACTGGGTAGTTCTTACTGTCTCTGAACGCCAAGAAGAACCATCCCAATAATAGCCAAAATTAAGTTCTATAGGCTGTAAGTTCTGAGTTGCTGAAGGATCTTCTGTTCCCCCTGAATCGGCAACTTTTATACCTAAGAAATCTGCTATTAATATAGGATAACCATTGGCACCAAGTGCACCAATAGTTGTGGTAAAAGGAGGTGAAGTAGCAAAGGCATCGTTAGGAACCTGAGGAACTCCACTATCATTAACTATTCTAACTAATTGATATTGATTATTATTAGCATCCCATCCATATCTGTAAACATCTAAAAAGTTTTTCACATTTCCCTGAGTATCAAATTCAAGAAGCCCATACATTAAAACTCCTTTTTTATCCCCAAGATCACTCCCATCTGCATTTCTTCTCATATCCTCATTGGGATTACAGGTAACCAAAAATTCATATACCGGTGTGGTAGTCCCATCAGCCTTAACCAATTTTGCAGCTTTATAATAAATAGTTATCTCATGAGGCGTTCCAAGAGAATCATATATATTAAGAGAAGTTCTGTAATCATAATCTGTAGTGGCAAGAGGAGTGGATAAAGTAGCATTCCACTTAGAATAAAGGGTAACTCCATTGTTATCTGTAATGGAATTATCTCCAAAAATAGCATTGTTATTGTTATCTATGGTCACATTTCTTTCAACCTCAGCATTTAAGTTTGTAATTACCTCAACGAGACTTGTTTTGACAGGGGGTGAACTTCTGTCAATTCTGATATCTGTGATAGCACCTGTAATGTCTCCTGTATTTTCATCTATTCTCCAACCTTGAACTCTTAGTCCTGCTGCATTAACAAGGTATCCGTTTTTGTCAATCATAAACTGTCCATCTCTCGTATAATATACATTACCTGTTGCTCTTGGATCTGCTACTATAAAAAATCCATTTCCTGCAATGGCAAGGTCTGTAGGATTTGCTGTTGATTCAAAAGATCCCTGAGTAAATATGGGATAAATAGCCTGAATTGTTGAACCTCTTCCAAGTTGACCAGATCCTGCAGCAGTGTTTATATTCTGAGCCATTATGTCACTAAAGGAAATTCTCGAACCCTTGAAAGCTGTGGTATTGAGATTGGCTACATTATCTCCTATAACACTCATGCCATGCCCAAGTGCTCTTAAACCACTTGTTCCTGCAAATAAGGCATCGGTTAAACCCATTTTTTATTCACCCCCTTTTTTATTTATCGGCTATTTTTATGTTTTATTAAAAAAATATTCCAAGGTTTGATCTGCTGTAACAATAACTCTTATATTGCTTTGGAAAGCCCTTTGTAAAACAATCAAATTGACAAATTCCGTTGCTAAATCTACATTTGATTCTTCTAAAGCTCCAGAAATAAGCCTTCCTCTTTCATAAAGTCCCGGAGCAAATATAAATGGCTTTATTCCTTCTCTTGCCTGAAAAAGATTTGATCCAATTTTTGCTAATGAATCTTCATATCCCGTAAAATCAGCAAGAAATATCTTGGAAACCTCTATATTTTGCCCATTAGTATACCAGGCTCTTATAAGTCCTTCTTCGGTAATTACTTCAATTTTGTCAAATATGCCTTGAGAATACCCATTTTGATTGTAATAGAGCTGAACAAAGGGATTTGCCATAAGTTTACTTGCATAAGAAGTTCTTGTGATGCTTCCATCTGCCTCAACCTGAAATCCAAAATCTAAGGTTATGGTTTGAGTATTCCCCTTAACATTTAAAGTAAATTGAGGCTTCCCAAGGGTTTTTAAATCCATAGGAAATTGCGTGTTAGGATCAAAAGATGAGGGATTGGTAATTTCCCAAAATTTTGCATCGGTAATATCTCCATTTCCTCCAAAAGTTAAAATTCCGTAAAGAAAAGCTCCCTGAAATTTGCCAGCTCCCCTTCCATCAAGTGAAGGATCATCAAGAGCAACAAGAAGTTCATATTGATTAGGATCACTCGTTCTATCTATGTAAAGCTGAAGATTCCTTTTTTCTCCTAAACTATCATAAATAGGTAAATTCCACACAAATTCATATTTGCCATCTTCAAGAACTTTTTCTCTTGTTGCGTCATAATTTTGCCAAAGAGGATCATCTACGACTTCTGCAGGTTTTCTACTGTCAAATATTGCTTGAATATTTATTTCACTTGTAGCTTTAGGAGGCATTATTTTAGGAATTAAATAGGGTTTTAAAGAAGTTAAATCTGCAGTTGTTGCTTCTGGTTCAGCTCCAAGGAGGTAAAGTCCAAGACTATTTTGAAGGGCAAAATGATTTTCGTCAACCTCATTTACAAAAAATTGCCCATCTCTTGTGTAAAAAATGTTGCCATTTTTATCTGATACTATAAAGAATCCTTTGCCTGAAATAGCAAGATCTGTAGGAACATCAGTTGTTACAATTCCTCCTTGAGTATATAAAGTTCTTATGTCCTTTACTCTACTCCCCAACCCTTTTTCCCTAACAAAAGCCTCCTGAGTTGCTGTAATTACTTCATTGGCGAACTCCCATCTACTTTCTTTAAAACCAGTGGTGTTAAGATTAGCAATATTATCAGCAACTACCTTCATACCTACGGTGTTTGTACAAACACCACTATAACAGGTGTAAATTGTTCCAAATATTCCCATTTTTTACTCCCCTACCAATTCTTTTATATCCTTTAAATCTATAGGATAATTTTCATCAATTACTATTTGAGGTTTTTCTCCAAGCTTAGCCCCTGTTACCTTAGCAATCATGGTGGGAGTAATACTTTTAGTTGTGTTCTCGTAGGGAATAATTATAGAAAATACATAATTACCATCAGGAACTTTATTCCCATTTTTATCTGTGGCATCCCAATCAATTTTGTGAGTTCCTGCTTGAAGCCCATTTAATTTTATGTTATCAATCAAATTGCCTTTACTATCTTTTATTACAATTTCTAAATAATTTACAGGTTCATCTAAACTAAATTCTCCTCCCAAAAACTCTCCATTTTCAACTCTACCTATATTAGTTTCAACTTTAATTTTTTTACCAACAAGATTGGAAATATAAGCTAACTCCAAAGATTTAGCCATATCAACCAGGGTATTAAGTGTTTCATTAATTTTAAAAAGCTGATCTACCTGATTAAATAGGGCAAGCTGTATAGCCATTTCATTATTTTCTATAGGATTCATAGGATCCTGATACTGGAGCTGAGTTATAAAGAGCTGAATAAAATCTTGCATATCAAGGACCTTTTTTGGAGTTCTATTTGTTGAAATACTTGGAGTATTTACATTTATGTTGCTAATCTGAGACGCCATTTTCTAAAACCTCCTTTAAACAATGTAATAGTATTTACCATTCGTATTATAAACTTTAATAGTGTCTTTTTCTTTCGTATTTTTACTTACCTCTTCTATTTCTTGTATTTCCTTCTTATAAGAGGGGCTTCCTTCTCTTTCAAAATTTTTGGTAAAAGCTTTATTTTCCAATCCAGAACCCAAAAATAACTGAAACTCTTTAAGATTGAGACCCAGCTCTTCCAAACTTGCTTTTATGTTATGCAGATTATTTTTTATATCCTGTAATACTTCAGGTTTTTCAACCCTCACAATTATCTCTATATCCTTATTTTTTGTTTTTATCTCAAGATTAAGAAAACCCATATCTGGTGGTTCAAGTTTTATAAACGCCCTTTTTTCTCCTTCTGGCTGAATCTCAAAACTCATACTTTTTATTATCTCAAGAAACTCATCCGGAAATTTGTAAAAATTAACAACCTTAACATTCTCCGATTTAATTACATCTTTTATTCCCAAGTCTCCCTTTGTAAAGCTATCATCAAAAAATCTGTTAATAAAATAAGTTTCTACCTCTACCTTTTTATTTAACACTCTATTTAATGCATCGTAAAAACCAAATTCTTTACTAACTTCTCCTTTATTTTTAATCAACAATTTTTCATTCTCTAAAGTGCTATCGTTCGTATGAGCTTTTTTAAACAGAAAAATATCTTCGTTCAGTTCTTTTACCCCGTTTTTATTGTTATTATTTTTAACTTCTAACCTTTCGCCTTTTCCACTCTGATTTTCATTTTCTGAATTAAAAACACTTATATAGGTTTGTAAACTCTCCTTGTCTAAATGTTTATCTAAATGAAAAGGATTTTCAGAATTTTGTTTATTTTGAATCTCATCTTTTACAGCGATTAAATTTTTTATATGGACAAATGACTCATTGATTTTCTGCAAATCTCCATCTTTCGCTAAATTTGTTACATTTTTATCATCTTCTCCAGATCGGAAAGAAACATTTTTAAAATCTGAAAAATTATTTGAAAGTTGTAAAACCTTCCCTTTTATAGCTGAAATGTCAATCTCTTTAAACTCTGGCAAAGATTTTTTCAAAATATTTTCAAAAATTTGATTTAATTGAGGAAAATTAATCTCTTTTGCATTATTTATTTGGGAAATTATTTCCTCAATAAAGGAAAATTTTTCTTTATTATAAATTCCTAAGTTCTCATTATTTCCCTCTGAAATTTCAGAAAAAATGTTTTTCTGATAGTTATAACTCCCAGATTCAGCTAAATTTTCTATACTGAATAATTCTAAATTATTATTATCTAATACATAAGCTAAAAGTGAGTTTATTTGATCTAATTTTTCTTGACCTAAATTTCTTAAAAGAACATTCTTGTTAATTTCTTTATCTTTTCTAAGAAAGTTTGTTTCAAAATTTTGAATTACATCAGGATTTTTGCCTAAACTGTTGTCTAAATTGTTATCTATTAAACTTAAAAAAATTAGCTGAAACCAATCAGATATTTCAACATTTTTATTGTTATCAAAAAGGGAAACAAACTCTTTTGTTTTTGGATTAAGATAACCTGTTAATACTTTAATCATCCTGTTTTCCTAAAAACTCATTTTTTTGTTTTTTTAAAATAGCAAGATGTATGCCAAAGTTAAAATGAGATTTTTTAAGGAATTAGAGGAGGGTTTTGATAGAAATTAAGAAAAAATTTCCTATTTTATGAAAGGTAAAAAGGAAAAATTTTTCAGATTAGTAAGGATATAATAGAGAACTAATGTAAAAATACATAGTTTTGTAAATTATATCTGTCCAAGGTTTGGGATATATTCCTATAATAATTACTAAAAATACTGAGATACAAACAGGGATTAGAAAGGCAAAATCATATTTAAACTTAAATTCAAATTCCTGTTTATCCATGTATATAACTTTTAACACCCTCAAGTATGGATAAGCACCTATTACAGCAAAAAGAATAGCGATAACAGCCACCCATACATATTTGGCTTTAATTAAACTCATAAAAACATAAAATTTAGCTATAAATCCTGCTGTAGGTGGAATACCTGCTAAAGAAAACATCAAAATTAATATTAATAGGCTAACAAAGGGGGTTTTCTCACTTAAAGCTGCCATCCTTGGAATATTGAGCAATTCTTTCTTGAAATTGGCTAAAAATATCAAAACTCCAAAAATTCCGATAGTCATGATTAAATATACAAGCATATAAAATATGGTAAAGCTATAACCCATGTAATCTGCACTGATAATCCCCAATCCTGCATAACCTGCATGAGCTATAGAGGAATAAGCTAACATTCTTATAATGTTGTCTTGTTTGATTGCCATTATGTTTCCAATTAATATACTTGCCAAAATTATAGGTATAAGAACTTCTCCTATTTCTATTCTTAGAGGATTAAATCCTACAAGAATTATCTTAACCAAAGTAGATATTACTGCAAATTTTACAATACCAGCTATAAAGGAGGTGATAGGAACAGGAGCACTTTCATAAGCGTCAGGAGCCCACATGTGGAAAGGAACTAAAGAAAGTTTTATGGAAAAACCTATAAGAATAAAAATAAAGCCTACTAAAAGTTCTTTGAAATAAAGATTTTGTGCCAGAGTTTGAGCAATTTCCTGCAAAACAAAAGTTCCGATAAAGTAGTAAATTATTCCCAAACCTATGAGAATAAAAACTGAGCCAAGACTTCCTACAATAAAGTATTTTAAAGCTCCCTCAAGAGAAGGTCTGTTATAAGCATAATTTAGAGCAATAAGAAAATAAACAGGGAAACTCATAAGCTCCATGGCTAAATAAATAGTAACTAAGTCCATTCCAGAAAGCATTAAAAATGCACCAACGATAGAGAACAGAAGAAAACCATAATATTCCCCTGAATTTAAATTCATGTAATACTGAAGATAATTGTAAGAGAGAATAGAAATCAGTATTGCTCCACAAACTAAGAAAAGTTTTATAGTTGAAGAATAAAAATCAGCTTTATAAGCATAAGTAAACTCTCCAAAGGGAACAAAAAGAATTAAATAAGTAGCTATTATTAAAGTAATAAGCGTGATATAAAAAGCATAATTTTTATTTTTTATAAACTTGTCTATAAGAAAGATAAAAGAAGATACTAAAATAAAAATTATCTCTGTTAAAATTACTGAAAAATTTAAAACAGTTCCCATAAATCCCCCCAAACTACCTCAAATTCATTAATAGATTTTGCACTGAAGTGGTCATAAAGTCTAAAAAAAGATTGGGATACAGCCCAATCCAAAATACTAATATAGTTGGTAAAATAAGGGCTGCAAGTTCATTTACTTTTAAAGGTGGCATCTTAGCTACATTGGGATTGAGTTCTTGGAAAAATACCCTTTGATAAAGCCACAACATATAAGCTGCTCCTATTATTACACCAGTAGCTCCAAATACCACCATAATTTTGGTAGAAAGAAATGTCCCAAGAAGAATGAGAAACTCTCCTATAAATCCATTTGTTCCTGGAAGACCTATGGAAGCTAAAGTAAAAATCATAAAGAAGGCTGCATATAAAGGCATGGAGGTTGCTAAACCTCCATAATAACTTATAGCCCTGCTGTGAGTTCTATCATAAACTATACCAACACACATAAAGAGGGCACCTGTAACAATACCATGGTTTATCATCTGCAAAATCGCACCTTTCATGGCTATGGGATTAAAGGAAAAAATACCAAGCGTTACAAATCCCATATGACTTACTGAACTGTAAGCAATAAGCCTTTTTAAGTCTTCTTCTACTAAGCAAACTAGTCCTGCATAAATTATTGCAATAACAGAAAGCACTAAGAATAACTTAGAAAAATATAAGGCTGCCTGAGGAAATAGAGGTAAGGCAAACCTTATAAATCCATAACCTCCTAATTTAATTAAAATTCCTGCTAAAATAACAGATCCTGCAGTAGGAGCTTCAGTATGGGCATCAGGAAGCCATGTATGAACCGGCCACATAGGCACTTTTATAGCAAAGGCAATGGCAAAAGCCAAGAAAAGAAGAGCTTCTACTAAAAATGGATATTTCTGATTTAATAACAGTGTATAATCAAAAGTGCCAAACTTAATATATAAATAAATTATACCAATTAACATAAAGACTGAACCAAAGAAAGTATAGAGGAAGAACTTTATAGTAGAGTATATTCTTCTTGGTCCTCCCCAGATTCCAATAATTAAATACATAGGAATAAGTATGGCTTCCCAGAAGAGATAAAATATTACTAAATCAAGAGCACAGAATGTTCCTACCATAGCAATATTAGTAGCAAGAAGAGCTAAATAAAATTCTTTCACCATCTCTTTTATTGAATCCCAAGAAATCAATATACAAAGAAGTGTAGTAAGAGTGGAAAGAGGAACAAACAAAATACTTATTCCATCAACACCTAAAAAATAGTAAGAATTTATAAATTCTATCCAGCGTTTTTTCTCTACAAACTGAAAACTAGCTTTAGAAAAATCAAAGTTAACAAGGAGATAAAGAGATAGTATGCAATCAATTAAAATGGTTATCAAAGAGACCCACTTTATGAAAGTTTCATTTTTTCTATTAGTAAACATTATCACTAATATTCCAATTAGAGGAAACCAGATAATCCAAGAAAGCAGATTATTTAATAAAAATTCCATAGTACTCCCCCATACCAACTATTTCAAATATAAATAAATCAAAAGATATACTAACACACCAATTAAGATAAATGTTGAATAGTGGTTTATTATTCCAGTATGCAAAATCCTCAATCCTGTTCCAGTAATATTTACAAGCTTTGCACTTCCATTGACTATTCCTTCTATGATAATATTGTCTCCCACTCCGCGCACAACTTTTCTTGAAATCCAAAGAGTTGGTCTCACAATGATATAATGATATAGTTCGTCAAAATACCACTTTCTAAAAAGGAAAATATAAACAGGCCTGACATTTTTTGAAAAGAGAGTTTCAAGTTCAGGTTTTTTAATATAAACTAACCAAGCTAAGAAGATTCCAAAAAGACCTGCTCCAACTGAAAGAAGCATAAGAAGATATTCTGTAGAGGGTGAGGCTTCGTGAATAATTCTTGGATGACCCAGAACAGGAACTAAAAACTTTTCAATATGGTTTTCTCCCCCTAAAATTTCAGGAATTCCTATCCAACCTGCAACTATAGAACCTATAGCTAAGAAAATTAAAGGAATAGTCATAACTCTTGGGGATTCATGAGGCTTTCCGTGAACATATTCCCAACCTTTAAACTCTCCATAAAATGCTTTAAAGAAAATTCTAAAAGTGTAAAAAGCCGTCATAGAAGCCACAACCCAACCTACAAACCAGATAAATTTACCCCATGGATATTTTGAAAAAAATGCCTGAGCAAGTATTTCATCTTTACTGAAAAATCCTGCAAATCCAGGAATTCCAGAAATAGATAAACTTGCTATTAAAAGCGTCCAAAAAGTAATAGGCATGTATTTTCTAAGCCCACCCATAATTCTTATGTCATTTGGATCTGGTGCGTGATGAAGCAAATGAATAATACTTCCAGCTCCCAAAAAGAGTAAAGCCTTGAAATAGGCATGAGTTAAAAGATGGAACATTCCAGCTATAAAAGCCCCCACTCCACAAGCCATAAACATATACCCAAGCTGTGAAAGGGTTGAATAGGCAATAACTCTTTTTATATCAAACTGAGTTGGCGCAATAGTTGCAGACATAAAACAGGTAAATGCTCCAATAATTGCCACTATAAACATCATTGCGGAAGAAAGCTCAAAAAGTGGATGAAGTCTGCATACCATAAAAACACCAGCTGTAACCATAGTAGCAGCATGAATTAATGCTGAAACAGGTGTAGGACCTTCCATAGCATCAGGAAGCCATACATGAAGCGGAAATTGAGCACTTTTACCCATTGCTCCACAGAAAAGTAAAAAGGCAATTAAGAAAGGAACATGTACCTCATAACCAAGAACATTTATATATTTATTAGCAATTTCAGGAAGCTTGGGAAAAATTTCATTGTAATAAAGCGTTCCCAAAAAATAAAATGCCATAAATATACCAAGAGCAAAACCAAAGTCCCCTATTCTGTTAACTATGAAAGCCTTCTTTCCTGCATCAGAAGCACTCTTCTTTTGATACCAGAAACCAATCAGAAAATACGAACAAAGTCCAACCCCTTCCCATCCGAGATAAAGCTGAACAAGATTGTTGGAAAGAACAAGCATTAACATAAAAAAGGTAAATAAAGATATGTAAGCAAAAAATCTATAATATCCTGGATCCCCTCCCATATAACCTACTGAATAAACATGAATAAGAAAAGAAACACAGGTTACCATAGTTATCATAGCAACAGAAAGAGGATCAACAAGAAAACCCAATCCTACCTTAAAATTATAGGCAAATATCCAGCTATATACATCAAAGTGATAAATCTTTCCATTTATCACCTCAACCAAAACTTTGATTGAAAGTAAAAAGCTAAAAAATAAGGCTAAAATTGGCAAAATGTGAGCCTTATTTTTGAAATATTCGTAATATTTTCTTCCTAAAATTAAAGTAATGATACTCGCTACAAGAGGTAAAAAGGGAATTAAAAATACATAAATATCAAAATTGGTTATTACCTCAAAATGCTTTTCTACCATACCTTACCCCTTAAAAGTTGTAATCTCATCTGAATAAATTGTTCTAAGTCTCTTATAAATTAAAACAACTAAGCTCAATCCTATAGCAGCTTCTGCAGCAGCCATAGCTATTATAAAAAATACTATAATGTATCCACTTATGTCTTTAGTAAAGTGAGAGATAGCTGCAAAAAGCACGATAAGTCCATTAAGCATTATCTCTATAGAAATAAGAATAACAATGAGATTTCTTCTTGAAATAAAACCAAAAAGCCCTATTAAGAAAAGAATTATGGATAAAATTATATATTGTTCTAAGCTCGGCATCTTACCTCCCCTTTTATTCTACAGTTCTTACCTTCCTTATTAAAAATACCGCCCCAAGTATAGCCACAAGCAAAATCACTCCTATTATTTCAAATTGCAAAAGATAGTTTTTAAAAAGATAATTTGCTATCCACCAGACATTACTCTTTTCCTCTACACTAAAGGGTAAATAAGCTCTAAAAGAAGGCTTGAGAGAAATGAGAATGAAAAGATTCTTCACAAAAAGAGCTCCAAAAAGTAAAAACACTATAGCTATTAAACTAACCTTTCTTATAAATATACTTCTTCTAGTCTCCTTTCTTAGATTAATAAGATAAACTACGAATAAAAATAAAACTAAAATTGCACCTGCATATACTATAATCTGAACAACAGTTAAAAATTCAGCACCAAGGGTTAAAAGTAAAAAGGCTTGATGAATAATCATTAAAAGCACTAATAAAACCGTATATACGGGATGCCTTGAAAATATGGCAAAAATACTTGAAAATATCATTACAATAGCCAAGTAATAAAAAATAATTAAATCCCAATTCATATTTATACTCCTGTAAACTGGCGTTTTTTAACAGGTAAAAATTTCTCTGGAATACCTCTTGGTTTCCAGAAGGGATTTAAATAAGGTCTTTTTTGAGTAACTATAAATTCGTCCCAATTTTTAAGCAGTTTTTCTTTATCAAAATAAAGATCATCCCTTTTGAAACCTACATACTCATACCATTCTGTAAGCACAACTGCATTAACAGGGCAGACCTCTTCGCAATAACCGCAATAAACGCATCTTAAAGCATCTATTTCGTATTTAGTAACCTTCCTTTTTTTAGTCTCTGCATCTACTTCATACTCAATGTGAATACATTTAGAAGGACAAACCCTTGCACAACGCATACAGGCTATGCATAAAGTATCTCCTGTTTTTTCGTCTCTAACCAAAGCATGACGCCCTCTAAATCCAGGAGCAGGAACAGGTCTAACCTTATCATAATATTGAATAGTAACAGGTTTTGCAAAAAGCATTTTTCTTAAAGTTAATGCAAGCCCTTTCAGAATCTCAATAAGTAAAGCCTTTTCAAGTATCTTCATTACCCTACCCTCTTAAACTATTAATTTCAAAAAGGCTGTCAAAAAAAGATTTGCTAAACCTACAGGTATTAAAACCTTCCAACCAAGCCCCATAAGCTGATCGTAACGATAACGGGGTAAAGTAGCCCTTACCCAAATATATACAAATAAAAGAAAATACAATTTCACTAAAAACCAGAAGAAGGGAATATAGGGCACCTCAAAAGGTCCTATCCATCCACCTAAGAAACAGGTAACAGCAAGGGCACTCATAACAACCATTCCAAAATATTCCGCAAGATAAAATATGGCAAATCTCATCGCAGAATACTCTACAAAATACCCTGCAACAAGCTCTGTTTCAGCCTCAGGAAGATCAAAAGGCACTCTGTTACATTCTGCTATTGCTGAAATCATAAATACCAAAAAGGCTACAATTTGAGGAATAAGATATATTTTATAGGGAGAATTAATCTGAGCCTTTACAATATCCATCAAATTAAGACTTCCAGCCATAAGAACTACGCTAAGAAGGGCAAGACTCATAGCAATCTCATAACTTATCACCTGCGCACTCGCTCTCAATCCTCCTAAAAAAGCATATCTTGAATTTGAAGCCCATCCAGAAAGAATAACTCCATAAGCACTGAGAGAACTCAAAGCCAAAATAAATAAAAGCCCCACATTTATGTTACTTAAAACAAACTTTTCCCAAATAGGAATTAATGCTACCCCTGTTCCTGCGCAAACAAGAGAAATAAAGGGTGCTAAATAAAATATGGGCTTATCAACTCCGTAAGGAACAATATCTTCCTTAGTTAAAAGCTTTAACATATCTGCAATAGGCTGAAGAAGACCTCTTGGACCAACCCTATTAGGTCCAAGTCTCTGCTGCATACGAGCTATTATCTTTCTTTCTGCATAGGTCAAATAAGCTACATGTAATAAAGCTATAACTAACAAAATAACCGCTGAAATACCTAAAATTATTAATTTATCTATTGTTTCTCCCATCTTTCCTCCTCATCTATCAGAATCACCCAAAACTATGTCTAAGGTTCCAATAATAGCTATAAGGTCTGCAATCATGTGATTTTTAGCCATATAAGGAATAGCTGAAATATGAACAAAAGAGGGTGTCCTAACCCTTAATCTCCAGGGCTTATTTGAACCATCACTTACCACATAAACAGCAAGCTCTCCCTTAGGTGATTCTATGGAGGCAAAAGCCTCACCTGGTGGAACAACGGGAACATCTTCTCCTCTAAAAATTACTCCTTTCTTGGGAACTGGCTTAGGCTCTGGCTTTTTAATTTTTTCTGGCATCAAGAGATCTGGAGCATTTTCTGCAATAACAGGTTCTCCCTCAGTTTCAGACAACTTGTCTAAGCACTGTCTTATAATATAATTAGACTGTCTTAATTCCTCCATTCTAACACGGTATCTATCATAGGTGTCTCCATTTTTACCTGTAGGAACGATAAAATCTACCTCTCCATAAGCATCATAAGGTCTAAACTTTCTTACATCATAGGGAACTCCAGAACCTCTTAAAACAGGTCCTGTAAGTCCGAGATTAATAGCCTCCTCTGCAGTAACTACCGCTATCCCCTTTGTCCTCTTAAGCCAAATCCTGTTAACATCAATTAGAGTCTCATAATCGTATATTCTTGAAGGAAATTCTTCAGTAAATCTATAAAGCTCATCTATAATCTCTTGAGTAAAATCCTGCCTCACTCCCCCAACCCTTACATAAGTATGAGTAAGCCTTGCTCCACATATTTTTTCATAAATATTGAGAAGCCATTCTCTGTCTCTAAAACAATAAAGAAATACCGTCATAGCTCCTATATCAAGAGCATGAGTAGCAAGCCAAAGCAGATGGTTACAAATCCTTGCCATCTCACAAACAATTGTTCTTAAAAGCTTTGCCCTTCTTGGAACTTCTAAATTCATAAGTTTTTCAAATGCAAGAGCAAAAGCAGTGTTATTAGCTGCCGAGGCTATATAATCTAAACGATCACTTAAAACGATAGCCTGATTGTAGTTAAGATTTTCTCCTAACTTTTCAACCCCTCTGTGAAGATATCCTATTATAGGTGTGCAATTTACAATAGTTTCTCCCTCAAGCTCTAAAAAAAGTCTTAAAACTCCGTGAGTAGATGGATGCTGAGGTCCCATATTAAGATAAAAAGGCTCTTCCCATCTTTCCTCATTTACCTGTTTTTTGTTAATTTCAAGATATGTAGCCATATCAGTTCTTAACCCCTTTCTTTAACTTTTTGTATAAAGTCTTTATATGTTTTCCATTCTTGCTCTTCCTCTAAATAAAGCGGATAATCCTTTCTTAAAGGATGTCCTTCCCAATCATCCGGCATAAGAACCCTCTTTAAGTTTGGATGACCCTTAAACTTTATGCCAAACATGTCATAGGCTTCTCTTTCAAACCAATCTGCTGTTTTCCAAAGAGAAGTAACTGAATATTGCCAACAATCGCTTTCTGGGATCCTTACTTTTATTCTTAAAAGAATTTTGCTATCCAGATTATAAAGATGATAAACTACTTCAAAGCGCTCTTCAAAGTTCTTTTGAGGATAATTCAAATAATCTGCTCCACATAAATCTATTAAATACTTAAATCCCTTTTCATCTTTTAAATACTTCATTAAATCTAAAAATCCACTTCTTTTACAAATCAAAGTGGGAAAATCTTTTTCCTGAATTTCTACAATAACTGAAGAAAACTTTTCTTTCAATTCACTAAGCAATTCCTCCATCTTCTATCTCCAAAATCCCCATTTTTTAGCTTCTTGCTTTATCTTTTGTTGAAGATTTAATAAACCAAAAAGAAGAGCTTCAGGTCTTGGAGGACAACCTGGAATGTAAATATCTACTGGCAAAAACTCATCTGCGCCCTGAACCACAGAATAGGTTTTAAAAATACCTCCAGAACAGGCACAACTTCCCATAGCAATAACATATTTGGGTTCTGGCATCTGATCATAAACCCTTCTCACAATAGGAGCCATCTTTTTAGTAACTGTTCCTGCAACAATGAGAACATCTGCTTGACGAGGAGTAGCTCTAAATATGATTCCATATCTATCCAAGTCAAAGTGACTTGCTCCTGTTGCCATCATCTCTATGGCACAACAGGCAAGACCAAAAGTTAAAGGCCACATAGAACCTGCACGAGCCCAATTGATAATTTTATCAATGGGACTTATAACTACAGGTGCTCCTGGAATCTGCCTAATACCAGGGGCTATTTCTACGGTATCCTTTTCTATTCCCATTTTAATGCTCCCTCACTCCAAGCATATATATAAGCTATTAACAACATTAATACAAAAATTCCTATTTCTACAAAACCAAACCAGCTAAGTTCCTCAAAAATAACTGCCCAAGGATAAAGAAAAATTATTTCCACATCAAATACCAAAAATATAACCGCTATCAAATAAAATCTTACTCTAAAAGGGATCCTTGCATCACCTGAAGGATCAAGCCCACATTCGTAAGGAATCAACTTTTCAGGATGAGGTCTTCTTAATCCCAAAAGTAAATTTATTCCAACAAGTGCTATACCAAGAACTAAAAGTAATAAAGCAAAAGTGAATAAATTGAAATAAGGTCCCATTTTAGCTATTCTCCCTTTGCAGTTTTTTCTGCAGCTTTTGGTTCCACTTTTTTTACCTCTAAAGCTTTATTTGGACAGGCACTTACACAAAAAGGCATTTCACCTGCTATTATTTTATTATAACAAAGATCACACTTATTAATAGTTCCTGTATTGAAATTAAATTGAGGAACACCCCAGGGACAAGCCTCTACACAATTTCTACAACCTACACAGAGTTCTGCATCAAAAACTACTACACCCTCTTTAATAGAAATTGCTCCCACAGGACAGACAGCGCCACACTGAGGCTTTTTACAATGCATACAGGAAAAATAATAAAATTTATCTCCAACTTTATAAATTCCACAATTGCTTAATCCAAAATGATTTTCAGCACAGACACTTACACAACTTCCACAACCATCACAAATCTCAAAATTATGAACGATCTTGTAGGACATACTTTTACCCTAATTGTAAATTTTCAACTATTATTTTGCATTTTTATTTTACTAACCAAAAAGTCAAATTTTAAAAATAGCCAAACAACTTGCGATTTTTTATATCTTCCAAAATTTTATAATTTTTTATTTAATTTTCTTAAATTTTCTTTTATTTTTAATTTAATCCTATTTTGGATTACAGGTGATTTTTTGAAAACACTACAATATCTTCATTTTCGCTATTCTGAATCATATAACAAATCTCTTCAAAGCACAAAAAAAGTAATGACAAAAAATAATAAACAATTTCCGCAAATCTATTCTCTTTTTCTTTTCCTACTTTTTCCTCTATCAGTTCTCTAAACGAAAACGATATCTTTTCTTTTAGATATTTTTTCAATTCATTCATATAAAACTCTATCGAAAAAGTCGAAAAATTTTTTTGCATTCTTTCTTTAAACTCTTCCCGAGCTAAAATAGATAAAATTGCTTTCAAAATTAAGCTTTTCTCTCCTCTTTCTAAATTCTTCTCTCTACTTATTTTTTCTAAAATCTCTGGAACTTTACTTAAAAAGATTCTATCAAATAAAATCCTGTCTAAGGGGAGAGCTTTGTAGTAATTCAGCTTTTTTTCTACTTGGTATTCCTCAAATTTTAATTCTTTTGAAGTTTCCATCTCATTTTCACTTTTAACATAGGTATTAATGAGTAAGCAACTTTTTAAATAGATAGCTTCAGAAAGCCTCATTAAAAATTCCAGAAATACTTCATTTAAGGTCGTTAAGGATAGATATTTCTGGGCAGAAAGGACAAAGGGAGTAAGGGTTAGCTCTATAAGGTCAAATCTTTTTTTTGAAATTATGTTTTTAAGATTCTCAAGGGTATTATAAAGTTCTAAGGCTGTTTCTGAAACTGCCATCTCTCAGAATTTATTTTTGCCAAGAATGTGAATTTTTTTAAAACACTTATTCATAACCACCTTTATACCTTCTTTTTCAGCAAGTTCTTTAGCTTCTTCATTAATTATTCCTTCTTGCATCCATATTACTTTTGGTTTTAATTTTATAGCTTCTTTTACAATGGGTAGAACCTGATCAGACCTTCTAAAAATTATAATGACCTCGGGGTAAAATCCAGAAGGCAAATCAGATAAAGAGGGATAAACTTTCTGTCCTAAAATTTCTTCTCTTATAGGATTAACAGGTATGACCTTAAATCCTTCTTTTAAAAGATACTCCATTACCATGTAACTTGGACGATCCGGATTATGGCTTACTCCAACAATAGCGATATTTTTATATTTTTTGGAAATTTCTAATATTTCTTGAGGAACATTTGAATAATCTGATAAAGAACAGGATTTTTCCACCATTTTTTATTCTTTCTCCACCTTTATACTACAAATTTTGAAAAATTTTTCTGGATCAAGAGAAGCACCACCTACAAGAACACCATCTATATTTGGCTTTTTTATTAAATCTTTTATATTTTCAGGAGTAACGCTTCCTCCATAAAGAATCCTAATTCTATCTGCTACTTCCTCTGAATATATATTTTTGATTTTTTCTCTTATAAAAGCTTGAACTTCTTCTGCTTCTTCAGGTGTTGCGTTAATACCAGTTCCTATAGCCCATACAGGCTCATAAGCAATAACTATGTCGTCTCCTTTCACCTTTTTTAAACCCTTTAATCCTTCTAAAAGTTGTTTTTCTACCACTTCTAAAGTTTTTCCCTTTTTTCTTTCTTCTAAAGTTTCTCCTACACATAAAATTGGCACGAGTTGAAATTTATAAACTCCTTCCACTCTTTTAGCTATTAGCTCGTCAGTTTCTCCAAAAATGTGTCTCCTTTCTGAGTGTCCTAAAATCACATATTCAACTTCAAGTTCTTTAAGCATAGGAGGTGCTATTTCTCCTGTAAAAGCTCCTTTTTCTTCCCAACAAGCATTTTGCGCACCTAACTTTAAAGGAGTATTTTTAATAATGCTTTGACATAAAGCTAAGTAAACAAAGGGTGGAGCAATCATTACTTCTCTATCAGAAAAGTCTATTTCAGGAATCTTTTTTAAGAAATAGTCAAAGTATTCTTTTACTTCTTTAAGGGTTTTATTCATCTTCCAGTTTCCAGCAAAAAGATATTTTTTCATTCCACTTACCCCTTAAAATTTTGAGTTTAAATTTTAAGAACTTTTAATCCTGGAAGTTCTTTTCCTTCAAGGTATTCTAAAAAGGCTCCTCCTGCAGTAGAAATATAAGAAAAAGCTGTTTCAACTCCAGCAAGTTTTATAGCCAATATCGTATCACCACCACCTGCTATGGTTGTTCCAGAAAGAGTTGCTATTTTTCTTGCTATAGCTACAGTTCCTTTATGAAACGGAGGCTTTTCAAAATATCCTAAGGGACCATTCCATACAATGGTGTTAGCTCCTTCCAAAGCTTTAGAAAAAAGTTCTACAGTTGCACTTCCTATATCATAAATTTTGTCCTCGTTAGTTATTTCTTTTAAACTGACTTCCTTAACCTCATTTCCTCTTTCAACAACAACATCAACGGGAAGATAAATTTTTACTCCCTGATCCTTCCCCTCCTTTATTATTTCTCTTGCTATATCAAGGGAATTTTCTTCTAATAAGGAATTACCTATCTGAAATCCCTTTGCAGCTAAAAAGGTATTGGCCATAGCTCCGCCTATTATAAGCTTCTCTACTTTATTAAGAAGGCTCTTCAAAACTCCTATTTTCGTAGAAGTTTTGCTTCCTCCCACAACTGCATAGAAAGGTCTCTCTGGTTTACCTACGATTTTAGAAAGATATTTCAATTCCTTTTCCATTTGGAATCCTATTCCTTTCTCAGTAACAAGTTGAGCAATTCCTACTACTGAAGCATGAGGTCTATGTGAAACAGAAAAGGCATCATTTATAAAGATATCTGCAAATTTAGCTAAAATTTTTGCAAACTCTAAATCATTTTTTGTCTCTCCATCATAAAATCTGACATTTTCTAACAGTAAAACTTCTCCCTCTTTTAATTCTTCAAGAACTTTATCTGCTTCTTCGCTTGTGATGTCTTCTAAAAATTTGACCGGAACTTTTAAAAGCTTTTTTAAATATTCATATACTGGTTTTAAAGAATATTCAGGAAGTCTTTTACCTTTTGGTCTTCCGAGATGAGAACAAAGAATAGCTTTTCCAAAGGAATTAACGACATAGTTTATGGTAGGAAGACTCTCTATAATCCTCGTATCATCAGTAATTTTACCATTTTCCATAGGAACATTAAAATCAACTCTAATAAAAACCTTTTTACCCTTCAAATCAAAATCACTTAAAGTTTTCATAAATCACCCCCTTAGAAATGTTCAATCTTTTTTATAAGATTGACCATTTCCAAAGCTGCAAGTGCAGCCTCAGCTCCTTTATTACCTGCTTTTGTTCCAGCTCTTTCTATTGCCTGTTCAATGGTATCTGTGGTTAACACACCAAAAATAATTGGTATTCCCGTCTCTAACATTACCTGGGCTATTCCTTTTGAAGTCTCTGCTGCTATGTATTCAAAGTGAGGGGTTGCTCCTCTTATAATTGTTCCCAAACACAAAATGGCATCAAATTTTTTGGTCTCTGCAAGCTTTTTTGCCACAAGAGGAATCTCAAACGCACCAGGAACCCAAGCAACATATATGTTTTCTTCAGAAACATTGTGTCTTTTTAATATGTCAAGTGCCCCTTCTAAAAGCTTTTGAGTTATAAAAATATTAAACCTACTAACTACTATACCTATCTTTATCCCTTCTCCTTCATAAAAACCTTCCAATACTACATACTTCATTCCCCTACCTCCGTCTGTCTTTTATAGTAGTATGGAGAATATATAATAATCTTTTCTCCCTCCTTTATATATCCATATTTTGTTCTTAAAAGCTCTTCATAAGGAACATCAGAACTTGATAACTTCTGAATTTCTTTTCTCAGGTATCTGTTTTCCTTTTCAATTTCTTCAATTTGCCTCATTTCCCTTTTAACCATAAAATTAAGAACTAAATAGATAGAAATTGTAAAAATAATACCTATTAACAAGATCCCTATAAACCACTTTCTTTTTTTCTTTCTCTTTTTTTTATATGATTTAATAATAATTTGAGATTGGTATCTTTTAAGCATCTCTTTTTACTTAAAACCACTGCCACGGAGATGGTGGATAAACTTCTTTTTTAGGTTGAACTTGCTGAGGTTGCTGATAAACATTTTTCGGAATTTCTTTATATTCAGTATAACCTGGAGGTGGAGGAGGAGGTGGGACGGGAATCTTTATATCAAATTCATTCTTCTTAGAAAATAACTTAGAAAAAAGGCTATTTATTTTGGTAAAAGGATTTATTTTAGAAAAAAAAGACTCTTTTTCTTGAGATAAAATAGGAGTTCCCTTATTTGACAAAATTCTTCTTTTTATTTCATCACAATGAATTGCTAATCTTGATAAAAGTTGAGGAAGATCTACTTTTTCTTTTACTGAATAAACCTTTTTTGAAGAGGCACCTTCCAATAAGTCAATTTCCATTTTTGCTTTTTCTTTTGAAATTTTTATAGAAGATTTCAAAAAATAGTGAAAAAATGAAACCTCCTTTTCTTTTTTACTTAAAATTACTGGTTCAATTTGAGAGGGAAAGGATAAATTTTTATAAATAGTTTCTTTTACTTCTTCTATAAATTGAGGAGATACCTCTTTTCCTTTAAATTCAGTAGGTAAAATACCTATTCTAATTTGTGCAAAAACTAAAGATGGAAAGCACACTAAAAATAGTATTAAAAGATTTTTCATCTTCTAAGGCTTTTTTCTTTTTCTGCTACTAAAAGTCTTGTTTTAACTATGGTATCTGGGGTTAAACTCATGGAATCAATTCCGCACTCAACTAAAAACTCAGCAAAATCAGGAAAATCACTGGGAGCTTGACCGCATATTCCTATTTTTCTATTATAGCTTTTGGCAATCTGTATAACTTCCCTTATTAGTTTTTTAACTGCTGGATTTCTTTCATCGTATATGTGAGAAACGAGCTCTGAGTCTCTATCAAGACCAAGGGTTAACTGAGTAAGGTCATTTGAACCAATAGAGAATCCATCAAAAACTTTGGCAAATTCTTCTGCTAAAATGACATTGCTTGGAATTTCACACATTACATAAACTTCAAGCCCATTTTCTCCTTGTTTAAGCCCGTATTTTTCCATAACTTTTATTACTTTTATTCCCTCTTCAACGGTCCTACAAAAGGGAATCATTACCTTTACATTATGAAGCCCCATTTCATCTCTAACTTTTTTGATGGCTTTACATTCTAAAGCAAAGGCAGGTTCAAATTTAGGATCATAATAACGAGAGGCTCCTCTCCACCCAATCATGGGATTGTGTTCCACTGGTTCGTATAAAAATCCTCCTACAAGATTAGCATATTCGTTAGTTTTAAAGTCTGAAAATCTAACAATAACATCATTGGGATAAAAAGCTGCACCAATCATGGCTATACCTTGTGCAAGTTTATCTACATAAAAGTCTGCCTTATTTTCATATCCATAGGTTCTTTCTTCAATAAAAGAAACTACTTTAGCAATCTTTTTATCGTTTTTAGCCATTTCTTTAAGTTTTTCGTATTCTATTAAAGCAAGAGGGTGAATTCCTATGTGAGAACCTATTATGAATTCTATTCTTGCAAGTCCAACTCCATCGTTAGGAAGTTGTGCATAAGTAAAGGCTTGTTCAGGGATACCTATGTTCATCATAATTTTTGTTTTTGTTCTCGGTAAAGCTTCAAAATCAATTCTTTCTACTTCAAAAGGAACTAAACCTTCTAAAACCCTTCCTTCTTCTCCCTGAGTGCAGTCAACAGTTACTTCCATTCCTGTTTTTACAAGTTGAGTTGCCACTTCAGCTCCTACAATGCAGGGGATACCAAGTTCTCTTGAAACAATGGCTGCATGACAGGTTCTTCCTCCCTTATCAGTAACGATAGCTGCTGCTTTTTTCATTATGGGTTCCCAGTCAGGATCTGTCATAGTGGTTACTAATACCTCTCCTTCTTTGAACTCAGAAATCCCACTCACATCTAATATCACCCTTGCTTTCCCTTGTCCAATTTTACTACCAACTGCATTTCCTGTGCAAATAACCTTTCCTTCTCCTTTCAGTTTATAAATTTCATAATATCTTTGTTGCTTCACAGCATGAACTGTTTCAGGACGAGCCTGAACAATGTATAATTCTCCTGTCCCAACATTAATTCCGTCTCCATCTTTTGCCCATTCTATATCCATCGGTCTTCCATAATGTTCCTCAATAATAATTGCCCACTTAGCAAGAGTTAATATTTCATCATCCGTTAATACAAATCTTTTTCTCTCTTCTTTTGATGTCTTTACCGTTTTTATAGGATTTTTTGTACTATTTCCATAAACTATTTTTATATGTTTTGTTCCTAATTTCTTTGAAAGAATGGGCTTATAGCCTTGCTTTAAGGTTGGTTTAAAAACATAATATTCATCAGGATTTACTTTTCCCTGAACAACAGCCTCACCCAAACCCCAAGCACCAGTGATATAAACTACATCTCTAAATCCGCTTTCAGTATCTAAGGTAAACATAACTCCTGAACAAGCCACATCGCTTCTTACCATCTTTTGCACAGCTACAGATAAATAAACAGAAAAATGATCAAATCCCTTGTCTTCTCTATAGGAAATAGCTCTATCTGTAAAAAGTGATGCAAAGCATTTTTGCACCGCTTTAACTACATTCTCTTTTCCAACAATATTGAGATAAGTTTCTTGCTGTCCTGCAAATGAGGCATCTGGTAAGTCCTCAGCAGTAGCAGAAGATCTTACAGCTACATCTACATTTTCAAAATAAATATTTTCCAATTTAGCATAAGCTTTTTTTATTTCTTCAGCCAAATCTTCAGGCATCTTAGCTTTTAAAATCAATTTTCTTATTTTTTCTCCTCTTCTCTGAAGATCTGCTACATCATGAGTATCAAGCCCTGTTAAAAGCTCTTTTAACTTTTCATCAAGGTGATTTTCTTTAATAAAATATTTATATGCCTCAGCTGTAACAGCAAATCCGTATGGAACTTTAATTCCTTTTTCTGTAAGTTTAGAATACATTTCTCCTAAGGAGGCATTTTTACCCCCTACAAGTGGAACATCTTTATAAGTGATTTCATCAAACCACAAAATAAAAGGTTTATGAGAACTCATTAATTGCCTCCTTGTTAGGTATTATGTTTCCTTTTAAAAGGATAATAGCAAAGGTTATTTTTCTTGTCAAGAAGCTGTAAAGTAAATTGATTTTATGCTTACATGTGTTATTTTTTGAATATGCCACAAAAAATAGTTTGTACTAATAAAAAGGCTCACCATCTTTATAACATAGAAGAAACTTATGAAGCTGGAATCCAGCTTCTTGGTTGTGAAGTAAAGTCATTAAGACAGGGAAGGGCTAATTTAAATGATAGCTTTGCAAGAGTGGTTAACGGAGAAGTTTTTCTTTATAATCTCCATATAGGCCCTTATCCTCACAGCAGGGAAGCTCAAAATATAGATCCTACAAGAACAAGAAAGCTTCTTTTAAAAAAATCAGAAATAAAAAGACTTGCTGGAAAGGTCCAAGAAAAAGGATATACCCTTATTCCACTTAAAATTTACTTTAATGAAAGAGGACTCGCAAAGGTTGAACTTGCCTTAGCCAAAGGTAAAAAAATTTACGATAGAAGAGAAGAAATAAAAAGAAGAGACCTTGAAAGAGAACTTAAAAGGAAATTTAAAATTAAATAAATAAAAGTTGAAAACACTCATCTTAGCAGGAGGAAAGGGTAGCAGATTAGGAGGAAAGAAGGCTACCCAAATTCTTTTAAAAAAACCTCTTATTTATTGGGTTTTTCAAAAATTAAAAGATCTTTTTTCCCCTATTTATATTTCAGTAAAAGATAAAAATCAAGAGACTGAAATAGTTGAGGCTCTAATTAAAGAAAAGATCAAACTTGGCGAAATAATATTTATAAAGGATTTATATCCAGAAATAGAGGGACCTTTGTCTGGGATTGTTTCTGCTCTAAAAACTTTTTCAGAAAAAGAAGCTCTTTTAGTAGTAGCAGTAGATCAACCTTTAATAAAAAAAGAATTTTTAGAATGTTTATGCAATCTTTCTTATATTTTCTGCCATAATTTTTTAATAGTTAGTAAAGGGAAAGAAAAAATTAGACCTTTTCCCGGAGTCTATCCCTGTTCTTTAAAGGAAGAAATAGAAAATTTTTTACTTAACTCTCCCAAAAAAAGTCTTTTTAGACTCTTTCAACATTTAGCCTCTAAAAACCAAATTTTGTTTATTGAAAAAAATGATAAAATAAATTATGAAAATTTTATAAATATAAATACTTTTGAAGATTTAAAGATGGTAGAAGAATGTTTTTCCCAGAACTTGAAGACCCAAGAAATGTAAAAATTTTAGTAGTTGACGATGATCCTGCTACTCGGGAGAATCTTAAGGATATTCTTTCCTTAGAAGGTTATAAGGTTTATACTTCAAAAAACGGAAAAGAAGCTTTGGAAAAACTTTTTGAGGTCAACCCTGATATTATAGTAGTTGATTGTTTAATGCCTGAACTTGATGGAATATCTTTATGTAAAATAATTAAAAACAATCCAGAAACAATTGACATAGGAATAATTCTTATTACAGCAGCAAATGATATGGACACAAGAATTAAAGGACTTGCTTCAGGAGCTGATGATTTTCTAAATAAACCCTTTCTTATACCAGAGCTAAAAGCAAGAATAATTTCTCTTTCTAAAATAAAAAAATATAGAGACTTTTTAAAAAACTATCAAACTCTTTTAGAAAAAGAAGTAGAAAAAAAGACATCGGAACTGCAAAAACTTTACCTACAGCTTCAAATAGCTTACAACGAAATAAAAGACCTTTCCCTTGAAGTAATTTACAGACTTGCAAAAGCTGCAGAATTTAGAGACATATTTACAGGATATCATATCCAAAGAGTAAGCTTTTATTCTACAAAAATTGCTGAGCATTTGGGATTAAATAAAGAAGAAATTGAACTAATAAAATACAGTTCTCCTCTTCACGATATTGGAAAACTAAAAATACCAGATAGTATCCTTCTAAAACCAGGTCCTCTTACTAAAGAAGAATGGGAAATAATGAAAACTCATACTATTATAGGTGCAAAAATTCTTGAGGGCTCAAAAATAAAATATCTAAAAGCTGCAGAAAAAATAGCCCTTTTACATCACGAAAAATGGGATGGAACAGGATACCCCTTCGGACTTAAAGGAAAAAAAATACCTCTATTGGCAAGAATTGTTTCTCTTGCAGATGTCTTTGATGCCTTAACTTCAGATAGACCTTACAGAAAAGCCTTTTCTATTGAAGAAGCCTTTGAAATAATTAAAAATGAATCTGGTAAACATTTTGATCCAAAACTTGTGGAGCTGTTTCTTAAAATAAAAGACGAAATAATTGAAATAAAAACCCTCTTCAAAGACGAAAAACCACTCAGTCACAAGTCATAAGTAGCTCCTTTAATTTTAAGGCATTGGGAACAGCATATCCCTCTGCAGTATTGTCAAAATAAACAAAGGCTGAATCAATCTTAAAAGCTTTAATCTTTTCGGCTAACCTTTTTAATTCTTCTTCTTCATAATTTGATACATAAAGCTTTTTGGAACCATGCATTCTAATGTACAAATAGTCTGTTGTTTGAACTTCATACCAGGAAGGATATTTACCAGCACAATCAGAAAAACACAAACATACATTATATCTTTTTAAAAGCTCTACAAACTCTTCGTTGTGAAAAGATATGTTTCTTATTTCAATCGTGTTTAAATAATCTGAGGGTAAAACTTTTAAAAAATTTTCTAAAACTTCTTTGTTATACTTAAAAGAAGGAGGAAGCTGAAAAAGAAGAATTCTTGCCTTTTCCTTTAAAGGAGATATAGCTTTAAGAAAATTTTTTAAATCTTCTTCTATTTCTTTAAGCTTTTTTAAATGGGTTATAGTTTTTGGCGTCTTAACTGAGAAGATAAAATCTTCAGGGGTTTCCTCATACCACTTTTTAAAAGTTTTTGCTGTAGGAATTTTGTAAAAGGTAGCATTTATTTCTACGGTATTAAAATATTGAGAGTAAATTTTCAGCCACTCTCTTGGTTTACTATCTTGAGGATATAAAAATCCTTTAAAAGAATAATAACTCCAGCCACAAGTTCCTACATAATACTTGACTTTCATATCTTTTAAAGTTAAAATATTTTCAAAAATTTTAAAGTATTATTTTTAAATTTGCCAAAACATTTTAAAAATGAAAAAGACCTGAGACTCTTTATAAAAAGATTTTTAAAGGAAAATTTAAAAGGGCTTCCTCCTGAAAGCAAAATTGAGATTGAAGTTCTAAAAGTTAAACCTGCTGAGGTGATCTTGAAATTTCCCTTTTATTCAGAAGGCAATCTAATAAGGGCAAACGAGGTAGATTTTTTGTTAAAGGATTTGATAGAACTTGGGATAAAAGCTCACATTATGTATGTAGATGATTTTGAAATAAACGAAATAAATTAATATGAAAAAACTAACGGTTTTTGTTCCTTCAGAATTTGAGGCTAAGGCATTAGAGGGGCTTGATTTAGATTTAAATGTTATAGGTTTTGGACCAATTGAGGCTGCTTTATCTTCTTATGAAATTCTTTTACAAAAAAAACCAAAAGTAGTATTTTTAACAGGTTGGGCTGGAGCTTATCCTGATACTGATTTAAATATAGGTGATGTAGTAATTGCAATTGAAGAAGTTTTTGCAGACTTTGGAAGAAAATATAAAACCCATTACGCTTCCTTTCCAGAGAGTTTTAAGGTCTGCAACAGAATATCTTTAAGTCATATATTTACAGAAAAAACTGTTAATATTTTGGAAGAGTGTAATTTTAGTGTGAATGTAGGAGTTTTTGCCACAGTTTGTACAGCAACCTATGATGTGGAAAGAGCCTATTTTATAAAAGAAAAATATGATGCCATTGCAGAAAATATGGAAGGATTTGGAGTGGCTAAAGCCTGTGAAAGGCTAAAAATTTTTTTAGTGGAGGTAAGGATAATAAGTAATCTTCTTTCTCAACCAGAAAAAGAATGGAATAAAGAAAAGGCATCTCAAGTTTTAAGAGAGGTCTGGGAATGCATGGAGAAAAATTGGAAATAGCCCTTTCTCCTTGTCCAAATGATGTTTTCGTAGTATCGGGACTTCTTTTAAAAAAGTTTAACTCCTTTTTTGAATTTACTTTTTATTTTGAAGACATAGAAACCCTAAACAATTTAGCTATAAAAGGAGCTTTTCCTGTTATAAAAGCTTCTTTTGCTATCTGGAATCTTATCTATTCTGATTATGAGCTTTTACCAGTTGGAGCTGCAATAGGTTTTGGGGTAGGACCTCTTCTTGTAGGAATAAAACCTTATGATCTAAACGAATTTAGTAATTTAAAAATCGCTATTCCAGGAGAACACACAACTGCTCATCTCCTTTTTAACTTTTTTTATCAGGGGAAAATAGAAAAAATTTTTACAAGATATGATAAAGTAATTCCTCTTTTAATGGAAAATAAGGCTGAGCTTGGTATCCTTATTCATGAAGGAAGATTTGTATATTCCAAATACGGGCTTTACAAAATCGTTGATTTAGGTGAATTTTGGGAAAAAAGTACCAAAGCACCTCTACCCTTAGGCGGCTTTTTTGTAAAAAGAGAGCTTCATGAAGAAAAAAAGGCTGAATTAACAAGACTTTTTAGATTAAGTTTGAACTGGGCAAAAAATAACTGGAAAGAGGCCTTACCTTTATTAAAATCTTATGCCCAAGAACTTGACGAGAAAGTTATAAAAAGGCATGTTGAAACTTATGTTAACGAATATACCTACGAATTGAAAAACTCAGCCTTAAAAGGCTTGACATTTTTAAAGGATTTCTTAAAAATAAAAAAATCCTTACAAGAACTTATCTGGGGAATTTAATGGAACTCTTAAAAATATTTTTACAAACAGGATATGTAGGAAAATTTGTTCTTCTAATACTCCTTTTAATGAGCATACATAGCTGGTATGTAATTTTAGCCAACTATTTTAGGTATAAAGCCTTTAAAAACCTTTTACATGAGACGGAACTTTTAGCAAAAAGAGCAAAAGATTTCCCCTCTTTAATTAAAGAAGTAAAAGAGATGGAATCTCATTTTCTTGGACAGAGCATAAAAAAAATTGTAGCCTCCTTTGGAGAAATCTATGAGAGTTATTTTGAAAAAGAGAAACTTTCTAAAAATCTTGATAAGGAGCTTTCTTTAAATTTGGCTGAAAAGGAACTTATGGAAAAAGCTTTAATAGAACAAGAAACTCTTGTTATGAAGCTAAATAAAGGATTAGGGGTCCTTGCTACTGTGGGTAGTGTGGCTCCATTTATAGGATTATTTGGAACGGTTTGGGGAATAATGAAGGCTTTTCATGATATAGGTTTAAAAGGGAGTGCAAGTTTAGCAACTGTTGCCCCAGGAATTGCAGAAGCTTTAATAAATACTGCCATGGGACTTTTCTGTGCCATTCCTGCTGTAATGGCTTATAACTATTATCTTTTAGAAAAAGAAAACATTTCTAAATCCTTAGAAATACTTTTTAAAAAAATCCTGCTTGTTTTAAAAAGGGGATTTATTTCTTATAAATCCTAAAAAATTATTGAAGGCTACGGAAATTATATTAAATTAAATTAAAATTTTTCAAAAAATTTTATACATTAGGAGGTTTTATGCCTGCATACAAAGTAACTGATCAGGATTTTGAAAAAGAGGTTCTTAAATCAGAAATACCTGTATTAGTTGATTTCTGGGCACCTTGGTGTGGACCTTGTAAAATTATTGCTCCCATTATTGATGAAATAGCTGAAGAAATGGAAGGCAAAGTAAAGGTTTGCAAAATGAATGTAGACGAAAATCCAATTATACCGGGTAGATACGGAATTAGAGCTATTCCAACTTTAATTATTTTTAAGAAAGGGGAAGCAGTAGAAATTATTGTAGGAGCTGTATCAAAAACCACAATTATTAATGCCTTAAACAAAGCACTATCCTCTTAAAACTTAAACTATGTTTTTAACAAATTTTCAAAGATTCCTTTTTATATTTTTTTTGTTAGTTTTCTTAAATTCCTGTGGAACTATTTCAAAGATTAGCTCTGGAATTGGGACTCAATTTTCCGAGGCTTTTGGAAAAAAGAAAGCAAAAAAAGAAGAACCTTTGCTTGCTGAACTTTTAAGGGAGGCTGAAAAAAATTTTGCCAAGGGAAACTATGAATTGGCCTATGAAAATTACAGAGAAATAAGGGATAAATTCCCAGGCTCTCCTCAGGCTGTGCTTGCAGCATTAAGAATGGCAGATTGTAAATTCTGGCAAGAAGAATATCAGGAAGCTATAGCTTTATATGAAGAATTTGAGAAATTTTATCCCAACAATGAAGCTATTCCCTATGTAATATATCAGATAGGAACATGTTATTATAAGATGAGACGTTCCTACGATAGAGACCAAAGTTATAGTAAAAAAGCTATTTCTGCCTATCAAAGGCTTTTGCAAAATTTTCCTGAAAATCCTTATAAAGCTGAAGCTGAAAAAAGAATTAGGGAATTGAGAGAGCTTCTGGCACAACACGAACTTTATGTAGCTAAATTCTATTATAAAATAAAATATTATAGAGGCGCCTATGGAAGGCTTCTTTACATTATAAACAACTATCCAGATACCTATACAGCTAAAATTGCTCAAAAACTTGTTTTACCTTTTTATCAAAAAGCCCTCTTAGAAACCAAAGAACTTGCAGAAGGAACAAAAAAGGATTTTTGGGGAGAAAAAATTCCCTAATCTTTTATTCTTCACTTAACTCATAAGGCATATCTATTTCCTTTCTCCCCTCTTTAGTTCCTTCTCTTTCTAAAGATTCGAAATTGGGTTTTTCTTTAAAGTCTTCTACGGTTAAAAAGGGTTTAGAGGCAGAGGGAGGAAAATATCCTAACTTTTCAAGTACCATCCCCATATCAGCTCCACATTTGGGACAGATTTTAATTTCTTCAGAAAAAATGTAATTACATTTTGGACAATTCATCTCTCACCTCTCCCTGTTCTAAATTTCTGCCACAGCATTTTTTATACTTTTTACCACTCCCACAAGGGCAAGGATCATTCCTACCTATTTTCTGAGCTCTAATAGGTTGAGAAGCTGGTTTTTCTTTTTCTTTAAAAACATCTTCCTTTTTAAATTGAAGCTTTTTTTGGTCAGGTTCTTCTATTTTTAATTCTTCTAATATTTCTTCGGAAACTTCGTGAGCTTCTTCAATTTCTATTCTAAATAAATAAGATAAGGTGGTTTCTTTTATCCTTTTCATCAAATCTACAAAAAGATAGAAAGCCTCTTTTTTATATTCCTGTAAAGGATTTTTCTGCCCGTATCCTCTTAAACCTGTGCTTTCCTTTAAATGGTCAAGCATGAGTAAATGTTCTTTCCAAAGGGTATCTATAGTAGTTAAAAGAAAATACTTTTCAAGTCTTCTAAGAGTATCTGCACCTATTAATTTTTCTTTATCTTCGTATCTCTTTAATGCCGCTTCTTTGAGTTCCTCTACAAGATCTTCCTTTTTAGAAATATTTAAATCTATTTTTGGATTAAAGGCAAAGATTTCTTTAAATCTTTGTAAAACTTCCTCTAAATTCTCTTTTTCAAGTTGTTTGCTTCCACCAAGATTTTCTTCTACAATTTCTTCGCATTTTTCTTCTATCATAGAAATAATCCAATCTTTTATGGACTCGCTTTTTAGAATTTCTCTTCTTTGAGAGTAAATAGTCTCTCTCTGTTTATTCATTACATCGTCATATTCCAGAAGATGTTTTCTTATTTCGAAGTGATAAGCTTCTACTTTTTTCTGTGCCTGCTCTATTGCTCTTGAAAGCCAGGGGTGTTCTAAGGGTTCTCCCTCAGGAAGACCAAGTTTTTCCATAAAAGACTTAAGCTTTTCTGAACCAAAAAGTCTTAAAAGATCGTCCTCTAAAGATAAGAAAAAGCGAGATGCACCTGGATCTCCCTGTCTACCAGCTCTTCCTCTAAGCTGATTATCTACCCTTCTTGACTCATGTCTTTCAGTTCCAATAATATAAAGCCCACCGAGTGCTTTTACTTTTTCTGCATCTTTCTGACATTCGAGATACTTTTCGTAAAGGACCTTTGCCCAGTAGTCTTTATACTTAGTTGTAGGGTCAAGCCCTTGTCTTGCCATAGCAAGAACTTCATTCCAGGCTCTTTCATCAATTTCAGATAAATCATATCCTTCTGCAGAAAGCTGAGCCTTTGCAAGACCCTCAGGATTTCCTCCCAAAATGATATCTACTCCTCTTCCTGCCATATTGGTAGCAATAGTTACTGTGTGAGACCTTCCAGCTTGAGCAATAATCTCGGCTTCCTTTTCATGATGCTTTGCATTTAAAACCTGATGAGGAATCTTTTTCTTTTTAAGCATTTTTGAAAGAAGTTCGCTTTTCTCAATACTTGTCGTCCCAACAAGAACTGGTCTTCCTTCTTTATAACATTTCTCTATTTCTTCAACTACTTTTTCAAACTTTTCTTTTTGAGTTCTAAATACCACATCTGGGTAATCAATTCTTATCATGGGTTTGTGAGTGGGAATTACCACAACATCAAGATTATATATCTCTTTAAACTCTGCAGCTTCTGTTTCAGCAGTTCCTGTCATACCAGCAAGTTTCTCATACATCCTAAAATAATTCTGAATGGTAATCATAGCTAAGGTCTGATTTTCAGGTTCAATCCTTAATCTTTCCTTAGCTTCTATGGCTTGATGAAGCCCATCACTCCATCTTCTTCCAGGCATAAGTCTTCCAGTAAATTCATCAACTATTATTACCTTTCCATCCTTTACTACATAATCAACATCCCTTTTAAATAAGTGATGAGCTCTCAATGCTTGATTGATGTGATGCACAATTCTTACGTATCTTGGATTATATAAATTTTTTATACCAAGAAGCTTTTCACATTCTGCGATTCCCTCTTCTGTTAAAACTGCATTTTTGGCTTTTTCGTCTAAAGTAAAGTGCACATCTTTTTTCAATTTTCTTACGATTTCATCTATGTAGTAATAAATATCTGTAGATTCTTCAGAAGGACCAGATATAATTAACGGAGTTCTTGCTTCATCTATGAGGATAGAATCTACTTCGTCTATAATAGCATAGTAATGACCTCTTTGAACCATATCATCTAAGGAATATTTCATATTATCGCGAAGATAGTCAAAACCAAATTCACTGTTTGTTCCATAAGTAATATCACAAGCGTAGGCTTTTTTTCTTTCATAATCATTCATTTGATTCTGAAGATAACCTACAGTTAAACCGAGGAATCTATAAATAGGACCCATCCATTCAGCATCTCTTTTAGCGAGATAATCATTAACGGTTACTATGTGAACCCCCTTTCCGGTAAGGGCATTTAAATAAGCAGGAAGAGTTGCAACAAGAGTTTTTCCTTCTCCTGTCTTCATTTCAGCAATCTTTCCTTCGTGAAGCACTATTCCTCCCATAAGCTGAACATCAAAATGGCGCATTCCAAGAACCCTTCTTGCAGTTTCTCTTACTACTGCAAAAGCCTCTGGTAAAAGTTCATCAAGGGTTGCTCCTCTTTCAAGCCTTTCCTTAAATTCTATAGTTTTTCTTGCAAGCTCTGCATCAGAAAGTTTTTGCATTTGAGGTTCTAAGGAATTTATCTTTTCAACTATAGGTTTAAGCCTTTTTAATTCTCTTTCATTCTTTGTCCCTACAATTTTAGCTAAAATCTTAGTAATCATAACCCAGAATCTCTCCTTTTTTTGAATTTTTAATAATTTAATACTTTTTCTTCACAAAACAACCACCTTGTTTTTAAGGCTCTATCTTTTAAAATAAGGCTTAATGAAAATAAAAGAAAGATTGGAAGATTTTATTGTTTCAGAAGTTGCAGATATTTATCCAGAGGGAAAGGGAGAATATTCTCTTTACATGCTTAAAAAATTTGATATCTCTACTTGGGATGCCCTCGGGAAAATAGCAAAAAAACTCAGAATTTCAATGGATTCCATAGGTTACGGTGGAATAAAAGACAAGAAAGCCATAGCACATCAGTTTCTCACTATAAAAAATGGCCCTAAAAAAGATATAAAAGAAAAAGATTACGAGCTTATTTATCTTGGAAAAACAACAAAACCTATGTCAAAAGAACTACTCATAGGAAATAAGTTTGAAATTGTAATAAGAGATTTTAAAGTTGAGGTAGATAGATTTTCTAAAGAAGTAGAGCTCGTTAAAAAATTTGGTCTTGCAAATTACTTTAATGAACAAAGATTTGGTTCAGTAAAAAGCTCTAAAGAATTCGCAGTAAAGGAAATTATTTTAGGAAATTACGAAAAAGCTCTTTATCTCATGCTTGCTGAAGGAAGTGCCGTTGATATAGAAAAAACCAGAAAATTTAGAAATTGTTTGAAAAGAAACTGGAGAAATTTTGAAAAGTGTTTAGAACTTGCCAAAGTTAATTGGGAAAAAAATCTGTTAAAATTTTTAATTGACCACAAACCTTCAAAAAGAACCTTTAAAAGAGCCTTAAATCTTGTAGATAAAGAGTATCTATTTTTTCTAGGAAACGCCTATCAGAGCTTTATCTGGAATGAGGTTTTAAAAGAAGTTCTTTTAAAACTTAACATTCCCTGCTTTAAAGCACCTTATATTCTTGGAGATCTTTATTTTTATAAAGAGATACCTGAGGAAAAATGGGAAATTTTGAAGAGCCTCAAACTTCCTTTACCTGCCCCAAAGCTTCAGTTTAAAGAAAAAGTTGATACCCTTAACTTAGAAGAAATCTATAATGAAATATGCAAAAGAGAAGGGTTAAATGGTATTAAAAACTTGAGAACCTTCATAAAGGGTCTTATATTTAAGACCTATCCACGACCAGCAGTTGTGTTTCCAGAAAATTTGGAGTGGGAAATAGTGAATGATAAAGCTGTTAAAATAAAGTTTTTCTTAGAAAAAGGAGCTTATGCTACCTTAGTAGTAAAGAGGCTGTATTATGGTTATCAGAATCCCTAACTGGCTTGGCGATGCCTTAATGGCGACTCCAGTTTATTATAATCTCTGTAAAATAGAAAAAATCTATCTTTTTGGACTACCTCAATTGGTAGATCTTTTCAAAGCATTTCCGAATACAGAAATTCTTTACTACAAAAAGGGGGATTCCAAAGAAAATATCAAAACTTTAGCCCCTTTTAAAAATGAAATAGGACTTCTTCTTACCAATTCTTTTTCCTCAGCCTGGCTTTTTTTTAGAGCGGGTTTAAAAGAAAGATGGGGTTATGCAAGGGATTTTAGAAGCTTTCTTTTAACAAAGGCTATAAAACCTCCTCGCGAAAAACTACATCAAAGAGATTATTATCTTTATCTTTTAAAGTCTTTGGGATTGCCAAACGAATTTAAAGACCTTTTTTTGCCTGTAAAAGAGGAATTTCTAAAAAGTGCAGAAAAATTTTTAATCCCACTAAAAGATAAACCTTTTGTCGTTCTTGCACCAGGTGCTGCCTATGGACCAGCAAAAATGTGGCCTAAAGAATACTATAAAGAGGTTGCCTCTTTTCTTGTTAAAAAGGGAGTTGCTGTGTTGATAATAGGTAGCCTAAGAGAAAAAGAAGTGGGAAATTTTATCAAAAACGGGTTAAAGGAAGTATACAATCTTTGCGGAGAAACAAAATTAACAGAAGTTGCAGGAATTTTTTGCAAGGCTAAGGTTGTTGTTTCTAATGATTCTGGTCTCATGCATCTTGCAGCATCGTTAAAACTTCCTCAAATAGCTATTTTCGGCTCAACAGATCCTGAAATAACAGGTCCTTTAAATCAAAAAGCTATAATTTTAAAGAAAAATTTACCCTGTAGTCCTTGTTTTGAAAGAACCTGTAAATACGGACATTACGAATGTCTGAAAAGTATTACTCCTTATGATGTTATAAAAGCCTTAGAAAGTTTGATTTAAATTTTAAATCTTTTGTAGTAATCAAGAATTTCTTGCCATTTTTCCCATGCTTTCCCTTCTTCAATAAGTGCTTTTGCCTTTTTGATTCCTCCTTTAAAGTCTATGGCTTTTTCACAAAGATAAATTGCTCCTCCTAAATTTAACAAAAACATATCCATAATAGGACCTTCAAGCTTCCCCTGCAAAAGGTTTTCAAGAATTTCTTTACTTTGGAAAGGATCCTTCACCATAAGCTCCTCTGGATTTTCACACCTTTCAAATCCAAAGTTTTCAGGATCTACATAATAGGTGGTGATTTTTTCCTCTCTTAATTCTGAAATTTTTGTGGAACCTGTTATAGTAATTTCATCGTAGCCTTCTTCTCCAAAAACAACCAAAGCTCTTTTAACTCCTATGCTATCAAGAACATAGGCTATTTTTTCCGTAAGTAAAAAATCATAAACTCCCATTAGCTGATAATTAGCAAGAGCTGGATTCAAAAGAGGACCCAAAGTATTAAAAATGGTTCTGCCAAGTTTTTTTCTTATTTTAGCAACCTTTTTAAAAGCAGGATGATAAGAGGGAGCAAAAAGGAAACAAAAGCCTATTTCTTCAAGAGCTTGAGCTGAAGCCTCAGGTGGAAGATCTAAGGGAATACCACAGGCTTCAAGAAGATCTGCACTCCCACACTTACTTGAAACTGATCTATTGCCGTGTTTAGCAACATAAACTCCATCAATAGCTGAAAGAGCTATAGCAACTGCTGTTGAAAAATTAAAGGTGTGTTTTTGGTCTCCTCCTGTTCCGCAAGTATCAACAATTATAGCATCTTTACTTAAATTATGAGGAACTTTTATCATTACCTCTCTATATGCCATAACAGCACCAGTTATTTCCTGCCAGGTCTCACCTTTTTTTCTCAAAAGATCAAGAAATGTTTCTGCTTCAGACTCATCAAAATCTTCAATAGCTATCTTTTTAAAAACCTCGTAAGCCTCTTCTTTTTTCAAATTTTCTCCTTCTTTAAGTTTTACTATAGCTTCTTTAATTTCCATTAATCTATCCTCCTAAATCCATTTTTTCTATAAGCAGACTTGGAGAACCGAAAGAACCATAAAAAGTAAGATCAGACCCTATCTCCACAACATTTCTAAATAGCTCAAAAAGATTACCAGAAAGAGCAACCTCACAAAAGTAATCAACAGGTTCTCCATTTTTATAATATATCCCAGATACTCCAAAAGAAAAATCCCCAGAAATTGGATTCGCAGTGTGAGCACCTAAGACTTCTAAAACTTCAAATACTTCTTTTTCAAGCTTAATTAATTCTTCTTTTGCTAAATTACCTTTTTTAAGATAGAAATTGGTTGAAGAAATTTTAGGAAATGATGAAAAGTCAGGTCTTCTTGAATTACCTGCTTTAAACCCCTTTAACCCCTTCTTTTCAGCTTCTAATTTCCAGTAAGTATCAAATAAAAAGTCCTTAATTACTCCCTCTTCTATAAGAATTTTTTTATTCTGAGGAACTCCTTCGTCGTCAAAGGGTCTACTCTCAGGCAATTCAGGACTTATTCCGTCATCAAAGAGAGTTATCCTTTCACTAAAGATCTTTTTTCCAAGCTTATCTTTTAAATAGGATCTTTCTTTTAAAACCTCATCTCCGAGAAAAGAAAATTCTAAAATATCAAGAAGTTCAACCGCTACAAAAGGAGGAAAAAGAACGGAAATTTTTAAATTTTTTCCCTTTTTTGTTTTAGAAAGAGCTAAGGCTTTATTACAAGCAAACTCAACTCTTTCTAAAAGTCTTTCATAGTCGTAATTTATTCCTTCATACCATTCGTAGGCTGAAGCCTCTTTATCTTTACCCTTGGCAATAACTGATATAAAAAAGGTACAAAAAGGCTTTTCGTAGCTCAATTCTTTTCCATTTCTTATTAAAATGTATTTTGTCTTACCAAGCGAAACTTTTATCTTTTCAACCCTTGCAATTGATGAATTAAAGCCATATGCCTTTTCTTCAAGCTTGTTAAGATTTTCTTTAAGTTCTTCAAGTGGTATGTTAACTTGTGTTTGATAAGAAATTTCAGGATACTCTTCTTCTATTTCTGGAAAAATAGAAGGAACTCCGTATTGGGAAAGAAGTTTTGCTTTTAAAACTGACTTTTCTACCTCTAAAGGATCAAGATAAGTAGTATATGAAAGTCCTGCTTTTTTATTTTCGTTTAAGTATCTTACAGATATACTTTGATCTACATATTTTTCTTCTAAAAAGGGGGTTCCGTCTCTTTTTTCTATCTCTAAGCCTTCTTCAATTTCAATAAAGAATTCAACAGTTTCTTTTTTAGAAAGGGTTTTAATCTTTTCTAAAGCTTTCATAAAACTTTTAAAATGCTTTTTCCTGCAAAAATAGCTGAAGAACCAAGGCATTCTTCAATTCTCAGAAGTTGATTAAACTTTGCCACCCTTTCACTTCTTGCAGGAGCACCTGTTTTTATTTGTCCTGTATTTAAAGCTACAGCGAGATCTGCAATAAAGGTATCTTCTGTTTCTCCAGAACGATGAGAAATCATACATTTCCAGTTGTTTTTATAAGCAAGCTCAACCGCTGAAATTGTCTCAGTAAGTGTTCCTATCTGATTAAGCTTAATCAGTACTGCATTAGCAAGTTTTTCTTTAATTCCCCATTCAATTCTTTTGGGATTGGTAACAAATATATCATCTCCTACAATTTGAATTTTATCTCCGAGACGGGACCTAATAAGCTTAAATCCCTCTGGATCGTCTTCAGAAAAGGGATCTTCTATTAAAATAATAGGATAATTTTTGACGAGTTTTTCGTAATATTCTAACAATTCTTCTCTGTCCATTTTTTTACCAAGACCAGAAAGGTTATAAATTCCGTTCCCTTCGTAAAATTCTGAAGCTGCAACATCCATAGCAATTGCTACATCTTCTCCGGGTTTATATCCAGCTTTTTCAATAGCTTTTATAAGATAATCGAGAGCCTCTTCAGGGGATTTAATTTGTGGAGCAAAGCCTCCTTCGTCCCCTACAGAAACACTTAAACCTTTTTCTTTTAGAACACTTTTTAGAGCTTGATAGGTTTCAACTCCCATCCTTAAAGCTGAGGAAAAATTTTCTGCTCCCCAAGGAGCAATCATGAATTCTTGAAAATCAAGGGGATTGTCTGCATGAACTCCTCCGTTTATTACATTCATAAAAGGAACAGGAAGGACCCGTGCTCTCAAACCACCGATATAAGCAAAAAGGGGCATACCAAATTCCTCAGCTGTTGCCCTTGCACAGGCAAGAGAAACACCGAGAATTGCATTAGCTCCGAGTTTTGATTTGTTTTCTGTTCCATCAAGCTCACAGAGCATCATATCAATTTCTGCTTGCTTAGAAGACTCAAATCCCTCTAATTGCGGAGCAATAATTTCATTTACATTAAAAACAGCTTTTTGAACCCCTTTCCCGAAATACCTCTTAGGGTCTTTGTCTCTTAATTCCAAGGCTTCATGTTTACCTGTTGAAGCTCCAGATGGAACAGATGCCCTTCCATAAAATCCACTTTCTAACCAAACTTCTACTTCAATTGTGGGATTTCCTCTTGAATCAAGTATTTCACGAGCTTTTATAGAAGAGATTTTACCCATCTCTAACCCCCTTTTGAATTCTCTTTTGAATTCTCTTTGACAAAAGCTTTTATCTCATTCCAGTAAACAGGTTTTGTTCCTATCTTTCCAACAACAATTCCAGCTGCGATATTAGCAAGGTTAATAATTTGTTTAAGAGGCAGTCCTATAGCATAAAATGCCCCCAGGGAGGCAACAACAGTATCCCCTGCACCAGAAACATCGTAAACTTCTTTAGCTTGAGAAGGAGAATGAAAAGCTCCTTCCTTTGGGTGATAATAAAATATTCCGTCCTTTCCCAATGTTATTACAAGAAAGTCAAGATTATATCTTTCAACAAGAAGGGAGGCTGATTTTTTTAAATCTTCTTGAGGAAGATTTTCCTTTAATGCTGTTTCTTTAAATTCTTTGAAGTTTGGAGTAATTGTAGTTGCACCTTCGTATTTTTTCCAATCAACGCTTTTAGGGTCAACTATAAGAAATTTTCCCCTTCTCCTTGCCTCTCCTATTATCCAAGCACAAAAACTTTCAGATAAAAACATACCTTTAGCATAATCAGAAAGAATAACTCCATCAACTTCCGTTAGAAGAGTTTCGTAAATTTCTTGAAATTTTTTCTTTAAATTTTTATCAATTGGTTTTCTTTCTTCTTTATCTATGCGAAGAAGTTGTTGTGATTGAGCAATTATTCTTGTTTTAATGGTAGTGGGACGAGTAGGATCTTCCAAAATACCTTTTACTCCTACTCCTTCTTTTTTTGCAAGTTCTTTCAAAATCTTTCCGTGCTCATCTTTGCCCACAACCCCTATAAGTTCAACTTGAACATTAAGTCCTCTTAAGTTTGCTGCAACATTTGCTGCCCCACCAAGGCTAAAGTAAGTTTCCTTTAAATCAAATACAGGAACTGGAGCCTCAGGAGAGATTCTATTAACTTCTCCAACGAAATATCTGTCAAGAATGCAATCCCCTATTACGAGAAGTTTTACATTTTTTAGCTTTTCTTCTATTTTTTCTAAGGTTTCTAACTGCATTTGTTTTTAAAGCGGTAAACCTGCCATTTCTCTTATTTTTCTTTCTATTTCTTGAGCAAGTTCTTTTTTCTCTTTAAGTAATTTTCTAACATTTTCTCTTCCCTGTCCTAATCTTTCTTCTTTACCATCAGTTTTATAGGTATACCAGGCACCACTTCTTTCCAAAATTCCCATAGCAAGCCCAAGATCAATCAATTCAGCTTCTTTTGAAATGCCTTCCCCAAAATATATATCAAATTCAACTTCTTTAAAAGGTGGAGCAAGTTTATTTTTAACTACTTTCACTTTTACTCTATGTCCCAAAGTTTCTGTGCCTTCTTTTATGGCTCCTAATTTTTTTATTTCTAATCTTAAGGAAGCAAAAAACTTAAGAGCCATTCCTCCTGGAGTTGTTTCAGGAGGACCACCATATGTTCCCATACCTATTTTCATACGAGTCTGATTGATGAAAACAACTGCCGTATTGCTTTTAGAGATGGCTGCAGTTAGTTTTCTCATAGCTTTTGACATAAGACGAGCTTGTAAACCAACTTGTTGATCTTCCATCTCCCCTTCAAGTTCAGCTTTGGGAACAAGAGCAGCAACTGAATCAACAACAATAATGTCCACTGCTCCGCTTCTTGCGAGAAGCTCTGCGATTTCAAGAGCTTGTTCTCCTGTATCTGGTTGAGAAATAAGTAAATCCTCTACATTAACACCAAGTTTTTTAGCATAATTTACATCAAGAGCATGCTCTGCATCTATAAAAGCAGCAATTCCTCCCATTTTTTGGGCTTCAGCAACCATATGTAGAGCTAAAGTGGTTTTCCCTGAAGCCTCTGCACCGTAAATTTCCGTAATTCTTCCCCTTGGTATTCCCCCAATACCGGTTGCAATGTCAAGACTTAATGAACCTGTAGGAATTACGCTGACTTCTATCTTTTTTTCGCTTTCTCCCAGACGCATTATAGCACCTTTCCCAAACTGCTTTTCAATCTGGGAGATTGCTGCTTCTACAGCCTTTTTTTTGTCTAATTCTTTTTCTGCAACCTTCATAAAAATTCCCCCTTTAATTTGGAACAAAAAACAAATTTTTTTAAATCTTACCATAAAAAAATTTTATAAAAAAGTCAAGTTTGGTTTTATTAAAAGTAGATGATAAAATTACCATTAAGATGAGCAAAAATCCCTGGTTTGACAAATGGGCAAAAAAGGCAAAAGAAAAAGGGTTCCCTGCCCGCTCTGTTTTTAAATTACAAGAAATTCAAGAAAAATATAAAATTATTAAAAAAGGAGATATTGTATTAGATCTAGGAGCATCTCCGGGCTCTTGGTCTAAATATGTTTTAAATATCGTAGGAAAGGAAGGAAAAGTAGTGGGAATTGACTTATTACCAGTCAAAATAAGTCATCCTAATTTTTTCTTTTTACAGAAGGATGTTTTTGAGTTAAAAAATGAAGATTTTAAAAACTTAGGGATAGAAAAATTTGATGTAATTTTAAGTGATATGGCACCAAAAACAACAGGAGATAAGTTTGGAGATCATGTTCGTTCTGCAAGACTCGTTGAGAAAGCCTTGGAATTAGCTAACAATTATTTAAAAGAAAGTGGAAACTTTGTAGCTAAGGTTTTTGAAGGAGAAAAAATTCCCCAGTTAAAAAAACAAATTGAAAAATGTTTTAAAAGTGTTAAATTTTTTAAACCAAAAAGCTCAAGAAAGGAAAGCAGAGAAATTTTTATTATAGCTCAAGGATTTAAAAATATCTGTTTTAAAAATCAAAATAAATAGGAGGTAATTTCATGGCAATAAAAGCTATAGTTGCAGGTGTAGCAGGAAGAATGGGGAAAACAATTACTAATTTGATATTTCAAAATCCAGAAATAGATTTAGTTGCTGCCTTTGAGCATCCAGAAAACCCTGCAGTGGGAAAAGATGTAGGGGAGATAGTAGGTCTTCCTAAAACTGGAATCATAATAGAGGATTCCTTAGAAAAGGTTATAGAAAAAGGGGATGTTATTATTGATTTTACCTTTCACAAGGCTTCCCTTGAACACGCAAGAATTAATGCAAAATATGGAAAGGCAATGGTAATTGGGACAACAGGGTTTGCCAAAGAAGAACTTTCTGAAATTCATGAGCTTGCCAAAAAACATTTTCCCCTTGTTCAAGACTACAATATGAGCATGGGAGTTAATTTGCTTGTAAAACTTGTTGAAATAACTGCTAAGGTTCTTTCAGAAGGTTACGATGTAGAAATAATTGAAGCTCACCATCGTATGAAAAAGGATGCCCCAAGTGGAACTGCTTTAAAACTTGCCAATGCTATAGCAAAGGTTCTCGGAAGAACTGAGGAAGACTTTAGATTTTGCAGAGAAGGACTCATAGGAGAAAGACCTTCTAAGGAAATAGGTATTCAAACCATAAGAGGAGGAGACATAGTAGGAGAACATACAGTTCTTTTTGCAGGAATTGGAGAAAGAATAGAACTAACTCATAAGGCAAGTAGTCGTGAAACTTTTGCGCGTGGAGCTATAAAAGCTGCTCTCTGGGTTGTAAGTAAAGAACCCGGAGTTTATAATATGCAAGATGTTCTGGGATTAAAAAATCTTTAAAGCTATGGAAGAAAAGACTTGTCCCTCAGCTGAAGAGTTTTTTAAAAAAGAATTTAAAAAGCATACAGGAATAAAAGATATTCGCTTTGTGCTTGCTGTAGGAAGTGGAAAGGGTGGTGTTGGTAAAACTACAGTTTCTGCTATTTTAGGACTTGCTTTAAGTAAAGCTGGTTATTTGGTAGGCATCTTTGACCTTGATTTTTATGGACCAAACATAAATCTCGCCTTAGGAATAAATAAAAAACCTGTTATTGAATCTGGAAAAATTAAACCAATTAGTGCTACTAACATAAAAATACTTAGTTTAGCTTTAATGATTTCAGAAAAAGAGCCTATTTTCATGAGAGGTCTTATGGCTTCTAAACTTCTTCAGGAACTTCTTCAAAAAGTGGAATGGGGTCCTCTTGATTTCTTAATCCTTGATCTACCGCCTGGAACAGGAGACATCTTTCTTACCACACTTGATCTTTTTAATCTTGAAGGTTTTATACTCGTTACAACACCTCATAAACTTGCTATTTCAGACGCAAAAAGAACTGTAACTATTCTCAAAGAAAATAAAATTCCCATATTAGGAGTGGTTAAAAATATGGCTGATTTCTTTGAAGATGAAACAGCCTTTCAAAGCTTTTTAACTGAACAAAAATTAAATACTCTATTTGAAATCCCTTTATTAAAAGAACTTTCTAAGACTGAAAACTTAATAGAAGTTTTTGAAAACCCAGAAAAACAAAAATTTTTGGAAACCGTTGCTGAAAGGGTGTTGGAAAAAATTTTCAGAATCCATTAAAGCTTATGGAGTATAAAGACATTTACAAAAACCTTGTGGAAGCTTCTTTATCTATCGCAAGAGCAAAAAAAATAAAACGAGTTTGTGTAGGAATACATTATACTATGGTTGAAATTGAAAGAGGAGGAGTAGGATTAGCTTATACACTTTTACCTTCTGCTAAAACTTGTTGTGAGCTTGGAAATGAATTTAATTTCTGGAAAAGTCCTGCAGATGTAGTTATAAAAGGTTATTTAGGAGGTCATCCAATAGAAGTCTCTATCGGACTTGCAACCATTAATGCTATTTTTAACCATAAAAAAGATCTTTTAAAGGATTTTGTAGTAGGAGACGTATTTTCAGAAATCAAACTAAATAGTAAGGATGAAGTTTTGATGATAGGTTTTTTTGAGCCCCTTTTTAAAAAACTTGAGGGAAAAGTTAGTAAAATCTGGGTAATAGAAAAAAAACCAGAAGAAAGTAGTGTAAAAATATCTGATATAAAAACAAAGGTTAAAGTTGCTATAATTACTTCATCAACCTTAGTAAACAAAACACTTCATTCTGTTTTAGAAGAGTTAGAAGGAATACCCGAAGTGTTATTAATGGGACCAACAACTCCTTTAAATCCTGAGGTATTCAGATTTACTCCCATTACTTGGCTTTGCGGAAGCAGAGTAAAGGACTCTGAGCTTTTGTTTAGATTGGTCTGTGAAGGAAAAGGTGCTTCCTCTTTTTTTAAGAGTGGCGCTTTAGAAAAAGTTAATATAAAGGTAAAGTAATGAAAATCTTAAATTATCTCAATTATCAATTTATTTTACCTTTTTCTCTTTGGGTTCTTTTTAGTTTAAGAATTTATCCTTCAGATGTTTTGAAATCAATCCTTCATTCAGGGAAAATTTTTATAGGATGTGGTCTTTATGGATTTGGACTAACTATTATTATAAATGGGCTTTCAGCAAAGCTTGCTAAGAAAACCTTAGGAAGAGAAAAGTTTATAAAAATTGCACTCTGGCTTGCTGTGATAACAGCTCTTTCTGCAAGTCTTGAATTTTATTTCGGGATAAAAAAGTGATTGGAGTCTTTGATTCTGGTCTTGGTGGTCTCACAGTTGTAAAAGAGATCTTAGATAAACTTCCGAATTATAAAATTATTTACTTTGGAGACACTGCAAGAATGCCCTATGGAACTAAAAGTGCAGAAACAGTGAAACGCTATGCTATAGAAAATACTAAATTTTTACTTGAAAGGGGAGCAAAAATTATAGTGGTAGCATGTCATACAGCATCAAGTACCGCTATGGATGCTTTAAAGGAAAAGTTTCCTGAAGTTCCCTTTTTTGAAGTGGTAACTCCTTCTTTTAAAAAGGCTTTAAAACTTACTAAAAATAAAAAAATAGGACTAATAGGAACGAGAACAACTGTTGAAAGTGGAATTTATGATCGTCTTTTTTCTCAAGCAGGAGAAGAAATAAAATTTTATGCCAATCCTTCTCCTCTTCTTGTTCCTCTTATTGAAGAGGGTTGGTTAAAAAAACCCGAAACAAGAAAAATTGTAAAGAAATACCTTATTCCTCTTAAAATGAGAGGAATTGATACCCTTATTCTTGGCTGTACACACTATCCACTTATTAAAAAAGTTATTCAAGAGAAGGCAGGAAAAAGGATAAAGCTTGTTGATCCATCTGAAGAAATAGCCCTTGAAATTAAAGAATTTATAGAAAAAAATCCAGAATTAGCAAAAGAGCTTGAACCAGATGGAGAACCAGAAATTTTTGTCTCAGACATAACTCCTAATTTTGAAAAAATTGCTCAGCTTTTTTTGGGAAGAAAAATAAAGTTAAAAAAAATAAGTTTTGAGTGAGGTAGAAAATGGGATACATTGTAGAGATGGGGGAACTTTTTTTAGCTGGAAATTACAAAAGGGAGAGACTTGCTTTTGTAAAAGGTTCTGGAACGAGACTTTTTACTGAAGATGGAGAAGAATATCTTGATTTTACCTCAGGAATAGCAGTTTGTAACTTAGGGCATTCTCACAAAGAACTTGTAGAAATTTTGCAAACCCAGGCTAAACTCCTCTGGCACACTTCAAATCTTTATTATGTCCCACCACAGGCAAAACTTGCCAAAAAACTCGTAGAGCTTTCTTTTGCTGATAAGGTATTTTTTGCAAATAGTGGAGCTGAGGCAGTAGAAGCTGCATTAAAACTTGCAAGACGCTATGCCTATGAAAATTTTGGAAAAGAGAAAAATCAATTTATTGCTCTTGAAAATTCCTTCCATGGGAGAACATTTGGGGCTCTTTCAGTTACAGGACAACCTAAATACTGGGAAGGATTTGAGCCACTCGTCCCGGGTGTTATTTTTGTTCCTCCAAATGATAAAAAAGCTTTAAAAAATGCCTTCAATGAAAAGGTCTGTGCCATTATTTTAGAACCTATTCAAGGAGAAGGAGGGGTTTATCCACTGGAAAAAGATTTTATAGAGTTAGCAAGGGATTTGTGTTATAAATTTAATGCCCTTCTTATCTTTGATGAAATACAAACTGGAATAGGAAGAACTGGAAAGCTTTTTGCATACGAACATTATGGAGTTGAACCAGATATTATGTGTCTTGCTAAAGCTCTTGCCAACGGTCTTCCTCTCTCAGCTATGCTTGCAAAGGAAAAAGTAATGAGTGCCTTAAAACCAGGAACTCATGCCTCAACCTTTGGAGGAAATCCTTTAGCCTGTGCAGTTGCATTAAAAGTACTTGAAATTGTAAGTGAACCCTCTTTTTTAAAAGAAGTTGATCTTAAAGGAAGAATTTTAAAAGAAAAAATAGAGAGATTAAATGAGGTTAAACCTGGTATTATAAAAGAAGTAAGGGGTTTAGGGCTTCTTATTGGAGTAGAATTTAACATCTCTGCTGATAAAATTTACAAAAAACTTTTAGAAAGAAAAATTCTTGTAACTCAGCCAAAACCAAACATTATAAGACTTTCTCCCCCTCTTATTATAAACTACAGAGAAATAGACTTTTTTATAGAGAATTTTAAAGAAGTCTTGGCTTCTTTATGACTAAGTAATGTCTTTGGGTTTAATAATTTTTGATCTCAAAAATAACAGATACAGTATCAATGCTCTTCTTGGAGCACTTGAAAAAAATGAACTTATTGAAAAAATACCAATTTATTTTTTAAAAACAAAATCTGAGCTTTTAAAAGGTGTTTCTGAATTTCTTGAAAAGTTTAATAAAGTGGTAATTGCTTTTTCCTTTTTTACTACTCAGGTCTGGGATATAGCAGAAATTGTCAATTCTTTAAGAGAAGTTTTTAAAAACAAAAAAGAAAATCTGATTTTAATTGCAGGAGGTCCTCATTCTACAGGAGATATAAAAGGGGTTTTAAATCTTGGATTTGACTTTGTTTTTGTAGGAGAAGGAGAAAAGAGCTTTTCTCAATTTTTGAAAACACTTTTAAACGATAAAGATTTTTCTAAGATTAAAGGGTTGGCTTATTTTAACGAAAATAAGGAATTTATTTATACGGGAAGACCAGAGCAAATTGACCTTAATTCTTATCCTCCTTTTTCTCTTAAGCTTAACCGAATAAATCCTATTGAGATAACGAGAGGCTGTCCCTTTGGCTGTTATTATTGCCAGACTCCAAGAATATTTGGCAAAAAGGTTAGACACAGAAGCGTAGAAGTTATATTGAAATATGTGGAATTTCTTTTAAAAAAAGGTATTAGGGATTTTCGTTTTATTACTCCCAATGCTTTTAGCTATGGCTCCCCAGATGGAAAAACATTAAACATTTCTGAATTAGAAAATCTTCTTAAAGGTTTATACGAGCTTGTCAAATCAAAAGGAGGAAGAATTTTTTATGGTTCTTTTCCTTCTGAAGTGAGACCAGAACATGTAACAGAGGAAACTATAGCTTTGGTAAAAAAATATGCAGATAACGACAATCTTGTTATAGGTGCTCAATCAGGTAGTGAAAAGATTTTAAATCTTTGTAAAAGAGGGCATACAGTAGAAGATATATATAGAGCTGTTAAATTAACCATTAAAGCAGGACTAAAAGCGAAGGTTGATTTTATTTTTGGTTTACCAGGTGAAGAAAAAGAGGATGTAAAGGCAACTATAAAAGTTATGGAAGATCTTGCGAAAATGGGAGCTATCATTCATGCTCACACCTTTATGCCTCTTCCACAAACTCCTTTTGCTTATAAAAAGCCTGGGAAAATTGATCCTGAACTTTTAAAAACCATAAATAAATTACTTGGTAAAGGACTTCTCTTTGGGGATTGGCAAACTCAAGAAAAGCTCTCCGAAAAAATCTATAAATACTTTCACACCCATAAACTAACTTGATTTAATCTTGATTTTAATATACAGTTGATATATTTTAATAATTAAGTGATAATTAAATAAACTTTTTGATAAGAGGTAAAATATGGCAAAGGGTCTTTTTATAAAATTCATCCTATTGTTGTAGGAATAAAGGTATTTGATAAAGGTATGATGACCTATCAGCACGATTATGGAATTGAATATGTAATTCCCATATACTCCTGGCTACAATCCCCATCCCTTAGATTTTAAATACATGTCTGAATTTATAGAAGAAGTAGATATAGAGGAAGTAGATCAAGCTGGATAGATGGTCTAATAAAATAAAAGCTATGGATCAATAGAAACTATTCCATAAGTTTAAAAATGCTCAAATAACTATAAGGACTTATCTCTTGAGATTTTTCAAGCTTAAAGCCAAATTTTTCTAAAAGCTCCTTTAGTTCTTCTTCTGATATTCTTATTTCCAGAGGTGGACCAATCTCTGTGGCTTCTTTTTTAAATTCAATAACCACAAATCTACCCTGATTTTTAAGCACCCTTTTAACTTCTTTTATTAATTCTTCTTTTTCCTCGTTATCAAAACCATGTAATACATTTGAAACAAAGTAAATATCAACACTTCTATCCTCTAAGGGTAATCTTTTCGTTATATCGGCTTTAATAACCTCAACGTTAGTAATTTTCTTTTCTTTTATTTCTTTTTTCAGTTTTTCTAAGGATTCTTCGTGTATATCAACGGCAATTATCTTTGAATTTGGGCTTAATCTCAATGCGGCTTCAATAGCAAAGTATCCATCTCCGCATCCTGCATCAAGAAAAGTGATATCTCCAGGAAGATTTAAAACATCAAAAACTTGAGAAGCAGAAATTATCCCTTTACTTGATTTACCTGCATGATGATGCTTATGTTTTCTTTCCATATTTTTAATTTTTACCCTAATTTTTTCTTTGTAAACCTTAATCTTAAATTTTTTCCATTTAGAAAATTTGCTTGCAAGGAAGAAAAAAGAAAAATAAAATGTTAAACATGAATCAAAATTTAAAAGAGCTTGAGAGAATACAGCTTGAGTGTGCAAAAAGGGTTATAAAAAAGGATGTATTAACGGATGTGAAAACTGTTGGGGGAATTGATGTCACCTTTGAGAAAGAAAAGGAGAATCCAACCAAAGCCTGGGCATGTATGGTGATAATTGAACTTCCTGCTTTAAAACCGTTATATCACAAAGTAGTGGAAGATAAGGTAAATTTCCCATATATTCCTACTTTTCTTGCCTTTAGAGAACTACCTATTATGCTAAAGCTTTATCAAATTCTTGATTTTAAACCGGATGCAGTATTTATAGATGGGCAGGGAATTTCTCACCCAAGAGGCTGTGGAATTGCTTCTCACTTTGGTGTAGAAACAGGTGCGGTGAGCGTGGGGATTGCAAAGAAAAAACTATGTGGAGAGTATCAGCCTCCTGGAGAAAACCGTGGCAGTTTTTCTTATCTGGTATATAAAAATGAAATTGTAGGAGCTGTTCTTAGAACAAGAGACAAAGTAAAACCTATTTATGTATCTATCGGACACAAAATAAGTCTTGAAACTGCAATTGAACTTGTTTTAAAAACCTCTATTTACCGTATTCCTGAGCCCCTAAGACTTGCCCATAATCTTTTACAGAAGATAAGAAAAAACGCCTCTTTATAAATTTTTCTATCTCTACTGCGATGAAAACTACAGTTGAAAGGGCAAAAGTAATAGCTAATTCCTGTAAAGATAAAGGCTGAGTATGGAAAAATTTGTTGAAAACTGGACAATAGATTATAGCAAGTTGTAAAAATATACTAAATAATACTGAAAGTAATAACACTTTATTAGATAAAAGTCCAAGTTTAAAAAGAGATTCTTTTTCAGATCTTATAGCGAGAACATTTCCCAGCTGGCTTAAGCATAACACTGAAAAAACCATAGTCTGCCAGTGCATGTCAAACTTAAGTGCCAATGCTTGAGTAAAAAGAGAAACTGCTCCCATTAACAGTCCTACCCATATAATATGAATTCCAAGACTATGAGCAAAAATGCTTTCTTTTGGATGTCTCGGAGGTCTTTCCATTACATCCTTTTCAGCAGGCTCTCCTGATAGAGCTATTCCAGGAAGTCCATCAGTTATGAGATTAATCCAGAGAATATGGACAGGTAAGAGTGGCAAAGGCAATCCTAAAAACGGGACTAAACCTACAGTCCATATTTCTCCTGAATTGCTTGTCATAGTATATTTTACAAATTTTCTTATATTATCGTAAATCTTTCTCCCTTCTTTTATAGATTTTACAATGGTTGCGAAATTATCATCAAGAAGAATAAGGTCTGAAGCTTCTTTAGCAACCTCTGTCCCGCTTCCCATAGCAATTCCAATATCTGCTTTTTTCAAAGCAGGAGCATCATTTACCCCATCACCTGTCATGGCAACAAACTGCCCTTTATCCTGCAAGGCTCTTACAATCTTTAATTTTTGCTCAGGAGAGGTTCTTGCATAAACTTTTATTCTTTCAACTATTTTTTCAAACTCTTCTAAAGACATCTCTTCTAATTCTTTTCCTGTTATGGAAACTTCTTCAAAAACCTCATCTTTTTCCACAATTCCAAGTTCCTTAGCAATAGCAAAGGCTGTGATAGGATGATCTCCTGTAATCATCACTACTTTTACTCCTGCTGTTTTACAAAGCTCTATAGCAGACTTAACCTCATCTCTGGGAGGATCAATCATTCCACAAAATCCAAGAAATATCAAATCTGTCTCATAATTTTCTGTTTTGGAAATATCTTCTAATTCTTTGTATGCAAAAGCTAAAAGTCTCATTCCTCTATTGGCGAACTCTTCAGCTTTTTCTAAAACAATTTTTCTTATTTCATCTTTAAAAGGTTCAACTTTACCATCAGAGAGAACCTTATCTGATTTTTCAAGAATAATCTCTAAAGCTCCCTTGGTAAAAACAAGATATTTATTTCTGCTTTTATGAACTGTAGTCATACATTTTCTTTTTGAATCAAAAGGAATTTCAAAAATCCGAGGAAAATCTTTTTGAAGTTCTAATTTATCATATCCTTTACTTTTAGCAAATTCGTAAAGGGCAATTTCTGTGGGATCCCCTGTAATTTTATTGTCTTCCGTTATTTTTATATCGTTATTTAAAATCATACACAAAAAGAAAAGTTCTGAATTTTTGTTAAAAGAAAAGATTTCTTTTATAGTCATTTTGTTTTGGGTTAGGGTACCTGTTTTGTCTGTATAAATATAAGTTACCGATCCGAGAGTCTCCACAGCTGGAAGGTTTCTTACAAGGGCATTTAGATTGACCATTTTCCTTGCGGAAAGGGCAAGGGTTATAGTAACCACAGCTGGTAATGCCTCAGGAACAGCAGCTACTGCAAGTGCAACTGCTGTAAGAAGCATTATTAAAGGTCCTTCTCCTCTCAAAATTCCTAAAAGAAAAATAATTAAACAAATTATAATAGTGGCTATTCCAAGTTTTTTACCAAAATCAGCAAGTCTTTTCTGCAGGGGAGTTTTTGTTTCCTCTTCTTGGACCATTTTTGCAATTTTACCAAGTTCTGTATTCATTCCTGTTGCAACAACAACTCCCTTTCCTCTTCCATGAAGAACAAGGGTTCCTTTAAAAGCCATATTTTTCCTTTCCGAAAGTGTAACCTTTTCTTCCAAAATAGGTTCTGTATGTTTTAAAACAGGAACAGATTCTCCTGTAAGAGGTGATTCATCAACTTTTAACTGATAAACTTCTAATAATCTAAGATCTGCAGGAACTATATCTCCTGCTTCAAGTAAAACTATGTCTCCAGGAACAAGCTCTTCTGCTAAGACCTTTTTAATTTTTCCTTCTCTCACTACTACAGCATGAGGAGAAGCCATTTTAGAAAGCGCTTCCATAGCTTTTTCGGCTCTATATTCCTGAACAAAACCAATAATTGCATTTATAAAAAGAATTACTACTATGGTAATAGTGTCTAAAAGCTCTCCCACAAAACCAGATATAAAAGCTGCAATTATAAGGATTAAAATTAGAAAATCTTTAAACTGATCTATAAAAATCTGAAAAGCTGTTTTTTTCTTCTTCTTTTCCAAAATATTTTTTCCATAAAACTGAAGCCTCTTTTCTACCTCAGCGGAAGATAAACCATTAACAGATGTTTTAAAAAGTTTTAATATCTCTGAAGAATCTTTTTTAAAATAATCCATTTTAAAAAGCCATTTTTAAAGCCATTTTTTAGAATTTAACATAAAGATTTCATTTTTGCATTGCAATTATATACCTATATGTTAGAATTGTTTTAAATAGCACTTAAAAGGGAGGACTAATATGGGTTTACAAAAACTCATTTCTGCTTATATACCTCAGGGAGTTTTTGTGGTGACTTCTAAGATGAATGACAAAATAAACGGAATGACAGCTGCCTGGGTATCCCAAGTTTCTTTTAGACCAAGACTTCTTGCTGTTGCCATTGCACCCCAAAGGTATACCTATGAATTTATTAAAAGCTCTGGGCTTTTTTGTATTAACACCTTAAGCAAGGACCAGATTGATCTTGCTAAACACTTTGGGTTTAAAAGTGGAAGAAGTGTAAACAAGTTTGAAAATGTAGCTTTTACTTATTCTTTAAATGGTTGCCCTGTTTTGAAAGATGCTGTAGCCTATTTTGAGTGTCATGTTGTAGGAGAATGTCAAGCAGGAGATCACATGATAGTCATAGGAGAAGTGACGGATTACGAAGTTTTAAGAAAGGATGCTGAACCACTCATTTTTAAGTGGGACGATTTCTTTGGTGGAATAGAAGATTAGAGGTTTCTAAATGAATTTTTCTGAAAAATTACTTGCCTTTCACGAAAAATTATCTCAGTTCCTTGGAAAACATCTCAGACTCATCTTGGGACTTATAGCTATTTTAATAACAATAGGACTATTATGGGGAGGTTTTACTTATTATAAGCACAAAAAAGAAAAAGAGGCTTCCTTAAAGTTAATGGAAGTTGTTAAATCTCCAAACATAATTCAGGCTTTAAAAGAAGTAAAAGAAAAGTATAAAGGCACTCAAGCCTCTTTGCAAGCATCTCTTTTGTTATTGGATTATTATTTTTCTCAAAAAAACTATAAAGAAATGCAAAACCTTATAAATGAGCTTGAAAAAGAATATCCCAAAAAAATTAAAGGGGTTATTTTATACGGAAAAGCAAAAACCTTTGAAATTCAGGGAGACTTTTCCAAAGCCTTAGAAATTTACAAAGAAATCTCTCAAAAACAACCTGAAATGAATTTTCTTGTTTATTTAGACATAGCAAGGGTTGCTGAAAAACTTGGCAAATTTGATTTGGCAAAAGAATATTATGAAAAATATTTAAAGGAGAATAATACTAAGGATATTGGATTTGCCCAATATAAACTCTCTTACTTAAATACTAAAAAATGAGCCTTCTTATTTTTAAAAAGATTGCCGAAGAAAGAATAAGAAGAGCAATGGAAGAGGGATTTTTTGACAATTTAGAATTAAAAGGAAAGCCTATTGAACTAAAGGAAGATCCCTTTGTTCCAGAAGACCTAAGAGTAGTTTACAAGATCTTAAAAAACGCAGGTTTCTTGCCAAAAGAGGTGGAGTTAAAGAAAGAAATCGCAAAACTTGAAGAGCTTCTTGATGAAGAAACAGGAGATGCCTATCTGAAAGTAAAAAAATTAAGCGTTCTCATTTTCCAGCTAAGTCAAATGAGAAAAGGTCCTATTAACCTTGAGGAAAGTGAATATTATTATAAGATTGCTGAAAAGATTAAACTTGCTAAACAGCAAAAGTCGGGAAAAGAAACAAAAGAGATAGATTGGGTTAAACTTCAAAATCAACTCTATATATCAGCCTTAAAACCAAAGAAGAAGTAATCTTCTTTTATGCATTTTAAAAGTTCTTCTCACGAATTTTTTATGAAAATTGCTATTAAAGAGGGATATAAAGGTTTGGGGTGGACCTCTCCCAATCCACCAGTAGGAGCAGTTCTTGTAAATCCTTTAAACTACGAAATTATAGCTAAGGGCTATCATAGAAAGTTTGGATATCCCCATGCAGAAGTTGAGGTTATTAAAAAAGCAGGAGAAAAGGCAAAAGGAGCTATACTTTATGTAACTCTTGAACCGTGTTCACATTACGGGAAAACTCCTCCATGCACAGAAAAGATTTTAGAGGCTGGAATCTCAAAAGTTATATGTGGAATAAGGGATCCTAATCCAATTGCTAAGGGTGGTTTAGAATATTTAAAATCAAAAGGAATTGGAGTAGAAGTAGGAGTTCTTGAAAAGGAAGTAAAAATTCTTACCAGATTTTTTTTAAGTCATATTTTAAGAAAAAGACCCTGGGTCATAATGAAAGTTGCTTCAAGCCTTGATGGAAAAATAGCAGTTTCTACAGGTGATTCCAAATGGATTACAGGAGAACAAGCAAGAAAATATGCTCATAAATTAAGACACATATGTGATGCTATAGTTGTGGGAAAAAATACAGTTTTAAAAGATAATCCAGAATTAACTTGTAGGCTCTTCAAAGGGAAAAATCCAATAAGGATTATTCTTGATACTAATTTAGACTTAAGCCCTGAATTTAAGGTTTTTAATGTTGACGAAAAAAAGAAAACTATTTTAGTTTGCGGAGAAAATGTAAATTCTGAAAAGGAGAAAATTTTAGCTAAAAAAGGAGTTGAAATTTGGAAACTTCCCTTAAAGAGGGAGAAAATTGACCTCAATGCTGTTTTAGAAAAGTGTTATGAAAATAATATTTGTTCTCTTCTTATTGAGGGAGGGGGAAAAGTTCACGGAAGCTTTATAGAAGAAAACCTTGTAGATGAAATATATTATATTATAGGACCTGTAATAATTGGAGATAAAAAAGGAATTTCCTCAATAGAAAGAGAACCTCTTTCAAGTTTAAAAGAAGCTCTTTTTTTGAAGGACTTGAAAATAAAAAAATTGGGGGATTCTTTTTTGTTTCATAGTTATACACAAGAAGGTATCAATCTTTTAAATACTCCTTTAACATTTCTTTAATTTCCTTTTCCAGTTCCTCCAAATCTTTATCTGTAAATATGACTTTGTGTGCTTTTTTTTCTTTTTCTTTAAGAGGTTTTTGATGTTTTAAAATTTTTTCTCCTGTTTCTATATCTAAACCTTTTTTTAAGATTCTCTCTTTTTGAGTTTTTTCAGAACAGGTTGTTACCCATATTTCATCAAATAGACTTTCCCACCCCACCTCAAATAAAAGAGGAACTTCAAGAAAAACGAGTTTCTTTTCTTTATTTTCCTCCAAAAATTTTAAAAGTTTTTCCTTAACCAAAGGATGAATGAGATTTTCTAAGCTTTTCTTTAATTTCTGGTTTTCTAAAATCTTTTCTAAAATCTTCCTTCTATTAAGTTCTCCGTTAGGTCCAAGAACCTCCTTGCCAAAAATTTCTAAAACTTTCTTCTTTACCTCTTCCTCTTCATAAAGCTTTTTTACAACTTCATCACAAGAAAAGGTAGGAAAACCCATATTTTTTAAAATTTTTAAAACTGTAGATTTACCGGTAGCAAGATTTCCTGTGATGGCTATTTTTTTCATTTTTCTTCTCTTAAAACTTCAATGTAGTTTTTAAATTCTTCAGGAATTTCCGCTCTAAAGGTCATTTTTTCCAAAGTTCTGGGGTGTTTAAAGGAAATTTCATAGGCATGTAACATAAGTCTTGGAGGCTTGGAAACATCATGTTTTAGTCCTCCATAAACAGGATCTCCCAAAACAGGATGTCCTATATAAGAAAAATGAACCCTTATCTGATGGGTTCTTCCTGTGATTGGTTTAGCTAATACTAAAGAAGCCTTATTAAAAACTTCCAAAACCTCATATAATGTTATAGCAAGTTTTCCTTCTTTTAAAACTGCCATCTTTTTTCTGTTAACAGGATGTCTTCCTATAAATGTCTCAATTTTATCCTTCTTTTTTGCTATTTTACCATAAACAAGGGCTATGTATTTTTTTTCAATCAATCTATCTTTAAAGGCTGAAACAAGATTTCTATGTGAAAAGTCATTTTTAGCAATGAGCATAATTCCTGAAGTATCTTTATCAAGCCGATGCACTATTCCTGGTCTTATTTTACCTCCAATTCCAGAAAGATTTTTAAGCTTTAAAAGCAAACCGTGAACTAAAGTGTCATTATAATGTCCAGGTGCTGGATGAACTACAATACCTGCAGGTTTATTTATAACTGCGACATCATCATCTTCATAAATGATTTCAAAGGGGACCTCCTTTGGTTTTATTTCAATTTCTTTCTCAGGAGGAATAATGACCTTTATTTTTTCTCCTTCCTTAATTTTATAACTTGCTTTGGAAGGTTTAAAATTTACTAATACATATCCTTCTTTAATAAGGGCTTGAATTCTACTTCTACTTAATTCTGGAATTTTTTCCTTTATGAATATATCAAGCCTTTTAGCTTTCTCTTCAGGAGATACATCAAAAATATATTCTTTTTGATCCATTAATTATCTTTTATTGAAATTCTGTTTCACAAAGTCCATTTATTGAAGCTCCTCTTTCTATGTAAATAAGCTTAGTTTTTATGTTTCCTTTTACTACACTTCCAGAATATAATTCCACCTCTTCAGCTTTAATATTTCCAAAAATTTGTCCATAAAGCATCAATTTTTTGACCTCTACATCACCTCTAATAACTCCATTCTCTCCAACAAGGAGACCCCCTTCCCCTTTTATATTTCCCTGAACCTCTCCGTCAATTCTTGTTATTCCATCCCCTATAGTAATATTTCCCTCAAAAAAACAACCTGAACATATAAAGGTCCTAATTTCTTCTAAATCTTTTTGATCTTTTTTCTTATTAAAAAACTTTATCATTTTATTCCCAAACCATAAATTTTAAGGGATCTAAGTTTTTGGAATTGAGGAGCACCTCGTAATGAAGATGGGGTCCTGTACTTCTTCCTGTAGAACCAACATATCCTATTATTTCTCCTGCCTTTACCCTTTCTCCAGATTCAACTTCTATTTTTGAAAGGTGCGCGTAAAGAGTTTCATAACCTGAGGGATGTTTTATAATTACTGCTTTTCCATAATCTGAATACCAGCCTGCAAACATTACAACTCCTTCAGCAGTTGCATGAACAGGAGTTCCATAAGGAGCTTCAATATCAACACCCGTATGGTATTCATATCCTTTACCAAAGGGATTTTTCCTCCATCCTAAAGTTGATGTTATCTTTCCCTTAACTGGAAATCCAGTAGGAGTTATTTTTAACTGATAAAAAAGCTCTTCACTTTTGGTAATCAAAAAATCTAAATAATCTTCATCTGAAAGTTCTTCAACCCTTAATTTACTCAAACCTCCAAGACCTTTTTTACTTTTTCTGATAACCCCTCTTTCTATAAGATAGTTTTCAAGTTTTAATAAGTTATTTTTAAATTTGATTAACTCCTCTTGATACTTTTTGTTAAGCGTAGTAATATTTTTTAGCTTTTTTTCTTTTTCTCTCAAACTTAAATATTTTTGAACAAAAAAAGCATTTAAAAAATAAGAAACTAAAGAAAAGAAAGAAAAAATAAGAATTAAAACTGAAAAAATTTTTATGTGTTTAATTTTTAGACTTATAATTTTAGGTGCCTTTCCACTGGGAGTGTGAATTACTATACTAATCTTATCCTTCATTTATCACCTCTTTTGAAAATTTTTTGAAAATTTTAAAAATAAGAAGGTTTTGGAATTTTAACTTTAAAAATTATATACATTTTGTTCTGAAAGTCAAATATTAAATAAAATTAATTATTTTTTAATTCTAAATAAAGTTTAGATTAAACCTACTCATTTTTTTTGTAATTTTTGAAAAATGTATTATAATTGATTTTAAATCTGCTTGGGAAAAGGGGTATTCCTTTCCTAAGCTTAAATATAAAGTAGGAGGTAGAAAAAATGCCTTTAGATCCTGAGATTAAAAAGCGAATTATTGAAAATTTCAGGCGTCATCCTAATGATACTGGTTCTCCTGAAGTTCAAATTGCCCTTTTAACTGCAAGAATAAAACAGTTAGAAAACCATCTTAAGATCCATCGAAAGGATTTCCATTCAAGAAGAGGTTTAATGAAGCTTATAGGTCAAAGAAGAGCCCTTTTAAGATATTTGAGAAGAACTGACTTTGAAAGGTATCAAAATCTTATTCAGAGTTTAGGTCTAAAAAAATAAGGTATGGGGGATATTCTCCCCCATATTCATTTATACCCATCCTTTTTCTTCGTAAACGATTCTTCCTGTGCCAGCAGGAATAAGTCTTCCTATAATAACATTTTCTTTCAAGCCCCTTAAGTAATCAACTTTACCTGCGATTGAGGCTTCTGTTAAAACTCTAGTTGTTTCTTGGAAAGAGGCAGCAGACAACCAGGAATCAGTAAGTAAAGCTGCTTTTGTAATTCCAAGAATAACTGGTTCAGCAACTGCTGGTTTTCCACCTTGAGCAAGAACCTTCTCATTTTCCTCCTCAAATTTTACTCTATCTACAATTTCACCTATCATAAAATCAGTATCTCCTGCTTCTTTAATCTTTACCTTTTTAAGCATCTGTCTTACAATAACTTCAAAGTGTTTATCGTTTATTTTAACTCCCTGCAATCTATAGACTTCTTGGATTTCTTCAACCAAAAATCTGGCAACTCCTTTTACTCCCTTTACTTTTAAAATATCATGAGGATTGGGAGAACCCTCTATTAATGGATCACCTGCCTTTACTAAATCTCCCTCTCTTACCACTATATGTTTACCCTTTGAAATATAATATTCTTGAGCCTCTCCTATTTCTGGTTGAACAACTATCTTCTTTTTACCTCTTACCTCTTTTTCAAAAATCACTTTACCATCAATCTCACTAATAATTGCATATTCTTTGGGTTTACGAGCCTCAAAAAGATCTGTAACCTTAGGTAAACCTCCTGTAATGTCTTTAGCTTTAAGGGTTTCCCTTGGAATTCTTGCTATAACATCTCCTGCATGTATATAATCCCCTTCTTGAACACTTATAATAGCACCAACTGGAAGCTCATAACGAGCCTTCCCTCTTCCATCAGGTAAATCTTTTGTCCTTCCCTTTTCATCTTTTAGAGAAACGCGGGGACGATAATCTGTAAGTTTATAATCCCTTACTACAATGCTAACCCTTCCAGTAGTTGGGTCTATTTTTTCATCTACCGTTACCCCTGCTATAATGTCTCCAAACTTGACTATTCCGTCTATTTCAGCAATAATAGGAGTCGTATATGGATCCCATTCTACTAATAAATCTCCTGGTTTAACTTCCTGCCCTTCCTCTACCTTTATCTTTGCTCCATAAATAACGGGATATTTTTCAAGAATTCTTCCATCCGGACCCTCTATAGCTATTTCTCCTTGTCTGTTTAAAGCAACCAATGTTCCATCCTGCTTTCTTACCAATCTAAGATTAATAAATCTTACTTTACCCTGAGATTGTGCTCTGTGTTCACTCTGTTCTAAAGCTTTACCAACTGCACCTCCTATGTGGAAGGTTCTCATAGTAAGCTGTGTTCCAGGTTCTCCAATAGATTGTGCAGCAATAATTCCTACAGCTTCACCAATTTCTACAAGTCTTCCTGTAGCCAAGTCTCTTCCATAACATTTTCTACAAACTCCGAATTTAGCTTCACAAGTAAGAACTGAACGAATACTTACCTTTTCAATACCTGCTTCTCTTATTTTTTTAACTGCTTCCTCATCTATTTCTTCATTTGCCCTAACAATAACTTCTCCGGTTATAGGATCAACTATATCTTCTAAAGCTACCCTTCCGAGAACTCTATCCCATACAGGCTCTATAATTTCTCCAGCTTCAATTAAATGTCCAATCTCTATACCGTCAATAGTTCCGCAGTCTTCTTCAGTAACCATACAATCCTGAGCTACATCTATTAATTTACGAGTTAAATAACCTGCATTTGCAGTTTTTAAAGCTGTATCTGCAAGACCTTTACGAGCACCGTGTGTGGAAACAAAATACTCAAGCACGGAAAGACCCTCTCTAAAGTTACTTTTAATTGGTGTCTCTATAATTTCTCCAGAAGGTTTAGCCATAAGACCTCTCATACCAGCAAGCTGTCTGATCTGATCTTTAGAACCACGTGCTCCAGAAAAAGCCATCATATAAACAGGATTAAAACTCGGACCCTTAACTTTCTCTCCATTAGGACCGATGTATTCCTTGGTTTCCATTTCTTTTATCATTTCCTCTGTAACTCTTTCAGTTGCATTAGCCCATATATCAACTGCTTTATTATACCTTTCGCTTTCAGTAATAAGTCCATCTCTATATTGTTGCCAGATTTCTGCAATCTTTTTCTCAGCCTCAGCTATTATTTCTGCTTTTTTCTCAGGTATGGTTAAATAATCAACGCAAATAGAAAGCGCTGCTTCTGTAGCCTCAGAAAATCCCATATCTTTTAATTTATCAGCAAAAATTACTGTCTTTTTCATACCAGCCTTGTGATAAGAAAGATGAATTAATCTCTGTAGTTCTTTCTTAGTCAGAGGTTTATTATATTCTTCAAAATCAATCTCTTCTGGAACTATAGTAGAAAATATAACTCTACCCACAGTAGTATCTACCATTTTTCCGTTCATTTTAACTTTTATTCTTGCCTGTAAATCTACAGCCCCGGTTTGATAAGCCAAAATAACTTCATCTCTGTCTTTAAAAATCTTACCTTCTCCTTTGGCAAAAGGTTTTTCTAAAGTCATATAGAATAAACCAAGAACCATATCTTGAGTGGGATATACAATAGGTATTCCATTAGCAGGAAGAAGGATATTATTAGTAGAAAGAATCAACACTCTATTTTCAACTTGAGCTTCTACAGAAAGAGGAATGTGAACAGCCATCTGATCGCCGTCAAAATCTGCATTATATGCAACGCATACCAAAGGATGGAGTTGAATGGCTTTTGTATCGATCAACACAGGTTCAAAGGCTTGTATTCCAAGTCTATGAAGTGTAGGAGCTCGGTTAAGCATTACTGGGTATTCTTTTACGATTTCTTCTAAAGCATCCCAAACAGCAGGATGTTCTTCTTCTACAAGTCTTTTAGCTGTTTTTATGTGAGTAGCATATCCGTGTTTTTCAAGCCATCCATATATGTAAGGTTTAAAAAGTTCAAGAGCCATCTTTTTAGGAAGACCACACTGATGCATTCTTAACTCAGGACCTGCAACTATCACCGATCTTCCAGAAAAGTCTACCCTTTTTCCAAGTAGGTTTTGTCTAAATCTTCCTTGTTTCCCTTTTAAAACATCAGATAAACTTTTAAGAGGTCTCTTGTTAGGTCCTGTTACGGGACGCCCCCTTCTTCCATTATCAAAAAGAGCATCCACAGCTTCCTGAAGCATTCTCTTTTCATTTTTTAAAATTATCTCAGGAGCATCAAGATCTATAAGTTTCTTAAGTCTCACATTACGATTAATAACTCTTCTATAAAGGTCATTTAAATCCGAAGTTGCAAATCTACCACCTTCTAAAGGAACAAGAGGTCTAAGTTCAGGTGGAATAACTGGTATAACTTGAAGAATCATCCACTCTGGTTTATTCCCAGAATTTTTAAAAGCTCTCGCAAGCTGAAGTCTTTTCCCTAATTTCTTTCTTCTTGCTTCACTCTGGGTAGAGTGCATCTCTACAGTTATTTCTTGAATTAACTTATCAAGATCTAAAGACTTTAACAATTCATATATAGCTTTAGCCCCTGTATCAATAATAATTTTATCTCCATACATTTCTTTTAAAGCATAATATTTATCCTCGGTTAGAATAGTCCCTTTAGGATATTCATCTACCTCACTTTCAATAACCACATATTTTTCTAAGTAAAGAATAGATTCAACTTCTTTAAGAGTCATGTTAAGAAGAAGTCCTATTTTACTTGGAATGCTTCTTAAATACCAAATATGAGCAACAGGGGCTGCAAGTTCTATATGCCCCATCCTTTCCCTTCTTACTTTGCTTTGAATAACTTCAACTCCACATTTTTCACAAATTACCCCTCTGTGTTTCTTTCCCTTATATTTACCGCAGATACATTCAAAGTCTCTTACCGGACCAAAAATCTTTGCACAAAAGAGCCCGTCTTTTTCGGGTTTTAAAGTTCTATAATTTATAGTTTCAGGTTTTTTCACTTCTCCATAGCTCCATTCTCTTATCTTTTCTGGAGATGCTATACCTATTTTTATAGCCCTGATTTTCATTAAATCCTTAGGTTTTTCTAAAATAGCTAAGAGTTCTTTCATTCTTAGCTACACCTCCTTTTATTCTTCTATTAATTCTATATCTAAACAAAGCCCTTGCAATTCTTTTGTTAAAACTCTAAAACTCTCAGGCATTCCTCCTTCTAAAAAGTTCTTTCCTTTAACCAACTTTTCATACATTTTTGCTCTACCTTCTACATCATCGCTTTTAACAGTAAGGAATTCATGAAGAGTATAAGCTGCTCCATAAGCTTCAATTGCCCAAACCTCCATTTCTCCAAGTCTCTGACCTCCAAATTGAGATTTCCCACCAAGAGGTTGCTGAGTAATTAAAGAATAAGGACCTGTTGAACGGGCATGAATTTTATCATCAACAAGATGATGAAGCTTTAACATATACATATAACCTACTGTAACTGGTTCTTTAAAAGGTTCTCCTGTCATACCATTATAAAGAATAGTTGTCCCACTTGGATTTAAACCTGCAAGTTTTAACCATTTTTTAATTTCCTCTTCCTTAGCACCGGCAAAAACAGGTGTAGCAACTGGTATTCCATCAATAAATCCCTTGGCAAGTTCTATTATCTCTTCGTCACTTTTTCCTTCCACATACCTTTCGTACTCTTCTTCATTAAAAATTTCTTTTAAAATACTCTTTACACTTTCTACTTGATACTCTTCAGCAAGTTTTGCAAGTTTTTTACCAAGTTCCTTACAAGCCCAACCTAAATGGGTTTCCAAAAGTTGACCTATGTTCATACGAGAAGGAACTCCCAGTGGAGAAAGAATCATATCTACCGGTGTTCCATCAGGAAGATAGGGCATATCCTCTATAGGAACAACTTTAGATATAACTCCCTTATTTCCGTGTCTTCCTGCCATTTTATCCCCTGGTTGAAGCTTTCTTTTCATAGCCACATATACTTTTACAATCTTTAAAACCCCTGGAGGAAGCTCGTCTCCTCTCTTAATTTTGTTTATCTTAGCTTCATATTCTTCAATAATTTCTTTTCTCTTTTTCTCATATATATCTAAAAGCTCTGAAACTATTTCTTTTTTAGAAGGAGGAACAACATCCTTTAATTTTAAAAGCAGGGAAGCAGGGATTGAATCAAGGAGTTCAAAAGTAAAAACCTCTTTCTTTTTAATATATACTTCTCCTTCTTTCTCCAAATCTTTTACTGCTTTTTCTCCCTCTAAAATTTTAGAAAGTTTAGTTATAAGACTTCTTTTAAGAACTTCCAATATATCTGCCTGATTTCTCAATAACTTAGCTATTGCTTCATCTTCCTTTTGTTTGGCTCTTATATCTTTTTCCAATCCTTTTCTGGTAAGAACCTTTGTATCTATAACAATCCCTTCAATTCCTGCAGGAACTCTTAACGATGTATCTTTTACATCTTTTGCCTTTTCTCCAAAAATGGCTCTCAGAAGCTTTTCCTCAGGAGTAAGGGTAGTTTCTCCTTTAGGAGTAACTTTACCCACTAAAATGTCTCCTGGTCTCACATAACTTCCTATTTTTATAATCCCGCTTTCGTCTAAATTAGCAATCAACTCTTCTCCTACACCAGGAATATCTCTTGTTATTTCTTCTCTACCTAACTTAGTTTCTCTTGCTATACATTCAAATTCCTCTATATGGATAGAAGTGAACACATCATCTCTTACAAGTCTTTCTGAAATTATAATGGAATCCTCAAAATTATATCCTCTCCAAGGCATAAAGGCTACAAGAACATCCTTACCAAGAGCAAGCTCTCCATGGTCTATAGAGGGACCATCTGCTAAAATATCTCCTTTTTTTACTCTTTGACCAGGTCTTACAATTGGTCTTTGATTAAAAGTAGTATTTTGATTGGATTTTTTCCATTTAACAAGTTCATAAACTTTTACCTCAGGTAATCCACTACCCTCTTCATCATATCTTACGACAATTCTTGTGCTATCAACATCTTCAACAACTCCATCTTTTTCTGCTATTAAAAGAAATCCAGAATTTAAAGCAATTGACCTTTCCATTCCAGTACCAATAAGGGGTGCTTTTGGTACAATAAGAGGCACAGCCTGTCTTTGCATATTGGAACCCATAAGTGCTCTATTAGCATCATCATGTTCTAAGAAAGGAATAAGTGAACTTGAAACACTTACTATTTGAGCAGGAAATAAATCCACTAAGTCAACTTCATCTCTATGAGCAATGATAAATTCTCCATTTTTCCTTGCTGGAACATATTCATCCAAAATATTTCCTTCCTTGTCAATTCTTATGGTTGACTGAGCAATTATCAAGTCCTTTTCCTCAGCAGCATTTAAGTATATAACCTGATTGGTAACCTTCCCGTTTCTCACCAATCTATAAGGAGTTTCCAAAAAGCCATAAGGATTTACTTGGGCATAAGTTGTGGGAGAAACTATTAATCCGATATTTGGTCCTTCTGGAGTTTCTATTGGACAAATCCTTCCATAATGACTGGGATGAACATCTCTTACTTCAAAACCAGCCCTTTCTCTCGTTAAACCACCTGGTCCAAGAGCCGAAAGCCTTCTTTTATGAGTAAGCATAGAAAGAACATTGGTTTGATCCATAAACTGAGAAAGCTGACCTTGAGCAAAAAATTCCTTCACCGCTGCCATGACTGGCTTACTATTTATAAGCTCTGCAGGAGTTAAAGTTTCTACCTCTTGAAGTTGAAGTTTTTCCTTAATAATCCTTTCCATTCTCATCAAACCAATTAAAAACTGATTTTCCACCAATTCTCCTACAGATCTTACCCTTCTGTTTGACAAACTATCTATATCATCTCCTTCTTCTTCATTCTCTCTTAAGCGAATAAGTTCCTTTAATATGGCTATTACATCCTCTACAGTTAATGTTCTTTGAGTAATAGGGATATCAAGATTAAGCCTTAAATTTATTTTGTATCTTCCTATTTCTGATAAGTCATAAGTTGTTTGATCAAAAAATAGAGACCTAAAGTAGGCAGAAGCTACTTCTGGAGTTACAGGACTTGAAGGTTTCATTTTTCTGAAAATCTCTATCAAAGCTTCTTCTCTGGTCTTTACTTTATCAGCCTTTAAAGCATCCCTCAAAGAAGAAGTATAACGATGGGCGTCCACAAAAATTGTTTCAATTTTTTCTATCTTTTTTTCTCTTAATAATTTGAGTTTTTCTTCTGTGATTTCTTCGTTTGCTTCAACTAATACCTCTCCTGTCTCTTTATCTACAATCTCTTTAGCACTTATCTTTCCAATAATCATCTCATCTGGAAATTTTAGACTCTTTATTCCTGCTTGTTTTAATTTTTTTATTACTCCTGCACTTATTACCTTACCCTTTTTAATCAAAACTTCTCCTGTTTCAGGATGAACAATATCTATAGGAGCTTTACTTCCTGCTAAAAGTTCATAATCTATTTCCTTTTCCACTCCGTCTTCTAAAATTCTGTATTTTTCAGTGGGATAAAACAGTGAAAGAATCTCTTCCTCTGATAATCCCATAGCTCTTAAGAATACCGTAGCAGAAATGTTTTTTCTCTTGTCAATTCTTACCAAGAATCTGCCTCTGTAATCGTATATAAAATCTAACCAAGAACCTTTAACAGGAATAACTCTCCCAATATAAGTTAATCTTCCAGCTTTAGCATGAGTTTTATCTTTTTCAAAAATTACTCCGGGAGATCTTTGAAGTTGATTAACTACTGCTCTTTCTGTTCCATTAATAATAAATTTTCCATCTTCTGTCATTAAAGGAATTCCACCAAAATAAATTTCCTGCTCTTTTATATCTTTTATATTTTTTACTCCTGTTTCTCCTTCTACCTCATAGGTAACTAAACGAACCCTCAATTTCATCGGAGCTTCATAGGTTAATCCCTTTTCTTTAGCTTCATCAGGAGTGTATTCTGGAGGTAGTATCTTATAATCTAAATATTCTAAAACTGCTATATCTGAATAATCCTTTATAGGAAATACAGTTTTAAAACATCTGTGAATCCCAACATCTTTTCTCATATCTGGAGGGGTATTAGCTTGCAAGAAATTATGATAGGATTCCTTCGGAATTTTTAAAAGGTCAGGTAAATCTTGAATTTGTTTAACCTTTACAAAATTTTTTCTTATTTTTGGTTTTTGATTAATATAAGACATATTAAGAATCCCCTCCCTTATAAATTTCTCTTTTCTAAAAATTTGAACAGGGTTTCCCCTTTTTCATAAGAGGAAACCCTTTTAATTGCAAAGTTTTTAAAAAATTTTTTAATAAGCAAGTTATTTGATCTCTACCTTTGCCCCTGCTTCTTCTAACTTTTTCTTAATTTCTTCTGCTTCTCCCTTAGAAACTCCAGTTTTAACAGGTTTAGGAGCACTCTCTACCAATTCTTTAGCCTCTTTCAATCCCAATCCCGTAATTTCTCTTACTACCTTTATAACATTAATTTTATTAGAGCCAACATCAGCAAGTATAACATCAAATTCTGTCTTTTCTTCTGCTGGTGCAGCTTCTGCTGCAGCTGCTGCTTGAGGTGCAACTGCTGCAAATGTTGCAACTGGAGCTGCTGCAGTAACTCCAAACTTTTCCTCTAACTCCTTAATAAATTGAGACAACTCTAAAACACTCATGTTAGCAATAAATTCAATTACTTCTTCCTTAGTTACTGCCATTTCCTATCCCTCCTTTTAAGTTATTTTTTATTCTCCTTTAGCCTTTTTTTCTTCAATTGCCTTAAGAACATAAAGAAAGTTTCTAATAATAGCTGAGAGTACCCCAATAAAATTAGCAATTGGCGCTTGAAGTGTTCCCAAAACCTGAGAAAGTAATACTTCCCTGGGAGGCAACTTCACCAATTCTTCTATAGCTTCTCCCTCAAATCCCTTACCCTTTATAACAAATCCTCTTAATTTTAAAGATGGATGATCTTTTATAAATTTATTTAATACCTTTGCTATCTCAACTGGATCTTGATAAGCAATAACAAGGGCTGTAGGTCCCTCAATATAGTCATTTACAGGTTGAGCAGGTGTGTCCTTAGAGGCTAATCTTATTAAAGTATTTTTAACAACTTTAAATTCTCCTCCTTTTTCTCTTATAAGTTTCCTAATTTCATTACTCTCAGCTGCTGTAAATCCTTTAAATGAAGTTACAAATATGCCCTCTGAATTCATAAATTTTTCTCTTAAACTTTTAACAATCTCCGCTTTCTTTGCTCGGGTAAGCAAGGCTAACCTCCTTAAATATCATTTAGTTTTCTTTCTGAAAGGGTACCCTTTCGCCTCTAAGTAGGCTGGGAAAAGCTTTTCCCATTTAAGCCTCAAGGCACCTACTTGTCTTAGGCCCCAAGAGCAACCCTTACCTCTGAGGGATTCTCAAGGGGCTTACTAATAAATTAAATTTCTTAATCTCCCGAGTATTTATGTATTAAATTTCTCACATCGTTAGGATCCACTTTTATACCAGGTCCCATTGTAGTAGAAATAGTAATTCCTCTTATATATTGTCCTTTAGCTGCAGGAGGCTTTGCCTTTATAAGTGCATCAAAAAAAGCAGCCAAATTTTCTAATATCTTCTTTTCTCCAAAAGATACTTTTCCAACAGGAGCATGCACTACCCCTGCTCTGTCCACTTTAAAATCTACCTTACCAGCCTTAATGTCCCTTACTGCTTTGGCTATATCAAAAGTAACCGTTCCTGTCTTTGTGCTTGGCATAAGTCCACGAGGTCCTAATATCTTACCAAGTTTGCTAACAGCTGGCATCATATCAGGAGTCGCCACAGCTTTGTCAAATTCTAACCAGCCATCTTGAATCTTTTTAATTAAATCTTCATCTCCTACATAATCAGCTCCTGCTTCTATAGCCTCTTTAGCCTTTTCACCTTTAGCAAAAACAAGCACTCTAACTGATTTTCCTATCCCGTGAGGAAGAACTACAGATCCCCTTACCATCTGATCTGCATGACGAGGATCTACTCCTAAATTAACTGCTACCTCAACTGTTTCATCAAACTTCGCATACGAAGTCTCTAAAGCTAACTTTACCGCTTCTTCAAAAGTATATCTTTTAGTTCTGTCAACCTTTGCTAAAGCGGATCTGTATTTTTTACCTCTTCTTGCCATTTCATTCACCTCTTTTTTAATCTACAATTTCAATTCCCATACTTTTAGCTGTTCCTTCTATAATTCTCATTGCTGCCTCTAAGGATGAAGCTGTAAGATCCTGCATTTTCATCTTTGCAATTTCTTCTAACTGTTTTCTCGTTATTCTTCCAACTATCTCTTTTTTTGGATTATGGGCTCCTACCTCAATACCTGCTGCCTTTTTTAAAAGAACAGATGCTGGAGGGGTTTTAAGCTCAAAGGTGAAAGATCTGTCTGCATAAATAGTAATTACTACAGGTATAATCATTCCTTCTTGATTGCGAGTTTTCTCATTAAAAGCCTTTACAAATTCCATTATATTAACACCATGCTGACCCAGAGCAGGACCAACTGGTGGTGCCGGAGTTGCCTGACCTGCTGGAAGCTGTAATTTTACCTGAGCTATTACCTTTTTAGCCATAGGTCTTTCTACCTCCTTAAATCTTCTGTAAATAAGCAAATTCTATTTCAACAGGAGTTTCTCTACCGAAAATACTCACTAACACCCTTACTTTACCTTTCTCAGGCTTCACTTCATCAACTACTCCTATAAAATTAGCAAACGGTCCTTCTATAACTCTAACCTTATCTCCTGGCATAAATTGATATCTTAGCTTAGGCTTAATTTCTTCTACACCAAGTTGAGAAATAAGTTTATCAACCTCTTCTGTTCTAAAAACATAAATTTTGTCCCCTCCTACTACATCAATAACGCCTTTTATCTTCTTAATCTCTTCTTTGAGTGTTTCATCAAGCTCTCCGTAAATCAAAAAATAACCAGAATAAAATTTCTGAGTTATCTGCTTTTCTGGAGAAAAAACCACTTCTATTTCCTTTGGAGGTGGAACAAAAATCTTTTCTATTTTTTCTCTTACTCCCTTTTCTTCAAACAACCTTTCCACATGTTCTTTTACTTCTTCTTCTAAACCTGCCCAAACTTGCACAGAATACCAAGCCTTGTTCATTACCTCACCAAAAATGAAATTAACACATTGTAAATTACATCAAGAATTCCTAAATATCCCCCTATAAGCATACTTAAAAACATAATCATAAAAGCACTAATAACAACCTGTTTCTTCTGAGGCCAAGTAATTTTTTTTGCTTCTATTTTAACCTCTTTTAAAAATTTTACACCCTTTTCTATTAAATTTTCTTCCCTTTCTTTAAGAGATTTATTTTTAAGCTCTTTTTGTCTCATTTTTTTAATTTCTCTAAATTATTAAATGGCAGGCCAGGAGGGATTTGAACCCCCAACCTTCGGATTTGGAGTCCGATGCTCTGCCAGGTTGAGCTACTGGCCTGCCTTACTTTTTAACCTCTCTGTGAATCGTATGCTTTCTTTCCCAAGGACAATATTTTCTTAACTCTAATCTATCAGGAGTATTACGCCTATTTTTTGTTGTTGTATAATTTATTCTCTTGCATTCAGTACACTGAAGATGGATTATTACTCTTGCTTCTCCTTTTTTAGCCATAACCTAAACCCCTTTATTCTAATATTTTTGTAACAACTCCAGCTCCAACTGTTCTCCCTCCCTCTCTTATCGCAAATCTCAACCCCTCCTCCAATGCAACAGGCTTTATTAACTCAACCTCTAACTCAACATTATCCCCAGGCATAACCATCTCAACCCCATCAGGTAACTTCACTACCCCCGTAACATCTGTCGTCCTAAAATAAAACTGCGGTCTATACCCACTAAAAAACGGTGTATGCCTCCCACCCTCCTCCTTCTTCAACACATATACCTCAGCCTTAAACTTAGTATGCGGCTTTATACTACCAGGCTTCGCTACAACCTGACCCCTCTCCACATCATCCTTACCCACTCCCCTCAAAAGTATCCCTATATTATCACCAGGTAACGCCTCATCAAGTATCTTCCTAAACATCTCAATACTTGTCGCTACCGTCTTTATCGTAGGCCTTAACCCAACTACCTCAACCTCATCCCCAGGCTTAAGTACTCCCCTCTCTACCTTCCCAGTTACAACAGTCCCTCTACCACTTATACTAAATACATCCTCTATCGGCATCAAAAATGGCTTGTCTATATCCCTCACAGGCTCAGGTATGTACTCATCCATAGCCTTAACTAACTGCCATATCGGTCCGCACCACTGACATTCCTCCTTCCCACACCCACACTCAAGTGCCTTCAATGCACTACCCCTAATAACCGGCACCTCATCTCCAGGAAATCCATACTTCGTCAATAACTCCCTAACCTCAAGCTCAACAAGATCAAGTAACTCAGGATCATCTACCATGTCTATCTTATTCATAAATACAACTATCGCCGGCACATTAACCTGCCTTGCCAAAAGCACATGCTCCCTCGTCTGAGGCATAGGTCCATCAGTTGCCGCAACAACAAGTATAGCACCATCCATCTGCGCAGCCCCTGTTATCATGTTCTTAATGTAGTCCGCATGTCCAGGACAATCTATATGCGCATAATGCCTCTTCTCACTCTCATACTCAATATGCGCAAGCTGTATCGTTATACCCCTTGCCTTCTCCTCAGGTGCCTTGTCTATCTCCTCAAAAGGAACCCACCTTGCTAACTCCTTCGTTGATAACACCCTCGTTATCGCACTCGTCAGCGTAGTCTTCCCATGATCAATATGCCCTATCGTCCCTACATTCACATGAGGCTTTTTCCTCTCAAATTTAGCCTTTGCCATCTCCCCTTCCTCCTATGTTTTTACAATTTAATTTTAAAAAAGCCCACGACCGGACTCGAACCGGTGACCACTTCCTTACCAAGGAAGTGCTCTACCTCCTGAGCTACGTGGGCTTCTTAATCATTTTTAAAAAGCGGGCGACGGGACTCGAACCCGCAACCCTCAGCTTGGAAGGCTGATGCTCTACCATTGAGCTACGCCCGCATTATTTAAAATTTAAAAATGGAGGGGGGAGGATTTGAACCTCCGAAGGCGAAAGCCACCGGGTTTACAGCCCGGCCCCTTTGGCCACTCGGGTACCCCTCCTAATTTCACTATAAAATTAACTTAAATTAAAATTTTGTCAAGAGAAACTTAAATGAACATTAAGACATTTTCTGACTCACATCTTTAAAGTATAAATCAAATACAATCGCTGTTGTTCTAAAAGCAAGATGAGCAAATTTGGAATAAACAACTCCTAAAAATAATATAAACACAAATACTAAATGAGAAAGATAAATTATAGAAGTTAAAGACCTTATACCTGGTATACTACGAAAAATTTCAATTCCAAATCCAGTTAAACCTATAAGTAAAATCAAATAGACTAAAAAGCTATCAGGATAACTCGTTCTTAAACTTTTTTCTCTCTCGGCTTGAGATCTTCCTAAAATTATGCTTATAATCCCATAAAGTAATAAAAGACCACCTATGTTCCCTAACCATTTTACAGGATGAAAAATTGGATTCCAAGGAGTATGGAATCCTAAAATGTCAGCCATAACAAATACAATAGCTGTAGTTAAAGCCAAAATAATAAATGCCCAAAGGAGAAGTTTGTGAGGAGTGGCTCTCCATTTATTAGCTTCACACTGCTCAAATCTCGTATGATTTAAAATTTCAGCAATGGCAGGTATAAAATAGGTTTTTAAAATAGTCCAAAATCCATATCTATAAGCCTGAGGAATTTTATAAGTCTCTACATAGGCATTCCACATTTTATTAATAGCTGAAAAAAGAATAATTATAACAAAGGCAGCCAAGGGTAAAAATATCACATCTATCATTAAAACTCTTGCTGGGAGATGTAAAAACCATATCTCATATGTAGGACCGCCATAAGGAAATGACTCAGCATCAAAAAAGTTAGGAATTCCTCCAAAAGTTGCAAAGGTAGCGATTAAAATAAAGAAAAGAGCTATAACTACAAGTATAGGAAATCCCCAAGCTTTACTATAAAAGGTGTGTAAAAACTTGAAAGGTGTCGCTTCTTTTATTACTAAAAGTCTTAAAGCTGCCAATACATCGCCAGGATTGGCTCCTCTTGGACAATACTTACTACAATCCCCACATTGATGACACAACCAAATAGCTGGATCATTAAGTAACTTCTCCTTAAAACCCCATTGAGCTAAGATCATCTGTTTTCTTGGAAAAGGTGCGTTATCAGGAGATAAAGGACAAACTGTAGAACATGTAGCACATTGATAACATTTTTTAACCGTATCACCACCTATAGCTTGTATCTCCTTTATAGCAGTTAAATCTCCTTCCACTTTTATAATTTCATTACCCATAGGTTCCCTCCTTTACCAACCTTTAAATGGATTCTCATCAAATCCTTTTATTTCTTCATCAAATTCTTTCATCTTTTTAACTGCCTCATCTACTTCATCAATAGAAACAGTATGCAAAGTAACCCTCTCAGGTTCTAAAGCAAGCTGTTGTAATGTTTCAGCTACATTTTCCATACGCCTGTTAGAAAGCTCACTTCCTTTAATAAAGTGACATTGATAATTTTCACCATATTTACAACCTAATAGTAGAATACCGTCATATCCTTTACTCATAGCATCCTTTACAAAAGAAACATTTACTGCTCCAAGACATCTCACAGGAATTATTCTGAAAGTAACAGGAAGTGGCTTTCTTTGATAAGCTGCCATATCAAGTGCAGGTAAGGCGTCATTTTCACAAACAAAAGCCATAAGTCTGTAAAGCCCATATCCCTGTTCTGGCATTTCAGTTGCCTTTATCATATTTGCTACCATTTCAATAGAGTAATCCTTAAAGTTAATAATTCTCTGTGGACAAGCACCAAAACAGGTTCCACAACGACGACATCTTGTGATATTGGGCAATGGATTGCCTTTCTCATCCTCATTCAAAGCACCAAATGGACATTCCTCTGTGCATCTCTTACACTGAGTGCACATTTTAAGATCAAACTCTGGATAAGCAAAATCCCAAGTTCTTGGATGAACTGCATGCCCTTCTTCAATAGCAACAAGACACTGAATTGCCTTGAGAGCTGCCCCACGAGCATCCTCAATTGCCTGGGCAATGGTCATAGGCTGATGAATCGCACCAGCTGCATATATTCCCGTTCTTCTAGTTTCATAAGGGAAACAAATATAATTAGAATCTGCATAACCATAATGAAGTTCAAGTTCATCAGGTGGTAACCCCGGTCCTTGTCTATACTCTAAATTAAGAACAGGTTCTTCAGCTGTAACAGGAACCATCCCTATAGCAAGGATAACAAGATCTACATTTATCTCTAATGTCTCTCCAAGTAAAGTTTCTTCAACTACAACCTTTACCTTACCATCTTCCCCCTCAGAAACCTCAACTACCCTACCTTTAGTTAAAAATATTCCTGGATCATCCTGTAAAGTTTTATAAAAGTTTTCATAAATCCCCATAGTTCTCATATGATCGTAAACAATATAAGCCTTTGCTGAGGGATCTGCCTCTCTCACATACTTTGCCTGCTTAAGAGAAGCTAAACAACAATAGGAAGAACAATAAGCTAAATGATTCTCATCTCTCTGTCCTGCACACTGGATAAAAAGAACGCTCTTAATAGGTGCTCCATCAGAGGGTCTTACCAATTTTCCATTTTTTGCCATTTCTTCAAACTGAACATTAGTAACCACATTTTTAATATTTCCATACCCAAACTCGGTAAGCTTACTTGCATCATAAGGCTTAAAACCTGCTGCCAAAACAACAGCTCCAATTTTAACCTCTTCTTCCTTGCCACCTACATTAATTTTTACCCTGAATAAACCTGGCATCCCTGAAATACTTGTTACAGTTGCTCCTTTATAAACTTTTATCTTTTCATTATTCTCAACCTTGGGAATAAGATCATTTACAATAGGGGGAACGAGATTTTTAAATGGATGAGTAACCTCACAATGAGCCTTCATCTTGGCTACAAATCCACCAAGTTCCTTTTCCTTTTCAACAAGAACAACTTCATAACCAGCACTTGCAGCTTCAAGTGCTGCAGTTAACCCTGCAACTCCTCCACCAATAACAAGTATAGTTTTAGAAATCTCTTCCTCTGGCTTAAATGGCTCTGGAAACTTATAAACCTGGAGTTTTGCAACCCCCATTCTTACATAGTCCTTAGCAAGAGCCATAAGCTCATCCTTAAAAGAAACCCCTTCTACATACTGTGTAGTGTCTTCTAAAATTTCTCCACCCTCTCCTACTGGAAATCTACTCCAAACAATTCCCTCTCTTAAATTTACTCTCTCTACAGCTACATTTTCAAATTCAAATACATCATAATTCACTCTCGGAGAACAAGCACAAATACAAACTGCATCAAGCCCGTCTTGCTTGATTTTTTCCTCTATAAAAGCTTTTCCTTCCTTAGAACATAAAAATTCTTTACTATAGCAAGCAACTGCTCCTTGCTCACGAGCAGCATTTTCAAGTTCGGCAATATCTAAACGTTTACCAATATCACAGGAAGTGCATATAAATACACCTATTTTTTCCATTTTTTACCCCCTTAATATAGTTTGAATAGCTTTTAAAGCTGCACCTGTTGCCGTTTCATTAGAGGTCATGACATCAAGTGGCATTTTGGCACAACCACAAGCAATTATTCCATTTTCAGAAACAACAAAGCCATTCTCATCTATTTTTAACCCTTTAATATTCATTCCTGCTATACTTGGCTGCATACCAAGGGCAAGAACAACCATATTTACTTTTTCTTTTATCTTTTTACCTGAAAGCACATCCTCTGCTGTTACTATTAAATCCTTAGTTTCAGGATCCTCCTCAACCTTAGCTACCTTTCCTTTTATAAGATGGATTCTTGCCTCCTTTTCCACTCTTTTATAAAATTTTTCATATTTTCCTGGGGTTCTTAAATCTATATAGAAAATAAATGACTCTGCTTCAGGATCTTGTTCTGCTAAATACCAACTGTGTTTAAGTGAAGCCAAGCAACATATGTAAGAACAATAAGGCAAATGATTCTCATCACGAGAACCAGCACATTGAACAAAAGCCACTTTCTTGGGTGGAGTCTTATCAGATGGTCTTAGTATCTTTCCTTCAGTTGGTCCCCAGGGTGAGGCAAGTCTTTCCATCTGCATATTGGTAATTACATTTTCAAATTTTCCGTAACCCAGATTGTCAAGTTTTGTAGCATCATAGGGCTTCCAACCCGTTGCCCATATAATAGCTCCTACTTCAAATTCTAAATTTTCTTCCTTCATATCAGGATCTATTGCATTATACTTACAGGCTGACATTATTCTCTCTAAATCCCCTTCTGCTAAAGCGGATTTGTCAAGAACATACTTAAGAGGAAAAGCCATAGGATATGGTAAGTAAATTGCTTTTGTCTTTCTTAAACCAAAATCAAATTCACTTATTCTTTCACCTTCACACACCTTCTCACACTCACCACAAGCTGTACAATTGTCATTTACATAACGGGGCTTAACTCTAACCTTTACCTTATAATTACCTGGTTCACCAGAGATTTCAGTAACTTCCGCCATTGTATAAACTTTTATTCTTGGATTTGTTTTAATTCTTCTATAATTAATTTCAAGCCCACAAGTAGGAGGACAGAGCTTAGGAAAATAATATCTTAATTGAGCAACTCTCCCTCCTAAACTTGGTTCTTTTTCAACTAAGATTACTTCGGCTCCAACCTCAGCAGCTTCAACAGCTGCCGTTATACCACTTATCCCTCCCCCAACAACTAATATGGGTTTGCCCATTTTATACCCCCTCTTAACACTTTTTCAGAATAAAACCTCTTTTCTAAAAAGAGGTTTTATTCTGAAAAAAAATAAAAAAGGGGGACAAATTGTGTCCCCCCTTTTTTTATCCTAACTTAACTTTTACGGTCCAAGCGGATCAGGAATAATCTGGACATAAGGATATGTCTCTAAAGTCCACTCCTTAGTTTCAGGATCCCATCTTGAAATAGTGAAACATCTCCAGTTTGCATCATCAAGGTTTGGAAAATCTGTTCTATAGAAGTATCCAGGATAACGGGTCTCTTCACGGAAAAGAATGTGTAAGAGGTGAGCCTCTGCTGTCCATACACGATGTCTATTCTCCCAAGCTCTCATAAGTTCATGAAGGTCTCTTGCAGCAGCAAGCTCCATATCCTCTTTCAACATTTTAATAAGTTCAAGTCCTCTTTCAAGCATTACTTTGTTGGTCTTATAAAATGTAGAACAACCAGCTACATATTCATCCATAAGTTTCATAAGTCTATCCTGAATGTGACGAGGAAGTAGATAATTGGGATTAATTTCATAATGAGTAGATGCGTTCTTGAATTCTTCAAATCTATACCAAGGACCATAAATCTCTTTCTTTAATTCTTCAGGAGTTTCTTTAATTGCAGGCTTGTAATCTTTGTGATCAAGACAGAATTTTACCATAGCTTTTGCAGCAATTCTACCCTCTACATGAGAACCAGAGGAGAATTTATGTCCAGATGCTCCTACAGTATCTCCAGCACAGAAAAGTCCCTTAACTGTGGTCATTCTGTTATAAAGCCCGATCTCTCTCCAAGGAGCTTTATATTCTTCAGGAACCCAATCTTCATCAGGTCCACATACCCAAGCACCAGCACAACCAGCATGGCTACCAAGTAAATATGGCTCAGTAGGCATAATTTCTGAGGGTGATTTTTCAGGTTCAATATTCAAGCATGCCCAAAGTCCAGCCTGAGTTACACACATATCTAAAAAGTCTTCCCAAGCTTCAGCAACAAGGTGTTTAAATTCTTTCTTGTCCATTGTTTTTGCTGCTTCCTGAAGAGCCCATTCAGTATGCATATAAATTGGTCCGCGACCAGCTTCCATTTCAATAAGCATCGCATGGTTTCTTAAACAAGTTCCAATATGAGATGCTTCACCATAAGGAGCAAACTTCTTTAACTCATCTTTATGTTTTGCTACATAATCTTCACCAAACGCATTTGTTGCTCTTGCTTTAAAGAGCAAGAACCATGCTCCAACTGGTCCGTAACCATCCTTAAAACGAGCAGGTATAAATCTATTTTCCATAAGAACAAGTTTGGCTCCAGTCTGAGCGCACATTGCATATCCTGTTCCAGGGTTCCATACAGGATACCAAGCGCGTCCTTTTCCTTCACCAATAGATCTTGGACGGAATATATTTACTGCTCCACCAGTAGCAAGTAAGGTCGCATTGGCTTTAATAATAAAGATCTTATTTTCTCTTACAGAAAATCCAACTGCTCCGGCACAACGATTGGGTTCATTTGCATCAAGAAGTGGTCTTACAATAAAACATCTTTCAATTATTTCAGCCTTGTCATATTTAGTAAGAGCATTTTTGGCTGCTTCAGCAACAATCACCTTGTAAGATTCTCCATTAATCATTATCTGCCAACGACCAGAACGAACAGGCTGAGCACCACCCTTTAAAGTTAATCCTTTTGCCTTTGCCTCAGCTCCATCTAAGGTTTTTCCTGTTGCAGGGTCTTTTTTCCAAATAGGAAGACCCCATTCCTCAAAACAATGAACTGTATCATCAACATGACGACCTACATCAAAAACAAGATCTTCACGAACAATTCCCATTAGGTCACAACGAACCATTCTCACATAGTCATCAGGTTTGTTCTCCCCAATATAGGTGTTAATAGCAGAAAGACCCATAGCAACTGCACCAGATCTTTCCATAGCAGCCTTATCACAAAGAATAATTCTCAATCCGTGAGGTCTTGCCCACTTTACAGCCTCAACCGCAGCTCCACAAGCTGCCATTCCACCACCAACTATTAAAATATCTGTTTCTTTTTCTACAATTTCAGGTTCTGCACAGGCTAAACCTGAATTATAAAACCAAATCTTAGGCATAGTGCCACCTCCTTTTAAATTTTTTTCAAATTTTTAGGCTGTTTTAATTTTTAAAGTTTTACCAAGGGCTCCAACTTCAAACTTCTTGTTAAGAACTGCTTCAGGTTTTGCAACTTCTTTTCCTTCAGCAGCTTCAGTAAAAAGCTGATTGTTTCCAATTAAAGCTGGATCAGGATCAGGTTTGCCAAGATCAGGATCTGCAGAACCCTCAGGTGTAGTTCTTGTAGGATACTTAAATCTCAAAACAACACCATTTCTAAATTTAATGGTCCACATGATGTCAGTTGTTCCACGCATAGGCTGACAAGTTCCTTTAAGAGGAGCAAAATCTGCATAATGTCTTATAGAAATAGCTCCCTGAGGACAGCTCTTTACACAGCTGTAACACTCCCAACACTGATCTGGTTCCTGATTGTAAGCCTTCATAGCTTCTGGATCAAGAATCATAAGGTCATTGGGACAAATGTACATACACACTGTTTTGTCTCCACCTTTGCAACCGTCACACTTTTCAGGGTTTACATAGCTTGGCATAGCCAACCTCCTTTTATGGTTTTTTTCTAATTTTTATTATATTTTCAAAATTTACCAAGTCAAACCTTTTTAAAGGCTTTTATTTTTAATTAAAGCCTTTTATTTCTCTCCTTTTTGTATTTTTTATCCCTTTTTTTAATTTTTTAACAAATTATTCTATATCAGAGGTATCAATATCAGGAGGTGGTAAATACTCAGCCTCTTTAGCAGCTGCTTTTTTAATTTCATCAATTTTAGCTAAAATTGCTTTAACCACTTCCTCTCCTAAACTTTTTTGATTGGCAATCTCTTCAAATAAAGCCCTTCTAAAAGCAACTGGAGTGTCAGTTATACAAGCACGAGAATCAATACGAGCAGTTTCAAATGCCTTTAATACCTCATTCTTAACCTCTTCACCCACCTTTACCCTCAAAACCTTTAACTCACCTCCAAATACTGTCTCAATTTGATTTTCAACAGGAGTCCCTTTAATCTTGCTTAATCTGTAGTCATCTAAAAATACCTCAAGTATGTATTCCATCTTTTCACCTCCTTTATATTTTCTTAATTACTCAAGATCGGGAAGATCAACCTCAAGTTCTTCTTCTTTCCGCTGTACATATTTCTCATTAACAAAGGGATATCCAAACTTTTTCCACCACTTCACAATCACTTTAAATACCTCAGGTCTCATAATTACTGTTGGAGGCTGAACACCTTCAGCAACAAGTCCTCTAATTAAACTTCCAGAAAGCTTTTCCTTTTCCTTGATGTGATTGCAGTTTTCACTATAAGCCATCTCCTTACATACTGGACAATACCAGAACTCTCTCATGTTCTGTGGTCTAATTAAAAGCCCACCCTCAACTTCATTTATAGGCTTATCAAAGCCATAACTTGGTATTCCCTTTAACCAAAGAATTTGTGTAGCGTAAGAATCATAATACTCACCCACTGCTGCATGGTCACGACCAAACATATGATGAGTGCATCCCATATTCTGACGAATTATTCCATGTAACAAGCTCTCAAGAGGATTACCATATCTCATGTCCCAGAGAGTAAAAGTAACCATATGCCTTTCGGGTTTAATATATCCAGCCTTGTGAACCATCTCATGAGCTTCCAATATAGCCTCATCAGGATAATCGCCTCTTCTCTTAACCCCAATAATTGCATTAACTAAAATACCATGACAAGGTTCCACATCTCCAGTATAAGCAGCATTTTTCATAAGAAATTCGTGTCCAACATGAGGTACATTTCTTGTCTGATGCGCTATAACTGTTCTCCACCCTCTTTGCTCCATAATTTCTCTACACTTCCTTGGAGGAAGCCAAAATCTATCAAAAGGTGGCTTAAAAATAGGCTCATTGATTATAGTATATTTTCCAGCAAGAATAATAGGATTGTAAGATCTATAAATTACCCACCCAGGATGCTTATCGTCAAACTTTTCCCTCACAACCTCTGGATTGGTCTCTGGAGAACCAAAGGTTCTATTTGCTAATTCTTCAGGATCAATTTCATAAATTTCTTCTATATCTAACATAGCAAAAGGCTTACCTTTAAGCCTTAAAATAAGTCTATCTCCTTCAGAAACACCAAGTTTTTTATAATCTTCTTTAGAGATGTCAAAAAGAATTGGATAAGGAAAAACCCATCCATTAAGAAGTCTTCTCTTAGAAAGAACCGATTCTAACTCAGCTGAAGTCATAGAACCTTCAACAGGACTAAAGAATCCATAACAAACTGACATAATCTCACGATAAACATTCCTTACAGGAACTCCTCTTTTGTAATGAAGAGTTGGCTTAATGTCATAAAATGTACAATACTTTGTACAAGCCCTTAAAAATTTCAAAGCAACTTTTCTGTCTTTGATAACCCTTTCTACTAATTTCCCCCCATGAGGCATAGGTCTTTTAAAGTATAACTCTGACATAGGAACCTCCTTTAATTTTTTTTTAACTTAGCAAGGTAAATTAACTATAATGAAATTATTTAAAAATAATGTCAAAAGTCAAATCCCTTTTTAAACTATTATATGAAAAATATAACTCATTATACAATTTTCTTTTAAATTTTTCAAAATTTTTTTTAATTTTTCCTTGTTTTTCTTAGTCTTTTCAAACACAAATTTTACACTATAATGGGATAAAAACAGGTGAAAAAACAGTGAAAAATACAGATCCTTTAGCACTAATAAAATCTGAGTTAAGTGTTATAGAAAAAACTTTAAAAATCTATTTAGACTCCCAACATCCTTTTATAAATCAAGTTAGTGAGTATGTCATTTTTTCTGGTGGAAAAAGAATTAGACCTCTGCTTACAGTTCTTTCTGCAAAACTATTTTTGAACGAAAAAATTAATAACGAATGTTTGGAATCTGTTTACAGAACTTCAATACTTTTTGAATATCTTCACGCAGCAACCCTTCTTCATGACGATGTAGTTGATTCTGCAGAATTTAGAAGAGGAAGAAAGGCTGCAAGAAATCTATGGGGAAATCAAGCAACCATACTTGTGGGAGATTATCTTTACGCTAAAGCCTTAAGGTTAGCAAGTTTACTAAAAAATACAAAAGTTATGGATGTTATTACTCAAACAACTCTTCTTATGAGTGAAGGGGAAGTGCTACAGCTTTTAAACCTTGATAACTTCAATTTAACCGAAGCTGAATATGAGGAAGTTATTTTTAGAAAAACTGCTGTTTTAATTTCAGCCTGTTGCGAGGTGGGAGCTATTCTTGGAGGAGCAAAAGAAGAAGAAGCTTTAAAACTTAAAGATTTTGGAAAATATCTCGGACTTGCTTTTCAAATAATTGATGACATCCTTGATTACTTAAGTGAAGAAACAGGAAAAGATCTTGGAAAGGATTTTAAAGAAGGTAAAGTAACTCTTCCCGTAATCTATGCCTTAGAATCAGCATCAGAAGAAGAAAAAAATACCTTGCTAAATCTTTTAAAAACCTCTGATATTGAAAAAAAGGATTTCCATACTGCAAAGAAAATTATTGAAAAAAATGAAGGATTTAAAAAAAGCAAAGAAAAAGCCAAATTCTATATAGATTCAGCAAAAAACTGTTTAAAAGATCTTCCAGACAATCTTTATAAAGATTCACTTCTTTTTATAAGTGATTATCTTTTAGAAAGAAAAAAATGAATCTTCTTAAGCTTCTTATTTTTGATTGTGACGGGGTTCTATTTGATTCAAAATTAGCTAATATTAATTTTTATAATTACATATTGGAAAAAGTTGGAAGAAGTCCTTTAACTCCAGAAGAAGTAGAATTTATTCATATGCATTCAGTAAAGGAATGCATTGAATTTCTTTTTAGGGATTATCCTGAAAAACTGGAATTTGCAAAAAATATTCAGAAAAATACTCCCTATGAATTATTTTTTAGGTATATAAAACCGGAGGAAGGACTTATAGAGTTTTTAAATTGGGCAAAAAAATATTTTTACTTAGCTATCTGCACAAATAGAACAACCTCAACTTTTCCTCTTTTAGAACACTTTAATCTAAAAGATTATTTTGATTTTGTTATGACTGCCTCTCAAATTCCTAAAAATGATCCCTCTGCACTTCTTACCATTTTAGAGCATTTTAAAGTAAAACCTGAAAATGTGCTCTATATTGGGGATTCAGAGGTTGATAAAAATTTATGCGATAAATGTAAAGTAAAATTGGTTGCCTTTAAAAACCCTAAGCTTTCAGCTAACTTTCATGTCAAAAATTACAAAGAGTTGAAAAAACTTATAGAGGAAAATTTTGGTTTTCAACCTTTAAAGCTGAGTAAATCTTGTTAAAAATTTCCGTAGCTTCAAATTTTACTCTTTTATCTATTTCTTTTAAATCTTTCAAATCAGGAAGTATTAAGTGGAGAGTTTTTATAGCTCTTGTAAAGCCGACATAAAGAAGATTAAATAATTCAAGTTTTGTTCTTGCTTTTTCTAAATACCATCCAATTAAGCCTTCTTCAGAAAGTTCATCTTTCTTTCCTCTGTAGATATTTCCATTATAAAATACAAGCCCAAGTTCTGAAATATAATTAGGTTCTTCCCAGACAAGAGGCAAAATAACATGATTAAACTCAAGACCTTTTGCCAAATGAATGGTAAGAATTTTTATAGCTGAACTATCCTTTGGCATTTCAAGCTCATCTTCTGAATATTTTTCCCAGTATTCTAAAAATTCTTCCAAATCTCCTCCTTTGAAAGAAAAATCAAGAACTATGCTCAAAAACTTATAAAGATAGGAGGTTTCATTTTTTCTTTTCTCTTCTATCTTTAATTTTTTTACTATGTATTGGCAAAGTTCATAAAGAGATAAATATTTATTAGCTTCAAGAAAATCATTTATATAGGTTTCCCAAAAATTGGGATATTCGCTTTTCACAAAATCTGGTAAAGTAAGCGAAGTTTTTAGAGTCTTAGTTTCGTAATATTTATTTAAAATATTTAAAAAATCTTCTGTAAAACCTCCACTTAGGAACCCAGCAAGAGCTATTTCATCTTCCTGATAATTAATAAACTTAAGGAGGGATACAAGGGAATTTACAAGAGGAGATTCTTTAACTTTTAAAAAGGAACTTCCAATAACTTTAAATCCTTCTGAAATCAGAAAGGAAGATAACTCTGAAATATCTTCATTTTTTCTAACAAGTATGGCTACATCCTCTAATTCCCCTTCGTTTCTAAGTTCTCTAAGTATATTCAAAATCTCTTCCTTCACCAATTCCTTTATTTTTTCTTTAACTTTTTTATCTAAAGACTCCTCTATTTTCAAAAGTTTACATATTACCTTACCTTCAAAGTCTTTTACTGCTTCTTGAAAAACATTTTCAAAACTCCAGTCAAAATTCTTTAAGACTAATTTAATTACTTTTTCTTTTATCTCTGGATTTTCTTTTTCTTTTCCACTTTTCCCAAAAATTAACTTCTCTAAAATTTCTCTTTTGAGCATAACATTTTTTCTGATTTGAGAAAAGAAAAGATTATTAAAATTTACTATTTCTGAAGCGCTTCTATAATTCTTCTCTAAAACCTCTATTTTTATAGAATAATGAGAAAATCTCTGTAAAAGCTCTTCTAAAATAAAGGGATCTCCTCCTCTCCATTGAAAAATGGATTGTTTGGGGTCTCCAGCACAGATGAGAAACCTATTTCTACTAAGAACATCTTCTACTATAGGCATTATGGCTTCCCATTGCACACGGTCTGTATCCTGAAATTCATCTATTATAATTCCTTCTAAATTGCCAAGTTTTACATAGATCCAGGGGATAAATTCTGAAAGGTTTCTTAAAGATTGAGATAGCGTCTCTTTCCAGCCCCCAATAAAAAGTATTTTCTCTTTGTTAAAAACCTCTTTAAGCTTATTTTTTAAAAGGGCACAAAACTTCAAATAATAATCTTGAGAGGGTAAACAATCTTCCTGATAATTTTCCAAAATTTCTATTAATTCCTTCTTATAAGTAATCTTTTGAAAGATTCTTTCTGCCAATCTTATCAGTTTAATTTTCATGTCAATTTTTAACCTTTCTTCTTTAGAAAAAAGATAATCCACAAAGTTTTCAAGAAACTCTAAGAGTTCCCTCTTTTTTTGAGCTTCTTCAAAAAGGCTATTTAAAGATTTTTCTATAAGAGGCTCTTCTATATAAGTTTTTATTTGAAAGTCTGAAGGTATACCAAGTTCATAAGAAAGTGCTCTATAAAGATTTAAAAGAAAACTATCAATAGTTTTAATCTGAAAGGAATCGTATTTTAAAAAAATTTCTTCTAAAAATGTACCTGCCTTTTCAGGAGAAATGTTTGTTTCTTCAGACAAAGTTTTTCCTTTTTCTGTTTTTTTAAAAATTTCCTTCAAAAAGGAGATTATTCTTTCTTTCATCTCAAAAGAAGCTTTGTTGGTAAAGGTAATAGCAAGTAAGTTTTTAAGGTTAAGATTCTTTTCTTTCTCAAATTGATTTAAAAGTTTTAGATAATTAAGTGCAAGTTGATAAGTTTTTCCACTTCCTGCACTGGCATTATAAATTATTATATTGGCAGACATCGGAGTTAATTGTATTATAATATTGTGGAACTTCAAGCCGGTAATAGATTTTATTTTACCTTTGAAGAATCAGAAGGATTTCTTTCTGAAGAGGAGTCTCATCATTTAATAAGGGTCTTAAGGAAAAAAGAAGGAGAAAAAATAAAACTTATTAATGGAAAAGGGGAAGAGTATGAAGGAGAAATTGTTGAAATATTAAGAAAAGGAAAAGAGCTTAAAGTAAGGGTAAAAATTCTTAAACTTTTAAGAAAAGAAGAACCTTTACCCAAAAAAATTACAGCACTTATTCCGGTTTTAAAAGGAGATAAAACAGAATTCTTGGTGGAAAAGGGGACAGAACTTGGAATTACTGAGTTTATCCCCTTTCTATGTGATCATTCCGTTGTAAAGCCCTCTTCTAAATTAATTCACCGTTTAAAAACAAAAAGCATAAATGCCTTAAAACAGTCTGGAAGACTTTATCTTCCTGAAATCAGAGCTACGGTAGTTCTTAAAGATTTTTTGTCTAAAAACCCTTTTCCTCAATCTTTTAAAATCGTAGCTTCCCCAGAAAAAGAAATATCTTTTGAAACTTTTTTAAAAAAATTAGTAAATTCTAAAGAAATCGTTCTAATTTCAGGTCCAGAAGGAGGATTTAGCAAAGAAGAAAAAGAATTGCTAAAAAAATTGGAGTTTGTTCCTCTACCTCTATCTCCCTATATTTTAAAAGCTGAAACTGCATCCTTCTCTATGATGAGTATTATCTCCTGGTTTTTTAATATCATCTTTTCTTAAAAAGGCTTGAAAAAAGTTAAATCTGTGATTTTATTAATTTAGGGAAAATTTTTAAATGAAAAAGGGGTGTTTTTATGGGTGGGCGTTCTCGTAAATCTATTTTAAAGCAAAAAATGGCAAAGTATTATAAAGAAAGGGAAAATCCACTTGCGCTTTTGGCTTTACAAGACGAAATTATTCGTCTCAATCAGGAAAAATTAAGTGTTTTTCAAGAAAATCTTGAGTTTTTAAGAAACCTTGATATGTCTTCAAGTGATGGAAAACCAGTCTCTAAATTGAGTATAAGACGCTTCCCTAATGAGCCAGATAAAAAATTTACTACAAGAGCTTTCTATGAAACTTTATATCCCATTACTATGGAATATCGTTTTATGCCTCTTCAGGCAATTTTTGTATGGTATTTAAGGGCTTTAGAAATGATTTACGGAGAAAAGATACCTAAAATTCATCTAAACAGGCTTCAAAAGTGGATAAAATACTGGCTTTCAAGTCTTACTCCGGAACAGGAATTACAACTTAAAAGCGCAGTTGTTTCCTGGATTTTAAATAGATTTACCTAATAAGATGGTTTTCCTTTTTTTAATCTTTTTAGTTTTTTTTACTTCTTCTGCTTCAGCTTATAAGCTTTTTATAATTTCTCCTTCTGATAATTATGGGAAAATTAAAAAAGAAAAAGTATTTTATATAGGAGGCTCTGAACCTGCCTTTGGAGTTATCTACGATTTAAAACCACCCAAAAAATTTTTTTTACTGTCTCCAAATAATAAACAAATCAAACTTACTCTTTTTAGAACCCAATACGATGACAAAGCATTAAATGTAAAAAGAGTGGGTTATAAAACACAGGTAATTCCTGAAGAAAAGGGTGACTATTATTTATGTATAGAAAGTGATTATTACCTAACAAGGGAACTTAAATTGAGAAAATCCTTTGCTAAGGTGCCTTTCCATGTTGAAGTGGAAAAAGGCTGGGATAATCTATGCGGTTTTGATTTAGAAATAAAGCCATATACAAGACCTTATGGATTCAACGATAGAGGTATTTTCTGGGGACAAGTTCTTTATCAGAATAAACCTCTTAGAAATGTAATTGTAGAATTTGAAAAATTTAGCCCTGTTTTTTTAAGCTTAGAAGACCTCCCCAAGGATTCTTATGGAGAGATAAATTATCCTTATTTAAAAAAGACTGTAAAAACAAATAAAGAAGGGTTTTTTGTAGTATCCTTGGAAGAACCTGGATGGTGGGTTGTTTCTGTCAAAAAAGATTCTGGCACTAAGTCCTTAGGAAATTTCCTTTATCCTTTTGAAATTGTCAATTACTTTTGGATTTATGTTTTTCCATCTAAAAAATAATTCAAAATTTGGTTTTGTGTTTTAAAAATTGCCTTGACCTTTAAATTTTTTTTAACTAAAATGAAATTATTCTATAAATTCTAAACTTCGGAGGTGCCTATGTATAAAAAAATCTTGGTTGGAATTGATGGATCAGAAAGAAGTATGCATGCCCTTGAAGAGGTTTTAAATTTTTCAAAAAAAACTAAGGCTGAGGTTGTGGTTGCAAGTATAGTTCCTACCCACAGAGAACTTGCAAGCTCTTTTTCTATATTTGGACATGTAAAGGATTTAATCAAAAAGCCTTATGAAAAGGCTATTGAGGAAGCAAAAGATATGGCTGAAGAAGTAGGTGTAAGCATAAAAACCATCCTTGAGGAAGGAGATCCTGCTGAAAAGATTATAGAAATATCTAAAAAAGAAAATTGTGACCTTATCGTTACAGGTAGAAGAGGGCTTACTGTATTTGAAAGAATTTTCATAGGAAGCACCGCCCATAAAGTCATTGATGAGAGCCCTGTTGATGTTCTTATAGTCCCTAAAATTCCGAGAGATGGTAAAATTGATTTTAAAAGGCTTCTTGCTACAACTGATACCTCTGAATTCGGAAATAAAGCAGTTAAAAAGGCAGGACTTATTGCCAAAACTTACAATGGTGAATTAGGAGTTATCTCTGTAATTAAGCTTCCTGTAGAGCCCGTTATTGATCTTCAGGAAGTTCTGGAAACCTTGAAAAAAGATTTAGAATCTCACCTTCTTTCTCTTACAGAAGAGTTTGCCAAGGAAGGAATAAAAGTTGAAGTTTTTGTAAAATTTGGAGAACCCTATAAAGAAGTTATAGAAACTGCTAAAGAAATAGATGCAACAACCATTGTAATAGGTGAAAGTCGGAAAACCTTAGGAAGTGTTGGAGAAAAGATAATTGCTAATTCTTTTTGTCCTGTATTGATAGTTAAAACTTAAAAGGATAAAGTTGTATCTAAGTTGCCAAAAGAGGTGTATTGAGGAAAGTAGTTTAGTTTAACTACTCCTATAGGTCCGTTTCTTTGTTTACCTATGATTATTTCTGCAATCCCCTTTTCGGGGGTTTCTTTATTATAGAATTCATCTCTATAGATAAATAAAATTACATCTGCATCCTGTTCCAAAGCACCTGATTCTCTAAGATCTGAAAGCTGGGGTCTTTTATCGGGTCTTTCTTCAACTTTTCTGTTAAGCTGAGATAAAGCAAGTATAGGAATATTTAGCTCCTTTGCAAGTGATTTCAATCCTGCAGAAATCTCTGAGATTTCCTGTTCTCTTCTCTCCTTTTTCTCAAGTCCTTTCATAAGCTGTAAATAGTCAATTACTATAAGTCCGAGAGAAATCTCTTTTAAAAGTTTTCTTGCTTTGGCTTTCAACTCTAAAATATTAATCCCTGGGGTCTCATCAATATAGATGGGAAGCTGACTTAAAGTTGAGGCAGCTTGAGTTATTTTTTGCCATTCTTGAGAATCAAGCTGTCCTGTTCTAAATCTTTGAAAATTCACTTTTGCCTCAGCACAAAGCATTCTTGCACAAAGTTGCTGTTTACCCATTTCAAGAGAAAATATGGCCACTCCAATATTAGCCAGTTTACTGGCATTTCTTGCAATATCAAGTGCAAAGGCAGTTTTACCCATACCAGGACGACCAGCAAGTATGATAAGATCTCCTTTTTGAAGTCCTGCTGTCATCCTGTCAAGATCATAAAATCCTGTAGGAATTCCCGTTATAGCAGTCCCCTTTTTATAAATATTTTCCAAATGTTTTATAGTATCTTTTATAACTTCTTTGAGGAGTGAAAAGCTTTCCTTTCTTCCGTAATAGGAAAGGTCAAAAAATGCCTTTTCTGCATAATTTAATAATTCCTGAGAATCTTCTCCTGAGTAATAAGCCCTGTATATTAGCTCTTGACTTACCCTTATAATTTCTCTTAAAATACTCTTTTCTTTAACTATTTTAGCATAATGAAGGATGTGAGCTGAGGTGGGAAGAAGTCCTACAATTTCTGATAAATAAACTGCTCCACCTACTTTTTCTAAATCTCCTCTTTTCTCAAGTTCGTTGTAAACAGTAACTATATCAATAGGTTCATCCCTTTCAAAAAGAGAAAGACAAGCCAAATAGATAGCCCTATGAGCAGGAGAATAAAAATCTTCTGGTTTCAAGTAATCAATAATTTTAACTATGGAAGAGGGATCTATAAAAATACTTGCTAAAAGATACTTTTCTGCTTGTAAGTCCTGAGGAGGTAAAAATTCTGAAAAAAAGGCGAATTCAGAATTTGCTTCTATTTTTTTGGAATGTTTGGTTGAGGGCATTTTATTTATTTTTCCTCTAATACCTCAACCTTTATATTTACTATTTTACTACCTAATTTTATAGGAACTTCAAAAGTTCCTAAAGTCTTAATGGGTTCTTCTAATAATACCTGATTTTTTTCAATTTCTATACCTTGCTCCTTTAGTAAGTTAACAATATCCAACAAAGAAACAGAACCAAAAATTCTATCTTCTTCTATTTTTTTTCTATAAACTGTAAGAGTTAAACCCTCAAGCTTTTCTGCAAGACTTTCAAGTTTTTTTCTTTCTCTTTCTGCTTTAGCTAATATAATTTTTCTTTGATTTTCAAGAGCTTTTATAGTTTTTTGATTGGCTAAAATAGCAAAACCTTTTGGAATAAGGTAATTTCTTGCATATCCATCCTTTACTTTTACCACATCTCCTGCTTTACCAAGCTTAGGAACATCTTTTATTAAAATAACTTCCATAAGATTCCTCCTTCAGTATTTATTCTTCTGTCTCCACATCAGCTACGAATGGTAAAAGTGCCATTATTCTTGCTCTTTTTATAGCAGTAGTCAATTTTCTTTGGTGATAAGCACATGTGCCAGTTTGTCTTCTATGAATAATCATACCTTTTTCATTTAAAAAGGGTTTTAAAATTTCCGGATTTTTATAATCAATTTTTAAATTGGGATCTACGCAAAATTTGCAAACTTTTTTTCTTACAAAAAATCTTCTCTTTATATTTAATCCTTCGTTCATTTTTTATACACCTCCTTCCTGAATTTCTTTAGTTTCAGCAGTTTCTGGCTTAAATCTATCTTCCAGTTTTACAATAATAAATCTTATAACTCTTTCATCAATTCTAAAAAATTCCTCTAATTCCTTAGGTAAATCTGTTAATCCATAAAACTCTATTAACACATAATAACCTTGTTTTTTCTTTTCAATAGGATAGGCAAGTTTTCTCATTCCCCATTCATCAACTTTTAAGAGCCTGCCTTCTTTTGCTTCAACAATTTGTTTGATCTTTTCTAAAACCTGATCCTTTTCTTCCACTCTTTCTGGATGGATGATAAAAAGAGATTCCCATTTACGAAATCTTTTGACAGGTTCCCAAAGTTCAAACATAGGTCTCCTCCTTTTGGCCTTTATTTGGCCCCCTTTATTTATAAAGGGAGCAAGGAGTAAATGGGCGGTGCTGGATTCGAACCAGCGACATCCACCGTGTGAGGATGGCGCTCTACCCCTGAGCTAACCGCCCCAATTAAGCTAATTTATTAAATTAACCCATATTTTATTTTTTACAAGTATCTTTTAAAATCTCAATAATTTTACTATCTGCTGGACAGAGCTCTAAAGTTTCACATTCCTCAAAATCTACCCACTTCATTTCTAAAGCTTCCTTTAAAACAGGCTCTTCTTCAAATTCCACCTCAAGAAGATAAAGCTCTATATCTCCTTCTGGATATTTATAATTTGTTTTAGCAAGTAAATTTTTTGCCCTCACTTCTATTCCCAATTCTTCTCTAAGTTCCCTTTCTATAGCCTTTTGTAAGGTTTCTCCGTTCTCAACCTTTCCTCCTGGAAATTCCCAAAATCCTCCCCTCTTTTTATTAAAAGGTCTCCTAACAAGCAAAAACCTATTCCCCCTTTTTAAAAAACCTGCAACTACCTTTAAACTCATCTAATCTTCCTTAAAAACCCTCTCAAATATCTTATCTACATATCTCAAATAATATGAAATATCAAAAATTTTTTCAATCTCTTCAAGACTTAAAAACTTAAGTATCCTCTCATCTTTTAATACAAGATCTTTAAAATTTAGGGTTTTATCCTGCCAAACCTTCATAGCCAGTTCCTGAACAATTTTGTAAGCCTCCTCTCTTATCATACCTTTTTCCGTTAGAGCAAGCATAACCTGTTGTGAAAAAACAAGTCCTCTTAGAAGATTAAAGTTTTTTTTCATGTTTTCAGGATAGACCACTAAATTTTTGAGAAGATTCTCAAGTCTTGCAAGCATAAAATCCGCAACTGTTGTAGCATCAGGAATTATAACCCTTTCAACTGATGAATGGCTTATGTCTCTTTCATGCCACAAAGCCACATTTTCCAAAGCTGGAAGCAAATATCCTCTTAAGAGTCTTGCAAGCCCACAGAGGTTTTCAGAAAGAATGGGATTTCTCTTGTGAGGCATAGCCGAAGAACCTTTTTGACCAGGAGAAAAATATTCTTCAGCTTCCAGTACCTCTGTTCTCTGCAAATGCCTTATTTCTGTAGCTATTTTTTCTACCGTTGTTCCAAGGATGGCAAGAGAAGCCATATATTCTGCGTATCTATCTCTCTGAACAATCTGATTAGAAATAGGATCAGGTTTAAGCCCCAGTTTTTCACAAACATAAGCCTCCACTTCAGGTGGAACATGCGCAAAAGTTCCCACTGCTCCAGATATTTTTCCGTAAGAAATCGTATCAAGAGCCTGAAAGAGTCTTCTTTCATTTCTTTTCATTTCTTCATACCAGAGAGCAAGCTTTAAACCAAAAGTGATTGGCTCTGCATGAATTCCATGGGTTCTTCCAATCATCAAAGTGTCCTTAAATTCATAGGCTCTATTCCTTAAAATCTCCTTTACCCTTTTTAGATCTTCTATAATGATTTCCATAGCCCTTTTCATTAACCATGCCATGGCAGTATCAAGCATATCAGAGGAGGTCATGCCAAGGTGAAGATAACGCCCAGAAGGTCCTATAATCTCAGAAAGATGAGTCAAAAAAGCTACTACATCGTGCTTTGTTTCTTTTTCAATTTCCTCTACTCTTTTAACATTTTCTTCCTTAAATCCACCTTCCATATAGGGAGTCAATTTTTCTTTAATAATCTGATAATCTTTTTCAGGAACCTTACCAAGCTTATACCAGGCTTCACAGGCATAAAACTCAACTAAACACCAAACTCTAAGTTTTTCTTCAGGACTCCAAAGTTTTGCCATTATCGGTCTTGTATACCTTGGAATCATTTTATAACCCCTCTTTTAAATAATTATTATATTCTTTTATAAACAAATATTTGACTTTTTTCTATTTTTCCTGTATAAAACTTTTAACTTCATTTTTCAATTTTACCAAATTTTTAAAAATTTTTACAGATGAAAAGAAAGTTTTATTATATTTTAAGTTTTTTGTCAATTATCTTTTTAATTCCTTCTTTTTCTTTTTCTAAATCGCAACCTACTTACATTCACAACAATCTTGAGTTAAAATACATTCCCTATCTGGTAAAAAAAGGAGACACTCTTTATAGCATTTCCAAAAAATATAACATTTCCTTAGACGAACTTAGGGAGCTAAACAACCTCTCAGATAATCACATTTCAGAGGGTCAAATTTTAAAAATACCTGTAAAATTGCAAATAAATAAACCGGAATTGGCAAATCACTCAAACGAATTTTCTTATCAAAATAAGCCTCAAGTTTTTTATCATAAAGTCAAAAGAGGAGAAACCCTTTACAGAATTTCTAAAAATTATGGAGTTCCTTTAAAAGAGTTAATGAAAATAAATGGATTAAAAACTACAAAATTAAAACCTGGGCAAAAAATAAAAATATATCAATATTCTAAAACTGAAATCGCTCAAGAAAAGCCTCTGGGAAAATCCGAAAAAAGTAATTTTACACTATATAAAGTTAAGGAAGGAGATACCCTATATTCTATCTCTTTAAGATTTAATGTTCCCTTAGATGAATTAAAAAGCTTTAATAGAATTGAAGACAATACCATTTTCGTGGGACAAAAACTAAAAATACCTAACAGTTCTTTAGATGAAAAACCTTTTATATTAGAAAATCCTACCGTTTATTTTAAGGAAAAACCTAAAGAAGTTTTATCTCAAAAATTTAGTATAAACTTTTTATCTAAATCTGATTTAAATGAAAGGGACGAAAATCTTCTCAAAAAGAAGTTTTTAGAAATTGCTGAAGAATATAAAAATTACAAGTATAAGCTTGGCGGGAACGGAGATGGATATCTTGATTGCTCTATGTTTGTAAAACTCGTATATGAAGAATTAGGAATTGAACTTCCGAGAACCTCTCGTGAACAATTTTTAGTAGGTATAGATGTAGGAAAAGATGAATTGATTCCGGGAGATCTTCTTTTCTTCTCAAGAAGTGGAGACAAAGAAAGGATTAATCATGTAGGAATTTATATAGGAAATAATAAATTTATCCATTTTTCCTCGTCAAAAAGAGGACTTTCTATAGATTCCTTGGATGAACCTTATTTCAGTTCAAAATTTGTAGGAGCAAAAAGAATACTTAATGGAGAAATTCTGGAACAATTTTATAGATTAAGTAAACTTGAAAATCAAAACTCTTAATAATTTTCATTTTTATTATCTTGATTTTTTTTCGTCTTTGGTTTACATTAAGGTAACTATGAAAAATTCAGACAAAATAGTAAGTTTAAAGGATTGGATAGATTCTTTTTGGAACTTTCAAGAAGAGGATTTACAATATTTACAAAGTTTGATTACTAAAAAAATACCCTTTAATCCTGAAGAAATTATTAATAACATAAAAGAGCGGTTTAAAACGAGAAGGGCTTTTTACCAAATTTACAAACACCTTCCAAGAAATGACTTATCTTTAAAAGATTTGGAGTGGGCTGAACAAAAACTTGCTGAAATTTTATATAGAGAGGAGCTTATAACCAATCTTACCAACAAAATCCTTGATCTTTTAACCTTTTTTATAGAATTTGAAAATTTTTACCTTACCGAGGTTTCTTCTAATCCCTTCTTAATACATTAGTATTTATTCTTTATGAAAAAAGACTTACTTAAAAGGGCAAAAGAAGTTCTTGAAATAGAAAAGGAGGGTATTGAAGAATTATCTAAAAATTTAGATACTTCCTTCATTGAGGCTTTAGAGCTTATTCTGAATACCAAAGGAAGAGTTGTTGTTACAGGGGTAGGAAAAAGCGGAATTATAGGAAGAAAAATCTCAGCCACTTTATCTTCAACTGGAACACCTTCTTTTTTCCTTCATCCAGTTGAAGCCCTTCATGGAGATTTAGGAATGGTTACACCCGAAGACATTTTACTTGCTATATCCTATTCTGGAAACACTTTAGAAGTTTGTGAGCTTGCTTCAATCCTTAAAAAAAGAAACATAAAAATAATCAGTTTTACAGGGAATCCAGAAAGTAGTTTAGCTAAACTTTCTGACATAGTAATTAATACAAAGATTCCTAAAGAAGCCTGTCCTTTTAATCTTGCACCTACAACAAGTACAACTGCTACCTTAGCTTTGGGAGATGCCTTAGCTATATGTCTTTTTGAATTAAAGGGTCTAAAATCTGAAGATTTCAGAAGAAATCATCCAGGAGGTTCCTTAGGAGAGAGACTAAAAGTAAAGGTAAAGGAAATTATGTTAACAGATGAAAAAATACCCGTTGTCCTTGAAGGAACTCTTTTAGAAGATGCTATAGTTGAAATAGATAAAAAAAGATTAGGCTGTGTCTTAATTACTAATTCTTTGGGAATTCTAACAGGAATTATTACAGACGGAGATCTTAGAAGAATATTCTTAAAATATAAAACTTACAGTAATCTTAGGGTTGAAGAAGTTATGACTAAAAATCCGAAAGTAATTGAAGAAAATCGCTTAGCGATGGAAGCCCTTGAGATGATGGAAAAATACCTTATTACAGTTTTACCTGTAATAAACTATGACAACAAACTCGTAGGGATACTACATCTTCACGATATTTTAGGAAAAGGAACCTTTAAATTTACTATCTAAAAACTCAAGAACATACTTTAAATTTTCTTCTAAAGGTTTTTTGGCATCAACTATCAAATGATTAAAAAATTTTAGAAAATTTTTATAGTTTTCATCAACTTTTTTTAAAAAATTTGTGTTTTCAAAAAAGCTTAATTTGCGGTTTTTTATTCTTTCAAAAGCCTCGGAAGAAGGAAGATCTAAATAAATCACAAGATCAGGAATAGGAGCAATGGTTTCATTTTCTATTAAAAGCTCTCTTACCGAGAAACCTTGAGAACCTTGATAAGCAAGCGTAGAAAGATAGTATCTATCAAGAATAATCCATTTTCCTTCTTCTAAAGCTGGAATAATTAAATTTTCTACATGCCACATCCTATCTTTTAAAAAAAGTGATTTCAAATCCTCCTTACTATATTCCATCTTTTTCTCTAAAATTTCTCTTATCCTTTTCCCAAAAGGACCTGAAGTAGGCTCAAAATCAAAAAGGGAGTCAATTCCTTTTTCTCTTAGCTTTTCGCATAAAGCTTTTGAAAAAGTAGTTTTGCCAGCACCATCTATCCCTTCTACAGCTATAAGTTTACCCTTTCTAAAAAATTCTAAACTAAGTCTTTTTTTTAAAAATTCTCTATTTTCTTTTGTAACTTCACAAAAGAAAGAAAACTCAAAGTTTCTTACCTTTTCTAAAAATGCAGACTCTCCTTTACCTATGGTAGCTAAAAAGTAATTTTCAGATTCTAAAAGTTTTTCTATAAATTTGCAGAATTTTGGGGACAAAATTTCCATTTTACCTATTTCATCAACAATAAAAAAAACCCTTTCTTTATTAAAATTCTTTTCTAATTCTTCTATTACTTTGTCTAAATTTTCTACCATTACTAAATACTTACCCACGAAGGGTCTTTTTTTGGTTTCCTTAGAAGATAAAAGTTCTCTTTTTAATGCAAGAATATATTCTTTTTCGGAATCTAAAAGGTTTATTTTAAATCCCTTTCTTTCTCCTCTTTCTCTTATTTCCTTGGTTATAAATCCTTTGAGATCAAATCCTTTAAGATGAGTTTTTAAAAAATTGAAGAGATATTCTACTAAGGTGGTTTTACCAACTCCTGGAGAACCGGAAATGAAAAATTTTTTTCTCGGAGAATTTATAAACATTATCTTTTTATAGGTTTTGAGGAGAGAAGAACATAGGTTGCACCTAAACCACCATCACAGGGTCTTGCAGAACAATAGGCTAATACATATTTTCTGTAAGGTCCTCTCTCTAACCATTCTCTTACTTTATTTTTTAACACTGGCTCGTGCTTTGAAGAAAGACCTCTTCCATGAATAATTAAAACACACCTCTCCCCATTTAAAATAGCTTCTCTCATAAATTCTTCAAAGGCTTCTTTCGCTTCTTCCACAAACATTCCTCTTAAGTTAAGTGTTTTTTGGACAGCAAATCCGCCCTCTCTAAGGATTCTAACAATTCTCTTGCTAACACCCGGGGCTCTACCTTCTATGTATTCTGAGGTTAACCAAATTTTAATTTCTATTCTTTCTGGAGGCCATTCTTTTTTAATTTCCCAAAAAGCTTTTTTAGGGGAAAATTTCCAATAAAAGTTTTTTTCTTTGAGAGGTTTAGAGGTATGAACTATTTCAGACCAATCCCTTTCTTTACATTTGTGAGGCTTTTCAGAATAACAATCTACCTCTTTTTTAAAAAAATTTGGGGGAGTTCCTAAGACCTCCCCCAGCTTTAAAAATGGTTTTTGCATTTCTTATTTTTTTAATCCCTTTTCAAAGATTCTTTCGCACTTAGCTGCTGCAGTTTCTGCCTTTTTAGCAGCCTCTTCAGCCTTGTTAGCTGCCTCCATTGCTTTTTGAGATGCAGAAACTGCTTTTTGAGCAGCCTCATTGGCATTGGTTACATCAACTTTGAGCTGATTTACCTGAGTTTTTAAAGCTTCAAGCTCTGCCTTTAAACCATCAACTTGGTTTTTAACCTCTGTTATGCAATCTGGGCATTCTGACTTGGCTGGAGTTGCCTCAGGTGCTTTAGTTGTCTCAGGTGCTTTTACAGGGCATGTGCAACCAAAAGCTAATAAACCTGCTAAACCTATTCCAGTAAATTTTAAAATGACTTTTTTCATGGCACCCCCCTGTATTTGAAATTTAATTTTTATTTTAACGATTTTGATTATTTAGTCAACTTTTTAAAAAATTTTATCCCTTTATGCATCCCATTGGAATGAGTTTGGCAACTTTTTTAGTAAGTCCTGCTTTACAGGTAGCATTTATAACTTCATTAACATCTTTATAAGCCTCTGGTGCCTCCTCTGCAAGACCCTTTTTAGATTTTCCCATTACGATAATCCCTCTTTTTCTCAATTTTTCTATTATATCATCAGCTCTAAAGGATTTTATAGCCTGGTGTCTGCTCATGGTTCTTCCTGCTCCGTGACAAGCAGAACCAAAAGCCTTTTCTTCTCCCTCTTTTGTCCCTACCAAAATATAAGATGCAGTTCCCATAGAACCACCTATGATAACTGGTTGCCCTACTTCTCTATAGGCTTCTGGCAATTCTTTTCTTCCAGGTCCCCAAGCTCTTGTTGCTCCTTTTCTGTGCACATAAAGCTTTAGTTTCTTTCCGTTTACTTCGTGATATTCTACTTTACAGGTATTATGACTTACATCATAAAGTATTTTTAAATGAATACCGGGAAAGAAATCTTTAAATACTTCCCTTACGAGATGAGTAATGACCTGACGATTAGCAAGGGCACAATTTACTCCACATACCATAGCTTTAAAATACTGCTGTCCTTCAGGAGAATTAATCGGTGCACAAACAAGTTCCTTTTCTTTTATAGGTATTCCGTATTTTCTTGCTGCTTGAGCTAAAACTGGAAGATAATCAGTGGCAATTTGATGCCCAAGAGCACGAGAACCACAATGAAAAGTAACAACTACTTGGTTTTCAAAAAGTCCAAAGGTAGAAGCCACCCTTTTATCATAAATTTCTGCTACATATTGTATTTCAAGATAATGATTTCCTGAACCAAGAGTTCCTACCTGTCTGTGTTGCCTTTTTTTTGCTTCCTTGGAAACATATGCCGGATCTGCTCCAGGCATACATCCTTTTTCTTCAATGTATTCTAAATCTTCTTTCTCCCCGTAGCCCATTTCAACTGCCCACTTTGCACCACCAACAAGAACTTCATCTAACTCTGAGGGAGAAAGTTTTATTTCCCCTTCAGAACCCACTCCACAAGGAACTGTTTCAAAAAGTTCCTTTACAAGCTTTTCCAAATAGGGTTCTACTTCTTCCTTAGTAAGAGGAGAAAGTAAAGTTCTTACTCCACAAGAAATATCGTATCCTACTCCTCCTACTGAAATAATTCCTCCTGCATCTGGATCAAAGGCAGCAACTCCTCCTATAGGAAATCCGTAACCCCAATGGGCATCTGGCATAGCAATGGAAAACTTAACTATACCAGGAAGACTTGCCACATTGCAAATCTGCTCATAAACCTTTTCATCCATTTCCTCAATGAGTTTTTCATCTGCAAAGATTTTTCCAGGAACTCTCATATCTCCATGCGGAGGAATTTCCCATTCATAATCGCTAACCTTTTTCAACTTTTTTAATTCCATACCTTTACCTCACTTAATTTTTAGTTAAAAAAAATAATAAAATTTTATTGGATAAAATCAAGGACTTTTTAATTTTTCAAATTATGGTAAGCTTTATAACATGTTTAAAGGAACTACTGTTATTGCTGTAAAGAGGGATGGCAAAATTGCTATGGCAGGAGATGGTCAGGTTACCTTTGGTAACACCATACTTAAACATAAGGCTAAAAAAATAAGAAAGCTTTACAAAGGAAAGGTTCTTGCAGGATTTGCAGGAGCAACAGCTGATGCCTTAACCCTTTTTGAAAGATTGGAAAAAAAACTTGAAGCTTATGGTGGACAACTTTTAAGAGCTGCAGTTGAACTGGCAAAGGATTGGAGAACAGATAAAGTATTGAGAAGGTTGGAAGCATTTCTTATTGCCTGCGATTCCGAACATTTACTTCTTATATCAGGTGCGGGGGATGTAGTGGAACCAGACGAAAATGTAATAGCTATAGGTTCTGGAGGACCAATGGCTCTTGCTGCTGCAAAAGCTTTACTTAGACATACCAATCTTTCAGCTAAAGAAATTGCAGAACTTTCAATTAGAATAGCAGGAGAAATTTGCATTTACACAAATTCTGAAATAGTGGTAGAAGAACTATGAGCCACAAAGAACTTACACCAAGAGAAATTGTAGCCGAATTAAATCGTTACATAGTTGGGCAAGAAAAAGCAAAAAGAGCTGTTGCCATTGCTATGAGAAATCGCTGGAGAAGGCAACAAATTAAAGGACCTATAAAGGAAGAAATTTATCCGAAAAATATTCTTATGATTGGACCAACGGGTGTTGGAAAAACAGAAATTGCAAGAAGACTTGCCAAGCTCTCCAATTCTCCCTTTTTAAAAGTGGAAGCCACAAAATTTACCGAAGTAGGATATGTGGGAAGAGATGTAGAATCCATGATAAGGGATCTTACTCACATTGCAGTGCAAATGGTAAAGGAGGAAGAAGAAAAAAAAGTTTTAGAAAAGGCAAAAAGAAATGCAGAAGAAAGATTGGTTGAACTTCTTATTCCTTCTTCATCTTCAAGAGTAGAATACGATCCTTTAACCAAAGAAAAGTTTTTAAAAATGTTAAGGGATGGGGCTTTAGATGAAAGATATGTAGAAATTGAGATTGAGCCATCTCAAAAAACACCTGCCATAGAAATTCTTGCAGCCTCAGGTTTAGAAGAGATTGAAATGCAGTTAAGGGATATGCTTTCTACTTTTCTTCCCTTTAGAACCAAAAAAAGAAGGGTTAAAGTTAAGGAAGCTTTAGAAATTTTAACTAAAGAGGAGGCAAACAAACTAATAGATATGGATAAAGTAATAAAAGAGGCTATACATAGAACCGAAACAAGTGGTATTATCTTTATTGATGAAATAGATAAAATTACAAGCAGGGGAGAAACTCACGGTCCTGATGTCTCAAGAGAGGGTGTCCAAAGGGACCTTCTTCCCATTGTTGAAGGAACCACAGTCAACACCCGTTACGGAATGGTTAGAACAGATTACATCTTGTTTATTGGAAGTGGAGCCTTTCACATTGCTAAACCTTCAGATTTAATTCCTGAACTTCAAGGAAGATTTCCTATAAGGGTTGAGCTTGACCCCTTAACAAAAGAGGATTTTGTCCGCATATTAACAGAACCAGAAAATGCCATTATCAAACAGTATCAAGCTTTATTAGCAACCGAAGGGGTAGAATTAGAATTTACTAAAGAAGCTATAGAAGAAATGGCAAGAATTGCTTACGAAATAAACCAAAAAATGGAAAACATTGGAGCAAGAAGACTTTACACAGTGGTGGAAAAAGTTTTAGAAGATATATCTTTTGACGCTCCAGACATTGCACCAACAAAAATAGTTATTACCCCAGAATATGTGAGAGAAAAATTAGAAAACATCGTTTCCGATACAGAACTTGTGAGATTTATTCTTTAATCATTTCTCCCCACATATCGTAAATACCTGTTTTCTTTACCTTAATCTTTACTAAATCACCTGGATAAACTGATTTTTCATTTTCTTTTAAAATGTAAGTTATTCCGTCTATTTCTGGAGCCTGGATTTTAGCTATTCCAAATAGTTTCCCTCTTATATCTTCTCCCAAAACAAGAACCTCCTCCCTACTTCCTATTCTCATTTTAAGTCTCTTTTTAGAAATCTCTTTTTGAATCTTCATAATTTCTTTTTTCCTTCTTATTTTTTCTTTATATTTAACCCTGGGGAAAAGTTTTTCTGCAAAAGTGCCTTCCTCAGGATAAAAAATAAAAACCCCTAAGTGATCAAATTCTACTTCCTTTACAAAATCACAGAGATACAAAAATTCCTTTTCACCTTCTCCTGGAAATCCCACTATTACAGTGGTTCTTATAGCTGACAAAGGATTTAGCTCCCTTATGTAAGAAATTATTTCTTTAATTTTTTCAGAATTTACAGGTCTTTTCATTCTCTTTAAAATCTCAGAATGAGCGTGTTGAATAGGAATATCAAAATAGGGAACAATTTTCGGATTTGAAAGGACTTCCTTAACAAACTTTTTGTTAATATTGGCTGGGTGTAAATAAAGAAGCCTTAGTCTAAACTCGTAAGGAAGTTCTGAAAGCTTATAAAGAAGTTTAATCAAACCCTCTTTCTTTCCTTTATCTTTTTTATAAGAGGTTATATCTTGTCCAACTAAAATAAGCTCTTTAACTCCTTTTTTTAATAAGTTTTCCGCTTCCTTTATTATTTCTTCTTCGTCTCTGCTTCTTAAAGGACCTCTTATTTTGGGAATGGTGCAATAGGAGCATTTATAATTACATCCTTCTGAAATTTTTAAATAGGCATAAAAAGGACTTTCTGTAAGAATTCTATCCGAGGGTTCTTCCCTTTCAAATTCTTTAAATGGCTCTATTCCAAAAAACTCATCTACTTCTGGAAAAAGTTTTTTAAGGGTTTCTTTTCCATATCTTGAAGTTAAGCATCCTGAAACGATGAGTTTTTGACCTCTTCTTTTTTTCTCCCCCAATTCCAAAATATGTTCAATTGCTTCTTCCACAGCAGGTCTTATAAAAGCACAGGTGTTTACCCACAAAATATCTGCTTCCTCAGGAAAAAGAACTATTTCATAGTTTTTCTTTAAAAGAACATAAAGTAACTTTTCAAAATCAACCTTATTTTTGGGACAGCCAAGACTTACAGGATAAACCTTAAGCATTTAAGAATGTGATTTGAACTTTATATCTTTGATTTGATTTTCTTCTGTAAGATATACCAATGTAGTTTGAAAATCTTTTAAATCCTCCTCTGAAACCCAAGCATAAGAAACAATAATTATTTTATCTCCCACCTCACCCAATCTTGCAGCAGCACCATTTAATATGACTTCACCACTTTTTCCTTCTATGAGATAAGTTTCAAACCTTTTACCATTATTTAAATTATATACCCAGACAGCTTCAAAGGATTTTAATTTAGCTTTTTCCATTATTTCTTTGTCGAGAGTAAGACTTCCTTCGTAAAAAAGATTCTTTCCTGTAACTGTTGCTGTATGAATTTTGCTTTTTAAAATTTTTATAAACATAATTTTTAACTTATAAGCATATTATCTATTAATCTTGCCTTTCCTACAAATACAGCTAAGGCACATAAAATTGGAAGTTCTATTTTTCCAACTGGTTCAAGACTCTCTGGATTAACGAATTCAATATACTGAACTTTTGTAAAGGGAAAACTATGAATAAAATCTTCCATTTTTTCTCTTATTCTTTGTGGGTCTCTTTCCCCTTCTTCAATAAGTTTTTTAGCTAAAAGAAGTGCCTGATAGAGTGCAATTGCTGACTTTCTTTCTTCTTGAGATAAGTATGTATTTCTTGAACTCATGGCAAGCCCGTCTTTTTCTCTAACAGTGGGATGAGGTATAATTTTTACATCTAAATTTAAATCTTTAACCATTTGTCTTATCACTTGAAGTTGTTGATAGTCCTTTTCTCCAAAAACTGCAAAGTCAGGATTTACTATGTTAAAAAGCTTTAAAACGACTGTGGTAACTCCTTTAAAATGACCAGGTCTAAAAGCCCCGCAAAGTCCTGTAGTTAACTTAGTAACCTCAACATAGGTTTGAAAATCAGAAGGATACATTTCTTCTACTTCTGGAACAAAAACTACATCAACCCCTTCTTTTTCTAATAAAGTTAAGTCTCTTTCTAAGTCTCTTGGATATTCTCTAAAATCTTCTTTTGGTCCAAATTGCAATGGATTAACAAATATACTTACAACTGTTTTATCCCCCAACTCTTTTGCTTTTCTTACCAAAGCTAAATGTGCCTCGTGTAAAAATCCCATAGTAGGAACAAAAGCTATTCTATATCCGCTTTTTTTCCAGGATTTACTAATCTCTTTCATTTTAGAAATTTCTTTTATGACTTCCATTTTACAATTCAAGCTGTCTATAAGGTTTTAAAAAATTTTCCAAATTTTCTATAAGAAGTTTTTTAAAATGTTCCTCTTTTTCTCTATCTAAAATACTCCCTCTTTCATCACTTTCAACTTTTTCTTTTAAAGCGCCTTTAACCCATTTCTGAATAGTAAGCCTTCTAAGACCTGAAAAATATTCCACAAGATAAAAATTTAAATAACTATACTCGTCTAACTTTATATATAACTCACCCTCAAAAATTTCCATGGGTTTTATTTTGACAGGATAAACAAACTTTTTAAGAATATCATAAAGGTTTTTTTGTGAATTAAAAATATAAACTTTTTCTCCAGATTTAACATTTTTTAAAAGTTCTAAAAGATCTTTGTCATTTAAAGCGATACAGCCTTTTGTCCAGTAATAGTTTTTATAAATGTTTCCATTTTTCTTTTCCAACTTAAATGCTCCTCCTCCGTGAATGCCAATTTCGTTTCCAAAAGGACTATCTCTTATAATATCATAATTTTCTAAGATTTTCATCCATTGGATAAATTTTTCCTTATCTATTTCTCCCTTATAATAAGCAAGAGCTAAGTCATTCACATTAGGATAATTTAGTTCGAGAAAGTATCCATATTCTTTTGAAGGTCTTATATTAACAATTCTATATACCCCTTCTGGAGTTAAGAAATCTCCTTTCTTTTCCTTCGGAAGGGGACTTTTTAAACCAAGTCCTATTTCGTAAAGAGCTATGGTCTTTTTTTCTTTTCTTATTTCAAGTGTTTTTTCCCCTTTATCTATAACAATTATAGTTTCTGCTTTAAGCGGACAAACTTTAAAAATAATCAAAATAAAGCCCAATATTACCCACAAATTTTTCATTTTTCTCTTGACTTTTTAAGTTTTGTAAATATTATAAACTTCTATGAAATCTATTACAATAAATTCAAAAAAGAAAGTAGAATTAATAGATATTACCAAAGAAATTGAAAGTTTATTACCACCTAAGGATGGCATTTGTATAGTATATGTCCCTCATACTACTGCAGGTATAATTGTGAATGAAGGTGCTGATCCTGCAGTAAAGGATGACATTTTAGAAATTTTTCAAAGATTAGCCCCGGATAATTTTAACTATAAACATCTTGAAGGAAATTCTCCAGGGCATGTAAAATCAAGTCTTACAGGTCCTTCCTTAACTTTAATAGTAGAAAAGGGAAGGCTTGTTCTTGGAACCTGGCAAAGGGTGTTTTTTGCAGAATATGATGGTCCAAGAACAAGAAAGGTATATGTAAAATTTATAGAAGGGTAATAATTATGAGAATAAAAATTTTAATTTCTTTAATGCTTTTAGGTTTATTTCTTTTTTCTTGTAAAGCTCAAAAAGAGTATTATGTAGAAAAGGCAGCTTCCCATAAAGAACTTGCTCAAATTTATATTAAGGAAAATCGCTATACCGAAGCCTTAAATGAACTTGAATTGGCTAAAGCTGCTGATAAATGTGATCCAGAGATATACAATCTCTTTGGACTTGCTTACATGGGAAAATATGAGTATTCAAAAGCAGAAGAAAACCTGAAAGAGGCTATCAGACTTGATCCCAATTTTTCTGAGGCTTATAATAATCTTGGTTCTTTAAAGATGCTACAAGGAAAATACAGTGAAGCAATTAAATATTTTAATAAAGCCCTTGAAAATCCCTATTATGTAAATTCTTTCATTGTTCGCACAAATCTTGGATGGGCTTATTATCAGTTAAAAGATAAAGATAAGGCTATTTCAACTCTTCTTGAAGCTTTAAAAGAAAATTCTCGCTATCCCAAGGCTTTGATTTACTTGGGGCTTATCTATTTTAACGAAGGTGATTTAGATTCTGCCGAATTTTACTTTAAAGAAACTTTAAAAGTGGATAAATTTTCTGGAGAGGCAAGATACTATCTCGGAGAAATTTACTTTATGAAAGGTGATAAGGAAAAGGCAGAAGAACTCTGGAAATCTATAATTTACTTAGCTCCAGAAAGCGAATGGGCGAATAAAGCTACTCAAAGAATTTTTCTATTGAGAAAAACTTCTAACCCTTAAAAGATAACACCCTACTTTTAAGCTCTTCTCCTTTTTCTTTAAAGGCTTCAAGACGATTCAAGGCTTTAAGAAGGGCTTTTAAACTTGCAATTACTATATCTCCATCTTTTCCAAGCCCAGCAGTTCTAAATCCCTTTTCATCCTCAATAATTAAACCACAAACTCCTTCAGCAGAAGTTCCACCTGTAAGGGCACTTATGTGAAAATCTATAAGTTTTAAAACCTTTTTTCCATCTTCTTTATCAAAAGAATATCCTAAAGCCTCTGCTACTGCTTTATAGGCTGCATCAATGGGTCCTACTCCAAGTCCAACAGAAACTTTTTTTCCTTCTCTTTTATCCTCTATTTCTACTTGAGCAATAGGCTTTAAAGAACCACTATGAACACTTATAACTTGAGAAGAAACAAGCTGATACCTATATTCTTTTTCTAAAAATAAATCTATAAGAATACCTTCTACATATTCATCATCTATTCTTTTTAGAACATCTTTTATTTCTGAGCGAAATTTTTCAAAAATTTGGCTTAATACCTCATCATCAAATTGCCACCCTTTACTTCTAAGTTTAAATCCTATGGCATGTCTTCCAGAGTGTTTACCTAACACAATAGCAGAACCTGTCCATCCTACATCTTCTGGATTAATAATTTCATAAGTGGTTCTTTCACAAATAACCCCATGTTGATGAATTCCAGATTCATGAGCAAAGGCATTAGCTCCTACGATAGCTTTATTGGGTTGAACAATCATACCAGTATATCTTGAGACTAATTGACTTGTAGGAACTATCTTTTTTGCATTTATATTGAGCTCAAGAGGATATCCAAGTTGTTTTTCAAAGAAATCTTTTCTTGTTTTTAAAGTCATTATAATTTCCTCTAATGCTGCATTACCAGCCCTTTCTCCTATTCCATTGATAGTTCCTTCAACCTGAGTTGCTCCTGCCAAAATTGCAGAAAGAGAATTAGCAACAGCCAATCCAAGATCATTGTGGCAATGAACTGAAATTCTTAAGATTCCCTTTTTAAGTTCCTCTTCATATCCTGCAGAAACAAGCTTTTCTATAAGAAATCTAATTAGGTTGTAATATTCCTGTGGAACTGTATATCCTACTGTGTCAGGAATATTAATAGTTTTTGCACCAGCCTTGACAGCTTCTAAAACCACTTTAGCTAAAAATTCCCAATCACTTCGGGTAGCATCCTCTGCTGAAAATTCAACATCTGGACAAAAAGAAAGAGCATAGCTTACTGCTTCTCTTGTGATTTCTAAAACTTCTTCTCTGCTTTTCCTGAGCTTATATTTTAAGTGAATATCTGATGTAGCAATAAATGTGTGAATTCTTGGAAATTCGGCATCTTTCAAAGCCTCCCAAGCAACTTCTATATCCTTTTTATTTGCCCTTGCTAAAGCAGCAATAGTTACTCCTTTAATTTCCTTAGCAAGTGTTTTAACAGCTTCAAAATCACCAGGTGAAGTAATAGGAAAACCCCCTTCAATTACATCAATTCCTAACTCAGCAAGAGCCTTTCCGATCTCTACTTTCTGCTTTAAATCTAAGGAAACTCCAGGAGACTGCTCCCCATCCCTGAGAGTGGTATCAAAAAAAATTATTCTTGGATTCAAGAACTTACCCCCCCTTTTTAAATCTTATCTTTCAAAAAATTTTAACCTATTTTTAAAATTTGCCAATTAAATGTATAAGTCAATATGATTTTAGATTGAGAGTTTTTTTTAAATCTTCACAATACCATTTTATTGGTGTCTTATTTTTAATTCAAAATATAGTTGAAACTGATACCTTAGCTAAACCTCTCCTCACAAAACTTGTCCACAAATGGTTTAAGTTTCTCTTTTCTTCTCATCTTTAATAGCTAAAAGCGGATCTGCAAATCTAAGATCTTTCCAGAGATTAAGAGTAATAAAAAATAACCTTTTTAATTTTTAATTACACAGAACTTATACATTTTAAAAGAAACCTTGCAAAAATTAAAATTTGGGCTTTATTGAATTTCATAAGTCTATTAAAGAGGGGGATTAAGCATGATTATTATTATGGAACCTCACATTACAAAAGATAGCCCTGAATTTAAATCTTTAATGACCTATTTAGAACGATTTCCCCACCTGCAGATCAAAGTAATGGAACATCAGGGAGTAACAAGAAACCTTCTTGAGGTTCATCTTATTGGGGAGGATTACATGGTATCTTCTGAAGAAATAGAAAGTTTGCCAGGTGTAGAAAAAGCTATAAGAGTAACTGCTAAATATAGATTAATTGGAAGGCATGGGGTTCTTAGTGATTTTGGCTTTGAATATAAAGGAATTCAGTTTAATCAGGATTCTTTTCACATTTTTGCAGGGCTTTGTGCAGTTGATACCTATGAAAATGCAGAAAAGATCTTTAAAGCTTTAAAGGAAAATAATGTATGTTGTGCCAGAATGGGAGCCTATAAGCCAAGAACTTCTCCTTATGACTTCCAAGGTCATGGGAAAGAATGTCTTCCCTGGCTTTTTGATCTTGCTGGAAAGTACGGAATTAAAATCATTGTGATGGAAGTGCTTTCTCCTCATCACATAGATGAAATAATAGAAGCCTTAGAAATTACAGGAAATCCCTGTGGAGTAATTTTACAGATAGGAACAAGAAATGCTCAAAATTTTGAATTACTAAAAGCAGTAGGGAAACAGCAGGATTTCCCGGTTCTTTATAAAAGAGGATACGGACTTTCCTTAGAGGAAAGTCTTAACGCAGCTGAATACATAGCCTCTGAAGGAAATATCAAAATTATCTTTTGTTTAAGAGGTGTAAGAACTCATTTGGGAGATCCTCACAGAAATTTAACTGACTTTGCCCATGTTCCTGTAGTAAAAAGGCTTACAAGACTTCCTGTATGTATAGACCCTTCTCATCCTATAGGCACAAGAGTAAAATCTTCTGATGGAATAAGAGATATCTATCATGTTACTGCTCAGGGAGTTATAGCTGGAGCAAATGCTGTTCTTGTTGAATTTCATCCAGAACCTGATAAGGCACTATGTGATGGACCTCAAGCTATTCCACTTTCTGAACTTCCCCTTTATTTAGATTATGTTTACAAAGTAAGAGAAACCTACTTAGAATTAAAAAAACTGGTAAATAAATCTCAATAGGTTTTACGCTTAGGAGGACCCCTTATGAAAATAAGTCCTTACATCTTCAGAGAATACGACATAAGAGGGAAAGTTGATGTAGATTTTACAGAAGAGGTGGTTAGAGAAATTGGAAAGGCTTATGGAACAATGATTAGAAGAACTGGAGGAAAAAAGGTTTGTTGCGGAAGAGACGGAAGAAATTCTTCTCCCTCTTTGCAAAAAGCTCTTATTGAGGGAATCTTATCAACGGGTGTTGATGTAATAGATATAGGAATGTGCCCAACCCCTGTAATGTATTTTTCCCTTTTTGTGTTTGAAGATACTCACGGAGGAATTCAGGTTACAGGCTCACACAATCCCCCAGAGTTTAACGGCCTTAAAATTTGTGTTGGAAAGGATACCATTTTTGGGGCAAAAATCCAGGAATTAAGAAATTTAATAGAAAAGGAAGATTTTGAAAAAGGAGAAGGAAGGATTGAAGAAAGGGAAATCTTAGATAAATACATAGATTATGTGTGTAAAAATGTAGAGATAAAAAGACCTTTGAAAATAGCCATAGATCCAGGAAACGGGGTTTGCGCACTTACTGCTCCTGAAATATTTAAAAGACTTGGTTGTACAATAGAATGCCTTTTTTGTGAAGTTGATGGAAACTTCCCCAATCATTTTCCAGATCCTGTAGTTCCTGAAAATTTAAAGTGGCTTAAAGATACGGTAGTAAAAAAGGGATACAATGTAGGGTTTGGATACGATGGAGATGGAGATAGAATCGGAGTTATTGACGAAAAGGGAAACATTATTTGGGGAGATCAGCTTTTAATAATCTTTGCTAAAAATTTACTCAAAAAATATCCTGGAGCAAAAATCATAGGAGAAGTGAAATGTTCCAGAACCTTATATGAAACTATAGCAAAGCTTGGTGGAACTCCTATTATGTGGAAAACAGGGCATTCCCTTATAAAAAACAAAATGAAAGAAGAAAAAGCCTTGCTTGCAGGAGAAATGAGCGGACACCTATTTTTTGCAGACAAATGGTTTGGATTTGATGACGGTGTTTATACAAGCGTTAGACTTGCTGAAATTTTGTCAGAAGGTGATATCCCGCTTTCTGAATACTTAAAAGATATTCCCAAAATGTATTCTACCCCTGAAATAAGAAAGGAATGCCCAGATGAGATAAAATTTGAAGTGGTTAAAAGATTAGTAGAAAGATTTAAAAGGGAAGGATTAAATGTAGTTGATGTAGATGGGGCAAGAATTGAATTTAAGGAAGGTTGGGCACTAGTTAGGGCTTCAAACACTCAGCCAGTTCTTGTCTTAAGATTTGAGGCTGAAACAGAAGAGTTTTTAGAAAAATTACAGGAAAAGGTTTATAAAACCTTAGATGAGGTCCTCAAGGAATTTTAAAATGTTTTCTCTTAAAGAAATATTAGAAGAACTTCCTTTACCCCGCGAGGTTAAAAAGGGTATGGTTGCGCTTGAAATAGCAAAAAAATACTGGAAAGATGTTTTGCCTAAAGAACTCTCAGAAAAGACTAATCCCCTTTCTTATGATAGCGGAACTCTAATAGTTGAAGTAGCAAATCATTACTATCTTCAGGTGCTTTCTCTTAAAATTTTAGAAATTCTTGAAAAGCTTGAAAGCTTTTCTCCCTCCGAATTTAAACCCCTTTTTAAAAACCTTAAATTTATTATCAATCCATCCTTAGAAAAATCTCAAAGGGCTAAATGGACCCCTTAAAGATTATTGAAAAATACTATTCTAAAAATCCTAAGCTTTTAGAAATTTTGGTAAAACATTCTTCTGCAGTTGCTAAAAAGGCTTTAAAGATTGCAGAAAGGTTTAAAGAGGTGGACAAAAATTTTATTTACGAGGCTTCTATGCTTCACGACATAGGAATAATCTTTACTTACATTCCTAAACTCAATCCAGAGGGCAAGTATCCCTACATTGCTCATGGCTATCTTGGAAGAATGCTTCTTGAAAAAGAGGGGCTTCCTAAACATGCTCTTGTATGCGAAAGACATATAGGAGTTGGAATAACAAAGGAAGAAATTATTAAAAAGAAACTTCCTCTTCCTGCAAGAGACATGGTTCCTGTAAGTTTAGAGGAAAAAATTATTGCCTTTGCAGATAAATTCTATTCCAAAGATCCGGACGGAAAAGTAAGAGAAGAATCAGTTGAAGAAATAATTGAAGAACTTAAAAAATACGGAGAAGAAAAAGTAAAAATTTTTAAAGAGTGGTTGAAATTATTTGGGGAGGGAGGAGAGAATGGCTAAACTATCAATTATTGGTGCAGGAGCAGTTGGGGAGTCCTGTGCAAGATGGGCTTTGGCAAAAAACTTAGCTGAAGAAATCGTTCTTGTTGACATCGTTCCAGATCTCGCAAAAGGCAAAGCCTTAGACTTAATTCAAAGTAGCCCTCTTTTGGGATATTCTGGAAAAATATGGGGAACAGAAGATTTTTCAGCTATAAAGGATTCTGATGTAGTAATTATTACTGCTGGAAAACCAAGGCAACCTGGCATGTCAAGAGAGGATCTTTTAAACATAAATAAGGAAATTGTAAAGTCCTGTGCAGAAAAAATAAAAGAGTTTGCAAAAGAAAGCATCGTAATAGTTGTTACAAATCCCATTGATGCGATGGTTTATGTAGCTTATAAAGTTACTGAATTTCCCAAAAATAGAGTAATAGGTATGGCTGGTGTTCTTGATTCTGCAAGATATCGCTATTTTATAGCAGAGGCTCTCGGAGTTTCCCCAAAAGATGTTCAGGCTTTAGTAATGGGAATACACGGAGATATGATGCTTCCTCTTGTCAGGTTTGCTAATGTTGCAGGAATACCTGTTACAGAACTTTTACCTCAAGAAAAAATAGAAGAAATAGTTAAAAGAACTAAATTTGGAGGAGGAGAAATAGTCTCTTATCTAAAAACAGGAAGTGCCTTTGTAACCCCTGGTCTTTCTGTAATAGAAATGGTAGAGAGCATCATAAGAGATGAAAAAAGGGTTTTAGTTTCTTCGGTTTACTTAGAAGGTGAATACCAAATCGAAGGGGTGTTTTTGGGAGTTCCTGTGATTCTTGGAAAAAATGGAGTAGAAAAGATTATTGAAATAGAACTTCTTCCTGAAGAAAAGGAAGCCTTAAAGAAATGTGCAGAAGCCTGTAAAAATCTTATTAAGCTTTTAAACATGTGATTCATGCCCAAGATCTATATTCTTCCAGAAGAAATAAGAGGAAAAATCGCTGCAGGAGAGGTAATAGAAAGACCTGCGGGAGTAGTAAAAGAATTAATCGAAAATGCCTTTGATGCTCAGGCTTGCTCTATAAAAATAACCTTAAAAGAAGGTGGGATAAAAGAAATCTCAGTTTATGACGACGGAGAGGGAATAGAGCCTGAAGACTTAAAAATCTGCTATAAACACTTTGCAACAAGTAAAATTAAAAACCTCTCAGATATATTCAGAATTGTTACCTACGGGTTTAGAGGAGAAGCTTTAGCAAGTATTTCTCAAGTGTCCAAATTAACCATTGCAAGCAAACACATAGATCATGAACTTTCATACGAAGTGAGAGTAGAATTTGGAAGGGAAGTCTCTTTTAAACCTGCTAAAATTAACAAAGGCACTCTGGTAAAGGTTGAAGATCTTTTTGTAAATCTTCCTGCAAGAAGGGCTTTTTTGAAAGCTCCAAAAACTGAAACCTTAAAAATTATGGAAATCGTAAAGGGACTCAGTCTTTGTCATCCCGATATTAAATTTGAAGTTAAAAGTATAGAAGAAGGAAAAGAGAAAAGTCTTTTTTTCTGGGAAGGAGGAAATGAAAAGGAACTTCTAAGTTATATAGTAGGGATAGAAGAAACCTTTTTTAACGAAATTTTACTTGATAATCCTCCCTATTCAATCTACTTAGCTCTTACAGATACCTCTAAAACTTTTTCTCACACAAAATATTTGTATGTTTTAGTAAATAAAAGGTGGATAAAAGACGAAAGGTTAAATAAGTTACTTTTAAGTGCTTTTAAACCTTATTACGGAAATCTCGGTTTCCCTGCAGGAGTTATTTCTATAAAAGTTCCCTATCATTTAGTAGATGTAAATGTTCATCCTGCAAAATGGGAAGTAAGATTTAAGGATGAAAAGGCTCTTTTTAACTCTATAAACAAGGCTTTAGAAGAACTTTTTAGCAAAAAAACACTTTATTACAAAAAAGAAGAACCTTACTTTTCAGCTGAGATAAGGGAAGATGTTCCTTTAGATTATTCCAGTTATTCTAAAAAAGCTGATTTTCAGGAAAAAAAGCCTTTTCATTTATTTCCGTCATTTCCCAAAATCTCTTACAAATACCTTGGTACTTTTTTAAATACCTACATTCTTATGGAAAAAGATGAAGAACTCTACATTATTGACCAGCATGCCCTTTCAGAAAGGATAATCTTTGAAGACCTAAAAACCAAAATTTCAAAGAGTTTTTCCCAAGAATTGCTTATTCCTGTATTACTTAGAATTCCAGATTCACTGCTTTCTGAATTTGAAGAAAAAAGAAAGATTTTAAGCTCTTTAGGATTTGATCTTGAGCTTATTAATGCAAATGAGGCAATTTTAAAAAGAATTCCCTCTATTTTTAAAGAGGATGTAAAAGATGTTTTGGAAAAGGTTTTAGAAACTCCTTTTGTTGATGTTAAGGATTTAGAATCTGAAGTCTTAAAAGAATACGCCTGTTTACTTGCAAGAAAAAAAGGAGACATTCTTTCAGAAAGAGAAATAAATTTTATGCTTGAAAGATTTTTAAAGGAAAATTTACAAACCTGTCCTCACGGAAGGCCCCTTTATTTTAAAATTTCTCTAAAAGAAATAGAAACAAAACTCAGAAGAAGGTAACCTTATGAAAAAAGTAGTTGCCATAGTAGGTCCTACAGGAGTTGGAAAATCAGAACTTGCTGTATTTTTAGGAGAAAAGCTAAATGGAGAAATAATAAACTTTGATTCCATTCAATTTTACAAAGAGCTTAACATTGGAACTGCTAAACCAAGTGAGGAAGAAAGGAAAAGAGTTCCTCATCATTTGTATGATCTGCTTTCCCTTAACGAAGAATTTAATGCGGCAAAATTTGTAGAAATAGCTGATAAACTAATTAAAGAGATTTGGGAAAGAGGCAAAGTCCCCATTCTTGTTGGTGGAACAGGTCTTTATCTAAGAGCTTTAGAATACGGACTCTTTCCTATAGAAATACCAAAGGATATAAGAGAAAAAATAAGGGCTGAAGCAGAAAAAGATCTTCCCTCTCTTTACGAGAAACTTAAAAACCTTGATCCAGAATATGCAAAAAAGGTCTCGCCAAGAGATAAGGTTAGAATCACAAGAGCTCTTGAAGTAATTTATGTTTCTGGAAAACCCTTTTCTGAATTTCATAAGGAAAATCCCTTTTTTGGAGAAAAAAGGTATAATATTATAAAAATAGGGCTAAACCTTCCAAGAAAAGAACTTTATCAGAAAATAAATCTCCGCGTCCTTAAAATGATTGAAAGTGGATGGATAGATGAAGTTAAGACACTTCTTGAAAAAGGGTATTCTCCCGAACTAAAACCTTTTAAAGCTATAGGATATAAATACATTATTAAGTATTTAGAGGGAAAACTATCCTTAGAAGCCACTATAAAGCTTATTCAAAGAGATACGAGACGCTATGCCAAAAGACAGCTTACCTGGTTTAAAAAAGAGCCTGATATACACTGGTTTAGACCTGAGGAAAAAGAAAAGATTTTAAAATTTTTAAAAGATAAGCTTTCAGAAAACTGAGAGGTTTTTTATGGAAAGCATGACGGGTTTTGGAAAAGGGATTTTTCAACACAAGAATTATACTGTAACTGTATATGCAAAAAGTCTTAATCACAGATACTTAGAAATTTCTCTTAAACTTCCCAAAAGATATACTTTTTTAGAAGAAAGGATTAGAAAATTCGTTTCTGAAAGATTTAAAAGAGGAAAAATTGAAATTCAGATTAAAAGTATAGGCTTTGAACTCAGTGAAAAAGAAATACTTCTTGATACGGAGCTTGCAAGAAAGTTAAAAACTGCCTTAATTCATTTAAAATTTGAGCTTGGTTTTGAAGACCCTTTGATTTTTTCTGATTTTTTAAGATTTAGAGATTACCTTATCTTAGAAGAAAAAGAGGAAGCTCCTGAGAAACTCTGGGAAGAAATCTATCCTGCCTTAAATTCTGCCTTAGAAGAATTGAAAGAAACCCGCTTAAAAGAAGGGGAAAATCTAAAAAAAATCTTAAAAACTTACTTAGAATCACTTAAAAATAAAGTCTCTCAGATTGAAAACTTAAAGGAAAAAATCTTAAAGGAAAGTAAAGAAAGGCTAAAATCAAGACTTGATAAACTATTCAGGGAATTTAAACTCAATGAAATAGATGAAAACAGATTTTATCAGGAATTGGTTTACCTTTTAGATAAAATTGATTTTTCAGAAGAACTTGAAAGACTAAAGATACACATAAAACATTTTGAAGACACCATGGAGGAAGAAAATTGTGGTAAAAAGCTTGACTTTCTTTGCCAAGAGATGTTTAGAGAAATAAACACCCTTTCAAATAAAGCTCAGTCCTCTGAAATTTCCTTAATCTCCGTTAATATAAAAGACCTAATAGAAAAACTAAGGGAACAAATTCAGAATATAGCTTAAAAGGCTATGGGAAAATTTATGAAAAGACTTAAACTTTATTCAGAACTCCTAAAACTTGAACATACCATATTTGCCCTTCCTTTTGGCTTGGCAAGTTTGTTAATTCTTTACCAAGAGTTTCCTTCCTGGGGAAAAATTTTATACATTTTGCTTGCCCTTGTTTCTGCAAGAACTCTTGGTATGGCATTAAACCGTTTGATTGATAAACCTTTTGACGAAAAAAATCCGAGAACTTCAATTTGGCCTCATGCAAGAGGTCTTATAAAGGACTGGGAAATAAAATTGATCATACTTTTAAGCTCACTTCTTTTTATTGTTTTTTGCTACCAAATAAATTTTTTAGCTTTCGTTTTAAGCCCTGTTGTAATTCTTTCTCTTTTTATTTATCCTTTTGCCAAAAGATTTACCTACTTTCCTCACTTTTTTCTTGGATTTGTTTACTTTCTTATTCCTATCGCTATAGATGTAGCTTTAAATGAGAGTATTTCCTCACTTTCTCTTTTTCTTGGAATAGCCATGGCTTGTTGGGTTTCTGGGTTTGACATTCTTTACAGTTTGCAAGACCTTGAATTTGATAAAGAATCTGGTTTAAAATCTATTCCAGTAAAATTCGGGATTAAAAACTCTTTAAGAATAGCAAAACTTTTACACCTGATAACCTTTTTTTCTTTACTTTTAGTTGGCTACTTTTACTACAAAGCAACTTGGATATACTTTTTAGGGCTTTCTTTAATTGCTTTGTTTTTAGCTTACGAACACAGCCTCATCAAAGAAAATGATCTTTCAAAGATAAATAAGGCTTTTTTTATTACAAATGGCTTTATAAGCATTATCTTTTTCTTAGTGATTCTGATTAACCATCTATATTTTTTTTTGAAATGATTTTATGAAGGTCTTTGCTTTAATAAATCAAAAAGGCGGGGTTGGGAAAACAACAGTTGCCATAAATCTTGCAAGAGCTTTAACTTTAAAAAATTTTAAAGTTCTTTTAATAGATTTTGATCCTCAAGCCAATGCAGGAAGTGGTCTTGGAATAAAGGTAGGAAAAGATGAAAGTATTTATCAAGCTCTTATAGAGGGAAACTGCGAAAGATTTCTCAAAAATCCATATCCAAATCTTTATGTTCTTCCCTCATCTATTGATCTTGTAGGGCTTGAAGTAGAGCTTGTAAATTATCCCAAAAGGGAATTTCTTCTAAGAGAATTAATTGAAAATAGTTCCATCAATAGCTTTCCTTTAAAAGACTTTTTTGACTTTATATTTATAGATTCTCCTCCTTCTTTAAGTTTAATTACTGTAAATATTCTTACTGCCTGCCAAGGGGTGATCATACCTTTGCAGTGTGAATACTATGCCCTTGAGGGCTTATCTCTTCTTGTAAAAACTGTAAGGGGAATTAAGAAAAGTTTAAATCCAGATTTAGTTCTTTTTGGACTTGTTTTAACTATGTATGATGCAAGAAACAGGCTTTCCCATGAAGTAGCAGAGGAGGTAAAAAGTCGTTTTAACTGGATTACTTTTAAAACCCTTATTCCTCGCAGTGTAAGAGTAAGTGAAGCTCCAAGCTTTGGGATGTCAGTAATTGATTATGAAAAAAATAACAAGGCATCCCTTGCCTTTTTAGAGCTCGCAGAAGAGTTCTTAGAAAGAGTAAAAAATTACAGTCAAAAACTTTAAAAGCGCTAAAACTTGACGAAGGAAAAAAAGTTGATTAGATTTAATTTATAAGTATTAGGAAATACAAAGTAATGGGAGGTATTTAATAAGTGGCACTTAAAAGAATAACAGTGGATCCAAATCAGATGGAAGGAGTACCTTGTATAAGAAATTTACGTATTCCTGTGACTACTGTGATAAATATGCTTGCAGAAGGATTGACCGAGAAGGAAATTCTTGATCTTTATCCAGATCTTGAGCCTGAAGACATCAAAGAAGCCTTAAGATTTGCTGCTGAGTTGTTATGGGAAAAGACTCAATATTTGGATAAAATTGAAAGTTTTCAATCTCAGGTAGATGTTTAAGTTTTTAATTAACAATGCTCTTTCCCCTCTTATTGCTAAAAAGTTAAGAGAACATGGATATGATGCTGTTCATGTTAGAAAAATTAATCTTCATCAAGCTTCAGATGAAGAAATTTTTCTAAGAGCTTTTAATGAAGACCGAATTTTAGTATCTGCTGATACAGATTTTTTCTTATATTCTTTTTAAGTGGAATAAAAAGAAACCATCTTTAATTCTTTTTAGAAAAGGTTATCATAAACCTGAAAAACAGATTAAAGTTTTAACAAAATATCTTCCTATTTTCAAAAAAGAACTTCTTGAAGGTAATATTATCGTTTTTGAAAAGGAAAAAGTGAGAATTAAGAAATTGCCATTAATTCCATAAGTCCTTATGTGTTTCCTTCTAAGATCTCAGCTTATTATTGGCTGCTTTTCAAGCTGGTTTTGGGAAAAATTAAGAGAGGGGCGGAAAATTCGCCCCTCAAATTTTCTTAATACTTTTTAGAAGTTGATTCTCAGCATGGCTTTTCCAGTGTAAGCCTGATAGTCAGCATTAAAGTCTCCACGCACATTAAGGTCAAAATAGGCATTCTTTTAGCTTGACAATTTAAAAAAGTTTTTTAATATAAAAAATTGAAACAGGTTTTTTTGTCTTTTCTAATCGGGACGTAGCGCAGCTTGGAAGCGCACCCGCTTGGGGTGTGGGGGGTCGGCGGTTCAAATCCGCCCGTCCCGATTTTTTTATGTTGAAAATCAATTAAAATCTAATAAAACCAGGCACCTTGCCTGGGGGGAGGTGAGCTATGAGAGTCCTTGAACCCGTCTGCCAAGTAGAAAGATTTGAAATCACTCCTACCCAGCAGGGTGCGTTTAAACGAAGTATATGGGGTTATCACCTAATTGTAGAATTCTGGAACTCCCCTTTTGAACTTCTTGCTGAAGCAAAAACCGTAGAAAAAGCTCTGAAATCTGCAATAACCTCTCTTAACGGAAATAAAAGCATAAGAACCATAAGTTATCAGTTCCAACCCTTTGGAGTCTCAGCTCAGGTTAACTCTGGAAGAATTAACATATACATTCATACCTGGCCTGAAAACGGATATTCCGCAATTGATATCATAGCAGAAGACAAAGAAGAGGCTTATAAAATCCTTGAAAACCTTAAAAACGCTCTAAAACCTAAAAATATATATGTAGCTGAATTATCAAGAGGAATTTCCGAAGATTGGGGTGAGACTTGACTGGTCAATTTTGGTGGAAAGAAAAAATCTACCGAAATTTTGGACACGCTTATAAAGTTGAATTAGTCTTTGAAGAAAAAAACTTACAAAAGATTCAGATTTTTAAAAACCCCTTTTGGGGATATTTTTTTGTTCTGGATGGAATAGTACAATTTACTGAAAAAGACGAGTTTATTTATCACGAAACTATAACCTATCTTCCTGCAAGCCTTCTAAAAGAACCTCCTGAAAAGGTTATTATTGTTGGAGGGGGAGATGGTGGAGTTTTAAGGGAATTACAAAAAATCCCCTCTATTAAAAAAATCGTTCAGTTTGAAATAGATACCCTTGTTTTTGAAGTTTGCCAAAAATATTTTTTCAAACTTTCAGGAAATTATAAAGATCCTCGAGTTTCTTTTGTTATTAAAGATGGTTTAGAAGGGCTTAAATACTGCCAAACAGAAGAATTTGACCTCTTAATTGTTGATTGCACAGATCCAGTAGGACCTGCTAAATCCTTATATAGTGAGGATTTCTATAAAGAAGCTTATAGGGTTTTAAAAGAAACAGGGGTTTTTATTCAGCAGGCAAGTTTGCCGGTTTACTTTCCACATATAATAAAATCTGCCTATCCTTTAATTAGTTCAATCTTTCCCATAGTTAAAATTGCAAGAGCCTTTGTTCCTTCCTATGGAGAAGAAATTGCTTTTCTCCTTGCAACCAAAGAACCAAAAGACTGGTTTAATCCCAAACAGCTTTTTAAGGGAAAATACTACCATCCCGAGCTTAACCCTTATTATTTTTCCATTCCCAATAACTGGATGGAAATTCTTTTTGACAAGGAAACATAAACTTGCAAATAACTGGAGGTTTTTTAAAAGGAAGAAAACTTTACTGCCCACCAAAAGATCTTGATCTTATCCGTCCTCTTAGAACAAGGATAAGAAAGGCACTTTTTGATATACTCGGGCAAAATCTTCCTAACCTAAAAGTACTTGATTTGTTTGCAGGAACAGGTGCTCTTGGAATTGAGGCTCTTTCAAGAGGTGCAGAATTTGTAGTTTTCGTAGACAATAGCCCCATAAGTATAAACATCATTAAAAAAAATATCGAAAGATTTAATCTCACCGATAAAGTACAAATCTTTAAATTGGATCTTCCAAAGGGCTTAAAATTTCTTTCTCAAAAATTTAAAAACTTCTTTGACTTGGTTTTTATAACCCCTCCTTATGAAAAAAAACTTTCATTGAAAACCTTGCAAAGTCTTTCTGAAGATATGCTAAAAAAAGAAGCTACAATTATTGTAGAAGAAAGAACGGGAATAGAACTCCCTGAAAAGGTAAATAACTTTCTACTTCTTCAAAAAAGAAGCTACGGAGAAACTACTCTACACATTTATAAGGTGTCTTAGGTCCTGGAATTAAGGTATTTCTAAAATTTAAAATAGCTCTCACGCTGTAACAAACTTTTTCCTTAGGCTCAATTCTATCCAAATATTCTTCCTTGTCTTTCACTTCTATCAGTTTTATCCCCTCTTTGGAACTTCTTTCTATTTGATAAAATAACTCACCTTCAAGAGAACCCCCGTATACATTCTCTTTTGGTCTTTCCCAAGTGATTAATAAAGTATCTTCTCCTAAAATTCCAATCTGAAAGTTTTGAGGAATTGAAGGTGGATCATGCCAATAAATGGTAACTTGCTCTGTGAAAGGGGTTTCTACTAAAAAGTCCTTAATTACCTTTATTCTGTAGGTATATTTGTAACGATGTTTTAGCTCATAATCGCTATAAACAAATAAGTTTCCTGCTGAATGAAGTTTGGGAGAAAGCTTAATGATTTTTTTCTTTTCTTTAGCTCTAATATCAATAGGAGCTTCAGTTTTTTCAATAATGAGTTTTTTTATTTTAACTAACGGATAGCCCCCCTCTGTCTTCGTAGGAAGATAAATTAGGAGATCTACTCCTTGAGGATTAAGTTTTACCTCAAAGGAAAGGTCTTTGGGAATGCTTTCCTTTATAGGAAAGGGTTCTGTCTTTTTCCCACATGAAATTAATAAAAATCCTAATAGCAAAATAAAAATAGCCCTTCTCATTTAGCAATTCTCCTACAAAATTTTTATTTTAAAAACTCTTGCAGAATGGCATTGAATATTAACAGCTACAGGCAAACTTGCTATATGGCAAGGACAGGTCTCAATATGCACGGCTAAGGAAGTAGTTTTACCACCAAATCCAAGGGGTCCAATTCCTAAGTCATTTATTTCTTTAAGAATTTCCTTTTCAAGTTCTGCAACCTTTGGATCAGGATGAGGGTGTCCAAGTTCTCTAAAAAGTGCTTTTTTAGAAATTAAGGCTGCCTTTTCAAAATCTCCTCCTATCCCAACTCCAACAATAACTGGAGGACAGGGATTAGGCCCTGCTTTTTTAACAGTTTCAATAACAAATTTTTTAATTCCCTCTATTGCGGATGAAGGAGGAAGCATGCGCAAAGCACTCATATTCTCACTTCCGCATCCCTTTGGCATCAAATATATCTCAAAGATATCTTCAGGAACTACTTCATAATGCAAAATAGCAGGGGTATTGGTTTTGGTATTTTTTCTAGTAAGGGGATCACAAACAGATGCCCTTAAAAAGCCCTCTTTATAAGAAAGATATAAGCCTTCATTAATAGCCCTTTCTAAATTTCTAACCCTTATTCCTTCTCCTATTTTTACCCAAACTACAGGTATACCCGTATCCTGACACAAAGGTAGTCCTTCTCTTTTAGCTATTTCTGCATTTTCTAACAATACCTCTAAAACTACCTTAGCTAAGAAATTTTCCTCTTTTTCTATTGCGGATTTAAAAGCTGAAATTACCTCTTCTGAAAGAATCCTTGCAGCTCTGATGTAACCTTCCTTAACCAGAGACACTATTTTCTCATAAGAAATTTCTTTTTCCATTTTTACTCCTTAACAACTTTATCTAAAATAAACAAACTTTCTTTAATTCTTTCCTTCAAAACCGAACTTTTTTCAACCTCGCTTTTTATGTCTTCTAAAGCATAAATCAAATCTCCAAAACCTCCACAATAGATTAAAATGTTGTGTCCGCTTGCCAAACTAAGGATTATTCTTTCCTGAATACTCCAATATTTTAACGCTCCCATGTTTAAATCATCAGTAAGTATTAGTCCTTTGTAATTTAAATTTTTTCTTAAGATGTTTAAAACAGCTTGGGAAAAAGTAGCTGGTTTTGTATCAATTTCTTCTACCATTAGGTGAGTTGTCATAACAAAACTTATTTCTCCTTTTTCAATCAAATACTCATAAGGAATTAGACTTTCTTTAGAAATATTTTTAATTATGGGAAGCTCTTTATGGGGATCTATTTTTACCTCTTTTAATCCTGGAAAGTGTTTAGGGCAGGTAAAAACATTTTCTTTTTTATGCTCATCTATAAAAATGTGGGCAAGTTTTTTAACAAGCTCAGGATATTTTCCAAAGGTTCTTTCTCTTAAAAATTCTTCAGCCTGCTCATCGGCAAGATCAAGGCAAGGGGCAAGATTAAGGTTAAATCTATATCTTTTTACTGAATTTGCCACCTTTTTTGCCCAATCCTTAGCTACCTTCTCTCCTTCCTTTAAATACCTTTTTGCAATTTCTAAAGGTGAAGAAAGTTCTTCCTCAATTCTACAAACCCTTCCTCCTTCCTGATCAACTGCCAAAAGCCTCAAATTTATTTTTTCTTTAAGCTTAGAAAGATAATAGTTAAAGTCTTCCTTAAAATGTTCTCTGAAAAATATAAAGTTTGAAAAGTTTAAATCTTTGTAGATTGATATGTTTTCCTCTAAATTCTCTGGCTTAATTAAAAAAAGTTTTCCGATGTTTTTAAACATTTCTTTTGAAGTATTCTGAAAGGATTTGCAAAGTTTTTTCTATATCTTCTAAATTGGTATATTTTCCTAAGGAAAATCTTATCATTCCTTCTGCGATTTCTTGAGAGACTTTTAAAGCTAAGAGGGTATGAGATCCCTTTCTATCATGGCAGGCTGAGCCAGTTGAAGCACATATTTTAGGGTTTTCAGAAAGTATTTTTGTTCCGCTTTTCCCGATAAAAGAGACTGCTAAAGTATTTGGCAAGGTTTTTTCAGGAATACCGAAGCGATAAAGTTTAGGATAAATTTCTTTCAATCCTTGAAAGAGTTTTTCCCTTAAAAATATCAATCTTTCTTTTTCTGGATTTATGTCTCTTAGAGCTATTTCTGAAGCCTTGGCAAGTGAGGCTATTAAGCCTAGGGGCTCAGTTCCTGCTCTTATACCCCTTTCCTGCCCTCCTCCCAAAAACAAAGGTTCTAATTCCAATCCTCTTTTTATGTAAAGTGCTCCTATTCCTTTGGGAGCATACATTTTGTGTCCTGCTATGCTCAAAAGGTCACATCCAATATCTTTAACATCAACAGCTATTTTCCCAACAGCCTGACAGGCATCGGTATGAAAATAAACACCCTTTTCTTTGCAAATTTCAGCAATTTCTTTAACTGGCTGGATGGTTCCTATCTCATTGTTTGCCATCATTACAGAAACCAAAATGGTATCTGATCTAATTCTCTTTTTTACTTCATCTGGCTCAACATAGCCTTCTGAACTAACAGGAATAAAATCTACTTTAAAACCTAACTCAAGAAGCCTAACTGCAGGTTTTAAGATAGAAGGATGTTCAAAGCTACTAACAAGAATGTGTCCCTTTTCTTTTTTGAAAGCAATTCCAAATAACGCAAGATGATTTGACTCTGTGCCTCCTGAAGTAAAGACTATTTCCTCAGGTTCTGCGTTAATAAGTTCTGCAACTTTTTTGCGAAATTCCTCTAATTTTTCTTTAGCAAACTTTCCAAAAATATGACCTGAGCTTGGATTGGCAAAATATTCTGTGGAATAAAGATTAAAAGCTTCTGCTACTTCAGGTAAAACCGGGGTTGTTGCATTATAATCTAAATAAATAAAGTCCCTTTCTTTCATTCTAACTAAATATAAATTATTTTGTCCCTTTTACTACAACAAATGCTGAAAAATTTTTAAAGAAGGTAAAACAAAATTTTTCGTCAAACCTTCTGGCAAAATTCAAAAAGGGAAAAAAGGAAGGAAAGAAAATTACCCCACCTGTTTTTATTTTTCTGAAATTTTCTTTTTCAAGTAAGTTTTTAAGTTCTGAAATTGTATAAAATCTTGCATATCTATAAGCTGTCTCTTTAAAAATAGATTTAAGCCTTTTAAACAAAAACCATAGGCTTTTTGCATTCATTGTTCCTATAACTATTTCTCCTTCTGGTTTTAAAATTCTATAAATTTCTTTTAAAACATTTTCTGGCTTTTTTATGAATTCAAACATGGTAACACTTAAAACGAGATCAAAGGTGTTATCTTTAAAGGGAAGTGAGTAAGCATCTCCTCTAACAAAGAGTATCTCCGGCATTTTGTTTTTGGCAATTCTTAACATTTCTTTACTTATGTCAAGCCCTACAACTTCAAATCCTCTATTTTTAAGTTCAAAAGTATAATTTCCTGTTCCACATCCCAGGTCAAGGGCAAGCCCTTTTTTACTTTCAAGCAAAGAAAAGATAAGTTCTTTTTCTGTGGTATCAACATACCTTCCTAAGCTTGTTTCATACCATTTGTCATATCTTTCAGCAATTTTATCAAAATAATTAAACATTCTGTTTTTAAAATAGAGTCAATTGATGAGAAACCCTTGATTCCTGTAAAAAGATTGTATCTAATTGTATTTCTCTAATTCCTTTACAAAGGGGTTTCCCTTTTATAGCAATAAAATACTTAGCTTTTTTTAAGGGAATTTTTAATTTTTTAAGAGTTTCTTCGTTTATGACTCCTCTTTTTCTTGCTTCAATTATTTTTTTAGCAGAAATAATTCCAATTCCTGGAATTCTTATAAGCTCCCAATAATCAGCTTTAGCTATGTCAACAGGGAAAAACTCTGGATGAGAAATCGCCCATCTTAGTTTTGGATCCATTTTCAAATCTAAATTTTCCTCTTTAGTAAACAATTCTTCTAAAGAGAATCCATAAAGTCTTAACAGAAAATCTGCTTGATAGAGCCTATATTCTCTTAGATATGGAGGTTTTTCAAAAAAGGGTAGATCTTCATCTCTATTTACAGGAATATAAGCTGAATAGTAAACTCTTTTAACAAGGGCTTTCTTATATAAATTTTGAGAAAGTTCTAATATGGTTTTATCAGTATCTGGAGTTGCCCCTATAATTAGTTGAGTTGAGGCTGAAACATTTTTTTCAAGCTCCTCTTTAAGAGTTTTTATTTTAGCTAAAGTTTCTATAAGAACTTTTTGTTCCTTATCTGGAGCAAGCTTTTTTAAGCTTTCCTGAGTAGGAAGCTCTATATTACAACTCACTCTATTGGCAAGTAATATTGCCTTTTTAATGAGTTCCTCTGATGTTCCAGGAAGTATTTTTAAATGAATATAAGCTTTAAAATCGTAATCTCTTCTTAAAATCTCAATTGTTCTAATCATTCTTTCCATGGTATCATCTGGTGAAGGATATATACCTGAACTTAAAAAAAGACCTTTTATATAGTTTTTTCTATAAAGCTCTAAGGTTAGTTCTGCAAGTTCCTGAGGAGAAAAGGAAGTTCTTCTTATATCGTTTTTTCTCCTGTTGTAACAGTATTTACAATTATTTACGCAAAAGTTAGTATAAAGAACTTTCAAAAGTGGAAGACATTTTCCATTAGAAAGCCAAACATAATGAATTCCTCTTAATCCCTTTGTAAAACTATAGGTTAACCTTTTTCCACTTCCAGTGCAGACATTATCAAACTCTGCTGCCTGTGATAAAACTTCTAATTTTGTATGCACATCTTTTTTTATCATATTTATCATTTAAAATTAAAAGACACTTTTTCCTTTGTCAAGAAAGTTAAAATAGTGTAAACTTAAAATTACTTTTAAAGGAGGGATTAAATCTTATGCTTTTTTACATAGCAAATGGGTGTCCTAATTGCCGGGGAATGATTTCTGATGAAAGATTAGCAAAAGGACTTCCTTGTGAGAAGTGCCTACCTGAAGAAAATATTAATGTTTCTGGAATTTCTGAGGTTTGCGAAGTATTGAATTCTAAAAATTCTTTAAAGGATCTTAAAATCTTTTGTGAGGTAGAAAAAAAGGTTGAACTTTTTAAAAAAATTTTTAATCAAATTTTAAATACTTCTCCATCTTCTTTACAAATAGGCTGGGCAAAAAGACTCTTTTTAGGAGAATCCTTTGCTATTGTTGCTCCAACCGGAACAGGGAAAACAACCTTTGGTCTAATAAGTTGCCTTTTTACCTCTAAAAAAGCCTTAATCATAGTTCCTACAAAAGTTTTAGTAAAACAGGTGGAGGAAAAACTAACAAGTTATTTAGAAAAAATCAATGATCCCATTTTAAAAAATAAAAAGGTTATTGCCTATACAGGCTCTACAAAAGAAAAGGAAATTCTTGAAAAGGGTGAATTTGACATATTTGTCTGCACCTCAACTTTTATGCATAGAAATTTTGAATTACTAAAAAATCTTGATTTTTCTCTTATCTTTGTTGATGATGTGGATTCCTTTTTGAAAAATAGTAAAAATGTAGATAATCTCTTTTTACTTCTTGGCTTTACAGAAAAAGAAATAGAACTTGCTTTGAAAAGAAATAAAGATGAGGAAGACTACGAAAAGCTTTTTAAAATAAAAGAAAAGCATAAAAAAAAGATCAAACAACTCATCATTTCTTCAGCAACTTTAAAGCCAAAAACTAATAGAGTTCTTCTATTCCAGAATCTACTCGGTTTTGAGATAACAAGATTTGTTTCAACCCTCAGAAAGGTCATAGACACCTATATTCCTATTCATATAGAAGCTAAATTACCTAAAAATGAGCTGTTTTTAAAGCTTCTTGAGATAGCAGAATCTTTAGTAAAAAATTTAAAAGATGGAGGGCTTATTTTTGTTGAAGAATCTTTTGGAAGAACCTATGTAGAAGTCGCCACAGATTATTTAAGATCTAAAGGATTTAGAGTTATTTCCTATTTAGAAGCTGATGAAGAAAAACTTCTTTCTGTTTTAAAAAATAAAGAGGTAGATGTAGCTATCGGACTTTGTCATATAGGTAATCCTCTTGTAAGAGGAATAGACTTACCAGAAATATTAAGATACGCCATATTTTTGGGAGTTCCCAAACATGTCTTTCCTCTTTCAAGAGAAAAGGAATCTTTCACACTTTCAATTTCTCCCCAATTTTTAAACAACCTTCTTGTCTCCCTAATGCCTCTTTTTGAAGAAGAGGAAAGAATTACTGCTATATCTTACATTAATTATCTTCGCAAATATTTAACATTAAAGGAAGAGCAAGTTATACAATATGAAGGTCTTTATAAAAAAATCCTTTCTATAAAGGAGTTTTTAGAAAAAAAATTGAATGACACTGAATTTTTGGAAAATCTTAAAAAAAGTGAGGAAGTATTTTTAGAAGTTGATGAAGAGGGAAATTATTATGTCATAGTAGGGAACGCATCCTCATATTTACAGGCATCTGGAAGGGTATCAAGATTAACCACCCGTGGATTGTTGCCAGGTCTTTCCATCATTTTAGCTGATAATTTTAAAGCCCTAAATAGTCTCAAAAAAAGATTGCGTTTTTATCTGGGAGAGGAGGTAGAACTCAAAGAAATAAACCTAAATGAAGCTTTGGAACTGGATAATAAGATAAGAGAGGAACGCCAAAGACTGACCAAAGAAAAAATAGATTTTAAAAATTATCTCTTAATTGTTGAATCTCCTCACAAAGCTAAAACTATTGCTAATTTCTTTGGTAAACCCTCTATTAGAAGAATTAAAAATGTGTGGGTTTATGAAATCCCTATGGAAAATACTCTTTTATCCATATGTGCTTCTCTTGGACATGTATTTGATCTTTCAAGAAGGAAGGGTGTTTTTGGCATACTTCAAAGGAATGGTCATTTTTATCCTGTTTTCAGCACGATTAAAATTGATAAAAAAAATGGAGAACAATTTGTGGATGAAGAGGAAATAAAAAACAAAGAGGAAATTTTTGATAAAGGAGAAATTATAGAAGCTCTCAAAATCCTATCTTTTTGTGCAGACCAAACCTTTGTAGCATCTGATCCTGATGCAGAGGGAGAAAAAATTGCCTATGATCTTTATACCAATATTAAGCCTTTTCAGCCTAATGTTAAGAGACTTGAATTTCACGAAGTTACAGAAAGAGCTTTAAAAAAGGCTTTAGAAAATCCTCAAGAAATAAATATAGCAAGGGTTAAAGCTCAGCTTGCGAGGAGAGTGGCAGATAGATGGGTAGGCTTTTCCTTATCTCAACAGCTTTGGAAAGTCTTTAAAAAATCCCGTTTGTCTGCTGGAAGAGTTCAAACCCCTGTTTTAGGATGGATAATAGAAAGAGCTGAATTAGCTAAACAGCATAAATTCAGAATTTCTTTCAGTTTAAATGGCTATAAATTAAGTATTGAAGTTGAAGAGGAAGAATTAGCTAAAAAAATACTTAATGAACTTCCCAAGGATTTAAAAATTATAGAAAAAGAGAGATTTGAAGACGAAATTTCACCCCCTCCTCCTTACACAACTGATACAGTTTTAGAAGATGCCTTTAACTTTTTTAGATTTTCTTCCTCTTACACTATGCAACTTTTACAGGAACTTTTTGAACTTGGACTCATTACTTATCACAGAACAGATTCTACAAGAATCTCTGAAGTTGGACGCTATCAAGTAGCTAAATCCTATATCACTCAAGTATTGGGAGAAGAATTTTTTAATCCCCGGGAATGGTTTAGTGAGGGAGCCCACGAAGGCATAAGACCTACAAGACCTTGGGATCTTTCTGAAGTCAAATTAAGAGTCGCTCACGGACTTTTAACTTTTAAAAACCCAAGAGACAGTTTTAAACTTTACGACATTATTTTTAGAAGATTTATGGCAAGTCAAACAAGAAAAACAAAGGTTTTAAAGGGTATTTTTGAATTCAAACTTCCTTCTTACTCCTGGGAAGCCTCTTTAATTCTTGAAATAATTCAGCCTGGATATGAATATTTCTGGACAAAACCCCAGATCTTTAAATTAAAAGAACCCGTATATCCAGAAAACATCCAATATAGCAAAATTCCTAAGGTCTTTCTTTATAACCAGGGCTCTTTAATTCAGGAAATGAAAAAAAGAGGTCTTGGAAGACCTTCAACCTATGCAGAAATTGTTTCCACCCTTCTTCAAAGATATTATGTTTATGAGTTAAAAAATGGAAGCTTAGTCCCTACATCCTTAGGAAAAGAAGTTTATGCTTACCTTCGAGATAATTACAGTGAATATGTTTCTGAAGAATTTACAAGGGAATTAGAAAAATTTATGGACGAAGTAGAAGAAGGTAAAAAGGACTGGAAAGAAATATGCCTTAAACTGCTTCCTTTGTTAAAGGAATTAAACATTATTTCTTCAAATTAAACCGGGTTGTTTTTTTATTCTTTTTATATTATATTTTTTCTAACTCTTTTGCTGGAGGAAAAAGATGAAGCTTAAAAATGTTTTCTTAGGATTTGTTTTAACCGGATTAATATATCTTGTATGTGTTTTAAATGAAAAAAGTTTTTTACCAGAAAACAGTCTTCTTTTTAGCTTGGCTACTTTTGTATATTTAGGTGCTGCTCTTACTTATTTGGTTCACTGGATATTCAAATGGGACACTCAAGCTTTCGTAGGTTCTTCTTTGGGATGGAGCGGATTTTTCCTTAATCTTTTAGCTTTTTTTGTAAGATGGTTGCAAACTCATCAGGCAGGATTTGGATATATTCCTCTATCTAATTTATATGAATCTTTAGTATTTTTTGGATTGTGCATTGCAGGAGTTTATTTGTTTTTAGAATTTAAGCTTCCTACAAAGGTCTTTGGAAGTGTGGTATTTTTATTAGCAAGTTTCATTATGGCTTATGCCTCGTTAAAAGCAAGTTCCGAGATCAAACCCCTTATTCCTGCTTTAAAAAGTAACTGGCTCATTGCTCATGTTATTACCTGTTTTTTAGGTTATGGTGCTTTTGCAGTTGCCTCTGCTTTTGGAATTTTTTATTTAATAAGTGATAAGGAAAATTTAAAAAAATATCTTCCTTCAAAAGCTACTTTAGACAATCTAATTTACAAATTAATACTCTTTGGATTCTTCTGGCTTACCTTGGGAATTATAACTGGTGCTGTTTGGGCAGAACAAGCCTGGGGAAGCTATTGGAGTTGGGATCCAAAAGAAACCTGGTCTTTTATAACCTGGTTAATCTATGGAGGAACTATTCACGCTCGTTTGACCCGTGGATGGAGTGGCAAAAAACTTGCCTGGTTGAGTATAATCGGTTTTGTATCGGTTCTCTTTACCTACTTTGGAGTAAATTTCTTACTATCTGGACTTCACAGCTATGCTACTTCTTAAAGATTTTCTGAAGTAGAATTTTCGCTCTGAACCTCTTCGTTTTCACTTTGAGTTTTTTCAGTTGGTATATTCATAGGATTAGGAAAATTTAGGTATTCGTGAGCTGTTCCTTGCATGATACTTAACCAGACAGGACAAGCAATTCTTCCTCCTGTTTCCCCTTTTCCTAAAGTTTTACCTCTATCATAGCCTACCCATACTCCACAGGTATAACGAGGTGTATAGCCAATAAACCATGCATCTTTGTAATCCTGAGTAGTTCCTGTTTTTCCTGCAATAGGAACTCCTAATGCTTTAGCACATGTTCCTGTCCCATACTGAACTACTGCTTGCATGAAATCAACCATTACATAAGCAGTATTAGCTGAAATCACAGGAATATTTTCTGGAATATTTTGATAAATAATTCTTCCGCCATAAATACTATCATAAATCTTTTCAATAAAGTGAGGTTTTACCAAAATTCCCATATTTGGAAAAATTGTATAAGCACGAGTTAATTCTAAGAGTGTAACCTCATAAGTTCCGAGGGCTACACTGTAGTCAAGATTGCTTTTAAAGTTAAATCCTAAGTTCTGAAACATCTTTTGTAATCTGTTTATTCCAGTCATTAAAGCTATTCTTACTGAAACAGTATTCCTGGAAAAGGCAAGTCCATCTTTTAAACTAACCGGACCCATATATTTTCCATCATAGTTTCCTGGACTCCAATCTTTCCCAGCATCAGCTCCAGGAAGAACTATAGGGGCATCAGGAATAACAGATGTAGGAAGTAAAATTCCATTTTCTAAGGCTGTTGCCCAAATAAAAGGTTTAAAGGCAGAACCTGGCTGACGTTTTGCTAAAAGTGCTCTATTATAGGAAGATTGAGTATAATTTTTACCACCTATTAAAACTCTTACTCCTCCATCATCATTATTTAAACATACTACTGCAAATTCAGGAACTTCTCTTCCAGCATAAAGTGTATTTATAGTTCTTAGAGCATTTTGATAAGCTCTTTTAGCCCACTCTAAATCTATGGTAGTCTGAATTTTTAATCCACCTTGTTCTATAACTTTAGAAGGTAGTATTTGTGATAATTCTTCTTTTACAGCATCAATAAAATAGGCAGCATATACTGGTATATTGACATTTTTAGGATTAAGGATTACAGGCTGAGAAGAAACGCGTTGGGCAACATCCCAAGAGATATAGCCCACTTCTGCCATTCTTTTTAAAACATAGTTTCTGCGAGCTATAGCAAGTTCGGGATTATTTAAAGGACTGTATTTTACTGGAGCAGGAGGAAGACCTGCAAGAACTGCTGCTTCATTTAGGTCTAATTCCCAAACATGTTTGTTAAAATAGGTTAAGGCTGCCGCCTCTACTCCATAGGCTCCTTCTCCTAAGTATATGTGATTTAAGTATATTGTGAGTATCTGATCTTTGGTAAGATGTTTTTCTATTTGCCAAGCAAGAATAATTTCTTTTATTTTTCTCTGAAAAGTTCTTTCTGGGGAAAGAAGAAGTGCTCTTACAACTTGTTGAGTTATAGTGCTTGCACCTTGGACAATTTTTCCATGGACAACATTTTTGTAAATTGCTCTTAATACACTAAAAAAATCTATACCTTTATGTTTATAAAAATTAGCATCTTCTGCTGCAATAAAAGCTTTTATTACATGGGGAGGGATTTTTTCTAAAGGGACGAAAATTCTTCTTGGTTCTCCGAGATATCCTACGAGATTTCCATTAATATCCAGTATTACATTTGTTTGTTTTGGTCTATAATTTTTAAGCTGAGAAATGCTGGGAAGGGTAATTTTAAGGTAGAGGAAAAATGTGAGAAACAGAATACCTGAGAATAAACTGAAGGATAAAAAAATAAATCCTAAGAGTTTTAAGAGGGATTTCATAATTGATTTTTTAATGATAACTAATTTTTTGAAAATTACAACTGAATTTTAGGATTTAAGAATAAAAAAAAATCCCGGGCACCGACCTACTCTCCCAGGGCGGTAACGCCCCAGTACCATCGGCCCTGGAGGGCTTAACGACCGTGTTCGGAATGGGAACGGGTGTTTCCCCTCCGGTATGGGCACCCGGGAAATTTAAAATATTTTTAACAAGTGAATAAGGGTAATTCTTTAGAACTTTTAAGCTGGTTCTGCAGCCAAGCCGCACGGGTGATTAGTACCGGTCGGCTCCACCCATTGCTGGGCTTCCACCTCCGGCCTATCAACCGGGTGTTCTCCCCGGACCCTTCAGGGGGTGGGTTGCCCCACCCTCGGGAGGCCTAATCTTGGGGTGGGCTTCCCGCTTAGATGCTTTCAGCGGTTATCCCTTCCGCACATGGCTACCCGGCTGTGCTCCTGGTGGAACAACCGGGCCACCAGAGGTGCGTCCACCCCGGTCCTCTCGTACTAGGGGCAGCTCCCCTCAAGCCTCCTGCGCCCGCGGTGGATAGGGACCGAACTGTCTCACGACGTTCTGAACCCAGCTCACGTACCCCTTTAACGGGCGAACAGCCCGACCCTTGGGACCTTCTCCAGCCCCAGGATGGGATGAGCCGACATCGAGGTGCCAAACCGCCCCGTCGATGTGAACTCTTGGGGGCGATCAGCCTGTTATCCCCGGGGTAACTTTTATCCGTTGATCGACGGCCCTTCCACTCAGGACCGCCGGGTCACTAGGCCCGGGTTTCCCCCCTGCTCGGCCTGTCGGCCTCGCAGTCAGGCCCCCTTATGCCCTTACACTCAACGGTGGATTTCCATACCACCTGAGGGGACCTTTGGGCGCCTCCGTTACTCTTTAGGAGGCGACCGCCCCAGTCAAACTGCCCGCCAGGCACTGTCCCTCGGGAGGCTAACTCCCGCAGGTTAGAACCCTGAGGCAGGAAGGGTGGTATCTCACCGGTGGCTCCACGGGAGCTGGCGCCCCCGCTTCACAGCCTCCCACCTATCCTGCACATCCTGCCCCAAGATTCAATGCCAAGCTGCAGTAAAGCTCCACGGGGTCTTTCCGTCCCACCGCGGGTACCCGGCATCTTCGCCGAGACTACAGTTTCGCTGGGCCCCTGGCTGAGACAGCGCGGCAGTCGTTACGCCATTCATGCAGGTCGGAACTTCACCCTTCTCTTGCCTTTCGGCAAGGGGCAGACTATACCTTCACACGACCAAGAACCCTTAGGAGGTCCTCCTTGGTATATTTCCGCTTACCTGAAGGGTTCATACTGTAAGCTAAATCAATTATCTCCTCTAAATAACGAGGAGAAAGATGTAAATTGGCTCTCACCATCTTACATATCTTCTTAAACTTTTCAAAATCCTCAGCTTTACTCCCCTGAAGAGGATACCTCTCAAAGTGAGGAATTATTTTTTCCACTAAATCCTTAATAGAACGAACCTCAAACTTATATGTAAAATCACCTCGGGAAAATCTAATACCTCCACATTGGAAATATTCTCTAATCTTTTTAATTAACTCCAAGTCCCTTTTATTAAGGCTTATTGAAAAAGAAGGTCTTGTTTCAATTCCTACTTTAAGTCTCTTCCTTAAATTAAAACTTACACTAAAGCAACCTTCCCCTTCAGATAAGCCTGTAATATACCAAGGATCTAACATAAGACCTCCATAGGCCTTTCTGCCTGAGAGCTTTTCGCTCTCAGGGGTCGTGGCCGGCGTCTTGCCCATCCCATAGTTTTGGGGTTTACCCCCAGGAGATGGGCCTCCCCTTTCGGGTCAGTCGTTACGGGGCTCTGTAGCCCTCACGAGCTACAGGCTTCCCTCGGGATTACCCCACACCCCTGATAATTTTCAGGGGTAGGAGGGCTCCCCCGATATGAGCCGGACACGGGCAAGTCCTCACTTACCCGACAAGGAATTTCGCTACCTTAGGACCGTTATAGTTACGGCCGCCGTTTACTGGGGCTTAAGGGCGGAGCTTCGCGGAAAGAATAATCTTTCCGCTAACCCCACCCCTTCACCTTCCAGCACCGGGCAGGCGTCAGGCCCTATACGTCCTCTTACGAGTTAGCAGAGCCCTGTGTTTTTGGTAAACAGTCGCCACCGCCGCTTCCCTGCGACCTGCCTCAGCGTAGGTCCGACAAGGGACCTACACCTACACGCAGGCACCCCTTCTCCCGAAGTTACGGGGCCAATTTGCCGAGTTCCTTAGCCAGGGTTGCCCCACGCGCCTGAGCATACTCTGCCCGCCCACCTGTGTCGGTTTGCGGTACGGTCACCAGGGCTTCATCGGTCACGAGGTTATTTCTTGGCAGTGTGGTCCAGGCTCCTTCCCGAGAGCCGTAGCTCTCAGTTACTTACTCCCCCTCACCCTCCGGACGGGGATTTGCCTCCGTCCATCATCGGGCTAGAGGTTTGGAGGGCCAACCATACAGCCCCGGAGCCCTTCCCTCCTGCGTCACCCCTTGACCTCCACCCTGGTGGCGGGGGAATATTAACCCCACTTCCCATCCCCTACGCCTTTCGGCCTCGGGTTAGGGACCGGCTAACCCTGGGCGGACGACCCTTCCCCAGGAAACCTTGGGCTTACGGCGGGAGGGATTCTCACCCTCCTTATCGCTACTCGTGCCCGGATTCTCTCCTCCAGCACCTCCAGCAAGCCTTGTCGGCTTGCCTTCATCGGCAACTGGAGTGCTCCCCTACCGCTGGAAGACATAAGTCTTCCAGCCCGCAGCTTCGGCGCCTGGCTTAAGCCCCGAGTAATTTTCGGCGCACCCCCGCTCGCCCAGTGAGCTGTTACGCACTCTTTAAATGATGGCTGCTTCTAAGCCAACATCCTGGGTGTCTTAGCAGGGGCACCTCCTTTACCACTTAGCCAGGACTTGGGGGCCTTAGCTGGCGGTCTGGGTTCTTGCCCTCTCGTCCTAGGACGTTATCGCCCTAAGACTCACTCCCGGGCTGCGCTTGCCGGTATTCGGAGTTTGCCTGGGTTCGGTAGGCCGTTAAGCCCCCTAGCCCAAACAGTGCTCTACCCCCGGCAGCGACCGCCCGAGGCTGCACCTCAATGCATTTCGGGGAGAACCAGCTATCACGGGACTCGATTAGCTTTTCACTCCTACCCACAGCTCATCCGAGGAGTTTTCACCCTCCACCGGTTCGGGCCTCCAGTGGGGTTTAACCCACCTTCACCCTGGCCATGGGTAGATCGTCCCGCTTCGGGTCTACCGCCGGCGACTAAACGCCCTATTCGGACTCGCTTTCGCTACGGCTCCGCCTCAACGGCTTAGCCTCGCCACCGACGGTAACTCCCGGGCTCATTATGCAAAAGGCACGCCGTCAGGAGGCTTATCGCCTCCCTCCGACTGCTTGTAGGCTGGCGGTTTCAGGTTCTATTTCACTCCCCTCCCGGGGTTCTTTTCACCTTTCCCTCACGGTACTAGTGCGCTATCGGTGCGCGGGTAGTATTTAGCCTTGGAGGGTGGTCCCCCCTGATTCACACGGGATTCCACGTGTCCCGTGCTACTCGGGATCTACACCCAGGGAGACCGTCTCCTTTTCGCCTACGGGGCTTTCACCCTCTCTGGCGGGCCATTCCAGGCGCCTTCAGCTAAGGAGACGGTTTTGTAACTCCCCGAGGAGTCCGTGGCCTCCTCCGGTGTAGTCCCACGACCCCGGATAGGCAACGCCCACGGGCTTTTACACCTATCCGGTTTAGGCTCCTCCCCTTTCGCTCGCCGCTACTCGGGGAATCTCGGTTGATTTCTTTTCCTCGGGGTACTGAGATGTTTCACTTCCCCCGGTGTCGCCTCCATGGGCTTTTAACCCATGGATGACTGGGTATTACCCCAGCCGGGTTTCCCCATTCGGGCATCCCCGGATCAACGCCTGCTTGCGGCTCCCCGGGGCTTATCGCAGCTTGCCACGCCCTTCATCGCCTCCCGCGCCCGAGGCATCCACCGCCAGCCCTTAGTAGCTTGGCTACAGGAACCAGCTTAAAAGTTCTAAAAAATTACCCTTATTCACTTGTCAAAGATCTTTTTTACCACCACTTACCAAGAAGTGGTGGAGGTGAACGGATTCGAACCGTCGACCTCCGGCTTGCAAAGCCGGCGCTCTCCCAACTGAGCTACACCCCCACAATCTTAAATGGGCCTAGGAGGATTCGAACCTCCGACCTCACGCTTATCAGGCGTGCGCTCTAACCTAAGCTGAGCTATAGGCCCTTTTTCGAATCCGTTCACCTTAAGATATTTTCAAAGATCAAAAATTTATATTGAATAGCGTCTGCCCTGACCCCTTTACTTTCTCCTTAGAAAGGAGGTGATCCACCCCCACCTTCCGGTAGGGGTACCTTGTTACGACTTCACCCCAGTCACCAGCCCCACCGTAGGCACCCCCCTCCCAGCCGAAGCCGGGTTAGGGTAGTGACTTCGGGTGGGACCGGCTCCCGTGGTGTGACGGGCGGTGTGTACAAGGCCCGGGAACGTATTCACGGCGGCATGCTGATCCGCCATTACTAGCGATTCCGGCTTCACGGGGTCGAGTTGCAGACCCCGATCCGAACTGAGGAGGGCTTTCTGGGATTAGCTCCCCCTTGCGGGTTCGCATCCCTCTGTACCCCCCATTGTAGCACGTGTGTAGCCCTGGGCATAAGGGCCATGAGGACTTGACGTCATCCCCTCCTTCCTCCGGGTTATCCCCGGCAGTCCCCCTAGAGTGCCCGGCATTACCCGCTGGCAACTAGGGGCAGGGGTTGCGCTCGTTGCGGGACTTAACCCAACATCTCACGACACGAGCTGACGACAGCCATGCAGCACCTGTGCCAGAGCGCGCAGAGTAAAACCCTGCGCTCCCCCAGTGTTTCCACCGGGGTACGACCCTGGCATGTCAAGCCCAGGTAAGGTTCTTCGCTTTGCATCGAATTAAACCACGTGCTCCACCGCTTGTGCGGGCCCCCGTCAATTCCTTTGAGTTTCAGCCTTGCGGCCGTACTCCCCAGGCGGGGTGCTTAACGCGTTAGCTTCGGCCCGGAGAGTTTAACTCCCCAGACCTAGCACCCATCGTTTACGGCGTGGACTACCCGGGTATCTAATCCGGTTTGCTCCCCACGCTTTCGTGCCTCAGCGTCAGGGACCGTCCAGCTGGCCGGCTTCCCCACCGGTGTTCCTCCCGATATCTACGGATTTCACCCCTACACCGGGAATTCCGCCAGCCTCTCCGGCCCTCAAGCCAGACAGTATCGCAGGCCTTTCCGGGGTTGAGCCCCGGGCTTTAACCTGCGACTTATCCGGCCGCCTACGCACCCTTTACGCCCAGTGATTCCGGGCAACGCTCGCCACCTGCGTATTACCGCGGCTGCTGGCACGCAGTTAGCCGTGGCTTTCTCCTGGGGTACCGTCAGCAGACCCGGGCTATTAACCCAGGTCTGGTTCTTCCCCCAGAACAGGGGTTTACGACCCGAAGGCCTTCTTCCCCCACGCGGCGTCGCTGGGTCAGGCTTTCGCCCATTGCCCAAGATTCCCCCCTGCTGCCTCCCGTAGGAGTCGGGCCCGTGTCTCAGTGCCCGTGTGGCCGACCACCCTCTCAGGCCGGCTACCCGTCGTCGCCTTGGTGGGCCGTTACCCCACCAACTAGCTGATGGGCCGCGAGCCCCTCCCCAGGCAGGAGCTTGCTATGCAGAGGCCCCCTTTCATCACAGAGCTTGCGCCCTGTGACTTTATCCGGTATTAGCCACCCTTTCGGGTGGTTATCCCAGACCCGGGGACAGGTTACTCACGTGTTACTCACCCGTCTGCCGCGGTACTTGGGAGGAAAACCTCCCTTTCCCGCACGACTTGCATGGGTTAGGCGCGCCGCTAGCGTTCGCCCTGAGCCAGGATCAAACCCTCAGGGAAAATTTGTCCCGGCTCAATTACCCTCCTTAGTTAAGCTAAGGAGGGACGGCCGCAATCTTTCGGGGCCAGGTACAGACGCTATTCAATTTTCAAAGATCAATTACCTACCTTTAAATAATAAACTCACTTTTTAATTTTGTCAAGAGTTAATTCAAAGATCGCTTAACAAAGCAATTTAAAATTTTAATATTTATAATTTTTTTGTCAAGAGCCCCTTAAAAAATTTCAAATAAATTTTTTCATTAATAGGTTATGCAATTTTCACCTTTTTTCTTAGATTCATAAAGTTTACGATCTGCCAATCTCAACATCTCTTTTAAAGAATTTTTAATCTCTAATTCAACTCCCATAGAAACGGTATATTTTATTTTTATCTCGTCAGAATTTTCTAAAACTGTTAATGTATTACTTTCAACTTGTTTTCTAAATCTTTCCAAATACTCCAAAATACTCTCTTTATCTTCGTATCCTACAAGACAGGCAAATTCCTCTCCACCTATACGGGCAACTAAATCGCTTTTTCTTCTAAAAAAAGTTTTTAAATGCTTGGCAAAATCTTTTAAAACTTCATCTCCTACGTCGTGTCCATAAATGTCGTTAATTTTTTTGAAATCATCTATATCTATAACTATACATGCTAATTTATACCCATACCTTTTAGAAATGGCTAATAACTTTTCTCCTTCTTGAAAAAAATACCTTCTATTTCCAAGAGTGGTCAAAGGATCTCTGTATGCATAAAAATTTAACTCTTTTATAATATCAAGCATCTCAATAGTATTTGTAATTCTAACCATAAATTCCTCTTGACTAAAGGGCTTACTTAGAAAGTCGTTTGCTCCTGCCTTTAATAAAATTGGTATTTTCTCCGTCTTTATAATTCCTGAAACTACAATAATTCCCAATTCCTCTTTTTTATGTTTCTCCCTAACTGAATAAATAAACTCTAATGTATCTTCCTCTGGCAAATAATAATCTAAAACTATTAATCTCGTATCCGGATTTTTTTCTAACATTTCTAAAGCATCTGAACATCTTGAAAATTCAAAAACCTGAAAAAGCATGTTTTGCAAAATTTTTTTCATTATAGTTCGATCAGTTTGAGAATCTTCTATTATAAAGACTTTTGTATTTTTATTTTTTAAAACCCTTGAAATAGAACTGACAATAAGCTCAAGTATATTAGGTGTTCCTTTAACTAAGTAATCAACCACTCCTTTTGCTAAAATATTTTCTCTAATTTTTTCATCATAGGAAGCTGTTAAAACTATTGTTGGAATTTTATTCTCTAATAAAAAGTCTATAGCTTCTCCATGTTCTGCATTAGGAAGATGATAATCACAAATAGACAATAAGTAGGCATTTTCCTTTGCTACTTTCTTAAGTTCTTCAAAAGTTGTTACACATTGCGTAGGAATTTTAATTTGCTCTTTGACTATTTTTGAAAGAACTTTGAGAACTATTTTATCATCATCAACTAATAAAATTTGAGACATTTTTAATAACCTTTTATTAAAAATTTAAACTCAATTTTAAACACCTTATAAAAATTTTCAAACTCAAAAAAATCCTTCTTTTTTACTAGCAGTTTGTTATTATTAAAATTATGTTTTATTTTTTGGGAATTGATATTGCAGGAAGCAAAAATACATGGGTTGTAGCCTTAAAAAGCAAAAACAATCTTTTAGAACTCTGTCCTCTATTTTCTTTGGATTCTCCCCAAAGTCCCTCTTATATAAAAAACCTTTTATCTATTGTTGAGTTTTGCAAAAGAGAAAGGGTTTTAGCTGTTGCTATTGATGCTCCCTTAAGCTTTTCTTTAAAAAATGATAAGGGTTTTAGAACCTCTGATCAGGCTCTCAAAAAACTTCTTCCTAAAAAGGCAAGATCCTGGGTAGTTTCCTATCACACTCTTATGGCTGTTCCTATAAGAGCACTTCTTCTTAGTGAAGTTTTATCACCGCTTTGTGGAACTATTATTGAAACTCATCCAAGAGCAAGTCTTTATTTTTGTTTACCAGAGGATAAAAAGGAGATTTCTTTTATTTACAAAAAGAGATTCCCTGCTGAGGAAGAAAAATTTCTTATTAATTGGTTAAAGGAAAAGTTTCAACTTATCATAAATTTTAAACTAAAGCTTACAGAAGGAACTTTAGATGCTATAATGTGTGCCTTAGCAGCTTATTTTTATCATAGAATTCCAGAAAAACTTATTTTTTTACCCTCTGAGGAGGATCTGAAAGGGTTTGGTCCATTCGTGATTATCTCTTTTTAAAAAATCCTTTCAAATTTTTAAAAATAATTTAAAATTAATTCAAATAAAACTGAGGGGTTTTAATTATGTTATCAAAACTTTTTAATTGGTTTTCTAAAGATTTAGCTATAGATCTTGGGACTGCTAATACTTCGATCTACTTAAAAGGTAGAGGAATCATTCTTACTGAACCTTCTGTAGTTGCAGTAAAAGAAAACGGAAGATATAAAAAGATACTTGCTGTAGGTGAAGAAGCCAAAAGAATGCTTGGAAAAACTCCGGGAAACATAAAAGCCATAAGACCTCTCAGGGAAGGAGTAATTGCTGATTTTGAAGTAACTGAGGCTATGATTAAGTATTTTATACAGAAGGTTTACAATAGAGGCTATTTTTTGAAACCAAGAGTTATAATAAGTGTGCCCTCTGGCACTACTCAGGTTGAAAGAAGGGCAGTTAAAGAAAGTGCAGAAGGTGCAGGGGCAAGGGAGGTTTATTTAATTGAAGAACCTATGGCAGCAGCAATAGGTGCAGGACTTCCCATTACTGAACCTGTAGCAAATATGATTGTAGACATAGGAGGCGGAACAACCGAAGTGGCTATTATTTCTCTTGGTGGAATTGTAATAAGCCATTCTGTGAAAGTTGCAGGAGATAAAATTGATGAGGCTATAGCTCAGTATATCAAAAGAAAATATAGCCTTCTTATAGGAGAAAGCACTGCAGAATATATAAAAATAAAAATTGGAAATGTTATGCCTGAAGAGCCTTACGAAACTTTGGAAATAAAAGGAAGAGACCTCATCACAGGAATCCCAAAAACTATTACGGTATCTTCAAAAGAAATTCAAGAAGCTATAAGAGAACCGGTAGAACTAATTTTACAGGCAATTAAACAAGTTTTAGAAGACACCCCTCCGGAACTTGCTGCAGACATAGTAGATAGAGGTATAGTTCTTTCAGGAGGTGGAGCGCTTTTAAAAAATCTTGACAAATTAATTGCTCAGGAAACGGGACTTGAAGTTAAAGTAACAGAAAATCCACTTTTCTGTGTAGCTATGGGAGCAGGAAAAGCCCTTGAAGAAATTGATAAGTTAAAAGAGGTTATGGTGGAAATTTAGAACAGCTTTTTAAAAATTCCTCTAAACATTTCTTTGAACAAAAATAATATTCCTTACCTTCTATTTCCATTTTTATAGCTTCTTCTTTTTTAACATAGGTTTTACAGTTCTCATCAAAAACTAATTCTTCTGCAAGTTCTTTACGCTTTTTCTCAGAAAGCTTTTTCTTTCTTTCAAAAAAATACCAGTAAATAATGCCTAAAAGAACTAAAAGGATTAAATATTTCATCTTTATCCTCTACTTTTAAATTCTTTATAAATTTCTAATATCGACTTTTTTAAAACCGGGTGAATCCAATTAGGAATTACTTCTAAAGAGGGCAAAATTACGAAATCTCTCTTATGCATGTGAGGATGGGGAATGGTTAAAGTTTTAGATTCTATTACTAAGTTTTCAAAAAAGATAATGTCTATATCAATAACTCTATCTTCGTAATAATTTTTTTTCCTTATTTTTCTTCCCATTTTAGCTTCTATTTTTTTTATTTCAAAAATTAAGGCAAAGGGAGAAAGAAAGGTTTCTCCCAATATTACCATATTCAAAAATAAATTTGAGCTTTCAAAACCCCAAGGAGCTGTTTCATAAATTCTTGAACATTTTATTATTCTGAAAGGAAGTTGACTAAGATGCTTCAAGGCTAATTTTAAATTATCTTCTCTTTTACCAAGATTAGTTCCTAAACTTAAGACAACTTTGTTTAAAATTGCAGGGTAGCTAATCTTTTTATAGCGGATTTTAATCTTTCCTCTCCTACTGTTAAAGCAATTCTGAAATAGCCTTCTCCAGCGTCTCCAAATCCTATTCCTGGCGTAACTACCACACCAACCTCTTGAAGAACCCTTTTACAAAATTCTTGAGAAGAAACTCCAGACGGGGTCTTTACCCACAAATAAAAGGTGGCAGAAGGTTTCATAAGTTGATAACCGAGTTTTTTTAGCTCCTCAAACATAAAATCTCTTCTTTTCTTAAAAATTTCTCTTAAAGGAGGGACAATTTTTTCTAAATTATTAAGTGCATAAGCTCCAGTTTCTTGGATGGCAGTAAAAACTCCTGAATCAATATTGCTTTTTACCTTAGCTAAGGCTGAAACCAAAAAACTATTTCCTACAGCAAAACCTATTCTCCATCCTGTCATACAGAAAGTTTTTGAAAGACTATGAAATTCTATAGCTACATCCTTAGCTCCATCTACTTCAAAGATACTTATTGGTGGTTCTTCAAAATATACCTCTACATAAGCTGCATCGTGTGCTACAATGATATTGTGTTTTTTGGCAAGTTTTATAACCTCTTTTAAAAATTCTTTGGTTACTGTTGCTCCTGTGGGATTATTAGGATAATTAAGCCAGATGATTTTAGCTTTTTCTAAGATTTCATTTGGGATTTTGCCAAGATCTGGCAAAAATTTATTTTCCCAGGCAAGTGGCATATAATAGGGGATCCCATCAGTAAATATAGTTCCTAAATGATAAACAGGATAAGCTGGATCTGGGCACAAAACCACATCCCCTGGATTAACAAAAGCTATGGGAAAATGAGCAATGCCTTCTTTAGAACCTATAAGAGCTAATACCTCTTTTTCTGGATCAAAGGAAACTCCAAACCTTCTTTTCATATAATCTGCGCAAGCCTTTCTAAAAAGTAAACTTCCCCAATTTGAAGGATATCTATGATATTCAGCTTTTTCCAAAGCTTTTTTAGCTACCTCTACTATTTCAGATGGAGTAGAAATATCAGGATCACCAATCCCAAGGTCTATAACATCTATTCCTTCTTTTATTTTTTCATTTTTTAAACGATCAAGTTCTACAAAAAGATAAGGAGGGATTTTTTGGAGTCTTTTAGAAATTTCCATAACTTTTCCCCTTATTTTTCTCTTTTTCCTTCAATAAATTCTAAAACCATTTGACGAGCAATGTAATCAGGAAACTGTTGGGGAGGATGTTTCATAGTGTAGGCAGAAATAGAAATTAGCGGACCCCCAATTCCGCGGTCTTTAGCAAGTTTAGCACACCTTATAGCATCAATAGCAGAACCTGCAGAATTGGGAGAATCCTCAACCTCAAGTTTAACTTCTACAGACATGGGAACTCCCCCGAAGTGTTCTCCTTCAATTCTTATGTAAGCAATTTTTCTATCCCTAAGCCAGGGAACCCAGTCTGAAGGACCTATGTAAATATTTTCCCATCCTATATCATAGGGAATTAAACTGGTTACAGCTTCAGTTTTAGATACTTTTTTGGTTTTAAGTCTATCCCTTTCAAGCATATTGAGAAAATCTGTGTTTCCTCCAAAATTAAGTTGATAACTTCTTTTTATCGGAATACCCCTCTCAACAAAAAGCTGAACAAGAGCTCTATGTAAAATAGTTGCCCCTAACTGAGATTTTATATCATCTCCTACCGCAGGAATACCTTCTTTTTCAAATCTTTCTCCCCAGACAGGATCTGAAACTATGAAAGTTGGCATAGCATTAACAAAAGCAACTCCAGCTTTTAAACAGGCTTCTGCATAAAATCTTGCTGCCTTTTCTGAACCAACAGGAACATAATTTATCAACACATCTGCAGAAACATCTTTAAGCACTGCTACTACATCTTCTAATTCGTCTTCTTTTTCTGAAGATAAAACAAAGGTTTTTTCCTCGGGAAAATTTTTCATGTGTGGAGCTACCCCATCAAGAACTTTTCCTTTTCTTACTTTTACTCCAAGTTTAGGAACATCTCTATAAAAGATAGTCGTGCAATTAGGATAACTAAAGATCGCCTCAGAAATATCTTTGCCTACTTTCCTTTCATCTATATCCCAAGCTGCAACAACCTCTATGTCAAAAGGTTTATATCCTTCTATATCTGGAAACATAATACCCTCAATATTTTCTATTCCTTTTTCCTTATAATAAAAAATTCCCTGCACTAAGGAGCTGGCACAATTTCCTACTCCCACAATAGCTAAGCGAACTTTTTTAGACATAGGCACCTCCTAAAAATTTTCCAAAGCGAATCTAATAAAATTGTAAAATTTTAAACAAAATAACATAAAACCTGATTATATCAATTTATTTTTTCTTTGAATTATAGAAATTCCTGTTACATATTCCCCTGGTAAAAGGGAAATCAATCTTACACCTTTGGTAGATCTTTTTTGTTCAGGAATTTCTTTATCTTCTATTCTTATAGCCTTGCCAGAACTTGAAAATATTAATATGTCTTCTTTACCCATTATACACTTTGCACCAGCCAATTTTCCTGTTTTCTCATCTATACTGTGCCCAATTATACCCTTCCCCCCTCTTCCTTGGATTCTAAAATCTTTAAAAGGTGTTTTTTTTCCAAAACCTCTCTCAGTAATAGTAAATAGATATCCCTCTTCTTTAGTGGTTATTATATCTAAAACTTCATCCTCTTCATCCATTCTAATACCTATAACACCTTCTGATTGTTTTTTGGTTATCCCGATACTCTTTTCAGGAAAATGAATGGCTAATCCGTTTTTGGTGATAATCAATAGGTTTTCGTTTCCATTGGTAATGACACCACTTTTGAGGCAATCGTCTTTTTTTAACTTTATCACTACAGAACCACTTTTTCTTAAATTTTTTATTTCTGAAATCTCAAATTTCTTAATAATTCCTTTAGAGGTTATAAGAACAATAAAACCCTCTTCTTTGTAAGGAAGAATAAAAGAGATCTCTTCTTCTAAATTGGGATTTAAATTCTTAATATGAATTCCTTTTGAGGTTTTTGTAGACAAATTTATCTCGCTAAGATTAAGAGGATAGACTTTACCTTTTTTAGTGAAAATCAATATTTGAGCATCCGAGTCAACCTGTAAGGCTATTTTTAATTTCTCATCTGGCGAAAACGCTAAAGCACCCTTACCTCCCCTTTTTTGAGAAGAAAAACTTTCCAAACTCAGCTTTCTTATGTATCCTTCCTCACTTAATAAAACTAAAACCGGCTCTTTCGGAATACTTTCTTTTGAACTTAAGAGCTCTTCTTTATCATCCTCAATAATCTCTGTTTTCCTCTTATCTCCGTATTTCTCTTTTATTTCTTTTAATTCTTCTTCAATTACCGTAAGAAGAGTAGGCTCATGCGTGAGTATCTTCTTGTAATAACTTATAGCTCTTTTAAGTTCTTCGTATTCAAGTAGTATCTTTTCCCTTTCCAAAGCTGTAAGTCTTTGAAGTCTTAAATTCAAAATTTCCTGAGCTTGAATAGGAGAAAAATCAAATTTTTTTATTAAATTTTCTTTAGCCTCTTGGGGCGTTTCTGATTTTTTAATAAGTTCTATTATCTCATCTATATGAGAAAGAGCCTTTAAAAATCCTTCTAAGATGTGAGCTTTTTCTTCAGCCTTTCTTAAATCATATTGAGTTCTTCTTATAACAACTGTTTTTCTCCAATTAAGAAAGTTTTGAAGAATTTCTTTTAAATTTAATATTTCTGGCTTTCCATTAACAAGTGCTAACATAATAACTCCAAAGGTGGTCTGAAGAGGAGTTAATTCATAGAGTTTTTTGACAATGGTATGAGGGGCTTCTGCCCACTCTTTTTTCAATTCTACCACAATTCTTATACCCTCTCTGTCAGATTCGTCTCTTACCTCAGAAATTCCCTCTAATTTCTTTTCTTTTACAAGATAGGCAATTTTTTCTACAATCTTGGCTTTACTTGTTTGATAGGGTATTTCGTAAAAAACAATTTTTAATTTATCTTTTTCCTTTTCAAGTTTATATTTTGCTTTAATCTTTATAAGCCCCTTTCCTGTAGTGTATGCAGATTTTATACCCTCTTTACCTACAATAAACGCACCTGTAGGAAAGTCAGGTCCTTTTATGTATTTCATAAGGTCTTCAATATTTAGATCAGGGTTTTTCAAAAGTGCTAAAAGTCCGTCTATTACCTCAGAAAGATTATGAGGAGGGATATTTGTTGCCATACCTACTGCAATTCCTGAAGAACCGTTAATTAAGAGATTAGGTATTTTGGAGGGTAAAACTACAGGCTCCTTAAGGGTATTGTCATAGTTGGGAACGAATTCTACGGTTTCCTTTTCTATATCTGCAAGGAGTTCGTGGGCAATCTTTGCCAATCTAACTTCTGTATATCTCATAGCTGCTGGAGCATCCCCATCAACAGAACCAAAATTACCCTGACCATCAACCAAAGGATATCTCATAGTAAAATCCTGAGCCATTCTTACAAGGGCTTCGTAAACAGGAATGTCGCCGTGGGGATGATATTTTCCTATAACCTCTCCCACAATTCTTGCGCTCTTTTTATAAGGTTTATTCCAATCGCTTCCTGTTTCATACATGGCATAAAGTATTCTTCTTTGAACAGGTTTAAGCCCGTCACGAACATCAGGAAGGGCTCTACCAACTATAACACTCATAGCATAATCTAAATAAGATTCCTTTAGCTCCTCTTCTAAAGGAACAACCACTATTTCTCCCATATCTTATTTACCCCCTCAGTTTTTCTTAATAATTTCCAAACCCTTTAAAATTTTATCTCTTACCAATTGAGAAAGCTTTTCTTTATCTTTTATATTAAAATCTTTCACTTCTATAGGCTCATCTATGTAAACCTTTACTTTTTTATTACCAGAAACTCTAAACCAGATAGAGCCCTTAGGTAAAATATCTCTTGTTCCCCAAATTGCTACAGGAACGATAGAGGTCTTACTTTTTAAAGGAATTATAAACCCTCCCAGTTTAAAGGGTAAAAGTTCTCCTGTGGGACTTCTCGTTCCCTCTGGGAAAATTACAAGGGAAAATCCCTTTTTAATCTTTTCTATACAAGCTAAAACACTTTTTACTCCTTCCTTTGGATCTCCTCTCTCCACAGGCACATAGCCAAGAATTCTTATTCCCCATCCAAAAAAGGGGATCTTAAATAAACTTTTTTTGGCTAAAAATCTTATGTTATAAGGCTCTAAGACCTTTTCTAACACTGGTATATCGAGTTGACTTTGGTGATTACTCATAAATACATAAACTCCCTTTGGCAAATCTTTCTTTTTTAAAATCTCTATTTCTATTCCAAGAATTTTGAGAAGTCCCTTACACCAAAAACGAGCCCAAAAGTGTCTTCTTATTACAAAAACCATTATACCAAAAGTGGGAACCGTAAGAAGAACATAAATCCAAAGTAAAAAATTTCTAAAAATTTCGTGAAGCTTTTTAAACATCACTTAATATAAACTTAAGAAATTTTTCAAAAGAATAACCCCCTCTGGTAAATCATCTCTATTAAAATCCCAATTCTTGGGAGGAGTTTTATAAAACTTCCATCTTTCAAGGGAAGTTCCTATGGATTCTGGATGAAATTGAACTCCTTCTATAGGTAGTTCTCTGTGTCTTATTCCCATAATTTCCCCATCCTCAGCTCTGGCAGAAATTTCAAAAAAAGAGGGCAAAGTTTCAAAATCAATTGCTAAGGAATGATATCTCATTCCTGAAAAAGGATTGGGAAGACCTGTAAAAACACCTTTCCCATCATGAAATATTTTAGAAATCTTTCCATGCATAAGTCTTTTTGCCTTTATAATTCTTGCTCCAAAAGCAGCTCCTATACATTGATGCCCAAGACATACTCCTAAAACAGGAACTTTACCTGCAGCCTTTTTTATAAGCTCAACTGATATTCCTGCCTCCTTAGGAGTGCTAGGTCCAGGAGAAATAATTATATGCGTTGGATTAAGTTTTAAAGCTTCATCAGGAGTTATAGCATCATTTCTAAAAACTAAAACCTCTCCTCCCCAAAGTTTTTCAAGCATAATCCCTACAAGTTGAACCAAATTGTAAGTAAAGGAATCGTAATTATCTATTACTAAAACCTTTTTCATGTTAAAAAAAATCTCTAACGAGTTCTAAGGCTTTAAATAAGGCTTTAGCTTTGTTTATAGTTTCTTCGTATTCTCTTTCTGGATGAGAATCAGCAACTATTCCTGCTCCTGCCTGAAGATAAAGTCTTTTTCCTTTTTGAAAAAGTGTTCTTATGGTAATACAAAAATCCATATTTCCTGAAAATCCAAAGTATCCCACTGCTCCAGCGTAGGGACCTCTTGCTTTCTTTTCAAGCTCTGTAATGATTTCCATAGCACGAATCTTAGGTGCTCCTGAAACAGTGCCTGCCGGAAAAGTAGCAGAAAAAACATCAAACATATCAACTCCTTCTTTTGCTTTTCCTCTCACTCCAGAAACTAAGTGCATCACATGAGAATATCTTTCAATCACCATAAGTTCGTATACTTCAACACTTCCGTATTCTGAGATCCTTCCAATATCATTTCTTCCAAGATCAACAAGCATAATGTGCTCCGCCAGCTCTTTTTCGTCGTGCTTAAGCTCTTTTTCAAGAGCCTTATCTTCAATCTCATTTTTACCTCTTTTGCGAGTTCCTGCAATAGGTCTTGTCTCAACTATACCATCTTCCATCCTTACTAAAATCTCTGGAGAAGAACCTATCAAAATCTCATCCCCCAGCTTTAAATAAAAAAGATAAGGTGAAGGATTTACCTTTCTTAAAGCACGATATATAAAAATTGGAGGAATTTCTGTATCAAGATAAAATCTCTGAGAGAGAACAACCTGAATAACATCTCCATTTTCAATGTATTCCTTGGCTTTTCTTACCATTTCTAAAAATTCATCTTTTGAAATTTCAGAAGAAAAGTAAAAAGAATGGTTTTCAAAATTTCTTTCCTTTGAAATCCTTCTTTTATCAATTTTTTCTTTTATTTCTCTTAGGCTCTCCACAGCAATATCGTAAAGTTTTGATGGATCTTCTTTTTCGTCCCTTTTCCAGGTATTATAAATAAGCTTTAAACTATGAGCAAATCTGTCATGCACGATTAAAACTTCAGGAAACATAAAATGTAAATCTGAAAACTGAAGAACATCTTCCCCACAGGGAATATTTTCAAAAAACCTGACACTCTCATAGCTTACAAAACCCACTGCTCCACCTGAAAATCTTGGCAGTTCTTTAAAAATAGGCATTTTAAATTGTTTTATAAGTCTTTTTAACTCTAAAAAGGCATTCTCAGACTCATATTTTTTTTCTTCTAATTTGAAGTTTTTCTTTTCTCTTATATCAACCTTTTTTTCTTTGCTTTTAAAAACTAAAAAGGGATTAATTCCTATAAAACTATATCTTGCCCATTTTTCCGCACCTTCAACGCTTTCAAGTAAAAATCCATAATCCCCATCAAATACTTTGTAAAAAAGGGAAATCGGAGTATCAAGATCACAAGGCAAATCCACAAAAACAGGAATTAAATTGTAATTTTCTATAAGCTTTAAAAATTCATCTTTGGAAGGATAAGGTTTAAAACCCATTTTTTACTTTTTCAAAAATTTTTTGACTGAGATCCTCTAAAGAAGTAAATGCCACCTTTTCCTGAACACTCTTTCTCATATTTCTAAGTATAGCTGATTTATTTTTTAATTCCTCCTCTCCTAAAATGAGAGAGTATCTTGCAGAATGTTTATCGGCGCTTTTAAGCTGAGCTTTTAAAGATTTTTCTTCATAAAGCACTTCACATTTTAAGCCCTTTTTCCTTAAAAGATCCGCTATTTGAAAACCAATCATTAAAAGCTCTTTCCCGAGAAGAATAATAAAAACATCTGGATTTAGTTTTTCTAAAAGTTCTTTTGAAGACAAAGTGCCTTTATTTTCTTCGTCTCCAAAGAGAGAAATAGCCCATCTTTCAAGACCTATAGCAAAACCGATGGCAGGAAGATGAGGTCCTCCGAGCTCCTCTAAAAGATAGTCATATCTTCCTCCTGCTGCTACGGTGTCTTGCGCCCCAAGTCCCTTAGCCTTAATCTCAAAAATGGTTCTCACATAATAATCAAGTCCTCTAACAAGTCTTGGATTTTCTACATATTTGATTTTCATAAAATCTAAAATGTGCTTTATACTTTCAAAGTAATTTTTACAATCACTGCAAAGATAATTTGTAATAATTGGACTTTTTGAAACAACTTCTTTACAAGAGACTTCCTTACAATCAAGAACTCTTAAGGGATTTCTTGAAATTCTTTCTTTACAGGTTTCACACAAATTTTCTTTGTTTTCCTCTAAAAATTTTAAAAGTTCTTTTTTATAATTTGGTCTACACTGAGGACATCCGAGAGAATTTAACTCTAAGGTGTAAATCTGTTCTAAAGTGTTTTCTACAGAAAGGGGAGCTTTAAGTATTTCCATAGCTAAAAAAATTACTTCAGCTTCTATATAAGGATTGAGTTCTGAGAAAAGTTCCACATCTATTTGAAAAAATTCACGAAGTCGACCTTTTTGAGGTCTTTCATGTCTAAACATTGGACCAATAGTAAAAAATTTTAAAGGTTTTGGATTTACAAACAAACCTTTTTCTATAATCATTCTACAAATACCAGCAGTTGCTTCAGGTCTAAGGGTTAAAAATTCCTTATTTCTGTCTTGAAAAGTATAAGTTTCCTTTTGCACGATGTCTGTAAATTCTCCTATAGATCTTACAAAAAGTTCTGTCTTTTCAAGAATGGGAATTTTAATTTCCTTATAATTGTAAGTTTTTAAGATGTTTTTAGCAATTTCCATAAGGTATTCATATTTAACAAAATCTTCTGGAAGCCAATCTTTAAATCCGCGAACTGCTTGAATTTTCATTAGAATTCCTCACCCCAGCTTTTTGGAAGAACAATTCCTCCCAAGGCTACATAAACATTTTCAAACCCTTCAGCATTAAGCCATCTTGCAACTTCATAAGCCCTTGCCCCCACACTACATACAATAACTAAATCCTTATCTTTTGGCAAATTCTTTATTTTTTCTCTTGCTTCCTGATAAGGAACATTTATCCAGTTTGAATATTTCTCTGTAAGGTCTTTTATTTCATCAGGAGTTCTTACATCAACAATTAGCATATTTTCATCTCCTTTTTTTAACCTTTCAATTACAGTTTCCCAATTTATAGGTTTAAATCTTTCAAAAATAATGTTTTCAGCGATGAAAGAAGCGGTATGAATTGGATCTAAAGCGGTGTTAAAAGGTGGAGAATAAGGAAGTTCTAAGGAGGAAATATCCTCAATAGTTGGTTTAAAGGGTAAAATACTTGAAATAGCGTGAATCCTTGCAAGGGTTCCATCAGTAAAAGGACCTATGGTTTGAAATCCCAGAACTTTTCCAGTCTTTTTATCAAAAACTAAGGAATAATAAGAACATCCTGAAGAAAAAAAATGAGCTCTTTCGTGCTGGATGTTTAATGCATATGTTGCTTCACTAAATCCTTCAGCTCTTGCAACCTCTAAACTTAAACCACAGCCACCTATAGCCATGTCAAAACACTTAAGAATAAAAGACCCTACCGTTCCTTTGAAAACAGCATATCCACCAGCGATGTTTGTAGCAATAACTCTACCCTGTCTATTAGCCAAAGACCCCATAGGCATTACTACACCTTTTCCAGTTATTAAATGTCTAATCTCAACACAATCCCCACCAGCATAAATATCAGGATCTGAGGTTTGCATTCTTTCATTTACTACTATTCCCTCTGTAGTTGGAGAAACAAGCAATCCAGCCTTTTTTGCCAACTCAGAATTTGGTTTTACTCCTGTTGCCAACAAAACAAGATCAGCAGGATAAAAGCTATCTTCAGTTCTAACTCCTACTACTTTACCGTTTTCTCCTACAATTTCTTTTATCCTTACATTCAAAACCACATTTACTCCTTTTTTTCTTAAGTGATTTTCTATTATGCGAGACATAAAGGGATCTATAAGTCTTGGCAACACTTGAGGGAAATACTCAAGAAGTGTTACAGGTAATTCCCAGGATTCTCCAAAGGCTTCAACTACTTCAAGCCCTATAAAACCAGCTCCTATAACAAGAGGTCTTTCTACCTTTTTATTAACAAGCCTTTCCTTTATCTTTATAGCATCGTGTAAATTAGAAAGGGTAAAAACTCCGTCAAGATTAGTTCCTGGTATAGGAGGTATTTTAGGAATAGAACCAGTTGCTATTACAAGCTTATCATAGGGAATTTCCTCTTTCTTTCCACTATCTAAATAACAGACTTTCACCACTTTTCTTTTTCTGTCTATTTCTTCTGCAAGAGTTCTTGTTAATGTGGTAATTCCCTTTATATCTTCAAAAAATTTTTTATCCCTTAATATATAAAAAGTGGTTCTTCTAAGTTCGTCTATGTGAGAAACATCTCCAGTAAGGTAATAGGGCATACCGCATCCACCATAGGAAATAAATTCGTCCTTATCAATAAGAACAATTTCTGCATCTGGTCTCAACCTTTTGAGTCTGCAAGCGGTTTTTGTTCCGCAAGCAACTGCGCCAATGATAACTACTCTCATTTTTTTAAAACCTCCTGCAGTAAATTAGTTTATAATATAACCATGGTTAAGTTTCAAAATTTTAAAAGGCGAGGGACAAGAACTCCATTTTTTCTGGGCTATAAAGCCCGCAGAGGAGTCTGTCCCTCTGTCCCTCCACTCCGAATAAGTTGGTTGGGCTATAAAGCCCTTGCCACACGGGAGGATGGAGTGAGGGACTATTTCACTAAAACTCCTATAACAAGGAGGTAGCCTATGTATTACATCGGTATTGATGTCTCTAAAAATCAATTCACAACCTGTATCATCAACCAAAAAGCTCAAATTATCAGCCGAAGAACCTTCCCATACTCCCTTGAAGGCTTTCAAGATTTTCTTTCCACCCTTCAAACTCTTAACCCCGTAACTATTATTATGGAATCTTCCAACAGATACCACATCCCTCTTGCTTCCTTTCTCATCTCCGAAAACTTCCAACCCTTCATTGTTAACCCAAAATTCATCTATCAGTTTGCTAAATATCATCAGGCTACTTCTCCTTCTAAAACTGATCCCAAAGATGCCTTTCTCCTTGCTCTCTTTGCCCTCAAAAACCCAGAACTCCTTAAACCTTCTCCCATCCCAGATGATGCTAAAATCATCGCAAGAACCCTCCAAAAACTCACAAAAGAACTTGCTAAAACAAAAACTCAAATCAAAGCCTGCCTCTCCGTCCTTTTCCCAGAACTTGAGAAAAATGTTGAAATCTTCTCTAAAGCCATCCTTACTATGCTTTTTTTACCTCCCCTCTGCTAAGGATATTGCAAAAGCACCTCTTAAAAGAATACATCATTTCCTTCTTGAGACCTCCGAAAAAGGTAGAAAACCTTCCATTACTCCAGAAACTCTTAAAACCCTTGCCAAAAACTCTATCGGCATCCCTCATAAAGGTTATGAGGCTACTCTCAAAGTTCACATTAAAGAATATTTCTTTCTTCAGGAAAAAATAGCCGAACTTGAAACTTTCCTTGATGAAACTCTCAAAAATTGGTCTCCTAAAGAAAGAGAACTTATCAGTTCTATAAAAGGAATTTCTAAAAATCTTGCTAACAGATTTTTGGCTGAGATTGGAGATATTAAAAAGTTTAGCAAGGCTTCCAAGCTCATAAAGTATGCTGGGCTTGAGCCAGTAATAAAACAATCTGGAAAGTGGGAGAGCCGAAAAGGAATATCTAAGAGAGGTAGCCCTTATTTGAGGGATATTATTTACCAGATGGCTTATGGAGTTAAGAATTGGAACAAAGTTTTTTGGGAGTATTGGAGAAGAAAGAAAGAGGCTTTTGGAAGTGCTAGAAAGGCTATGATTGCTCTTGCAAACAAGCTGATAAGAGTAATTTTTGCAATGTTGAGAAAAGGAGAAACTTTTAAACCTGAATTGGTTGCTCCTTCTACAAGAGGAATAAAGCATATTTCGGTGGAAGGTGTTTGCCATGTTTAACATTTTTCTACCCTATTTTCCGATAGTTGACTCCTCTTCTTTTTAAGGAGAAAAACAATTTCCCTGAAATTTTACCACAAAAGATGAAAATTTATAAATGCAAGAAGCCAAGCTAAAATAAAACTATAAAGTAAAAATCCCAAAGAGAATAGCAAGTTTCCCTCCTTAGCCATAACTACAACCGTTGCCAAACAGGAATTATAAATAAGGACAAATAAAAAAAATGACAGAGCCTGTTTCGGAGTTAAAAGCTCTTTTATTCTTTCCTTTAATCCAGAGACCTCTCCTTCTTCCACTTCAAGTGTTTTAGGAAGAGGATAAAATAAAGAACTTATAGCTTTTTTAAATGCCTTTCCAAGATTTATAATTTCTTCTTTAAAAGTTGAACCTATTTTAATCTCTGAATAAAGTTCCTTTTGGGTTTCCCCAAAAACGATAATTCCCATATTGCTTATAATTGCCTCTCTTGCAAGAAAGCCTTAAAGTAAGGAAGTGGTAATTCTCCAGTCTCCCAGACCAACAGGTTTAAATACATAGCTTATGGTTTTACCCACCTTCCCTGCAAAGGTGTTTTCTATGTGTTTTTCTCCATAGGGAGATTAAGAAGAAGCCATATAATAACAGAAACCACAAATATAACTGTTCCTGCACGATAGACAAAGTTTTTTAAGTGCACCTTGGTTATGTTAAAAATCATCCCTAAAGAGGGAATCCTATAAGGAGGAAGATCCATTACAAAGTGAGACAACTCTTTTTTCAATATGGTTTTTCTTAAAACTAAACTTGTGAGCACAGAAAAGAAAAATCCTATTAAATAAAGGATAAAAATTACAAAAGCTGGATTTTTAAAAAAGATCAGAGCTATAAAAGAAAATACCACAAGTCTTGCTGGACAGGAAATGAAAGGAATCATTGCCATAACAAGCAACTTATCCTTTGTATCTTGAAAGGTTCTTGTAGCAATAACTGCAGGAACATTACAGCCAAGCCCCAATATAAGAGGAATAACGCTCTGACCATGAAGCCCAATTTTATGAGTAAATCTATCCATTAAAAAGGCAACTCTTGGCAAATAGCCTGAGGTTTCAAGTATGGTCAAAAGAAAATACATTATAAAAATAAGGGGTATAAAAGTAAGAACTATACCCACACCTCCTATCAAGGCTTCTGTAACAAATTTAATGAGAAAAAAAGGAGCTCCTAATTTTTTTAAAAGATTAAATAAAAGAGGGGGATGAAAACCCCTGCATAAACTCATCAATCCAGTCAATAAAAGGAGCTGAAAAGTCAAAAGAAATTTTGAAAAAAAGATACATTATTAGAAGAAGAAAGATATTTCCTAAAAAGGGATGAAGAAAAACGCTATCAAGAATTTCTGTTATAGTTCTTTTATGCAAAATTCTTCTATAAGTTACTTCCTTAGCCAATCCCTTTGAAAATCTTAGCCGTTTTTCTTTTACGATCTCATAAAGTTTCTGATTTTCTTTGATTAAATTTTCAAGCTTAGTCCACTTAGAACCTTCTTTGTTTTTAAGCTTTTCTTCAATCTCAGAAGAATATACTATTTCTACAGGTCTTACATTATTTTCGTAAACCTCTATTATAGCTGGCAAAATATCTTTTACCCCTTCGCCGGTTCTTCCATTTGTTTTAATAATTTTAGTTTTTAAGAGTTCTGAAAGCCTTTTTGTATCAACCTCAATGCCTAAATCCTCAGCCTCATCTATCATGTTAAGAACAAGAATAAGAAGTTTTTCCATATCAAGAAGTTGACAGGTAAGATATAAATCTCTTTCTATTCTCGGAGTTTCTATAATGTTTAAAATAATGTCATATTCCCCATTAATAAGAAAGTCTAAGGTTATCTTTTCGTCTTCAGAAATAATCTCTTCTAAGGTATATACTCCGGGAAGATCAATGAAAGTGATTTTATAATCTTGAAAAGTGGTGTATCCCTCTTTCTTTTCAACTGTTACTCCTGGCCAATTGCCAATCTTTAAATCACCCTTTACTAAATGATTAAGAATGCTTGTTTTTCCTACATTTGGATTGCCAACAAGAGCTACTTTTATGTTTTTTTCACAACCTTTCATTTTTACTCTATAACTTTTAATTCTAAGTCTTCTTGAGAATAAATCTCTCCCTTTCCATTTTCTACAAACACTATATTTTCAAGTCTAATACCAAACTTGCCAGGAAAATAAAGCCCTGGTTCTATAGTGAAAACCATCCCGTCTTCTATAATTTCCTCTTTATTCAAAGGTTTATAGTAAATCCGCGGTGGTTCGTGAACCTCAACCCCTATTCCATGTCCTGTTGCATGAACAAAAAACTTATCTACATCTTTACTTTTAAAATATTCTCTTATAGTTTTATCTATTTCAGAAAAAGGACTACCTCTTTTTACTTTCTCAAAACCCTTATACCAGGCAGTTTTTACTAATTCGTAAAGTTTTTTGAATTCAGAGGAAGGTTTTCCTAAGTGTAAAGTTCTCGTAAAATCTGTGCAATATCCCTTCCAAATAATACCCATATCTATTAAAAGCGGAGCATTTTTCTCAATCTTACTTTTTGAGGTTACCCAATGGGGAATGGCAGAATTTTTACCACCTGCTATTATTGCTGGAAAGCTTTCTCCTTCTGCCCCTATTTCAAAAATTCTTGCAACAAGAAATCCTTTTAACCTTAATTCAGTTAAATCCTCTTCTTTATCAAAAATTGTTTCCTTTATAATATTTAATATATATTTATAAAGCTCATCAGTTTTTTTAATTCCCTCTTTTAAGATTTTCAGTTCTTTTTCATTTTTAATTATCCTTAGATTTTTTAAAACCTTTGTAAATCCCTTAAATCTTATTCCTTTTATTTTTAGTTTTTCTCTTAATTCACAGGTAATACCGTCTTTTTCAAATCCTACAACTTTGGGATTAAGATTTTTAATAAATTTTTTTAAAAAAGAATAGGTGTTTTCTTTTATAAGAACCACTTCCCAGTCTTTTAACTCATTTTTTGCCCTTTCAAAATATCTTGCATCTGTAAGAAAAAAATGTTCTTTAGAAGTAATGATAATAAAGGCATTTGAAGATCTAAAATTAGTTAAGTAAAATATATTGGGAGATGATGTAAATAGAAAAGCTGAAAGATTATTTTCTTCTAAAAACTTTCTTATCCAATTTAATTTTTTTTCAAAATTCATATATTTACCTCAAAACTAAATTTATTTTAACAAAAATTTTTTGAATTTCAATCTCAATTCAAATTTTTTTATTATTTATCTCTTGTCTACATTTTAATATTTATTTAAAATAAATTCAAAAGTTTTTTAAACTAAGAAAGGAGGTGGAACTATGCCCTTTATGGAATGGTCTGATAAGCTTGAGACAGGAGTCAAGGAGGCAGATGACCAGCACAAGAAGCTGGTTGGTTTGATAAATGATCTCTATGATGCCATGAAGCAAGGAAAGGGGAGGGAGGTCATTGATAAGGTCCTGGATGAACTGGTAAAATATGCCTGGTATCATTTTACTACTGAAGAAACTCTGATGAGTAAATACGGATATCCCGAGTTACAGGCTCACAAGAGAGAACATGAGGCTTTTAAGGCCAAAATCAAAGAGTTTTTAGAAAAAAAAGCTAAAGGTGAAATAACCCTTTCAGTGGAAGTAATAAGCTTTCTTAAAGATTGGCTGGTAAAACATATTATGGGAACAGATAAGAAGTATGGGCCTTTTTTGATTGAGAAAATGGGTAAGAAGTAAAAGTAACTTTTTAATTCAAGATAAAATAGAAGTGACGATGTAAGAAGTTTTACTTTTCAACCTTGACAAAAAATGAAGTTATATTTTTAAAAAATAAAAATTTAAATTCGGAAAAAAGAAGATAAGATTATGAAAATTCTTGATATAAGTAAAAAAGTTGCTTTTTTACGTTTTTATTTTTGTTGTTATGCTTTTTGCTTTAACAATTGTTTTATTTAATAAGCAAAAGTTTTAAACCTGATATATCTATTCCTGATAAAATTACAGCTATGACTGGTGGTTCTGTAGCGACCACTTTTAAAAAAGAAGGAGATGATTTTTTAAGGATTACGACTTCTCTGAAAAAAGAAGATAAATGATGAGTGACTCCCCCTTTTCTTTGATTATCAATTCTGATGGCATAATTTTAGGCCTAAATCAGTCCCTTCAGAGGGCTTTAGGTTTTACTCTCGCTGAATTAAAAGGACGCTCCCTTAGAGACCTTTTACCAGACGATAAGACTTTTGAAAAGCTCCTTGGAGTCCTGAAAAAGATTGAGGTACCCTCTCCTCTTGAAATCGTCTTTCTCAAAAAGGATAAGTCACACATTCACTTTCAGGGATTTATTAAAAAAATAAGAGAAAATCTCTACCTCCTTTATGGCTTACCTCAAAAATTTATTTTTCAGAGCTCTTTAAGACTTATTAAATTTTTAAAAAGTGTAAACAGGATTATTACCAAAGCACAGAGTGAGGAGGAGCTCTTTCAGAGTATCTGTCAAAGTCTGGTTGAGGAACTTGGGCTTCGCTTTGTCTGGGTGGGAGTCCCTGATTGGGAAAAAGAGGAAGTAAAACCCCTTTATCATTACGGATACGAAGAGGGCTATCTAAGTCAGATTAAAATCTCCTTAAATCCTGAAGTGCCTGAGGGTAGAAGTCCAACTGCAAGAGCTATCCAGAGCGGGAAGATTTCTATCAATCCCTATACCTTAACCAATCCTGAATATGTGACCTTTAGAGAGGAGGCCTTAAAGCGGGGCTATCTCTCAAGTGTAGCCATCACCCTTTATGTTGAGGGAAGGCTTAAGGCTATCCTAAATATTTATGCTGATGAGCCCTATTACTTTGACGAGCTTCAAAGGGATCTTCTTGAGGAGCTAAAGGAGGACCTTGAGTTTGCCTTAAAAAGGCTTGAAAAGGAGAGATATTTAAGAATTCTTCAAAGTGCCCTCACCAATTCTGACCTTCTCCTCTTTATCACCAATGAAAACTTTGAAATCCTCTATGTTAATCCTGCTGTTACCCTTTATACTGGTTATACTGAGGAAGAACTCCTTGGAAAAGACTTATGTTCTTTTATGAAGGGTGAACATTGTTCTCTAAAGGAGTTGAAAGAGCACCTTCTTTCCCTTTCTGAAGGGGAGAGCTATCCCTTTCTTGTAGATCTTAGAAAGAAAAATGGCGAAATCCTCTATGTAGAGTTTAAGGCCCTTCCCCAATCTTCATGTGTAGAGAGGCGATTTATCTTTCTCGGAAAAGACATCTCACTTCAAATAAGTCTTTTTGAAACTATTGAAAAATTAAGAGAATATGACCATCTAACAGGAGCCCTTTCTCTGAGAGGATTTCTGGAAAGACTTAAAGTGAAGCTTGAGTTGAAAAGGTTTTCCCTTGGGATTTTAGTTGTGCTTGACCTCTATCAGTTTGCTTACATAAATGATTTTTATGGCTTTGAGGTAGGGGATGAGCTTTTGAGAAACCTTGTTTCTCGTTTGAAAGAGAATTTCCCTCAGGCCTTAATAGGAAGAAGTTCTGCAGACGAGTTCGTCCTCTTTTTTGAGGATCTCTCCTCTCTTTACGACCTTGAAACCATCTTAGCATTACCTTTTGAAATTCGGGGAGAAAAAATAATCCTTAAGTACAACTTAGGGATTGCCCTTTATCTCAATGATGCAAAGGAGGCTGAAGAACTCTATCGCAGGGCCAATTCTGCCTGTTCTCTTGCGAAAATGGAAGGTCCAAATGTTACCAAATTTTACAGAAAAGATGTAGAGCTTCTCATTAAGAAAACCCTGGATGCAGAGAGACTGATTGAAGAGGCCCTAACCTTTGGTTACTTTCAATTCTTCTTTCAGCCCTACTTTGATACCAAAAGCTTTATTCTTTCTGGAGCAGAATCCCTTATCCGCATCGTAAAACCCAATGGAGAGGTAGTAAGCCCAGGTGTTTTCATTGAGGTCTTAGAAAAGTCACCCCTCAGATTTGACTTTGAAGTCTGGGCAGTAAAAACCATTGTTGAAAAGGTTAATCAACTCCAAATTCCCATTGGTTTAAACCTTTATCCCAAAACCTTTCTTAATGAAAATTTCTGGAAAGAGGTTGCCCCCTATCTTGATAATCTTAAAGGCCCTCTCGTCCTTGAAATCACTGAAAGGGGCTTTATTCATCAGCCAGAAAAACTCCTTGAGTTTCTGAAAGAGCTTAAAGAGAAATATCCTCATCTTAAGATTGCCCTTGACGACTTTGGAACAGGCTATAGCAACATGAGTTATCTCAAGTTGCTTCTCCTTGATTACTTAAAGATTGATATTGCCTTTGTGCGGGATATAGACCGGGACGATAAAGTAATAGGTATAGTGAAAAATATGATAGATCTGGCTCACTATCTTGGTGCAAGAGCCCTGGCTGAAGGTGTGGAAAGAAAGGAACAGGTAGAGATTCTTGACCTTATGGGATGTGACTACTTACAGGGCTTTTACTTTGAAAAACCCCTTCCTTACGAGGAGTTTGTCAAAAAGTATTCTCTTTCAACTAATCTTTAAGCCTTCTCCTATAAACTCAATTTTAAGATGGGTTTTTTTGATTAACTGGTAAGGAATTTACCGCTCTTATGAAATTTATTTTTGCATTCCCTGTTATGCTTTTAAAGATTGAATTTCCCCTTTAAATTGCATTTGGCAATTTTAAACATCTTGAAAAGACTGGGCATTTTGGACACAATTATTTTTCTGCTCCAAAAATTGCATTCTTTGCTGTAAAATTTGTTCTCTTTCCTGAATGTGTGATAGTATTTTTGTTTCACTTTCTGTAACTTTTGCTGATTTGGTTAAAGTATCTGTGGATTTTGTGGATCAGCCATGGCAAGACCAGTTAATGTGGTTACTGATAATAAAACTAATAATAATTTCTTAAGACCTTTGCAAAATTGACCTAATAAAGACTGCATAAGTTCCGTAGCTTTTCAGAAAATAAACTTTTTATCACCCCTAACCCTTGGAAAGATTTCAGATTTGCAGTCCATTTTTCAGCTATTAAAGAGGAAATAGGGAAAGAGAAACTTAGACCATTTGTGGACAAATTTTGTGAGCAGAAGGGAATACCTAGTGTATCAGTTTCAACCATAGGGAGGATAATTAAGTATTTGAAAGGGGGTTACTTCGAGGGGAGAAGGGTGTAAAGTTAAGTTATTGTGGAAGAACAGGAAGGTTTTATGAGAGGGTGAGAAAAAGGAGGAGGATAAAGAGGTATTTGGTAGTGGGAGTAGATTTAGCGAGTAGATTTGGATTTGCTTATGGATATAAGAATTTATCAAGTAGGAGTGCAAGAGATTTTATGGAGAAATTTAGGATGGTAGCACCTTTTGAGGTGAGAGGGGTGCAGACGGATAATGGGAGTGAGTTTTTGGGTGAGTTTGAGAGGTATTTAAGGGAAGAGGGTATAGAGCATTATTTTAGTTATCCGAGGAATCCGAAGGGGAATGGATATGTTGAAAGATTTAACAGGACACAGCAAGGATTTTGTAGATTTTATGGAGGAAGAGTTAAGAAATGATTTAGAGGGATTTAACAGGAAGTTGATGGAGTATTTAATCTGGTATAATGGTGAGAGACCTCATTATGGATTGAGAAATAAAACACCAATAAGATATATTGTGAAGATTTTTTAAAAAATAATTTCCAGTACCAAATCATATGGACTTATACATTAAATTGACAGAAGCTGAAAATTATGTTATTTAATTTAATTGGGCTGGAGTTGTGGAAGAGGGGTGAAAATCCCCCGCTGCCCCGCAGCCGTGACCGGGGACGAAAGCCGCTTGGGCTAAGCTAAAACTTAGCCGACAAGCCACTGGGGTTTAAAAACCCTGGGAAGGTGCGGCGAGTAGGAAGATCCGGAAGCCGGAAGACCGCTCCAGCCCCAAAAAACCCGAGGGGGTGAAACAATGACTAAAATTATCCTTTCAAAAAAACTCATCCTCTAAATAACCTCCCATCTCAAACTCCTTAAAACTATCTAAAAACATCCTATGGGAGGGGATTATGTCTAAAAAATTTTACGGTATTTTTGCTAACTCTTTACTAATTACTTTTTTTATATCTTCTTTTCAGAATTTAAGTTATTCAGCAGAAAATCAAAAAGAACTTCCAGAAGTTATAGTTACTGCAAATAGATTTATAGAACCTTTAGAAGAAACCACTTCAGAAGTTAAAATTATTACGGAAAAAGAATTAGAAAAAATGAAGGTAGATTGGACAATTGATGCCTTAAGAAAATTATCAAACATATATGTAAAACAGTATGGTGGGATAGGAAAACTGGCTTCTGTCTTTTTAAAAACTTCTACCAAGTCTGGAGATGTTTTAGTAATGATTGACGGAGTAAAGGTAAATAGTCCAACAAGTGGAGATTTTGATTTTTCAAGTTTAAGTGTTGATGAAATAGAAAGGATTGAAATCATAGAGGGACCTCAAAGCACGCTTTATGGCTCTGAAGCTATGGCTGGAGTTATAAACATTATAACCAAAAAAGGGAAGGGAAAACCAAAAGTTAGTCTATCTTTAGAAGGGGGTTCCTACGGAACATATAAGCCTTCCTTTAGCCTTTCAGGAGGAGATTCTCAATTTGATTACAGAATTACTACTTACTACTATAAAACAGATGGCTTTTCTGCCTATGCTAAAGGGAAAGAAGATGATAGCTACAAACAAGCCTTTATTTCTGGCAAATTTGGATTTAGACCCTCTGAAAAATTAGAACTTGAGTTTTTTACAAGATATTATTATGACAGAAACGAATTAGATTTTGGGACAGAAGATGGTTTTCTCGTATATAAAGATGATCCTGATTATGTTCAGAGAAGGCATCACTCACTATTTTCTGGAAGATTTAAATTAAATCTCACCTCTTTTTGGGAACAAATTTTAACTATTTCAAAGGTTAAAGAAATTATGAATGCTAAGGATCCTGATGATATTTTTAAATGGTATGGGTTTAAAATTACTCCTCAAATTTACATGGTTGATTGGCAAAATAACTTTTATCTTTTAGAAAGGTTTACTTTAACCTTAGGAGCTGAATATAGAAAGGAAAAGGGGAAATATGAAAGTTTTTCAAGTTTTGACGAAGATATTGAAAATAAAGCCATTTACTTAAATGGCAAATTTAAGTTTTTAAGTAATAAGCTGATTTTGAATGCTGGCTTAAGGTATGATGATCATCAAACCTTTGGAGAAAAGCTAACTTACAGAGCAGGTCTTCTTTACAACTTTCCTTCTTATGGATTAAGATTTAAAGCAAATTTTGGAACGGCTTTTAAAGCACCCACACTTAATGACCTTTTTTGGCCTAATACAGGATGGTCTATGGGTAATCCAAATCTTAAGCCTGAAGAATCCTGGGCTTGGAATTTAGGATTTGAAAAGGATTTTCTGAATGATAAAGTTATTTTCTCTTTTAATAGTTTTTATCAGAAATATAAAAATCTTATTAATTGGACTGAGATAGCTCCTTGGACTTATCAGCCTCAAAACATTGGAAAAGCATCTATAAAAGGATTTGAAGTTAATCTTAATTTAAAAATTACCCCTAATTTTCAGCTAAAAACAGGGTATACCTATCTTGATTCAGAAGACAAAGATACCAAAAAGTATTTAATCTATAAACCCACACACAAGTATTCTCTAATAGGGGAATATTCAGTAGGAAAATTTTTTCTTTTTGCTGATTATGTGTATACAGGAAAAAGATATGATGATAGAGCAAATACTAAAGAGCTAAAATCCTATTCTTTAGTAAATTTTTCAGCAAGTTATGATTTTACTAAAAGAATAAAAGCTTTTGCTCGTATAGAAAATTTATTAAATACCAATTATGAAGAGGTAAAAGACTATGGAACTCCAAATCGTTCTCTCTATTTTGGAATAAATTTTTCTTATTAATGTTATAATTAAACTCAATGAAAAAAAGTGGAATTCTTTATGTGGTAGCACTACCTATTGGAAATTTAAAAGATATTACTCTCAGAGCTTTAGAGGTTTTAAAATCGGTAAAGTATGTCGTTTGCGAAGACACAAGAACTTTTAAAAAACTTGTAAATCATTATCAACTTGGAGAAAAAAAACTTATAAGCCTTTATAAGAATGTAGAAAAGGAAAGATCTGAAAAAATAATAAATATCTTAGAAAGTGGAGAAGACATTGCTCTTGTTAGTGAGGCAGGAACTCCTGGAATTTCAGACCCAGGAGCTTATCTAATAAATCTTGCATATGAAAAAAGAATAAAAATTGTTCCAATTCCAGGAGTTTCTGCCCTAACCTGTGCCTTAAGTGTTAGCGGAGCAAACCTAAACAGGGGTTTCATTTTTCTTGGATTTCTTCCGAGAAAAAAGGTTGAACAAAAAAAAGTATTTGAAAATCTTCCAAAAGACCTTCCCATAATAATCTTTGAAGCCCCTCACAGATTTGCCAAAACTCTTAAAAATCTTTTAGAAATTCTCGGAAATAGAAGGTGCTTTCTTGCAAGGGAGCTAACCAAAATGCACGAAGAACTTTTGTGGAGTGATTTAAAAGAATTAAGCGAAAGAAAAGAATTTTTAGGAGAAATAACACTTATAATAATGCCTGAGAATGAAGAATTTGCTAAGGAAATAAATCTTTCTAAGATTAAAAAGGAGGCAGAATCTTTAAAAGCTCAGGGATTAAGAAAAAAGGAAATAGCTAAAACCTTAGCTAAAAAATACAATCTTTCAGCAAAATTTTTATATGAGCTTATTTCAGAAAAATCTAAGGATTAAGCCTTTCAGGATGTTCTTTAAGAAACTTTTCCACTTCCTCAAAAAAGGCAGGTAAGAGCTCCTTTTCAGAAACCTTTCTTATTATTTTCCCGTTTTTAAAAATTATACCTACTCCCTTTCCTCCTGTTATTCCAAGATCAGCATGTTTTGCCTCTCCAGGTCCATTGACCACACAACCCATTACAGCAAGCCTCAAATTTGCCTTTACATTTTTTGCCCAACTTTCCACTTCTTTGTAAAGTCTCATCAAATCTATTTCACATCTTCCACAGGTTGGACAGGCTATTATATCTGGATGTAAAGTTCTTAATCCAAGATTTTTAAGTATTTCGTAAGCTACATAAACCTCCTCAACAGGATCTGCAGTTAAAGAAACCCTTATGGTGTCTCCAATTCCCTTAAGCAGAAGATAGCTTATTGCCATAGTATTTTTTATAGTTCCAGGGATAATTCCTCCTGCCTCTGTAACACCTATATGTAAAGGAAAATCCGATTTTTTAGAAAAAAGTTCATAAGCCTTAACTGTATCCCACCAGTTAGAAGATTTTAAGGAAACTTTAATGTTTTCGTAATCAAATTTTTCAACAATGTATGCCAACCAGTTTAAAGCACTTTCAACCATAGCCTTTGGTGTAGGCTTTTTGTATTTTTTTAAAACCCTATCTTCTAATGATCCTGCATTTATTCCTATTCTTATGCAAACTCTGTAATCTTTGCAAGCAGAAACAAGTCTGTCAAGGTTTTTTCTGTTTTTAAATGTCCCAGGATTAATTCTTATTCCTGAAATACCTGCTTTAACTGCTTTTTCACCAAGAGAAGTAACAAAATGAAGATCAGCAATAACAGGAATTGGACTCTCTTTAGTAATTTCTTTTAAGGATTCTACAGCCTTCTCATCAGGTATAGCAACTCTTACTATCTCACATCCTGCAGAATAAAGTTTTTCAATCTGAGAAAGGGTTGCTTTTACATCTCTTGTATCAGTATTTGTCATACTTTGAACACGGATGGGATTTTCTCCTCCGATAGAGACACTTCCAACCTGTACAACTCTTGTCTTTTTGCGTTTAATTTGAGGATACATTATTAGCTTAAATGGGCTTTATTTTTTTAACCGATGGGCTTTCTTTTTTTCTCTTAACGAGATTGTCTCCAAAAAGAACTGTTTTTAGCCACTTAAATCCAAATTGCAAAAGTTTTAAATCGTCTTTTTTTATCTCCTCTAAGGTTTCTTCTGGAACCTCAAACATATCTAAAAATTTTGTTTCAAAAATAAAAGCTCTAAATCTTTCAGGATTTGTGCTAACCATAAAAAATAACTGTAAACTTTTTTCTGGAACTTCCATAGGACCAAAGGATTCCTTTCTCATTATAATTTCTCCCCATTCTTTGATAGGCTCTTCTAACTCTGGAATGCCTTGAGAAATTCTATATTCTTCAACAGTCATTTCTTCACCAGATTCTAACCCCTGACAAAATCCTTCTTTTACAAGATAATAGATGTCTTCATTTTTCCTTTCATCTCTATTTCTAAACATGCCAAATCCAAGAGGATAATATCTACAGGCAAGTGGTCTTACTTCATAAATGGTGCAACCACCTTCACCCAAAAAAGGACAGGTTTTTTCTTCATTTTCTCTCATTTTAAGCCTTACAATAGGAAGACCAGATTTTGGCAATATAAAAGGCTCGGTATAAATAAGCAAAAACTCATCTGTCGTAAGACCAAGTTTGTCTCTTATTCTTATAATGTCATAAGGAGTAAGAGGCAAATATAAATCTGAACAGCAAAGCTTAAAGCATGGAACCCCAGGATAACATTGAAACCTAATTTTAGAAGATGAGGTAAGTCTAATAGGAACTATAATTCTATCTAATCCTCTTAAATTAGTAATTGCATCCATTTTTTTCCTCCAAATTTTAAAATTTTTTAAGGTTTTATTAATTATAACTCAGAGACGGAATTGTTTCAAATTTTGAAAATTTTTGTGCTTGACTTTTAAAGAATTTTAAGTATAAATTTTATAATTTAATAAAGCTTAGTAGAATGGGTAAAAGACGATGAAAAGAGTTCATGTATTTATCTCTGGAAGGGTTCAGGGGGTTTGGTTTAGATCTTATACTGAAGCTGAAGCAAAAAAGCTGGGAGTTAAGGGCTGGGTAAGAAATCTCCCAGATGGAAGAGTTGAAGCGGTTTTTGAAGGGGAGGACTCAGCAGTAGATAAAATGGTTGCCTGGTGTCATAAAGGTTCTCCCTATGCAAAAGTTGAAAAAGTTGAAGTTATAGAAGAACCCTACAAAGGTGAGTTTACTGATTTTAAAATCCGTTACTAAATAAAATGATAGATCCTGATAGATTAGCTTTAGAATTTCAGACCCTTTTAACTATAGAAAGCCCCTCTAAAAAAGAGGGAAGATTAGCTTATTACATAGCAGATATTTTTGAAGCCCTTGGATACAGATGTTTTTTTGATAAGTCTTCAGAAAACACAGGTTCTGAAGTAGGTAATTTAATAGTAAAAATTCCTGGAACTTTTCCTTCTGATCCCATTTTTTTCTGTGCACACCTTGATACAGTTGGACCTTGGGAAAATCCGAAAATAATCTTTGATAAGGGGGTTTACAGAAGTGATGGAAGAACGATCTTAGGAGCAGATGATAAGTCAGGAATAGCTGTTCTCTTAGAAATTGCCAAAGTTTTAAAAGAAAATATTTTACCCCATCCTCCTATAGAATTTATCTTTACCACCTGCGAAGAAATAGGTTTACTTGGAGCAAAGTATTTAGACTATAACTTAATTGATGCAAAAGAAGGATTTGTCCTTGATAGTGAAAATCCGGTAGAAGTTATAAATGCTGCTCCTTCTTCATATCATTTTAAAATTGAAATTAAAGGTAAATCTGCTCACGCAGGTCTTGAGCCAGAAAAGGGAATAAACGCAATACATATTCTTTCTCAGGTTTTGGCTAATCTTTCTTTTGGAAGAATTGATGAAGAAACTACCATGAATGTTGGAATTATAAGTGGTGGAAGCTATGTAAACATTGTTCCTGATTATGCAGAGGCAAAAGGAGAAATGAGAAGTCATAATGAAGAAAAGCTATTAAAATTACAAAAAAAGATTCAAGAAGAACTTGCAAAAGTCCTTGATTCTTACCCAAAAACCGAAAATAATCTTCCTTCTGGAAAAGTAAGATTTGAAAAGCTTTTTAAAGCCTTTAACATTCCTTTAGACGATCCCTTGTGTAAACTTGTTAAGAAAGCCGGAGAAAGACTTGGTTTAGAAATTACTTTTAAAAGAAAAGAAGGTGGATCTGATGCCAATGTTTTTAACGAGCATGGATTAAAATGTCTTATACTGGGAACGGGTATGCAAAAAGTGCATACTACAGAAGAATTTATTAGATTAAAAGACCTTATTATTACTGTTAATTTTGTTCTTGAAATTATAAGAACAAAAGGTGAAATGGTTTAAAAATATTCTAAATTTTATTTTTCCTGAAATCTGTAAACTCTGCCAAAATCCTTTAAAGGATAAAGAAGTTCTTGTGTGTTCTGAGTGTTTTAAAAAACTGCCTTTTGTAAAGATCCACTGTATAAGATGTGGAAGCCCTTTAGATGATTCTCTTTTAGATTACATTGAGAAGAAGTATATTTCTTATTGTGGCTATTGCGAAAAACAAAAGCTTTATTTTGATAAAGCTTTTGTTGCCTTTTTATATAAACCGCCTGTCTCAGATTGGATAAATGAGTTAAAATTTGGAAAAAACTTTTCCTTAGGCTATAAGTTAGGCATTCTTTTAAAACGAATTCTTAATGGAAAAATTCCGGAATTTGACTTAGCCATTCCTCTGCCCTTATCTTTAAAAAGACTCAGAGAAAGAGGTTTTAATCAAAGCTTTCTTATAACTTGGGGGTTTTTAGGAAAAAGACCTTCTGATAAATTTTTAAAAAGAATTTTACATACCAAGCCTCAGACAGAACTTTCTCAAAAAGAAAGATGGAAAAATGTTAAAAATGCATTTTTAGCTGATGAAAGTGTTGAAGGAAAAAGAATTCTTTTAATAGATGATATGATGACAACAGGAGCAACATTAAACGAAGCTTCCAAAGCTTTAAAGAAAAAGGGAGCCAAAGAGGTTTATGCTTTAGTTTTGGCAAGAAGCACCATTTAAGGTAAATCTATGCTTAAATTAAGTCTCATTCAGATGGAAGTTAAACCTAATTTGGAGGAAAATTTACAAAAAATAAAAGATTTTATAAAATTTTCTAAGGGTGAACTTATTATTTTCCCCGAACTTGCCTTAACAGGCTACAAATCTCCATTAGCCTCTTTTTCTCAAAAAATTGTTGACAAGGCACTTTCTGAAATTCAGGCTTTAGCTAAAGAGCTTAAAAAATTTGTTTTGATTGGTGCTCCTTTTTATAAAAAAACAAACATTTTTAATGCGGTTTATTTTATCTCTTATAAAGGTATAGAGGTTGTTGCAGAAAAATTTTTGCTTTTCCCAAAAATAGATGATATTTTCTCTCCTGGAACAAAAAGAAAGATTATAGAAGTTAACGGTTTTAAACTTGGAATTATCATTTGTTTTGAACTGAGAAGCCCTGAAATTATAAGAAACTTAATAAAAGAAGGCATAGATATGGTTATAGTCTTAGCACAATGGCCTGAGATAAGAATTGAGCACTGGGAAAACTTACTTAAGGCAAGAGCTATAGAAAATCAGATATTTGTGGTAGGGGTAAATGCTATTTCTCAAATAGATGAACTTTTTATCTCAGGAAATTCTCTCGGTTTTTCTCCCTTAGGAGAACTTCTTAATCCTTATTCTAAAGAAGAAAAAATAATAGAAATAGAAATCTCAAAAGATTTTCCAAAGCCTTCTTATCCTTTAAAAACTCCTTATGTAGAGTTTTCTGAAAAAGTAAAGACCTTAGATGAGTTAAAACCTATTATTCAGAAAAGAAAAGAAAAGGGGCAAATTATGGTCTTTACTAATGGATGCTTTGACATTTTACATGCAGGGCATGTTCATTATTTAAATTCTGCAAGAAATTTGGGAGATTTTTTAGTAGTGGGATTAAATAGCGACATTTCTGTCAAAAAAATTAAAGGTTCTTTAAGACCTATAAATTATCAAGAAGAAAGGGCTTATACCTTAGCAGGGCTTTCCTGTGTGGATTATATTGTTTTTTTTAATGAGGAAACACCTGAAAGATTAATAAAAGAATTAAAACCAGATATTCTTGTGAAGGGTGCTGATTGGGAGGAAGAAAAAATTGTTGGTGCTGAGTTTGTGAAAAGCTATGGTGGAAGAGTAGAAAGAATTCCTTTTAAATTTGAAACTTCTACTACCAAAACAATAGAAAAAATTTTAAGACTCTATAAAAGTTAATTAGGCTATTTCATTAAGAAGATTGAGAATCATTGCCCGAGCAATTTCTCTATTGGAAACTCTGTAATTGCCAGACTGAACCCTTTCTTTTACCTCAGCAACCTTTTCCTCTCTAATTTCAGGCATAGAAAGAGTTTTATCAAGCGCCCTTTCTATAAGTTTTTGAAAAGAAACCTCTACCACTTCAGTTTGATTTGTGCTCTTTTCTTCAGGCTTTGTAGTGCCTACTTTTGAAAGTTCTTCTCTTTTTCTTGCTTCTTTTATATCTCTTAAATTTTCTATATTCTTCCCTATAACTCCGTTTATTTTCATTGCTATATCACCCCGTTTTTTTTATACTTATCGGCACTTTTAAAATTTACTTTAATAATTTTAAAATTTTTGTCAAGTTTTATTCTCTAAATGGAATGGCAAGTCTTCTTATGTAAGTTTCTTTCTCTCTCCAGTCCTTAAGTGCTTTAACCCAAAGGTCTAAATATACTTTTTTCCCAAGTAAAAACTCAAGTTCCTCTCTTGCAAGAGTCCCAATTTTTTTTAGCATTCTTCCACCTTTCCCAATTATAATCCCCTTTTGAGAATCCCTTTCAATAAATATGGTTGCTTGAATATAAAGAAGATTCTTTTCTGGCTCTTCCCTTATTTCTTCCACTTTTACTGCTGTAGAGTAGGGAACTTCCTGATAGGTAAGCATAAATACCTTTTCGCGAATTATCTCTGCTACAAGAAGACTTAAAGGCAAATCAGTAACTCTATCAGGCTCATAGTAAAATGGTCCTTCTGGTAAAAGTTTTACAATTTCCCCAAGCAATCTATCCAGACCATCATTTTTTAAAGCTGAAATAGGAACTATTACGTGAAAATCATGCAGTTTAGAAAAATAATCTATAATAGGTAAAAGTTCCTGTTTTTTTATAAGATCTATTTTATTTAAAGCAAGGATGGCAGGTTTGTTTGCCTCTTTTATAAGATTTAGAATTCTTTCTTCCTCTGGAATGCGATGAGTAACATCCATAACCCAAAGAATGACATCAACCTCCTGTAAAGCATTAAGTGCCTCTTTTACCATCATTTGATTGAAAAGATCTTTGGCTTCGTGAATTCCAGGGGTATCAACAAATACAATCTGATAGTTATCTCTTGTTAGAACCCCTCTTATGTTAAATCTTGTAGTTTGAGGCTTTGGACTAACTATAGAGACCTTTGTTCCCAAAAGCTGGTTTAAAAGTGTTGATTTACCAACATTAGGAAGACCTATAATCCCAACAAAACCTGATTTAGTTGTTTTTAATTCCTTTTCTGTCATCTTTTTTTAAAATTTTTAAAGCTTTTTTAGCTGCCAAAATTTCTGCTTCTTTTTTAGAACCTCCTTTTGCTGTGGCAATTATTTTCCCGTTTAATTTTACTCCTATCTCAAATTTTGGATTGTGTGAGGGGCCAGAAACTGACAAAATTTCATATTCTGGTTTTTTGCTATAGTATTTTTGCGTAAATTCCTGAAGCTGAGTTTTATAATTTTTAAATTTCTTTTGACGAAACTTTACAAAATAAGGTAAAAACCATTTTTTTACCTTTTCAAATGTTAACTCAAAACCACCTTCTAAAAATAAAGCTCCTATAAGCGCTTCCACTGTTCTTGCACAAATGTTTTCTTTACTTTTTTTATCAAGCTTTTCTTCCCTTTTTCCAAGATAAATATAATTCAAAATGTTTAATTTTTTAGAGACCTTTATTAAAGTATCTTTACAGACAAGATATGCCTTTTTCTGAGTAAGTTCTCCTTCTCTATCTTCTTTAAATTTCTGAAAAAGCAAAAGGGAAATACAAAAATTCAAAACTGAGTCTCCCAAAAATTCCAATCTTTCATTATCTTCCCAATCAATATCTTTATGACTTATTTTATATGACCTATGAGTTAAAGCACTTTTAAGAAGTTTTTCGTTTTTAAACTTAAAATCAATAACTTTTTCAAACTCCTCCAAATCTTTTTCCATTATCTTGCCACTAAAAAGGCTGACCTAAACTTTTTCTTTTTTAATCCATCAGAAATTTTAAAAGCTTCGTAGAGATCATCTGTTAAATATACCTGAACTCTGTAAAAGGTTTCACCATTTCTTAAAATAGGTTCTATTCTTACATTTTCAAATTCTTTTTCTAACTCTGATTTTAATCTCAAAGCATTTTGATAATTTTTAAAAGCTCCAACTTGAAGATAAAATTCCCTAAATCTTATGTTGGGAATGTTTTTATAAACTATACCTCCATTTACAATTTCTCCTTCACTTAAAGCAACTATTTTAACCTTTGCAAGACCTTTACCAATCATTCCAAGTTCTTTTGCTGCAGCATAGCTTAGATCTATGCATCTATTTTCTACAAAGGGTCCTCTATCATTTATTCTTACCACTACCTCTTTACCGTTTTCTAAATTTTGGACAAGAACATATGTTCCTAAGGGTAAAATTTTGTGAGCTGCAGTTAAGTCATGCATATCGTATATCTCTCCGCTTGAAGACTGATTTTGATGAAATCCAGGACCATACCAGGAAGCTATACAGACCTCTTCATAACCCTTAGCTTCAGGTAAAGGATAATAGGTTTTTCCATCTATAGTATAGGGTTTAAGCCATCCGGGAATTATCTTTGATGGTTCTTCATATCCGTATTCTGGAGCTGTTTTCGGTGGTCTTGTACAGCCTGCCAAAACAAGAATTAAAAGCAAAAGAAAAAAAATTCTCATCTTTATCTCCTGCTTAAGCTTTTTGCTACTTTTTTTGCAAAATAAGTTATTATGAGATCTGCTCCAGCTCTTTTTATGGAAATTAAACTTTCCCAGAGTATTTTATCCTCATCAAGCCAACCAAATTTTGCCGCAGCTTTTATCATAGCGTATTCTCCACTCACTTGATAGGCAGCTATGGGATAATTAAACTCATTTCTTAGCATTTTTATAATATCAAGATAGGGCATAGCTGGTTTTACCATTATTATATCGGCACCTTCTTCTATATCTAAATAGGCTTCTCTTAAAGCTTCTCTACTATTTGCTGGATCCATCTGATAAGAGCGTCTATCTCCAAATTTAGGTGCTGACTCTGCTGCCTCTCTAAACGGACCATAAAAAGAGGAGCAATACTTTACAGAATAACTCATAATAGCAACATTAGTAAATCCCGCGGAATCAAGGGCTTCCCTTATTCTTCCTACCCTACCATCCATCATATCTGAAGGGGCAACAATGTCAGCCCCTGCTTTGGCATGAGAAACTGCAATTCTTGCAAGTTGCTCCAAAGTTAAATCATTATCAACCTCACCATTTTTAATAATTCCGCAATGCCCATGAGAGGTGTATTCACAGAGGCAAACATCAGTAATTACTACAAGTTCAGGAAACTTTTCTTTTATTTTTCTTACTGCTCTTTGAATGATTCCCTTTTCAATATAGGCTGATGTTCCTACCTCATCCTTTTTATCAGGTATTCCAAAAAGTAAAACCGCTTTTATTCCCAAATCTACAGCTTCTTTTATGTCCTCAAGCGCTTTGTCAATAGAAAATCTAAAAACCTCTGGCATTGATCTTATCTCCTGTTTAATATTTTCTCCTTCACAGATAAAAAGAGGATAAATAAGATCATCAACCGTAAGATGAGTTTCTCTTACTAAAGCCCTTATATTTTCTGTTCTTCTGAGTCTTCTTGGACGATATTCAGGAAAAAGCATTTTTTTCCTCCTTCTATTCAAAACTTAACGCTTTTTCAAGATAGCTGTGAAATTTTTTTAAATCCTCTTTATAGTTCTCTGTAAGGTGAATCATAATAACAGGTTTTTTCTTCTCCTCTAAAGCTTTAAAATCTCCACATGCCTGAGCAAATTGCTGATCCCAGAAGGTGTATCCTTCACCGGGTATAACTTGTTCAGCCTTCCTTCCCCTTCTTGTAAATATCATAAATCTTGACAAAATAGGACCCCCTTTGTAAAGTTGCCCACTTGAATGAAGATATCTCGGACCAAAGCCAAAAACTGTACTACAATTTTTTTTCTCTCTAACTAAGGTCCTAAAATCCCTAAAAATATCCTCTATTTCAAAATCAACAGGAAGATAAGCTAAAAATCCTATATAGGTCCAGGGAGAAAGGTCTTTAAAAAACTTTTTTAAAAGTGCTGTAAATTTGGGATATTCAATGGTTACAGTTTTTTCATAGTAAAATCCCCAGTTAGTATCTTCATCAAGATAGAATTCAATCCCAAAATCTTTTTCTTTTTTAAACTTTTCTAAAAATTCTTTAGTTTTCTGTTTGGTCAAAACTACATCTGGTTCGTCAAAGGGATTAAGGCTCATAAAGTATCCACAAAGAGCAACTGCAAGCATCCATCTAAAGGTTTCTGCAAAAATTTCATATCTATCTTCTAAAAACAGGGTCTTTACTGGAAAACCTTCTTCTTTTAGTTCCATTATAAGTCTTTGATAAAGTTTTTCTCTTCCTCTAAGAGTTAGATAGATAAAAGTTCTATCTGTTCCGTAAACTGTTGGAGAACCTGGAGATTCACCAACAACAGGAATAATCCCTGTAAACTCTTTACCGAGACTTTCAGCCACAAGTTGTTCTATCCAAAGAGTAAAGGGTCTGAGAAGTGGATCAGTTATAAAAGTAAGCTTATCCTGCCCCTTGATATAACATTCCATTAAAAATTCTGCAAGTCCTGCAGAAAGGTTGTATTCCCAAGGAATGTCAGGCAAACAAGCTTCGTACATGTTTTTTGCATAATTTAAAGCTTTATTTATATCAAGCCCCATTAGAACCACTGGCAAAAACCCTATTTCAGTAAGAGCAGCATATCTTCCTCCTATAAAAGGTGGATGATGGAAAATCTTTCTAAATCTGAGTTCCTTAGCAACTTTTTCTAAAGGAGAGTCAGGGTCAGTTATGGCAACAAAGTTTGAGCCAGGATCTGATTTTAGATTTTCTAATTTTCCCCAGAAATATTTAAAATGAGAAAGAGTTTCAATGGTTGTTCCAGACTTAGAAACTACTACAAATAAAGTTTTTTCCAAAGGAAGTTCTTCTATTTTTGAAATGTTTTCTGGATCGTTAGTATCAAGAACAAAAAAATTAGGATAACCTTCCTTAGGTCCGAAAATTTGCGAAAGAACTAAAGGAAATAGAGCTGAACCTCCCATTCCACACCAAACAACATTTGAAAATTCCTTTTTTATTTCCTCTGCAAAACTTTGAAGTTCTTTTATTTTTGGAAGAATATAATTAGGACCATCTATCCAATCAAGTCTTTTTCTAATTTTTTCCTGAGTTTCTTTATCAAAAGGAAAAACCTCTGGATTTTTTTGAAAAAGTTTTTGCAAAACCTCTTTTTTAGTCTCTTCAGGAAGGTTTTTAGGTCTTTTTATTCTTTCTGTGCTTTTGTAAGTCTTTTTGATAATAAAAGGACTTTCTTGCATAGGTGCTCCTTTAGTTTTTTGATTTTGAAGAATTTTTAATAATAAGACATTTTAAAAGACAGAAAAGTTTTGTCAAGCCTACGAATTGCTTAAAAGTTGAAAAATCCTTAGTTTAGATTAAATTTTAACTTAAATTTAGCGGGAGTGGCGGAATGGTAGACGCTCCGGACTTAGGATCCGGTGGGGTTTATCCCCGTGAGGGTTCAAGTCCCTCCTCCCGCAATTTTCAGGATTTTTAAAACACTCAGCTCCAGTCGTTAAATAAAAATGGAACTATTAAAAAATGTATTTTTCTGGACAACCATAGCTACAACTTCTATTGTGTTAGAGTTTGTTATATTTATATCAAGAAGAAAGTATAAAAGATTTGTTTATGTGTTATCAGGAATTTCAGCTTTAATCTTTTTTGAAGTTCCCCGCATTATCATTCCTCTACTTCCACAACCTTCCCTTGGACTAAATCCAAAAACAGCTAAAATTCTTGGAGGATTAATATTTTTTGCAGGTTTATTTATAGTGGAAGGAGCTTTTTCTCAACTTATGAAGGCTAAAAAAGAAAGCTGGAAACTGAGAACTACTGGATTTTATGGGATAGTAAGACACCCCATGTACTTAGGTGATATACTCTGGGCTTTGGGCTGGAGTATTATTTTTAATGCACTTTACGGATTGATTCTTACTTTGCTCTGGTTCTTTCTCAGATATTCTCTTGCAGTGCTTGAAGAAGAAAAATTAATTGAAAAATACGGAGAAACTTACAAAATATACATGCAACAAGTCCCCAAAAGAATAATACCATACATTGTTTAAGTTCAACTATAAAAATTAATTTATTAAAAAATTAATAAAAATTGGCTTTAATTATGGTTTGATAACTCTATTTAGCAAGCTGCATTAAAAATTGCCTGCTCTCAATAAGGTTTTAAATTTTAAAATTAAATTTATACTTTCTCCCACTCAAATCTTACGATTTCCCTCTTTTCCTTGCTAAACTCAATTCCTATTAAATAAACCTCCACATATTTACCCTTGTATTTCTCCACATATCTCTTCTCTTTTAATCTTTCTAAAGCCTTTCCTTCTCCCTCCATCTCAACCACTTTAAACTCAAGAAGATAGCACCTTCCCTCAAAAAGTATAGTTAAATCAATTCTTCCTTTGCTCGTTATGTCCTCCGGAATAAGCTCAAAACCTGCTCCTGCAAGAAAACTATATACCACACTTGCATAATAACCTTCATAGTTTGCAAGCTCATTTTTTCTATACCACTCATAAGGGATGCTTGCAAAAAGACTCTTTAAAACCTCTCTTAAAGTCTCAACCTTCCCCTCTCTTAAACCCAGAATAAGGGTTCTTATTAAACGGGGAGGCTCATACTTACTCTGGGTTAGATAACTTATAAGGTAATCATTAAGCGCTATAGCTACTTCTTTATTGGGATAACTCAAATAATAAATTGGACCTGTTTCAGTTTTCTCAACCTTTTTAATAGTTAGATAACCAGATTGAAAAAGCAAATTTTCCGGTTCAATTTCATCTACATCAAAACTTTCAATAAGCCTTTCAGTAACTACAAGGTTTGAGAGTTCTGGAAGATAAAACCTTTTCTCTACAAGAAGTTTAACCAAAAAAGTAGGAGTTCCTGTCTCAAACCAGTAAGGACGGAAGTCTCTCTCTTGAAGATACAGCAAAATGTCAAAAGGGTTATAAACAAACTCCCCACCCCAGGAATAACCATTATACCAGCACTTTACAGCCTCAATTTCTTCCTTACTTAAAAGTTCTCCAAAGACCTTTTCAAGCTCCTCCTGAGTATATCCACAAATGGTCGCATAGTCTTTACTTAAAGTAATATCTCTTAACTGATTAAGCCCGGAAAAGAGCGAGACCTTGGAAAACTTAGTTACTCCTGTGAGGAAGACGAATTTGAGGTAGCGGTCAAGGGGTTTAAGAACGCTGTAAAGGTTTTTCAAAACTTCCCTTATTTTTATGGCTTCATCTTTGTCTTCAATTCTATCAAGAATTGGTTTATCGTATTCGTCAACGAGAACTACTACCTTTTCGTTATACTTTTCAAAAAGCTTTTCTATTAATTCTATAAATCGTCTTTCCTGTAATTCTTCGGTAAGTTCAATGTTATAAGCTCGGGCAATTTTATTAAGTTTTGAATCTATGACTTTAATTAGATTTTCAGCAGATCTAACTACTCCCTCTCCAAAGTCAAGATGCATCACAGGATAGCTCTTCCCCCAGTCCCAGTTATTTTCAAGATAAAGTCCGGTAAAGAGCTCTTTTCTCCCAAGAAAAGCCTGTTTCAGGGTGTCAAGAAAAAGAGACTTTCCAAATCTCCTTGGACGGGAAAGAAAGTAATAAGACCCTTCATCAACAAGTTTTTTCACAAAAAAAGTTTTATCTACATAGTAATAATTTTCAGTTCTTATTTTTTCAAAACTTTGAATCCCAATAGGTAACTTTTTCATAAGCTTTATGATCCTTTAAAACTTAAATTTAAAGTAAAACTTTTTAAAGTAAAATCAAGCATGAAAAAGATTAATGGCGAAATCTCTTTAAAGCATAAGTTTTCTTTAGCACTTTTAATATGCAATTTTTGCTACATAAATATATTTTTTCTTAAGCTCCGTTAACTCCTTTTTTTCTTTTTGATAAATTTGTTTAGATTTTCGTTAAGTGATTGGCTATCATTGAAGGCTATAAACAGACACTTTCCGGCACATTTGGAAATTTTTTCAAATGTCCCCTTTTCAGGCTGTGAAACTCCCTCTTTTCGGAACATTGGAAATTTTTTAAATGTGTCGTTTTCTGGCAGTAAAACTGCCATTTTCAGGGCACTGAAGTTTTTCTCATAATAACCTGAAATATTTTTTAAAAAGGAAATTGAAAAATTTAAAAAAGAACTGAAAGAAGTAGAAGTCAATTTAGGTCAGGTTAAAAGCAAAGGTTTGAACTTATAAGTTTATAAAAATCACTTTGCATTAATAAACAATTTTTATTTTACCCTCTTGACAAATATTTTTTATTGGACATAATTGAATTTGAAACTGAATTTCAAAATCAAACTAGGGAGGTGAAAAATGAAAAAGGTTGTGGTTTTAGGAGGACATAATCGTATAAGAATCCCTCTTGAAAGGTATGCCAGAGAAAAAAATATAGACTTAGAATTTATTGAAAAGCCACAACAAAATTTGAAAGAAGTTTTAAAAAAGGCAGATTTTGTAATAGTATTAATAAAGCTTGTATCTCACGAAATGGTTAAAATTGCTAAAAATTGTAGTCAAGAAAAATGTATCTTTTGTCCTCAACAAGGTGTTTGTGCTTTAAAAAGAATAATTAATTTGATTAACAATTAACTTCAGAAGAGTTTGTTAATTTTTAATATAATAGAAACTGAAAAATCGGAAAAAAGCTTTTTAAATGTGCAGGCTTCTTTATTTAAATATTTTTAGAGAGGGATAAAATGAAATTTTAGCAGAAAAAACTAAAAAGTATGTTGAAAATAATATTAATTATAATATTGTATTTGATAATAGGTTTTTTAAAAGGGGGATAAGTGTGGTAAAAAGGTATTTTGTAGCCTTAAATGTTTTGGGGCTTTTAGGAAGTTTAATTCTGAGCGTGCCCTGTTTTGGAGAGGAAGTAAAGGGGGTAAAGGAAGAAAAGGAGCTTCCAGAAGTTGTGGTAACAGCAACAAGAACAGAGAAAGAGGTTGAGGTTGCTCCTGCAAGCGTAAATGTGGTAACAAAAGAAAAAATTGAACTTAAAAACCCAATGACCATTGATGAGGCTTTAAATGACCTTCCCGGAGTAATGGTAAAAAGAGGGAAGGGACTTATGGATACTGAGGTTCTTATTACTTTAAGAGGTATCTCTACTCAAAGAAGAACTCTTGTTCTTCTTGATGGAATACCTTTAAATGACTCCATGTCGGCAAATTGGGTACATGTAGAAGGTATTTATCCTGAAAATCTTGAAAGAATTGAGGTGGTAAAAGGACCCTTTTCAAGTCTTTATGGTGGTCATGCTATGGCAGGGGTGGTTCAATTCTTAACTAAAATGCCTGAAAAGAGAGAGATTATCCTTAAAACAGGATATGGGACCTCCTTTGACAGAGGAGATGCTATGGATGACTTAAAGAGAGGATACTTTAGTTTTGGGGATAAGATTAAAAATCTTAGCTTTTTTGTAAGTTATGGAAGGCAAGATACCAATGGTTATCCCCCAGATTTTGTGACCTCAAGTAAAGTCCCTTTTGGCACCATTGGTGCAAAGCCAGGTTATAATCAATACGGAAATCCTGTCTATATTCTCGGAGATAAAGGAGATGAAAGGTATTGGGATGATGGAATAACTATAAAGGCTCAATACGAGTTTGATAAAAATACAAAACTTAGACTTACTTTTATGAGAACTCGTTACGAATACAATTACGATAAGCCCCATACTTATCTTTTTAATGCTACCACTGGGGTTCCTGTTTATTTTCCAAGTGAGTCATATTATCTTTTAGGCAGTAGCGTCAGTGGAGGAAGAACTCAAAATATCTATGCCACCTATTTTGAAACAGAGCTTTTTAAGAAATTAAAGACCAAGCTAAATATTTCCTATATAGATACAGAAAAGAACTGGTATGTCATTGCTGGTTCTAAGGCTAAAATTGGAGGATGCGACTCAGGGACAAATCCTGAGGAATGTGGGTATGTTTCTAACACTCCTCAAAGGGCTTTAACAGCAGACCTTCAATTTATTCTCCCTATCTTTTTAAATCAACTTTTAACCTTTGGAGGATATTACAGATGGGAATATGCAAATACCAAAGAAAAGTATTTAAGAAACTGGAAGGACGAAGATTCAACGGTAAAGCTTAAGTATCAGTCTAAGGGAAAAACAAGGACCTATGCCTTTTATGTGCAGGACGAAATTTCTTTAAGAGAAAATCTTACAGCCTATCTTGGAGCAAGAGTTGATTTCTGGAAGACCTATGATGGATATGCAAACTTGATTGGAGCTTCGGGTTATCCTAAGAAATATAAATCTAATTCTGAATCTTGCTTTAGTCCCAAATTTGCTATTGTTTATAAGCCTTTTGGAAAAACCACTTTAAGAGCCTCTGTTGGCAAAGCTTTTAGACCACCAATAGTTCATGAGCTTTATATAACTTCGGTTCTACCAGGAAGACCGGTTGTTAAACTTGGGAATCCCAATCTTTCACCTGAGACAGTCTGGTCTTATGAGCTTGGAATTAATCAAGACCTCTGGAAGGGAGCAAAATTCAGTTTTACAGGATTTTACAATAAAATGGATGACCTTATTAATCCAAAAGTGTTCAATGCTACCCATAGAATACCTGTCAATGTTGGTAAAGCAGAGAGCAAAGGTTTTGAGGCAGGCTTTGAACAAAAGTTTGACTCTGGATTAAAGCTTTTTGCCAATCTCACTTACACTGATTCAGAAATCCTTGAAAATAAGGTTAACCCAAAAACAGTAGGTAAAAGAATAGTTTTAACCCCTCTCTGGATGGGGAATATTGGAGCGGAACTTAAAAAAGGGAGATTTTCTGCCTATGTGGTGGGAAGATACATGGATAAGATGTATTTTGATGATATGAACAGCGATAAAAAATCTGGAGTTTATGGTTCTTATGATGAATACTTTGTGGTTGATGCAAGACTCTCTTATGAGCTAACGAAATTTGCAACCCTTTCTCTTTCCTTTGATAACATTTTTGACAAAGACTACTACCATTACTATAAAGCACCAGGTGCTTCATGGTTTGCCGAGTTATCTATAAAATTTTAAATTTAGCTCCTCCTATCATAGTTTGCAAACTCATTTTTCTATACCACATAAGGATTGCTTGCAAATTGGTAACTCCTGTGAAGAAAAACGAATTTAAGAGAATGGTCAAAAGACTTAGAGACGCTATAAATTACTAAAATTACCCCGGGGTATGCCCCGGGGAGCAAAATTAAGGTTTAATTACTCTTTCTTTTCGGTAGCGTTTTCTGCTTTTTCTGCTTTTTTTGCTTTCTTAGCTTTCTTAACTTTCTTCTTTACAGTCTTCTTAACGGGCTTTACTTTTTCCTCTTTCTTTACTGGTTCTTCTCCAGATGTAGCTGGATCCTGAGCAAAACCTACTGTTGCTGTAAAAGCAAATACTAAACCTGCAATTACGGCTAAAACTTTTTTAACCATCTCTTACCCCCTCCTTTTTTGTTTTGTTTTTATAATTTATATATCAATTTTTGTGCCTAAATTATTTAAAACTTATTTTGTTGTTTTTTAAGGTTTCACATAATTACTTAATTTTCTTATTTGGGGAAATTTTCCCTTTTCAGGAATAAAAAATTTACTTTTTAAAAATTCTTGCTTTTACCAGGTCAAGTTGATAGCCATAAATATGAGCGCCAGCAGAATAGGCATACATGGGACCATTTTCAAGCTCTGCTTCCATAGCTACATATTGTTTAAGAAGTTCTATTCCACCAAGATTTGTAGGGAAACCAGCCCAAAGATCCCAACTCCTAAAATAAACTGAAACAGAAAGTAAAAGTTTATTTTCTACAGGAATAACTTTAAAATCAATAATTCTCAAACAGGGAGGATCAAGTTTACCATCTTTGCCATAACAAATGTCGTGATCCTCTGGAGTTCCTATTTCAATAACTGCCTGATTGGTAAGAGGAGTTTCTTTAAGCATCTGAATAACCCTTTCAAGCTGAGTTCCTCCTTTTGGCATGGGATATTGTATTCTTGAAGAATATCTATAAGTTTCATTGGGAGCTAGTTCCGGATTCATAAGATACTCAGCGAAATACTCTTCTATATACTCTTTACTTGTAGGAGAGGGTATTCCAAGATGAGGAGGTATTTCAGGAACCATATCCTCCCAAGGTCTTTCTATAAAAACTACAAGCGAGGGAAGCTGATATCTTATCTGTTCTTTCTCAAAAGACCCCTTTTGAATATGTTGAACATAACTTCTGTCAAGCATGTTATAAAGTATCTGAAACCAGGCATCAGAAATAGTTTTTGCACAAATTACTAAGGGCTGTAAATTAATCTCCATATTTTAAACCTTTTTTAGCCTTAAAATTCTAAATTAAAACTTTAAAAAATAAAGAGCTAACTTGTCCTTTTAAATTTTTACTCTGCTTGACATAAATTAATGTAGTGCTATTATTTTGAACTTAAGTTAAGTAAGTACTTACATATTAAAGTTTATGATTAAAAATAAGAAAAAATTCGGATTTTTTGTGCTCATTGTTTTAGCTTTGTTTTTTCTTTCCTGGCTTGCTTACTTTCTCTGGCACAGATATCACTATGCAGTAACAGATGCAGTTTTTGTTCAGGCTGATAACCTTATATATGTAAGTTTCCCCAAGGTAAATGGTAAACTTAGAAAACTCTATAAAAACGAGGGAGATTTCGTTAAAAAAGGAGAATTACTTGCAGAACTCGAAAACATAGATTATGCCTTAAAAGTTGAGCAATTAGAAAAGTCTATAAAAGAAATAGAAAATCAGCAAAAAGCCTTGGGTTACAATATTGAAAAACTTGAAAGGGAAATCCCACTAAAAGTAGAACAATTAACAAAAGAAAAAGAGAGCCTTAAAGAAGAAGAAAAATCTCAAATTTATGACATAGAAAAATTAAAAGCTCGTTTAGCCCAGATAAAAAAAGATAAAATTAGATACGAAAAACTTTATAGAGATGGCTTAATCTCAGCTCGCGATTTAGAAGAACTTCAAACCCAGGAAAAAGAATTGGAAAATCAGATATCATCAACCGAAGCAAAGCTTTTATCTACTAAAAGAAAGCAGGAAGAGGTAGATAAAAATATAGCTCTTGCCTTAAATGAAAAAAATACTGTTTGGGCTTACAAATCCTTTTTACTTTCTTTAGAAGCAAAAAAGAAAAACTTAGAAAAACAAAAAGAGGAAGCAAGTGTTTACCACGCCTATACTAAGCTTTACAGTCCTGTGGATGGAGTTATTGCCAAAAAGTTTCATTCTGAAGGAGATGTTTTGAATCCTGGAGAACCAGTTTATGCTATAGTTGATCCTCAGTCTTTTTATGTGCTTGTTTTATTAGAAGAAACAAAGCTAAGAGGGGTAAAAAAAGGATGTCCTGCCAAGATAAAACTTGATGCCTATCCAAATGAGGAGTTTGAAGGAGTAGTTGATGAGGTTTTACCAGCCTCTGCTGCAACCTTTGCCCTTGTTCCAAGAGATATTTCTGCTGGAGAATTTACCAAACTTGCTCAGAGAATTTATGTAAAAATAAAAATCACCAAAGGAAATAAAAATCTTCTAAGAGTTGGGCTGGGTGGTGAAGTAGAAATAAAAAGAAGTTTTTAATAGATGCCTTTAGACAAAAAAATTTCTCAATTTCTTTCAGAGGAAGCTTATCGTTTGATATCAACTAAAGAAAGAGTTCTTGTTACAATCTCTGTAATGATAGGAGCTTTCATGGCTATCCTTGACACTACCATCGTAGATGTAACCCTACCCAAAATGATGGGTCCTTTATCCACAGATCTTTATGGAATTCAGTGGGTTATCACAAGCTATATGATTGCTGCTGCAACAGCTCTTCTTTTCGTAGAAAATTTCTCTAAATACATCGGATATTCCTACACCTTTATAATTGGAATGGGCATTTTTACAGTTTCAAGCTTTTTTTGTGCAAGTGCTCGTACTCTTGCTGAAATGGTAATTTTTAGAAGTTTTCAGGGTATAGGAGAAGCTTTTATTATGGCTTGTGCTCAAACCATTCTTATGCTTATCTATCCACCTGAAAGAAAAGGGACAGCTCTTGGAATATATGGGCTTGGAGTTAGCTTTGCCCCTGCTCTTGGACCTACAGTAGGAGGTTTCATCACTGAATATCTAAACTGGAGGTGGATCTTTTACATAAATGTTCCCATAGGAATTCTAAACATCCTCTCTTCTTTAATACTCCTACCAAAATTCTTAGGAAAAACAAAAGTATTTCACTTTAACTTTGTTAGCTATTTTTTTATTGCAGTGGCAACCATTTCACTTCTCATCATGCTTTCTAAAGGACAGCAATACGGCTGGTTTCAATCAACCTTTATTATTACCTGCTTTTTCTTAAGTTTGGCATGTTTTTCCTTATTTTTTGCAAGTGAAATCTGTGCATCAATCCGTTCCAAAAAGACTCTAATAAACTGGGAAATATTTAAGTTTCCTGAATATAACCGGAGTATGGGTTTTTACTTTTTTATACTCGGCTTTTGTTTATATCAGATTTTTTATCTTCTTCCACTTTATTATGAAAATCTAAAAGGACTTACCACCTTTCAAACAGGTCTTCACATGCTTCCTCCAACACTTCTTATAGGAACTTTTAGTATCATTTCGGGAATACTTTCAGATAAAATCTCTTCTCTTACTATTTTAATCCCAAACTGGTGTTTTCTCTTAATTTATACCATCTTTATTCTTCCCAAACTTAACTACTATACCCCTGCAGTAAAGGCTATTATAATTACTTTACCCCTGGGAATACTTATAGGCACTTTCTTTGCCCCTTTAACTTCTCTTGCTATGAGAAATCTTGGGAATCTAACAGGTCTTGGGGTTGCTTTAATGCACTACATAAGATTCCTGGGTGGTTCTTTTGGAACTGCAATAGCAACCAATCACTTAGAGAAGGCTACAAATAAAAATTTCTTAAGATTAACCGAACTTCAAAACTGGTATTATGTAAAACACTTCATTTACTCAAAAATTCCTTTTATAGAAAAGTTTTTCTCACCTGATATCGCAGAAAAAAAGGCAAAAGCACTTCTTTATCACATCCAGTATATACAGGCTTTAAACTGGGGATTTCAGGAAACCTTTAGAGCTATATCTCTCTGGGTATTAATAGGGGGATTTTTTTTAATGGGTTTGATTTTAATACACCTTAAAAAATCTAATTTGCCTACTTACAAGGCTTTTCTATAGTACAAACTCCACTTTCTTCCGTAGCATTATTAGTAGCATTAATAAGTATGTTAGAAGTATGATTTACTGCCTGAGGAGTAGAAATTTCTTTTTTTCTTTTTTTAGGTAAATTTTCAGGTAAATTTACTTTTTCACTTTTATAAGTCTCGGTTATTTTCTCTTTAACTTCATATCTTTCTTTAAACCATCCTATTATCTCGTCTCTTCCTTTTATTATAGTTATTTTATTTTCTTTCTTATCTAACAAAATAGGAACACTTTCTAAATTGAAAATTCTCATTAGAGGAATAAGATTTTTTGCTTCATAGAGTTCAACTTTTATATTATTTTTCTTGGCATAAGAAATTACTTCCTCACAGTAAGGACAATCCTTTTTATAGATTATAACTGGAGAATTAAAGTTTAAAGGTTTTAAAGGAAAATTTACCAAGGAAGTTGCTATAAATAAAGAAAGAAACCCTAAAATACTCATTTTGTAAACATAAGTCTTTTTTTCTTTCTTTATAAAAAAATGACCCGTATCTTTTTCAGGATAAAAATAATCTAAGAAAAAGGCTAAAAATAAAAGACCTGCAATAATTAAACAATAATTGCAATAGACTTTAAGAAACCAGGTTTGAAATCCTATAAAGTATCCTTCTACTATGATGGAGAGTGCAATAATGTAAGTTCTTAATTTTAGAAAAAATCCTAAAAAGAAGTTTAAAAGATCAAGAAGAGAAATTAAAAAAAGATAGAAAAAGATGGCAAGTCCTATGTAGTTTAAAAATCCGTAATTGTCAAAAGTATGGACAAGGATGCAGCCTTCAGTTTTACATATAGAAGTATTTTTAAAATTTAAATAAATTTCAATTCCTGTTAAAACAAGTCCTATTAAGCTAATTAGAAAGTTTAAAAATTTTATGCGACTAATATTGCCCTCCTTTTAATATTTTAAAGGCTGAATCAAATATTTTTATTGCACAGTAAGGACCGCACATAGTGCAGGCTTTGCTTTGAGATATACCTCCTTCAATTCTATATTTTCTTGCCTTTTCAGGATCAATAGAAAGTTCTATTTGAGCTTCCCAGTCAAGTCTTGCCCTTGCCTTTGCCATTTCTAAATCCCATTCCCAAGCGGATTTAATACCTTTTGCAAGATCTGCCACATGAGCTGCAATTTTTGAGGCTATAAGTCCTTCTTTTACATCCTCAACAGTTGGAAGTCTCAAATGCTCTGCTGGAGTAAGATAGCACAGAAAATCAGCTCCTGCTGCTCCTGCAATAGCACCTCCAATTGCTCCAACAATATGATCATATCCTGGAGCAACATCAGTAGGAAGTGGACCCAATACATAAAAAGGAGCTCCATGACAAAGCTTTTTTTGTAGTTTTACATTTGCAGAAATCTGATCTAAGGGAACATGCCCTGGTCCCTCAATCATCACCTGCACACCCTTCTCCCAGGCTCTTAAAGTTAATTCTCCAAGTATAATCAATTCGTGTATCTGACCACCATCACTTGCATCAGCAATACAACCAGGTCTTATTCCATCTCCTAAAGATAAAGTAATATCATAATTATATGCAATATCAAGAAGTTCGTCAAAGTGTTCGTAAAGAGGATTTTCTTTATTATTATAGATCATCCACTCTGCAATAAACGAACCCCCACGAGAAACAATCCCAAGTATTCTTTCTCTATTTTTTAGTCTTTCAAGTCCCTCCTTAGTTATTCCACAATGAACTGTCATAAAGTCAACACCATCTTCAGCCTGCTTTTCTATTACCTTAAAAATCTCAGAAACTGTCATCTCAACTATAGATTTGTGATGTTTTTCCACTGCTTCAATAGCAGCCTGATAAATAGGCACGGTCCCGAGAGGAACAGGACAATTTTCCCTTATTATTTTTCTTATCTCATCAAGATCTCCCCCTGTTGAAAGATCCATAACTGTATCTGTTCCGTATTTCAATGCTATTTCAAGTTTTTTTAATTCTTCCTCTATAGAAAGTCTATCCTTAGATGTTCCTATATTCACATTTACCTTTGTTTTTAAGCCTTTTCCAATCGCACAGGGTTTGTTAACTTTACTTTTCTTATTTTTGCAAATAACTATATGCCCTTTGGAAAGCCCCTCTCTTATATACTCTGGCTCTACCCCCTCAGCCTCTGCACAGATTTTCATTTCTTCTGTAATTACGCCTTCTTCCGCAAGTTTCTTTAAAGTGCTCATAATAAATAAATCCCCCTTTTTTTTGCCAAATTTTTCACAAAAATTATAATTTAGATTTTTAATTATACACTAAAATTTAAAAAATTTTAGGAGAAAAGAAAAATTTCACTATTAAACTAATTATTGATAGACCTCTAAACAGATTTGATCTTTATTGTGAAGCTCCTTAAAATAAACAGAAACATATTCGTTAAAATTGATGTTTTTAACCTTTAACCCAACATAATTTGGCTCTATAGGAAACTCTCTGCCTCCTCTATCCACCAAGACCGCAAGTTCTATTTTCTTAGGACGCCCCATATCTATAAGGGCATCCATAGCAGCCCTTACAGTTCTTCCTGTATATATAACATCATCCACTAAAATTATGTTAAGATCTTCTATAGAAAAAGGAATTTCTGTTTTTTTTACCTTAGGATAGTTGGTAATTCTTGTCCAGTCGTCTCTATAAAGAGTTATATCAAGGTATCCAATAGGAATTTCAACTCCTGTCTTTTGAAAAAGAATCTCTTTTAGTCTATTTGCAAAGGGAGCACCTCCAGTTTGAATACCTATCAGGGAAACTTTTTCCAAAATAGGATGTTTCTTTAAAATCTGTTCTGCAACTTTCTCAATAAGTTTTTTTATCCTTTTTGGTCCTGCTATTACTTTTTTAACTTTTTGAGTTAAAATTTGATTATCCATAGATTGGATATTAACCATAATTTCCGAATTTTGCAAGTATGATTGCAGAGATAATTTACAGAGTTATATATGGAGATACCGATTGCGGAGGTGTAATGTATTATGGAAATTATTTTAGAATTTTTGAAATAGGAAGAACTGAACTTATTCGGTTAGCTGGATTAAGTTATAAAGAGATTGAAGAAAAGAGAAATATAATTTTACCTGTAGTGGAAGCCTTCGCTAAATATAAAGCCCCAGCTAAATATGATGATCTCTTGGTTATAAAAACCTCTCTAAAAGATCTTAAACCTTACAAAGTGGTTTTTGAATACAAAGTCTTTAAAAATGATACCCTCATCACAGAGGGCTATACCGTTCATGTTCCTATCAATAAAGAGGGAAAAATTGTAAAATTTCCTCAGGATATTTATGAAGCTTTAAATTCTCTTTTGGAAAAATAACTTTATGGAAATAGGAATAGTTGGTCTTCCAAATGTTGGTAAGTCAACTATTTTTAATGCCCTAATTCAGGCTAACAAAGCTCAGGTTGCCAATTATCCTTTTTGCACTATAGAACCAAATGTAGGGGTGGTAAGCGTTGCTGATGAAAGAGTTTACAAAATTGCAGAACTTGAAAAAAGTAAAAAAGTAACTCCTGCAACTATAGAATTTATAGATATAGCAGGACTTGTAAGAGGAGCAAGTAGAGGTGAGGGGCTTGGAAACCAGTTTCTTTCTCATATAAGAAATGTTTCAGCTATTGCTCATGTTATAAGATGTTTTGAAGACCCAGATGTGTCTCATGTGGAAGGATCTATAGATCCTGTAAGGGATGCTGAGATTGTTGAGCTTGAGCTTATAATGGCTGATTTAAATACTATAGAAAAAAGGCTTGAAAAGACGCAAAAAATTGCCAAATCCGATAAGAGTGCAAAAGCTGAGCTTGAAATCCTGCTTAAAGCCAAAGAAATACTTGAAAATCTTAAACCTCTGAGGTCATCTTTAAAAAATTTTGATGATTCTGAAAAACTTTTTCTTGAGAAAACTTTATTTTTGCTCACCATAAAACCCATGATGTATATTGCCAATATTTCTGAAAAGGATCTTCCTGAAGGAGAAAAAAACCCTCTGATTAAAAAATTAAAAGATTTTGCCTTAAAAAATGATATTCCGGTTGCTGTTCTTTGTGGAAAAATTGAACAGGAATTAATTGAACTTCCTGAAGAAGAAAGAAAGGAGTTCTTAAAAGCACTAAATTTAAGTGAATCGGGTCTTAACAAAATGATAAAGACTGGCTATAAACTGCTTAATCTTATTACTTTTTTTACAACCAATCCGAAAGAAACAAGAGCGTGGACTGTTAAAAAAGGGACCAAAGCTTTAAAAGCTGCAGGAAAGATTCATTCTGATATAGAAAAAGGATTTATAGCTGCAGAGGTAATAAATTTTGAAGATTACATAAAAATAGGTTCTCTTCAAAAAGCAAAAGAATTAGGTGCTATAAGAATTGAAGGAAGGGATTACGAAATCAAAGAAGGAGATATCATTTATTTTAGGTTTAATATTTAAAAAAATTAAAAAAAATTTTTTTTAAAAATTCATTGAATTTTTTCTAATCAAATTTTATAATAATATTTAAAGATATTTTTAAAATTCTTAAAAAATTTTTAGATGTTAAAAGAGCTTTTAAATTTATTTACTCCCTATGAATGGATTGTAACAAATGAGCTTGGGGGATATGCCTCGGGAAATGCGTTTTTAGCCAATTCAAGAAAGTATCACGGATTGTTAATTTCTGGAAAAGAAAATGGAAAAAGAATTCATTTAGTTAGTTCTATTGAAGAAAAAGTAACCTTTCTTTCTGGATTAAATTATTTTCTTGACACAAATTTTTATAGAAATACTATTTATCCAGAAGGCTATAAGCTTATAAAAGAATTTTTCTATCTCCCCTATCCTTGTTTTTATTTTGCCTGCCCTAAAAGCAATGATTTTTTTCTTAAAAAATCTATAAAATTGCACAGGGAAAAAAATTCAGTTTTAATAACTTACGAAAACATAAGTTCCTATCCTTTTAGACTTGAACTTAGACCAAAATTTTCTATAAGAGATCACCATTCTATTCAGTTTGAAAAAAGCTGGAAAGAGGCTTCAGTTGATATGGAATTTTCTGAAAAAGAAGTTTTTATCTCTAAGGATGAGGAAAGGGTTTTTTCTTACATTTCTAAGGGAAAAATACTAAAAGAGCCAATTTTTTATTATCAGGTTTACTATCCCATAGAAGAAATAAGAGGTTATGAAGCAACAGAAGACCTTTTTTCTCCTTTCAAAATTGAGGTTGATCTTAATCCAAAAGAATGTTTTTACTTAGTCTTTAGCGAAACCCCTTTAAAAGACTTAGAAAAGGAAATTAAAATCATAGAAGCTTATTACAAAACTTATCCTGAACTTAACCTTAAAAAGAAGTCCTTTTCCTACGAAGAATACTTAAAAATCTTAGAGCTTATGGTAAAAGCCTTTTTATTAAAAGACGACATTATTGCAGGATTTCCCTGGTTTTATTGCTGGGGAAGAGATACCTTTATTGGACTACCTTCCCTTTTTTACTTAGAAGATGGTTTTGAAAGAGCCTATAGAATATTTTTAAAGTATAAAAATAAAATGAAAAATGGTCTTATTCCAAATGTAGTTAGAAGCGAATCAGAAATAAATTACAACTCCATTGATGGGAGTTTGTGGTTTGGTTTAAGAATTTTCCAATTTATTGAAACCTTTAAAGATAAAATTACTGAATCGCAGAAAAAAGAATTGCTTTTAGCTATAGAAGAAATAATTAAGGAGTTTTTAACCAATCCTTCTTTGCCTTTTAGAGTTGATACAAAGGATGGTTTTATTGAAATACCAGATAACATTAACTTAGCTCTCACCTGGATGGATGTAATGATTGACGGAATTCCTTTAACTCCAAGATATGGGAAACCTATTGAAATTTCAGCTCTGTGGTATAACCTCCTTAAGTTTTCTACCAAGTATTTAGAAAAGTCCTTTATTAAAGAGTATAAAATAGATTCTTTGATAAGAAAACAGAGAAAAAACTTTTCTAAGTATTTTAACGGAAAACTCTGGGCTGATAGAATTTACAAGGATGAGCCTGTTTTTGAAATTCGTCCAAACTACATTATAGCCTTAAGTCTTCCTTTTGACATAGGTGATAAGGATTCTATGAAAAAAGGTATAGAACTTGCTAAAAAAGAACTTTTAACTTCTTATGGTTTAAGAAGCTTATCTCCCAGACATCCTGAATTCAGAAAAAGATATTTTGGAAGTCAGTATATAAGAGATTTGGCTTATCACAATGGAACCGTATGGGTATGGCTTATTTATCCTTATGCTGAAGTTTTAAAAAAGATTTACAGCACCAGAAAGGAGAGAAAAATTCTTAAAAATGAGCTTGAAACCTTAGTAAAACCTTTTAGAGAAAGGATTTTATCTGGGAAAATGGCAAGTATCCCTGAGTTATACGATGGAGAAGATCCCTATTATCCTAAAGGAACTCATGCTCAGTTCTGGTCTACTGCAGCAGTTTTTATTATTGAAAAAGAAATAAAAAATCTCGGAGGTATATAAACCTATGAAAGTTCTTATGCTTACCTGGGAATACCCTCCCTTTATAGTGGGAGGGCTTGGGGTAGCTTGTTATGGACTTTTTAAAGCATTAACTGAAAAGGGAATAAAACTTTACATGCTTTTACCAACTCAAGAAAAGGTCTTTTTTGAAATTTCCTCCCCTTTGGAAGCAGACTATCCTGTTGCCAAAAAATGGGATAAAAAACAGTTAGAACCAGTTCCTTTAAGTTTTTACGAATTTCATTATTTAGAACCAGGGGGAGCATATTTTACTACTCCTTTAATATCTATTTCTGAAAGATGGAAGCCTGCTAAAATAAAGACAAAAATACTTTATGAAATTCCCTCTGAGGTCTTAGACAGATTAGCGCTTCTTCTTTCTCAAAATAATTCCCTTATTACCAAAGTAAGAACTTATACAGAGAATGTAATAGAAATTAGTGAAAAGCTTGATTTTGACATAATCCATGCTCATGATTGGCTTACTTATCCTGTGGGACTTTTTTTAAAAAATCTTTATAAAGCACCTTTAATTGCCCATATCCATGCTACTGAATTTGACAGGGCGTTAGGATTTGGACACCCTGTAATTCACGAAATAGAATATCTGGGACTCAATTTTTCAGATAGAGTAATTGCAGTTTCTAAATACACATCTAATATTATAAAAGAGCATTACAAAGTGCCTGAAGAAAAGATAAGAATTGTTTATAATGCCTTTTTACCACCTTTGGAAGCACCTAAAAAAATTAAAAAATTTAAAGAACCGGTTATTTTATTTTTAGGAAGACTTACCATACAAAAGGGGCCAAAAATCTTTTTAGAATTTGCCAAAAAATTAATAGAAAGATATGGGAAAAAAGTAAGATTTTTAATAGCTGGTGCTGGTGAAATGGAAAGGGAACTTATGCTTGAAGCAGCAGGGCTCGGTATTGGAACTCAGATTATGTTTACAGGATTTCTTACGAGAAAAGAAGTGGAAGATGCTTTAAGCATAAGTGATATAGTAGTAATGCCCTCAGTTTCAGAACCTTTTGGACTTGTAGCATTAGAGGCTATGTCTTTTGGATGTGCACTTATAGTTTCAAAGCAATCAGGAGTTTCTGAAATAATAGAAAATGCTTATAAAGTTGATTTTTGGGATATAGACAAGATGGTAAATATAGTAAAGGAGCTACTTGAAAATCCTCAAAAAATGGCAGAAATTCAAGAAAAAGCCAAAAAAGAAGTTGAAAAATTTAAATGGTCAGATAGAGCTGAAGAAGTAATAAACATTTACAAAGAATTGATCAATTCTTACTCTTAAGGCATGCTTTATATAATTTTTTATTTTCAGGTTCATCAACCTTTTAGAATAAGTAAATATAAGGTTTTTGACATCAAAAAATCAACTTCTTATTTTGATGAAGAATTAAACAAATATGTATTTAACAAAGTGTCTGAAAAATGTTACCTTCCTGCAAACAGCCTTTTTAAAGAGTTAATTGAAAGCTCAGAGGGTCGTTTTAAGATATCTTTTAGCATTACAGGAACTTTTATAGAACAGGCTAAAACCTATCGTCCCGATGTCTATAAATCATTTATTGAACTTGTTAAAACTGGCGGAGTTGAGCTAATAAATGAAACCTATTATCATTCTCTTTCTTCTATTTTTGATCTTGAGGAATTTTTAGAGCAAATAAAAGAACATGCAGAAATCATAAAAAAAGAATTTGGATTTGTTCCGAGAGTTTTTAGAAATACCGAACTTATCTATTTTGATAAACTTTCAGATGTTTTACTCAGTTTCCCAAATATAAAAATGATCTTAATTGAGGGAGCAGACAAAATATTAAAGGGAGAATCTCCTTTATACCTCAGAACTTCTTATAATCATGCCCATCTTCTTCTTTTGAAACATTATAAACTTTCAGATGATATTGCCTTTAGATTTAGCGACAGAGCCTGGAATGAATATCCGTTAACTGCTGAAAAATATGTATCCTGGATAAAAGAATTAAATTTAATTGAAAAAGAGGGAAAAAATCTTTACCTAAATCTTTTTATGGATTACGAAACCTTTGGAGAACATCAGTGGAAAGAAAGCGGAATTTTTGAATTTATAAAAAAAGTAGTAGAATTATTGTTAAAGGATAAAGACATTGCCTTTCTTTTACCTTCAGAAGTAAGCTATACTCTAAATTATCAACCAAAGACCATATCTGTTCCAGAACCCACTTCTTGGGCAGATATGGAAAGGGATCTATCTGCCTGGTTGTCAAATTCTTTACAGTGGAATGCTATGAAAACCTGTTATGAGTTATTAAAAAAAGCTAAAGAAAAAGGGAGAAAGGACCTAGTTAAAATCCTTAAATACCTTACTACTTCTGACCATTTTTATTATATGTGCATTAAATATTTTCAAGACGGAGATGTTCATAAATATTTTTCGCCCTATTCTTCACCTGAAGAAATTTACAGGTATTATATGAATGTATTAAGTGACATAGAGGAGAGGTTAGAGGAATAAAATGGACTTTAAAAAATTTTTCGTTTATCCAAAAATTCCAGAAAATTTGCAAAAACTTTTCATTCTTTCCAATAATCTTTGGTTTACTTGGAATTACGATGCTCTTTCACTCTTTTATAAAATTGATGCTGAAACATTTAGAAGATTTAAATATAATGCCAAAAAATTTCTCTATAATCTTCCAAAACTAAAACTTGAAAAGCTTGCAAAGGATGAAAGATTTTTAATGGATTTAGAAGATATCTGGGAATCTTTTGAAGAATATAAAAAATACAAACATCCTTTAATTGAAAGTTTAGATATCACAAAAGATGACATTATAGCTTATTTCAGCACTGAATTTGGTTTCCATCCTGTTTTACCTATATATGCTGGAGGTTTAGGTATATTAGCAGGAGATATTATAATAGGTGCATCAGATCTTGGGCTTCCTCTCATTGGAATAGGTTTAATTTATAAACACGGTTATTTTTTACAAAAAATTGATCCCATAAATAAAACCCAGATTGAAGAGCCAGATAAAGTTGATGTATTTTTAAATTTTTTGCAGGAAGTAAAGGACGAAAAGGGTAATCCCTTAATTATAAATTTAGAAATTCTTGAAGTCCCTATGAAAGTAAAGGTATGGAAGCTTGAGGTAGGAAGAAATGTTTGCTATTTCTTGGATACAGACATTCCTGAAAATCCTTTAGAAGTTAAAAATATTCTAAGATATCTTTATCCAGGAGAACCTGAGACAAGAATAAAGCAGGAAATAATATTGGGATTGGGGGGATATTATGCCTTAAAAGCTATGGGAATAAAACCCAAGCTTTATCACCTTAATGAAGGACATTCCGCTTTTGTAATATTTGCAAGACTTAAAGATTTGATTAAAGAAGAGGGATTAACCTTAGATGAGGCAAAATTACTCATAAAAGAAACCACTATATTTACCACCCATACCCCTGTGATTTCTGGAAATGAACATTTTCCTTATGAACTTGTCAAAAAATATCTTTTTGATCTTTTGGAAGATGTGCTTGATGTAAAAGAAAGAGAAAAACTTTTTGAAGAGGGTTTCATTGGAGAAGACAAAACCATATTTTGGCTTCCTGCTTTAGCTATAAGAAATTCTTCTTATGTAAATGCTGTTTCAAGACTACATCAAAATACTACCAAAAAAATGTGGAATCCCGTTTTTAAAAATCTTATCCCAGAAGAAGTTGGTATTGATTATGTTACTAATGGCGTCCACTGGAGATGGCTGAGTGAACCTTTTTATACTTTACTTAAAAAGTATCTCGGACCCCATTTTATATACATGTCCCCTGATGATATGGAATGGGAAGAAATATTAAAAATTCCAGATGAAGAAATTTGGGAGGCTCATAGAAAAAATAAATATAGATTAATAGCTTATCTTAAAAGAATACTGGAAGAAGAATATTTAAAAATAAGCCAACCAGGAAAAGATAAAAGACTCTTTAAATTTCCTACAGCCCATCACTTAATTATTACATGCGCAAGAAGAATTACAGGTTACAAAAGAAATACCCTAATTCTTTATGATAAGGACAAAATTGCTGAAATACTCAAAAATACAGATACAATTTTACTCTTTGCTGGAAAAGCACATCCTAAAGATGAAGAAGGGAAAAACATGATAAGAGAAATACTTGAATTTAGAGAAAAATATGAACTTTATGATAAGGTTATTTTTCTTGAAAATTACGATATTCATTTGGCAAGATATTTAGTTTGGGGATCAGATGTATGGCTAAATACCCCTCTAAAACCAATGGAAGCCTCAGGAACATCCGGAATTAAAGCTTCTATGAACGGGGTTTTACATTTGAGTGTGCTTGATGGATGGTGGCCTGAAGGTTATACGGGAAATAATGGATGGGCTATTTATCCAAAGGAAGGACTACCTCCTTATAATTCCTTTGAAGCTAACCAAATTTACAACCTTTTAGAAAACGAAATAATACCTTTATTTTACGAAAGAGATGAAGAAGGAATACCCAGAAATTGGGTTAAAATAATGAAACAGGCAATATATACAGCCTGTAAAAATTTTTCCATCACCAGAGCTCTTTTTGAATATACACAAAAATTTTATGTTCCTGCTTTGAATAATTTTAAAGCTCTTACAGAAGATAATTACGCTTTTCTGCATGAATTGATAAAAAAAAGAAATTTAATTTTAGAAAAATGGAATGAAATAAAAATTCTTAATGTATACGATAATATTACCCAAAAAGAACTTTTTGAAGATGACAAGCTTGAAATTACCGTTGAGGTGGATCTTGCTGGTCTTCCACCAAATTTAATAGATGTACAAGTAGTTTTTATAAGTGAAATTTATTGCGTTACCACCCCTGAAGTAGAAGAAGAAGTAAAAAGAGTTTTAAAAATACATTCAATTCCCTTTAAAGAATTCAAAGACAATAAAGCTATCTTTTATAGCGTATATCCTTTACATGGACACGGTTTAAAAGAATATAATGTAAGAATTGTTGGCTTCTATCCCGATCTAATAAAGTGGAAAAATTAAAATCGTGTCTTATATTTTAAATTAAAATTTATGCAGGAGTAAAATCATGGAAATTCTGATATATATCGTATTAGTTTTATCTATCATTTTGATTAGTATATCTATTTTTATATTTATAAAGGTTAACAAAATTATTACTACTTTAAACAAAGATCTTAATCCCTTTTTAGAAAATATTAAAAAATCTTCTGAAAACATAGCTCCTACTTTAAATTCTATCAATACTACCTTTAATAACTTAAATGAACTCATTACTAATTTAAAAATTGTTCCGGGTATAATAAAGGAACTTGGAGAAACTGTAAAAGATTTTGAAAACTATTTAAAAGGTAGAGTAGAAATAATTACAGATGAAATAAAAGATGTATCTAAAGAAACAAAAGAGAGTATTAAAAATGTTAAACTTATTACAGAGAAAATAAAAGAAACAACAAATTCTTTTGATCCGCTTATAAATTCCTTTTCAGAATTTGGAAATACTCTTAAAATACTGGTGGATAATCTCAATGAACAAGTAAGAAGTCTTTATATTGAAGTTAGCTCCTTAATTACTGGTGCCAAAGAGATAAGCAGTAGTCTAAGAAAAATTTTTTCTTTATCCTTTAAAGAGAAAAAATAATCTCAAGTTTATAAGGAGGTGAATTTATGGGTGAGAAAAAAACTGTATTTTTAGCATTTTTGGCAGGTTTTGTAGTGGGAGGCTTAACTGCACTCCTTCTTGCTCCTGCAAGTGGAGAGGAAGTAAGAAGAAAAATCAGAGAAGAGGCTGACAAATCTATTGAAAGATTAAAAAGAGAAGCTGAAGCTTTAAAAGAAAAAGCAGAAGAAATTTCAGCTAAGGCTAAAGAAATCCTACAAACTAAAAAAGAAGAAGTAAAAGAGGCAATTGAAAGAGGAAAAGAGGCAATAAAAGAAAAGAAAGAAGAACTTGCCTCTAAACTTCTTAAAAAAGAAGAAACTTAACTTTTACCACTGAAATTTACTTTTTAAGATTTCAAAGTAATTTCTTTTTAAAGATGGAATTAATTTAAGAGTTTTTTCTGCCTTTTTCATTAAAATAACTTCATCTTTTCTAACATTTAGATTTACTTGACCATCTATTAAAAGATGAATTTCCTCATCTGTTTTATTTACTGAGATCTCAATCAAAGAATCATCAGGGATTACAAGAGGTCTTATATTTATTTTAAAGGCACAAATGGGGGTACAAATAAAAACCTTGGCCTTAGGATGAACTATAGGACCACCTGCAGAAAGATTATAGGCAGTAGAACCTGTGGGAGTAGAAATAATTAAACCATCTCCGTAAATAGTAGTTACTTCGGTTTTGTTTATTTTTAAATTGAGATAAATAATTTTTCCTGCCGGACCCTTCATTATTGCTCCTTCATTTAATGCTACATATTCTTTATTTTCACAAATTACCTTCAAAAGGGTTCTTTCTTCAAAAAAATCAAACCCCTTTTCTAAAGCAAGTATAGTTTGAGGTAATTCTTCTATATAGGTTTCTGTAAGAAAGCCAAATTTACCCATATTAACTCCGAGAATAGGTAAATCGTATTTATAAGCATAAGGGACTGCTTTTAAAAATGTTCCATCTCCTCCAAGAACAAGGATAGCCTTTATCTCTTTCAGCTCTTCTTGAGATAGATTTAACAGTTCTTCTATAGGAATTAATTCCAATCTTTTTTCTTTTTGAAAATCTACCAAAATATCCGGTAATATTGTATTTTTCTTTTTTAAAAACAAAAATTTAAGCATAGTAAAATTTTAAATTTTCCAAATAGATTATCAAGGTTTAAAACATTAATCTTGGTAAATTATCTGGTCTTTTGACTCCTTTGCTTTGAGAAGCCTTTTATCTGCCTTGTCAATTAATTCACTTCTCGTTTTTCCATCTAAGGGATAAGAAGAAATCCCAACACTTATGGTAATTTCTCTGTCTCTAAACTTCTCCTTTATAACATTTCTTAATCTTTCTGCTATCTTTACAGCCTCATTGAGAGAGGTATTAACCATGATAATAGCAAATTCGTCTCCTCCATAACGAAAAACAAAATCCGTTTTTCTCAGTGTCTCTTTCATAGTTTTTGCTATTTCCCTTAAACAGTTATCCCCTTCCAGATGCCCATAAAAATCGTTATACTTTTTAAAGTTATCAAGATCACATAAACACAAGGAAAATTCCCCTCCATACCTTTCTCTGTGTTTCAACTCCTCATCAAGCTTTTCATCAAAATATCTTCTGTTGTAGACCTCGGTTAAGTGGTTATAAAAAGGAGAATAAAGATAAGAAATTGCTATAATACTTGAAATTTGTGATACCAGACTTTCTACAACCATTTTTTCCCACTCTCCGTAAGCATTTGGCTTTGTTGAAGAAAGATTAAGTGTCCCAAAAACCTTTCCCTTATAAATAAGGGGAACATGAAGGGTTGATCTTATTCCCTGTTTGACTTTCTTTTCTTCTAAAGGAAATTCTTTCTCTCTTGTTAGATCTTTTCTTATAAGAGTTTTTTTGTTTTTTACTACCCAGGATGATGCAGTATACTCTAAGGGAAGTCTTTCCCCTTCAAATCTGCCAGTTTTTATTACTTCTGAAACAGCTGCATATCTTATATTTTCTCCTTCTACAATCCCTATACTGAGTCTTTCAAATGGAATAAACTTTTTTAGCTCTTCAGAAAATTTTTTAAAAACTGAAGATATATCAAGCTCAGAAAGGACAATTCTTGAAAGGTAATTAACGGTTTTTAATAGTTCTAATTCTCTTTTTCTCTCCTCAAGAAGAATAAAGGTTTTTAAAGGCGCTGAAATTTGAGAGGCAAGAAGCTTTAAAAATTCAAGATCATCATCTTTATAAGCATAAGGAATGTTTGAACAAAGAACCCATACTGCAAAAAGCTTTCCTTCAAAAAGAAGGGGTAAATAAACAACAGATCTTAAACCTCTTTCATAAAAGCTCTCACTTATCTTAAAGGTTTTACTTTTTTGAAGATCTTTTTCGTAAAAATGAGATTTCGTTTTTATAATTTCGTTAACTGGTGTTTCAGTTAAAGGATTGGTTCATCTCTTCCATATATGTAAACTTTATCTTCTTTTATTATCCATATATCTGTTAAGCTTACAGGAATTCTCTGAGAAAGGATTTCTGTCAGTCTGGTTTCTATTTCTGAAAAGTTTCTGGCTGTAATAATTGTTCCGTTTAACTCATAAATTAATTTTAAAATATCTTCCATTTGTAAAGTTCTAATTTAAAAAACATTTTTTAAAAATTATAATAAATATGTAACTTTATGTCAATTTCCAAGATTAAAACGATAAAATTTTATGAAAAATATGGAACCTCTGCTAACAGTATCTCTTTTTGGACTTATACAAACTCTTGACATACAAAGAATTTGTTTTATTATTTTAAATAGATTTGAAAATGAAAATATTTTTCAATTCTAAAATTTAAAAAGGGGGTGATGCAAAATGCCTTGGTTTGGACCAGGTTTTGGTTGGGGTAGAGGATGGGGATGGAGATGGTGTTGGCTTTTTGGAGGACTTGGTAGAGGTTGGGGATGGAGATGGTGGTGGAGAGTTAATTATCCCTATTATTGGGAAATATCTCCTGAAGCAGAAAAATCTATGTTAGAAACTGAAGCAGCTTTTTTGAAAGGGAGACTTCAGGCAATTGAAAAAAGACTTTCTCAGTTAGAAAAGGCTCAGGCTTAAAACTACGGCTTAAAAAATAAAAAAATAGGAGGTGAAAGCTATGCCTTGGGGAGACAGAACAGGTCCCTTAGGAATGGGACCAAGAACAGGTAGAGGATTGGGATATTGTAGCGGATTTGACAGCCCGGGGTTTACCAAAGGTCCTGGTTGGGGTAGAGGAAGAGGCTGGGGATGGAGATTTTGGGGAAGATATTTTGGCTGGGGTTGGAGATGGCTTTTCGGTTCCCAAGAAAAACCTGTAGATGAAAAAGAAATTCTTAGAGAAGAGGCAGAATCTCTAAGAAGAAGGCTTGCTGAAATTGAAAGAAGACTTGCTGAATTAGAGAATAAATAAAGTGCCGAGGACGGAGTTTGTAAAAAGCACTAAAAATTTTAAAAAAGAAGTTCTTAATGCTTAATTCTGATAACTATGAAAAGGGCAGAGGAAGGGGACAAGGTGGTGGTAAGGGAAAAGGTTGTGGAAAAGGACAGGGTAAAGGGAGAGGCAGAGGAAAAGGTAAGGGTGGTTGTGGTGGCAGAGGCGGAAGAAGAGGATAAAAATAAAATTTTTTAAAAGGAGGAGATTTTATGCGTTTAGCCATAGCTGTAGATAACGGGTTTGTCTCTGAACACTTTAGAAGGTGCCCTCAATTTCTAATAGTTGATTTAGATGAAAATAAAAATATTGTTAAGCAGGAATTAGTTGAAAATCCAGGGGCTCATGCTCATCAACCTGGGCTTGTACCCAATTTTTTAAGTACTCTTGGAGTTAATTGTATTATTGCAGGAGGAATGGGTCCAAGAGCTGTTGCTATGTTTGAAAGTATGGGAATTCAAGTTATCTTAGGAGTAAGTGGAAGAATTCAGGATGTGTTAAACGCTTTTATAGCAGGAACTCTTAAGGGTGGAGAAAATTTGTGCGAACATCCTCAGGAAGGTACCTGTGGACATCATTAAAAACTTTTAGTAATAGAAGGAGGTGAAAAATGTTAGTTTGTATTACTGCTCAGGGAGATAGTCTTGATTCTGAAGTTGATCCAAGATTTGGAAGATGTAATTATTTTATCTTTTACGATACAGAAACCAAAAAATATGAGGTAGTGCCAAATAGATGGAAGGAAGCTATGGGAGGTGCAGGAACTCAGGCTGCACAGTTTGTTTTGGAAAAAGGAGCAAAAAAAGTGATCACCGGAAATATAGGACCTCGTGCTGAGGCTATTTTTAAACTGGCCAATATTGAAGTTGTTCAGGCTTCTGGTAAAGTAAGTGAGGTTATAAATAAATATCTATGAAAATTACGGTTCTTATTGAGAACTCAGTTGGAGTTTTAATCCCCACAGGGCTTTGTGGAGAGCATGGGCTTAGTTTCTGGATTGAGCACAATGGTCATAAAATTCTATTTGATACTGGTCAAACAGGAAAAGTAGTAGAAAATACCCTGCGCTTAGGTATAAACTTAAAAGAAGCAGATGTCATTGTTTTAAGTCACGGACATTATGATCACACAGGTGGATTAAAGGCAGTTCTTGAATTTATAGGAAAACCCATTGATGTTTATGCCCATCCGGGTATTTTTGATCTCCACTGTGTTTCCTCTCCAGTAAATCGCTATGTAGGAATACCTTTTCGCAAAGAGGAGCTTGAAGGTCTGGGAGCTAACTTTAAGTGGATAAAAGAGCCCACTGAAATTTTCCCCAATATTTGGGTTAGTGGTGAAGTTCCAAGAAAAACAACTTTTGAAAAAGTTGATGAAAGAATGTATTTATTAACTGATAAAGGTAAAATCCCTGATCCCATTCTTGATGACACGAGTCTATTTATAAAAACCGAAAAAGGACTTGTGATAATTCTCGGATGTGCTCATTCTGGGGTAGTAAATATAGTTGAGCACGCAAAAGAGGTTACTGGAGAAGAAAAAATTTATGCTATTATTGGAGGAACCCACCTTGCACCTGCAGCAGGATTGCAACTTGAAGAAACTCTTATTTATCTTGCAAAGCTAAATCTTGGACTTATTGCCACTAATCATTGCACAGGCTTAAAAGTAGCCTCAAGGTTTAGAGAAATTTTTGGTCCTCGTTTTAAGTTTGGAACAACTGGAGAAACAATAACTATCTAAGGGGTCTTCATTGATTCTAACAGTTGCAAGTGGAAAAGGAGGAACCGGCAAAACTACTGTTGCTGTAAACCTTGCTCTAAGTTTAGAAAAAGTTCAACTTATTGACTGCGATGTAGAAGAACCAAATGTTCATCTTTTTCTAAATCCAGAGATAGAAAATATTTATCCCGTAAAAACCGTAATCCCAGAAATTGATAAAGCTCGGTGCACATATTGTGGAGAATGTAGCAAAATCTGTGCTTATAATGCCTTATCAGTCCTTAAATTCAACAATACCGGAGAAGTTCTCTTTTTTCCACACTTATGTCATGGGTGCGAAGGTTGTATTTTACTTTGTCCAGAAAAAGCTATTAAAAAAGGAGAAAGAGAAATAGGAATTGTAAGAATTGGAAAGATAAATGGTATTCGTTTTGTAGAAGGAAGGCTTAACATCTCTGAAGTTTTAGCACCTAAGGTAATTGAATCCGCTAAATCTTTTATGGAAAACTCTTCTCCAGTTATTATTGATGCTCCACCTGGAACATCTTGTTCTGTTGTTGCTTCTTTAAAAGGCTCTCATTTTTGCATTTTAGTTACAGAACCTACTCCTTTTGGTCTTCACGACCTTGAAATTGCTTACGAAGTTACCAAAGTTATGAATATCCCCTCTGGTGTAGTTATAAATAAATCTGAAAATGACGAGTTGATTGAAAATTTTTGCCAAAAACACAAAATACCTGTTTTGATGAAAATACCTTTTGACAAAAAAATAGCTGAGCTTTATTCTCAGGGAATACCACTCGTAAAAGGTCTTCCAGAGTATAAAGAAAAATTTTTAGAACTTTTTGAAAAAATAAAAGGATATATAAAATGAAACAAGTTTTGGTAATCAGTGGAAAGGGGGGAACTGGGAAGACGGTAATTTCAGGATGCTTAGCAGTTTATCTTAGAAGTAAAGTAATAGTAGATGCTGATGTTGATGCAGCAAACTTACATCTTCTCCTTCATCCTGAAATAAAAGAAACATACGATTTTGTAGGAGGAAAAATTGCTAAAATTGATAGAGAACGATGTAATGAGTGCGGAGTATGTAGAGAAATTTGCAAGTTTTCTGCTATTTCAGAAGATTTGGTAATTGACCCTTTATCTTGTGAAGGCTGTACTATTTGCACTTATTTTTGTCCAGAATCTGCCATAATTTTAGAGGATAGAATTTCTGGAAAGTATTTTATTTCTGATACAAAGTATGGACCATTTGTTCATGCAAGGCTTGGAATTGCTCAGGAAAATTCTGGAAAATTGGTAGCAAAACTAAGAGAGATAGCCAAAGAGATAGCAAAAAGAGAGAAAAAGGAGTTTATTATAATTGACGGTCCACCTGGAGTTGGATGCCCTGTTATGGCAAGTATGACAGGAGTTGATTTAGTAATTGCAGTAACTGAGCCTACTCTTTCAGGAATTCACGATCTTGAAAGAATTTTAGAACTTGCCAATCACTTTAAAATTCCCGTTAAAGTTATCATAAACAAATTTGACCTTAATACTGAGATGAGCTCAAAAATGGAATTTATTTTAAAAGAAAGGGGTACAAAAGTTATTGGAAAGATTCCTTTTTCAGAGGAAATTATAAATTCTGTCAAAATTGGATTGCCCTTTTTAGAGTATGTTAAAATATTTAATAAAGGTCTTGAAGTTGCTGAAGGGATAGAGAAAATTTTTGATAATGCCTTACATTCAGCCTTTTGATCCCTGGAGGTCAAAACTTTGCACCTGTCCACCAAAATACAGTCTAAATCCCTATACAGGCTGTGGGCACAGGTGTCTTTACTGTTATGCCACAAGCTTTATAAAAAACTTTTATTCTCCAAGACCTAAAAAGAATTTTTTAAAAACTGTAGAACGGGAACTCAAAACAGTCCCGGAAGGAACTCTCATTTCTCTTTCTAACTCATCTGATCCTTATCAACCCTTAGAAAGGGTTTATAAGTATACCAGAAAGTTCTTAGAGCTTCTCACAAAAAAGCCTTACAGAGTTTTAATTATCACAAAGTCTGATCTCATTTTAAGGGATTTAGAGCTTTTTAAAAACCTTCAATGCGTGGTTAGCATTACCATTACCTCAAAAACTTTCTCTCCAAAACTTGAACCAGATGCTCCAAGCTACGATAAGCGTTTAAATGCTTTAAAAATCTTATCCCACGAAGGAATTCCTGCTTCTGTAAGACTTGATCCAATTATCCCCGGGATAAACGATAGAGAAATTTTAGAAATTTTTGATGAAGTAGCTCCCTTTGTGAAACATGTCACTGCAAGCACCTATAAAGCTAAGCCAGATTCTTTAAAAAGACTGATAAATGCCTTTTCTGAAAAAAGAACTCTATGGGAAAGGCTTTATTTAAAAGAAGGTAAAAAACAAGGAAACAGCATTTATCTTAAAGATGAAATGAGATATAAACTAATTTATCCCCTTTACGAAAAGGCTAAAAAATACGGTCTTTCTTTTGCAACTTGCAGAGAGGCTTTAAAAGATTTTGAAAATCCCGGGAGATGTGATGGAAGTTTTTTAATCTGACTTATAAGCAGTATAAAGAGCAACTATTCCCATAGTGAGAAACTTATATTCTGCTTTAGTAAATCCGGTTTCTAAAAGGTGTTTTTTTATGATCTCTGGATGAGGAAACTTTTTGATGGAATCTGCAAGATAAAGATAGGCAGACCTATCTTTTGTTAAAATACCCCCAAGAAGAGGCATGTAGTGGTCAAGGTATAACTTGTATAGCCTTTGAAAAATTTTATTCCCAGGCCAGGAAAATTCTAAAATCACAAGTTTACCTTTAGGTTTTAAAACTCTATAAAATTCCTTTAAAGCCTTTTCCATATTAGGTAAATTTCTCAAACCAAAGGCAATACTTATTCCTCCAAAAGAATTATCTTTAAAAGGTAAAACCTCTGCATCTGCACAGATAGGATAAATAAGACTATTTGAAATCCTTTTTTTTCCGTAATAAAGCATGGAAAAGCTAAAATCAAGTGCAAATATTGGCTGGCGATTCTTCTGGTAAATCTCTAAGGTTAAGGTATATGGTCCACAGCAGAGGTCAAGTATGGGTGGTTCTGAAGATTTTAAGCTTTCTGCAACTCTTTTTCTCCAAAGCTTATCCTGCCCAAAACTACCTATTAAATTTACAAGATCATATCTTTTAACGATTTTTTCAAACTTTTCTTTTATAAATTTTTTATCTTTCATAAAGCCTCAAAAAAATTTAACTCTACATTTTTCTCTATTAAGCCTTTTTTAAATAAATGTTCGCAGAAGGTTAAAAAGGCTCTTTGTTTTAAACCTGAAAAATCATATTCTAAATGGGTTAAATAATTGAAGACGAATTCTTTTGGAAGATTTAAATAGCTTTTCTCAACGATTTCTTTTAAATTGGAAAAAGCCCGAGCTCTTGCATAATAAATTTCTTTGCAAAATTCCTTAAGTTCTTCTTTGTACTTATGGGCAATATCTTTTTTAACAATAAATAGGGCAAAAATGAAGGGAAGATGAGTAAATTTTAGCCAAAGTTCGGCAAGATCCGTAATAATTGCGTTTTTTTTGTTTGTATTGTTAAACTGAAGCACTAAAGCCTCATCTCCTATGGCTAAGTATCCAGAAAGTTCCTTTTTTTCTTCCTCAGTTAAATCTTTCCAGTTTTTAAAAAGTTCTACATACTTTGGTTTTATTCCGATAAAATCTTCTAAAAGTATTCTTAGCAGATTATAGGAACTTTCTGTTTCTGGAGTAATTCCTATTTTTTTTCCATCAAGCCTTTCAAGGGGTTCTCTGTGATAAAGAATTACACTTTTTACTTCTCCAACAGCGCTGATAGAGATATCAGGAAGTATCAAATAATCGTTAAAATTTTTTGCGTAAAACACGCTTGAGCTTAAACTTCCGTGAATCTCTCCTTTAGCTAAACTTTGATTAAGCTTTTTAGGAACTTCAAGGATAATTTTAAAAAAAGGATTATTTGAAGGAAGATAAAAGAGTAACGGCAAAGTATTAATATACAAAGGACTTCCCATTTTTAGTTTAAACATAAAACCTAAATTTTACCTCCTTTTCAGAATTTATTAGACTTCTAAGCATTTCTTCAGGTTTTTCACTTAAGTAATCTCTTACCTCCACAATTAGTATGTGAGGAGAATAACCTGGGAAAATTGCTCCCATTTTATCAAAGCCTAAAGCCTTTGCACCATTAAAAGTTGCCATTTTTAAGATTTCCTCAGGAGAAATATCAGGATAGTAAGTATAAACAGTTTTCATTTCTTCCCAGATAGAAAGTTTATCATTGCTTGCAAAACTATCTGTTCCAAGGCAAATATCAAGCCCTGCTGAAAGGAGTTCTTTTATCTTGGGAATACCAACTCCTATAAATAAATTACTTCTCAAACAAATGCATATCTTGGTTTTTGCTCTTTTAAGTATTTTTAGATCCTCTTCATCTATGTGAATCACATGAACAAGAAGTGTTTCTTCATCGAGAAGTTTTAAACTATCAAGATACTTTATAGGACTTAATCCGGGAGGGATAAAATTTTCATCCCACTGTCCTCTCTCTTTAAGAAGTTCCTTTATGGAACCTTCTCCTTTTTCTAAAAATTCTTTTTCTTCTAAGGATTCTGCACAATGAAGGCAAAAGATTCTTTTTCTTTTTTTGTTATAGGACTTAATAGCCTGTAGTAAAAGGGGAGAAACACTATAAGGTGCATGAGCTGAATAGGTAATTTTAAAATTTGAAGAAGGAGCTTTAAGTTGGATCTCTTTTAAATTGTATCCTCCTTTAAAACTAATTACTTCCTGAAAAAAATATCCATAAAAAGGGGATTTGCAAAGCAAATCAAGGGTTATAGCTGTATTTCCCACATCTCCAATTATTCCTATTCCATCTCTCCATAGATGATAAAGAACCATTCTGGCAGATTCTCTAATGTCAATTAAACTTAGTTCCTGCCTTAATTTTATAACATTTCTAACCCAGGAAACAAAATCTCCCAAGGCAGGAGATAGTTTAAATCTTAAAGCTGAAAGTTCTAAATGAGTGTGAGCATTTACTAAAGCTGGAAGAACTACTGTTTCTTCAAAATCAATAAACTTTGCCAAAACTGCCTCTTTTGAAACATCCTTAAATCTTCCTACATTTACTATTTTTTGGTTTTTAATTTCTACTCCTCCGTCTAAAATTGGCTGAGAAATTACGGGTAAAACCCACTTTGCCCTGATAAGATAATGATGATAAGGTTGAAGTTTTAATTCTCCCATAAAAATTTATTCTAAAAGGGTGTAATCCATTTTTCTTCTTTTGGGAATGTATCCTGCACTTTCTATGTAATGTCTAATTTCTTTTTCACTCAATCTGTGAGAAACTCCTGCAGCTGCAACTACATTTTCTTCTATCATAGTGCTTCCAAAGTCATTTCCTCCAAATTCCAAAGCTATTTGAGCTATGTAAGGTCCTTGAGTAACCCAGGAGACTTGGATGTTTTTTATGTTATCAAGAAAAATGCGAGAAATAGCAAGAACCCTTAAATATTCTGCAGAGCCAACCTTTATTAAATGTCTTAAGCGTGTATTTTTAGGCTGAAAGGTCCAAGGAATGAAGGCTGTAAAACCTCCTGTTTTATCCTGTAAATTTCTAATTTTTGAAAGGTGCTCTATTATTTCTTCTCTTGTCTCTATGTGTCCAAACATCATGGTAGCGGTGGTCTTTAAGCCAAGCTTATGAGCAGTCTCCATAACCATTAACCATTCATCTGCAGAACACTTATTAGGTGAAATAAGCTTTCTCACTCGGTCTGAAAGTATTTCAGCTCCTCCTCCAGGAATGGAATCAAGACCTGCTTTTATCAATCTTTCCAAAACCTCTTTTATACTTAATCCAGAAATTCTACTAAAGTGAACAATCTCAGGGGGAGAAAAGGCATGTAAATGGATTTGAGGAAAGTTTGTTTTTATAAATTTTAGCATTTCCTCATAAAAAGAAAAAGGAAGATCTGGATGAAGTCCTCCTTGAAGCAAAATTTGATATCCTCCAAGATCTATAGTCTCCCTTATTTTTTTAGCAAGCTCTTCAAAACTTAAAACATAACCATCTTTTGAATTTGGAGGCTTGTAATATGCACAAAACCTACAGCCTGAGATGCAAATATTAGTATAATTTATGTTCCTATCAACTACATAAGTTACTATTTTTTCTGGATTAATTCTAAACCTAACAATCCTTGCAAGATAGCCAAGTTCAGGCAAACTAAAATCAAAAAGCTTTAAAGCCTCTTCTTCATCTATTCTTTCTCCATCTAAAATTTTTTTAATTATTTTCTCTTTCATTTTTCTATTCCTTTTCTTGATTTTACGCCTTTTTCATAGTAATGTTTGACTTTTCTCATTTCTGTTACAAGGTCTGCTACTTCTATAATTTCTTGAGGAGCCTGTCTTCCCGTGATAATTATTTCCAGATTATCTGGTTTATTTTTAATAACCTCTAAAAATTCTTCCAGATCTATTATTCCCCAGTTCAGAGCATAGGTAATTTCGTCAAGAACTATTATATTATAGGTTCCAGATTTTGCCAGTTCTTTCACCTCTTCCCATCCTTTAAGAGTAAGTTCTCTTATTTCAGGATCAATCTTTCCTTTTACAAATTCTTCTTTGCCAAAAGCTTTATATAAAAGTTGAGGAAAAAATCTTTTTAATATCTCTACTTCACTTGAGGTTCCTGGTTTAAAAAACTGAAAAAATGCAACTTTTAGTCCTGCTCCTAAAGCTCTTATAGTAAGTCCGATAGCAGCAGTAGTTTTACCTTTACCTTCTCCTGTATAAACTTGAATGTAGCCTTTAAAATTTTTCATTTTAAGTTTTTATTTTATCTCAAAAAGGTTATTATAAAAATTCCAAAAAGCATTAAAATCACTGCAAAAAGCCTTACCAAAATATAGGACTCTTTAAACAATAAATACCCTAAAATAACTGCAAAAAGAATACTTGTTCTTTTAAGTGCTATCATATAGGCAGTCTGTATTTTACTGAGAGCTATCATGTGAAAATAACACATAAGTGCCTGAGTTAATCCTATTAAAAGAATCGGTTTGAAATTTGTTTTTACAAATTCACAAAGTTTTATGCGATAAAGAATTTTCATACTTAAAGTTGAAGCTATTCCAAGAATTGAAAAATAAAAAGAAGCAAACCAAAGAGGATTACTAAGAAGTATTCCTTTTTTACCGAGAACAGAAGTTATAGAATAAATAAGAGCAACTTGTAGAAGTAAAAAACTACCTTTTTCTTTTTTAATAGCCTTTATAGGAGCTAAAAATCCTTCTTTTAAAGAAGGAAGATTAATACAATAACTACCTAAAAATACCAAGGTTATTCCTAAAGCCCCATTTTCAGAAATTTTTTCTCCTAAAAGAATATAACCTGTAAGCATTATAAAAACAGGTGTAAAAGAAAGGAAAGGTATGGTTAAAGAAAGGGGAGAAAGTCTAATTCCTTTCATATAAAGTATAGTTGCTGTAATTTCTAAAAGAAGAAGAAGGGAAACATTATTTACAAACTGAAAGTTAAAATAGTTTACTCCATTGTATTTATAAGTAAGAAATAGAAAGATGGGAAAAAGAAAGGGGAAACTTCCCAGAGTTCTTGCAACAACCATATAGGGATGTTCAAAAGAAGAGAGATACTTTTTGTTTAAAGCATCACTTAAAGCTACGAAAAATCCCGACAAAATTGCAAAAACACACCAAATCATTTTTTCTGCCACTTACAATGTAGTAGGGTTAAATTAGATTTAATGGGCAGGAGGCACAAAGTGGGGCTTTTTTCTTACAAAAATTTTTACCACATGCAACAAGCAGTGCATGAAATTCATTAAAAAGCTTGGGATCAGGGGGTAGATTTTCCATAAATAAAGATTGTATTTCTTCGTAAGTTACTTCTTCAGGAATAAGAGAGTGTCTACTCAAAATTCTATAAGTGTAAGCATCAACTACAAAAATGGGCAAATTTCCAGCATAAAGAAGCATACTGTCAACGGTTTCCTTTCCAAGACCCTTTACACTAAGCAATTCTTCTCTTGCTTTGTGAAGCCCGTTTGAAAAAAGAAAATCTAAATTCCCTTCGTATTTTTCCACTAAAAATTTTACAAAGTTTTTAAGCCTTTTTGCCTTAAGATTATAAAATCCTGATGGTTTTATCAACTGGGCAATAACCTCTATCGGAGTTTCATAAAGTTTAAATGGATCTAAGAGATTTTCCTTTTTTAAATTTTCTATAGCTTTTTTTACATTTTTCCAGCTTGCATTTTGAGTAAGAATAGCTCCTACACAAACTTCAAAAGGTGTATCTGCAGGCCACCAATTTTGAGATCCAAAAAAGGCATACAGTTTTTCATAAATCTCCCATAAAATTTGAGAAATGTTTTTCATGCTTCTTCTAAAAATACTACTACTGTTTGAGATGGAAAATCAAAAACAAAAAACCCCTCTTTTTCAAGTTCATCTCTTATTTTATCTGCTAACTCATAATTTTTTTCTTTTTTAGCAAGCTCCCTTAATTTAACCCTTTCTAAAATTTTCTCATCTTTTACCCTTTGAGGAAATTTAAATACCTTAAAGACTTGATTAAGCTTTTTGAAACTTTTTAAAAACTCCTCTTTGTATTCCGAGGATATTCCTTCTTTTAAGTAAGGATAAATCTTTTTAAAAAAGGTTATCAATTCAGAAATAACAAGTGGTGTATTAAGGTCCTCTTTTAAGGCTTTTTCCCAGTTATTTTCAAAGTCTTTTAAAATCTGCCAAAGCCTTTCTTTTTCTGAAGAATTCATTTCTCTTTCAGGACTTGCTCCTAAAAAGGCTACATATCTATCAATCTTTTTCAATATTTTAGAACTTTCCTCTAAACCTTTCCAGTCAAAATTAAATCTATTTCTGTAATGAGTTCTCAAAAAGTAAAATCTAAGAGTCCTTCCTGAAAACCCCTTCTCTTTTATGTCTTCTATCGTTATTTTATTTTCAGATGAAAGTTTTTTACCGTTATAAAATACTAAACCTGAATGAACCCAGTATCTGGCAAGCTCTTTTCCTGTTATAGCCTTGGCTACAGCTCTTGTATTTTCATGATGAGGAAAAATGAGATCGCTACTACTGGTAAATATGTCAATTTCTTCTCCTAAATATTTTAAAACGAGGCTTGCGCAATGAATATGCCATGTTGGTCTTACTTTACCAAAAGAAGTTTCTATAAAATATCCCCTTTTTAATTCCAAAATCTGAACCCTTTTTAAAAGGGCAAAATCAAAAGGCTCTTCCTTTTCGTATTCTTCAAGATCAATGGTAGCTCCAGGTTTAAGATAATTCAAATCTATTTTAGAAAGTTTCCCGTATTCAGGAAACCTTGAAATATCAAAATAAAGACTTGAATACTTTACATAGGCTTTATCTTTCTCAAGCACCTTAATAGCCAATTCTTTCATATCTTCCAGATGATTACTGACCTTAGGATAAAAATCAGCCCTTTCAATTTTTAACCACTCCAAATCTTCGTAAAATTTTTTCTCTATTTTAGAAGTAAGCCCTTCTAAATCTACATTTTTTTCAAGGGCAGTGTGAATGGTTTTGTCATCAAAGTCTGTCAAATTTACTACATGGATTACTTTATAACCTTTGAGTTTTAAATAACTTTTCAAAATATCTGCGGTGATCAGTCTTCTATAAAGACCTATATGAGGCTCTGCATTTAAGGTTGGTCCACAGGTATAAATCTTTACTTCTCCGTTTTTAAGAGGATAAAAAGGTTCTCTCTTTCCTGAGAAAGTATTGGTAAGAATAAGATCTACCTCTTTGTATGGCTCTTTTTTATTGGTTTCAAAACTCCAAAGTGGCGTTGAAAGGTATCTTTCTCCTCCATCTGGAAATATAACCACAATCAAACCTTCCTTTAACTCTTCTGCCAGTTTTATAGCTCCTGCAAGAGCTGCACCAGAGCTCATACCCACAAATATACCTTCTTCCTTAGCAAGTCTTCTTGCCCAGTAAAATGCTTCTTCATCTTCCACATTTATAACCTTTTCTAAGAGTTTTTTATCGTAAATGCTGGGAGGATAGGATTCTTTCATATTTTTAAGCCCTTGAATCTTATGCCCTGGATTTGGTTCCACTCCCACAACCTTTAAAGATAGTCTATTATCCTTGGCAAATCTTGCTATTCCCATTGCTGTGCCTGTAGTTCCAAGACCACAAACTACATGGGTAACTTTCCCTTCTGTATCTCTTAATATTTCTGGTGCAGTAGTTTTATAATGACTCAGCCAGTTTGCGGAATTATTGTATTGATCTGTGCAGTAATATTTGTCTGGGTTATTTCTTAAAATTTCATAAACTGCCTCTATAGCTCCATCTGTTCCCTTTTCAGCAGGAGTTAAAAGGATTTCCGCTCCAAAGGCTTGCATAATTTTTCTTCTTTCAATTGAAGCAGACTCAGGCATGGCTATAACGCATCTATATCCTTTTACCGCACATACCAAAGAAAGCCCTATTCCAGTGTTTCCGCTTGAAGCCTCAATTACGATTTTTTCAGGAGTTAAAAGCCCTCTCTTTTCTGCCTCTTCAATCATAAAAAGTGCAGGTCTATCTTTTACTGAACCACCAGGATTTTGACTTTCCAATTTTCCCCAAATTTCTACAGATGACTTGACTTTTATATTTCTTAGTTTAATTATGGGAGTATTACCTATTTTTTGTAAGATATTATGAAATCTCATAAATTTTTGTTGAGCTTTTTATTCGTTTTATTTTATATTACTTTAGGAACTTGCCAAGTAAATAAATCTTATAATTTTGGTCCCTCCTTTATTTCTTTGCTACCAAACCAGTTTATCTATTTGGAAAATCTAAAGTACACTCTTTGCGAAAATGATACCCTGGTTGATCTTGCTGTTCAATTCAGAACCGGATATTATCACTTAATTCTTGCTAATAAAGATATAGACCCTTGGGTTCCTCCAATTGGAAAAACAATAATTATTCCCAAAAAAATTTTAATTCCAGAAGAATTTCTTTTTATGCCTGATAATGTTATCATTGTCAATCTTCCAGAAATGAGACTATACTACTTTAAAAATGGAAAGGTTTTTATTGCTCCAATAGGGATTGGAGATAAAGGAAGTCTTCCTCCTTTAGGAGTTTATACTATTATAAATAAAAAAGAAAAACCTACCTGGTATCCTCCTCCATCAATAAAAGCTGAAGATCCTACTTTACCTGATGTAGTTCCTCCTGGACCAGATAATCCCATGGGAGATTATGCACTTTATTTATCAAGAGGGCTTTACGCCATACACGGAACAAATAAGATTTATAGTATAGGAAGAAGGAGCACACATGGATGTATCCGCCTTTATCCAGAAGATATTGAATTTTTATACAAAAATGTTCCCATAGGAACCTTGGTAAAAATCGTTTACGAACCCTATAAACTTGCCATACAAAATGGGAAAATATATTTACAAGCTTATCCAGATATGGAAAACCTCATTAAATACCCTATTAAACACATTATTCAGAAACTCGATCTTATTACCAAAAAGAAAAATTTAAATTATCAAATAGATTTAATTAAACTGGAAAAGGCTTTAGAAAAAGCTGATGGTCTTATTTATGAAATAGGGAAAGTGAAAAAGTAAAAGTTATTCGTTTTTCTTCAATCTTTTATAAATCAGCAAAAAAGTGAGAGCCCTTTCTTCAACCTCTTCCAATAATCCGGTTTTGTAAAGGCTCTTTAGAGCTTCTATATGAAGCCTGTGATTAGAACATTCTGCTTCTATCTCTGCCACCAAAGGTTGTCCCAAAGCAAAGATATCCCCCATTATATCTAAAATCTTATGTCTTACAAATTCATCAGGAGTTCTTAATCCTTCTGGATTAAGAACCTTTTCTTCATCTAAAATTATAGCATTGGAAAGACTTCCACCCTTTATTATTCCTTTATTTTTTCTTTCAAAAAGTATGTCTTTAAAACCAAAAGTTCTCGCAAAGGAAATTTCATGAATATACACTTTCGGATTTAACTCCAATTCTAAACTTTGATATCCTATTAGTGGATGGTTAAAGTATAAAGAGGCTTTTATTTTTAAAGTATTTGATGGTTTAAATTTTATCTTACCACCATTTCCATTTTGATACTGAAAACTTTTGCGAAGATAAAACTTTTTTTTGGGAGTTAGTAAAAACTTATATCCTACTTCTTGAATCTTTCTTACCCAGGGATAGGCTGAACCATCAAAAAGAGGTATCTCTTCCCCATAAACACGAACTATAGCATTATCTATCTGAAGACCGTGAAAAGCAGAAAGAAGATGTTCAACCAAATAAATAAAGTGCTCCCCGTCAGTCAAAGCCGTAGCACCATCAAGCCCAATTATGTTATTTATACTTAAAGGTATTAAAGGTTTCTCTGGAAGGTCTTCTCTTACAAAGAGAATCCCAGTATTTTCCTCAGCTGGCTCAATTTCCACCTTTATATTTTTCCCAGAAAATATTCCCTCTCCTTCTAAAACTATCTTCCCTGCCAAAGTCCTTTGATATTGCATTTTCAACCTCTCTTACTTTCAGTCTCTATTTATCTAAAATTTAAGCAATATCTGTGCCAATTTTAAGATGCCTGATTTTTCAATATTTTAAGTATCTACCGATGTTTCAGGGTGTGTAATTTAATAATCAGGTGTGTTTTAAATTACACAACTAAATCTGAGTTAAATCGTAGATTTTATCTTTTAAAATAACTTTTTTAACCCTTCCTTTGAGTTTTTTATTCAAAAATGGAGTATTTTTACTTTTTGATTGAATAATTTCTTCTGTTAAGATGTATTCTTCTTCTGGATCAACAATTATAACTTCAGCCACAGTTCCCTTTTTAAACGATGGAGGCTCAATACCCAAAACTTTTGAGGGATTCACGATAAGTTTTTCAAAAAGAGCCAAAGGTGTTAGATATCTTTCTCTTACTAAATTGAGACTTAAAGGAAGTAAAGTTTGAAGTCCTATCATTCCAAAAGAGGCATATTCAAATTCTATTTCCTTTTCAAGAGGGCTATGAGGTGCGTGATCACTTGCTATTACTTCTATTAAATTCTCTTTTAAAGCCATTTTTATAGCCTCTACATCTTTTTCAGTTCTTAAGGGTGGGTTAACCTTAGCAAGGGTATTATAATTTTCTACTTCCTTTTCAGTTAAAGTGAAGTAATGAGGACAGGTTTCAGCTGTAAAGGGAATTCCTTCCTCTTTAGCCCATTTTAAAAATGGAATAACCTCTCCTGTTGAAAGGTGGGCTAAATGAATAGATTTTTGAGTTTCTTTAGCAAGGATTAGATCCCTTACTACTGCTATAGTCTCAGCTGAGGCAGGAATTCCTTTTAATCCAAGTTTTGCTGAAAAATATCCTTCATTAATTTGTCCACCCTTAGATAGAGTTTTATCTTCGCAATGGGAGATTATTGCCAAATCAAAATTTTTGGCATAAAGAAGGGCTCTTCGCATAACTTCAGAATTTTGGACCCATTTTCCATCATCAGAAACCGCTACAACTCCAGCTTTTTTAAGCCTTCCAAATTCAGTAATTTCTTTTCCTTCTTGATTTTTGGTGATACAGGCGATAGGATAAACTGAAACATAAGCTTTTTTAGAAGCTCTTTCCAAAATATATCCCGTAACTTCTGGAGTGTCGTTAGGAGGCTTGGTATTTGGCATACAAGCTAATCTCAAAATCCCTCCATATAAAGCTGCTTTTGTCCCTGTCTCTATGTCTTCTTTCCATTCCTCTCCAGGTTCTCTCAAATGCACATGAATATCTACAAGTCCAGGTAAAACCCACAAATTTTTCGCCTCTATTACTTCTACTTTTTCCTTAATTTCTATATTCTTTTCAACACCTAATATTTTTCCCTCTTCAATCAGCACATCTCCTACAAAATCAAGATTTTGTGAAGGATCAATTATTCTTCCTTTTTTAATCAAAAGTCTCATAATCTTTTCCACCTGTAAGAAGCTTAAGTAAAATTGCCATTCTTATTGCTACTCCATTTTCTACCTGTTCGAGAATTACCTGAAAGGGATACTTTTCCATCTCGTATGAAAGTTCTACACCCCAGTTGATAGGACCCGGATGCATAAGAATTGCTTTTTCTTTCATTAGCTCTAAATGTGCTGGTTTGAGCCCAAAAAACTCGTGATATTCAAGGAAACTTGGAACGAGTGTTTCTCCGTGCCTTTCTTTCTGTATTCTTAAAGCAATAACCACATCGGCATCTTTAATAGCTTCCTCTATTTTGTAGCAAATTTTAAAGCCTTTCTCATTGATTTTGTAATAGCTTTCTTCTTTTAAATTAGGCAAAAGTTGAGCAGGACCAGAAACCCAAACAGAAGAACCCATTTTTTGGAAAGCTAAAATATCAGAATGAGCAACCCTGCTGTGTTTTATATCACCTATTATGGCTATTTTTAAATCTGAAAGGGTGCCAAGCTTTTCTTTTACAGTTAAAAGATCTAAAAGTGCTTGAGTAGGATGTTCATGAGTCCCGTCTCCTGCATTCACTACAGGAACTTTGCTATGTTGAGCTACAAAGTGCGGTGCACCTGCTACGGGATGTCTTATAACAAATAGATCTGCCCCTATGGCTTCTAAATTTTTAATGGTATCAAGAAGGGTTTCTCCCTTTTCAATACTCGTTCCTTTACCTGTAAAAGTTAAAGTATCTGCAGATAAGGTTTTAGCAGCTTTTTCAAAGGAAAAACGGGTTCTTGTAGAGGGTTCATAAAAAAGATTAATTACCAATTTTCCTCTTAAAGTAGGAACTTTGGGAATGGGTCTGTATAAAATTTCTTTAAGGTTTTCTGCTAAGTTTAAAAAATTTTCTATTTCCTCTTTGCTAAGGGAGGCGATATCAAGAAGGTGTTTATTTTTTAAATCCATAAATATTCCTTTATATATTCTACTGCCTCTTCAGGTGTATCAAAAATCCTAAAAAGATCAACATCCTTGGGAGAAATCTTGTTATTAGGAATAAGGTAATCAATCATCCATTGATAAAGTGGAGCCCAAAAATTTTTACCTATGAGCACAATAGGAACGGGTCTTATTTTCTTTGTTTGAACTAAAGTAAGAACTTCAAACATTTCGTCTAAGGTTCCAAACCCACCAGGGAAAAACACAAAAGCTACTGAATACTTTGCCATCATCACCTTTCTTACAAAAAAGTATTTGAATTCTAACTTTATATTGGCATAAGGATTAGGTTCTTGTTCTAAAGGTAATCTTATGTTTAATCCTACAGAATATCCTCCTGCTTCTGATGCTCCTTTATTAGCTGCTTCCATAATACCGGGTCCGCCACCAGTAATGACTGAAAATCCAGCTTTTACCAAAAGTCTACCCAGTTCTTCTGCTTTTTTATAATCAGGATGATCTGAGGGAGTTCTTGAGGAACCAAAAATAGTTACTGCTGGATAAACCTTGGGAAGAAGTTCAAAACCTTCAACAAATTCGGCAAGAATCTTAAAAAGTCTCCAAGATTCTTTTGCTGCAAGACCTTCAAGAACATATTGTTTTTCTTCAAAAAATCTGCCTTCAAGTGGTCTCTGCACCTGACACCCCTCCTAAACCATATTCTTCTAAAAATTTTAAAGAGTTTATTTCAAAAGGCAAAAAAAATTTAAAAAACTTTTCACTAATTTTAAAAATTTTTTCTCTATCATCAACCCAATTTTTTAATTCTTCCTCCAATTTTTGCAACCTTTCAAAATCAGGAGGCATTTCAATTAAAGTTCTTAACATTTGAATTGTTTTCAAATCCAAAACTTCACCTTCATCATTTTTACACCTAAAACATAAAATCCCGCCCTCAAATACAGAAAAGTAAAAAATCTTTTTAGGTTGATAACCACATTTTACACATTGAAATAACTCTGGTGCCCATCCGGAAAATTTTAAAATTTTTAATTCAAAAAAGGGTTTCCACAAATTACCAATACTATTTCTTTTTTCTATTTCTCTTAAAAATTTTTTTATGAAAGAAAAATACTCTACCGCAAGACCTGAAAAACTTATTTTAGAAAGAATTTCTCCTATGTAAGAAATTATTATATACTTTTTATGATCCTTTCTGATAGTTTCTGGCAAAAAAAGAAGATCAGCTTTTTCCAGAATAGGAAACTTGCCTTTAGAAGTCTTTCTTAGATGAGCTTTTATAAGATTAAATTCTTCTAAAAGATTAACAAATCTTTTTCGACTCTTTTGAGCTCCTTTAGCAATGCTCCAGACTTTTCCTTTTGGAGTTAAAAGCTCTACTAATAAATCTATTTCGCCTAATTTCTCTTTAGAAAGAATTAAAGCCTCTAAAGAAAAAATCATCTACTTACAAATAGATTCTAATGTACCTTTTTTCTTCAAGTTCTTTAATCCACTTTTCCAAAAATTTCTGAGCTTTAACTTCAAACAACTTTTGATATAACTTCTCTTTCATCTCTTCAAAAGAAGGAGGAGTCCCTTCTTCAATCTTTAGAAGCCTTATTATGTAAAACTGATCCCCTATTTTTATTACAGGGGTAACCTCTCCTGGAGCAATGGTTTTAAGTTTTTCTAAAATTTCTGAAGCAAGTTCGTCTTTTTTAAAGGTCTCCTCTTTTATAAATTGTAAATTCTTAGGATAATCTCGATATACATCCTCAAAACTTTTACCTTTAAGAATCTGTTCATGTATTGAGGAAGCAAAATTTTCGTCTCCACTTATTATTAAAATTGATAGAATATACTTAGGAGTTTTTTCGTAATTTTTTATAGCCTCATCGTATGCCTTTTTAAGTTCATCATCAGTAATGAAGACTTTACCTCTTACCTGAATCTGCACAAATTTAATCTTAAGTAGTTTATCTCTTAATTTTTCTTTATACTCCTCATAACTCATTCCTTGCTTTTTTAAATATTCTTTAAACTTTTCCTCTCCACCTACAGCATCTATATCAATTTTTATAACTCTTTCGAGTTCCTCATCAGTAACGGTAAGTCCATATTTTTGAGCTTCAATTTTTAAAACACTTTCTTCTATCCACCCTTTTAAAATTTCTCTTCTTATCTGATTCTTTATTTTTTCTTTTTCCTCTGAAGGTAAATCAGGATTTACAAATTTTTCAAAATAGGGTTTACACATCTCCTCAAGGTCATAAAGAGTCAAAAATTCGTCTCCCACTACAGCTACAATTTTATTTATAGTTTCAGAAAAAACAGGAAAAGTGCAAAAAAAGACTAAGAAAAAGAGGAAAAATGTAATTTTTTTCCACATAAATTTATTATTGGCTTTCTAAGCTTAAAGTGGTGTAATATCTTCCTCTTGCTGTTTTAATTCCTAATAAAACCTTATTTGTATTTAAGGACGGTTTAAGAGCCTGATAAAATTCTTCCAAATTATTTACTTTTTTGCGATTAACCTCATCAATCACAAGACCAGGTCTTAATCCAGCATAATCTGCTGGCGTTTCTGGAAAAACCTCAGTAATTACCACACCTTTAGTAGTGAAAAGCCCCATTCTTTTTGCTAATTCAGGAGTAATATCCTCAACTGTAAATCCTAAATTTTCTAAAAATCCTTCCAACTCACTTATCTCAGCTTTTGAAATAAAGATGCCCTTTTTAGGAGCTTCAATTTTAACTTTTACTTCCATTTCTTTACCTTCTCTTATTATTTTTAAAACCACTTCAGTACCTGGTTTAGTTAAGAGCACATAATTTCTTAGTTCTGAGGAATTTTTAATTGGTTTTCCGTTGTAACTTATAATAACATCTTTTTCTTTTAAACCAGCTTTTTCAGCAGGGGAGTCTTTCATTACTTCGGTTACAAGTGCTCCTTCAGTAATTTTTAACCCTAATTCTTTAGCAAGGGCAGGTGTTATATCTTGAATATATACTCCTAAAAAACCCCTTTCCACCTTTCCTTTAGCTTTTAATTGCTCTACTACGGTTTTTACAATATTACTTGGAATGGCAAAACCTATCCCCATGTAACCACCAGATCTGGTAAAAATAGCAGTATTCATTCCTATGACTTCCCCTTTTAAGTTAAGTAAAGGACCCCCTGAATTTCCGGGATTTATAGCTGCATCTGTTTGAATAAAATCTTCTACATCTGAAATTCCGATTCCGCTTCTTCCTTTGGCACTCACCACCCCTACAGTTACAGTGTGAGAAAGTCCAAAAGGATTACCAATAGCAATAACCCACTCTCCAACTTTTATTAAATCTGAATTACCAAGGGTTAAAGTTGGAAGATTATTAGCATCTATTTTAAGTAATGCTATATCAGAAAAAGGATCAGTCCCCACAATTTTTGCATTAAAACTTCTACCATCTACTAATTTTACTGTAATATTTTGAGCTCCTTGAATTACATGATTATTAGTAACAACATAACCATCCTTAGAAATTATAAATCCAGAACCTGCTCCCCTCTGCTTATAATTAGGAACTGAAAAGAATCTTCTAAAAAATTCGTCACCAAAAAAATCAAAAGGAAAAACATCTTTTGGAACAGAAATAACTCTTTCAGTCTCAATATAAACCACAGCTGGAGCAGCTTTTTCTGCAACATAGGAAAAAGCTTCTGAAAGCTCTTGAGCTATTTCCAGACTTTTTGTTGAAACTGTAGTTCCATCTCCGGCAACTAATTTTTTGGAACTCAGGAGTCCGGTTTTATCTATGAAAGTTTTGGCTAAAACTCCAAAAGCAAAAGCAATAATAACTAAAATTAAAATTAGTTTATACTGACTTTTGAGAAAATCTTTCATATAGGTCCCCCTCCTTTCTTTTAAGTTTTTTGGATACCACATACTCCATAATTTTTTTCAGATTTACCACATCTTCTTTATTGTAAATAATGAGTTTTCTCAAAGCATCTTTGTCTCTCTCTTCTGTCCACTTTCTCCACAATTTTACTGCATCATAACCATTCAAACCTTTTAATTTCCTCTCAATACCTAATACCTTCTCTATCTTTTTTAAACCTCCCTTTAATCCCACTTCTTTGGTTAACAAAAAGAGATCAATATGAATAAGTGGTGTTATCAAATCTGGAAAAGTTTTTTTAATAAAAGGAACATCAAAATTTTCACCTCCAAAGGTTATCCAGATAGGAGTTTCAGCAAGAAAATTATAAGCTCTATTTAAATTTAAATCCTTTATAAAAGGAAAGTATTTATTCTCCTTGTATATCCCAATTATGGTAATATCATTATTTTCTTTTGAAAGACCCTCTGTTTCAATATCCACAAATAAGATCTCCGAAGGAAAATGAAGATAAACTTGCCATTTTTCAGAAAGATTGAGATATCTTAACCTTTTTTTGAAATCCTCTATTATACTACTTGCTCTCATTTTTGGATTCTTTTTTCAATTTTAAATAAATTTTTGGCTGATACTCTTTGTAGAGATTTTGCAAAATCTGTGCCATTAGCTCTTCTTCTTTCTTTTGTAAATAATCTTTTTCAACTACACTTTTTATTTCATCAAAAGAGGGTATTCTCTCAGGTATAATTTTTTCAACTTTTACAATGTGATACCCAAAAGGAGATTTTATAGGCATGCTTATTTCTCCTTCTTTAAGTTTAAAAACTTCTTTTTCAAACTCTGGTATAGTTTGCCCTTTTTTAATAATCCCCAAATCTCCCCCTTTTTCTTTTGAACCAGTATCATCGGAATAAATCTTAGCAAGCTCTTCAAATTTTTCTCCCTTTAAAAGCTTTTCTCTAACTTCGTTTGCTTTTTTAAAAGCCTTCTCTTCAGTAGCATTATCAGCATCTTTGGGAACATAAATTAAAATATGCTTAACCTGTCTTCCTTCTGGTTCCTTATATTCTTCTTTATTTTTTTCGTAATATTCCCTTACTTCCCTTTCACTTATTTTTAAATTGGCTACTTTTTTTTCAAAATACTTTTGAGCAATGAAATTTTTTTCAATTTCCATCAATTCTTTTTTAACTTCTAAATCTTTATCAATTCCTTCCTTTTTCCCTGCAAGAGAAAGTAAAGATAAATTAACCCATCTGTTAACTATGGCTTTAACTACATCTTCTTTCAATTCTGGTTTTGTCTTCAAAATCTGCTGAATATGGGCATCTTTTTCCATCATTCTGTTAACATCTTTTTCATAAAGTTTATAAGGTCCAACCTCAGCTAAAAGTTTATTTTCTGCCCATCCATTTAAAAAAAAGAGAAAAACCATTGCAAAAATTACAAAAACAATCGTTAATTTTTTCATTTAACTTCCCTCCTATTTTATTTTTGTTCCAGGTAAAAAATATCCAGGACCGCAGGTTTTTCCTGGATAAACATAAGATTCTTTTCCTAAAAGTGTTCCTGGTTGTAAAACAGAATTACATCCAGTTTGACATCTGTCTCCCAAAATTGCTCCCAATTTTTTAAGCCCCGTATTTATAATTTCTTTATTAATTACTAAAGTTATATTTTTTTTGCTAAATTTCAAGTTAGCAAGTTTTGTTCCTGCTCCTAAATTAACATCGCTTCCAAGGATGCTATCTCCTACATAGGCAAAATGGGAAGCTTTGGCAAAACTTAAAAATATACTGTTTTTAATCTCGGTAGTATGCCCTATTACTGCTTTTTCTCCTGTATAAACACTTCCTCTTATATAAGCACCGTGTCTTATTTGAGTTCCTTTAGAAAAATAGGCTGGAGGTGAGATTAACGAGAAAGATTCCACCACTACACCTTTTTCAAAAAATATTTTTTTCCCTGTTAAAACTGTTCCTGCTTTTAAGATTGCTCCCTCTATTTTTTCTCCCTTAAAGTAATATTCCCCCTCAAAATCTTCACATTCCTTTAAAGGAACTATTTCACCATCTTCTGTTAAAATTAAACTTTCAGGAAGGGGAATATCAATGGGAATATTTCTGGGCAAATCAGGAATTGTATCCATTAGGTAGCTTTTTAAATTTTTCAAAGGTTCCCAGGGGAACCCCTCCTTAAATAATTCCGCTATTTTTTCTTTTTCCAAGTTCTCAAAAAATAAGTCTAAGGAAATATTCATATTGGTAACATTATAAACCTTTAAAGCACTCTTGTCAAAAAGAAATTTTTGATTAAAATTTTAAAAAAGTCGCCCCTGTAGCTCAATAGGATAGAGCAGCGGCCTTCTAAGCCGTAGGTTGGGGGTTCGAGTCCCTCCAGGGGCGCTTTTTTTCTTAAATTAAAAAGAGGTGAAATTATGAAAAAAGGTATTCATCCTGAATATTATGAAGACGCAGTAGTTATGTGTGCTTGTGGAAACAGATTTACTGTAGGCTCTACCAAAAAAGAAATTAGGGTTGAAATCTGCTCTAAATGCCATCCTTTTTTTACAGGAGAAATGAAATTTGTAGATACTGAAGGAAGAATTGAGAAATTTATGAGAAAATATGCCGATTTTTACGAAAAACAAGAAAAATCTCAGAGTTAATTTGTAGAAATATGAGCTTAGCTAATTTTTACTTAAAAAAATTAGAAACCTTAGAAAAAAATTTTGAAGAAATTTCACGCAAGCTTTCTGATCCTTCTATAATTTCAAAGCCTGAGGTTTATGCCAAATTAGCAAAGGAACACGCTGAACTTTTGGAAATTGTTGAAACTTACAGAGAATATAAAAAGATTTTACAGCAAATAAAGGAAAATAAGCAAATACTGGAAGAGGAGACTGACGAAGAATTATTGGAACTTGCTAAACAGGAACTCAAAGAACTTGAAAATAGGTTAGAAGATTTAGAAGAAAAATTACCCATTCTTCTTTTACCAAAAGACCCCAATGATGAAAAAAATGTAATAATAGAGATAAGAGCTGGAGCTGGTGGAGAAGAGGCAGCTCTATTTGCTGCAGATCTGCTGAGAATGTACAGTCGCTATGCAGAAAGAAAAGGATGGAAGTTTGAGATTCTTGATGCAAACGAAACAGGTTTGGGTGGTTTTAAAGAAGTTATAGCTAAAATTGAAGGAAAGGGTGCTTATAGCAGGTTAAAATATGAAAGTGGAGTTCACAGGGTGCAAAGAGTTCCTATTACTGAGTCCTCAGGTAGGATTCACACCTCTACTGTTACTGTAGCTATATTGCCAGAAGTAGATGAGGTAACTGTGGAAATAAAGCCTGAAGACCTAAAAATTGAAACTATGAGAGCAAGTGGACACGGTGGACAGCATGTTAATAAAACTGAAAGTGCAGTAAGAATTACTCATATCCCTACAGGAATAGTGGTAACCTGCCAAAACGAAAGGAGTCAACACCAAAATAAAGTAACTGCTTTAAAAATTTTAAGAGCAAAATTATATGAGCTTGCTTTAAGAGAACAGGCTGAAAAAATCCAGGCAGAAAGAAAATCTCAGGTAGGAACAGGTGAAAGGTGCGAAAAAATAAGAACTTATAACTTTCCACAAAATCGTGTAACTGATCATCGTATCGGTCTTACGGTTTATAATCTCCCTGAAGTTCTCGATGGAGATTTAGACGAATTTATAGATGCTTTGATTACTCATTACAGAACCGAAGCTTTGAAGAAAGAAGAAGAAAAGCTCAGCATGGCTGCTTAAAAAGATGATTTCTCATTACAGTTTTGGCAACCTAACCTTTAAAGAAAAAACTTATAATAAGGATCTTATTATTATAAAAACGCCTTCTGAAGAAAAGATATTATCTAACTGGTGGAGAAAGGAAGGGCATAGACTTCAGGTTGAAGATTTAGAAGAAGTATGGAAAAATCCTGTAGAATTTTTAATAATTGGAACAGGGGCTTATGGAGTAATGAAAGTTGATCCTGAAGTAGAAAAAAAAGCTAAAGAATTAAATATAAAAGTTGAAATTTATCAAACTGATAAAGCAGTAAAAAGATTTAATGAGCTTTATTCTTTAAAGACTTCAGTAGCAGGCGCCTTTCATTTAACCTGTTAATTATTCCCAACTCCAAGGATTTTCTTTTTTAACTGGATTCTGATTGGAAGGCGGTAAGGTTTGCCTTTGAGGTTCTACATAGGTTTGAGGCTGAGTAACTTGGGGTTGTGAACTTTGAGGCTGTGAATAGGTAGGTTGTGAATAAGTGTAGGGTTGAGGTGCTGGTGCTATCTGAGTTGTATAATATCTTGGTTTTTTTTCCTTCTCCCCAAAAGGCCAAATGTGAGACCACAATTTAGAAAGAATTCCCTCATCTTCTTGGTAATAGTAGTAATAAGGTGGAGGAGAATAGGGGTAATAAGGTTGTGGTGGATACATAGGTGGATAATTTGGAACCATGGCTGTGGCATTGGTATTTTTATTTTTTTCTTCTTCATCTTCTGCCCAACCTATGGTTCCTTTAGAAAGATCTATTACCAAGTTTCTGGTTAATCCCTCTTCTCCCAAATCTCCGTAAGGACTTTTTGCTCTGGTTACCTTTGGTTTACTTTCTACAGGAACCTGAGGATAAAGATAGGGGGCATAATAATAGTAACCCCTTTCTGGATGGTCTTTACTTGACCCATAAGGAACCATAGCATAGTAAGGCTCCTTGTAAAAATCTTCCTCTTTTCCTTCTATGTACATTCTTGCTTTTTGGGCAAATCTTGAAAGCTGAGAAATTATTTCAGAAACATCCTTTAGCTCCTGAAAAAATTGGGCGGGTTTCTTTTCATCTGACAAATCCATTATCTGAGCATCTATACTAACTGAGTTACCTAAAACAGTAATGCTTCCCCATATTACATAATTTGCTCCAAATTTTTTACCCAGCTCTTTAGCCACATTTTTATCTATCTTCTGGTAATTTTTGATTTCATTCTTAACTTTATCCACATCCACTATCTCTATCTTGGAAGGCAGATACAGACGGCTGACAAGCATCTCAGGTATAGCCTCTTTTAAATAGGAATACTCTGGATTAGAATAAATCTCAAAAGGAAGAATTAAAACCTTTTTAGTTATTGAACTACCTTCTTCAGCAAAAACCTTAAAACAAGTTAAAGAAAGAATTAATATAATAATAAATATCAGTCTTTTTCTCATAGGGTTTTACCTCTTTTTAAGGATTCTTTTTTAAAAATAATCCATTTTAAAATTTTGTCAAAAAACAAACTTTCAAATCTCTTTTAAATCTTGCCCAAAATTTAAATTTTAGATTATAATATATACTACTAAATAGTTTTTTCCAAAACCAGTAAAGGAGGCAAGAATGAAAGTAGTAATAGCTTATGATGGATCACAAGATGCAAAAGAAGGACTCAAGGTAGCTCAAAGATTTTTAAAAGAAGAAATAGATGAATTAATTCTTCTTTATGTAGTGCGTAAAAGAGAAGATATGAGCAAAGAAGAAGAAGAAAAAGAAATAGAAAAAGGTAAAAAACTTCTTGAGGAAGCTAAAAAGGAACTTAAAGATCACTTTACCATAAAAGAAACTGTAATATCCGATTATTCTATTGCTGAGGCAATTCTCAATTTTGTGGAAAATGAAGAGGCTGATATGTTGATTATGGGAGCAAGAGGAGTCAGACCTGATATTATAAGATATACCCTTGGAAGCACCACGGCAAAGGTCGTAAGCTTTGCTCCCTGCTCTATATACATTGCTAAGAAAAAGTAACTTTATTTTAAATGACTGATTTATTTCTCTTTTTGAGTTTTTGTATATACTTTATTTCTTTAATAGGATTTGGATTTTATTTCAAAACTCTTAAAAAAGAAGTTTTAAGATATGCTCAATTTGTCTTGTTAATAGGTTTTTGCTTTCATACCCTTTTTTGGATGATAAAAATCTATCAAATCTTTACCACTTCTATCCTTTCTTTTAAAGATCTTCTTAACTTTTTCTCGTGGGAATTAGTGCTTATCTACTTTATTTTTACTTTAAGTCCTATTAAAATTAATACTGCAGGATTTTTTTTACTTCCTCTCGTATTAATACTTTTTGCTATTTCTTTTCTTTTCCCAAAAGAGATCTTATCTCCTTTTAGCCCACATTTTAAGAGTTTTTGGTTCCCTCTGCATGCCTTTACAGGACTTTTTTCTCATGGATTTTTGCTTTTTGGAGTAGTAATCTCCTTAATGTATATCTTGCAGGAAAGAGAAATCAAAAAAAAACATCTTGGTCTTTTTTTTAAAAAACTTCCACCACTTGAATATTTAGATAGAATAAACGAAAAATGTCTTTATCTGGGATTTATTTTTCTTTCACTTGCTATAATAAGTGGGGCTATTTGGAGTGAAAGGGCTTTCGGAAATTACTGGAGATGGTCCCCAAAAGAGGTAATAACTTTAATACTCTGGTTAATTTACGCTGTTTTAATACATCAGAGAATCTTAATTGGCTGGAGAGGAAAAAAAGCTTCCTATATGTTTTTGCTGGGCTTTGGTATTTGGCTTATTAGTTTTTTTGTGATAAATTTATTCTCCAAGGGGTTTCATACCTATGGGTCTTGATATTACTATACTATTAATTGGCTTAAATCACAAAACTGCTCCTGTTGAAATTAGAGAAAAACTTGCCTTTAAAAATCTACCTTCCCATCCTTTAGAAGTACTCAGAAAAGAGATTTCTTCTTTTAAGGAAGGACTTTTTTTATCTACCTGTAACAGAGTTGAGTTTTACTTTATTTTAGAGCCAAAAAATAAAAACCAATTTTTGACTGATTTTTCTAATTTTTTAGAAAGGGCTTCTTCTTTGAAGTGGAATGAGTTAGAACCTCATCTTTATTTTTTGGAAAACGAAGAGGCAGTAAAACATCTTTTTGAAGTTTCCTGCGGACTTGATTCTATGGTAATTGGAGAGCCTCAAATTCTTGGACAGGTTAAATCTGCATATAAGGAAGCTTTAGAACATCGCACTTCCGGTATAGTTTTAAATAGACTTTTACATAAATGCTTTTTCGTGGCTAAAAAAGTAAGAACTGAAACAGGCATAGGAGGTGGTGCTGTCTCTGTTAGTTATGCCGCTTATAGCTTAGCTAAAAAGATTCTCGGTTCTTTAAAAGATAAGACTGTTCTTCTCGTAGGTGCAGGAGAAATGGCAGAACTTGCCTGCATGCATTTTTTCTCAGAAGGAGTTAAAAAAGTCCTTATTGCTAACAGAACCCTTTCAAAAGCTATTGAACTGGCAGATAAATTTAAAGGAGAAGCCTATTCCTTAGATGAACTTCCTACTGCTTTAATAAACGCGGATATAATAATTTCTTCAACAGGCGCACCAAACTACATAATTACCAAAAATATGGTAGCAAGTATTTTAAAACCAAGAAAATACAGACCTCTTTTTATAATTGATATTGCTGTTCCAAGAGATGTAGAGCCTGAGGTCAATAACCTTGAAAATGTTTATCTTTACGATATAGATGATCTTAAATCAGTGGTAGAGGAAAACTTAAAAGAAAGAAAAAAAGAAGCTGCAAGGGCACAAGTAATAATTGAAGCCGAAGTTTTCAAATTTCAGAAATGGCTAAAAGAACTTGACTTTTATCCAACTTTAAGAGCATTAAGTGAAAAGGTAGAAATTTTAAGACAAAAAGAACTGGCTAAAACTTTTAAAAAACTCAAAAATTTATCAGAAGAAGAAAAAAGGGCTATTGAAATTTTAACCAAATCTCTGGTGCAGAAAATTCTTTACTATCCCATCAATTTTATAAAAAAAAGTTATCACGAAGAGGGAAAATACGCTATAAGCTTAATAAGAAGTATTTTTGAACTTGATGAACCTTTTAAAGAAATTTCTGAAGCTGAGATAGAAACTTTATCTTATCAAATTGAAGAAGCAATTTCAAAGTCAAAAAGTGATTCCTCAAAAAATGCTAATTCTAAAAAAATATTAATTCAGTAAAATTGAAAGTAAGATTAAAAGGGAATATCTTCTTCGTCTAAAAGATTTTCCTCTATTTCCTCTAAGGGTATTTCTTCTGTATTATTTTTAGACTTTGAAGCCAATAAAGGTTCTTTTTTTTCTGATTCCGTTTGAGATTTTTTATCAAGAATCTGCAATTTATCAGCTATGATTTCGGTAACATATCTTTGATTTCCCTGTCTGTCTTCAAATTTCCTGGTTCTTATTTTTCCTTCTATGTAAACCTGAGAACCTTTAGAAAGGTATTCTCCGCAAATTTCTGCAAGTCTACCAAAAGCAACAATTCTGTGCCACTCTGTAAGGATTTCTTTTTCTCCGTTTCTTATTATTACTTCATTGGTAGCAATTCTAAATGTAGCAACTGGCTTTCCGTCAAGAGTATATCTTATTTCTGGGTCTGCTCCGAGTCTTCCAATTAAAATGACTTTGTTTATACTCATCTTATTTTTAAATGATATTCTACTTTTTGTTTTTTTCAATTCAAAAATTGGATTCTTGTATTAAAATAAAAAACCTGATGAAAGCATGGGTAATAGAAAAAATTGCCAATGTGCTTGAAGATCCTGAACCTTTAAAGTTAGTAGAGTTAGGAGATCCCATCCCAGCTGAAGATGAAATAGTTATAAAAGTCCATGCCTGTGGAGTTTGCCATACCGAAATAGATGAAATAGAAGGTAGGGCTTTACCTTCTTTTTTCCCCATTATTCCAGGACATCAAATTGTAGGGGAAGTGGTAGAAATTGGAAAGGAAGTTAAAAATTTCAAAGTAGGAGATAGAGCTGGAGCTGGTTGGATATATCATAGTTGTGAAAAATGTGAATATTGCAAAAGGGGATTAGAAAACCTTTGTTCATCCTTTAAAGCAACGGGAAAGGATGTTCATGGAGGATATGCTGAGTATTTTAAAATAAAAGAAACTTTTGCTTTTCATTTACCTAAATTATTTTCTTACGAAGAGCTTGCGCCTCTTTTTTGTGCAGGAGCTATAGGCTACAGAGCTCTCAAACTTGCAAATCCCAGAGATGAACAAAATATAGGACTTGTTGGATTTGGGGCATCCGGACATCTTGTCTTGAAACTTATTAAAGCCCTTTTTCCTTTTTCCAAAGTTTTTGTGTTTGCAAGAAATCCTAAACAAAGGGAGCTTGCTTTGAATCTTGGAGCTTTTTGGGCAGGCACCTTTGAGGAAAAACCACCTCAAGATATTCACTGTGCTATAGATACAACTCCTGTTTGGAAACCACCTCTTTCTATCTTAAAATATCTTGTTCCTGGAGGAAGGCTCGTAATAAATGCCATAAGAAAAGAAGAGCACGATAAGGATGCCTTTTTAAATCTTAATTATGAAAAAGACCTCTGGATGGAAAAAGAAATTAAAACTGTTGCCAATGTAACAAGAAAAGATATAAAAGAATTTTTACAAATTGCTGAAACTTTTAACATCAAACCAGAAATTGAAGTTTATCCCTTTGACAAAGCCAATCAGGCTCTAAAAGACATTAAAAACAGAAAAATTAAAGGTGCAAAGGTTTTAAAAATAGTAGAATGAAGCTTAAATTTGGCATAGGATTTGACATTCATAGATTAGTTCCTGGCAGAAAGTTGAAACTCTGCGGAATAGAGATACCCTTTGAAAAAGGACTTCTTGGACATTCAGACGGAGATGTGGGACTGCATGCTTTAATAGATGCTATACTCTCAGCAGGGGGACTCCCAGATATAGGGACACTTTTCCCGGATACAGATCCCCAATACAAAGATGTGGAAAGCATAAAACTTCTTGAAAAAACTTTATCCCTTATTAATGAAAAAGGATTTAAAGTTTTTCAAATAGATCTAATCTTTATATGTGACAAACCAAAACTTTCTCCTTTTTATGAAGAGATGAAAAGCTTACTCTCTCAAAAGCTAAAGGTTGATTTTTCAAATATAGGAATTAAAGCAAAAACAACTGAAGGATTAATGGAAGCTTTAAAAATTGAGGCTATAGCCTGTTTATGTTTAGCTGTTCTTGCTGAAAAAAATTTTTAAGCTTGTATTTTTTTTATTATATGTTACTCTACTTTTAAGATAGAAGACTGAGTTTTTAGAGTCCAAATCTCTAAAATCTCAGCTTCTATCAAATTAAAAATCTAAAAGGAGTTAGAGATGCGTAAGGTTAAATTAGGTGATGTAGTAAGCATTCATTGTATTGGTAGATTGAAAAATGGGGAAATTTTTGAAAACACCTTTGATGGTGAACCTTTTATTTTTCAGGTTGGTTCTCCTGAAATAATTCCTGGACTTTCTGAAGCACTTATCGGTATGGAAGAGGGAGAAGAAAAAGAAGTTATGATACCCTATGAAAAAGCTTTTGGTCCAAGAGATGAAAATTTAGTAAGAACTATCCCGAGAGAAGCCTTAAGTATTGATGTAGAACCTGAGGAAGGATTGATGCTAAATCTCATAGTGGATACACCTCAGGGAGAAATGAATTTTCCTGCAACTATAATTAAAGTAACTGAAGATGAACTCACCCTTGATTTAAACCCTCCTCTGGCAGGGGAAGATCTTTATTTTCGAATCAAACTTCTAAAAATCTTCAACCTTGACGAAGAAGATATAATCCTATAAGATTTTCCATTTCCAGGGGGGTTCTCCCCCATTTATTTTTAAAAAATTCTGATTTATTATTCAAGGTATGATTCTTGAAATTCTCAAAAGTTTTTTAATCATCTTTTTATTTGCTATCATAATCGGCTCAATTTTTGTCAATTTAAAGATTTCACCTGTAATCGGCTTTCTACTCACAGGAGTAATAATAGGACCTTCTGTATTAGGTTTTATAACAGACTCTCATTTAATCGAAACTCTCGCAGAATTAGGGGTGGTCTTTTTAATGTTTCTTATAGGAGTTGAATTTTCTATTAAAAAACTTCTTGCCTATAGAAAAGAAATTTTAATCGCAGGTTTACTTCAAGTCATTTTAACTATTTTAATGGTTTTAGGTATTACCGTCTTTTTTCTTAAAAAAACTCCTCAAATAGGCATTTTCTTTGGCTCTCTTGTTGCGATGAGTAGCACAGCTTTAGTGCTAAAAATTTTGATGGACAGAGGAGAACTAACGACTTCTTATGGAAGAGTGTGTTTTGGAATTCTCATTTTTCAAGATTTGTGTGTTATACTTTTAATGCTTTTTCTTCCAATTTTAAGTGGAGAAAGGGGCTCTATAAAAGATATTTCCTTAATTTTAGCAAAATCTCTAATTATACTTGGAATTACTTTTTTAGCTGCCCTTTATTTATTTCCTATAATACTTCACCAAATTGTGAAAACTCGTAACAGAGAATTATTTCTTATGACTATTTTAGTTCTTTCCTTAGGAACTGCTTTCTTTTCTTATAAATTAGGACTTTCTTTAGCCTTGGGAGCATTTTTAGCAGGACTTATTATCTCAGAATCAGAATACGCGCTTCAAACTATTGCTGAAATAAAACCTATTAAAGATCTTTTAATGGCTATTTTTTTCGTATCTGTGGGACTCCTTTTAAAACCTCATTTTCTTTTGAATAACATAAAACTAACCATTTTTGTAGTTCTTTTTATACTTTTTATAAAATTTGTAGGAATTTTTCTATCAACTCTTGCGATAAGTAAAAGCTTAAGAATTTCGCTTTTAACCAGTTTTATGCTTTCTCAAACAGGAGAATTTTCCTTAGTGCTTGCTTTAGAAGGAAAAAAATTTGGACTTCTTGAAGAAAGCTGGTATCAAATTTTTATAGGTTCTTCCATTGTCACTCTTTTCCTTACTCCTTTTTTAATAAATTGGTCTCACAGATTAACTGATCTTTTTCTTGAAAAAATATCTTACAAAAGTTATTTAAGACTGAAAAGAAAAAAGGAAAAAAGAAAGGAGGAAAAAATCTCTTTAAAGGATCATACTATTGTTGTAGGATATGGAGTAGGTGGGCAAACTATAGTTTATGGGCTCAAAACTCTTAAAATACCTTATGTAATTGTTGATTTAAACCCTAATACGGTTAAAATTTATAAAAAAAGGGGAGAACCTATCTTTTTTGGAGATGCAACAAATGTTGAGATTTTGAGAAAATTAGGAGTTGAAAGGGCTAAGGCTCTGGTAATAGTTATCGGAGATCACATAGCTTCAAGGAAAATTACTTTACTTGCTCGTAAAGAAAATCCCAATTTATACATAATAGTTAGAACACGCTTTGTAGCAGAAATTGAAGAATTTGTTAAATTAGGAGCAAATGAAGTAATACCTGAAGAATTTGAAGCCTCTATTGAAATATTTGCTAAAGTTCTTCACTATTATAAAGTCCCGAGAAACATAATCTTTGATCTTTTAGAAAATGTTCGTAAAAACCACTATAAAGCCTTTAGAACCCCTGATAAACCTATTTTAGGAAGTATTGAAAATTTAGAATTTCTGAAAACTATTGCTACTGAAACCTATTTAATTAAAAAAAACAGCCCCTTAATTGGATTAAGTTTAAAGTCTCTTGATCTCAGATCTAAAACTGGAGCTACAATTATAGCTATAAAAAGAAACGAAGAATTTATAGTAAACCCACAAGCTAATTTTATTTTAAAAGAGGGAGATGTTTTAGTGCTCATAGGGAACGAAAACCAACTTAATAAAGCTTTGGTTTTTCTTGAAGATCCTATAAGAAATCAATCTTGACAAAAAAGATAAAAAGGTTATTTTAAGTAAAAAAATTGAATTAGGGGCCGTAGCTCAGAGGGAGAGCGCGTGAATGGCATTCACGAGGTCGTGGGTTCAAGTCCCACCGGCTCCACCAAATTTTAAACTATGTCTCAAGAAAAAATAGTTAACTTAGATCAAAAAATTAAAATTTCTAACAAACCATCCGTTTCTCCTATTGACGAATTAACTCTTAAAACCACTAAAGAAATCGTTATCAAATTTATAGAAATGGGCAGATGCTCTCCTGCTACTTTTGAAGAAGTTTTTACCCAAGTTTTTTCAGTAGTTAAAAAAACTCTTAATAAAGATTAATGTATCTTCTTGCTATTCATGGTAGTCCGAGAAAAAACGGAAACACAGAGGTTTTATTAGACTCCTTTTTAAAAGGGGTTCAAAAAAGTCCTATCACTTACGAAAAAATAAGACTTTCTGAACTTAAATATCTGCCCTGTATAGAATGCGGTGAGTGTGAAGTTAAAGGAGAATGCGTTTTAGAAGACGATCTAAAAGAGATTTATCCAAAAATTCTAAAGGCTGATTTTTTAGTAGTCGCAACTCCAATATTTTTCTACAGCCATACCTCTTATGTTCAGGCTTTTTTTGAAAGATTTCAAGCTTTCTGGGCAAGAAAATACATTCTTAAACTTCCTCATCCCTTTAACAAAAACCCCAAAGGAATTCTTTTTTCCTTAGGTGCAACAAAAGGGAAAAAACTCTTTGAGGGTTTGGTAAGAAGTTTTAAGTATGTGCTTGATACCATTTACGGAATCTACATAGGAGGCGTCTTTATAAGAGGAGTTGATAAAAGAGGAGAAATATTAAATCATCCTGATTATTTAAATCTTGTTGAAAACTTAGGTTCTAAACTTTCTTCTTTTTCAGAGGAAGACCTTGTGAAGAGTTCTGAAAAACTTGGACTTAACAAAAGCTCTACTCCTTAAGATTTGCCATACTTTTCAAAAAGCTCTTTATATCTTCTTGCATGAGCTTCTATATCCTCTGCTTTCCATATATCACTTATAACTGCAATCATATCCGCTCCAAGTTTAATTAATTCTTCAGCATTATCAAAGGTTATGCCACCTATAGCACAAATAGGTATTTTTAAAATCTTTTTAGCTTCTAAAAGTATTTCTTTTTTAACTAACTTTGCGGATGGCTTTGTTGGAGAAGTGAAAAAACTACCAAAAGCTACATAATTTGCAGAAAGGTTTTCCATTTCCTTTGCTCTCTTAATATCTCCGTAACAGGAAACACCTATTATTTTGTCTTTTAAAATCTTGCGAGCAAGATCTATGTGAAAATCCTTTTCCCCAAGATGAACCCCATCTGCTGAAACCTTAAGGGCAAGCTCAACTCTATCATTCACTATAAAAATCGCTCCGTATTTATGACAAAGCTCCTTTAAAGCCTGGGCATAAGGAACTAAAAATTCATCAGAATTTTTTTTATCTCTTAATTGAACGATCTTTGCCCCTCCTTTTAAAGCCTTTTCAACCTTTTTTAAAATTTCATCGTTCTCGTAGGGAGTAAGTTTTTCATCTGTTATCACATATAAACCTGAAAGCTTCATCTTTAAATTCTTTCTATGATATTTGCTTCTGGTAAATTTTCTTTAAAAAACTCTTTTGCCCATTCATAAAAATCTTTAGAATAGGGGGCTACATTGTCTTTTTTGAGTGTTTTCCCAGGAACATACTTTTGAAAAGCAATAAATTTAAAGTCTTTAAGATAGGGAAGCATCTCTTTAAGCTCCTTTTTAGAAATCAAAGGGGGATAAAAGGTTATTCTTATTTCTACTTTTTCTGGTCTTAAAGATGCTATTTCAAAGGTTTTTTCCACTTTTTTAAATTCTCCTCCTATTTCGTGGTATCTATTTGGTGAGGTTTTAAAATCAAGAGCTAAAAAATCAAGAATTCCTCTTTCAAAAAGTTTTTTCACTAATTCTGGGTTTGAACCGTTTGTATCAAGTTTTATAGAAAGCCCTATTTCATAATAGATTTTTTCTATAAAGCTTTCAAGTCTTTTACCCCAAAGAGTTGGCTCTCCTCCTGTAATAACTACTCCTTTAATAAACCCCTTTCTTCTTTTTAACTCATCTAAAACTACCTCTTCTGGAATGTCCTCTAATTTTTTATACTCTTCGGGCACTACAAGCTCTACATTATAACAATAAGGACAGCGAAAATTACAAAGATAAGTAAAAACTACTGAGGCTATTTTCCCCGGATAATCTATTAAACTTGTCCCCCTAAATCCCTTTATCATCTACTAACTCTAAAAATTTTTATACTTTCTGCAATCATATAAAAAGCTAAAATTATCAAGATAAATCCAATAAGAGTGATTATATTTAAGGCTAAGTTTTTGAAAGTAATATAAATAAGTGCTGAAAGAGTGGTTATAAGCATAAATAGAGTGGGAATTAGAATAAAGACAAATTTTTTAGCTTTTATATTTTTTGCCCAGACATAAATGGTTAGTAAGACAAGTGCTGCAAGAAGTTGATTAGTTGAACCAAAAAGAGGCCAGATTTTTTTCCAAGCAGGTATCAAAGTGCCATCGGGTGCATAAAATTTTAGATTGAGTAAAATTACGGGAAGTATCAAAGATATAAGAGAAGTTAAAATCCTTGTCTTTAAGTTTAACCCTGAAAGATCAAGCAATTCCTGCAAAACATAGCGAGAAATCCTTGTTGCAGTATCAAGAGTCGTTAAAATAAAAGCAGAAATAGCAAGGTATCCAAAAATTAATCCAAATTTGGGATTTAATTTCATAAGAGAAACAAAATGAGAGACTCCTAAAGAAAAAATCTCAGTAGGTAGTTTTGAATCTTTTATCAAATCTTTGGTAAGAATCATTGCTGTTGAAAGGGAAATAAAAGCCAGTATTCCTTCAAGGAACATTCCCCCCCCCCCATAGCTTACAATTTTTGCATTTTTTATACTGTCAAATTGTTTTGAAGTTGTTCCAGACGAGACAAGGGCATGAAAACCAGAAACTGCACCACAGGCAATAGTTATAAAAACAAAGGGAAAAAGTGGTCCTAACTGAGAATTAAAAGAAACGAAAAAAAGATAAGAAATAGAGTAACTTCCTAAAAATATTCCCAAAATTCCTATAACTAAGATAGAATAAAGAAGAAAACTCAATAAATTATCCCTTGGCTGAAGTAAAACCCACACAGGTAGAATTGAAGCCAAAAAATAATAAGTTAGCAAAATCCATACCCAGGTCTCTCTTGAAAAAGATATAAAGCCATTTTCCAGACTAAAAAAGATGATTAACCCGATAAGAAAAAGAGAAACTATTGTGGCAAAAGGTAGATTTAATCTGAGCTTATAAAGCGAAAAACTAAAAATTATTGCTACTAAAATGTATCCCACATTTACCTGTGCAACTCCTGGTTCTTTTGCAAATGTGGTTGCTGCAAGATCAGTAAAAACAGCAATAACATAAACAAGAGAAAACCATATAAATAGCAAAAATATTTTATAAACTTTCTTTCCCGTGTAATTTTTGGCAATCTCTCCAATGCTTTTTCCTTGGTTTCTAACTGAAGCAATAAGAGCTGAAAAATCGTGTAATCCTCCGATAAAGATGGTTCCCGAAACAATCCACAAAATTGCTGGCAACCATCCATAAGCTATACCAGCAATAATCGGACCCACAATAGGACCTGCTCCTGCAATAGAAGAAAAATGATGTCCAAGAAGGACAAACTTGTTGGTAGGAACAAAATCTATTCCGTCAAACCTAGTTTTTGATGGAACTTGCTCATTCTCTTTTATCTCATATTGAACTTCAAAAAATCTTCCATAAAATCTGTATCCTACCCAGAAAATAGCCAGAACTAACATTAGCAAAATCTTCAACATTTTGGCTCTCCTCTAAAAATTTATACCTCTACATTAAAAATCTTTCTGGCAAAAATTCCTATAGCAAAAGAAAAAATTGCTACTGCGGAGCTAATAAAAAACATCTCAAGAAAAAAGCGAAGAAAGGATTTTTCCTGAACTACACTTACAAAAAAGGCAAAAACTAAAATAATCATAAGCGCACTAAAAATCGCAATCCCAAAGGCAACTGCATAATGAGAAAAGATAAAATAAGGCAAGACAAGAACAAGCACAGTTAAAATGTAAGCTACACCTGTATAAATTGAGGCTTTAAGCGGGGACCTGTGTTCCCCTTCAGACCTTGTAGAAAGGTATTCTGAAGCTGACATAGAAAGGGCTGCAGAAATACCTATGATAAAAGCTGTAACCCCTATAAGTTTAGTATTTTGTAAAGCAAAGGTAAGACCTGCAAGAGCACCAGTGAGCTCAACAAGAGCGTCATTTAACCCAAGAACCATAGATCCCACATATTTTAACCTTTCTTCATCAAGCATTAAAGCTAGCTCTTTTTCATGAGCCTCTTCTTCATATAAAATTTTTTCTACTTCTGGAATCTTTCCAATTAAAGCTGAATAATTTCTCTCTGCAACTTTTTCATTCCTTTCCATAAGCTTAATAGCAAAGGTAAAACCAAAAAGCCAGGCAATAAGAAGATAAAAGAAAGCTCTTATACGACTGGGCTTAAATTTCTTTCCAGTATATTTGCTCCATATCTCTGCATGTTTTCCTTCTTCTTCAGCTATTTTAAGTAAAACCTCTCTATTTTTATCTTTTACTATGTTTGCAAGGCGGGTATATACATATTTTTCTGTAATTTCTGTTTTTTGAAATTTTTCAACAAGTTTAAGGTATTCTGAATTCATCAAACATATTATTATTTATCAATTAAAAAATTTAACAAGAAAAATTTTAAAAAATTAAAGCCCCTCCTGAATAAACCTCAGAGGGGCTTCACCTTTTTAGATTTTAAAATTCATACCAAGCAGAGAAGGTAAATCTATTACCAGTATCTACCCATTTATCGCGCTCGGTCTCAATATGCATAACTTCTGCACCAAGTCTCATATGATCGCTCAGTTTATACCAAATATTGGCAAAATATTGAGTATTTTTAGTAAACTGGCGGTCATTAAGCGCTTGAGGACCAATCTGTCCTTTAAGTATTTCGCTATCATTGGGATCATCAAATCCAGCCCCAATAGTAAAAGCTAAACGAGGAGTTATATTCCACACAAGATCAGCCCAGAGTCCATAAGCCTCAATGGGTTCACCATAAGCATTAATTCCAAGGTCATATCTTAACCATTCTTTGTCAATACCTTTCCCAGTCCAAGCTTCTCCCTTAAACTGAAACTTCTGATTAAATAATTTAAAGTTAAAAAGCCATTCCCCTGCAATAAGCCAGCGATCAATATCCCTTTCAGTAAAATACTTTCTGGGGAAAGAAGCATCTTCTGGTTTAACTGTTTGGTGCTTATAACCTCCTCCAAGAGCAATCATACTTCCCTTGTCAAAAATCTTATTTAGGATTCCATCTTTATACTGAATTCTTGCAAGAACCCAGGGCATACGCTCTTCAGAGCTGGTAGAAATTCTTCTATGCATCATAAGAGAACCAAGAAGTTCCCAGTTTTCAAATACTTTCTGTCTTATCGTTAACTGAGGCACTCTCCACCAAAGGTTACCTGCAGCTGTTAAAATTCCAAAGTCAATGGTGGATGGGTTTAACTGGGCAATCGGAATCCAATCCTGCCCAAATCTTAGATCTGTTTGGGTTTTCTCATTATAAAGATCTACATAAGCAAGCCTAATTCTTGGAAGAATATTATTACCTTCGTTTGATCCGTAAAAATCTATTTCTGTATGTCCTTTAATTAGCCAATTTCCACTTTTATGATAGACTAAAGCTCCAAATCTCGTATCTCTTGGGTTGAAATCTGTTGAATCATTTTTGTAAGTTGGATCGTAAACATAATCAGTTTTGGTTTTAATTGACCACGGAGTTGTGCTATTATCTACGTATTGAGTTGTTTTAGCACTATATCTATTCTTAATAGCACCAACAAAATCATTATACTTTTCTATGCGGGCTGTATCGTAATGATAATCCATTTTTACCCTTCCATAGAGCTGCCATTCCAGACCAGGTTTTGCAAAAACAGGTTTTGATTCTTTAGCCACAAATTGAGGAGTTAGTTTCTCGGTTTTTGTCTCAACCTGCTTTAGTTTCCCCTGCAGAGTTTCTATTAAAGCCTGCATGGAAGCCATCTGCTGTTGCATAATAGCCATCTGCTGTTTTAAAGCCTCAATTTGAGCTTTAAGCTCCTCTGGAGTTTCTTCTGCTAAAGAGGTTTTTACAAAAATACCCCCAAATATCAGGGCTGGCAAAAACATTTTAGCAATCTTTTTACTCTTCATACCACCACCTCCTACCAAAATTTATACATTCCAGATTTACATAAAATTTTCTTCTTTTAAATATCAAAAGAATTTTTTCACATTTATATAAAAATTAAAATCAGCATTTAACACTTCTTCTTTTATCTAAACTAAAAAAAAGCTAAATTATTTTTTTTCACAAGGCAATCTTTTCTTGATTTTGCAGAAGGTATTGAATTCTTAAAATGTGGGACTAATTTTTTGATATGCATTATATAAGAAGGGAAGCAGAATTTAAATTAAAAACAGACATAGAGCCAAGAGGGGATCAGCCTAAAGCTATAGAAGAATTAGTTAAAGGGATAAAAAAAGGGATAAAGCATCAAGTTCTTCTTGGAGTTACTGGTTCTGGGAAAACCTTTACCATGGCTAATGTTATTGCAAAGGTTGGTAAACCTACTCTTGTTATTGCTCCCAATAAGACCTTAGCTGCTCAGCTCTATAACGAATTTAAAAAACTTTTTCCTGAAAATGCTGTAGAATACTTCGTTTCCTATTATGACTATTATCAGCCTGAGGCTTACATTCCTATAACTGACACCTATATTGAAAAAGACGCCTCTATTAACGACTTTATAGATAGACTTAGACACTCAGCAACTGCAGCAGTTCTTTCAAGAAGGGATGTAATTGTTGTAGCAAGCGTATCTTGCATTTACGGACTGGGTTCTCCAGATGAATACTTTAAAAAACATCTCTATTTAAGAGTGGGGGCAAAAATAAGAAGGGATGAACTTTTAAGGGCTCTTGTTACTATGCATTATGAAAGAACTGAGATGGACTTTACTCGTGCTACTTTTAGAGTAAGAGGGGATGTAATTGAAATATTCCCTTCAAATGAGGAAAAAAGAGCAGTAAGAGTAAGTCTCTGGGGAAATGAAATAGAGGAGATTAAAATAATTGATCCCTTTAGAGGAATTGTGCTTGGAAAAGTAGATAGTATAGTTATTTTCCCTGCAAGTCATTATGTCACTTCAGAGGATAGACTCAAATGGGCAATAGAAGAAATAAAAAAAGAGCTTAAAGAAAGGGTTGAATACTTTAAAAGTAAAGGGCTTTATCTTTTTGCAGAAAGACTTGAAAAAAGAACTCTTTATGACCTTGAGCTTTTGGAGGAAATTGGCTACTGTAAGGGTATTGAAAATTACAGCAGGTATTTAGACGGAAGAAAGCCAGGGGAGCCTCCTTATACACTTTTAGATTATTTTCCCGATGATTTTCTCCTTTTTATAGATGAAAGCCACATAACTATTCCTCAATTAAGAGGTATGTTTAGAGGAGATAGAAGCAGAAAGGAAACCCTTGTAGAATATGGATTTAGACTTCCTTCAGCACTTGATAATCGTCCTCTTACCTTTGAAGAATTTGAGGAAAGAGTAAATCAGGTTATCTACGTTTCTGCTACTCCTGGAGATTACGAAATAGAAAAAGCTGAAGGAAGAATAGTAGAACAGATTATTCGTCCAACAGGGCTTCTTGACCCAAAAGTAGAAGTAAGACCCTCTGAAAATCAGGTAGAAGACCTTTATTTTGAAATTAAAAAAAGAATAGAAGCAAAGGAAAGGGTTCTTGTTTGCACCCTTACAAAAAGGCTCGCAGAAGAATTAACCGATTACTATAAAGAACTCGGAATAAAAGCCTGCTATATGCATTCGGATTTAAAAACCTTAGAAAGAGCAAGAATTATAAGGGATTTAAGGAAAGGGATTTATGATGTTTTAATAGGAATAAATCTCTTAAGAGAGGGACTTGATTTACCTGAAGTCTCCTTGGTAGCTATTCTTGATGCTGATAAAGAAGGATTTTTAAGGTCGGAGAGAAGCCTTATACAGATGATAGGAAGAGCAGCAAGAAATGTTAATGGAACAGCCATTCTCTATGCACAAACCATTACTCCTGCTATAAAAAGGGCTGTTGAGGAAACAGAAAGAAGAAGAAAAATTCAGGAGGAATACAATAAAAAGCATGGAATTACTCCCAAAAGTGTAGTAAAATCCTTAGATGATCCGCTTATGAGAATGGTTGAAGCTGATTTTGTGGATCTTGAAAAGGTGATTGAAATTGATGAAAGGTTTGAAAGTTTGGAAGATTTAAGAGCCGAAATTGAAAGAGTGGAAAAGGAAATGAAAGAGGCTGCCAAGAATTATGAATTTGAAAAAGCAGCCATATTAAGGGATAGACTATTTTCTTTAAAACAATTAGCTTTGCAGTGGAGCTAAGATCTCTCTATGCCAAGACTTCCTAAGACTAATCCAAGGGCAGTTGCCTTAAAAATCCTTATCCGCTGGGAAAAAGGAAAACCTTTGCTTGATGAAATCCTTTCTCAGGTTTTAACCAAAAGTGTTCTTCCTGACGAGAGAGATAGAGCTCTTGTGGGAGAACTCGTAAACGGAGTAGTAAGATATCTATACTACATAGACTTTGTTATTTCCCGCTTTTCAGAGCATCCTTTAGAAAAAATGGATCCAGAGGTTAGAAACATTTTGCGTCTTGGCACCTATCAACTGCTTTATACCAGAATACCTGAAAGAGTTGCCCTTGCAGAAAGTTTAAAAATACTTTCTCACAGAAAAAGAGGAGAATGGATTAAGGGACTCGTTAATGCAATTTTACATAAAATTGCTGAAAATAAAAATAATCTTCCAGAACCCCCTAATTTTAATCCAGTTTTTTACTTATCCATAAAGTATTCCTTTCCAGAATGGCTTGTAAAAAGATGGCTTGAAAGGTTTGGGCTTGAAGAAACAGAAAAACTTCTTCTGGCAAGCAATGAAAGACCACCTTTGGTGATAAGGGTTAATACTTTAAAGGTAAGCAGAGACAATTTTTTGACCTTTTTGCAAAAAGAAGAGGTGCCTCAGGCAAAGCCCTGTCCTTACAGCCCTGCAGGAATTATCCTGGATGGGTTTAGAGGAAAAGTTACTGAACTTAAGGCTTATCACTTTGGATGGATAAGTGTTCAGGATTCTGCAAGTCAGCTTGTTACCTATCTTTTAAATCCAAAGCCAGGAGAAAAAATACTTGATGCCTGTGCAGGGGTTGGAGGAAAAACAACTCACATTGCTGAGCTTATGGAAAATAAAGGATTAATCTGGGCTTTTGATTTGTATTCATGGAGGCTTGAAAAACTAAAGGAAAACTTTCAAAGGCTTGGTCTTAAAGAACCTAAAGTTTTTCAAGGGGATGTAGTAGAGGAGCTTCCGAAATTAAAAGCTCCTCTTTTTGACCGTATTCTCATTGATGCCCCCTGCACCGGAACAGGAGTAATAAGAAAACATCCTGATATAAAGTGGGCAAGAACTGAAGAAGACTTTATAAAAATCCCTGAAAAGCAATTAAGACTCCTTGAAGGGCTTTCTCCTTTTCTTAAAACAAGAGGAATAATGGTTTATGCAACCTGTAGTCTTGAACCAGAAGAAAACGAAAGGGTTATAGAAAAATTTTTGAGTAATCATCCTGAATTTGAAATAGAAAATCCTTTAATAGTGCTTGAAAAGATTTGCGGAGAAAAGGTTAAAGAACTCATAGAAAATAACCTCTATTTAAAAACCTTCCCTCACAAACACAATCTGGATGGATTTTTTGCTGTAAGACTAAGAAAAGTCAGGTAATTCAGTGAAATTCTATCTCTAAGTAATCTCCCTTAACAACTGCGCTCTTTATTTCTTTATTTAATAACACTCTCGGAAGAAAAAAGTGCCTTTTATGATTTCCTAATTTAATAATCAAGTCTTCATCCTTTTGGTAAACTTCAAGTCTTTCTTCTGGAATCTCTTTTAAAACAAGTTTTAAAACATATCCTCCATTTTTTTCTAAAATCTCAAAAGGTTTATCTTTATAAAATACTTCTGCTGGATTTTTATCCTGATAAATCTTTTTCCCAAATTCTTTTAGTTTTTCATATCCAAGAATTTCCTCATAAAGCTGTGGGACAATAAAAACAGGGGTTGGTTCAAAACTTTTTAAAATTCTATCTATGTATTTTCTTTGTATTTCATAAAAAGGACTTTCCTTTTCTGCCACCCGGTTTAAAAATACAGCATCAACTGGAAAACCAAAAAGATGAAGGTAGGTAAAGGCTTTTTCTGTCTCCTTTATTACCATTTTTTCAGGATTAACCACCAATCTTACTGAAGAAACTTCCTGATTCTGTAAAAGATAATAAAGATTATAGACCTGTCTGAAAAGCTCCTCTAAGGCGTCATAAGTCTTTTCTTCTGGAAGAGGCATATCTGTAACTATTTTTGCTGCAGGTCTTATGATTTTCATAAGTTTTCTTTGCAGGGGCAAAATTTTTGTTACCCACCAGCTTGCTGCATCAGGAAGACTCAAAAATCTTAAGGTCTCACCAGTTGGAGCTGAATCAACTATAACCACATCAAATTTATTTTCTTCTATATGCTTATTTATCCACAAAAAGGAGGATACTTCTTCCATACCAGGCAAAATTGACATTTCTTCTGCCAAAACCTCTTCTATTCCCTGCCATTTTAAAAGACTTTTTAAGTATTCCTTAAGAACTCCCCAGAACTTCTCTATAGAATAGTAAACATCAATTTCTTGAGCATAAAAATTTTTTGAAATTTCTTTTGGTTCTGGTCCTACATCCTCTTCCAATACATCAGAAAGAGAATGGGCTGGATCAACCGAAACTACAAGAACTTTTTTACCAAGCTCTGAAAGATAAGCCCCTGTTGCTGCAGATAAAGTGGTCTTCCCAACCCCGCCTTTTCCTGTAAAAAGGATTATTCTCATTTAAATTTTTAAGCCTTTTCAACTTTCACTTTTTTGATTTCTTTTTTTGGTTTTTCAAGCTCTTCAATTCTTTTTTCTATAATACTTTTTAAAGCAAGCAAAACCTCTTTTCTTGCATTTTTGAGATGTGTTTTTGTGTCTTCCGGAACGAAGGAAAACATCTCTTCCATAAAGGCATCCCAAGCATCAGCTAAATGTTCTATCCATTTATACTTCATCTTATTTTTCACCCCCCCATTGATAGTAAGCCGGCGATGGGATTCGAACCCACGACCTGCTGATTACGAATCAGCTGCTCTACCGCTGAGCTACGCCGGCTTTATAAATAATTATAATACTTTTTTGATTTTTAATAAGAGCTGTACTTTTCCTTTATTCTCTTTACGATGATGTGAGCTGAATTAAAAGCCTTCATAATGCTTCCCTGCTTTAAGGCAATATCTCCTGCAAGAAAAACTCCAGGAAGATTGGTTTCAAAAAACTCATCCATCACTGGATTGCCCTTTTCATCAAATTCAATTCCTATTCTTTTCAAAAAATTTTCAGGGGTTGTCCCTCCTAAACAATAATAAATAAAATCAAAAATATCTTCCTTTCCACTTTTAAAAAACACTTTTATTTTTTTATTATAAGGCTCTATCTTTTCTATATCTGTTGCCATAAGAAGTTTAAGCTTGCCCTCTTTTTCTTTTTCTTCCAGATTTTTTAAATTTATTTCATTTATTCTAAAAAACTGAGGTCTTCTGTAAGAAAGGTATACTTCATTTGCCTCACAAAGGGAGCAGGCAACCTCTGCTGCTGTATTTCCTCCTCCAACTACCAAAACTTTTTTATTTTTGGGTATTTCAAGAGGGGGTTCTATAAAAACTTTATCCTTAAGTTCTTGAGGAATAGGGTAAGATGGTCTGTTGGGTTTGCCAAAAATCCCAATTGCTATAACCACAAAATCTGCCAGATACTCCGGTTTATCCTTTACAAAAACCTCATATCCCTTATTATGCCTTTTTATCTCCGTAACCTCTGAATTTAACCTGATATCCAGTTTCCACTCTTTAACCCAGTTTTCTATTCTTTTAAGAAATTCTTCCTTTGTCTCCGTTTCAAAAGAGCATATTCCTAAAGGTTTTATGTCTTTATCTCTATAATTAGCATCTACTCTTTTTCCTGGCTTATAAAATTTTACTATAGTATTACATATATGATCTGCTTTCTCTAGCACAACTACAGGCTCTATATTATTTGCTTTAGCTTCTATAGCTGTTGCAATACCAGCTGGTCCTGCTCCAATTACTGCAATTTTTACCTTTTCCATAATTTTTAACTTGTAATTGCTAAATTTCTAACTCTAACCAAGACTCTGAAAATATAATTTCTCCCATTAAAACTTTAACAGTTTTGAAAATTTCAATCTCTTTGGGTGTGAGTTCCTGAAAATCAATTTTTTCTCCTTCCATTATTTTATGAACAAGCTTTACCCATTCAGGATGTTTACCTTTGGCAATTTCAATTAACTCTTTATCGTATATATCAAGTATGGCACTGTAAAAATTGTATTTCATAAGCATCATAAGCATCACTCTGTTTAGATAAGGTCTAAGATGTGGAGATACTCCATTTGAAACATTGGAGAGTCCAATTATAGTTTTAACCCCTGGAGCAATTTGTTGAAGAATTGAGAGAAAATTGAGAATTTCTTTTATCTGTTGGGAACCAAGAGTTATAGGAGTAAGAACCGGATCTACCCAAATTTTTTCATTGGGTATTCCAAACTCATTAAGTTTACTGATTAGATCGACAGCAAGAGAAGCTCTTTCATTTGCATCTCTGGGAAGACCAGATTCTCCCCATAGAAGGGCAACTACATCACAGCCAATCTCAGCAGCAAAAGGTGCAAGTCTGTTAAGTCTTTCAGGATGTATGGTGATTGAATTTATAAGTGCTTTTGAGGGCTGTTTTGACGCTTTAATCCCTGCTATCATAGCTTCTGGATTTGTAGTATCAAGAGAAATAGGAATATCTACCACCTCTTCCACTACTCTTACAATCCAAGGAGCAAGCTCAAGCGCATCTTTTTTGGCAGGTCCTATGTTCAAATCAAGGTAATCTGCCCCCAGGTTTTCTCCATCCTTCGCCATCCTCTGAATAGGTTCAGGATTTCTTTCTTTAATAGCCTTACCTATTCTCTTTGACATTATATTGATGTTTTCTGCAATACATACTACCTTAAACCCTTCTCTTTCTGTCTCTTTTAATTCTTCTTTCTTTTGAGGTTCTTCTAACTTTTTTTCATGGGTTTTTTCTATAACTTCTACTCTTTCAATTATTTTCTCCTTTTCAATTTTTTCTATAGATTTTTCAGACTTTTTTCCTTTTTTTCTCTCTTCGTAAATTTTTTTAAAAAAAACAGGTATTCCGCTTGCTTCTCTTGGTCCTACAATTATTTTCCAATCAGGCAATTCCTCCTCTAATTCTCCTTTTATCCCTGCTAAGTACCCAGGAATAATAAGTTCTTTATATCTAACCTTTTCTTCGATACCACATTTTTTCACAAATGGAGCAATAGTATCAGCTCCAAATTTGCCTGCTGCCCAAGCAGTTAAAACTGATAAACCTTCAGTATCTTTTATAAGAAGCCAGGTAGGAACTCTGCTTCCCTCAATCTCACCACTTACGATAAAATAGGTAAGGGCAAAATTACAGGTTATTGCTACAAGTGCATTCTCATCCGGTCCATTTATTGGATAAATTCCTTCCTCTACAATAAGAGGTTTTTGTGGATCTGTATAAATATTCATTCTCTCAATAAGTAGATTAAATAAAGCCTCTGGTTTGAGATCAGAGAGAATGATAATATTTCCGTATTTGCAAATTGCTATACTCGCAATAAGTGTTTCAAATAAATAAGATTCCGTATAACGATAAGGAAAGGTTATAACGGGAAATCCCAAAGGCTTAACTCTTTCTTTAATAGCTGCTTTTCTTATAATAACTAAATCCTCAAATAGTTCTCTTAATACTTGTGAACCTGGATCAAGCACAAGTTCTTTTAAACCCTTTTGTAAAGCCTTTTCAGAGAGTCTGTATACTTCATCAAGTGATTTTCCTGTAATTACAACAGGAACTTTGTTTTTAAGTGAAAACTCGGTTATTTCCTCAAAGTTTTCGTTATCAACTCCATAAATTAGAGGTTTAAAGTCTTGACAGATCTCTATAGCTTTTTCCAAGGTTTCTTTATTTTTAGAAGCCAAAATCAAGGCAACCCATGGAATTTCCTCTCTTATTCTCTTTATTAATTCTATAAAATTACCTTCTTCCCTCTCATCCTGCAAAAATAAAACCTCAGGCTTTAAGGAAATCCCCACTCTTTCCCATTGAAGCTTTTTATAAAGCTCTATTCTTCTTGAAATTTCTTTACTATCCATATTTGTTGAAATGAAAGTTCCTATAAGTGGGGGTTTTCAAAACGCTTATCATGTCTAAACAAAACACTTTCTCCACCTATAAAATAGGTATACTCTCCACCTCCAAGCGTAATCTTTTTAACAGGTGGAGCTGAAGCTTCAGCAATTTCCTCTTTAACCTTAGGGTCTATATAAGGACAGGCATTTATATCTGCCTGACCTGCTGCAACTTTCATAGCAAATGCCATACATGTTGAAAAGCCACATTCTTTACAATTAGTTTTGGGTAGCTTTTTAAGTATCTGAATTCCCGTAAGTCCCATTTTTACCTCTTTCTATAAAAGAATTTACATAATAGGAGGAAGTTTCAGCACCGGATGATTAACTTTTTTTATCCAATCAACCAGTTCTTCTTCTGTATTAACAACAGTTTCGTCTGCAATCTTTTCAAGAAAATCAGGAATTCCAAGCTCTTCTGCTCTTTTCTGAAGCTTTTCTTTCTGTTCATCTTTTAACATCTTTGGCATCCACACAATTCTTAAAAATCCATCTTCTGCAGATATAAATTTTTTTGAGGTTATATACTGCTTGGAAATACCCAAAAATCCAGGAGTAACCTGTCCTCCCCCTATCATTCCTGCAAGGGTGGAAAATTTAAGCCCAATTGGAGTTTCTCTGGTAAATTCTCTGTTTACTATAATTATTCCATTTGCTGGGGCAGAAACTGCTGCAATAGCCTCCATGCAACCACATACAGTCATAGGGTCTCTTATTATACTATAAAGACTTACTCTTTCTATCTTTCCTTTAGAATACTTTTTAACGAATTCATTTACTCCTTTAAATTGTCCTAATTTAGAATCAATTATTTCTCCTTTTAAAATAGGCTGATTAGGACCAGCGGGATTTATTTGATAATAAGCCTTTCCATCAAGCCAGCTATAAGCCCCGCAGGGACCACCTCTTTCAGGAGTTATTACACAAACATGTGTAGGAGCAAAACTTTGGCAAAGAGTGCAAGAATAAAAAGTATCCACATTCTCATCTGTCATTCCTGCAAGTCTTGTATCTCTTTTTTCATACACATTTTTAGCTATTTCTAAAATTTCTCTTACTTTTTCCTCGTCTGTGTAAATTGTTATTTGACATTTATCCACAATTGAACTAAACTCCTGTTTAATTCTGGTATATAAGATTTTCCCGATGTGTTTAAAAAGAAATCCTTTTTCCACAGCCTGCTTACTAATTCTAATCCAGACTATATTTCTTTGTCCTATATGCATAATCCCTTGGGCATAGTTGATGAAGTAATGAAGCTGTCTTTCTATAATTGGTTCAAAATCTTCCTGCATGTTTGCACCAGCTACCTTTACCACTATAGCAAGGGGAACCTTATATGGCGGACCTTTTTTGTCAGTTTTTGAAAGCTCTGAAATCTCTGGACCCACAACTTCTATCTCTCCATCTTTAACTTCATCTAAGGAGGCTGAAATCAAAAGTTCCACCGCAGGAGTTCTTCCCCCTCCACATTCCACATAAAGATCCTCCTTTCTAACCCTTTCACCTTCAAAAGCGGGTGCGTAAGCCACCGGTATATCAATTTTTGTTGTAGTAACTTTAAATCCTCTTACAAAAAGCGCTTTTTCAACAATTTCTTTATGAGGCACTTTAGAGACTAAAGGTTCATAAGTGCAAATTCCATAAGTTTTTATTTCTGGTATATCTTGATCTGAAATGGTTGGAAATCCCCAGTTCATTGCTCCTGCAGCATTAGCTGCCCATTCTTCAGAAACAGGACCAAAGGCAATTACAAAAGCATAGGTTCTATTTTTATTAAATAGCAAATTGTTTATGTAATCTCCTGGCTTTATTCCTCCAAAAGACATGGCAACTCTACAGGCAAAACCAACAGCAAAAACTACTGAGCTTGTATAAGGTCCAAAAGGAACAAGCCGTGTATTCCAACCCAAATGAATACCAGCATTATATAATTGTTCAGCCATGGTTATTCCTTCAACATCTTTTGGTTTAAAAGGTGTCTTTATATGGACATCCATCGTAGATAAAGCTCTTTCATACAAACTATTTGAAGCACCATGCATGAATACATAAAGGTTTTTTTCTTGCAATTCTCTTACAATTTTAATTGTAGTATTAATATCAATTGGTGTTCCTAAAACTACTGCAAACCCTGGAGCTGTCCCATCAACAAATTCAACCCCTCTTTTTCTAAAAATTAAATCATCTGCTGCCCCAAGCCATATATTTTCTTCTGTAGGCTCTTCAGCATTCACATAAAAACCAGGATTTTCTAAATATCTTATAGCTTCTATTATTTCTTCTGCAAAAAATGTTGCCATACCAGCATCAAGGGCAGGACCAAAATAAGGAAGCCAGGTCTTATCTGAGGGAATTTCTGGTAAAAGCCTTTTTGCCTCTTGTAAAACTTCTTCACAATCTCCGAGTTTTTTTACTGGATAACCAAGAATAGCATAAATAATTGGCAAGTAATAAGCTGTATTGGGAAATCCAATCTCAACCTCTTTCCCAAACTTTTTAACTGCCTCTTCATACTTTTCCCATGCTTTTTCTAAGATTTTATATGCTCCTTTTATTGCAACACTTGCAATTATCTTTGACATCTTTTCCTCACCTTTCCTTAATTTTCACTCAAGGCCTTAAAAATTTCCTTACAAAGCTCTATAGCCTTGGGATGTCGCATTATTAATAAGTCTCCTCCAGCTAAGGTAAGAACAACTGCTGTAATTGCCTCCATTAGTATACCTCTTGTTTCTTGATCTCCAAACACCTCATCAGTGGGTAACTGAACTTCTTTGGTTCCCCAAACCTCTCTACCAATAGCACAGATAAAAGGAGATTGTAAAGCTATATCTTTATAATATAATGCTGCAATTCTTATTCTTTCCATAACAGAATAGGCATATTCAATTCCGTAGCCAAGTGCACCTATAGATGGATCTATAATTATTTTGTCAAGGGAAAGTCCCGTGTTTTCAAGTAGTATGTTTAGTTGTTTGGCAAGATTTACATCTATAGGTGTGGAAGCAATAACTGGTAAATTGTAACCCATGGCAACAGCTGCAAGAGTTCTGTAATTAGCCTCTAAAACCGGTCCTATAGCTACACCCCTATCTCCTATTATTTCTGCAATTTCTTTTAAAACCTCTACATCTTTTTCGGGATTGCCAGATCCCCACACAATTAGCGGAACCTCTATGGATTCTATTACTTTTTTTACTACTCTTTTTGCATGCTCTACATCAAGATTTAAATAGTTTGGATCTGTCCCTTGTAAATAAAGACAAATAGCTTCAGCTCCGTATTTTTCTACACATTTTTTTGCCCAGAGACCTGGATCATGAAATACATCAGAAAAGTATTTAGATAAACTCTCAGGCCAATCCTCAGGTTTAACATCTAAAATCTCCATAGCAATTTTAACTCCGTTCCCCATACTCCCTTCAAAATGATAAAAAGGTAAAATATTTTCTCCCCCGATTTTTAAAGATCTCTCACCCTTTCCTATCACAACTTCTCTAATCTTTTCTGTAGTAATGTCTTTATAAAAATTTTCAGAAATACTTTTAGCCCTTTCTGACAAAGGTCTATAACTTCTTTCAATTTTTTCTTTTTTTTCTTCTTTTCCCTCTTTTATTTCTGATTTAAACTTTATTTCTTCAAGTTTTTTTATTCCTTTTTCTAATTCTTCAATCCCAGCACGAATATTTTCTAATCCAAGTTTTAAATCTGAAAAAATGTCTATCAAATTTTTCAGTAATTCTTTTTCTTCCTCCATTTTTCCTCCTAATAAACTATTTTAATCTATTATTTTTGGTCTGGGATAGAGTTTTGCTCTTTTAATAATTTCAGGAACAATAAATTCCCAACCTATTGCCATAATGTGAACCCCTCTAACACCTGATATTTCTTTAACTTTCTCTATAAGCTCTACCGCTATTTCTATCCCCTCTTCCTTTTCATCTTTTGCTGCTTCCATTCTTTTTATTAGTTCATCAGGAACTTCAATTCCTGGCATTTTTTTTTCTTTCATATACTTAAGCATTTTTAAAGACTTAGGAGGAGCTATACCTGCAAGAAGAAAAACTTTTTCTAAAATACCAAGGTCTTCACACATTTTTACAAATTTTTTAAATCTTTCTAAATTGTAAACTATTTGAGTTTGGACAAATCTTGCTCCTGCTTTTATTTTCTTTGCAAGCCTTATGGGTCTAAACTCTAAAGGATCAGCAAAGGGATTTTCCACAGCTCCAATAAAAAAATAAGGTTTTTCTCCTTTCATTTCTTCTCCGTTAAAAAATCTTCCCTCAGAAAGGTTTTTAACAAGACTTATAAGCTGAACCGAATCTAAATCAAAAACCGGTTTTGCTTGAGGATGGTTCCCCAAAGTAATATAATCTCCTGTTAAACATAAAACATTTTTTATACCAAGGGCTGCCGCTCCAAGTAAATCAGATTGAATAGCTATTCTATTCCTATCTCTGCAAGTTATATGCATTACCGGTTCAATTCCTTCTTGAATTAAAAGAACTGCTGAAGCAAGGCTTGACATTTTTACGATTGCTCTCGGTGAATCTGTTATATTTACTGCATCTACAAATCCTTTTAGCCACTTTGCTTTTTCTCTAATGCGTTCAGAATCTGCACTTTTAGGAGGTTCTATCTCAGCTGTAACTGCGAATTGACCTGATTCAAGGATTTTTTGAAGATTGGTTCTTTTCTCCAATCCTTTGCCTCCCAAATTTTTGTTAAATTTTCCAATTTATTCCTATTTTTTAATCTCCTTATAATTTGTATCCACACACAAGCAAGATCTTTTCTGACTTCACATATACCATTTTTTGCTCCTCCACAGGGACCATTAAGCATATTTTTGGGACATCTTGTTATAGGGCAAAGACCTGCAGTATATCCTACTATACATTCTCCACAGGCTTTACATTTTTCAACCCAGTATCCTTCTCTTATTTTTGCTCCACAAAAAAGTGTATTAACTCCCGGATATACTTCTATTTTTGGATAAAGATCTGCTATCAAGTTAACCGCTACCCCGCAACCTAAGGTTAAAATAGCTTCAACTTTTTCTAAATCCTCTTCTATTGGCTTAAGATATTCAGGTGAACATTGTCTGACCAAAACTCTTTCTAAAATTTCTATGGATTCCCCAAGTCTTTCTCTTTCCTTTTTGATTTCTTTTGAAAGGTTTCTCAATTCTTCCTCACCACTTTCTTCACAGCCATAAGCACATTCTTTACATCCAATTATAAGTATTTTTTTATAATCCTTTATATATTCTAAGATTTCTTCAAGTGGTTTTCTTTTAACTATTATCATCTCTGAAAAATCCCAATTTATGAATAAATGGAATATACCTTCTTTCCTCAAGAGTTCTTCTCATAGCCATATCATAAAGCACCCTTGGCTTTGGTTTGTGAATACCAAGTTTTTCTCTTTTTTGGTTTATTCTATCTATTATAACACTTACAATTTCATTTTCCTTTTCTACAAAATCAAATGCTCCTCCAAAACACTTTTTCATTTCTTCAGAAAGAAACTTAGAAACCTTTTTACTTTTCATTTCAGGAAAATCTTTTCCAAAAATAACTTGCACTCCGCTTGCAGAAAAACATAATCCCATAGATATGGTTTTTTCATCTAACTGAGAACCCCATCCTGCAACTGGAAGTTCACTTATATCTTTTCCCAAATCGCCTATATTAACCATTTCCTTAAGTATAGAAAGTATTCTTGAACTTTCCATATATGAACCCATATACAAAACCGGTGGCAACCCTATTGTTTCAAGAAACTCCTTTAATCCTTCTCCTGAAATTTCAGCTGCTTCAGGAGTTAAAAGTTCAGCTATCCCTTCAACCTGACACCCTGCTGTTAAAACAAAAACATTATTTTTTATTAATTCCTTTAAAATTTCTAATTTATTTTTCATTGAGAAGTTATTTCCTAAAATCAAAACTATTCCTAAAATTTTGCCATTTATTATGTTTTCATTTAAAGGAGAAAGACTTGCTCTAAAGCTACCTCCCATAGCATACATAAGAGATTCTAAACCAAATCCTAATACTACCCCCTTTTCTTTATCAGGAATAAAAACTTCAGAAATATTTCTTTTAGAATATCTTGAAATGGCAACTTTTAGGATTTCTTTGGCACATTCTAAAGGATATTTTTTGTTAAATTCAATATGTATAGCTCCTTCTAACATAAAAAGTGGATTTGTTGTAATAACTACGGTATGAAATTTTGAAGCTTTTTGCATAAGATCTGACATTGGAAGATACATATCTACAATTACAGCTTCTATTGCTTTAGTTAACAAAAAATCTTCTCTATCTACAAGAATTCCTGCCACAGGATTAATGACTCCGACAAGATTTATTCCCTCTGCTCCATTTTCCTTTGCAAGCTCTAAAATTTCTTTATCATTACAGGCTTTTATTAAAGAATCTCTCAATATGGGATCACTTTCGCAAATAGCTATATTTATTTTATTTTTTTGAATTAATCTTTCCCCAATACCAACTAATATATTAGTTGGTTTAGGAGCCCCTGAAAGAACATCTTTAAGTTCTGTTGCTATAACTGAATTAACCCATCCATCTGCAATAGCACATTTTAAAGCACTAAAAAGTATATTTTTGTAATAATTATCTCCTTCTTTTAAAGTTTTATAGGCAAGTTCTAATAAATCCTCTTCAATATTATTGGGCATAACTTTAAATTTTTCCCACTTTTCAATTAAACTCTGTGGAGCTCTATGGATAAAGATGGGAGCTCCTTTTTGAGGTGAAAAAATTTTAAGTATTTTTTCTGAAACCATATCTAATATTTCTTTTTCTGAAAGATTAGCATCTATTCCTAAACTATAAGCTAACATTTTTAGTTTTCTTTTATCTTTTATTTCAAAAGGTATTTCTCTTTTTGCTATTTTATAGAAACTTTCTGCTAAAAGTTTTGCATAAATTAAGTTAAAAGAAGCACTTGCTAAAACTTTTTTTCCAAGATTTTTTGCCAAAATAACTCCTATATCTATACCTTCTGGTAAAGGCTGTTTTTCTTCTAAAGTTTCTTCTAAATGCTCTACCGTAAATTCTGGTTCAACCTTTATTTTTTCTATCTTTATTCCAACTTTCTCTTGGGAAATTTCCAACTCTTCATAAACCACTTTTTGCAAATTTTCGAGAATTTTTTTATTAAGTATTTTTTCTTCTAAGCTTTTAAATCCCTTTTCTAAAAGCTCTAATCCTGATTTAAGAGAATTTATCCCCGATTTTAACTTTAAAACCACTTCTTCAAATTTTTCTTTTGGTAATTCATTAGACATTTTTTTCTCCCAAAGACATCTTTGCAGCCTCAAGGGTGTTTTTCATAAGCATAGTAACTGTCATTGGCCCAACACCCCCAGGGACTGGAGTAATAGCTCCTGCTTTTTCTTTAACGCTTTCAAAATCTACATCTCCACAAAGAATAGCTTTTCCCTCTGAAGTAAATCCAATTCTATTAATGCCTACATCAATTATTGTAGCTCCTTCTTTTATCATATCTGCAGTAATAAATTTTGGTTTCCCCACCGCTACAATTAAAATATCAGCTCTTTTTGTGTGAAAAATTAAATCCCTTGTTCCTGTATGACAAACTGTTACAGTTGCATTACCTACTGGTTTTCTTTTTTGCATAAGAAGTATGGCTATAGGTTTACCAACAATGTTACTCCTTCCTATTACTACCACTTCAGCCCCTTCAACCTGACAATCTATTTTCTCAAGAATAACAAGTATCCCCTGTGGAGTGCAAGGTAAAAGTGAGGGCTCTCCTATAACCATTTTACCCAAATTAACTGGATGAAATCCATCTACATCCTTTCTTGGATCTATAGCATAAATTACTCTGTTTTCGTTTATATGCTTGGGAAGTGGAAGTTGAACCAATATTCCGTGAATTTTAGGATCTTTATTGTATTTTTCAATTAGCTTTATTAATTCTTCTTCTGAAATACCTTCAGGAAGCCTCTCTTCTACGGAATAAAATCCCAGCTCCTTAGCAGTCTTTTGTTTACTTTTAACATAAGAAATTGAAGCAGGATCTTCTCCTACAAGTATAGTAACAAGACCTGGAACAAGGTTATATTTTTCTTTTAGCTCCTCAACTTCTTTTCTAATTTTTTCTTTTATCTCTTGAGAAATAGTTTTACCATTTATGATTTTTGCTGACATTTTACTTCCTCCTAAATTTTAAAACAACCCTTTTATCTTTTCTTTTTCTACATCAACATCTATTCTTCTATAAGCTGGATCTGAACCTGTTCCAGGCATAAGTTTTATTTCTCCTGCAATTGGAACTATAAAACCAGCGCCTCTGTAAACAAAAATATCTCTAATTCTCAAATGCCATCCCTTAGGAACACCCTTTTTATTGGGATCATCAGAAAGAGAAAGATGGGTTTTTGCCATACATAAAGGAAATCTTCTTATTTCCTCATCCTTTTCTATCATTTTAAGCTTTTCTTCAGCAAGGGAAGAAAAAATAACTCCATCTGCTCCGTAAATTTTCTTTGCTATTTTTTCAATTCTTTCTTTAACTGATTCATTTAAGTTGTAAAGATATTTAAAATCTTTTTTTTCTTTACAAGCATCTATAACTGCATCTGCAAGCTCTAAAGCACCTTCTCCTCCTTTAAGCCAATGTTCAGAAACAGCAACTCTTACTTTTATACTTTCACAGAAATTTTTTACCAAATTCAGTTCTTCCTCTGTATCTGTTAAAAACTTATTGATACAAACAACAGGCACAATCCCACTTTTTTTAACTATATTTATGCAGTGCAAAAGAATTTCACATCCCTTTTCTACCCACTCAAGATTTTTTTCAAAATATTCCTTAGGTATTGCACTTCCTGGCTTGGGAATTGGTGCTCCTCCGTGATACTTAAGTGCTCTTATAGTAACAACTATTACAGCTACATCTGGAACAAGTTTGGCAATTCTACACTTTACATTCCAGAATTTTTCAAAACCTATATCTACTCCAAATCCAGATTCAGTAACCACATAATCAGCAAGTTTTAACCCTACATAATCAGCAATAATAGAAGATTGCCCAAGAGCAACATTGGCAAAAGGACCAGTATGAATTAAAACTGGTTGTCCTTCTGTGGTTTGAACAAGATTTGGCTTAAAAGCATCAATAAGCAAAGCTGTCATAGCTCCAGCTACTTCCAAATCTTCTGTAGTTATAGGATTGCCGTATTTATCAAAAGCAACAACTATTTTCCCTATTCTTTCTCTTAGATCTTTTAAATCCTTGGCAACCGCAAGGATTGCCATTACTTCTGAAGCTCCTGAAATATAAAATTTGCTTTCCATAGGATACCCATCCATTTTACCACCAAGACCAATAACAATATGCCTCAATGCCTGAGCACAAAAATCTATAGTCCATCCCATTTCAACTCTCTTAGGATCTATGTTTAGTCTTTTTAGTCCCTTTTTATTAAGAATTTCATCATCGTAATTTGCCTCATGTTGCATTCTTGCCGTAAGAGCAACCATTGCAAGATTGTGAGAATTTACCACTGCATTTATATCCCCAGTAAGTCCTAAAGAAATTTTATCAACAGGAATTACCTGAGAGGAGCCACCCCCTGTAGCACCCCCTTTAATATTAAAAGTAGGACCACTTGAAGGTTGTCTAATGGTGCCTATCACCCTTTCTTTTCTTTTACCAAGCCCTTGGACTAAACCTATTAAAGTTGTGGTTTTCCCTTCACCAAAAGGAGTAGGAGTTATTGCTGTGACATTTATATATTTCCCGTTGGAACGATTTTTAAATCTTTCCAAAACCTTTCTATATTCAATCTTTGCTATATAATGTCCATAAGGTAAAATTTCTTCCTTATTTAATCCCAGCTCCTCTACCAGTTGATAAATTGTTTTCATAAATCCCCCTTATTGCTTTAATTCCCACTGCCAGGTATCTTTTATTATTGTTTCTAAAGTGTCATATTTGGGCTCCCACTTTAAAACCTCTTTAATTTTTCTGTTATCTGCAATAAGAATTGGTGGGTCTCCTGGTCTTCTCTTTCCTTCTATTACTTTAAAATCAATCCCTGTTACCTTTTTTACCTCTGAAATGACTTCTCTTACCGAAAATCCTTTCCCATAACCACAATTGAATACCTCACTTTTCCCAGTAGATAAAAGATATTCCATAGCAAGTATGTGTGCTTCAGCTAAATCCATTACATGAATGTAGTCTCTTATGCAGGTTCCATCTGGAGTGGGATAATCTGTTCCAAAAATTTCCAGATAGGGAATTTCTCCTTTGGCAGTTTTTAATGCCCTTATTATTAAATGAGAAGGCTGTTTGTAATTAGGACCAAGTTCTCCCTCTGGATCAGCTCCTGCTACATTAAAATATCTTAAGGAAATATAATTTATTTCTTGAGCCTCTGCTAAATCCTTTAAAATCTTTTCTACCATTGCCTTTGTCTCTCCATAAGGATTTATGGGTCTAAGTTCAGCTGTTTCAGAAACAGGAACTTTCTCAGGTATTCCATAAACTGCTGCAGATGAAGAAAACAAAAAATTTTTAATACCTACCTTTTTCATAGCGGAAAGAAGTTTTATAGTATTTGCTACATTGTTTTCGTAATATAAAAGAGGCTTTTCTATACTTTCTGGAACACTAATAAAGGCTGCAAAGTGAAGCACTATATCTGGCTTTTCTTTTTTTAAAATTTCTAAAACCTTCTCTTCTTCCTTAAGATCTAACTTGTAAAGTTTTCCGTAAATTTTTGAGGTTTTTGAAGAATAAAGATTATCAATTATGCTTACTTGATAACCCTTTTTTGTTAAAAGCTTAGCCACATGAGAACCTATGTAACCAGCTCCACCTGTAAGAAGCACTTTTATTTTCATCAGCTATTTAAGTTTAATTTTATTTTACTTTTAGGCTTGATATGATACAATAAAATCTATATGGCGTCAACCAGACTTTGGGTTCACAAAGCTCCAAACCAGGAACTTTTATATGAATTTGTAACCAAAGGCTTTTTTACCCCTCTTTTAGCAAAAATTCTTATAAACAAAGGTTTTTCAGACATAAAATCAGCTTATTCTTTTTTGTATCCTCAGCTTTCTGACTTTTCAGATCCGTTTGCTATTCCTGATATGAAGCTTGCAGTTAAACGCATCGCAAGAGCCATAAAGAGAAAAGAAAAAATAGGGATTTACGGCGATTCAGATGCAGATGGAATTATAGGCTCTTTTATTCTTTACCACTTTTTAAAAGATTTCACTCCCCACATAGAGTGGTTAATACCAAGTAAAGACCTTGAAGGATACGGATTTCACGCAAAGTTTTTACCCTACTTTAAAGAAAAGGGGGTAAGTCTTATCATTACCGTTGATGTAGGAATATCTGCTTATTACACAGTAAATTCTGCCAAAGCCTTAGGTATAGATGTAATAGTCACAGATCACCACGAAATAATCAATAAACCAGAAACTATAACTATAACTGGAAAACTTACTTCTCCCTCTTCTCCCTTATATCATTTATGTGGCGCAGGGGTTGTTTTTGCTTTGATAAGGGCTTTAAGAACTTATTTACTTTCTCAAGGTTTTTTTGCACAAAAAGAACCTCCCTTTTTAAGAAAATACTTAGAACTTGTAGCACTTGCAACATTTGCCGATATGGTTCCCTTGATAGGAGAAAACCGTCTCATCACCTTTTTTGGCTTTAGAGATCTTTTAAATCCCTTTTTTCCTTCCACAAAAGTTTTACTTGAAAGTGCCGAACTGAAATATGGAATTTCTGAAGAAGACATTTCTTACAGGATTATTCCAAAAATAAACTCTGCAGGAAGAATGGGGAAACCTGAAGTAGTTTTTGAATTTCTCTTGTCTCCAGATAGACTTACTGCAGAAAAAAGACTTTCTCAAATAGATTCCCTTAATCAAGAAAGGCAGGCTCTTGAAGAAGAAATCGTAAAATCAGCCTTTTTACAGACTGATGCCTTTTCAAAGGACTCAAAGTTTTTATTTTTAACCTTTGAAAACATACCCAAGGGATTGCTTGGGCTTATTGCTAACAGATTTAAGAACCTTTACAATTTACCTGTTGTAGTTATCTCTGAAGAAAACGAAATAGCCTATGGTTCTGTAAGATCTCCTTCTGAGATAAACTTTTTAGAAGTAATCTCTCAGTGCCAAGACCTTTTAATTCAGTTTGGCGGACATAAATATGCCCTTGGATTCAAAATGGACAGAAACCTTATCCCTGATTTAAAGTTGAGGTTAGCTGAGATTCTCAAAAACTATACGGATAAAAAACCTTTAAAAAGTTTAATTTATATTGATGCTGAAACAAGTCTTAGCGAGCTTTTACACAAAGAAAACCTTTTTGCCCTTGAAAACCTTCATCCCTATGGAGAAGGGCATCTACCTCCTCTACTTCTTCTTAAAAATTTTGAGATAAAAGAGTTAAAAGTATTAAAAGATAAACACTCAAAACTGGTTTTGAAAAACGGAGATAAAGAGCTTTCTGCTATATTTTTTAACAGACTGCTTGCATCAGATGGAATAAAGCTAATTGTAGGAACTCCTTTTATAAATAGTTTTACTAAAACTTTAGAAATAAAAGTGGAAGATGCTAAATGAAATTATAAGGATAGAAAAGGAAAACCTGGAAGAAAAAATCCTTTCTCCCTTTGCAGCAAAAGCAAAATATTCTAAAGGTAGAATTCGTCCGGAAAAGGAATGTGAGATTAGAACCTGTTTTGAGAGAGATAGAGACAGAATTATCCATTCCAAAGCCTTTAGACGCCTTAAACATAAAACCCAAGTTTTTCTTGCACCAAAGGGTGATCACTATAGAACGAGACTTACCCATACCTTAGAGGTAGCTCAGATTGCAAGAACCATTGCTAAGGCTTTAAAATTAAACGAAGACCTGACAGAGGCGATTGCTCTTGGGCATGACCTCGGGCACACCCCTTTTGGACATGCAGGAGAAGAAGTGTTAAATGAACTTTTGCCCGAAGGATTTAAACATAATGAACAGAGCTTAAGAGTTGTTGATGTTTTAGAGAAAGACGGAAAAGGACTTAACTTAACCTTAGAAGTAAGAGATGGAATCCTTAACCATTCAAAGGGGAGGGGACCTATTCTCTGCGAAAAAGACAAACCTCTTACTTTGGAAGCTGAAGTGGTAAAAATTTCGGATGTAATTGCCTATGTGAATCACGATATTGACGATGCCATAAGAGCTGGCTTAATCACTATAGATGACCTTCCAGAAATTGTTAAAAAAAGGCTGGGAGTTTCTCATTCTGAAAGAATAAGCACTTTAGTAAAAAGCGTTATTCTAACTACTAAAGAAGCAAATGAAAAAACCATTCTTATGGATGATAAGTCATTGGAAGCTCTCACAATTCTAAGAGATTTTTTATTTGAAAAAATATATTTTTCTCCGGTTGTAAGAAAAGAATTTGAAAAGGCAAAAAAAATTTTGGTTTCCCTTTTTGAGTTTTACTTTAAAAATTTTGAAAAAATAGAATATTTTCAGAAAGCAAGCAAAATCTTTCCTAATACCCCAAAAGAACGAATTATTGCTGATTATATTTCTGGGATGACAGATAGATTTGCCATTTATCAGTATTTTGAATTTTTTATCCCAAAACCTCATGGAATAAACTTTGAATTTGGAGGTTTTTACTATGAAATCTAAAAATATAGGATGGTTCACCACAGGAAGGGATGAAGCAGCTATAGAGCTTTTAAAAATAGTATATTCGGAGATAAAATCGGGTTTTTTGCCTTTAAAAATAGCTTATGTTTTTATAAGTAAAGAGCCTGGAGAGGGATTTTTTTCGGATAGACTAATAGAGATGGCTCGTGGAGAAATGGGGCTTAAGGTAATTTCTTTTTCTGCTTTGAGGTTTGAACCTGAGCTTAGAAAAAAGGACAAAGAGCTTTGGCGAGAGCTTTATCATGATGAGGTTTTAAAAAGGCTTGAAGATGAAATAGATTTCGGGGTGCTTGCAGGATATATGTGGATTGTTTCTCCAAAATTTTGTAATTCTTTAAAGCTTATCAATCTTCATCCAGCTTTACCAGGAGGACCAAAAGGTTCTTGGCAGGAGGTTATGTGGCAACTCATAAGTGCAAGAGCATGTGAAACCGGAGCAATGATGCATCTTGTAACCCCTGAACTTGACGAAGGTCCAGCACTCAGCTTTTTCAGATTCTCCTTAAGAACTCCCGAATTCCTGCCTCTCTGGGAAAACACAGAAAAAAAACTTCTTAAATACCACTTATCTGGTCTCAAAAAACTTGAAGGAGAAGAAAATAAGCTTTTTAAAAAAATCAGAGAAGAAGAAGTAAAAAGAGAGTTGCCTTTAATCGTTTACACTTTAAAATATCTTGGTGAGGAAAAAATTACTTTTGACTCTGAAAATCTGCCTTTAGATTTAACTGAAGAGATAGAAATTTATTTAAAAACAAAAGGAGTCAACTAGGAAAATAGGGTAGAAAAATGTTAAACATGGCAAACACCTTCCACCGAAATATGCTTTATTCCTCTTGTAGAAGGAGCAACCAATTCAGGTTTAAAAGTTTCTCCTTTTCTCAACATTGCAAAAATTACTCTTATCAGCTTGTTTGCAAGAAAGTCCATAGCCTTTACTTTCCTTCCAAAAGCCTTTTTCTTTCTTCTCCAATACTCCCCAAAAACTTTGTTCCAATTCTTAACTCAATAAGCCATCTGGTAAATAATATCCCTCAAATAAGGACTGCCTCTCTTAGATATTCCTTTTCGGCTCTCCCATTTTCCAGATTGTTTTATTACTGGGTCAAGCCCAGCATACTTTATAAGCTTGGAAGCCTTGCTAAACTTTTTAATATCTCCAATCTCAGCCAAAAATCTGTTAGCAAGATTTTTAGAAATTCCTTTTATAGAACTGATAAGTTCTCTTTCTTTAGGAGACCAATTTTTGAGAGTTTCATCAAGGAAAGCTTCAAGCTCGGCTATTTCTTCCTGAAGAAAGAAATATTTTTTAATGTGAACTTTAAGAGTAGTCTCATAACCTTTATGAGGGATGCCGATAGAGTTTTTGGCAAGGGTTTTAAGAGTTTCTGGAGTAATGGAAGGTTTTCTACCTTTTTCAGAAGTCTCAAGAAGGAAATGATGTATTCTTTTAAGAGGTGCTTTTGCGATATCCTTAGCAGAGGGGAGGTAAAAAAGCATAGTAAGGATAGCTTTAGAGAAGATTTCAACATTTTTCTCAAGTTCTGGGAAAAGGACGGAGAGGCAGGCTTTGATTTGAGTTTTGGTTTTAGCAAGGTCTTTGGTGAGTTTTTGGAGGGTTCTTGCAATGATTTTAGCATCATCTGGGATGGGAGAAGGTTTAAGGAGTTCTGGGTTTTTGAGGGCAAAGAGAGCAAGGAGAAAGGCATCTTTGGGATCAGTTTTAGAAGGAGAAGTAGCCTGATGATATTTAGCAAACTGATAGATGAATTTTGGGTTAACAATGAAGGGTTGGAAGTTTTCGGAGATGAGAAAGGAAGCAAGAGGGATGTGGTATCTGTTGGAAGATTCCATAATAATAGTTACGGGGTTAAGAGTTTGAAGGGTGGAAAGAAAATCTTGAAAGCCTTCAAGGGAGTATGGGAAGGTTCTTCGGCTGATAATTTGAGCTTTTTGGTTGATGATACAGGTTGTGAATTGATTTTTAGAGACATCAATACCGATGTAATACATAGGCTACCTCCTTGTTATAGGAGTTTTAGTGAAATAGTCCCTCACTCCATCCTCCCGTGTGGCAAGGGCTTTAGAGCCCAACCAACTTATTCGGAGTGGAGGGACAGAGGGACAGACTCCTTTACGGGCTTGATAGCCCAGAAAAAATGGAGTTCTTGTCCCTCGCCTTTTAAAATTTTGAAACTTAACCATGGTTATATTATAAACTAATTTACTGCAGGGGGCTAAAAATGAAAAAGTTTTTACTAATTATTTTTATGATAGTGCTTGCAGGATGTGTAGCCTCACAGGACGAAATACAAACTTTAAAAATAAAGGTTATAAACCTTGAAACCACTTTAGCCAAACAACAACAGGATTACGAAACTCTTAAAGAAAGAATTGATGCCTTAAATCAGAAAGTAACCACTTTAGAAAATAAACTTTCAAAAGATTTTATGGTAGAAATAAAAACTCAAGTTCTCTCAGATTTAGAAGATATTAAGACTGAACAGGCACATCTTTCTTCTCAATTAGAGGATCTCAAGGCTTCACAAGAAGAAGGAAAAAAAGAATTTTCTACCAAATTTGAAAACTTATCTACCCAGGTTCAGGCTTTGGAGCTAAGAGTTAAAGAGCTTGAGAAAAAATTAGAATTGCCAATGGCTCCTGCACCTGCCAATGCTACAACAACTGCCAATGCTACAACAACCACCAATGCTACCGTAACTGCTAATGCTACCTTAACCCAACCACCAAAACCTGAAGAAGAAAAACCTTTAAATGAAGCTGAACTTTATGAGAAAGCATACTCCTATTATCAAAAAGGAGATTTTAAAAACGCAAGAAAACTTTTTGAAGAATACATTGAAAGATTTCCTAAGGGAAAATGGATAGGGCAGGCTTATTTCTGGCTTGGAGAAAGCTATTTTAAAGAAAAGAAATACGAAGATGCAATTTTGAATTATCAAAAGCTAATTGAACTTCCTGGTTGGCATCCTTTAAAACCAACTGCTATGTTTAATCAAGCACAAGCTTTTAAGGCTCTCGGAGATGTAGAAGCTTACAAAATACTACTAAAAAAGATTATTACTCAATACCCAAACAGTAAAGAGGCTCAAACAGCAAAAAAACTATTAAAACATCTTTAATTTTTTGTCTCTTTCATTCTATACGGATTTATAGTAAGAACAGGAATAGGAGAATACTTTACTACACCTTCTGCCACACTTCCAAAAATTATTTTATCAAGCCCTTTTCTTCCGTGAGTTCCCATTATAATAAGATCTGCTTTGTTTTCTTTAGCAACCTCTATTATCTTTTCCACTACTTTTCCCTTAGTTATAACAGATTTTACCTGAGGAAAATCAGAAAAGTGCTTACTTAAAAAGCTTTGCATGTATTTCCTTGCTCCCTCTAAAAGGGTTTTTTCAAGTTCCTGAAGTGTTTTAGCATCTGTAGCTACATCAAAGGCTGATATATCTTCAATCACATTGATAAGAACTATCTTTGCGCCAAGCTTTTTTGCTAGTGCCTTCCCCCATTCTGCAATTACTGAAGATACCTCAGAAAAATCTACAGGTATGGCAATGGTTTTTATTTCAACCATCTTTTTACCTCAAGTTGGTTTTTATTATCTTTCATCTTATACATTCTCTCATCTGCCATTTTCAATGCCTCCTCCAGATTTACAGTCTCTTTTGGTATAACAACTATTCCATAACTTAACGATAGATTGTACTCCTTAAATATTTTTTCTATTTGATTTTTTATAAACTTTAATTTCTCTTCTATGGCTTCTTTATTCCCTGTGTTTACAATCAAAATAAACTCATCTCCTCCAAACCTTCCAAAGATATCCGAGGAACGAAAGTTATTTTTAAAAATCTTTGATACCTCAGATAAAATCTCATCTCCTTTTACATGCCCGTAGGTATCATTTATTTTTTTAAAATCATCCAGGTCTATAAAAATAAGACACATCTCCTTTTCTTTTTCTCTTTTTATCTTCTCCAGTTCCTGCTCCAAATAGGTAAGAACAAAGCTTCTATTGTAAACCTTAGTTAAGGGATCAAAAATTGCCTTTTCTTTCAAGGATTCTAATAGCTCCATCAAAAAGTGTGAATAAAAATAGGCTAAAAATGTTACACCCAAGTAAGCGCAAAGAGCTATAAATATGGTCTCAAAGGAGTAAGCAAACTTTATCAGCCCAAATCTTGAAGCTACATAAGAAATAAGGACAGCTAAAACAAAAAAGATATTCCATTTTAAAGCTGAACTTTTTTCTCTTAAAAAGTAGGTTAGAGGAGGAATTACATATATCCAGAAGATTCCTTGATTTTTATACCCTCCTGTAATTACAGTTATTAAAATCAATCCTATTATAATAATTAGCATAACCCTTGAAGCAATGTTATAATTAGAAGTTTTTTTATAAACAATTATATTTATTATACCAACTACCGCCGAAAATAATTCCAGTATCCCAAGAAGTTGCTTATCGTAAAGCAAGTTTAAAATCCCAAATAGAGAAATAAAAGGAATTCCTACAACTGTAAACAGTTCCAGGATTCTTTTTTGACGCTCTTTGAAAGCTTCTAACACTTTAATTTCCTTTTTATTATAAAAACTTTTTAATTCTAATAATTTTTGCTTTTTACACTTTTATTTTATATTGTCAAGAGATTCTTCTTCTAATGTCAATCACCCAGAGTTTTAGTGTTCAAAATTTAACCCTGCGAAGAACTTAAAAATTATCTTTAAAAGTAAGAAAATAGATAGAGCTGTTGATTTTTTGTATTTTTCGTCTATTTTTATAGGTTTATGAAAGCCCTTCTCATTATTGATATGCTAAACGATTTCGTTAAACCTGAAGGTGCTCTTTATTGTGGCAAAACTGCTGAAGAAATTATTCCAGAAATAGCAAAACTCAAAAAGGAATTTAAAGAGGCTGGTTATCCAGTAATTTATCTCTGTGATGCCCACAGTCCTGAAGATGAAGAGTTTTCAGCTTTCCCTCCTCATTGCATAAGAGGTACTAAGGGAGCTCAGGTAGTTGACGAGCTTTCTCCAGACTCAACAGACCTCGTAATTTACAAAACCCGTTTTTCCGGATTTTATAAAACCGATCTTGAAGCCATCTTAAGAAGTCTTGGCATAAAGGAGTTATATTTAACAGGGATTTGCACAAGTATTTGCGTAATGGATACTGCTGCTGATGCCTTTTACAGGGGTTTTAAGATCAAAATCCCTGTTAAGGCTGTGGCAGACTTTAACGAAGAGTTTCACAACTTTGCCTTGAAGCGTTTAGAAAAAGTTTACAAGGCTGAACTGATTTAGGTCTCATGATTTTCAATTCTTCTGTAGGACTATTTCTGGATCTCTATGAACTCACCATGGCTCAGGTTTACTATGAAAAAGAACTTTTTGGCAAAGCTGTCTTTAGCCTTTTTATAAGAAATCGTCCTAAAAATAGACCTTTTTTCCTTTTTGCAGGACTTGATCCCTTTTTAAAACTTCTTAAAAATTTTAAGTTTGAAGATGAGGATCTTGAATATCTTGAAAGCCTAAAAATCTTCAAACCATCCTTTCTTGATTACTTAAAAACCTTTTCTTTCAAAGGCTTTATAAGAGCACTCCCTGAGGGAACTATATTTTTTGAGAATGAGCCTGTTTGTGAGGTTGAAAGTGACCTTATTTCAGCTCAGATCATAGAAACTCTTGCTATAAACACTCTTCACATAGAAACCCTTATAGCCACAAAGGCTTTGTTATGTGTGCTTTCTGCTAAAGGTATTCCTCTTTTTGACTTTTCTGCAAGAAGAACTCACGGAATTGATAGCAGTCTTCATGTAGCAAGGGCTTCCTATATTGCTGGCTTTTCTGGAACAAGTAATGTGCTTGCCGGAAAGCTCTGGGGTATCCCTGTAGTGGGAACTATGGCTCACTCTTTTGTTGAGGTCTTTCCATCTGAAGAAGAGGCTTTCAAAGCCTTTGCCAAAACCTATAAAGACAGAACCATCCTTCTTATTGATACTTACGATACAATAAAAGCTGCAAAAAAGATAGTTTCTCTTAAAGACTTTTTCAAAGAAAATAATATTTCTATTAAAGGCGTAAGAATTGATAGCGGATCTCTTTCCTATCTTTCTAAAAAGGTAAGAAAAATTCTTGATAAAGGAAGCTTAAAAGATGTTCAAATCTTTTTAAGCGGTAGTTTAGATGAAAAAGAAATTAAAAAACTTTTAAAGAAAAAAACGCCTGTTTCTGGTTTTGGAGTGGGAACAAAAATGGGGGTTTCTGAAGATGCTCCCTATTTTGAAATGGGATATAAACTCGTTGAATACGAAGGAAAACCAAGATTTAAACTTTCTCCAAAGAAAGAACTTCTCCCTGGTGCAAAAAGTATTTACAGAGTTTGGGACGAAAATGATAAATTCCTCTTTGACTTAATTGCTTTAAAAGAAGAAGATGTTAATCTTTCCTCTTATCCCAAAAGTGCTAATCTTCTAATTCCTGTTTATGAAGAAGATAAAATACTTTATCATGAGTCTTTAGAAATCATAAGAGAACGCGTAAAATGCGAATTAAAAAGGAACTATAAAAAACGAATTAAATTTTCTAAAAATCTTAAAGCCCTTTTCAGAAGGCTTAAAAAAGAGTTCTCTTGACTTTTAGTCCATTTCTTTTACATTGAATAATGTTATTTCAATTAAAAATTTTGGTAGGGGGAGGCATATGAAAAAAATTCTAATAATTGTTTTATCAAGTCTTTTAGTATTTTCTGTAGCTTTTGCACAGGAAAAAACAGCACAGGAAAATACAAAGGTTGAGGTAGTTACTCCTAAGGCTGAAGAGGTAAAAACTACAGAAAAAAAGGATTTAATTTATTTTCCAGTTCCTTTGGTTCCTGTTTTAAAAGACTTGGAATATCAGGCAGAAAAAAGTGCCCTTTTAAAAACAGATAAAGTCCTCACCGGTATGCTTGTTTTTAGAGGAAATTATAGTCCAAAATCCTTGGTAGAATTTTATAGGGTTCAGATGGCAAATCAGGGGTGGGAAGAAATGGGAGCCTTTTCTTCAAAAGTTATTTTTATAGCCTACAAAAGACCTGAAGGCACAGCCTTTATAAGCATTTCTCAGGGCTGGTATTATACTGAGCTAAGAATAGTTGTAATGTTAACCCAGGTAAAAAAATAAAATTTTTATGGAATTTTCAAGCCCTCTTAAAAATAAAAATATCCTTATAGGTGTTTGTGGTGGCATTGCCATTTATAAGGTCTGTGAGCTTATAAGAAAACTAAAACACGAGGGAGCAAATGTTAAGGTTGTTTTAACAACTGGAGCAGAAAAATTTATAAATCCTCTTCTTTTTGCAAGTTTAAGTGAAAATAAAGCCTTTACAAATGAAGATTTTTTTAAAGCTGAAGGTAATATTCTTCATATTGAGCTTGGAAGGTTTCCTGATCTGGTTTTAATTCTTCCTGCAACAGCATCTTTCATTTCCAAACTTGCAACAGGCTTTGCAAGCGAGCTTTTGCTTGCAACCTTATTATCAACCAGAGCTCCTGTTTACATTTTTCCTTCCATGAATACAGCTATGTGGGAACATCCTGCAACTAAGGAAAATATAGAAAAGCTTAAAAGGTATGGATATTTTGTATACGAGCCTTCTGAAGGGGCTCTTGCCTGTGGAGAAACTGGCAAGGGAAGACTTCCAGAAGTAGAAGAGATCTTTGAGGTGGTAAAAGCCCACTTTGTGAAAAAAAATCTTTTGGGAAAAAAGGTTCTTATAACTGGTGGACCAACAAGAGAATATATAGATGAAGTAAGATTTATTACTAATGCCTCATCAGGAAAAACGGCTCTTTTTCTTGCTAAAGAAGCTTATTACAGAGGGGCTGAAGTTCACTTAGTCTGGGGATTAGATACCTTCCAAGAGGTTTTCCCAAAACTTTACTATTTTTCTGAAATCCCCTTTCCAAAGATTTATTTTGTAAAAACAACAAAGGAGATGTTTGAAGTTGCAAAAAAGATTTTTCCTCAATGCGAAATTTCCATCTTTGCAGGAGCTCCCTGTGATTTCAGACCAAAAACCCCTTTTAAAGGTAAAATAAAGAAAAAAGAACCTCTAACTATAGAATTGGAATTAACGGAAGATATAGCTAAAACTTTGAGTGCTTCTAAAACAGAAAAGCAGATTACCATTGGTTTTGCCTTAGAAGAAAAAAACAAACTTTTAAACTATGCTAAAAAAAAGAAAGAAGAAAAAGCCTTTGACTATTTGGTTGCTAATCCCTTGGGCTCTGCAGGAAGCGATACTGCTGATTATGTAATATTTACTCCTGAAAAAAAGCTTGAATTTAAGAATTTACCTAAATCTCAGCTTGCAGGAATTCTTTTTAATCTTATAGGTTCATAAAGGCAAAGTGGCTCCTCCTCTAAGTAGTCTCCTGTTGCATAATAAGCCCTTGCTCTACAACCTCCACATACTCTTATGTATTCACATTTGCCACATTTTCCCTTATATTTTGAAAAGTCTCTAAGATTTTTAAATACCTCTGAATTTTCCCAGACTTCTTTAAAGGACTGTTTCCTTAAGTCTCCGCAAGGGATTTCCAAATACCCGCAGGGCTGAACCACCCCTCTGTGAGATATAAAGCAAAAACCCGTTCCTGCAAGACAACCTCTGGTGACTGCGTCAAGTCCAAAGGTTTCAAAGGTTACTTTTATCCCTTCAGCTTTTGCCCTTTCTCTCAAGATTCTATAATAAGTTGGTGCACAGGTTGCCTTAAGCTGAAGATTAGATTTTCCTCTTTGTTCATAAAACCATTTAAGAATTCTTTCATACTCTTCCGGAGTTAGAGCTTCTCTGCTAATTTCCTTTCCTCTTCCAACTGGAACAAGAACAAAAATGTGATGGGCAACTGCACCTAATTTAATAGCAAGTTCATGTATTTTAGGAAGCTCATCTTTGTTTATTCCTGAAATCGTTGTATTAATCTGAAAGGGAATGCCTGCTTTTTTAAGCTCAGATATCCCCTTCATTGCCCCTTCAAAGGCTCCTGGCATTTTTCTAAAATCATCGTGCGTTTTTGCTTCTCCCCCATCAAGACTTATGCTTACCCTTGCAATTCCTGATTTTTTGATTTTTTCAGCTACCTTTTCATCAATAAGAGTCCCATTTGTTGCAAGAACAGGTTTTAACCCAAATTCTATGCACTTTTCAGCTATATTAAATATATCCTCTCTTAAAAGCGGTTCTCCTCCTGTAAGAATTATAATAGGTTGGGAAATCTCTCTTATTTCTTTGAGAATTCTATATACTTCCTCAGTGGTAAGTTCCCCTTCGTATGGTCCTTTTGAGGCTGCAGCTCTACAGTGAATACAATCAAGATTACAGCTCCTTGTCACTTCAAAGGCTATAAGTCTTGGTAAAAAGCTTTTTTCTTCAGACTTCATTTTTCTTTACTCCATTTCTTAAAGTGCCTATTCCTTCAATGAAGACCTCAACTATGTCTCCTTCTTTTAAAACCCCCACTCCAGGAGGGGTTCCAGTAGCTATTATGTCTCCTGGAAAAAGAGTCATTATATTTGAAATAAAACTAACAAGCTCAAACACATTAAAGATTAACTCCTTGGTTGAGCTTTTCTGTCTTATTTCTCCATTTACCCTTGTTTCTATATGTAAATTTCCTGGATCAAGCTCAGTTTCTATAAAAGGACCTAAGGGCGCGAAGGTATTAAAACTTTTGCTCCTTGTCCACTGCCCATCTTTTCTTTGTAAATCCCTTGCGGTAACATCGTTAAAACAGGTGTAACCCAAAATTGCAGACTCAACCTCTTTAAAATTTTTTGGACGGTAAATTTCCTTTCCTATAACTACTGCCAATTCTCCTTCGTAATGCACCTCTTTACTTTCAGGAGGAAGGACAATATCTTCCTCTGGACCAATTACTGCGGTAGGAGGTTTCAAAAATATGATGGGTTCATCTGGTATTTTCATCCCGAGCTCTTTTGCATGATCTCTATAATTAAGCCCTACTGCAACAATTTTTGAAGGAATAACAGGGGAAAGAATTTTAACCTCTTTTAATAAATATTCTTCTCCAGTCTCTATCAAAGAAAAGGGACTTTCTATTTTAAAAACCTTTTCTCCTTTTACTATTCCAAAAAAAGGCTTATTCTCATAAAAAAATCTTCCAATTTTCATAAAGTCCTATTTTATACTATTTTCTGCAATTTAGAAGTTATCACATTTTCTCTCCCTATGATTATTTGCCCAAGAGCTATTCCGCCATCATTTAAAGGGGTCTTTTGAGGCAAAAAAACCTCAAAATCAGCTTTTTTAAGTTTTTCCCAGAGACCTTTTAAAAGAATTCTATTTTGAAAGGCTCCACCACTTAAAACCACCTTTTTTATTCCAGTAAGTTCCTTTAATCTTTCAACTACTCTAAAACTTGCATTTATTATTGCATGATGAAAAGAAAGGGCTATTTCAGGAATGCTCACCCCCTTCTCTTTCAATTCTATTATTTTTCTTACAAGCTCTTCTGTGGAAATAATTATCTCATCTCCTCTTTCTTCTGGTTCTATTTCTATTTTTTGAAACTTTTGCGCTTTAAGTGCTGTTTCTTCCAGTTTTTGAGCTGCCTCTGCTTCAGTACTTATAGTTTCGCAAATTCCGAGAAGAGCTGAAACCCCATCAAAAATCCTACCCATACCGCAGGCAAAAGGAGAATTTAATCCCTTTTCAAGCATTTGCAAAATAATATCAATTGGTTTCCCCTCCTTAAAAGGCAAGTATTCTTTAGGTATTCCAGCTTGATAAAGAAGGGAAAGCCCTATTCTCCATACTTCCTTTATAGCCTTTTCTCCTCCAGGAAGCATAAAATAAGAAAAGTGAGCAACCCTTTTAAATTCTTTTCTATCTGCAATTAAAAACTCACTTCCCCAAATTTTACGGTCTATCCCAAATCCTGTTCCATCAAAGGAAAGCCCTATAACAGGAGCTTCAAGCTCATGCTCAGCCATAACAGCTACTATATGTGCATGGTGATGCTGAACTTTAATCCTTGGTTTTCCTTTAGCTAAATAATCAGTTAAAGCTGTAGTGAAATAATTAGGATGCATGTCTGATATGAAAACCTCTGGCTTCACATCAAAGACCTTTAAAAAATGCTCTACTGCCTCTTTATAAACATTTTGAGTTATCGGTGATTCCAGATCTCCAAGGTATTGACTCAAAATAACTACTTTATCCTTAGCAATAGCAAAGGAGTTTTTAAGGTCTCCTCCTGAGGCAAAAAGATGTACTGGAAAAGGCTTTTTGAAAATTATAGGAGCTGGCACAAACCCTTTAGATCTTCTTATAAAAAAAGGAGTCTCATTAATAACAAACATCACACTATCATCGCTGTGAGCGATGATTTCCCTATTATAGGTAACAAAGTAATCTGCAATATGAGAAAGTCTTTCAAAAGCTTCTTCATCTTTAAAACATATAGGCTCTTCAGAAAGGTTTCCGCTTGTCATAACAAGAATTAAGTCTTTATCTAAAGAAAATAAAAGATGCTGAAAAGGTGTATAAGGAAGCATTATTCCAATATAGGTAAGCCCTGGAGCTATATATCTGCTTACTAATGGCTTTTTTTCTTTTAAGATTATTATTGGTCTTTCCTTAGAAAGAAGAAGTTCTCTTTCCTTAGGAGATACGTGCAAAAACTCTTCTACCTTCTCTATTGAACCTGTCATCAAGGCAAAAGGTTTAAAGGGTCTTCTCTTTCTTTCTCTTAATCTCAAAACAGCGGAATCATTTGTTGCATCGCAAGCAAGGTGGTATCCCCCTACTCCTTTTATCGCTACAATATGTCCTGCCTTTAAATACTGATAAACCTTTTCTACTATCTCATCTACATCTTCAGAAATAAGTGTTTTGTCATTTTTGTACAAAAATAGCTTTGGTCCGCAGAGAGGGCAGGCTGTTGGCTGGGTGTGAAATCTTCTGTCAAGCGGATCTTCATATTCTTTTTGACAATCAGGACACATCACAAATTCTGCCATAGAGGTGTTGTGCCTGTCATAGGGTATATCTTTTACTATGCTAAATCTTGGACCACAATGAGTGCAAACTATAAAGGGATAATGATATCTTCTATCTTTTGGATCAAAAAATTCTCTCAAGCAGTCTTTACATACATTGGTGTCTGGGGGAATAAAAGTTATCTTTTTATCTGTAGTTCTACTTTTTTCTATCCAAAACCTATCAAAATGATTAACCTCTTTTTCTTCTATTTTAATTTCTTGAACCATAGCAAGTGGAGGAAAGTCTTCTTTTATTGCTTTTACAAATCTTTTTAAAGCTTCTTCTTCTCCCTCTGCTTCTATAGTTACTCCTTCGGTATCATTTAAAACATATCCTTTTATATTGTTTTCCATTGCAAGACGAAAAATAAAAGGGCGAAACCCTACTCCCTGAACAATCCCATTGACCCTTATGTGAAAATGCTTCCTCATACAATTTTTAAATTACACCTATTTTGAATTTTATAAAGCTTGAACCTTTAGTAGATTATTTAACGATAGGGAGAGAGGGAAAGGGGTTCTCTCCCTATATTTGAATTTATTTTTAAAAATTTTACTCTTTACTTTTAAAAGGCATCATTAATTTTTTTAGCTGTTCTTTTGTTAAGGGCTTCCCAAAGGCTACAAATTGTTCTATAGGATTTTCTGGATTTTTAAGAGGAATCCACTTGCCATCTACATATTCCATATAGGCATTTTTATATTTCACTCCCTCAACAATGGGGATGACTCCCTTTACATTAGTTAATTGTCCATTTTCTACGCGTGTAATTTCTATTTCTCCTCTACCAATCTGTTTTACTATATCAGTTCCGTGACATTCCTCACATTTTCTTCCTTTTTTCACTACATCATGAGAAAAATAAGGTGCATAAATAACAAAAGTTTGATTTTTATTAACCACAAAGGTCTGAATGTTTCCAGAAACCACTTTTCCATTGTAATTTACCAGAAATACCCAATTGCTAAGAGGAATAGAAACTCTTTTTCCTGCCTTAAGAAGAGTGTCCATGTGACAATTTGCACAGGTAATAACCTGACGCACATGACAGGCAGTGCAATCAAGTTTGTCTTTGTGAATCTTGTGAGAAATGGTTTCTGGTCTTTTCTGATGACAGTTTTCACACCTTGTATCCATTGCACCTGGCTCTCTCATAGAAACATATTTTTTACCGTCTCCATGAATTTCTCTTGCAGTATGACAATCCATACACTTAAGCCCTTTGGAAAAGTGAACCTCTTTTTCTTCCATCTTTTCTAACATCCCTAAAAACATTTTACACCTTGCATGACAACTAAGACAATTTTCCATGGATTTAGCCTTCTCAACTGAATAGGTTGGTTTCCCATCTTTCTCTATTTTATGGCATCTATCACAGCTTCTTGCATGACACTGATTACAGGAAAGATTGTCATAGGGTATGCCTGTAAGCTTTTCTATTCCGCCAGCTTCTTTACTGTACCAGTGCGCCATACCGTTTGCGTAATAATGAAGACTTGCTTTAAAAAAAGGACATTCTTTTTTGTCCTCCTGAGAAAATCCTCTGCTCAAAAATATTGTTACACCTAATAATAAAATAAAAATTAGGAAAAGTGCCTTCTTCATTTTTCCCCTCCTAAAATCCTTATTATATAAATAAATTTAATCAAATTTTTGCTTTTTTCAAACTCTTTTTTTGTCTTTAATTTATAAATATGTTGTTTTAAGATTATTTTTTCTTTTGTTTATTCCCAATTTTTTTTATTTTTAGAAAATTTCTTTAAATTACTTCAAAAAAACTTCCTTATGGACTTATACACTACCTTTACATTGGCTTATTTTGTAGTATATTTTGTAATTGGAGGAGTGCCCGAGTGGACGAAGGGGGCGGCCTTGAAAGCCGCTGAGGGCCTTAGTGCCCTCCGGGGGTTCGAATCCCTCCTCCTCCGAACCAAAATCTTTCACTTCGGAAGTGGTAGATAATTGTTTAATTTTTTTAAAAAGGAAAGTCTTTTTGAAAAATTTAAAAAAGGACTCTCTAAAACTAAAGAACTTCTCTCTCAAAAATTCTCAGAAATCTTTGAAATCGATAAAATCGTTGATTTACAAACTATAGAAGAATTAGAAGAAACTCTTATCCTTGCTGATGTAGGCGTAGAAACAACTCTTGCTCTTCTTGAACCATTTAAAACAAAAATTCTTCAGGGTGAAACCCTTACTACAAAAGAACTTAAATCCTTTCTTAAAAATCAACTTTTAACCTTTCTTAAAGATACTGATAGACCCTTCCCACCAGAGGGTAATCCCTCTGTCTTATTTTTTCTTGGCGTAAATGGGGTGGGCAAAACTACAACCATTGCTAAAATAGGAAAAATGTTAAAAGAAAGAGGATACTCTGTTTGTCTTGTTGCTGCAGATACCTTTAGAGCTGCAGCTATAGATCAGCTTAAAACCTGGGGAGAAAGAATAGGGGTTCCTGTAGTGGCTTTACAGGAAGGAGCTGATCCAGGAGCAGTTATTTATCAGGGAATAACTTATGCACAAAAAAACAACATTAATGTAATTTTAATTGATACAGCAGGAAGACTTCACACTAAGTATAATCTTATAGAAGAACTTAAAAAAATGGTTAAGGTTATGAATAAACTTGTTCCTCCTTCCTCTCAGGAAATTATCCTTGTTCTTGATGCTACAACAGGACAAAATGCAATAAGCCAAGCTAAACATTTTTCTGAAGCTATACCTGTGCATAGCGTAATAATCACTAAAATGGATGGCACTGCCAAAGGGGGAATAGCCATCGCTATATCTCATAAGTTTAATTTACCCATAAGATTTATAGGACTTGGAGAAAAACCAGATGATCTTGTTCCCTTTGATAAAGAGAGCTTTGTCTCCGCCATTCTTCCACAATAAAAGGGAGATGGCAAAAATAGAGACACCTTTGAACTTTGTGCAATTGCAAAAGCTTTAAAAGAAATCAACACATCAGAGGCAATAAATTATTTAAACACTGCAAGTTACATCAGTAATAATACAATTTTGCAAAAATGTATAACAAATCTTTTGAAAAAATAAAAACAGATTCTATTAGCTTTGTATTAAAAAGAGAAAAAGAAAAAGGGGGATTTGCAGCAACTCCGCTTCTTCCCGCAACTATTGAAGATACTTATTTTGCTATAAAAATTTTAAATCTTTTGAATTTCCCAGTAAGCGAAAAACACAAAACCTTTTTATTAACACAAAAGATTAATACCTTAAGTTTATATCCTTTAGCTCTACTACTTAAACTTTTAAAACGCCTTTTTTTATTAGAAGCTCTTAACAAATCTTCTTTTGAATTTATCATAAGATTCTTACAACAAAAAAATGAAAAGCAAAAATCTTTTTTAAAAGACTATAAAGCTTTATCAGAAATTTTTAAAATTTTAGATCTAAAAGATGAAATTTCTTATTTAAAGTCAAAAATTTTAAAAATTTTAAATTTAGATGAATTAAAAATAAAAACTGTTAGAGATGTATATTTCCTTGGTAAAATTTTTCAAAATTGTGAAATTCCTAAAGATTATTTTTTAAAAGATTATTTAGAACTCATTTTAAATGCTCAAAATTCTGATGGAGGATTTGGATTCTTTAAAGGCACTACTTCTTATCTTGAAAACGCCTATTATGCCTGCTATGTATTGTTTTATCATAATCTCAAACCAAAAAATTTTGAAAATTTGATAAATTTTGTTTTATCCTGCCAAAATGAAGATGGAGGATGGGGTAGAAATTCCCAAGGGATTTCCTTTTGGGAAACCACTTATTATGCTCTGTGGATTCTTAAAAATTCTAACCTTTTAAAATAAATTAAAATAAAAATGTATAAAAAAAATCAAATAAATCCGTTTTTTCCTTTAATATTTCTTGGATTGGTAAGTCTTTTTGCAGACATAACTTATGAAGGGGCAAGAAGTATAATTGGTCCTTATCTTGCTATTTTAGGTGCAAGTGCTACTGTAGTTGGTTTTGTAGCAGGTTTGGGAGAATTCATAGGTTATGCTCTTCGTTTAGTTTCTGGTTATCTCACAGATAAACTTAAAAAATACTGGGGTATCACCCTTGCAGGCTATACGATAAATTTGCTTTCTGTTCCATTTCTTGCATTAACTAAAAACTGGTATCAGGCTGTTTTATTGGTTTTAACTGAAAGAATAGGAAAAGCTATAAGAACTCCAGCGAGAGATACCATACTTTCTTACATTACCTTTAAATTGGGAAGAGGAAAAGGGTTTGGTTTTCACGAAGCCATGGATCAAATAGGTGCTATTACAGGACCATTGATAGTCTCTGCAGTTTTATTTTTTACTCAAAGTTATAAAATTTCCTTTTTAATTTTAGCAATTCCTGCAATTTTAGCTTTAATTACTCTCGTTATTGCGAGGCTTTTTTGCCCTCAACCCCAAGAATACGAAAAAGAAGTTTTTTCTATAAAGGCAGAAACTTTTTCTAAAAGCTTTTGGCTTTATACCATTGCTATAGGAATTTACGGAGCAGGATTTGCAGATTTTGCCTTAATAGCCTATCATTTCAAAAAGTTGGAAATCTTAGATTATAAATTAATTCCTGTTTTTTATGCCTTAGCTATGGGAGTTGATGCAATAAGTGCATTAATTTTTGGATATTTCTTTGATAAAAAGGGATTTAAAGTTTTAATTTATTCAATTATTATATCTTCTTTATTTCCTTTTTGCGTTTTTCTTGGAAATTTTTACCTTAGTTTATTGGGCGTAATTTTTTGGGGAATTGGCTTAGGAGCTCAGGAATCTATTGGAAGAGCAGCTCTTTCACTTTTTACACCAAAAGAAAAACGGGCAACTGGTTATGGAATTTTTAATGCCCTTTACGGATTTTTGTGGTTTATGGGAAGCACTCTTTTAGGTTTACTTTACGACTTTTCTATTTATACCCTAATTCTGGTTTCTATAACTTTACAACTTTCCTCAATTCCGTTATTAATAATTTTGTCTAAATAAAAACTATAAATTACTTAGTTAGTATTTCACTTAAAAGTTGTTTAGTTTCATAGGAATTAGGATGAATTTTTAACTCTAATTTTAGCTCCTCTATAGCCCTTTCCTTTTGTCCCTTTAACAAATAAAGCCTGGCATAGGTATAGTGTAAAAGTGGATAGGTATTATCAAGACTTTTTACTCTTTCAAGATACCTTTCAGCCTGAATAAGGTTTTTCTCTTTTACAAAGACCTCTGCAAGCCCCCACAGAGCATCAAGATTTTGTGAGTCTTTATTTAGGACTTCGTTATAAAGTGCCTTTGCCTCACTAAGTCTATCCTGATGATAATAAATTCTGGCAAGTCTATTTAAGTCCTCAATTCTTCTTTTTACTTTAAAAGCTTCTTTATATTTTATTTCTGCTTTTGCAAAATCACCTTTTATGTAATATGTCCAGGCTATTTCAGATAAAGGCAAAACCTCCTTTTTATTAAAATCTTCGTAAGACTTTTCAAACTCTTTAATTGCTTCATCAAATCTCTCATTTTCTCTTAACTTCCTTCCTAAGGTTAAATGATAAAAATTAACAATCTGTTTGGTAGCAGGAAATCCTTTTAAGCCCTCTCTATCAATAGCATAGATTCTAACATAGTAATATCCATCTTTTGGAATAGTTAGCAGTATTTTAGGTTCTGTTGTCTTTAAAACCTTAATAATTTTGAAAAATTCTTGATCTTCAGAAAGTATTACTTCGTATTCTTTAGCTCCTATTATTTCTTTCCAGGATATCTCTAAAGCTCCATTCTCAAGATTCTGTGCTTTAACCTCTTTTACTGCCTCTAATAAAGGAAGAATCTTTATATCTTTTTGAATAATAGCTCCTTGTCCTTCTTTAAAAGAGGTATTTTTACCTGCCAATATACCTTCAAAAACAGAAAGTCCGGTCTTATCAGTTACAAATAAATCAAAAGATGTTCCTATATTTTTGAGATTTATAAATGGTGTTTTAATTTCCATATGGGTCTTTTTAAGATCAGTATTGATTTCTCCTTTTTTCATTTCGCAAATAACCTTGTCCTTTTTCGTAAATAGAGTTTTTCTAAAACTGCAATCATATTCTGACTCTGTAGTTTTAATTCTTATTAGGCTATCAGATATAGTTTTGTAGGCTATCATCTCTGGTAATTGTTTAAGTTCTGGTTTATAGGGAATTAGTGGATAAATATTAAGTAATACAAGAATAATGAGAATTATAATTGCAAAAACAAAATAAAAGGGTTTATAAGATTTTATTTCCTTAGAAAGTATTACTGTAAATTCGCTTCCTTCTCCTGGTTCTGACTTAACTTTTATTTTTCCCTGATGGGCTTCCACAATCTTTTTGACGATGTATAACCCAAACCCAGTTCCTGAAATACCCTCGTGAGAGCCTCTAAAACCTTTTTCAAATATTTTTTTTTGAATTTCTTTAGGGATTCCAATTCCTGTGTCTCTTATTTTTATTAAAACCTTTCCTCCTTTTTCATCAACCTCTATAAAAACCTTTCCTCCTTCTCTGTTATACTTTATGGCATTTATTATCAAGTTTAAGAAAGCCTTTTTTAAGTTAAATTTATTTCCTGAAATTGCTACTTCTTTTGGTTTAATAATAATTTCTACTTTTTTATTAATTGATAGTGGTTTTACTTCTTCAATAATCTCGCTGAAAAGCTCTGCTATATTTATTTTTTCAAAACTTTCTTTTTCTTTGAAAGCCTTATAACTTAAGTTGTCAATTTCTTCTGTAAGCTCAATAATAGTAGCATTAATAGTTTCTAAAATTTTTCTCCTTTCTTCTTCACCTAAATTATCTGAAAGAAGCAATTCTATTCCTGTTTTTATAGTAGTTAGTGGATTTTTTATTTCGTGAGCCAAGACCGCTAAACTTTCTGATATATTTCTAATATCCTTTTCTTTTGCTTTTTTTACATAGTAGTGAGAATGTAATACAACTGCAAGAATTTCAGCTATGATTTTTAAGTGAATAAGAAGTTCAGTTTTTTTAACATTTTTTAAAATTAACACTACCGTTTGACCTTCTGGAAAAAACACCAAGATTTTTTGAGAAAGCCCTAAGGATTCCTCCTCTAAAAGCCCTTCTTTGGCTTTTTGAATTTTATTGAAATTTAAATTAAAGGTTTCATCAAATTCTAAGATTGAGTAAGAAACTTTTTTTTATTTCACTTCTTTCAAACTTGAATCCTTCTACATTAGGATCTCTTAATGAAAGAAGGTAAATTTCTTCTGGCTTAAAAAGGGATTCAAGTTCTCTTAAAAAAGCTTCTTCAAAGTCTTTTTCGCCAATTAAGAGCCTTATTTTTTTTAATGAAGAAACCAGATCTTCAAGATTCATCTTTCTTTTAATCCCTCGTAGCTATGAATGACCCATCCTGCAAAACTTCTCATTTTTATTTTTTGTTTCAGGATTTCCCAGACTTCAGGATTTCTATAAAAGCTTAAATTTTCTGGTTTAACTTTATAATAACCAAAAAATCTTAAACCTGATGATGGCAATTTTGCTAAAAAGTAATTGCTCTCAATTTTTAATAAATTTTTAAGAATCTCTTCTTTCTTTACTAAATAATGATCTTCCACTGGTAAGGGGTTAACCTCAACTGCAAGGTAAATGGGTTTATTAACTTTACTTCCATAACATAATTCATTCAAGGCTAAATTTAAAATCTCTTCCAGATTTGTTCTATAACTCATAATAACTACTTCATCTGCTTCATCAATGACAATTGAGCTTAAAACTTTATCTTTACTTAAAACTTTATCTTTATAAAAAATAGTGTCAAACCAGAAGGGAATTACTATACTTAACTTTATTTTATTTGCCGTAATTTCTTTTATTTTTTTTATTAAATTAACATATTTTTTCGCATAAAGTTCTTTATTGATATTAAAGTCTTTTAAAAGATAGGGTTCTACATCTATATGAATGCCTAAAAAATATTTCTTATTTTGATTTAACTCAATTACCTTTTTAATTCTATTAAAAAGTGGAGCTGGGTCATTAATGTAATCGGGACTTCCATCAACAGCAAAAACTTCTATATCATTTGTTCTTGCAACTTCAAGAAAAGATAAAAATTTTTCTAAATTATCATCAATTTGGATATAAATTTTATTAATTCCCAAGGTTTTTAACTCATTAATAATTTCCTTTTCTTTACCAAAAACTTTATTAAAACTCCATATGTAAATACCTTTTTTAAGTGGGAAAATCGGCTCATCCTTATTGCAAAACTCAATTTTTTCTATTTTTTTAGGTTCCTCTTTCAAATAGCTTATGTAAGAAAAGTTTCCATTTTCATAAACTATTTCTACATAGTCGCTTTTTTCCAAAAGTTCAAAGTCAACCTTTGCCTGGGGATAGGGAATAGAAACCTCCTTTTTAATTACCGCACAGCTTGAAAGAAAGACAACAACAAAAAATATTCTTATAAAATAGTAAATTCCCATTGAGAAATTCCTTTTGGTATTTTCTGAAATACAATAAAGTCTTTTTTAATAATAACATTGCTATAAGTAGAAGAAATTTTAAAATCTGAATTCTTTTTAAAGGTTATACCTTCTGCTTCCTCAGGCGAATAGATTTTAAGAATTAGTTTATTCTCTTTTAGTTCGTATCCAAATCTAATAGCCTCTCTTACCTCCCAGAAATGACCAGCTTTAGAAAGAGTTGTAATCCAGGTGTCCTTGGGAATCTTTTTTATAAATTTTTCTAAAAAAGACTTTATTTTTATGTTTTTTATTTTCCACCAGGTTAAATCTGGATGTATAAGAACTACCATTACTCCTCCATTATTATAAATCTTTTTAAAAAGGGTTAAAGCTGAGTTTCCTCTAAAATAAAGAGGAGGAAGCTTTTCATCCTCAAGAGAAACTGAAATTTCAATAATTGAACTCTCATTAGAATAATCTTTGTAAAGAAGCTTATAAGGAAAATAAGTTAATACATCTTCAGCACTAAAGGTTGAAGAAAACTTGTATCCGAGCCTTTCTAAAGCCTCAGGAAGGTCATAGTGATAGACAAGTTCTCCTGGTCTAAATGACTCAACTTTAATATCAGCTCCTTCCAGAAGATTTTTTGAAACCTTAAGTTCCCCACATAAGGTAGGATTATTAGCAACCTCATATTTACCTGTTACTTTTGCATTGTAGTGAGGATAAACCTCTTTACAAGTCCCGAAAGGTAGCTTAGGAAAGAGTTTGGTGTGTATAACCGTGTGAGACCCAATTTCAAACCCTTCTTTGTATAGGTTTTGCAAAATAGATATTAGTTTTTCATCAAAAAAGGGTTTTTCGTAATAATCAGCTTGATATTTAGTTTGGACAAAAAAGGTTGCCCTTATCCCTAATTTTTTCTCAAGTTCTGCAAATTCAACTAAATTTTTTGAAGCATCTACTGAATCAACATCGTGAGAAATAATTAAAGTTGCCTTATACCCATATGGAGCAGTATGCAATGTAAGACCAATGGGATATACTTTTTCGTATAAGTCTTTTATAAATAAAGGTAGGATGTCTGATAAAGGTTCAAAGTTATTGATATATTTTTTATTGGCTTGAAAATCTCTATTTAAAAGATTTCTTAAGGTCAAATCAAAGGCTGAAAAGCCTAAAAGAATAGCTTTCCCTTTGCCAAAGGAGTTCTCCGTAATTGCAGGCATTTTGTCGTCAAAATAGGCTAATTCTTTGGCAGTCCCAAGGACTATACCGTTTGTCCAGATACTTTCCTTGGTATTTGATAAGCTTAACTCCCTTTCTTCTCTCTCATCTAAATAGGTAGATTGAAAATCCTTTCTAAAAATGAGTTTATTCCGTCCTTTTAAAGGTTTATAATCTCTGTAACCAAAAAGGTCTTTCAATTTTCCATATTTTATCGAAAAAATCCCATCCCCTATTACTATCCCTCCATTAAAAACATAGCTTTTGATTAACCTCTCTTCCTCATCTAAAATAACAGCAGGCTTATCTATGTCGTTCAATAAAATTAAAATTTTGGTATTTAGACAACTTTTTAAATCTTTACATATCTTATATGGTACTCCAGTAGTTTTTAAAATTCTTTTCCAGGCTAATAAATTTTCGTGTTTATAATTTAAAGTATAAATGCCTACATGTAAAAGGTCTTCAAATGTAAAGTCTTCTCCTTTTATGTAATTAGCCTTTATAAGTTCTTTAGTTTTTAGATTATAAACAAAGGATAGATCTGGATTTCTGCTGTGATAAATCATAATTACTATAGCAATAAAAATTGCTATTAATAGCGCAATATATAAGAATTTTTTCTCTTTCATTTTAAAAATTCCTTAATAAGTTTGATTCTATGTCTTCCTAAGTAGCAATGAATGTAAAATTTTTCCTTTGGATGCTCTTTAATAAAATTTTTAAGCTCTGATAAGACCTTTCTATTGTGTTCGCTATTTAAATTAAAATATTCTAATGGAAAATTATATAGTTTTAATCCGAGCTCATTAGCTATTTTTTCTTCTTTTTCTAAAAGTGATTTTTCCTGTGGTAAGTTTGGATTTAAAAGAGATATCACAGTAGTAATTTTAAATTTTTCTTTTAACCTTTTTAATTCGCTTTTTTCTGGGTAGGGACCAATAATTACATTTTCGCTAATTATTTCAGCCTTTCCTTTTAAAAGATGTAGCGGATAAAGATAGGGTTCAAAGTAAGAGAAGTAGACTAAAAATGAAATTATAAGAAAGAGAATAAAAATAGCATAAATCAAAATTCTCGGAAAAAGATAGATAAGATTATTGAGAAACTTTAAAAGATACTTCATCTTCTATTTTTACTCTTTTTGGTTTACCCCATTCTTTTCTCCAAACCTGGAAGGTTGCAATAATTCTTTCTGCTGCAATAAGCTGACGGTAACCCAAAAATTCCATAATACCTGCTAAGCAAAGTTTAAAGATGTCTTTTAAAGATGAATAGCGCTTGTAGACCAAATTGTCAAGGAAAATAGAGCTAATATTTATCCACATACCCCAGACAAAGGCAAGAACAAAAAATAAAAAGGCAAACTCTTTACTTAAAAATCCGAAAAAGTAAAACAAAACGAAGGCAAGGTAAGCGGTAAATTCAATTATGGGACCCATAGCTTCTACAAAGAAAAAATATGGGAAGGCAATTAAACCAACAACTCCGTATTTAGGGTTTAAGAACATCTTTTTATTGTATCTGAGAGAATCTATTAGTCCTCTATGCCAGCGATTTCTCTGTCTTAAAAGAGATGCTAGATCTGAAGGAACTTGAGTATAACATATTGGATCTGGAATAAAAACGATTTTATATTTAATTTTATTTTCTAAACAGTACCTATGCAGTCTAACGACTAAATCCATATCTTCTCCCACGGTATGTCTGTAGCCACCGATAGCCATTACCATATCTTTTCTAAAAACTCCAAAGGCTCCTGAAATTATTAGAAGTCCTTTCCAGATGCTCCAGCCAGTTCTACCAGTAAGAAAACCCCTCGTATATTCCACACACTGCAAAAGCTCTATGAGTTTTCCTGGAGTTCTCACTTCAACTATAGCACCGCCTTCAACCTTAACTCCGTTTAACGGCAAAATAATACCACCTGTTGCTATTACCTCTTTATCTTCAAAGAAAATTCTTGATGCCCTAAGTAAGGCATCTGGTTCAAGAATTGAATCAGCATCAATACAGCAAATTAAAGGATACTGGGACACATTAATGCCAGCATTTAAGGCATCTGCCTTTCCACCATTAACCTTATCAACTACAATTAAGTTTGGATAATCTATTGAGGCATATAAAGCCTTTATTGGTTTATGATTTAAAACAAGTCTTATTGAAGGTGGAAGGGGAATTAGGTTGAATTCATTTATTAATAGCTCAAGGGTTCTATCCGTAGAACCATCATTCACAACAATTATTTCAAATTCTGGGAAGTGTAAACTAAGTAGTGCTCTTACATTAGAAACAATAGTTTCCTCTTCATTGTAAGCAGGGACAATGATGCTTATTGGACGATAGAATGCTCTTGAAGATAATATGTTTCTAATTCTTCTTTCTGTTGAAATTTTTAAATTTAAATATAGCTCTTTAATAGAAAGTATTCCAAAAAGAGTATAAATACCGTTAACAATTAGGAAATAAATAAATATTACGATCTGGACACCAAATAAAAAAGTAAAAAAGATTGCTAAAGCTTCAAGCATACTTGCATATCCTTTTCAAAACATATAAAACAATTTCTTTAGCATATTTATCATTTGTCGTTTCAATAAATCTAAGAAGCTTATTTTTATCCTTTTCTCCTAATTTACAGAGAGCTAAAGCTGCGGATCTTCTTACATAAAAGTTTAAGTCTTGAAGTCCCTTTTCTAAAATATCAGTTGCATTTTTACAAAGATAAGAAAACTGCATAGAAACATTTCTTAAAACCCAATTTTCAGAATCATAAGTTTTTTCTATAAGGTCACAAACCTCAGAAACTGCTAATCTACCAAGCGTTCTTATACAAGCTATCTTTAGGTCTCCATTTAATGAGTCAAAAGCCTTAAGTAAAAGATCTTTGCATAAATATAATTGACTTAATCCACAGGCATGAATCATGCTTTTTTTAATGCCATCTGAAATTTTTTCGTCAAAGATAGTTTTTTCTAAAGTTTGAATAAAATTTACTTCCTTGTTTTGACTCCTAAATGAATTAATTACATTTAGAAATAGATGCTCTGCAAACTTTAATGACAAAGGATCTAATTCATTTAATTCATCAATCAAGAGGTTTAATATCTCTTCATCTGCAATAAAACTAAGGTTTAAAAGAATTTGTAATTTTACATAATAATTTTTTTCTCTTTTAATTAAATCTAAATATAAAGTTTTCAATTCATTTAGCTTTAAATATCCAAGTCTTTCTAAGGCTTCAAGTCTTGTTAGCCAGTTTCTACTTTTAACTCTTTTAAGATAATATTCAATAAGCCCTGAATTTTTAGCTATTTCAATAACCTTATAAAATAAGTCACCTGTAAGGTTAATAACAAATGAACTAATCACATTGCTTAGGGCCTCAGCCTCTATTGATGATGAAATCTTAATTTCGTTTGTTTTTTCTCCTTGGTAAATAATATTAAAAATTTTATCTATGTATATTTTTTCTAAATCTTTTACTTTTCGTTCCTTGTTTTCTATGTAAATTTTATGTAAAAGAAGTAATAAAAAATGTATTATACTTATTATTCCTATAATAAGAATAAAAAAAATTAATGCATTTTTAAGAACTTCTTTGTCTATATAATCTGTAAATAATATCATTTTACCACCAGTATTTTAAAAATAAGTTTAATCCCTTTCTATTGTATAATTTATCGCGATGCTCATACAAACCCTCTAAACCAACACTTAGATAATCTTTTACTCTATACTCACCTTCAATTTTATGAAAGTAAGTAGTATATTTCAAAAGATCTCCATATGCAGTTAATCTTTCAGCAGAATTTCCAAATCCAAAACCGTATTTTATCCAGAACTTACACATAAGCTCATAACTCAAAGAGCTTACAAGTGAATAAGTATTAGTTTTTGGAACATAGTAATACTTTTCTTCTAAAATAATATCTTTCGGTAGATAAACGATTAATCCTGGATAAAAGATATCAACCTTTGAATCCTTAAAATTCATGTGAGTGTAACCTAGGGAAAACTCAAAATTTTTATAAGTCTGAAATATTTCTCCTCCAAAGGTCGTTCTCGGTAAAAAGCTTGCATCTGGACTAAAAGAAAAACTTAAATATCCCCATCTTCCCTTACCAAGGGGTGGATAAAGTTCAAGATAAAGTTGCGTATCTTTAAGTCCAAATCTTTCAACATTACTTAATTTTGCTAATAGAGAAAAGTTTTTAATTCTTTGAGATAGCTCAATACCGTATTCCATTTCAGATTTTCTTCCTGAGGGAGATAAATTATAAAAGGCATAAAAAGGCTTAATATAATTTATTTTTAATCTACAAAAAAGATCTGGTCTTCTCTCTTTCATCACTTTTACGGTTTCTTCAGTCTCTTTTGAAAGATATTTTTTTGCTTCTTCGTATTTTCTATTTAATATCAGCCCCTCAAGATATAGCTCTTTAAACCCAAGATCTTCTGGATAAAGCTTTATAAGTTTTTTAAAAACCTCTTCTGCTTTTTCATAATCGTGTTCTTTAAAATAAATCATTCCGAGATTATAACCACTTTCGTATTGATTTTTACCACTTTCAAATAAAGATAAATAAATTTCTTTTGCTTCCTTTAATCTACCTTTATTTTCAAAACTTTTTGCCTCATCTAACTTTTTAGCTATCTCAACCTTTTCAATCTCCTTTTTAATTTCTTCAGATTTACTAATTTCGTAAGCCTTTAACAAATAATTTAGTGCCTCATCATATCTTTTTTGCCAGAATAAAATTTCACCCAAAAGGAAAAGAACTTCTGAGTTATTGGGATAAACCTGATCTAAAGCTCTGAGTAAAGCTTCAGCCTCGCTAAAATCCCTTTTTTGAATAGCAGTTTTAACCTTCTCTATTGCTTGATCATAATTTAGAGTATCTCCGTATAGATTAAAACTCCACAGAAAATTTCCCATAAAAAGAATCAAAAAAATTATTTTAAGTATTTTTGAATTTTTAAACATAGGTATTCCAGATTAAAAGGTTTAGTTATATAGTCTTCGCAACCAAATTCATAGCCTCTTTTAATGTTTTCATCTTGCCCTAAAGCTGTAAGCATAATTATAGGTATATCTCTTGTCTTTTCATTTTCTTTCACAAATTTTGCAACCTCAAATCCAGAAAGTTTTGGAAGATTTATATCAAGAATTATTAAATTATAGGAATTTTTATTTAATTTTTTAATGGCTTCTAAACCATCGAAAGCGATATCTATATCGTAACCCTTTGATTTTAAAGCTATTTGAAGAATTTGTGAAAGTGCTCTATCATCTTCTACAATAAGAATTTTTTTCATATTGAGAATTATAAATTTTGCGTTGTTTTTTTCAATAAGTTTGTTTAAATCCAAAGCATAAATATGTTCAAAACTTTGTAGAAAACTTTTGAACTTTCTACACAAAATTTAAGCCAATTTAAATGCCTTTTCTCAAAAAATCTAAACCTTTAAAACTACCTTGTTTACTTATTTTTTAAAATTTTGTTTATATAAACCGCTTTTTTACAATTTCTATTTTATTTATTACTTTTTAGAATTATAATATTTTTAAAAACTTTTATAGGAAAGTTTATGTTGAAAAAACTAAAATACTTAAGGGTTATAGATCCTGATCCAACTTCTCTTATTTTGGAAAAAATTAGAATAGCTGAGGAACTTTTTATTGACTGGAAAGACTATTTTTATAAGGACGAAAAGTTTTTAAAAAAGTTAAAAGACTACGAAGAAGCTATAAAAAAATCAAATAAACTTATGGAAGAGCTTGGAAGTTTTGAAGAGTGTTATATTTGTTCTGCAATTGAAAATACTGGATGCTGTAAGGCAGGGCTTGAAAATGAGGTTACTATAAACATTTTACTCATAAATATGTTTTTTAATGTTGAGATTCCTAAGGAAAGAGAAGTTCCAGGAAGGTGTTTTTTTGTGAGTCCTACAGGATGTAAAATCTTTGCAAGACCTTATCTTTGTAGAGAATACTTTTGCAACAGACTTTTAAGACTCTTTTCCCCTGAAGAATATGCACTTCTTACTCAAACTATTAATGAAGAACTTACTTTACTTTATTTAATAAATGGATATATTAGAAAGGAATTGGAATTTTTATTAGGAGATTTTTTAATAGAATTAGATTTAACTGGTTATAGTTGAGGGGGATTCAAATGAAAAAGTTTTTATATCTGTTTTTTTTGAGCTTTTTTTTATTTAGCTGTGCAAAAAAAGAAGTTCCTCCTGTTGTTTTAACTCCACCTTCTGCTGTAGAAAAGCCTGAAGAAATTAAAAAGCCTGAAAAAATGGAAGAGCTTCAAAAAGAAGAATTAAAGGAAACTACCAACGCTACAGAAGCTTTTAAACCCGAGGAAATTACTCTTAAAAAAGAGGATAAAGAATATTTAAAACTTTATGGAAGAGGCTCTGCTCCACTTTTTGCCATATTTTTCGATTTTGATGAATATTCAATAAGAGATGATATGTGGGATAGGATTAAAGCTAACGCAAAGTATCTTTTAGAACATAAAAACATAAAGGTTGAACTACAGGGGAATTGTGATGAAAGGGGAACAAATGAATATAACATGGCTCTTGGAGCAAAAAGAGCTTTAGAGGTAAAAAAAGTTCTTGTTAAACTTGGAATTGATGAAGAAAGAATTAATACCATAAGTTTTGGGAAGGAAAGACCACTTTGTAATGAAAGTAACGAAGAGTGTTGGCAACTTAATAGAAGAGTAGATTTTGTAATTATAAAATAAAGCTTAAAAAGGAGGTATGGAAGATGGAAAAAACCCATTTAAAAATTTTGCTTGTATTGGTTATTCTTTTTGGACTGGTTAATACTGCTTATTCCCAAAATACTTTAAAAATAGGAGTAATAGATATAAAAAAAATAATTAATACTTCTAAGTATGGTCAAGAAGTAATGAATCAGTTACAGCAAAAATATAATGAGCTTTCTCAAAAAATACAAAAAAAGGCAGAAGAAGTTCAAGCCTTAAAAGATGAGATAGAAACAAAGAGTTCTCTTTGGTCACAGGAGGTAAAAGAAAAAAAACAATCAGAATATCAAAAAATGTTAAGAGAACTTAGAAGTATGCAAGAAGATGCACAATACGAAATGAAAGAATACGAAAAAAAGATGTTAGATCCTGTTTTTAAGGAACTTGAAAAGGTTATAGATGAGTTTGTTAGTAGGGAAAAATATGATCTCATTTTAGAAAAAAATCAACCAGGAATCTATCATGTTTCCCCTCATTTAGATGTTACTCAAAAAATTATTGAACTCTTTGATAAACACTATGAAACTTTAAAACAGCAAAAAAAGTAATTAATGTTTTTAATTGCAGATATAGGTGCAACAAATTCAAGATTAGCCTTAGTTAAAAAAAATAGTAAAAAATTTCAAAATTTAAAAATTTATAAAAGTAAAGAGTTTTCAAATATTTATGAGTTAGTTAAAACTTATTTTTTAGAGGTAACTCTAAAAGAAAAACTGTCTATTGCAGTTTTTGCTGTTGCAGGTCCAGTTGTTAATAATAAAGCATATCTGACAAATTTAGGATGGGAAGTTTCAGCAAATGAGTTAAAAAAACTTTTTAATTTTGAAAAAGTTATTCTTGTAAATGATCTCTTTGCACTTTCTGCAAGTGTATTTTTTTTAAAAAAAGATGAAATTTTCTGTTTAAGGGAAGTTAAAAAGACAAAAAAAGAACCTAAAGTTTTTGTTGCTCCTGGAACAGGGCTTGGTGAGGCAATACTTATAAAAGAAAATCCATTGATAATACTTTCAACAGAAGGAGGACACACATTTTTTCCAGCCTTAAACGAAGAGGAATTTAATTATTTAAAGTTTTTGGAAAAAAAAGGAGAAGAACTTAGTTGGGAAAAGGCTTTATCAGGAAGGGCAATTAGTTATTGGTATGAATTCTATTTTGGAAAAATTTTTGAACCTGAAGAGATTACCGAACTTGCTAAAAAGGGAGATGAAAAGGCTTTAAAAGTAATAAAGAAGTTTTTTGAGCTTCTTGGAAGAAAGATTTCTCAGTCGGCACTTTATAGTTTACCAGAAGGGGGAATCTACATAGCAGGAGGGGTTATTCAAGCCTTAAAGAAATTTTTAGAAAAAGAAGAATTTAAACAAATCTTTTTAAAAGGATATTTTGAAAATCAGAAATTAATGGGGCTTTTAGAAAGATTTTCTATTAATGTTATACTTCATCCCAATCCAGTCCTTTTAGGAGCTCTTGCCATTCTCCATAACCAATAAAAGTGACTTTTCTTTTAAAATGATTTAAAAATTCAAAAAAGATTTCGATGTAATCCTCTTTAAGAGTTTCACTTAGTCTGTCAGCCCATTCAATAACGACAATTCCACTATTTAAAAATTCCCAGATTCCTAAATCTTCAACTTCAGCAGTTTCTAATCTATAAAGATCTACATGATAAATAGTGTATTTTCCCTCGTAGATATTTATTAAGGAAAAAGAAGGGCTTGTTATGTAAAAATTCGGAGAAACTTCTAAACTTTCAGCTAAACCTTTTACAAAGGTTGTTTTTCCACAGCCAAGTTCTCCATATAAAAGAACCAAATCCCCAGGTTTTAAAAGTTTCCCAAGGGCTTTTCCTAAGTTTATAGTGTCTTTTTCAGAGTTACTTATCTTTTCTATCTTCATTTTTTTCTAAATCTTTTCCCAACACAAATAATACGGCATTTTCTTTTTTAAGAAAAGTTTTTATCAAGTGCTTTATGTCTTCCTGTGTAACGGATTTTACCAGCTCAGGGTAAACATAACTATAATTCCAAGAAAGACCAAGGACTTCATTAATTGCCAGTTCTTCAGCTATGAAAAGATTGCTTTGCATACTGAGTTTTTGGTTACCAATGAGTCTATTTTTTGCTCTTTCTATTTCTTCAGGTAAAAGTCCTTTATTTTTAATTTCTTCAAGAATTTCCCAGAAACCTGAAATTGCTTCTTTTTCTTTTTCAGGAGAGCAACCTATATAAAGAACAAAGGCAGATTTTTTTGGATAAAAAATTAAAAAAGAGGTTACAGCATAGGCAAGAGACCTTTCGTCTCTTAAAATCCTAAAAAGTCTTCCATTTTGTCCAGAAAGAGCACTGTTTAAAACCTCCAGAGCTACTTTCTCTTTTGAATTAAGACCAGGAGTCTGGAAACCAAGCAAAATTTGAGTTTGATAAGTTTCTTTTTCTACGCGAGTATTAAGATTTTTAGGATGGGGAGGATCACTTTCTTCTTGGATAGATTCTTTAAATTCTGCCTTCCAATCACTAAAAAGGGTTTTAATCTTTTCCTTTACTGATAAAGGGTCAAAATTTCCTGTAATTACAAGAACTCCCTTTTCAGGTTTTACAAACTTTTTATAAGCGTTTTTTAAGTCTTTACAAGTGTATTTTTGATAAAAGTCCATGCTTCCTGCTGAGTTTAAACCATAAGAATGATCTGGAAAAAGTAATTTTAAAAATTCATTTACTGCTAAAGAAAGGGGCTGATCCTGCTGTTTTAGAAGTAGAGAAATCAGTTCAGGTCTTGCCTTTTCGCATTCCTTTTCTTCAAAAGAAGGATAAAGAAGTATTTCTTTAAAAAGTTCCAAAGTTTCTTCTAATTTTGAAGACAAAGAGATAGCATTTAATCCAAAGGTATTTCTTCCTGAAAAGCCTTTAATAGAACTACCTATGGATTCAAGTTTTTTTGCAAGTTCTTCAGCAGTGTAACTTTTAGTTCCTCTTGTCCACAGAAGAGTTAAAGCCTGAAAGAGTCCGTTGGTTTCTTTACTCTCAAATCTTATTCCACCAGGAAATGCAAGGGTTATTCCCACTGAAGGGACATCGTTTTGTGGATAAAGAATTACTTTAAGATTATTTTCCAAGGTAAAAATTTCAGGTGAGGTCTTTACCGTTTTAGTGTTTTTTACTATGTTTTTAAATTCTTCTTCGTCAAAAAGTTTTTTTTCAGAAAGAAAACCTGCAATCAATTTTTGAAAATTAAAGTATTTTTGAGAAACCCTTATTAAGTCCTCAACAGTTGCAGTTTCTATTTTTTTCTGATACCAGAGAATATCTTTGTAAGTGCCACGAACAAGCTGAAAACTTCCAAGGGTACTTGAGAGTCCCTCTGAAGTTTCTGAAGAAAATACAAAATCTGAAAGAATCTGAGTTTTTGCTTTTTTAAGTTCTTCTTCACTTACTCCAAAGGTTTTAACTTTTTCAAGCTCAGAAAGCAAAGCCTTAATGATTTCCTTAAAGTTTTGTGGATCCGCAGTTCCATATATTTCAAAAAGACCAGGTCCAGAGGGAGTAAAAGATGAGGAAGATATAGATTTAACCAGATTTAATTCTCTTTTTAGTCTCAGGTAAAGCCTTGAAGATTCACCACCTCCAAGTATTTCTGAAAGTAAGTCTAAATAAGGAGCATCTTCATCTTTAAAAGAGGCACAGGGAAGGGTAAAGGCAAAGTAACCCTCTTTAACGGGTCTTTCTATCCAGACAAGTCTTGGCTCATCAGTATAAGGTTCAGAAGGAAATTTCACTTTTTTTAGTTTTCTTTTTGGAAGGTTTTTAAAATACTTCTCAACGAGAGAAAAAAGACCCCTTTCCTTTATTTTTCCAACAATAATAAGAACCATATTATCGGGGGTGTAAAAATGATTAACAAAACTTAAAAGATTTTCTCTTTTAAAAGATTTGACTGTGTTTTCGTATCCAATAATTGGTCTTTTATAAGGATATTTTTGGTAAGAGGCTTTCATAATGTTTTCAAAAAGAACTGTAAAGGGATTATCAAGGCGCATCTTCATTTCTTCTATGACAACCTCTTTTTCTCTTTCCAGCTCATACGGATCAAAATAGGGATGGAAAACCACATCGGAAAGTATATCCAGTGCTTTTTCAGTAATATTTGATGGTCCCGCGACATAATAGCAGGTGTAATCGTAAGAAGTAAAAGCATTCATATAACCACCAAGGGATTCTATAGCCCCCACTATATCTTCTGGCTTTTTTGTCTCTGTGCCTTTAAAAATCATGTGTTCTATTAAATGGGTTATACCTGCCTGTTTTTCATTCTCATAGGCACTTCCCACTTTTACGCAAAGCTTTATAGTTGCTACATCTTCTCTTTCATAGGGATAAAAAAGCACGGTAAGTCCATTTGGGAGTTTTTTTTCTATTACTTTTGATACGAGAGGACTTAAGCTTTGTGCATTTCCCTTCATAAAAAATCCTCCTAAAAAAAAGAAAATTAGAAAAAATTGAAAAATTTTCAACGGTTTAAAGAGATGAATTAATTTCTGAATTTTCAAGATAAAGTTCTTTGGAATCGTAATCGTAAGCGAAAAGTTCTGCATATCTCCCCCAATCTATAGCTATTTTTAACTGATTTTTAGCTTCTTCAGGAGTAAAATAATGTTGAAGGATATCAAGAAAGAACTCGTCAGAAACCTTATGTTTTGAAATTGTTCTCAATACTTGCATTATTTGTTTAATAAGTTGTACATTTTGAAGAACGGTTTTTCTAAAGATTTCTTTTTTTTCAAAGGTGTCAGCGGAAGCCCACTTTTTTCCAAGTTCTGTAAGGATAAAATCACCCTCTTTTATTTCTCCAAAATTAAGTATTACTGAAGCTTCTATTAAGGGAAGAATGTCATCAACTTCCATGCTCAGTTCTGAACTTAAAGCATAGATATCAACTCTTCCACCTTTATCGTAAACAAGTTCAATAAGTCCTGCAATAGCTCCAACCTTAGCATTAGGAAGAAATTGAAACTTTTTGTCAGAAATAAGGGGGAAAATTTCTTCAGGAGCTTTTGTAAGAATGGTATATATTTTATCTAACAAAAACTTAAAATCTCTGGAATTTTTATTTCTTGGATAGGGAAGACTAATAAGTATTTCAGCTTTAATCTTTCCTGGGTTGTGACTTAATATTACAGCTCGGGTTGACATAATTATCGCTTCTTCAATATTATGGGTAACAAGAACAATTGCTTTTGTAGGTAATTTTCCTTGTTCCCAAAGATCAATAATATCTCTTCTTAAGTTGTCAGCAGTAAGAACATCAAGTGATGAAAAAGGCTCATCCATAAGTAATACTTCTGGTTCTACAACAAGTGCTCTTGCGATACCAACTCTTTGACGCATTCCACCACTTAGTTCCTTTGGGTAGGCATCTTCAAATCCGTCAAGTCCAACGAGATCAATTATTTTTAAAGCCCTTTCGTTCATTTCCTTTTCACTTAAACCCAAGCTTATAAGTCCTATTTTAACATTTTCTAAAACTGTAAACCAGGGAAAGAGTGCAAAACTTTGAAAAACTACTGCTATTTTGGCATTGGCTTTTTTAAGAGGAATTCCCTTATATAAAACTTCTCCTTCTGTAGGTTCAACAAGTCCAGCCATAATTCTTAAAAGAGTTGATTTTCCTGCACCAGATTGCCCAAGAATTGAAACGAACTCGCCAGTGTGAATTTTAAGGTTAATATCTTCTAAAACTACAATTTCTTTTCCTTTACCAACAAAAAAAGCCTTTTTTACGCCTCTTGTTTCAAGAATAATCTCTTTTTCCATTATTTACTCCAAAACTTGTTTATTCCAAAACATATTTGGTTTTTGCTAATATAAAAAGCCTTTTCCACAATAATCTGTTTATACCAACAACCATTAAAGACATAAAACTTGTTGAAACCAATAAAAGTCCAAAATTTCCAGAAGCAGAGGAATGGCTTATTAAGGCACCAAGTCCTGTAGTAGATAAAATTTTTCCACCAAAGGACACATATTCGCTCACAATAGTAGCATTCCATGCCCCTCCACTTGCCGTGATAAGTCCTGTAATGAGATAGGGAAATATTCCCGGGAGAATGAGGGTTTTCCACTTGGTAACTCCTTTAATTCCGTATACTTTTGAAATTTCAATTAAATCTTTAGGAATAGCACTTGCTCCAGCAATTATGTTAAAAAGAAGATACCACTGAGAACCAAGAAGCATCAAAAATATTGCTCCCAGATCAAGCCCTCCTCCAAGTTTAATTAAAAAAAGAAGTATAACAGGAAAAACCGCTGTGGCTGGAACACTTGCTGCAATTTGAACAACCCCTTGTAAAAATTTTCTTGCTTTTGGATTCAAACCAATATAAACACCAACTGGAAGAGTCCATGCAAGGGAAATCAAAAGAGCTACAAACACCCTTAAAAAGGAATAAAAAGATGTTTTTATTATTATTAAAATATCGCTTAAACTTATTAAATTTAATAAGCAAAAAGCCTTTATACCAGCTTGCAAAAATCCGATTATAATAATCATTAAAATAATGAGTTTAGCTAATCTTTTAACCAATTTAGCGCATTTATTTAAGTAAGAATTTTCAAAAATAGCAAACTCTTTATAACTTAGTTTTTCAATTTTATAAACAAACTTGTTTAAAATTTCATCAATTTTTTTAAAAAGGGTGGAGCGCGAAAGAAAATTTAAGACAAAATTTTCTTTTTCTTCTTCAGGAGGAATGGTTTCTATTTTGAATTTCTGAGACCAGGTTATAAGAGGTCTCCATACGAAAAAATCAAGAAGAATTATACATGAAATCATTGCTCCTAAACCGTAAAGTATGGCTTTTATATCTCCTCTATTTGCTGCTTCTTGAATGTAAGAACCAAGTCCTGGAAGTCTGAAATCTTTATTTTCAAGGGAGAACATTTCACAAGCCATAAGAAAAAACCAACCTCCTGCTACACTCATCATACTATTCCATATAAGTCCTATTGCACTAAAAGGAAGATCAAGCCTTAAAAATTTTGAAAATTTGTTCAATTTGAAAACCTTTACGACTTCATTTAATTCTTTAGGAATAGTATTAATAGAGTGATAAAAGCTAAAAGTCATGTTCCATACTTGCCCTGTAAAAATAAGAAGAATAGAAGCTAGTTCAAGTCCGATTCTTTTTTGAGGGAAAAGAGAAATCATTGCCAAAACTACACCAGGAAGAAAAGAAAGCACTGGAATTGATTGAAGGATGTCAAGAAGAGGTATCATTATTTTTTCATGGGTTTTTGATTTTGAAGCAGTATATCCATACCAGATTGAAAAAATAAAAGAAAGTAAGTAAGCAGTAAATATTCTTGCAAGAGATTGTAAAGCGTATCGTGGTAAATTTGAGGGATTTAAATCTATTACGAGGGTGCGTTCATAAGGAGTTCCCCATTCAGATGCAATATACACAATAAAAGCAAAGATTCCAAGTACGATAAAAAATGCCAATACATCAATAAGTCTAATTTTAAAGGTTTCAGCAGGAATAGAAATAAGCATTTTCATTTAAAAAAAATTTATAAAAATTTAAAAAAGTCATAAAAATTATAGCTTAAAATAGTTGTTAAAACAAGGCATAATTTTATAATTATAAACCATGTCTCAACGAATTTATCTTTCTGGAAATGAAGCCATAGCTTATGGTTTAATTGCTGGTGGAGTGAGATTTTTAACGGGTTATCCTGGAACACCCTCAAGTGAAATATTACCGACTGCTCAAAAGTTAAAATTATGCTACAAATTTAAGGGATTCATAGACTGGGCAATCAATGAAAAAGTTGCCTTAGAGATGGCTTTTTCTGCAGCGCTCTGTGGCATAAGAAGTGCTGTTACTATGAAACAGGTCGGACTTAATGTAGCTATGGATCCTTTTGTTAACTCTGCCTATATAGGTCCTAAAGCAGGTTTTGTTGTAGTTGTAGCAGATGACCCAGGTCCTTATTCTTCTCAAACTGAGCAGGATAGCAGAATTGCAGCTTATTTTGCCAAGGTTCCCGTTCTTGATCCTTCAAGTGTAGAAGAGGCTTACATTTTTGCTAAAAAGGCTCTTGAACTTAGTGAAGAATTTGAAATACCAGTTTTATTAAGAACTGTAACTGCTCTTTCTCACGGCAAATCAGATCTTTTAATTCCAGATTTAAAAATAGAAGATAATTTTGACCCAAAGTTTAAAGAGGATATTAAAAATTGGGAAAAAGAAGTTGCAAGACTTGCAGCAACTCCCAAACAGAGATTTTTGCTCCACAAAAAACTTAACGAGAAACTTAAACTTATTTCAGAGAAAAATAAAATTCATTATTTTTACGAGGGAGAAATTTTGATTTTAACAAGTGGTATGGTCTTTTCTTATCTTAAAGAACTAATAGAGGAATACAATTTACAAGAAAAAGTGACTCTTGGGAAAGTAGATATGCCCTTTCCTCTTAAAAAAGAAGACTTCTCCAAATTTAAAAGGGTTATTGCAATTGAGGAGACAGCACCATTTATTGAATATCTTTTAGATACTGAGGGCAGAAGAAATGGACTCGTTCCTTCAGAAGGTGAGCTTTCTCCAGAGGTTTGCGAAAAAATTCTTTCTAAAATCGGGCTTATACCAGAAAAAAAGAGTATATCTATTCCCCCTTTGAAAAGACCTTCTCTTTGTCCTGGATGCGGGCATAGAATAGGACTTTTTGCAGTGAAAAAAGTTTTTGGAAAGAAGACCATTTATACAGGAGACATAGGTTGTTATACTCTTGCTCTCAATTTTGGAGTAACTGATACGGTTTTTTGCATGGGAGCAGGAGTTTCTTTTGCGGCAGCTATGAAAAAGGTTTTTGAACTTTCCCAAAAAAACCGCTTCGTTGTGGGAATAGTAGGAGATTCAACCTTTTTTCACTCAGGAATACCTCCTCTTATTGATGCCTATCATTATAGAATTCCCATCCTTCTTGTGGTTCTTGATAATGAAACAGTTGCTATGACAGGGAATCAAAAAACACAAGCTCACACAAAATCTTACGAAGGAGAGTCTCTAAATCCAGTTAAGATAGAAAATGTGGTTAAAGGAATAGGAATTGATTTTGTTGAAGTGGTTGATCCTTACGAATATAAAAAAACTATAGAGATACTTAAAAAAGCAAGGGAATACCTTTCTGAAAAAGATAAACCAGCTGTAATCATTTTAAGGCATCCCTGTATTTATACTAAGGAAGGGCTTGAAAAAAATCCTAAAAAACCTGTCACTATCCTTGAAGAAAAATGCACAGGATGTAAGTACTGTATTAAAGAGTTTGAGTGTCCAGCACTTGTCTGGCATGAAGATAAGAGAAAGGTATCTATTGATAAGGTTCTTTGTATAAATTGTGGATGCTGTGTCTTTGTTTGTCCTAAAAAAGCAATAGTTGAGGTTAAATAAATGAAACTTGTGATTCTTGGAAAAGGAGGACAGGGAGTTCTTTTTTTTTCAAAAGTTTTAGCACTTACAGCAATGGAAGAAGGAAAAACTGTTAAAGTATCGGAAATAAAAGGAATGGCAAAAAAAGGTGGTGTGGTTGAGGTTCAGATGAAAATTGGAGAGGGATATTCTCCAAGGATAAAAAGAGGTTCTGCTGATCTGGTAATTTTGTTAAGTCCTGAGCTTGAAGAATACGGAAAAACCTTTGGGACTAATGTGTTTTCCTTTAGTGAAAAGGAAATAGAAAGTGCATTTAAAAAAGTTCCTCTAAAATATGTTAATACCTATTTAATGGGAATATTTCTTGCAAAAACCCACATTTTTGATATAGATAAGGTTTTAAAAGTTCTTGATGAAGAAAATCAAAAATCTTTAATAAAGGGGTATAGTTATGTTGAAAGCAAGAATGTTTAATCCAGAAATGGAAACCTTGCCAAGAGAAGAAATTGAAAAAATTCAGCTTCAAAGACTCAGAAAGACTTTACAATTTTTGAAAAATTCTCGTTCAAGACTTAAGGAAAAGTATAAAGATATAGAACCTGAAGATATAAAAAGCCTTGAAGATTTAAAGCATCTTCCCTTTTCTACAAAGGATGAATTAAGGGATTGTTACCCATTTGGGCATATAGCGGTTGATATTTCCGAATGTGCAAGGATGCATATGAGTTCGGGAACAACAGGGACACCAGTAATTAATGCTATGACTAAAAATGACATTAAGCAGTGGGGCGAAATTATGGCAAGATGTTTAGTTGCAGCAACTTTAACACCAGAGGATAGAATTCAAATAATGCCTTCTTTTGGATTATTTAACGGTGGATTTGGCTTTCATTACGGAGCAGAAACTTTAGGATGTTTTATCGTTCCTGCAGGTCCTGGAAGATCGCTTATGCAGTTAAAGCTTATAAAAGACTTACAAGTAACTGCTATTGGAGCAATTGCAAGCTATCCTGCAAGGCTTATTGAGGTTGCAAGAGAAAGTGGATTTAATTTTAAGGAAACCAAGTTGAGGGTAGCAATTCTTGGTGCAGAAACCTGGTCAGATGAATATAGAAAACGCATAGAAGAAGAGATGGGAGTTAAAACCTTTGACATTATAGGAATGACAGAAACCGGAGGAGTAGGATTGGGAATAGACTGTGAGGAAAGAGCCGGAATTCATGTGTGGGAAGATCATTATATTGTAGAAATAGTTGATCCAGAAACAGGAGAAGTTCTCCCTGATGGAGAAGAAGGAGAAATGGTAGTTACGACCCTTACAAGAGAGGGATTACCTCTTATAAGGTATCGTACAAGGGACATAACAAAAATTGTAAGCAGAGACTCCTGCCCCTGTGGGAGAACGCACTTAAGGGTTGATCGGATAAAAGGGCGCTGTGATGATATGTTAAAGGTAAAGGGGGTAAATTTTTATCCTTCTCAAATTGAAGCCATACTTATGAAATACAAAGGGCTATCTCCTTACTATCAGATTGTTCTTGAAACCATAAAAGGAAAAGACGAAATAACTATAATTGCAGAAAAGATTCAAGGTGGATTGTCTCCAAAAGAAATAGAACAACTTGATTTGGAATTGTATGATTTCCTTGGTTTTCATTGCAAAATCCAAATAGTTCCTGAAGGAACAATCCAAAGAGTTCCTGGAAAAGCTGTAAGAGTTATAGACAAAAGAAAAAGAAGTTAATAAAATAAATTTAATAAATTTTTAAAGTTAAGCGATGGGAGGAGTAACATGTTAACCAGGATTGAAATAATTGAAAAACTTAAAAAATCTTTAATGGAGGCAAATCAATTTAATGTGGAAATGGATGAAGAAAAGCGTTGTATTCAATTTGTAGTAAAGCTGAACGGAGAAGAGAAAAAGTTTTTAATATACATCCATTCTAATAGCATTAATAAAGTTAAGAAAAAATGTAAAGATTTAAAAGACAAAAAAGAAGGAATAAAATTTGTTGATTGGTTAGAGAATAACGACTTTGTAGTTGGTGTAGAATGTGTAGAATAATAAAATAAGGGGGATTACCCCCCTTATTTTAGCAAACTTCAAAACTTAACTTAATTCTAATTCTTTTCCTGGGGAGAATTTAACTACTTCTTTAGCTGGAATTTCAATGGTTTCCCCAGTTCTGGGATTTTTACCTTTTCTTGCAGCTCTTTTAACGACTTTAAAAGTTCCAAATCCTACAAGTTTTACCTCTTCTTTTTTGTCTTTAAGAGTTTCAGTAATTACATCAATAAAAGCATTTAAGCATTTTTCAGCAACTGCTTGTGTTACTTCAGCTTTTTTGGCAATCGCTTTTATGAGTTCTGCCTTGTTCATACTACCCCCCCTATTAAGATTTGTTCTTAAATTTTTCTACATTCTTAAATTTAACATCTTTTCAAAAATTTCAAGGGGTTGTAATTATTTTCAGAAACTTAACATTTACTTTTAATTTCTCATAGAATACTTTATAAATAACTTATAATAATTTGCTATATCATTATAATGCATTTATCTATAAAAATTGTTTCTGTGGCTATGAAGGGTATTTTTTAAAAAATCTTATCTTTTGTTTTACTAACGAAATGATAACAAAATTTTAATAGCATTTTAGTATCTGTAATTTTTATATAGATTATATTGGAAGTTATTTTAATACACTGTAATACAGTTCTGTATAGAGTTTATCAGAATTGCAAGTTTCGCAAGGTTTTTAAACTAGTAAGGCTTGTTACTACTTTATTTCTTTAAAATTAATTCAAAGGTTATTGAGGTTATTTTTTAAAAAAGTGGCGAATTTTCTGATTTCTTCCTGTGCCTGAGGTATGGCTCTCTTGCTTATAAAATCTTTCCACACGAAGTCTGGTCCAGTTGCAAAAACAGTGGTTGCGGTTCCCTGAGGTAATACGAATCTTGCATTTTCTTTTTTTATATGTTTTTCTGAAGAAAGAAGTTCATAAAATTTTATTGTTTTTCTGATAATATCTGTGTAGATTGCAATGTCTTCCTCTGAGAAAGATTCGGGAATTACAAAATACTTTACTTTAGTATAGCGATGAGACCTTTGATTGAAGTTGAGCCATGTATGTCTTACGAGCTGATGGCTGAAAATTCTTGAAAAGTTGTGTGCTATGACACCGATCCAGTTAAACGGATAATTTTCAGTTTCACTTGCTTTCAGAATTATGACTTCAGGTTGAACGAAAAAATTTTCTTTTTGGCTATTGAGTAAATTTGGATCAAAGTCTGAAAGACTACCTTTGTAAAGAATTTGATAATTTTTGGCATAAGTTATTTCTATTTTACTTAAATCTGGTTTGTGCTTTATAAGAGAGAGAAATTCATCATTTTCAAGTGTTTCAGCAAAGTGACGAAGATTAAAAAGTGCAAAATCTTTATTCCAAAAAACCTTGAAAAAGATAGAAGATATTTCAAATTTCTCCTCGTAAGAATCAAATTCGGATAAGTTTATAAATACTGGAGTGTGGGCAAAGACGCTCGTATGTCCAAGGTTTTTAAGTCTCAGAAGAAATTCGCAGAACTTTTCCTGAGTTTTAAACTTTTCTTCTTCAAAGAGAAGAAGAGGATGGGTTTCAGCATAGCACACTCTTGCTCCAATGTAGCTAAATGGTAAAAAAACAGGTAGGATAGTTTTTTCTATATTTCTATAGAGTTTTTGTGCAAGTTTTTTTTGTTTTTCACGGAGGATTTTTAATTGTGACATTATAGCCCCCTTTCAATACATTTCACATATTAATGATTCAAAGCCCAACTTAAGTCTGATAGTATATTTATATTTTACTTCTCACCTTGATAATTTTATCATCAAGTAAATGTATGTATAGAGAAACTGAAAATTTTTATAGGAAAAGAAGGGTGGTATTTGTTTTCTTTCATATTTACAGAAGGATGGCTTATCTCTCGATTTGGAGACGAAGTGGTTATTGAATCTGATAATTCCACCAATAGAACTGTAAAATCCAAAAAGGACAGTTCATCTAATAGCAAAAAAGCCAAAATAAATTTTATTAGTTATATCTAAAGCTCATATTTTAAACTTAAAATTTACTAATAATGAAAGAATTTGTAAATGCAATAAATAGAAAAATTGGTAGATAGATGTTTAATCTACATTTAAAAAACATAAAAACTAAAACCTTGGCAAAATTAGCTTAATAGATGCTTGATAAATATAAAAACAAAGAAGTAAGCGATATGTATAGAGAAAATAAAACTCAATTAACTATTGGAGAAAAACTGTTTCATAATAATTTAGTTGAAGACACTCTTTTTCAAATAAACAAGGTAATAAATTGGTAACCTTCAGATTCACAGCAAATTGAACTTTCTCAAGATTTTTGCAACCTTTTCGTCAGTTTTGGCAAGCTCTCTCAATGCCAGAATTAAGTCTCTTACTCTTTCCTCTCTTTCTATCTCAGCAATAGTTTCCTCTTTTGCTCATCTTATAATCGTTATTCTATCCCAGCAAGCAAATCCTATGTTTGCTATCGTTATGGAAGTAAATATCCCTGTAACTATCCACAGAAATATGGTCATTTGATCAAGTCTTTTATCTATTTCTTCAAATCGTTTGTCTATTTGTTCAAATCGTTTATCTACTGATTCTTTAAATTCTTTAACTGTTACTTCAAGCCTTATTAGTCTTTCTCTGTCTTCCTGCGTAAAGGCGGTTTCTTTTGCGTGAGAGAAATCTGTTGTAATCGTGAAAAGTGCAAGGGCTGTAATGATGTATAAAAAGATCTTTTTCATTTTATATTTTCTCTGGTTTTTTAATTTTTAGTATAAACAGAAATAGTAGAGAAATAGTAAATAAATCAATTAAATAGAAAAACAATCCCCTTAGAGGCGGGGAAGGTTTCAACACTTAGAGTTTGGAGAAAACTTTTTGTCGTATTTTAAGTCGCAATCCCCTTAGAGGCGGGGAAGATTTCAACCAAACGAGGGCACGATCCTTGCATACAAAGATTTCAAAAGTCGCAATCCCCTTAGAAGCGGGGAAGGTTTCAACTGCTACGACTTGGATTGTGAGAATTGTAAAGAGAGGTCGCAATCCCCTTAAAGGCGGGGAAGGTTTCAACTTTTCTTTCCCGTCTACCACTTTACTCTTACTCTGCCAGTCGCAATCCCCTTAGAAGCGGGGAAGGTTTCAACATGAAGAAGAGGAAGAAAAAAACGACAGGTGGGAAATGGTCGCAATCCCCTTAGAAGCGGGGAAGGTTTCAACTAATTAGATTTTCCTTGCAGAATCAGAGTTTGAGATTGTGTCGCAATCCCCTTAGAAGCGGGGAAGGTTTCAACACGAATTTGAAGTTAGAAAATTAGCGGAAAAAAATGCAAAGGGTCGCAATCCCCTTAGAAGCGGGGAAGGTTTCAACGGGTGACGAGATACCTCAGTGAATACGTCAGGCAAGTCGCAATCCCCTTAGAAGCGGGGAAGGTTTCAACTGAAATGACTCAACAAACTACACAACAAGCTACACAAAAACAAGTCGCAATCCCCTTAGAAGCGGGGAAGGTTTCAACAAAAGCTTCTTGAAAGAGTAGAAGTAGAACCTAAAACGTCGCAATCCCCTTAGAAGCGGGGAAGGTTTCAACTTGGCGGGAACCCAGTAAGGTTCTACAAAAAGTTTGTGTCGCAATCCCCTTAGAAGCGGGGAAGGTTTCAACCTGTTCTGCTTATCTGGCTCTGCTTCTACTCTGTCCCTGTCGCAATCCCCTTAGAAGCGGGGAAGGTTTCAACCTCTTCTGCTTATCTGGCTCTGCTTCTACTCTGTCCCTGTCGCAATCCCCTTAGAAGCGGGGAAGGTTTCAACCTCTTCTGCTTATCTGGCTCTGCTTCTACTCTGTCCCTGTCGCAATCCCCTTAGAAGCGGGGAAGGTTTCAACCTCTTCTGCTTATCTGGCTCTGCTTCTACTCTGTCCCTGTCGCAATCCCCTTAGAAGCGGGGAAGGTTTCAACCATCTGGACTTCTTTATCACTCTGAAATCTCTGTGCTGTCGCAATCCCCTTAGAAGCGGGGAAGGTTTCAACCTTATATCGTCAAGAAAGCAGCAATACTTTTCGTTTTTTGTGTCGCAATCCCCTTAGAAGCGGGGAAGGTTTCAACTGAAATGACTCAACAAACTACACAACAAGCTACACAAAAACAAGTCGCAATCCCCTTAGAAGCGGGGAAGGTTTCAACAAAAGCTTCTTGAAAGAGTAGAAGTAGAACCTAAAACGTCGCAATCCCCTTAGAAGCGGGGAAGGTTTCAACTTGGCGGGAACCCAGTAAGGTTCTACAAAAAGTTTGTGTCGCAATCCCCTTAGAAGCGGGGAAGGTTTCAACCTGTTCTGCTTATCTGGCTCTGCTTCTACTCTGTCCCTGTCGCAATCCCCTTAGAAGCGGGGAAGGTTTCAACCTGTTCTGCTTATCTGGCTCTGCTTCTACTCTGTCCCTGTCGCAATCCCCTTAGAAGCGGGGAAGGTTTCAACCATCTGGACTTCTTTATCACTCTGAAATCTCTGTGCTGTCGCAATCCCCTTAGAAGCGGGGAAGGTTTCAACTAATTAGATTTTCCTTGCAGAATCAGAGTTTGAGATTGTGTCGCAATCCCCTTAGAAGCGGGGAAGGTTTCAACACGAATTTGAAGTTAGAAAATTAGCGGAAAAAAATGCAAAGGGTCGCAATCCCCTTAGAAGCGGGGAAGGTTTCAACGGGTGACGAGATACCTCAGTGAATACGTCAGGCAAGTCGCAATCCCCTTAGAAGCGGGGAAGGTTTCAACCTGTCGTATGCTTTTTACAAACTCATCAAAGATTTGGGTCGCAATCCCCTTAGAGGCGGGGAAGGTTTCAATAACTGGGATGGAGAATATTTAGTTTGTTTTTCATCAAAAGTCGCAATCCCCTTAAAGGCGGGGGAGGTTTCAACAGAATAAAGTTTTTTGTTGATGGGGCATGCTCCGGAAATCCGGAGCAATCCCCTTAAAGGCGGGGAAGGTTTCAACTCAACAAAAACCACTTGCTCACCGGTCCGATCCGGTGGGTCGCAATCCCCTTAAAGGCGGGGAAGGTTTCAACCACAAAAAACTTGAAAAACAACTAACAAACAAGGAGGTGTGGGTCGCAATCCCCTTAAAGGCGGGGAAGGTTTCAACCACAAAAAACTTGAAAAACAACTAACAAACAAGGAGGTGTGAGTCGCAATCCCCTTAGAGGCGGGGAAGGTTTCAATTTTTAATAGAATTCCCGATAATGCAACAATAAAGATTAAGTCGCAATCCCCTTAGAGGCGGGGAAGGTTTCAATAAGGACGATTTGTATTGCATCGTTATCTACCCTGGAGTCGCAATCCCCTTAGAGGCGGGGAAGGTTTCAATTCATGCAAAATTAATTATCAATCCTCAAGAATTTAGAGTCGCAATCCCCTTAGAGGCGGGGAAGGTTTCAATTCGGGGAAAAACCAAAAAGGGGGGTTAGGTATGAAGGAGTCGCGTCGCAATCCCCTTAGAGACGGGGAAGGTTTCAACCTGGTTGCTTATCTTGAAGAACTAAGACAAAAAAAGTCGCAATCCCCTTAGAGACGGGGAAGGTTTCAACTATATGGGAATAGAATTTTACCCTGAAAAAGCAGAATTAAGTCGCAATCCCCTTAGAGACGGGGAAGGTTTCAACCATTAGAGTTTATGATGACACGGGTGAGGAATATCGGTCGCAATCCCCTTAGAGACGGGGAAGGTTTCAACACGACAAAAGAAAAAACTTTTCTTTGAGAATACTTCTCAATCCAGTCGCAATCCCCTTAGAGACGGGGAAGGTTTCAACAGAGCTTCAGTAACATGACTAATTTGTTAAAAAGTCGTGTCGCAATCCCCTTAGAGACGGGGAAGGTTTCAACGAATTTACAGCACTAAAGAAAAACACGCACTTTGTCGCAATCCCCTTAGAGGCGGGGAAGGTTTCAACAAAGAAATCTGCTGTAAAATCCGTAAAGCACAAACAAAATGGTCGCAATCCCCTTAGAGACGGGGAAGGTTTCAACAGATAGAAGTCACGTAGCACTTGCAGGGTTCATTCTTAAGTCGCAATCCCCTTAGAGACGGGGAAGGTTTCAACCTTATCAAAACCAAGCCCAAAAGTCCAATTCTTTTGGGCTTGGGTCGCAATCCCCTTAGAGACGGGGAAGGTTTCAACCCCTGCTCTCAGTCCAATTCTGGGAGCGGGGATAAATTCAGTCGCAATCCCCTTAGAGACGGGGAAGGTTTCAACCATAAAAATCCCTGCTCTCAGTCCAATTCTGGGAGCGGTCGCAATCCCCTTAGAGACGGGGAAGGTTTCAACCTCGATTCGTTTATTAATATAATCCTCAATCACGGGTCGCAATCCCCTTAGAGACGGGGAAGGTTTCAACAAAGATGCAAGCTTTTACTATGCACTTACCTATGGTGGGTCGGTCGCAATCCCCTTAGAGACGGGGAAGGTTTCAACCCCTACTACCGTGCACCTCTCATAAATACTATTTTGTGAATTTTAGAACAAATACAACTTCAAAAAATCTACCCCTTAAATCCCTCACTAAATCTAATGCGCAAAACCTCTGAAAGTCTAAAATTTCAACTAAACTTTTAACATAAAATCAATAACTTAAAACCATACTTTTTAACTATCTTTTTGCAACTTATTCTCAAATTCAACCGCTAATCTATACCTCTTAAAAAGCTCATTAATCCTGATACACAAAGCCAATTTTTCTAAAAAATTCTTTATTTCTTTACCTGAAAATAGGTAGAATTTTTAAAAAATTACCCCCTCAAAAAAAGAATCTAAAACCCCGCCCCAGCTAAAACCCAATTTTCAAAGATCAGCCACCTTTCCAAATTTTTAACACTTTTTCATAAATTTTCAAGAAGTTAATTGTCAATTTTTCAAATTTTTAAGATTTTTAACTTTTAGAATAAAAACAATTATTGTCTGCGGATGTCTATAACATCTGCCTTTTCCCCAAAAAGTAAGAAAAATGCAGATAAAAAAGTTCTAAGAAACGCCAGACAAGTGTTATTTGTTGAATGAATATTAAAATAAAATTGATGTGTGGTAAAATGGAAGAGACAAGTTTAAAAGACTGATTAAAGCTGGGGGAGGAGGATTCGAACCTCCACTAGTGGATCCAGAGTCCACCGTCCTGCCAATTAGACGATCCCCCAAGAACTATTAAAATAATATTTAATATTTGTCAATTGTCAAGAGGTAAAAAGTTTTAAAATTTAAGCCTGTGGAGTTTAAAGCTCTTTATCCACTACCAAGGATAAAATTCTTTTCTGCCCTCTTAATTTCAGCACATCAATCCCACGCTTTATGGTGTTAAAAATGGCTTCTACTTGAGGCTCAGTTTTAGGATCAATTTTAGAAAGATCAAAGGAAACGACAACAATAAAAGGTGAGTAAACCTTATTATACCTTTTATAAAAAGTGCTTTCTATAATTCTTAAAAGCTTTCTTGCAACAACCATAGCCCCATTGGGGGGTGTTTCTGGTAAAATAACAGCGAATTGTTCAGGTTTAGAAAGCTTTGTTATTATATCAACTCTTCTCAAATTTTTTAAAAATTCTGAGGATAAAAGTTTTATAATATTTTCTTCTTCTTCAGCACCATAAAGCTCTATTATTTGTGAAAACTTTTCTATTTCAATTAAAAGAACGCTTAAGAATCTGCGATACCTTTTTGCTCTTAAAAGTTCCTCTTTCAACCTCTTTAAAAAGTAGTCTTCGTTGTAAAGACCAGTTAAGGGATCAAGGAAAGAGCCATCTTTAAATTTTTTCCTTAGGTCTTCCAATTCCTCTATAAGTAATTTTTTTTCTCTTATAACCTTTGTCAGCTCATCCTGATATACTTCAAGAAGCGTTTCTTCCTTCTTCTTTTGCTCTTCAAGTTTTTTGATTTCAGTCTTTATTTTTTCTTCCTGAAGTTTGATCCACTTACTATAGGAGATGAGATGAAAATCTTTGTAATTCAAAATTTCATAAAAAGGATTTGTCAAATCAGGAAGCGTATCAAGTAATGTCTTAACCTGCTCTTCCTCCAAATTAAAGTGTGTTCTGGCAAAATCCTTAAGCTTTTTAAATCTTCTTTCTCTGTCTATACTAAAATAACACTCCACTCCAAGATCTATTAAACTCAGATATTTAATGTCATCAAAGACTTCAGGAGGAATTTCTTCAGGTAAATTAGGAAACTGATGATGAAACTGAATATTAAGAATAAATCTGCGAGGAAAATTGTAGTTTTCAAAATACTCAGCTCCGATAGTTGCATGATCTACCCCAAAGACTTCTTTTTCAGCCTCAATAAGAGTTTTCCCATATTTTTTAAGTGTAAGAACTCTTAAATATCCCTCAGGTGATAGGAAATATAAAACAATAATACCAAAATCCATAAGATAAGAAGATATATGTAAGTGAGATGGATAGGTTTCAAATTGAGAGCTACATATAAAAGAGAAACACAAATTTGCGATAGCTCTTGCCCAAAAAAGTTGGAAGTTAAACTCGTTAAAAGTAATCTTAGAAAGTTTAGTAGATATGTAACTTAGAACCAGAAGTTTTACCAAATCTTCTCCCAGAATTAACAGAGCTAATCTTACATCCTCTACAGGTGGATTGTCTTTTCTGTATTTTGGTTGATTTGCTACAGAAAGAATGAGAGAGGAAAGTTCATTATTATTAGTTATAAGTTCCGTAAATTCTCTTTCGGTTTTTAAAAGGAGTGTTTCCAGAACGCTCTTTCCCAATTTCGGAAGGGGTATAGGAGTTCTTCCAAAAATTTTTGAAAGTCTATCTAACTCTCCCATTTTTTCTTGTTTAGATTAAAATATTGAGTTAATATTATCAAAAGTTTTTGAAAAAGAAAGAAAAAAACGGGTATAAATTGCAAAATTTTAACTAAAAACTAAAAAGGGGAGGTATTTATGGGAGAAGAGCAACTTAAAGAATTAGTTTTAGATATGGCAAAAAGGGCAAAATCTGCTTCAAGAACTTTAGCTACCCTTTCATCCCAAGTAAAAAATGAGGTTTTAAAAAGGGTTGCTCAAAAGCTTAGAGAAAAAAAGGAAGAATTGAAAAAAATTAACGAAAAGGATGTAAATCAGGCAATTCTTCAGGGGCATACTAAAGCTTTTATTGATAGATTGACCCTTACAGACAAAGTAATAGAAGGTATGGCAAAAGGATTAGAAGAGGTGGCAGCTCTTCCTGATCCAGTTGGGGAAGTAGTTAAAATGTGGAAAAGACCTAATGGACTCCTGGTTGGGAAAATGAGAATACCTTTGGGAGTTATAGCTATCATCTATGAAAGCAGACCTAATGTTACGATAGATGCAGCTTCCCTTTGTTTTAAAAGCGGTAATGCAGTTATTTTAAGGGGAGGGAAAGAGGCTTTAAATTCAAATTTAGCTCTGGGAGAAATTTTTAGAGAAACTCTAAGAGAATTTAACATAACAGAGGATGCTGTTCAGGTTGTTTCAACTCCAGAAAGAAGATTAATGGAATATATGCTTGAACTTGAAGAATATATAGATCTTGTTATCCCAAGAGGAGGAGAAGGGCTTATCAGATTTGTTACAGAAAGAGCAAGAATGCCTGTTATCAAGCATTACAAAGGAGTATGTCATGTGTTTATAGATGAAGAGGCAAATTTGGATATGGCAAAAGAAATAGCCATAAATGCAAAGTGTCAAAGACCAGGGGTTTGCAATGCCATGGAGACACTTCTTGTGCACAAAAATGTAGCAGAAAAGATTTTACCAATTTTAGCTGAAGAATACAAAAAGTACGGAGTAGAATTAAGAGGATGTTCTGAAACTTTAAAATATATCCCCTGGGCAAAACCTGCCACTGAGGAAGACTGGTATGCAGAATATTTGGATTTGATTCTGGCTGTAAGGGTGGTGGAAGATATAGATGAGGCTATAGAGCACATATCTAAATACGGAAGCAATCACACTGAAGCTATAGTTACTGAAAATTATTCAAAAGCTTTAAAATTTTTAAAAGAGGTTGATGCAAGTGTAGTTCTCGTTAACGCTTCAACAAGGTTTAATGATGGTGGAGAACTCGGGCTTGGTGCAGAAATTGGTATTTCAACTACCAAAATTCATGCTTATGGTCCTATGGGACTTGAAGAATTAACTACAACAAAGTTTATTGTTTTTGGAAATGGACAAATCCGAACTTAAAAGAATAGGAATATTGGGAGGAACTTTTGATCCACCCCATCTTGCGCACTTAAGAATAGCTGAAGAGACAAGAGAAGCCTATAACTTAGATAAAGTCTTTTTCATTCCTGCAGGAGCTCCTCCTCATAAAAAAGACTATAAGATTACATCCTTTGAAGATAGATTTAAAATGGTAGAACTTGCAATTAAAGAAAATCCATTTTTTGAGGCTTTAGATATAGAAAAAGATGTGATTCCATCTTATACTTTAAAAACGCTTCAAAAACTTGAAGAAATTTTTCCAAAAGTGGAAAGGTATCTCATTATAGGCTGGGATAGTTTTTGCGAATTTGAAACTTGGTGGAACTACGAAAAATTTTTAGAATATACAAATATCATAGTAGTTCCTAGAAGAATGAGAGATTGGAGAAAGGGAAAAGAGTATTTTTATCATAAGGTTAAAGAACTTTGGAGGGAAGAAGCTTTTAAAAAAGTCTATTTTTTTCAAACTGTAACCTTTGACATCTCAAGTACGCTTATAAGAAATTTGTGTAAGGAGGGAAAATCAATTAGATACCTTGTTCCTGATAGTGTTTATTTTTACATTAAAGAAAAGGGACTTTATCAGACATGAGAGGAAGTATTAGAGAGCCAATAACTCCTATGTTTAAGCAGTACTTTGAAATTAAAAGTAAATATCCTGATGCCATACTTTTTTTCAGATTAGGGGACTTTTATGAGATGTTTTTTGAAGATGCAGAAATCGTTTCGCCACTTTTAGGACTTGTTCTCACAAAAAGAGAGGCAGGGAAAAACTTAATAGCTCCTATGTGTGGGATACCTGCAGATAAAAGCTCCTTTTATATACAAAAACTTGTGGATATGGGATTTAAAGTTGCCATTTGTGAACAGGTGGAAGATCCTTCACAAGCAAAAGGACTTGTTAGGAGAGAGGTGGTTAAAATTTATACCCCTGGATTACTTATAGAACCTGAATCTCTTTCAGAAAAAGAAAAAAATTACTTAGCCAGTCTTTATTTAGAAAAAAAGGCAGGAATAAGTTTTTTAGAACTTTCTTGTGGGGAATTTATTTTTACGGAACTTCGTAAAGAGGATATTATTTCTGAAATTTTGAAAAAAGAGCCAAAAGAAATCCTCTTAAGCAAAAAAATGGAGAAGGAAGAATTAGCTAAAATACTTAAACAAAACCTTCCCAAAGTTCATCTTACCTTTGTAGAGGATAGTTTTTTTAAAAGAGAAAATCTAAAAGAGCTTAGCTTAGAAGAATTTGAGAAAGAAAGATACGATGAAGGATTAAGAGCAGTAAGTGCGATTTTAGAATATTTAAAGAATTATCAGCCAGGTCTTGTGGATAAAATAGAACCTCCAAAATTTTATTACCCCGAAGAATTTTTGTTTTTAGATGAATCAACCAAAAGAAATCTTGAATTGATAAAAAATCTTTGGGATGGGAGTGAAAAATATACACTGTTTTCCCTTCTTGATAAAACTGAAACACCGATGGGAGCAAGACTTCTTAAAGAATGGATACTTTATCCCTTAAAGGATATAAGAAAAATTCAAGAAAGACAGGAAGCAGTTAAATTTTTTGTAGAAAATAAGTCTTTAAGAGAGGAACTTAAAAAACGATTGAAAAAGATTTCGGACCTTGAGAGATTAACCATAAGGTGTGCTTTGAAATTGGTAAATCCAAAAGAATTGGGAATATTAAGGGAAAGCTTAAAATATCTTCCCGAAATAAAAGAAGTTTTTAACAAAAGTGAAAATATAAAGCTTTCTAAAAGAATAGAGGAGCTATTAAAAGATATAGAGGGTTTTTCAGAACTTTATTTAATTTTAGAAAAATGGCTTGTTGAGAATCCTCCCAGCACATTAAAAGAAGGAGGAATAATTAAAAAAGGAGTTAGTGCAGAGCTTGACGAACTATTAGATATTAAAGAAAATGCTGTATATTATCTTTCTGAACTTGAAAAGAAAGAAAGGCAAAAGACAGGAATTCCCAATTTAAGAATAGGTTACAACAAAGTTTTTGGATACTACTTTGAGGTTTCAAAAAGCTACTTAAAAAGGATTCCTCCATACTTTGAAAGGAAACAAACCTTAACCAATGTAGAAAGGTTTATAACCGGAGAATTAAAAGAGCTTGAAAATAAGATTTTATCTGCAGAAGAAAGAATTAAGAACTTAGAATATGAGTTATTTTTAGAATTGAGAGAAAAAGTGTTTTTGTATAAGGAAAGATTAAAAAGAACTGCCAAGGCTCTAGCAGAACTTGATGTTCTTTTAGCTTTGGCTCAGGTAGCAGTAGAAAACGATTATGTAATGCCAGAAATAGTTGAAAGACCTGAACTTATAATAGAAGAGGGAAGACATCCTGTTTTAGAAAAAATTCAAGGAAAAGAGAACTTTGTTCCTAATTCTTTAAAAATGGATATGGAAAACCAGAGGGTTTTAATCATTACTGGACCAAATATGGGTGGAAAATCCACCTTTTTGAGACAAAATGCTCTTATAGTTATAATGGCACAGATGGGAAGTTTTGTTCCTGCAAAGTTTGCAAGAATTGGGATTTTTGACAGAGTTTTTACTCGCGTAGGAGCCGGAGATGAATTGGTAAGAGGAAAAAGCACCTTTATGGTTGAAATGAGTGAGTGCGCCTACATATTAAAAAATGCCACTTCACAAAGTTTAGTAATACTTGATGAAGTTGGAAGAGGGACAAGCACTTTTGATGGAATGTCTCTTGCTTGGGCAATAGCTGAGGCTCTTTATCAAAAAAAGGTCTTTACTCTTCTTGCTACACATTATTTTGAAATTACAGAACTTGCCAATCTCTATTCAGGAATAAAAAATTATCATGTAGAAGTTAAAGAATGGAATGGAGAAGTAATATTTTTATACAAGGTTTTGCCAGGAGTTGCCAATCAGTCTTACGGAATAGAAGTTGCAAAATTAGCAGGAATTCCTCAAGAAGTGGTTGACAGAGCAAGAGAAATACTTTATAAATTAGAAAACAGAAGTTTAAAAGAAAATAAGGAGATACTCATATATCCCAAAAAGATTTTACAACTTTCTATATTTGAAAGCGTCCATCCTGTAGTTGAAAAAATTAAAAATTTAAACATAGAAGAGATGACACCTATTGAAGCTCTAAACTTCCTTTGGGAAATAAAAAAAGAAATAAACAAATTAGAAAGAAAGAAAGTTCAATGAAAAAAATTTTAAGTGTTTTAATAATCATTTTAGGAATAAGTGTTATACAGATTTTAATTTTTGATTTTCCAAAATTATTTGCTACTTCTTCCAAATCTTCAGAAAAGTATATTTATCATACAGTCAGGAAGGGAGAAACCTTAGAAAAGATAGCCCAAACTTACGGAGTTTCTATAAGAGAATTAAGAGAGTGGAATAGATTAAAGGGAAATAAAATACAAGTGGGAAGCAGGCTTATAGTTGGAATAAAAAAAGTTAAAGAGGAAAAACCAAAAGAAGAGATTAAAACGAGACCTGAAAAAACTGAAGAAGGTTATGTTTATTATGTAGTCAAAAGAGGTGATACCTTAGATAAGATAGCGAAAAGATATGGGGTTTCAATAAAAGAGCTTAGGGAGTGGAACAAATTAAGGAAAAATAAAATACATGTAGGGCAGAAGCTTATTGTTGGAGTAAAAGAAACAAAAGAAGAAAAACAAACTCAAAAAGAGGTATTTAAAAAAGAAATTAAAAAGGAGATTTCAGATACGGAAAGACTATTTGCCGAACTTGAAAAAGAGTATGAAAGGCTAAATTCTAATCCCCAAACCAGAAGAATAGAATGGCTTAATCTTATAAGTAAATATAGGAGAATTTATTTACTTTATCCAGGAAGCCAAACAGCACCAAAGGCTGTATTAAAAACGGCAAATATTTATTATCAGCTTTATAAAAAATTTTCAAGCCCGGAGGATTTGAATAAAGCAATAGAAAGATATCACTTTTTGATTGAAAATTATGCCAAAAGTTCAGCCACTAAGGAGGCTTATTACTGGTTAATTCAGATTTACGAAAAAGACTTAAAAGATGAAGAAAAAGCAGAAAAATTAAAAGCTGAATTTACTCAAAGATTTCCCAAAAGTGCATATTTGCCAAAGCTTGAAGTTAAAAGAGAAGTTAAGCAAGAAGTTAAACCAAAAACTCAGCCAAAAATTCAGCCAATAGCAAAAAGGGTAGAAAGAAAGGAGATAGAAGAAAAAGAAGTTTTAAAAGAAAAAGTTGCATTATCTAACTTAAAAAAGGTATTAGAGGTTCAGCCAGTTACAGGAGAGGATTATAGCAGAGTAATTATAAATGTTTCTGGCAATTTTGAATATCAGGCAAATATTCTAAAAGGAACAGTGGATAAACCTCCGAGAATATATGTAGACATTTATCCTGCAGTGCTTGATAATAAAATTTCCAACGAAATAACCATAAAGGATTCACTTTTAACCAGAGTTAGAGTAGCTCAATTTGATGAGAAAACTGTAAGAGTGGTGTTAGACCTGAGTAGTTTAACCTCTTATAAAATTTTTAAGCTAAAAGAGCCTTATCAGTTGGTTTTGGATTTAATAGGTAAGGAGAAGAAAGGCAAGGAGGAGAAAAGAGCCACTTTAGCCAAAAGTTCAGCTAAAAAAGAAAATTACATCAATCTTGCTCGCCAATTTGGTTTAGGTATAAAAAGAATTGTTATTGACCCAGGACATGGAGGGGAGGATCCTGGAGCAGTAGGTCCCTCTGGATTAAAAGAAAAGGATGTGGTTTTAAAGGTATCTGAGCTTTTAGCTCAAAAGTTAAAAGAGAGATTGAATGTAGAGGTTATTTTAACAAGGAATGAAGACAGATTTATTCCCCTTATTCAAAGACCAGCAATTGCAAACAGCAAAAAAGCAGACCTTTTTATTTCTATCCATGCCAATGCCTCGCCTGATGGAAAAGCTAAGGGAGTAGAAACGTATTATCTTAATTTTACTACAGATCCAGAAGCAATGAGAGTTGCAGCCTTAGAAAACGCTGCTTCAGATAGGTCTTTAAGTGATTTACAAGATTTAATAAAAGCAATTCTTACCAATACAAAACTTTCTGAATCAAGGCTTCTTGCAGAAAAAGTTCAGGGAGAGCTTGTAAGAACTTTAAGTAGATATTATCCAAATGTTGAGAATAGAGGAGTGAAATATGCTCCATTTCTTGTTTTAGTGGGAACAAGAATGCCAGCAATTCTTGTTGAGATAGGATTTATAACCAATCCAGAGGAAGAAAAACTTTTTAAAAACTCACACTACTTAGAAATGATCGCTGAAGGGATTGCTAAAGGAGTAGAAATCTACATTCAGAGTTTAAAACTTTCTCAATCCTATTATGATAAAAAGTCCTAAAGTTTTATATGGAGCAGAAAGATTTTTTAAAGAAAAAATTTATAAAAAATATCAAGGTAAAAGAGTTGCTTTACTTTGCAATCAGGCTTCAGTAGATTATAAATTTGTTCCGGTTTTTTTTCATTTCAAAGAAAAATTTAAAAAAGACTTTAAACTGATTTTTTCTCCTCAGCACGGTCTTTTTTCAGAAAAACAGGCAAACATGATAAGTTCAGAAGATGAGATAGAACCTTTTACTCAAGTTCCTGTAATAAGTTTATATGGACCAAGGCTTAAACCAGAAAAGGCGCACTTAGAAGAAATAGATGTATTATTTGTAGATTTGCAGGAAGTAGGATGTAGAGTTTACACTTATATTTGGACTTTGTATCTTTTAATGGAGGTTTGCGAAAAAGCAGGGAAAAAATTAGTTATTCTTGATAGACCAAATCCTATAGGAGATGAGATAGAAGGACCGCTTTTAGAACCTCAATATTTTTCCTTTGTAGGTATGGATAGATTACCTTTAAGACACGGTTTAACTATGGGAGAGCTTGCAGTTTTATTTAAAAATCGCAAATTTAAGAATCTTGATTTAGAAGTTATTAAAATTAAAGGATATAAAAAGAGATTTTTTTATCCTCAATTAAAACGCTTCTGGATATTTCCCTCTCCCAATATGCCTTCTTGGGAAACAGCCTTGGTTTATCCAGGGCAGGTATTACTTGAAGGCACAAATCTTTCAGAGGGAAGAGGAACAACCAATCCTTTTTTAATATTTGGAGCACCCTATCTTGATTTAAAAAGACTAAACTCCCTTTTTCAAACACTTTTTAATCCAGAAAGGGATGGATTTATTTTAAGACCAGTTGCTTTTGAACCCACTTTTGATAAATGGAAAGGAAAAAGATGTTATGGTTTTCAGATTCATATTTTAAATTGCCGTAAATTCAAGCCAGTAAAAACAACACTTTTACTACTTAAAGTTATTAAAGAAAATTTTGAGGAATTTAGATTTATAGAAGGACCTTATGAGTTTGAAAAAATGAAAAAGCCCATTGAAATCCTTGTTGGGAATTCACAAATTCTTAAATGGTTAGAGGGAAACAAAGAAATTGACCTTGATTTTTACCTGTATTATAATTTAAAAGATTATTTAGAAGAATTGCAAAGCATCAATCTTTACAAACCTTAATGAATAAATCAAACTTTAAAAAGCCCAAATTTAGATCTAATAAAGAAAGGCTCAATTACTTTTTAAAACTCTTTAACAAAGAAGATAAGGTGCTAATTCTTATCTGGGCAGATCCTGATGCTTTAGCAAGTGCTTTAGCTTTAAAAAGGATTTTACAGCATAAAGTAGAAAAAGTAGATATTTCTAATGTAAATGAGATTGTGAGACTGAACAATAAAGTAATGATAGAAATTTTAAAAATTCCTCTTATTAAATTTTCTGAAGAGCTTTTGAGTTTTTACAATAAATTTATACTCGTTGATTCTCAACCTACTCATAGAAGTGAATTTAAAAATATAAAGTTTACTGCAGTTATAGATCATCACCCACTTACAGATGGATGGGATGCTGAATATACAGACATTCGTCCAGAATACGGAGCAGTTTCAACTATTCTTTTTGAATATTTAAAAACTTTAAGAATAAAGCCCTCTGTTTATTTAGCAACTGCTTTAGTTTACGGAATAAAAGTTGACACAGATAATTTTGGGAGAAGTGCTAATCTTCATGATGTAATAGCATTTCAAAAGTTATACAAGCACATGAACAGATACTTACTTAACAAAATAGAGGGTTATCACATTAGAAGATCAGAACTTAAGTATTTCAAAATAGCATTGGATCAGTTGAAATTTCAAAAAGGGAGAATTTTTGTATATATAGGAAAGGTTCTGAATACGGACATTCTTGTGGTGATAGCTGATTTTTTAAACAAAGTATATGAGACCTCTTGGGTTTTTGTGGGAGGAGAATATAAGAAAAATTTGGTAATTATAATAAGATGTGATGGATATAAAAAAGATGCGGGAAAGTTAGCGATGAAATTATTTAAAGAAGTTGGTTTAGCTGGTGGACATAGAGAAAAGGCAAGGGCAGAAATTCCCTTTTCTAATTTAAACATAGAGAGTGATAAATTTGATACGAAGGAATTTATAAAATTGTTTGAGAAGTATTTTAAATAGGAAAAAAGAAAAGAAGATTTTAAAATGGCAAGGTTTGTAGATCAGGCAAAAATTTATGTAAAAGCTGGTGATGGAGGACCGGGTTGTATAAGTTTTAGAAGGGAAAAATATGTTCCTAAGGGTGGTCCTGACGGTGGAGATGGAGGAGATGGAGGAGATGTCATTTTAGTGGCAGATCCTCAGGTTCATACTCTTTACGATTTTTATCACCAAGTTCATTTTCGTGCAGAAAACGGTAAACCTGGAATGGGTAAAAAAATGAAAGGAAAAGACGGGGAAGATTTGATATTAAGGGTTCCTGTGGGAACGATAGTTAAAGATGCAGAGACAGGGGAAATTCTGGGTGATTTAACAAAACCTGGGCAAACTCTTGTTGTTGCTCGAGGAGGAAAGGGTGGTAGAGGAAATGCTCATTTTGCCACACCAACAAGACAGGCACCAAGGATTGCAGAACCAGGAACTCCAGGGGAAGAAAAGTGGTTAATTTTAGAACTTAAACTTATCGCAGATGTAGGTCTTGTTGGATTACCTAATGCAGGAAAGTCAACACTCCTTAGTAGAATTTCAGCTGCTAAACCAAAAATAGCTGATTATCCCTTTACAACCCTTCAGCCAAATCTTGGAGTTGTAAAACTTTTTGATGGAAATACCTTTATCGTTGCAGATATTCCTGGATTAATAGAAGGAGCTCACAAGGGATTGGGATTGGGGCACGAATTTTTAAAACACATAGAAAGAACAAGGATTCTTCTATATATCCTTGATATTTCAAAAGAAAAGGAAGTAATAAAAGATTACGAGACATTAAAAAAGGAATTAGAACTTTTTAATCCCAAACTTCTTGAAAAGGAATACTTTATTGCTTTAAATAAAATAGACCTTATGCCTGATCCTGAAAAGATAAAAAGTATTACTGAACTTTTTGAAAAAAAGGATCAAAGTAAAATATATCCTATTTCAGCTATTACAGGACAGGGCGTTCTTGAGTTAATTTATGCCATCTGGAAGGCTCTTGAAAACCTAAAAGAAAAGGAAGTATAATAAATTTATGGAAAAAAGAGAAAGGATTCAGAACTTATTAAAAAGAGTAAAAAAGGTAGTTTTAAAGGTTGGTAGTGCTGTCATAACAAAGGAAGATGAAGGGCTTGATTATCAGGTTCTTCATAGTTTAACTTATGAAATTAATAGGCTTATTAAAGAAGGTCTTAAGGTAGTTCTTGTTTCTTCAGGAGCTATTGCTTGTGGAAGGGCAAAACTTAAATACTTTAAAAAACCCATATCTTTAACGGAAAAACAAGCACTTGCTGCTGTAGGACAAGCAGCTCTCATTCAGGCTTATGAAGACATGTTTCAACAATACGGAATTCAAGTTGCTCAAATATTATTAACAGCTGAAGATCTGTCTCAGAGAGAAAGGTATCTAAATGCCAAAAAAACATTAGAAACTCTTTTAAAGTGGAACATTCTTCCTATCGTAAATGAGAATGATACAGTTACTACAGAAGGAATAAGATTTAGTGATAATGACATTCTTTCAGCTTTAGTTGCCGGGACAGTAGAAGCAGATATTTTAATAATCTTATCAGATGTGGATGCCCTTTACAAAGAAGATCCAAGGATAAACCCTCAGGCTGAAAGAATTAGAGAGGTTGAAGAAATAACTGAAGAAATAATGAATATGGCTAGTCCAAAACCAGGAAGATTAGGCAGAGGAGGTATGTATTCAAAACTAATTTCTGCACAGATGGTTTCATCTATGGGGATACCTATGGTTATTCTTCCTGGAAGAATGCCTCTTGTTATAGAAAAATTTTGGAGTGGAGAAGATATAGGAACTATCTTCTGGGCAAAAGAAAAGAAATTAAATATGAGAAAACTATGGATTAAGTATTACATAAAACCTGAGGGGAAAATTGTTATTGATGAAGGGGCAGAAAAGGCGATTTTAGAAAATGGAAAGAGCCTTTTGATTGGGGGAGTAATAAGTGTTGAAGGGAATTTTCCCAAAGGTGCCTGTGTTGAATGTGTTAATCTTAAAGGAAAACCTTTAGCTAAAGGTTTGATTAACTTTTCAGCTCAAGAACTTTTGAATCTAAAAAAATCTGATGAAAAGGTAGGGAAAGAAGTTATTCACAGAGATAATCTCGTTATTTTAGATTAATTAGTTTTTCAAAGGGGGAGGTGGTTTTTAATGGGTTCCTTTGTTCATCTTCATGTTCATACGGAGTGGAGTCTTCTTGATGGAGCTATAAGAATAGATGATCTCGTAAAAAGGCTTATAGAATATAAAATGCCGGGATGTGCTATTACTGATCATGGGACTTTATACGGAATAATTCACTTTTATACCAAGTTAAAAGAAGCGGGGTTAAAGCCAGTTATAGGATGTGAATTTTATGTTGCAGAAGGTTCCCGTTTTGAGAAAAAGGCTTCCAAAAGAGGAGATGCAGGTCCCCATTTAGTTTTACTTGCCAAAAATGAAGAAGGGTATCAGAATCTTTTAAAATTAGGTAGCAAAGCCTATTTAGAGGGATTTTACTACAGACCCCGTATAGATAAAGAACTTCTTAAAAACTATCATCAAGGACTCATTGCTATGAGTGCCTGTTTAGATGGAGAAATACCAAGACTTATTTTGAATGGACAAAAAGATAAAGCTATAGAGGTAGCAAAGTGGTATAAAGATCTCTTTAAAGAGGACTTTTACTTAGAGATTCAGAAAAACGGTATACCTGAGCAGGAAAGAGTTAATGAGGAGCTTTTAGAAATAGGGCAAAAGCTTGGTATTAAATGTGTTGCCACTGCAGACTGTCATTATTTAGACAAAGAAGATGCCCTTGCTCATGAGGTGCTTCTTTGCATTCAAACAGGGCATAAACTTTCAGATCCTGATAGATTTAAGTTTAACACTGATAAGCTTTATTTAGCAAGTGCAGAGGAAATGATAGAAAGATTTCGGGAATTTCCCAAAGAAGTCATTGATAATACTATGGAAGTTTTTGAAAAAATAAATTTGGAAATAAAAACAGGGGAAATTTTATTCCCAAAGGCAAAAGTTCCTGAAGGAGAGACGGCAGAAAGCTATTTTATTAAAAAAGCAAGGGAGGGTTTAGAAGAAAGACTTAAAGAGCTTAAAGCTAAGGGAGAACTTGCAGCTTCTGAAAAAGAATATTGGGAAAGGCTGGAATACGAGCTAAGTGTCATTATAGAAAAGGGATATGCAAGTTACTTTCTTATTGTGGCAGATTTTGTTGAGTGGGCAAGATCGCAAAAAATACCTGTAGGACCAGGAAGAGGTTCTGCTGCCGGTGCACTTACTTCCTATGCCCTCAGAATTACCAATCTTGATCCAATAAGATGGGGTCTCCTTTTTGAAAGATTTTTAAATAAAGAAAGACCAAGTCTTCCTGATATAGATGTGGATTTTTGTATGGAAGGAAGGGATAAAGTAATAGAGTATGTAACAAAAACTTATGGAAAAGAATACATAGCTAAAATTGCCACCTTTGGACAGCTTAAGGCAAGACAAGTAGTAAGAGATGTAGGAAGAGTCCTTGGTTTTAAACCTAAAGAAATAGATCCTATAGCAAAAATGATAAGTCTTGGACCAGATGTAAGCTTAGAAAAAGAGCTTGAGAAAGAAGAATTTAAGGAACTTATGAAAAAAAGTGAAAAATTGAAGCAACTTTTTGAGCTTGCAAAAAAGCTGGAAAGGCTTCCGAGACATGCAAGTCAACATGCAGCTGGAGTAATTATTGCAGGAAAGCCAATTGTTGAAGTTGCTCCACTCATGAAAGGAGATGAGGGAGAGGTTCTTGTCCAGTTTGATATGAAAGCTTGCGAAACGGTGGGTTTAATCAAATTTGACTTTTTAGGTTTAAAGACATTAACCATCATAGATCATACACTAAAACTAATAAAACGATATGAAGGAATAGAGCTTGATATTAATAACATACCTTTAAACGATGAAAAGACTTATGAGCTTTTGAGAAAAGGTGAAACTGATGGAGTATTTCAACTTGAATCTGACGGTATGAAAGAATTGTTGAGAAGACTTAAACCTACAGATTTTAACGACCTCATAGCAGTTCTTGCTTTATATAGACCTGGTCCTCTTGAGGGAGGGCTGGTAGATCAATACATAGAAACAAAGCATGGGAAACGAAAACCAGAATACTTACATCCACTTTTAGAACCAATTTTAAAAGAAACTTACGGAGTAATAGTATACCAAGAACAGGTAATGGAAATTGCAAAAGCATTTGCAGGATATACTTTGGGAGAAGCAGATTTATTAAGAAGAGCTATAGGAAAAAAAGAAAAGGAATTAATGGAAAGTTTAAGGGAAGAATTTATTTCTCGCTCAGTTGAAAGAAACATCCCTCGTGAAATAGCTGAAAAGGTTTTTGATTTAATTGAAAAGTTTGCTGATTATGGATTTAATAAGAGCCATTCAGCAGCTTATGCTCTTATTGCTTATCAGACTGCGTACCTAAAAGCGCATTATCCTATTTATTTTATCGCCTCTATTCTTACTTACGAAGCAAGTAAAAGTGAGGAGGTTAGCAAATATTTAGCTGTAGCCAATGAATTAGGGATAAAGATTTTGCCACCAGATATAAATAAAAGCGAAGCAGGATTTACTGTTGAAGGAAATGCCATAAGAATAGGACTTTACGCAATAAAAAATGTGGGAGAAGAAGCCGTAAATGAAATTTTAAAGAAAAGACCTTATAAGTCTTTCTTAGACTTTTGTAGCAAAGTTGATACTAAGAAAGTGAACAAAAAAACTATAGAGGCTTTAATTAAGGCAGGGGCTTTTGACAGCTTAGAGCCAAATAGAGCCAAGCTTATGCATAATTTATCCTCAGCTTTGTCGGTTGCTAATCAAACCAAATTTTCAACCCTTTTCAAACAGGGAACTTTGTTAAGCCTTGATAAAACCTTTACTTTAGAAGAAGCTCCTCCTTGGGATTTAGATGAAAAACTGAATTTTGAAAAAGAAGCTCTGGGTTTTTATCTAACAGATCATCCCATGAAAAGATTTAGAAACTGGATTAACATATTTTCTCCCTATAGTATAGAAAAATTAAAAGAGGTTCAGGAAGGGACAAAGGTGCTTGTTGCTGGGGTTGTTTCTGAAATAAAAGTAAAAACTACAAAAAACGGAGATAAAATGGCAATACTAAAGATAGAAGACGAAAAAGCAGTACTAAAGGCTCTTACCTTCCCAGAGCTTTATAAACAACATTCCCATCTTTTTACAGAAGGAGCAATGTTATGGTTTAAAGGAGAAATTGATAAGGAAGATGAAAACTCAATTCTTTTGATAGAAGATGTGTCAGAATTGAGAGACTTAAAATTTTTTAAAAACGCAAAAATGAACATTCTTCTTTCTTCTGAAAATGTTAATGAAGAAACCTTAGAATTTTTGAAAAACTTTTTAATAAGAGAAGAAACTAAGGATGTGGGACTTCCTGTTCAAATTTATCTTAAATACCCTGATTGTTTAGTTTGTTTTGAAGTTAATGGATACAAAATAGATCCAACTTATGAGCAAATTTCTCTAATTTTAAATACTTTTGACAAAATACAATTAAGAGTAACTGGAGCATAAAATTTAATATTTAAAAAATTGTAAAATTTTTAATAAAAATTTTCTTGAAATTTAAGTTTTATTAAGCTACAATATGAGTTTAAAAAAATCATAGGAGGTAAAATATGCTTTCCAAAATTCCCATTGATCTTTCAAGAATTGAGGAAGAGGATCTTGATAGGCAAATTCTTAGAATAGCCATCATTGCAGAGCTTGATGCCATAAATCTTTATGAGCAACTCGCAGCTCTTACTGAAGATGAAGATTTAAAAAAAATCTTTCTTGACATTGCAAGAGAGGAAAAAACACATGTAGGAGAATTTTTGACCATGCTTCTTATGAAAGATGAAGAACAAGAGGAAGAACTTGAAGCAGGGGAAGAAGAAGTAGAAGAGCTTTTAGAGGGTGAGGAAGAGGAAGAAGAATAGAAAAACTTAAATGTAATTGAATGCAATATTTATGGAATTTTTTGATAATTTTGGTTTTAATTTTTTCTTTGCACGCATCTTACGGAATTGCTGCTTATAAAAGTTGTTTTGAAATTACAGCTCAAAAAATAGAAGTTTTTCACAAACCAGAACTTGTTATTGCTAAAGGAGATGTCGTAATTGATAGTAAAGATTTAATAATTTTAGCCAAAGAAGCAAGATATGAAGTTGAAACAGAATATTTAATTTTAAAAAATTTTAAAATCTTTGATCTTCAGAAAAATGCTACTACAGAAGGAGACAAAGGATTTTTAGATTTAAGAAATGAGGAAGTTTGGGCAGATAAAGTATTTATTTTTTTAAAAAAAGAAAGCATAAGAATTAAAGCAGAAGACTTTCATAAAAATGCTTTAAATGAGTATTTTGCTAAAAAAGCTCTTGTAACTACCTGTGAATTTGATTGTGAAAATGAAAAGGACTTTCCTCCCTGGAGCCTTGAGGTTGAGAATTTTGTTTTAACGCAGGAAGGTGTAAGTAGTGGAGATGCAACGAAGTTTAAAATTAAAAAAGTTCCTATTGGGGTTATTCCTAAAACGGTTTATTTACCTAAGGCTAATATTCCTATTCTCATACCAAGAAAAACAGGTTTTTTAACTCCAAGATTTTCACAAGGTAGCAGACTTGGATTTGGACTACAGATTCCCTTTTTTCTGGCTATTACAGATCAAATAGATTTTACCATATCTCCCTTTTACCTTACTAAAAGAGGTATGCTAATGGATATAGAAAATCAGTTTATGTTTGAAAAGGAATTTAAAGGTTTAATAAAATTCAGATACATAAATGATAAAGAAAAAGAAGGATATGCTATTGGAGAAAAACCTGAAAGAAACAAGTGGTGGATTGTAGGTAAAATTGATTATGGTGTTAAACCAAATCTTGACATGCATTTAGATGTGGATGCAGTGTCTGAAAGGGGTTTTTTGGAAGAATTTGATGTTGGAGAAGGAGGTTATTCAAATACAAGAGCTCAAATCTTGCAAAGATTTAACAGAGACATAGAAGACAAATCTCAAGAATATAGAACCTCAAAGTTTTGGGTTCAGTATTATAGAGGGAGTGTTTATGGAAGATTAGAAAATACTTATTTAGATTATCACGGTTCTGCAGATAGCGATACCATTTTACAGTCCTATTTCAACTTAAAACTTAACTTTTTACCAACCACTGTTTTTGGAACAATTTTGCCAGAAGCAACCCTTAAATATCTTTATTCTTATAGAGAAAAAGGATATTACGGAGATAAAGTGAATACTCGCATAGGAATAACCTATCCTTTTAAAATAGGTATGTTTTTTAATTCTGCAAGTTTTAGCTATAGTTTTGATTTTTACAACCTTAGAGAAAAAGAAAGTTTCAAAGATAGTAGTATAAGCCGTGGATACTACGAAATTTTGATAAATTCTTATACTGTTCTTTCTAAGTATTATGACTTTTTGACCATTTTTGATAAAAATCTTAAATTTTTACACACCTTAAAGCCTTATGTTACCTATTTTTACCGTTCAAAACCAAGTGAAACTGAAATTCCCCAATTTGATTATGAAGACCTTATAAGTGACAAAGCACATACTCTGGAATATGGACTCTGGCAGTATTTTAGCCTTCCCTATCATAAAAACTTCTTGATTTTGAGAGCCTATCAGCAGTATGATTTCACCAAAGCTCAGCGTTCTGCAACAGTAACAAAACCCGAGGAAAGACCTTTTTCTGATATCTACCTTCAGGTCTTGCTAAACTACAGCCCCTATGTTTATGCAAGATATGATACAGCCTATAACTTTTATGGTCTTGGGTTTAAAAAGCATTCTTTGGGTCTTAGTTTAAGAGACCTTTATTTTGATTCTATAGATTTAACTTATCAAGAAGATTCAGCATGGAATACAAGACAGCTTATTCTTGATTTAAGATCTAAGATTCTTGATCGCATTTTAGCTCAGTTTTACCTAAGTAGAAACCTTATTAAAGATGAAACAACGGAAATGAAACTCATAGGAACTTATCTACATCAGTGCTATGCGTTAAGTCTTGGTTTTTCAGTAACTCCCAAGGATACCAAATTTTATTTTCATTTTGAATTAAAAGGCTTGGGTGGATATGGAATAGAAAGATAAACTAAGGATGCTTCAAAAAATCAAAATTTTAATGCCAGGACCTATTAAGTTTAACTTTATTAAAGAGGCTTTAGAGTATTACTTAGATAAAATGAAACCTTTTGTATTAATTGAAACCATTTTCCCAAAAATAAAAGTTAAAGCATCAGATAAAGAAATAAAGAAAAAAGCAGAAGAAGAGGTTTTAAGAAAATACATTTTAGACAAAGAATATCTAATAGTTCTTGATGAAAGAGGAAAATCCCTTAAAAGTATTGAACTTGCTGAAAAACTAAAAAAATTAATGCAAACTCAATCTGTTATTACTTTTCTTATTGGTGGTCCCGAGGGTCTTTCTGAAAATTTGAAAAGACAGGCTAAAGAAGTTTTATGTTTATCTTCTCTTACTTTAAATCACGAGATAGCACTTCTGGTTTTGGTTGAAGCCCTTTATAGAAGTTTTACCATTATAAAAGGGATACCCTATCACAGGGAGTAAAGAGATGAAAAAATTTGCCATAATTTATGATGAAATATTTTTGAAACACAATCCAGGGAGTTTTCATCCTGAAGCTCCTCAAAGAGTTGAGGCAATTTGGGAAAGGTTGCAAAAAGAAGACCTCAAACCTTATATAGAGGTTTTTTCTCCTGATATAGCTACTAAGGAAGAAATTTTGTGGAATCACAGCGAATACCTATACAATCTTATTGCTCAAACAAAGGGGAAACCTTATACTCAGCTTGATCCAGATACAGCAACCAATGAATACTCCTTTGACGCTGCAGTTAGAGCAGTTGGAGCTCAAAAGACAGCCTTAAAACTTCTTTTTGAAAAGGATTATGATGGAGTTTTTGCCCTCGTTAGACCTCCGGGACATCACGCAGAAAGAGACAGAGCCATGGGATTTTGTCTTTTTAATAACATTGCTATAGGAGCTTATTATGCCAAATATTACTATAATCTTAAAAGAATCCTAATTGTGGATTGGGACTTACACCACGGAAATGGAACTCAAAAAAGCTTTTATTCAGATCCAGAAGTTTTATATTTTTCCACTCATCAGTATCCTTATTACCCTGGAACAGGGCACTATTCAGAAATTGGATCTGGAGAGGGAAGAGGATTTACTATTAATGTGCCCCTTCCACCCTACTGCGGAGATGAAGAATACATTTACATTTTTGAAACAATTTTAAAGCCTATAGCTCTACAATTTAAACCAGAAATTATTATGGTTTCAGCAGGTTTTGATCTCTGTGAAAACGATCCTCTTGGCTCAATGGAAGTAACTCCTAATTTTGGGATCCCAGCTTTAACCAAAATTTTAAAAGAGATTGCCGACGAAACCTGTAAAGGAAAAATACTTTTTACCTTAGAAGGGGGTTATGATTTAGTAAATCTTGCCGAAAGTGTTTCTAATCTGATTTTTGTCTTTTTGGGAGTAAAAGAGATTTCTAAGGAGATTACTTTTACAGAAAAGGTAAAAAGAATAGAGGAAAAAGTTTTGCATCCACTTAAAGATCTTTTAAGATATAAGGGGTATTGGGAAATATGAGAAAACTTTTAATTTTGTTTTTAATTCTTACTTTCGGCGCTTTAGCAATATATACCCAGATTTTGAAATTAAAAAAGACTCCTAAAGGGATTATAATTCTACACGGAAGAATTGAGGGAAGAGAAATAAACATTTCTTCTAAAGTTCAAGGAAGAATTATAAGGCTCTACAAAAGAGAAAGTGATAGAGTTAAGGCAGGAGAGCTTTTAGCTGAACTTCGTCCTGATGAGTTTTTAGCTCAATTAAGGAGTGCAAAAGAAGAGGTCTCTGCAGCTTATCAAAATAAGCTTCTTGCCGAAAGTTATCTTTTGAAATCAGCAACTAATTTAGAACAGACTAAAAGAGATTTGGAAAGATTTGAAAAACTTTATAAAGAGGGAGTGGTTTCAAAAAGGGATTTTGAGCTTGCAGAGTTAAACTACAAATCTGCTTTGGCAGAGTATCAAGTAAATCAAAAGTTTATTTCTCAAGCAGAGGCAAAATACAAATCAGCTCTTCAAAAATTAAAAGAGATAGAGGTTCAGTATAAAGAAACAAAAATCTATGCTCCAACTGATGGGGTTATTCTTTCAAGACCTGTTGAAGAAGGAGAAGTAGTAAACCCTGGCACAACCCTTTACACCATGGTCAATCTTCAGGAGCTTTATGTAAAGGTTTACATCCCTGAGCCAGATCTCGGGAAAATTAAACTTGGAAGTCCTGCAAGGGTTTATGTAGATGCTTATAAGGATCGCTACTTTGAGGGAAAAGTTACCAGAATCTACGAACAAGCAGAATTCACTCCCAAAAATGTGGAGACAAAGGAAGAAAGGGTAAAGCTTGTTTTTGGAGCTGAGGTTTCTGTTGATAATAAGGAGGAACTTTTAAAACCAGGGATGCCTGCTGATGTGGTTATAAAAGTTGATCCAAAGGCAGAATGGATACGCCCTTAGAAGAAACCTATATAAAGGTTGAAGGAGTTTCAAAATTTTACAAAAAGATTCAAGCTTTAAAAGACATAACCTTTCAAGTTAAAAAAGGAGAGGTTTTTGGACTTATTGGTCCTGATGGAGCAGGAAAAACCACCCTTATTCAAATCCTTGCAGGTATTCTAAATCCTTCCTCAGGAAAGGTATTTATAAAAAGTATTGATGTTTTGAAAAATCCTGAAGCAACAAGAGAAATTATTGGCTATATGCCTCAAGGACTTGGCTTAAACCTTTATGATACTCTGACAGTTGAAGAAAATATAAACTTTTTCAAAGATCTAAGACTTATTCCTGAAAAGACCTTTGAGAAAAATAAAGAAATCCTTCTTGAAATAACGAGATTAAAGCCTTTTTTAAACAGACCTGCAGGAGCTTTATCAGGTGGAATGAGACAAAAACTTGCTTTAGTTCTCACTCTTCTTCACCTTCCTGACATAATTCTTCTTGATGAACCAACAACAGGAGTAGATCCTCTATCAAGATACGATTTTTGGAAAATTATTCATCAGTTAGTAAGGGAAAGGGAAATTACGGTTTTTTTAACCACTGCTTATATGGATGAGGCTGAAAGATGTCATAGAATAGCTCTCATTCACGAGGGAAGGATTTTACTTGAGGATTTGCCAGAAAACATTTCAAACCTTGAAAAGACTTTTATTGAAAGAATTATAGGAGAAAAACCTCAAAATCTTCCAAAAAGAAGAGAAAAATTTGGAGAGGCTATACTGATCTGCGAGCAAGTAAGCAAGTATTTTAATGGTTTTAAAGCTGTTGATAGAGTAAGCCTTGAAATAAAAAAAGGGGAAATATTAGGACTTCTTGGACCAAACGGAGCTGGGAAGACTACTCTTATAAAAATGATGTGCGGGCTTCTTGATATTTCAGAAGGAGAAATCTATATGAAAGGCTTTAGTGTAAAAAAAGAAAGAGCCAAAATATGGAATGAAATAGGTTATATGTCTCAAAGATTTTCTCTTTACCGCGATCTTACTGTCCTTGAAAATCTAAAACTTTATGCAGGGCTTTACGGAGTAAGAGATAAGAACTTTGGTGAGCTTCTTGAAAAATTGGGTTTAGCTGAATTTAAGAATTACTTGGTTAAAGACTTGCCTTTTGGTATAAGACAAAGAACTGCACTTGCCTGCGCTATACTTCACAAGCCCTCCATTCTTTTTCTTGATGAACCAACCTCAGGAGTTGATCCTGTTGCAAGAAGAGCCTTCTGGGAGCTCATATATAAACTCTCTCAAGAAGGAACTACCGTTATTGTTTCTACTCACTACATGGATGAAGCAGAAAATTGCGATCGTCTTGCTCTTATGAATCACGGAAAACTCATTGCTCTTGGAGAACCTGAAGAACTTAAAAGAGAATCAGAAAAATTTTCAGGAGCCCTTCTTCAAGTAAAAGTTTCAGATTTTAGAAAAGCCTATGAAGTGCTTGAAAAAATTTTTCCTGAAATCGCACTTTATGGAAGAAAAATATTTATAAGAACTTTTAAGCCCGAGATTACTAAAGAGGAAATTTCTAAGCTACTCATGGAAAAGGGTATCTCAGATTTTGAGATAGATAAAAGAGATATTCCCTTTCAGGAAGTTTTTGTTGACTTTATTAAAAAATCTGAATCCCATGTTTAGAAGGCTTTTAAGCATAATAAAAAAAGAATTTTCAGAGCTTTTAAGAGATAGGCTTTATCTAATCTTTATAGGTGTTGTCCCTGTAGTGATTTTGATCCTCATTGGATATGGATTAATTCTTGATGTTAAAAATATACCTGTAGTATTCATAGATTACGATAGAAGCAAGCTCAGTAGAGAGTATATAGACGCTTTCGTTAATTCTGAATATTTTAAGTTTTACAAACTTTGTGAGAACTATAGCTTTGCTGAAGAGCTTATAAAAAGAGGAGAAATAAGGGCTATAATTGTAATTCCTCCTGATTTTTCAAGAAAGATTTATAAAGGAGAAAAGGCAGAGGTTCAAATTTTAATTGATGGAACCTATCCAAGCAGAGCTGAAATTATAAAGGGATATGTTTCTACTATTAATGCTCTTTTTAACCAGAAACTTTTAAAAGAATATTTTCCCTGGCTAAAATTGAAGAATCAAATAGAAGTTGAAATGAGAGCCTGGTATAATCCAGCTTTAAAAAGCGAAAATTTTATTATGCCAGGAGAACTCGTGGTTATTCTTTGTTTTTTCCCGACTTTACTTACCTGTTTAGTGGTAGTAAGAGAAAAAGAGCTTGGTAGTATTTTAAACTTTTATGTCTCCCCAGCAAGACCTTGGGAAATAATCATAGGAAAAGCTATACCCTATTTAGTGGTTTCCTATTTTTGTTATCTCCTATTGTTTTTAATTACCGTAATTCTATTTAAAACAGAATTTAAGGGAAGTTTTTTGGAGCTTTCTTTGGGAAGCCTTGTTTATATTTCTACCACTGTTGGTCTTGGGATTTTAATTTCAACTTTTGCTAAGACCCAGGTTACAGCTATGCTTATTGCCTTTGTAACGACTATTATCCCTTCTTATCTCTATTCAGGATTTCTTTATCCTGTAAGTAGTATGGAATTTAGTGGTCAGATAATTAGCAAGGTCATTCCAGCAACCTATTTTCTTGGTATTGTAAGAGGTATGTATTTAAAAGGATTGGGACTTAGCTTTTATTTTAAAGACTTTCTCTCTTTAATTGTTTATTCTCTTTTGGTTTACACCTTAGCTATACTTAATTTCAAAAAGAAAGTGGGCTAAATATGAGGCTCCTTTTTTTATTGAGAAAAGAATTTTTACAGCTCTTTAGAGATAAAGTTTTGATATTTATTCTTTTTTATGCCTTTACCATACTTATTTATACCGCAGGAAAAGGGGTGGTTCTTCAGGTTCAGAAATTTCCTACTATTATTAAAGACGAAAGCAAAACTCCAGAAAGTAGAGAGCTTATAAGCAGATTTAGAGCCCCCTATTTTAAAATCTTAGGTTTTGTTGAATCAGAAAAAGAGATTCTTGAAAAACTTGATAAAGGTGAAGCAGAAATGGCAATTATTATTCCCTCAGATTTTAAAAGAAAATTTGATAAGGGAAAGGCAAAAGTACAGGTTATCATTGATGGGACTATTTCTATGACAGCAACTATGGTTATTTCCTATGTAGCTAAAATTGTAAGGGATTTCTCTTTGGAAGGTGTTGATGTATCAGTTTTTCCGATGGTAGAGGAGAAAACGAGAATTTTTTACAATCCTAATAACTTAAGCTCCTGGTTTATGAGTTTGCTTGAACTTTTCAACATGATTACCATGGTTTCTCTTCTTATAACATCTGCAGCACTGATTAGAGAAAAAGAACAGGGAACTATAGAACAGCTTCTTGTCACCCCGGTTAAAAGCTGGGAAGTGTTTTTTGCTAAAATAATTCCTACAGTTGTAGTGATAGGTTTTCTTTCATTAATAAGCCTTTTTGTTATGATAAAAGGTGTTTTTAAAGTTCCTTTAAGAGGTAGCATTTTACTATTTTTTCTCGGAGAAGTACTTTACATCTTTACTATGGCTTCTATTGGAATAGCCATAGCAACAGTGGTTAAAAATCTTTCTCAAGCTATGATGGTAATAATTGCTATACTTGTTCCTATGCTTATGATTTCAGGTGCCTGGAGTCCGCCAGAAGCCATGCATCCCCTAATAAGATATTTAAGTCTTCTTTCTCCTATGAGGTATTTTCTTGATTTTGGATACGGAGTTTTGTTAAAGGGAAATGGGTTAAAGTATGTTTTGAAGGACATTTTAGGAATACTTTTAATTGGAACCCTGCTTTTAATCTTTTCCTCCCTTAAATTCAGACAGAGTTTTGCCAAATAAAAAATTGATATAAATTCAGAAAAGCTTACTTTGTTCAAAACAGATAAATTTTTGCAATCAATTAAAACCAATTCTAAATAAAAAAACCTATTAAATTTAAAAAAATTCTCTTGACAAATTTTTAAACTTTGGTAATAATAAAAAAAATAAAAGTGAATCAAAAATGTATACTTTAAGGTTAAGTTATGGAGTTTACTCTTATTCATGATTATGCTATTAGAATGGTTCTCTACCTTGCAAGAGAGCCTCAAAGGATTGTAACCCGTTCTGAAATTAGCAAAGCCATGTTTATTCCGCTAAATCTCGTGGCAAGAATAGGACAAGTGCTTGAAGCTTCAGGAATAGTAGAAATCTTCAGAGGTAAAAAGGGAGGATATAAGTTAAAGAAAGCTCCAGAGAAAATAACCTTGCTTGAGGTTATAGAAAGTTTTACAAGGAAAATTGCTATAAATAAGTGTATAAGCACTCCTGGTTTTTGTCCAAGAGAGGGAGTATGCCCTGTAAACTATATCTGGAAAGAGATAAACGAAAGATTTAGAGACCTTTTAAAAGTTGATTTTGCTAAACTTGTCAAATTGGATAGGGAACTTAATAAACGCTGGATAGATAAAGAAATTGTAAAGCAAAAATGAAGATTAAAAATTTTTATAAAAAAGTTAACTAAGTGAACTAATTTAAATAACTTAAGGGGGTGAAAAAATGGATGTGCTATTAGGTTCAAGGCTACAATTTGCAGCAGCAGCAATGTTTCACTTTCTTTTTGTGCCTTTAACACTTGGACTTTCCTTTTTAACAGCTATTTTTCAAACTCTTTGGTTAAAAACTGGAGATGAAGATTATAAAAGGGCTGCTCGTTTTTGGGGAAAACTCTTTCTAATCAATTTTGGGCTTGGAGTGGTTACAGGAATAACCCTTGAGTTTCAGTTCGGAACAAACTGGCGGTTTTACTCTCAATATGTAGGAGATGTATTTGGACCCCTCCTTGCCATTGAGGCAACTCTTGCCTTTTTTCTTGAATCTACCTTTGCTGCTGTATGGTGGTTTGGCTGGAATAGATTAAGTCCCAAAATAAACACTCTTGCCATCTGGCTTACAGCCATTGCCTCAAATATTTCAGCACTCTGGATCCTTCTTGCCAATGGCTGGATGCAGCACCCTGTAGGTTATGTAATTAGAAACGGGAGAGCAGAGCTTGAAAGTTTCTCCGCAGTTCTTACCAATTCCTTTGCCTGGTGGGAATTTCTTCACACCGTTCCCTCAGCCTATGTCCTTTCAGGATTTTTTGTTCTTGGAGTATCAGCCTGGCACCTATTGAGAAAAAATGAATTGTCTCTTTTTAAAAAGAGTTTTAAGGTTGCAGCTATCTGGACTTTAATATTCAGCCTTTACCTTATAGTTGAGGGACACATTCATGGTGCAGAGGTTGCAAAAACTCAGCCTGCAAAGCTTGCTGCTATGGAATCACTATGGGAAACTGAGAAAGGAGCTCCCTGGATTCTTTTTGCTATCCCGGATGAGAAAAACGAAAGAAATATAGTGGAAATAGGGAAAATTCCCAAGGTTTTAAGTTTATTGGCTTTCCATGATCCTAATTCAGAGGTAAAGGGGCTTAAAGAGTGGACAAAAGAAGAAAGACCACCTGTTGCTTTAACTTACTGGAGTTTTAGAATAATGGTAGGACTTGGGTTTCTCTTTGGGCTTCTTTCTATTCTTGCTTACTTAAAACGCAATAATCCTGAAGAGAGTTCAAGACTTTTAAGGATACTTATTTTAAACATTCCCTTACCATATCTTGCAGCACAGCTTGGCTGGATAGTTGCTGAGGTTGGAAGACAGCCTTGGATTGTTTATGGAGTTATGAAAACCGAAGATGCCGTCTCTCCCATTTCTGCAGTTCAGATTGGAGTAAGTTTCCCTGCGTTTATAATTGTTTACGGAATTCTTGGAATTATCTGCTTCTGGCTAATAGCTTATCATGCAAGAAAAGGACCAGAGCCTGCAGAAGTAATTACTTCAACTAAATTCGCTAAACAAATCCTTTATTAGGAGGTGAGACCATGGAAATGAACATTTTTCAAATAATCTGGTTTATGCTATGGGGAGTCCTCTGGGCTGGATATTTTGCCTTAGATGGCTTTGATCTGGGAGCAGGTTCTCTTTTTTATGTTCTTGGTAAAGATGAAAAAGAAAAGAATGCCATTTATCAAGCCATAGGTCCTTTCTGGGACGGAAATGAGGTATGGCTAATCACCGCAGGTGGAGCAACCTTTGCAGCCTTTCCTACAGCTTATGCCATTATGTTTAGTTCCCTTTATACACCTCTTCTTTTACTTTTGTTTTCTCTGATTATTCGCGGAATTGCAGTGGAATACAGAAATAAGCACGAAAGTCCTTCCTGGCAAAAGCTGTGGGATGTTGCCTTCTTTCTAGGTAGCATTCTTCCTCCCATCCTTTTAGGTGTTGCCTTTGCTAACATTTTTAGAGGAATTCCCATTGATGAAAGGGGAATTCTTCATACAAATCTCCTTGGTCTTCTTAACTTCTATGGAATTCTTGGAGGACTTTTGTTCCTATCTTGCTTTGCAACTCACGGTGCCCTCTGGATAGCTTTTAAAACAGAAGACCCTTTAAGTGAAAGAGCTGGCAATCTGGCAAAGAAACTCTGGGCAATAAGCTTAATTTTAGTAGTTATCTTCTGGGTAGCTTCCTATGTTGTTACTAATCTTTGGCAAAACTATATGAAAGCTCCTATTCTTTTGGTTTTTCCTCTTTTGGTTGTGTTATTTTACATACTTATTCCTGTTTTTATTCATAGAAAAGACTATTTTAAAGCTTGGTTAATGTCAGCTTTAAGCATCGTATTTTTTACAGCATGGGGAATTGCTGGTCTTTTCCCCAATCTTTTACCCTCCTCTATCAATCCAGCTTACAACTTAACCATAACCAATAGTTCTTCAAGTCCTCTAACTTTAAAGATAATGACCATCGTTGCAGTTATTTTTGTTCCCATTGTTCTTGTTTATACTTTTTGGGCATACAAAATCTTTTCTTACAGAATTTCTGGAGAAAAACCTTCTTATTAAATTCTTTTTAAATGGAGGGGGTTCCCCTCCACCTCTTGTTTTTGCTTTCAATCAGGATATTATTTTTGAAAAATAAAGGATTTTGAGGAATGAAAGATTTTTTCTTTTTAAGACACGGGCAGGTTGCTGAGGAATATAGAAAAGTATTTTACGGACAATTTGATGTTCCTCTTTCTGAAGAAGGTAAACTTAGGTCTTTAAAAGTGGCAGAAGCACTTTCTCAGTATTTTATAAAAGCAGTATTTTCAAGCCCCTTGATAAGATCCCTCTTTCCTGCCAAGATTCTTTCAGAGAAAAAGAAAGTTCCGCTATTTATAAGAGAGGAATTAAAAGAAATTGATTATGGAATTTGGACTGGAAGATTAAGAGAAGAGGTTTACAAAGAGCCACTTTATTGGGAGAGATTTAAAAATGAGGATATTTCTCCTCCAGAAGGAGAATCTATAAAGGACCTAAGAAAAAGAGCCAAGAAGTTTTGGGAGGAATTAAAATTTTTGGAAGAGGGATTGTATGTAATTTTTACGCATGGAGGTTTTATAAGGGCACTTTTATGTGAGCTTTTATCTCTTGAAAGTCGTTTTTTCTTTGCATTTGAGGTTTATCATTTAAAGGGTGTTTTAATTACGCTTTGGGATGACGGAAATTTTTTGATTCGTGGAATTAATGTAGATTCAGGGGAGATAGGGGAGTTGATGGAGAAATCTTACTGGTAGGTATTTTTGAAAAAAGTTTAAAAGGTATTATATTTTTATTTAGGCTATTGGGACCTGTGCGACGGATCCTGGTGAACCCCGCCAGGCCCGAAAGGGAGCAACGGTAGCCAGGCTCTCCGGGTGCCACAGGTATCCCAATAGCCCCTTTTATGATCGGAAGCGTAAGGGGGCTGGTGCCCCTCCCGGGCTTCAAACCCGGTGCACCTCTAATTTAAGAGGTGGGTGGGTTCAATTCCCACACGCTTCCGCCAAATATAATTAAAAAATTTAGAAATTGAAAAAACTTTTATTAAAAGTTCTTATCTACACATTTATATCTATCTTTTTATTTCAGCAGTTTAGTTATGCCCTAATAAGCCTTTCTGAAGAAGAAAAGATCGGTAAAAAAGTCCTTCAAGAACTTTCAACAAAAGTAGAATTTATCCAAGATGTAGAGCTTGTAGCCTATGTAAACAGTATAGGGAATCGTCTTAAAGAAAAAGGGATTAGTTTTTCCCCTTTTGATTTCAGATTTTACCTTATAAAGGATGATACTTTTAATGCCTTTTCTGTCCCAGGTGGATATATCTTTCTTAATTCTGGGATTTTTGAAAGCATAGAATCTGAAGAAGAACTTGCAGGGATAATGGCTCACGAAATGGGGCACAATATTTGCAGACATGTGGCAAGAAGACTTGAAGATATAAAAAGAATGCAAGTGGCAATTACTGCTGCCACCCTTGCTGCTATTCTTTTAGGTGGTGGAAAGGCAGGAGAAGCTGTTGGTATTACCTCTTCAGCTCTTGCAGAAACCAAACTTTTAGCCTATAGCAGAGCTGATGAAGAGGAAGCAGATAGAACTGGTTTTGAGATTCTAACAAAAGCAGGGTATAGCCCTTGGGGAATGGTAAAAATAATGGAAAAACTTTCTCAAAAAAGCAATTTTGCTATAGAACTTAACTACAGATACCTTTTAACCCATCCCTTACCTCAGGAAAGGCTCAATTATTTAATTAACTTGGCAAGTAAATACGGAATGAATAAAACTTCTGTAGATCTTATAGCCTCTGATCCTTATTACTTTAAAAGACTTGCTATTAGAGCTAATGTAATTTCTAAAGACCCAGCAGATCTGGTCTTAAGATATAGAGAAGAGTTAAAAGTTAAAGATGATCCCTGGATTAGATATGCTCTGGCTCTTTCTTTAGCTCAACAAAGATTTTTCAAAGATGCTATAGCTGAATTGGAAATAGCTTTAAAGGAACTACCACAAAGACCTTACTTTTTAATAGATCTTGCAGAGATGTATTTTAACTCAGGAAATTATCAAAAAACTTTAGAAATCCTTGAAAACATCAATCTTCCCGAAAATCCCGATAAAATTTTTGAAAAGATAATCTATCTAAAAGTTCAATACTTAAAAGCAATGGCAATGTCAGAAACCTATCAGTATTTCCAGGCCTACGAAATTTTAAACAAATTAAAAGAAAATAAAATTTTGGAGAATGACCCCTATTTTTACTTTCATTTTGGGAGACTTTGTTCAAAAATAAATAAGGATGGAGAGTCTCATTTTTATTTTGGAAGATATTACGAATTAAAAGGAGATTACAAAACAGCCCTTTTTCATTACAAAAAAGCCCTTTCTTTTTTGTCTGAAAAAGATAAAATGTATAATGAGATAAAAAAAATTATAAAAGACTTAGAAAAGGAAGACTAAGGAGGAAAGTGTAGATGGCAGAAAAAAATGTAGGTTCTGTGAGAACTCATAAAATAAGAATAAAAAAACCTTTTAGCATAGAATATAAAGAAAAAATAGTGTGTCCTTATTGCAATAATAGCGAAGAATTTTACGAGGTAATAGAAAATGCAGCCATTTTGATTTCTTATATTCAAAGTTCAGATGGCACCTTAGAGCCTATAGAAGAAGAGGTGGAAGTTCTTGGTCCTGTGAAGTTTTTCTGCGGGGTTTGTAATGCAGACCTAACACAGTTTAAAAAGAAATATTAGAGTGGCTAAAGATTTGCGTCCCAACTACATAGTTCTTAGCTATCAGGCATTTAAACGGCACTTTCACGAATTTAAGGAAGGGGATCTTATAGGAATAAGGCTTCCTTTAAAAAGGGAGGAACTTGGACTAATAATAGATTTGATAAATAGAAAGGTTACTGCCTTTCCTTCCTTTTTATCCCAAGTTCTTAGCACCTCAAAAACTCTTCAAGCAGAGGTTTTAAAAACTTTCATGCTACCCCATACTTATGCTATTCGTGATAAAAATAGCCTACTTTCAGCTATTTCCGAGCTTTCCAAACTAAAAGAAAAATTTCAAAAATTTATTACTAAGGATGACAAGGCAAATTGCGGTTTGGGAGTAAGACTTTGGAATTCTTTGGAAGAAATTTATAATGTTGCAGGGACTTCAGTTTTACCTTTCCCTTTCGTTTTACAACCCTTTTTTGAAAATATAAGAGATGTAAGGGTGATTATTCTCGGAGAATATTACATAGAAGCCTATGAAAGAATAAATCCTTATAACTTTAGAAAAAATCTTTTTTTGGGAGGAACCGCAAGGGAATATAAACTTAGCAAAAAAGAAATAGAATTTTGTAAAAAAGTAATGGAAAGAGGAAATTTCCCTTATGCTCACTTAGATCTGATTTATGTGGGAAACGAAGGACCCTATCTTTCGGAAATAAACCTTAAAGGCGGGATAAAGGGAGCAAAAATCGGTCAACAGGCTTATGAAGAAACAGTTAAAAAAATTCATCAAGAGTTTTTTAAAATCTGGGAGAAAAAATACAGTCCTGTAGAATATTTAACTTCTTAAGTCTAAGACAAATCTTTTATCTGCGGAATAAAATAAGTTTTTATGACATGGTCCCAGTTGAGTTTATCTTTTACTTTTGTAAGGTTATTAAAGAAGTTTTCTTTTTCTTTAATAGTTTTTGGTATTTTTTCAAATATGGAAGAAATGTTATTAGCTATGCAACATTCTTCAAGAGCAAGTCTTTTTTCTTCAGTAAGGTTTTTAAGGGATTCTAAGGAAAAATTTTTACCAAGTGAGATAAAATCTAAGGAAAAATAGGGTTTAAATTTGTTTTCGAAGACCTTTTCTAAGAAAAATGAGACGCCACAGGAAGTGGAAAGCACGGAAAAACCTCCAAAGGGCAAAACCTCTATATGTGCAATACCAAAAGGTTCATAAATAGACATTCCAAGTTCAATATCAGCCCCAATTCTTAAATCACGAGTTTCAACTTCCTCTGTAAAAAGAGTAGGACATAATCTTCTTGATATACCAAATTGATTTATGAAAATGGCTTTTATGTTTTTTGAAGTCTCATTAAATCTTTTTACCCATTTATATATTTCTATTTCATATCCGATTAGGTCTGGCCAGCCTTCCCTATGTTCTAATGGCCAAAGGTATTCTTTCACCATTTTTTCTACTTCATGAATAGGTCTTCCTCCCACTACTAAAGTAGAAAGAAGTATATAAATTCCGTATAAATTATTTTTTTCAAAAAGTTTGTCTAAATAATGCAAAAGAATAAAGTCTCTCCAGATGCCTTTGCTTTTAACCAATCTGCATACATGGGTAATGATTATATCTATCTCAGGAAAATCAAACCTCGTTTTTAAATTTCGTTTAATTTTTTCTTGAGATTTTAATTTTTCTTCAAAGGTATGGTGATCTAAAGAGATGGCGTTGTAAACTACTGAAATTTTATTTTTGGGGGTATCGGGACACAAAAACTCGTATTCCTCTAATACCCAATCTCCTACTGCAAATATTTTATCAAACCTTTTAGCAAGTTTTACCAAAGGAGTTCTATACCAATCCTCTTGCGATCCAAATATTTCTTCCAAGGAAAGATTGTTTGTTCTACCAAATTTAAGTATATTATAAAAACTGATGTCTCCTCCACCTAAATTTTCTACAATTCTTCTAACAGGTGCAACCTCGTGGGCATAGAAAATCCTTTTATGAATCTTAGGATTAAAATTGGGATGCAATTCTAAACTTAAAAGGGAAGGAATCCCCATGTATTCGTGAGAAAAGTGAAAAATTTCTTTTGCAAAGGGATATAAAGCTAAAATTAATTCATAATAGGGAATTCCCAGTCTAAAATACTGTTCAAAATCCCAGTCATGTTCATATCTATCAGAAGAAAGACCAAATTTTTCCCAGAAAAGATATTTAAAGTAATTAACCACATTTTTATTCATTTTAGTTACATCAACTAACAATACTTCTACAGTAGAACTCTTTTGAGGATTGAGTTCATTAACGATTTTTCTCTCTCCATAAACTATATGGATGTTATGCTTTTCAAGAATAGACTTAAAAAGAAAACTAAAATTTTTGGTATCGTATGGATCTTTGCTTGAATAAAAGACCGTTCCGTCCCTTCCTAATCTTGTGCTTGCAGAACCTATGTATTCAAAAAGTGGTCCATAAAGAAGAGTTTTATCAAAAAAAGAAAGATAGGAAGGAGAAGTGCAGAGTTGATTTATTACCTCCCCTATTCCTCCGATTTTATATAAAGCTTCATGAGTTACATGAATAGCTATGCGCATGTTCCAACTTTACCACAAATTTTATATGTGCGTACAGTATAATTGATAAATTTTTTAATTAGAAGACTAATATGAAGATATTGGTTAATGTTAGACCCTACTTAAGAAGTTTTCCAATTTTTGTTTCATATACTCAATAATTTCTTCTATTTTTTCTTTAGAAAATGTATTAACCGTTGAAACGAGTTCTTCTATTTCTTTTTCCGGTTTTCCTAACAATTTAGCTATATAAAATGTTTCCAACTTATTTTTTTCTAATAAGAAACCACATCCTCCTGCTGTGCCTAAGAAATCATCTTTATAAAAAATTGGAATTACAAATTTGCTAAATCCTGCATCACATTCTTCTAAAACCGGAGTTCTTTTTTCTTTAGCTTGATTCATCATATTTTGTTGAGCTGAAGCACAGATTACCACACTTTGAGGATTGCTTTTAATCAAAGGGCAAATTTTATTTGCCCACCCTACATTAGGATGAATTATAAATCCCTTTTCATCATACACATTTGCATTTATGCCATACTTCTCATGGATCTCCTTAGCAAATTCTTGCCACTTTTCAACTGGTAAAATATCTGTCAATTTCATATTCCCCTCCCTGAACCTATATTTTTGATGTTTGCCAATCCCGATTGAACATGTTAATTGTCATCTATTAAAAAATAACTTAGAAAAAAGTCAAGAATTAAAAGCAGTATGTATTAATGTATAGCCTCCTATTTAGTTTTTTAAGAACAAAAGAAGCAAAACCTGTCATCAGGCTTATTTTTGAATTTCATAGACTCCTACAGCTTTAATATAGTCTATAAATCTTTTGTAAGTTGGATGATGAGAAAGCGTTTTGGAGTTACCAATACAAATAAGCTTTCTTTTTGCCCTTGTAATAGCAACATTTAGTCTTCTCAAATCATTTAAAAATCCAATCTCCCCCTCTTTATTTGAACGCACAAAAGAGATAATAATTACCTCTTTTTCTCTTCCCTGAAAACCATCAACAGTATTAACCTCAATCTTCAGGTTCTTTTCCAAAAACATCTGTTTAATTCTTTTTACCTGAGCTGCATAGGGAGTGATAATCCCTATATCTTTTTTATCTACTCCCATTTTTAAAAGCTCTTCCACAAGGTTTAAAACAAGCTGAGCTTCGCAAGGATTTTCATAAGAAGTTGAACCTTCAGGCTGATGTTCTTCTGCATTTATTTCTGAGGTGTCTAAAAAGGATATAGCCTCATCTGGAGCCAGAATTTTTGTAAATCTTTTAGGAGACTTAACTTTAAAGTCTGCCAAGGTTTGATTTTTTACTGCTTCTGCAGGTTTTAAAAGTCCACCATAAAACTCTTTGTTTGGGAATTCCATAATTTTTTCGTTCATTCTATATTGAATCTCAAGCATAACAGAAAGTTCTGGGAATCTTTTTATAAGTTTTTCAAACAGAGTGTTTTCAAGCTCTTTTGCTTCTTCACTAAGAATTGTGGGAGGAAGCTGTTTATGATCTCCTGCAATATAAAACTTTTCAGCCTTCATAATAGGAATAAGAGTTGAAGGCTCTATCTGCTGACTTCCCTCATCAATGACCGCAACATCAAAGTGAATATTTTTTAAAAATTCCGAATGAGCCATTGAATTGGTTGAAAGCACCACATCAGCAGAGAGAATCAATTCTCTAAAAATGCTTTCCTCCTTATCTTTTAAAGCTTTAATCCTTCTATCAATCTCCTGATTTAAAATCAACCAGTTTGCCATGGATTTGAGAGTACTTGGAGAAATTCCTCTTATCTTTTGCCTCTTTTTGCCAAAGTAAATTATTTCCTCATCACTCAGTCCTCTTCTTATTTTTGGAACAGGTTTGACAAACTTGTTCCTTTTCTCAATCAAATTTCTCACCTCAGTCCATCCCTTCTGTATGTTTTCAAACTCTGGATGCTTTTCAAAAAGGGCAAAGATAGAAAATCTCTCCAGCTCTTCCATTACCCTTGCAGGATGCCCTAATCTTACCAGTTTAACCTCAGGGTATTTTGAAAGATTTAAAATAAGATTATCCACTGCAATATTGGAATCAGCTGCCACAAGCACCTTTTTACCCTCTCTTACCAGCTGAACAATAAGTTCTGTTAAAGTGCGTGTTTTTCCTGTTCCAGGGGGTCCATGTATCAAAAAGAAATCCTTTGCTCCCAGAGCTTTTTTAACTGCTTTTAACTGAGTTTCGTTTAGATTAGAATCCAAAGGAGCAAAATCTTTTTCCTGAGTTGCTGATGGCTTACTTAGTCCTATGAGGATATTTCTAAGAATTCTCTGCCTGCCTTCTGCATGCCTTAAAATTTCAAGATTTTCTTCCATCCTTCTATAAGTCACATCATTTACATAAAGATCTATCCTGATTCCTTTTTTATAAAGCCACTGAGGAGGTCTCTGCTCAAATGCCACAGTAACGGTTTTCTCTGTAAGTCTAAAAACAGTTCCTACAAGATTGCTTTTAAGAGGATTTCCTTTACTTACGAGAACCACATCTCCTGTTTTTATCTCTGTTTCAATGGGTTTTTCCCTTGAAAACCTTACCAGATAAAGATGAAATTTCGTTCCTGCCTTAAATCCTCTTAGATTAAGAATAGCTCTTCCAAAAAGCTCTCTTTCCTTTCCAGAAAGTTTTTTAATCTCTTCTTCCTGAGTCTTTATTTCAGCTATCCTTTCAAGATTAATAAGAGTTTTAAACTTTTCTACATACTCATGAACCTTCTTTATTTCTCTTACGGTATTTTTATCTGGTATAAGATGAGGGTAAAAATTGCACAAAGACTCATCTTTTAGGTAGATAAGAGCAGAGTAATTAGCCCAAAAAATCTTTTCTATTTCATTCAGTTTAATCCCTAAGCTTTTTAGAGCTCTTTTAAAGGTCTTTTCATTTAAAATTCCCGGTATAAGTAAAGGCATTTTTAAAATTTTAATACAGAAATAAATAAAATTTATAGGATTAAGCTTGCTTAATTTTAAAAGTGGTTTTATATTGAAAACATTATGAAGCTTCCCAATAAAAAAGGTTATTTTGGAAAATTTGGTGGTCGTTTTGTTCCAGAAACTCTCATTCCTATTTTATACGAGCTTGAAAAGGCTTATTTTCAAATAAAAAAGGATAAGTCTTTCTGGAAGGAATGGAAGGCGATTCTTCAGGAATATGCAGGAAGACCCACTCCACTTTACTATGCAGAAAATTTTTCCAGATACCTTGGTGGGCACATAAAGGTTTATTTAAAAAGAGAGGATCTTTTGCACACAGGTGCTCACAAGCTAAACAATACCATCGGTCAGGTTCTTCTTGCTAAAAAAATGGGGAAAGAGCGCATTATTGCAGAAACAGGTGCGGGTCAGCATGGAGTTGCCACTGCCACAGCCTGTGCACTTCTTAACATGAAGTGCGTAGTTTATATGGGAGCAAAAGATACAGAAAGACAGGCTTTAAATGTATTTCGTATGAAACTTCTGGGAGCTGAGGTTGTTCCAGTTTACTCAGGGACTCAAACTTTAAAAGATGCCATAAACGAAGCTTTAAGAGATTGGGTTACCAATGTAAGAAACACCCTTTATGTAATAGGCTCAGTTGTTGGTCCCCATCCCTATCCCATGATGGTAAGAGACTTTCAGAGCATTATAGGAGAAGAAACAAAAAAACAAATACTAAAGAAGGAAGGAAGACTTCCAGATGTTATATTAGCCTGTGTTGGTGGCGGTTCAAATGCCATGGGAATTTTTTATCCCTTTTCTAAATATAAAGAAGTAAGGCTTATAGGGGTTGAAGCAGCAGGTCATGGACTTAATTCAGATTATCACTCAGCTACCCTTTCTGTAGGTGAGCCAGGAGTTCTTCACGGTATGCTAACCTATCTTTTACAAGACAAAGTGGGACAGATAAAAGGAGCTCATTCCATTGCTCCAGGGCTTGACTATCCAGGAGTTGGTCCTGAGCACTCCTATTTTAAAGAAACAAAAAGAGCAGAATATGTATCCGTAACTGATGAAGAAGCCTTAGAGGGATTCCAGATTCTTTCCGAAACAGAAGGTATAATCCCAGCACTTGAGCCTTCTCACGCCATAGCCTATCTTGTAAAAATTGCCAAAGATTTACCAAGAGGTAGCATAGTTGTGGTTAATCTCTCCGGAAGGGGAGACAAGGATGTAATAGCTGTAAAGGAATACCTTGAGAAAAACAGCTAAGGAACATGAAAAAGGGAGCAAAAACAATAGAAAATTTAATAAAGATAAAAAAAGAAAGAGGAGAAGTTCCTTTTATTCCCTATATAACCTGCTGGGATCCTGATCTGGAGACTACAGAGGCTATTCTTTGGGAACTTGCAGAAGTAGAGCCTGCCTGTATTGAACTTGGATTCCCTTTCTCTGATCCAGTAGCAGATGGACCAACTATTCAAAAAGCAGTAGTAAGGGCTTTAAAAAATAAACCTACCTTTGATGCCTTTTTCGAATTTATAAAAAAACTCAATCAAAAAAATTATCCAATCCCTCTTGTTTGCATGACCTACTACAATATTATTTATCGTTTCGGACTTGAAAATACTGTTAAATCTGCCCTTGATTCAGGACTTTCAGGATTTATCATTGCAGATCTTCCTATAGAGGAAGCCTCTCCCTGGTTAAAGGCAAACAAAGGAAAAGGACTTGCTACCATATTTTTAGTTGCTCCTACCTCTTCAGAAGAAAGAATTAAAAAAATTGCCAAGGTTTCTTTAGGATTCCTTTATTATATCTCTTTAACAGGGGTTACAGGAGAAAGAGAAAAGCTTCCCGAAGATGTTATAAGCCGTTTAAAACTTGTTAAAGAACTTTCAAGTATTCCAGTGGCAGTTGGATTTGGAGTTTCAAAAAAAGAACATGTAGAAATGCTTTCTCCCTATGCAGATGCAATTATCATCGGAAGTGCCATTGTAAAAATCGTTGAAGAGAAAGGGAAAAAGGCTCCCTCTGAAATTAAAAGGTTTCTCAAAGCTTTAAAATGAAACTTCTCAAGGTAAAAACAAAACCTTCTTATGAGATTTTAATCAAAGAGAATCTTTTAGAGGAAATTCCCAAGGATTTAAAAGAAAATTTTGATTTTGGAAAAATTGCAGTTATTACAGATAGTAAGGTAGAGGGACTTTATGCAGAGAGAATTTTAAAGGCTTTTGAAAAAGCCAAAATAAAAGCAGAAGTTTTTTCTTTTCCCGCAGGTGAGAGTTCAAAAAACATAAATACAGTTGTTGAGCTTGCAAGAAGGCTTGTTCAGAAAAATTTTGATAGGAAAGATATGATTTTAGCTCTTGGAGGAGGTGTTGTAGGCGATATAGCAGGTTTTCTTGCAAGTATATACTTAAGAGGAATCCCTTATATTCAAGTTCCTACCACTTTACTTTCTCAGGTTGATTCCTCAGTTGGTGGGAAAACAGGAGTTGATCTTCCAGAGGGTAAAAATCTTATAGGAACTTTCTATCAGCCAGCAAAAGTATATATTGATCCACTTGTATTAAAAACACTTCCTGAAGTAGAAATAAAAAACGGACTTGCAGAAGTTATAAAATATGGATGCATTTTAAAGAAAAAACTTTTTGATTTTATCAGAAGAAAAGGAAAAGAAATCTATAAACTCAATCCAGAGGATGTTGAGTATATAATTTATGAAAGTTGTTCAGCCAAAGCTTATGTTGTATCAAAAGATGAAAAGGAAAGTGGGTTAAGAAGAATATTAAACTTTGGGCACACAATTGGGCACGCTATAGAAACCGAACTAAATTATACTATTCCTCATGGGCTTGCGGTTTCAGTGGGAATGGCTATTTCTGCAAAACTTTCAGAAATTTTTGGTATAGCAGAAAAAGAAGTCTCAGCACCGCTTATAAAACTTCTTAAAACACTTGAAATGCCCTATAAAATCTCTCAGATTTCAGAAAAGCTTGACTTTAAAAATTTGCTTTCCCATATTAAAAAAGATAAAAAGGTATGGAAGGGAAAACTTACCCTTGTTCTTCTTCAAAAAATAGGAAAGGCTAAATTTTACGAGGTTTCATCCTTTGAAGAATTAGAAGAAGCAATTTCTAAAATTTTAGAAAATACTGAATAATTTAGCAAATTTATTTCTTCAAGAAATTCAAGTTTTTTAGGAGAAAGCTTCATATACTCTTTAATTTTTTCTAAGGGTATATCAATTTTCATCAAGGCTTTTAATTTTTGTAATTTTTGGAGGTTTTCAACATCGCGTTTTACCCCATATAAATTAACTGCAACACCTCCACATAAAAGATATCTAATTTTGTTTAGATAAAGAAATTTTAAAATTCTTCGCATGTTTAAAATTTATTTTAATAAACATTTGAAAAAAATTGAAGCTTTGCTAAAATCAAAATCAATGGGTAGTAACTTAGAGCCTATTTTAGAAAACTTTAAAGATTACACATTTTACAAGCTTTCAGCCTCAGGGAATGATTTTATCGTAATTTTGAATTTTGAAGACAAATTCAGTTTAGAAGAAAAAAAACTTTTAGCTCAAAGGCTTTGTAGGTCCAAGTTTTCAATTTCAGCAGATGGTCTTATTTTTCTTGAAAAAGCAAAAGAGAAAGGGGCATCTTTTTCCTGGCATTTCTTTAATTCTGATGGAAGTGAAGCTGAAATGTGCGGAAACGGTGCAAGATGCGTGGCAAGATTAGTAGAAGAACTTGGTCTTTTTAAAAGCCCCTTTTATTTTGAAACAAAAGCAGGTCTTATTTACGCTGAAGTTAAAGGAAAAAGAGTAAAAATTGCACTTACTTCCCCTAAAGATCTAAAACTAAATCTTGTTGTAAGAACGGATTTTGATTGGTTTCTTGTTCATTATGTAAATACAGGTGTTCCCCATGTAGTCATTTTCTGGGAAGACATTAACTCAGCTCCTGTAGAAAAGATAGGTCCTAAAATAAGATATCATGAAATGTTTAAGCCAGCTGGAACAAATGTAAATTTTTTGGAAGTGGTTACCGAAGAAGATAAAAAGTATTTGAAAATAAGAACCTATGAAAGAGGGGTTGAAGCAGAAACCCTTGCCTGTGGAACAGGAAGTGCAGCAGGGGCATATATAGCTTACAAACTTGGATTAGTTGGAGAAAAGATAGATGTTTTAACCAAGGGCGGAGAAATCCTAACTGTTTATATTGAAGATAAAAACAATAAAATATATTTAGAGGGAGATACAAGATTTATTTGCGAAGGTAAAATAAAAGAAGATGCAATTTTATAAAAATCAATATTATAAAAATTGTTTTTATTATCCCTAAGTTTCGGCACTAAAGATTATCCTTTCCTTGTCTCCGAAGGTTTTATAGAGAGATGGGTTTTATGTTATAAGAAAAAGGGAATTGCATAATCCCATTACCTTTTAACTTCTTGATTTTTTTTCTTTTTGAGAGATATTTAAGATGAAAGATGAGTCTTCAAAAAGATGTTAAAGGGAAAATTTACTATCAAAGCGAATTTGGTGATATAACGATAATTCATGATGATTTCTTAGAAACTTCCTTTATTCAAGAAAACTCTATTGATTTAATTATTACTTCTCCACCATATAATGTAGATATTCATTATAATTCCTTTAGCGATGATATTCCCTATGAGAAATATCTTGAATTTACCGAAAAATGGTTAAAAAAGGCATATTTATTAAGCAAGAATGATGGAAGATTATGTTTAAATATTCCTTTAGATAAAAGTAAAGGAAGAAAAGAGGCAGGATTTCAGAGTGTATATGCAGATATAGTAGCTATTGCAAAGAATGTAGGATGGAAGTATTTTTCTACGATAATTTGGAATGAAGGAAATGTTTCAAGAAGAACGGCTTGGGGTTCTTGGCTAAGTGCAAGAGCACCATATGTAATAGCGCCAGTAGAAGTAATTATAGTATTTTACAAAGAAAATTGGTCAAAATTAAATAAAGGGATTTCAGATATAACTAAAGAAGAATTTATGGAATGGACTAACGGATTGTGGAGTTTTTCTGGAGAAAAAAGAACTAAAATAGGACATCCTGCTCCCTTTCCTCTTGAATTACCTAAGAGATGTATTAAGCTTTTTAGCTATGTTGGAGATACTGTACTTGACCCTTTTTTAGGAAGTGGAACAACCTTAATCGCTTGTGCTTTATATAATAGAAAAGGAATTGGAGTTGAAATTGATGAAAAATATTGTGAGTTAGCAAAAAAAAGAATTTTAAAAGAAGTGTTTAAGAAACAAAATTTATTATGGAGTAGAATAAAAATTGCGAAAGAAATTAAGGTGTAAAAAAGAACTTTTTGAAAAGTTGGAAGAAATTTATGAAAATATAGTTAAAGAAGAAGAATTTCAAGAAGACTGGATAAAGGCGTTAGAAAATTTTGATGAAATAACTGAAAACAAATTAAAATTGATTTTAAAAGAATTTTATCCTGTGCAAAAAAGTAGAGATCAGGCTTGGAAATCTTGTAGAGGATTGCTATATGAAAGGGTAGTTTTTAAAACTTTAAAACAGATTATTAATAAAGATGATGAATTGAAAAAGAAATTCGAAGTTATTACTGGAGAAGAGGGAGTTAAAGAAGAATTTCTTAAAGAACAAATTGTAATTAGAAATTGGAATGAAATATGGCCAGATGCAGATATATTGCTTATTAATAAGAAAGATTCACGAATAAAAGCAATTATCTCCTGTAAAACCAGCTTGAGAGAACGATTAACTGAAACAGCTTTTTGGAAAAGAGAGATTGAGGAAAGGCATGGTTCCAAGATTTTTGTTATTTTTATAACAAGCGATAAAGATGAAGAGTTAAAAAACGAGACCAATCGTTACATAATTTTACATGTTATTGATTACACTTTTATTACAAATAAGAAAAAATATGAAGAAATTCATAAAACTTTTGAAAAAAGGTATGCTAATAAAGAAGACTTCTCTATTTTACAGGAAAAGATTAGACCTATAAGCGAATTTGGTGTGGTTTTAAAAAACTTAAAATAAGCAAGAATTTCTTAAAAAGGAGGGAAATAGCAATGAAATTAGAAGGCTCCATTGTAGCACTTGTAACTCCTTTTAAAGATGGAAAGGTAGATGAAAACTCATTAAGAAATCTGATAAAATGGCATTTAGAATCTGGAACGCATGGAATACTTGTTCTTGGAACAACAGGAGAGGCTCCAGCTATTGATTTTGAAGAGAGAAAAAGAATAATGGAGATAGCATTAGAAGAAGCAAAAGGGAAAGTTCCTTTAATTGTAGGAACAGGCACGAACAATACCAAAAAGGTTCTTGAATACACCAAGCTTGCAGAGGAGATGGGATTTGATGCAGCACTAATAGTAACTCCCTATTATAACAAACCTTCGCAAAATGGGCTTTATGAGCACTATAGCTACATTGCAAAAAACACCAAAATTCCCATTATACTTTATAATGTTCCTGGAAGAACAGGGGTTAACCTACTTCCTGAAACAACAGCTAAACTTGCTCAGATTGAAAACATAGTAGCCATAAAGGAAGCCTGCGGAGACATAAAACAGGTTTCAGAACTTCTCCTCAAGTGTCCTAAGGATTTTACTATTCTTTCTGGGGACGACTTTACAGCCTATGCAACGGTTATGCTGGGAGGAAAGGGAGTGATTTCAGTTGCAGCAAATGTTGTTCCAAAGGAGATGGCTCAACTTATGAAATCAGCTTTAAATGGAGAAGTAACAAAAGCTCAGGAGCTTAATCTAAAGCTCTATCAGCTTTACAAAGCCATGTTTGTTGAGACAAATCCTGTTCCAGCCAAAACTGCTCTCTGGCTTATGGGAAAAATTGAAACCCCAGAAGTTAGAATGCCACTTGCTCCACTTACTGAAAAATCTTTAGAAACCTTAAAAACTGTTTTAAAAGAAACTTACAATTTAATTTAATGTTCCACGTGGAACAATTTTTATAATACCAATTTAATTGTTTCTGGAATAAATTTTACAATTTCTGAGATTTGGGTTGAAGGATCAGGGTTTGAAAGCTTTCCTGCGAATCTGTTTATTTTAGCTCCCAAAATGCAGGCTTTTTCTATTTCATATCCTATACCCATGTTTGGAGGATTACCAAGTTTTTGAAGGATAGGTGCTAAAATTCCAATAACTAAGCCTACTGAAATAATTCCCCAACGCGTGGCAAAAAAGTTCTTTAATCCATTCATAGCTACCCCTACAAAAATTATTTAGCTTAATTTTATTTAATTAATTTTTTTAGCTGATAAGTCAAATTGATTGTATCAATTGAAAATCTTTAATTAATAAATATTTTCTATAAGCTAAAGACCAAGATAATTTTTCCAGGATTCTGGATTTAAAAGTTTTATCTCTTTTCCCTTTACCTCAAGAAGCCCTTCATCCTTGAATTTCTGAAAAAGTCTTGAAAGTGTTTCAGGAGTTACTCCAAGAAGAAGGGCAAGTTGCGACTTGCTGAGGTTCAGATTAAAAACCGGTTTTTTCCCTTCTTTTGATAAATCCCATAGATAGCTTAAAAGCCTTTCTCCAGCTTCTTTTAATGTTAAATTTTCTATCTGTTTTACGAGAGTTTTAAGTTTTACGGCAAAAAGTGCCATAATACTTAAGGCAATTTCAGGTTTTCTCTGGATCAGGTTTAAAAATTTCTTCCTTTCAAAAAAGGCAAGGCTTGTCTTTGTAAGGGTCTGGGCATAGGCTGGATAAGTATCGGCTCCTCCAAGAACAATTTCAGCAAAAATATCACCTGGTCCCAGTATGTGAATTATTTGCTCCCTTCCTTTGGGAGAAATTTTGTAAATTTTTACCAATCCTTCTAACACGAGGTAAAATCCCAGAGCCTTTTCCCCTTCTTCAAAAATTTCCTGATTTTTTTCAAAATTTAAACTTATTCCAAGATCTGCTATTTCAGAAAGTATGTCCTTAGGCAATCCCTGAAAAAGGGAGCTTTTATTTAAACTTGCCAAGATTTTTTCTTTTTCTTTCATTGCTGTGTTCCACGTGGAACACATTTAATTTAAAGCAAAATTTGATCTACATCAAGGAAAAATAAAAAGAACGATTTTAAAATTTATATTAAGAAAAATTCTAAAAATAAAAGAGGAGGTAGAGGTTATGTTTTGTAATCAGTGTGAACAAACAGCTAAGAGTTTTGCCTGTACTGTAAGGGGAGTTTGTGGTAAAACCCATGAAACGGATGTGTTGCAGGACCTTCTAATTTATGTTTGTGCTGGCCTTTTAGAGGTTGCACTTGAGGCAGAAAAAAAGGGAATGAAAAAAGATGAGGTGGATTTTTTCCTGATGGAGGCAATGTTTTCAACTTTGACCAATGTAAATTTTGCCCCGGAAAGAATTAGAGCTTATATTGAGAAAGCAGTAAACTTAAGAGAAGAATTAAAGCATGAGGCTAAAGTTGAGGTCACATCCCCCTGGGCCAATTATAAGCCAGCTAAAGATATGGAAATTCTCATTAAGGAGGCAGAAGAAAGGGAGATTGAGCCCAATGTTTTAAAAGAGGAAGGAGAGGACATTGCAAGTCTTAAATTGACCATTCTTTATGCCTTAAAAGGAATTGCTGCCTATGCTTATCATGCCGAAAAGCTTGGAGTAAGAAATGAAGAGGTTTATCGGGCCTTCAAAGAACTTCTGGTGAACATTTACAAGGATAAAACTTCAGATCTTAGGACCTGGGTGGAAAGGGCCCTTGAGGCAGGAAAAATAAATCTTCTTACCATGGAGGCACTTGATAAGGCTAATACCTTTGCCTTTGGTCACCCTGTTCCTACCAAAGTGCCCCTTGGTGCTAAGGCTGGAAAGGCCATCCTTGTCTCTGGACACGACTTAAAAGACCTCTACGAACTTCTCAAACAGACAGAGGGTAAGGGAATTTACATCTACACTCATGGAGAGATGCTTCCAGCTCATGGTTATCCTGAACTCAAGAAATTCCCTCATCTCTATGGCCACTATGGCACAGCCTGGCAGAACCAGCAAAAGGAATTTGAGGTCTTCCCTGGCCCCATCGTGATGACCACCAACTGCCTTATGCCTCCCAAGGATTCTTACAAAGACAGGGTCTTTACCCTCGGACCTGTGGGTTATCCAGGAGTGAAGCACCTTCCTGATGAAGACTTTACACCTGTTATTAAGATGGCCCTACAGATGGAGGGTTTCAAGGAGGATGTCCCTGGAAAGGATATTATGACTGGTTTTGCAAGGAATGCTGTACTATCGGTGGCTGATAAGGTGATTGAGCTTGTTAAGGCTGGCAAAATCAGACACTTTTTCCTCGTAGGTGGCTGTGACGGAGCAAAGCCCGCAAGAAATTATTATACCGAGTTTGTGGAGAAGGTGCCTCAGGATTGTCTCGTACTTACCCTTGGATGTGGAAAATTCAGATTCTTTGACAAGGACCTTGGAACCATTGAAGGTATTCCCAGGCTTCTTGACATTGGACAGTGCAATGATGCCTATTCAGCCATTCAGATTGCTCTTGCACTTTCCAGGGCATTTAATGTAAAGATAAACGAACTTCCGCTTTCTTTAGTGCTTTCTTGGTATGAACAAAAAGCTGTAGCCATATTTTTAACCTTACTCTATCTGGGAATAAAAAATATTAGACTTGGACCGAGTATACCTGCTTTTCTGAGCAAGAATGTAACTAATTTTATTGTTGAAAAATATAGTTTAAAACCAATTACTACTCCAGAAGAGGATATTAAAGCAATACTTGGAGAATCTAAACCTTAGGTTGGACCTTGTTATAAAGTGTTTAATAATATTATAAGGGAGGGTAATAATTGTGAGATGTCCCGGACAGGATTGGAGATTGTGGGGAAAAGATGCAATTTTTGAGGTAAAATGTCCTTATTGTGGAGAGGAAGTAGAATTTTTCAAAGACGATGTTTTTAGAAAATGTCCAAAGTGTAAGAAAAAAAGTTTTTAATCCTAAAATAAACAATAATGAATGTATTAAATACTGTAAGTATGCAGAAAAATGTTTAAAAGAAAGATCATAGTTTTTATGGTTTAATACTATGGGAATAGAAAAAGAAATTTTTAAAAAATTGTCCGAAACAGAAGAGGGATATAAAATCAAAAGATGTTTTGGGTTAAATGGTTGCCCCAATGCTATAACTAATTCTGAAAATCTTTTAAAGGATCTGGAAAGGATTTTAAAAGAAGAAAAAATTACTGAGTTTTTAAAAGAAAAAGTGAAAGGTAAGCTTAAAATTCACCATAAATTTAAGGTAGGGCTTTCTGAATGTCCCAATGCCTGTTCCCAGATTTACATATGTGACTTTGCCTTACATGGAGTGGTTGAGCCTGAGGTAAATGTTAAAAAGTGTTCTTTCTGTGGCTCATGTGTGGAGGTATGTGAAGAAGAAGCAATTACACTTACAGACTATGGTCCTGTAATTGATGAAAAAAAGTGTGTTGGATGTGGTGCATGTATAAGGATATGTCCTGAACAGCTATTAAAGGAACATTTCAAAGGATATAAAATTTATATAGGTGGAAAACTGGGAAGACATCCCCGTTTGGCAACCTTTTTAAGCTATGCTAATGAAAATGAAGTAATAGAGATTTTTAAAAAAGTGCTTAATTTTTACAAAAAACACAATGTAAAAGGAGAAAGACTTGGAGCAATCATTGAAAGGATTGGATTTTTAGATGCTAACTCGCTTTTTCTGCAATCACTCTGAGAATAGTGCTTTGTTTTCTCACATCTTCTTGTTTAAAAGATTGAAAATAATTAACTTAATTAAAACCTATTTTAAGGAGGAGGTGGGTTATGGAAAATTTTGAATTCTATGTGCCAACAAGAATAATTTTTGGTAAGAAGACAGAAGAAAAGATTGGAGAAATCCTGAAAAAGGACAGGATTAAAAAGGGTTTATTTGTTTATGGCAGGGAATCTATTAAAAAGATAGGGCTTTATGATAGGGTTGTTAATTCTTTAAAAAATGCAGGAATTGAGTTTGTAGAACACTCGGGAGTTAAGCCCAATCCTGTGCTTTCTCATACAAGAGAGGGGAATTAAAAAAGCCAAGGAAAACGGAGTTGAAGCAGTTCTTGCTGTATGTGGGGGTTCTGTAAAAACTCAATCTTGATTCAGAACACATCTTCCCAAGAGTATCCATTTTTGATCCCGAATTAACCTATACGGTGAGTTCCCAGTATCAAGCTTATGCTTCGGTAGATGTTATAGCTCACATAATTGAATATTACTTTACTTGCAAGGTATGTCCCAATATATCAAACAGGATTTCAGAGGGACTTATAAAAACAGTTATGGAAACCACAGAGATTATTCTTAAAGAGCCTCGCAATTATCAGGCAAGAGCTGAATTTATGTGGGCTTCAACCCTTGCTTTAAATGGACTTACAAGAACTGGTGTGGGAGGAGGACTTTTCCCCAATCATCTTATAGCTCACGCACTTGGAGGAATTTATGATCTTCCATACGGAGCATGCCTTTCTATAGTAATTCCTGCCTGGATGGAGTGGTATAAGGATGAAAACAGAGCTCAGTTTGATAGATTTGCCAAGGAAATTTTTGGAGTTAATTCTGCTGAAGAAGGAATAAAAGCTCTAAAAAGCTGGTTTAAAAAGATAGGAGCACCTGTTAACTTGAAAGAGGTAAACATTTCAGAAAGTGAAATACCAGAGATTGCAGAAAATGGATACAATCTTGCCAAAGTGTGGGGGATAGAAAACATTTATACCAAAGAGATAATAGCAGAAATATTGAAAAAAGCTTTATAGAGATTTAAAATAAGAATATGTATATTGCAAGAAGACCTGTTGCAGGACACTACGAATATTCTTTAAAGGAATCTTATTATGAGGCTCCCTACTGGAGAAGCAAAACCATTTTAAATCTTGGTTCCTCTCCAGAAGAATACATTACCTACTACAGTGAAGTTGCCTTCTCCATTGATCTTGAAGACAAACTTGAAAAATTAGGTTATAAAGTTGACCAGTGGGAGCTTGAAAGACTCTTTTTCAGGTTTTTAAATCCTGAAGCTCAAAGAATAATCACTCAGTTTACCCGTCCAAAAAGTATAAAAAGGGTTCGCAAAAAGTTTTCTTTAAAAGAAATTCATCCTTTTGACATTAAAAGAAGGCTTGTTTTAAAGTTTGGAGTCACTAATCCAGAAAAATTTATGCACATCCCTTATCCTTTCTTGAGTGATTTATGTGAAAAATCTAGAGATGAGCTTGAAAACTATTTTTGGGACTTAGAGGATAGGCTGAAACACAGAGAAAAGATAAAATACCTTCTGGCAATTTTTGGTCTTTCCTATGTATCTTCCAGGGCAACTCAGGAAGAAATAGATAAACTTTTTATAAACAACCTTTGTGCAATTTTAAAAGACTCCACCTTTAGAATGGGTTTAAGTGAGGAAGAACTTCATAGAAACTATTTTTGTAGATATGTTTGGATGTATTTTGACATGGTTCCCTTCTTTTCTAAACCCAGAGGAGTTCAGCTCAAAGAAAAAGAGATTTATTTAAAGGCTTTCCGTATTCTTGGCATTTCTATTGAGGAGTTAAAGTGTTTATCCAGAAAAGAGCTGTTAAGAATTTTTAGGAAAAAGGCAAAAGAGCTTCATCCAGATAAAGGAGGCTCCCACGAAAAGTTTATTGAGCTGAGAAAAATTTTTGAAGAACTTCTTAGAATTAAAAAATACGAATAAAGGAGAGAGGTTTGAACCTCTCCCCCTCTTTAATAAAGAAGGTGTAGTATGAAGGTAGCCTTTTTAAAAACTTACCTGTAAGGTTAGTTGAAATCTCTTGTCATCTTTTAAAAGTTTGTCCTTGTAGTCCACATGGTCATAGTCAAGTAAAATCATGTTTTTGTGTGGTTTGTCAAGGTGATAGGCAATGCCAACAATGTATCTTTTGCTTTCATCCACTTTACCATCATCTAAATCCTTCTTATCATCATTTTGATCAAAGTAATCGTATCTTCCTATTAGACTTATGGGAAGATTAGAGAAGGCATAGGGTTTTAATTCTAAGAAGAAGGAGTATCCGTCTTTGTCATAGTTATCTGTTCCTTGTTGATTTGATTTACCCCAGTAATATTGGGCAGTTGCGGTAAAATATTGATGTTCATAGCTTGCAAAAAGAATGTTAACCTGCCAGTTAGGAGGATTCTTTTCCTGATTTCCTTTTCCGCGAATTCCAAAGTAGGAAAACTGAAGACCTGGTAAGAGGTCTGGAAGAGGTCTTATAGTTATTCTTGCTTCAATGGGTTTATCGTTATTTTTTTCTCTGGCATGATACCCTGCTCCGTTGTAAATTCCTAAAGCAATGCTTCCGTATCTTCCTGCGTAGTGGGAATTGACCTTTTCTTTATACCAATCTGGCATTTCTCCGCCAAGAAGAGCCATAAAGGTTACTCCAAAGTCTGCAGAATTAAAGACACCATTTCTTTCCGTAAACATGGTATCCTGACAGCGATAGAAGTTTACATGTTCTTCAAAGTCAAGCCAGGGAAAGTGAACCTGTCCAAATTCAAGTTCAGGTTTAGTTAAGAATCCAAAGTCAGGAAACTTAAATTTTCCGTAAATGTATTTGGTTCTAACCATTATTGAACCATCTATATTAGTAGTATTAGGTTTTTGCAGTTCTTCTTTAACCTGAGTTACATCAAAGGTTACATGACCTTCAAACCAGGGGGTTATGCTTTTGGTAAATCTTACATAGCCTCTTTTTATAGCAACTTGACTTCTTTGTTTATCATCTCCTGCATTCCCACCAACATCTTTTCCCTTACCGTTCATGTAAGATATATACCAGAGTCCATTTACTTTAAGTCCCTTTAGATTCTTAACGATGTTTTCTAAATCTTTATCTTTGGTCTTAAGTTCTTCCTTGGTCTTTTCTATCTCTTTAACTATAGTAGACAAGTTTTCCTCCCGGCTCTTTAATTCGCTTTCTTTTTTTTCAAGTTCTGAGAGAAGTTTTTGGATTTCCTGTTTTTTTACTTCGTATTCCTCAAGGAGGGTTTTGAGTTCTGCTATTTTTTGGTCAAGGGCTGTTTGATTTAAAGTTTCAGCGTTGGCTTTAAAACTTGGTAAGGCAATTAAACCTAAGGAAAAAGCTAAGGAAAGGATTTTAAACCTTTTCATACTCCACCTCCTCTTTAATTTTTTCTCTTAGTTTAGCAGAGAAGTGTTAAAAAAATGTTAAAAAAGTATAAAGGAAATGTTAAAAGTTACAGAGGTTTTAAGGAATTTTCAATTTTAACCTTGCTTTAACATTTCTTTAAAAAAATTTTAAAGAAAGGAGCATATACTATAAGAAAAAATTTTAAAAAGGAGGGGTGGATTATGGTGAAGAAGTTACTTTATCTAATTATTACCTTAATGATTGGGTTGTGCTTTTGTTTAGGTAAGGAGGTATTTGCTACCGAGGTATTAAATGGAGCTGGAGCAACTTTTCCGTATCCACTTTATTCTGCTTGGGCTTACGAATACTATAAAAACTCAGGAATAAAAATCAATTATCAACCTATTGGTTCTGGGGGAGGAATTAGACAGATCACTGATAGAACCGTAGATTTTGGGGCAAGCGATATGCCTCTTAAACCTGAGGAATTGAAAGAAAAAAGACTTTTACAGTTTCCTACAGTAGTAGGTGGTGTTGTAATAACCTATAATATCCCTGAACTTAAAAATACTGCACTTGTGCTTGATGGAAGTACTATATGTAAAATTTACTTAGGAGAGATTAAAAAGTGGAACGATCCCCAGATTAAAAGGTTAAATCCAAGGGTAAATCTTCCTGATAAGGAAATTGTTCCTGTACGCAGATCTGATGGTTCTGGAACTACTGCCATTTTTACGCATTATTTAACAGAGGTATGTGCTGAGTGGAAAAGCCAGGTTGGTTATGGAACTTCAGTAAATTGGAAAGCTGGGATTGGGGCAAAAGGGAATGAAGGTGTAGCAAATTATGTAAAAAGAACTCCCTATGCTATAGGGTATGTTGAATTTGCTTATGCCATTCAGAATAAACTACCTGTTGCTTATTTAAAAAATGCAAGTGGAAAGGTAGTAGCACCTTCCATTGAGTCTTTCAAAGAGGCAGCTAAAACCTCTGATCTGAATCCAGAAAAACACTTCTATACTTGGATGACAAATGCTAAAGGTAAAAATTCTTGGCCTATTGCAGGTGCTACTTATATCCTTTTACCTCAAGAGAAAAAGGAAAAAAACAGGTTAGTTGTTAAATTTTTTGATTGGGCTTACACTCATGGGGACAAGCAAGCTATTGATCTTCAGTATGTTCCTCTTCCAAATGAGATAAAAAAGAAGATAAGAGATTACTGGAAAGCTCATGAGATTTATTAAACTCATGAAATTTTCGTAAGAAAATAAATTTTTAGAGGTGGGTCCCCTTTAGTGGGACCCCTCTTCACTTCAAAAAACTTCACTTCAAATAAAAATTGAAGATTTAAAAACTTGAGATTAAAATTGTAAATGTGAAAAAGATTCTCATTGTAGAAGATAACAAAGAGATTGCGGATCTTCTTTCCTTAGCCTTAAAGGAGGTAGGTTTTCAAACTGAGATTCGTGAAAGCCTTTCTCAGGCTTATGTCTACCTTTCTACCTCCCCAGAAATAGATCTTTTACTACTTGATCTGATTTTACCTGATGGCGATGGGCTTAACCTTCTAAAATTTGTAAGAAGTTCCTACAAGTATAAAAATCTCCCAGTAGTAATAGTTTCTGCCAAAGGACAGGAACTTGACCGCATTCTTGGCTTTGAACTTGGAGCTGATGACTATGTAGTAAAACCTTTTAGCCTGAGAGAAGTAGTTTTAAGGGTAAAAAGACTTCTTACTAAGAGAGAAGAATTTCCTTTAACTTATGTTGTTTGCGGCCCCTTTATCCTTGATAAAGAGAAAAAGGCGATTTATCTTGATGGAAAGCTCCTTGATCTAACTTCAACGGAATTTAAAATTTTGAGCAGTTTTATAGAAAATCCGCATAAGCTCTTTTCAAGGGATGAACTTCTGGAAATAATTTGGGGAAACGAAAAGGATTACTATTCCAGAGTTCTTGATGCTTATATTTGCAGAATAAGGGGAAAATTGGGGGAAAGGGGGAAACTTCTTCAAACTGTGAGAGGGCTTGGTTATCGTCTGGTAATAGAAAATGGGTCTTAATTCCTGGGACTTCCTTCTTTTTCTAAGTCTTATTTTTCTTATTTTTCTTGGAATTCTTGCGTATCTTTTAAAGTGCCTTCAGAAGTTGAAACTTGAAAAAGAAAAAGAGGAAAAATTGAGAAGACTCTTTCAAGAAGTCTTTAATAAACTCCCTGTGGAAGCTTTAATTATAAAAAATAAGGAACCACTTTTTCTGAATAAAAAGGCTCTTGAAAACCTTGGTTCAAATCCTGAAATCTCAAAAATAAAGGAGCTTTTTAAGAAAAAAGGCAAAAAAATAGAGTTTTTTGAAATAGAACTTGATAAAAAAGAAAAACTATTTTTGATCTTTGATGTAACAGAGAAAGAAGCTTTAAAGGAGACCTATCAGATGGCTTTAAGTTATCTTTCTCATGAATTTAAGACCCCTTTTACCATTGCCCTTGGACACATTGAGCGTCTGGAAAGCCTTCTTGAGAGGGGAGCTACTTTAGAAGAGATAAAAGAGTCCTTTTCAAAGGTAAAAGGATCTTTAAAAAACCTTGAAAGATTACTAAAAAAACTTTTTTCCGGGCTTGATTATCTTGCCAAGGAAGTAAAGCTTAGGAAGGAGGTTTTTTCTTTAAAGGAGATTATTGAAGAAGCTTTTTTCTGGGCAAGTCCTTTGGCAGAAGATAAAGGAGTTGAGCTTGAATTAAAAATGGAGGAGGAACTAAAAGTTTCTGGTTCAGCAGAACTTTTAACTCAAGCCCTTTTTAATGTGATTGAAAACGCCGTTAAGGTTTCACCTAAGCAAGGGAAAGTAACTGTCTGCTGTTATCCCTACAATCATAAGAAGGTTTTAATCTCCGTTAGAGATAAAGGACCTGGAGTTCCAGAGGAGAAGCTTTCTCTGCTCGGAATGCCCTTCTTTAAATTGAGAAATACCGATGGAACCGGTCTTGGACTTTTTATTACGCGCAAGATTATTGAAGCCCACGGTGGTGAATTAAGATTTCTCTTGCCTAAGGATGGCGGGCTTGAAGTCCGAATCTTACTTGAAAGAATATAAATATACTTAAATTAGATTTTGTTTAATTTTTCTTTCTTGAGAAGAGCCTCTATTTCTTCTTCTGGTAATGGTTTAGAGAGTAAAAAGCCCTGCACATAATCACAATCAAGCTCTTTGAGAATTTCAAACTGCTCTTCTGTTTCCACCCCTTCAGCTACAACCTTCATACCTAAAAAGTGAGAAAGGTTAATTATTGCTGCTACGATATAACGAGTTCTGACATCCTTAACCATGTCTCTTATAAAAGATTTGTCAATTTTTACAATATCAACGGGAAATTCTTTCAAGTAATTCAAAGAGGAATAGCCTGTTCCAAAGTCATCAATAACGACTTTTACTTTGTAAGACTTTAAGATTTCTATCATTTTTGCCGTTTCTATGTTTTCTGCTAAGGTTCGCTCCGTTATTTCAATTTCAAGAAAGTAAGGATATTGAGATAGAATGTCATAAAAATGAGCTAAAGTATTTAAAAAATCAAGGGTTTTAAAGCTCTGAGAAGATAAATTTATGGAAATAGGTATTTTCCATTTTTCAATCTTTTCAAGATTTTTTTCAAAACAGAGCTTTACGAAATCCGATAAGTAAGGACTTACCTCAAGAGTAGATATGAATTCAGAGGGTAAAATCAGCTTGTCTCCATTTTTTATTCTTACTAAGGCTTTAGCTCCAGCAAGTTTTAAAGTTTTTGTTTCAAACCAGGGCTGATAATAAAAAACAAATAGATTTTCCGTGATAGCTCTTTTTATAAGTAATTCAGCTCTGAAATTTTTTTCTACAATCTCCTCTATTTCAGGGTTATAAATTTCTATGACACCCGGTCCTCTTTTCTTTGCTTCAACAAGTGCTAAATTAACCTTTTTCCAGAGAATCTCTTCAGTTTCTCCATCCTGAGGAAAAACAACAACTCCCATATTCCAGTCTAAGGAAATTTTTATGTCATTATAAAAAACAAAATCTTCTAAAACATTTCTCACTTTTTTAATCCATTCCGCAAGTCCCACTTCCGTTACATTTATAATAAAAAGGCTGAATTCGTCTCCTCCGGTTCTTCCAAGAAGCCCTCTATCTCCAAGAACTTCCTGCAACCTTTTAGAAATTTCTTTTAAGCAAAAGTCTCCTGCAGGGGATCCGTAAAAGTGATTTATGTAAGAAAAGTTGTAAAAATCTATTAAGATAAGAGCAGAGGGGATATTTAAAATGGAAAGAAGTTCTGAAAGCTTTTTCTGGAAACCTCTTCTGTTTGAAAGTCCTGTTAAGGAATCCTGATATTGCAGTAATTCTCTTTCTCTTTCAAACTCCAATTCCTTTGTAAGATCACTTCCTATGATTACTATCTTTACTTTCTCAGCAAGCTCAATAAAAGTAATTTTTAGCTCAAGAACGACTCTTGTTTTGTCAGGTTTGTAATAAACAGTAAATCTTGTGGTATCCTCTTTTTTCTCTATCAGCTCTTCTGGTATGAAAAGAAGCTTAAAACAGTTTTTCTGATGGATTTCCTCTTCTTTAAGTCCCAAAAGATCTATTCCATAAGAATTTATGTATTCAACCTTTCCTCTTTCATCAGCTATTATTAAAAGCTCATCAACTTTTTCTATCGTTTTTTTAAGAGTAAGATCCCTTTCAAGTAGGGATACCTTTTTCAGGGCAAAATTGAGATCTGCGGAAAGCTCCTTTAATAGCTCTTCAGTTTCTTCTGTAAAAAGTTCTTTTTCTTCAGAAACTAAGTTTAAAAAGAGAACTAATTTATCATCTTTAAAAAGGGAAAGAGTGTAAACATAATAGGGAGGGGTTTTAATTTCTTCAGGTTTAAGGTCTTCTGGATAGGAGTAAAGGATTTTTCCTTCTTTATCAGTTAAGTAAATTCCTTTTAAATTTAAGGACTCATAAATGATAGGTAAGGTTTTTTCGTAAATTTCTTTTTCGTATTCGCAGGTTATGAGTGCCTGATTTATATTTCTTAAAAGATTTAAGAATTTCTGCAGTTTCCTGAGCTCAGTTACATCAACCCCTATAACAAATCCACAATGTTTATTTTGATAAAAAATAGTTCCTGCAAATACTAAAGTATCTACCTTTCTTCCATCTTTTGTTTTAAGTATTAAAGATGGATAGTATTTGAAAAAGTATTCTCCCTTTAACCTTCTTTCTGCAACTGTTTTTATTTTTTCTTTATCCTCTTCATAATAGAATACATCCCATACTGCCAAGTCTTTAAATTCTTCAGGGGTGTAACCTAAGACTTTACAAAAATAGGGATTTACATAGAGAAACTTTTCGTGGTATATGGCAATTCCAAAAAAGGGAGCATTTAAAAAGGTATCTAAAATAGTGTATTTTTCAATAAATTCAGGGACTTTCGAGCTTATAAGAGAAGAAAGCCTAAGAAAGTTTTCCTCCCATTCGTTAACTTCTTCTATTTTCTCAAATCCAAGCTCTTTTATAAGACTTTCGTCTAAGGAAAACAAGGCATTTTTAATATCTTCTAAAAGTGGACTTTTAGAAAAAACCATAAAGTAGTGAGAGACCTCAAAGGGGAATTTTTCTACAAAGGAAAATCTTTCTAAATAGGGTTTTGCTCTTTTTTCAGGAAGAAGGTAAATATCTCCAGAGCCTTTAAGAATTTCTTCTTCAACCTCACTAAGAGAGTCTTTCAGCACAGGCTGTATTTTAGAAAAATCGACGGAAAGCTTAGAAAGGATTAGATAAAAAAGAAGATAAAAAAATACGGAGCGATTAGCTAAAATAACTTTTATGTGTTCTTTTTCTTTTAGCTTTTCAAGGGAAAGAGGAGACAAAGCAAGGTAGTAGTCTTTTTGATTTTTAAACTTGGCAACAGGTTTAAAATTTTTTTCTATTAAGTGAAGACTCAGAGAAAAGGAGGCATAAAAAAGGTCTACTTTATCTTCCAAGTCCTGAGGAAACTTTTCAAATAATTTGAGGTTTACTTTCCTTTTGAGAAAGGTTTCTAAGTTTTTAGAAAGCTCATTCCATAAATTTAGCTTCTCTTTTTGACAGCTGCAAATTTTAAAATGTATGTCCACTTTTTGAGAATCCTCTGTATTTGAGTTTTTCGGGGGGGGCTAATAAAATTTTGAATCATACATCATTTTAATTATAAATGAATTTTTTATTTTTCAAGTTTAAAAAATTTTAATTATATTAAATTCAATTAAAATATTAAAAATTAAAAAAATTTTTGGGGGAAATTTATGAAACTTGAAGATATTCAGAGTTTACCACCAAGAGAAAAAATACCTCTGGATAAAGTTGGCATTAAGGGATTTAAGTATCCTGTAGTGGTTTTGGATAAAGAAAAAGAATTTCAGCACACAGTTGCTGAAATTAACCTTTATGTAGACCTTCCTGCAAGATTTAAAGGAACTCACATGAGCAGATTTATTGAGGTATTAAACGAGTTTGGGAGGGAGATTCATGTAAAAAATGTAATAAAACTTTTAAAAAAACTAAGAGAAAGACTTGCTTCCCGCTCAGCTTACATAGAAATGTATTTTCCTTATTTTTTAGAAAAAAAGGCGCCTGTAAGTGGTATAGCATCTCTTATGGAATATAAGGCATTTATAATAGCTTCATACTCTAAGAGAAAAAAGGATCTCATAGCGGGGGTAGAAGTTCCTGTTATGACGCTTTGCCCCTGTTCAAAAAGTATAAGCAAAGCACCTCACAATCAAAGGGGTAAAGTAACCATCAAAGTCAGATTTAAAAAATTCATCTGGTTAGAAGAGCTTATTGAAATTGCAGAAACATCAGCCTCAAGTCCAGTTTATTCTCTTTTAAAAAGGCCTGATGAGAAGTTTGTAACGGAAAGAGCTTACGAGAATCCCAAGTTTGTAGAAGATGTGGTAAGAGAGGTAGCAAGAAAGCTTTTAGAACATCCTGAAATTACCTGGTTTACTGTTGAGGCAGAAAACTTTGAATCAATCCATGCCCACAATGCCTATGCTTACATAGAAAAATCTAAACCCTAAGTGTTAAAAATTGAAATAGACAGCTGCATACCAGGTAAAATTGCTATCATCTTGGTCTTTTCTTTTAATGTATTCCTTTAAGGCATCGCGAGCCTTTACATAATCAAAGCCTATTCCAAATCTATTAGTTACATCAATTCCTCTTTTAGTTTTTCTTAGATAATAGCTTAAGCAAACTCCATATCTGTCGTAAGAAAGATCTTTAAAAATTTCTCCTGTTTTGCTGTCTTCAAATTTTCCGTCAGTTTCTACATATTCGTATCTAAAGCCAATTCCAGGAAAGCCAATTCCTACTTTTTCAGCATAAATTAAGTGAGCCTCTCCATACCAGGTCCACATATCTCCTTTTTTATAGGTATTTAAATCTTGATATAAGTGAGTGTCTTTAAAATACATGTATCCAAGTTCAGCTCCTATTAGGTATTTCTTATAAAACATCTTTTCAAAGGCAAAATCAGCGTCATAAGCCCTTCTTGTAAGAGAGGAAGCTCCGTATTTACTTTCATCAAGGTTTTCCAGGTGTTTTTCCTGATGATAACCAAATCCAATAGTCATGAAATCAAAATTACCTCCATAGGTTTGATATTCTCTTGAAGAGGGATCAAACACATTTGGTTCTTGTTTAAAGCCCCAAAAGGTTGGCGTAAATTCAATTCTTGCATCATACTCAAAATTTTTCCAGGTCTTTTGATAAGTTCCAGGTAGTAAAACTGCATTATCCCACTTACCAGAAAGTGTCCAAACTTTATTGGAGTTGGATTTATCTTCCTGAAAGATTCCGGCAAAGTATTTTATCAATCCCTCTTTTATAGAACCTTTAATCATCATTCCCATGTCTGTTCTCTTATAAGCCTGGCTTCCTCTATATCCTCCTTCATAGGGATTACCAGGTTTTAAAGCGGTTTTAAATTGATCAGCTAAAAAGTAATCTCCATCACTTGACATAACAGGGCTATTGTGACGACCTATGAAATTGTGCCTGCTAAAGGGAGTTCTTATCTTTCCAGCCTCTAATATAAATTCTGGACGGAAGTTAAATTGGACTGCCCCTTCCCAAAGCATGGTTTGATAACCTTCATTGTCGTTTGAGTCAAAGTTGCCATAAAAACTTACTAATTTATTTATTTGCCCTTTCACTCCAAGTCTAAATTTGTAAATAAAAAACTGTTGCGATCTATAATCTCTATAACCTGTCCATATTTTTTCAGGATCACCGTATCCACCTTTATCTGCGTTTAAATAAAATACTCTTGCCTGGGCTTGAAGGTTTACAAAGGTTTCATCACTTACTTTTATTTGAGCAGCTTAAGCACTCAAAGGTAAAGCAAATCCCAATATTCCAACTCCAGCTAAACTTAAAAACTTTCTTTTCATGTTCTCCTCCTGCAATAAAGTTACATTAAAAAATGTTATTTTGAAAAGATTTTTTGTCAAAGTTTAAATTTGGTTATGATTTTGAAATAATGACCTTTAAATGTTATTTCAAGGAGTTATAAAAAGTATTTTTAATTTTTTGAAATTTAATTTTTAAATTTTTTAATATTTCTTTTTTGTTCATAGTTTAATAGCCATAGCTTATAATTTTATTTTCTTTTTAGGAGATTATATTATAATTATTAAAAAACATTAAAAGGAGTTAAGCCAATGTGTAAGGAATGTGGTTGTGGGATTACAGATACTTCTGATAAAAAGGCATTAGAAGTTTTTGAAGATATTTTAAAGTATAACAAGTTTCTGGCAATGCATAACAGAGAGCACTTTGAGGAGCATAAAGTTTATGCCGTAAATTTGATGAGTGCTCCAGGTTCGGGAAAAACAACTCTTCTTGAAAAGACTATAGACCTTTTAAAAAATAAGTATCGTATTGGTGTAATAGAAGGAGATCTTGAGACTGAAAGGGATGCAGAAAGGATTAGAAAAAAGGGGATTCCAGTTTATCAAATTACCACAGGAAATGCCTGTCATTTAGACGCAGCTCTTGTCCATAAAGCCATGCATCATTTACCCCTTGATGAAATAGACCTTTTATTTGTAGAAAACATAGGAAACCTTGTTTGTTCAGCAAATTACGAGCTAGGAACCCATTTAAATGTTACTCTTCTTTCTGTCCCAGAAGGAGAGGATAAACCCGAAAAATATCCCCTTATTTTTAAGGTTTCAGATGTAGTATTGATTACTAAAATTGATTTACTTCCCTATTTTGATTTTGACTTAGAAAAGGTAAAAGAAGACATAAAAAAGATAAATCCGAAGGCTCACCTAATTAGTATTTCTGCAAAAACTGGAGAGGGAATGGAGGATTGGATTAGCTTTATTGAGAATAAAGTTGAAGGATATCTTAAAAGTCTAAAATAAAGGAAAAAATACTATGAAGTTTGATAAAATTCTTCTTGCTCACGGAGGTGGTGGAGAGGAAACCTACACCCTTATAAAGGAATACATTTTAAAATACTTTTCCAATCCAGTTCTTGATCAGCTTGAAGATTCAGCTGTATTAAGCGATAGCTTTTCAAAACTTGCTTTTACTATAGATGGCTTTACAGTTAAGCCCATATTTTTTAAAGGCGGGAACATAGGTAAGCTTGCGGTTACAGGAACTATAAATGATCTTGTGGTTGCCGGTGCAAGACCTCTTTATTTAACGACAAGTTTTATAATTGAGGAAGGTTTTTTAATGGGAGATTTTGAAAAGATTCTTCAGAGTATGAAAGAAGAGGCTGAAAAAAACAAAGTTTCTATAGTAGCAGGAGACACAAAGATAGTTCCCAAAAAGGAGATTGACGGAATATTTATTACTACCTCAGGAATAGGAAAAATAGTATATGATGGAATTTCTTGTAAAAACTTAAAGCCAGGAGATGTTATCATAGTTTCTGGTTCAATCGGAGAGCACGGGGCATGTATTCTTGCAGAAAGAGAGGGAATAAGGTTTGAGGTAGAATTAGAAAGTGATTGTGAAAGCTTAATACCTTTAGGAGAAGCGCTTTTTAATACGGAAATAGAAATTCACGCTATGAGAGATCCGACAAGAGGAGGGCTTGCAGCAACGCTTTATGAATGGGCTTATAGTTCTCAGGTAACCATTTTGATTGAAGAAGAAGCTATTCCTGTAAAGCCTCAAGTAAAAGCCTTTTGCGAGGCACTTGGTTTTGAGCCCTATCATCTTCCCTGTGAAGGAAGATTAGTAATTGCACTCCCTGAAAAATACGGAGAAAAAGCTTTAGAAATTTTAAGATCCCATCCATTAGGAACAGAAGCTAAAATCATAGGAAAAGTTCTTGAAAAAAGTTCATTTCCTCAAGTGATATTAAAGACCCTTTACGGCACAGAGCGAATACTTGAAAACACTTCAGGAGAACTCTTCCCGAGAATTTGCTAAATGCACGAATACTTTGTCGTTCAGAACATTTTAAGAACTGTGGAAGAGTTTCTTAAAGATTATCCAGGAAAAAGGGTTACCAAAGCGGTTTTTCTCATAGGTAAATTTTCTGGGATTGAGCCAGAGCTTTTAAAGACAGCCTTAGATTTTTTTAAAAAAGGAAGCCCCCTTGAAGATGCTGAAATAGTTTTTGAATTTGAGGACCTTAAAATAAGATGTTTAGACTGTGGGAAAACCACTGTAAAAGAAAAGTGGAATTTAGTTTGTCCTTTTTGTGGTTCATTTAATACAGAAGTAATTTCAGGAGAAGAAATGTTTCTTAAAACTTTAGAATTGGAAGATAATTAAGCCTTTTTAAGAAGGGATTCAATACCCCAGTCTCTTAGCTGAGCTAAAACCTCATTTAAGAGTTTTTCGTAATTCTTTTTAACTTCATCTGACAGCTCTAAACTCATTTCTAAGGACTTAGGCTCAATTCCTATTATAACTATTTCTTCTGGATAGCTTCCTCTAAGTTTAGCAAGGTTTAAGATGTCAGAAAAGCTGATTTCGTGCATAGAAATTTTTTCCATTACCTGAGAGGGTATATCCTTATCTTTAAATTTGTAAATGGTTCCAGGAGGTTTTCCTCCAGAAACGGCATCTATCACGAGAAGTTTTTTAGCAGATTCAATATAAGGTAAAAGTAAAAAAGCACCCACCGCACCATCAACTATTTCAACTTTATCAGGAAATTCGTATTTTTCCATTAATTCTTGAACTACTTTAACCCCTACACCTTCATCAGAAAGAAGAACATTTCCCAGTCCCAAAACGACAACTTCTTTTTTTTCAGACATTTTTACTCCTCAATTCCGTATTTTTTTAATTTTCTCCAGAGAGAAACCCTGTCTATGCCAAGAATTTCAGCAGCTAGTGTTTTGTTTCCTCCTACTTCTTTTAATATCCATAGGATATACTCTTTTTCCTGTTCTTCAAGGGTAGGGTACCTACCTTCTTTTTTTCTGAAGGTTTTTATCTTGAGAAACTGCAGATCCTCAGGAAGATGCCCAGGCTCTAAGGTATCTCCTGTGGCAAGAGCGACTCCCCTTTCTATAATGTTTTCAAGTTCTCTAACATTTCCAGGATAATCGTAATTCATAAGAATTTCCAAAGCCAAAGGAGAAATTTCTTTAACTTCTTTTTTCATCAAAGCAGAATACTTTTTCAAAAAATAGTAAGCTAAGAGAGGTATGTCTTCTTTTCTTTCTGCAAGAGGAGGAAGTTCAAAAGAAACAACACAGAGTCTGTAATAAAGATCTTCTCTAAATTTTCCTTCTTTAATAAGAGCTTTTAGATCTTTATTGGTAGCTGCTATAAATCGGACATCTACCTTGATAGGGGTTGTTCCTCCGAGTCTTAGAAATTCTCTTTCCTGTATAACTCTAAGAAGTTTTGCTTGCATGGAGGGGCTCATTTCAGTTATTTCATCTAAGAAGAGAGTGCCTTTATCAGCCATTTCAATGAGTCCCCTTTTGGTGGCAGTAGCTCCTGTAAAAGCCCCTTTTTCATGTCCAAAAAGTTCATTGGCAAGTAATTCTTCACTAAAAACTCCACAATTAACAGCTACAAAAGGACCATTTTTTCTAAGGCTATTATAGTGAATATAGCGGGCAAGAAGTTCTTTTCCCGTTCCAGATTCCCCGGTAATTATTACATTACAATCAGTTGAGGCAATTTGTTTAGCAGTTTCTAATATTTTTTGCATCTTCGGATTTTGAGTAATAATAATTACAGGTTTTTTTTCTTCTTCCGCCAATTTTTTAAGTCTTGCAACTTCCTTTTTAAGTTTTACTTTTTCAAGGGCTTCTTTTACAAGTTTTTTAACCTCTTCCAGTTTAAAGGGCTTGGGAAGATAGTAAAAAGCTCCTTTTTTCATAGATTCAATTGCAGAGGAGATCGTTGCATAAGCGGTGATTATTATAACTTCTGTATCTGGTGAAACATTTTTACACTTTTCAAGTATTTCAATGCCGTCAACTTTTTCAAGTTTTAAGTCTGTAAGAACGAGGTCAAAATTATCCTCCTGTAAGAGTTTTAAAGCGTTGGTTCCGCTTGTTGTAGCAACGACTTCGTATCCCTCTTTTTTTAACACATATTCAAGATTTCTTAAGGTTACCTTCTCATCTTCCACTATTAAAATCTTAGGGGTTTTCATATACTTCCTCCCTCATAATATCTTTACGAGTTTTTAAAGGAAATTCTATATAAAAAATAGTTCCTTTGTTTACTTCACTTTCTACCCATATATTTCCTTCGTGCTCTTTAACGAGATTATACACTACAAAAAGCCCAATTCCGTGCCCTTCTGTTTTTTTTGTAGAAAAAAATGGTTCAAAAATTCTCGGAAGATAATCCTTCGGGATGCCTTCCCCTGTGTCCTTTACTATAACTTTTATCATATCTTTTTCCTGAAAGGCTTTTATCTCTATTTCTCCTTCGTCTTTGATGGCTTCAACAGCATTTTTAATAAGATTTATGAAGATTTGCTGAATCTGAGCTTTATTCCCCCATATTTCTATATCTGTTGGAATATCTATTTTTAAGGAGATCTTACTCGGTATATAACCTTTAAGAAGATGAATTGTATTATTAACGCAAGAATTTAAATTTACAAAACTTTTATCTTTGACCTTATAAAAATCAAGCACTGAATGAACAATGTTTTTAGTTCTTTCTATTTCATGTTCAAGGTCTTTAAAAATTTCTTTTTTAAAATTTTCATCTATGCTTTCATCTTTTAAAAGTTCAATACTCGTAGAAATATTTGAAAGTGGGTTGTTAATCTCGTGTGCAATACTAAAAAGAAGCTTTCCCAATGAAGATAGTTTTTCAGTTTCAAGGAAAGTGAAGTAGGTTTTTTTAAAAGTTTCTACGAAATGCTGAAATTCAGGAGGAACAGAAGCCTCTTTGGTTTTTCCAGAAAGGATGTATTTAACCTCGTTTTCTAAAGTGTTTAAGGAATTAACAAGTAATCTATACCAGAGCAACAAGCCTGCTAAAGCAAACAAACTTAAAAAAACCCCAAAAAGAAGAAAAAGCCTTTTTGCAGAGGTAAGATAATTTATAAGAATAGTCTTTTCTATCTTTCTCATCGATTCAGCAAATTTTGAAATTTTACTACCGTGCGTTCTTATTTTTTCTTCCACCTTTGAAAAATTATTATTCGCAGGATTGGCTTTGCTTAGAATTGTTAAAAGTTGTTCATAAGAAAGGAAATCATTTTCTATTTCTTTAATTTTTTCATTTGAACTAAACTTTATAACTTGGGGTTTAAGAAGTTCAAAAAGATTTTTTGATTTTATAAAGTAAGTTTTTAAATTTTCATAGTCTTCTTTATTATAGTAAAGAAAATAGTTTTTTTCATACCTTCTCATTTCCAATACACTTTCTAAAAATTCAGAAAATTTTTCTCCGTATGCTACTTCTTTTTCTATTTCTGTACTAAATCGCCAGAAAAGTAACGAAATTAAAAAAATAAAAGCTATAAATATGAAATAGGCAACAAACAACTGAAGCTTCAGACTCGGGTTTTTAGATTTCATAGTTTCAAAATAATCCAAGTTTTGCAAAATGCAACAAAATTTTCCAAAGAATTTTTAATTGTTTTCAAAGATAAATTTATTATGTTGCATTTTGCAACAAAATATTAAAAGTTGAGATTTTTAAAATTAAGAAAAATTAAAGATTTAGACTACATTAAAATTGGGCATAAAAATTGTTTCTAATTTAAATAGAAACAAAATAGAAACAAAAAACAAAAGGGGGGATAGATAGCCATGAAGGGTAAAAAAGAGTTTTGGAAAAGATTAGAGGATTATTTTACAGCAATAACCTTTGCTGAAGCAGGGGAATGGGAGTATGCTTTGGAAACCTTGGAAGGCAGGAAAAACATTCTGGTAGTCTGTCCCAGAAGGAGTCTTTCAGAAAAGAGTATTAAATACATAGAAAGTTTATGCGAAAGGATAAAGGCAGGGCTTTTATTTGTAGGAAGATGTGAATCTCAGGTAGAATTAATAAAAGAGAACTTTAAAAATAAGTCCATTCCTATTGCCTACTTAAGTTTAGTAAAGTTTTCTGAAAATGATTTGACGAGGATAGCAGAGGAATTTAACATTCAGCTAATATTTGTGGAGTCTTTGGAAGTTCTTGGGAAGATAGCTGAATTAAAAGAGGCAGAGCCAATTCACTTTATGGAAAAGATTTTGGAAAAAGTCCATTGTCCTTTAATTCTATTGGAACAGTCATAATTTAAATATATAGGAGGTGGGTAATGGAAAGAGCGGTTATAAAAAGGCGACCGTTTAAGAAGTTTTTTGTATTTGGGTTTTTAAGTTTTATTCTTTACTATCTTTTACTTACCCATCAGGAATTGGTAAAAGAACTTTGTAGTAAAGGGAGATGGTATGCCTTTTTTCCTTGGCTTACTGCCTTTGTTTTTTCTTTTGTTCACGGAAATTTTACTGATGCCTTCTGGTCTGTTTTGGGAGTTGAGCCCAAGAAAAAAAGAAAGGAGGTGAAGTAATATGGTAGAAGGAGTAGTCACCCACACACAATTTGTAGACTTAGGCACGCTTCAGATACTTTATTTAGTTTTTGTGGGATTTGTTGGAGGACTGGTAAGTGGTTTTATAGGAAGTGGGGGAGCATTTGTGTTAACTCCCAGCATGATGAGTATGGGAATTCCTGGAATTGTTGCAGTTGCAAGTAATTTGTGTCATAAATTTCCTAAAGCTTTAGTGGGTGCTATTAAAAGAGCGAAATTTGGTCAGGTTGATGTTAAACTTGGACTCATAATGGGTGCCTCTGCTGAGGCAGGAGTTATGGTAGGAGCTCATATCCAAGAATATATCAAAAAAACTTGGGGGGAAGCAGGTTCAAGTCTTTATGTAAGTCTTGCTTTTGTAGTGGTTTTATTAATTGTGGGAACCTATGTACTTTTAGATGCCTTTAAAAGTAAAAATATAAGTGAAGAAAAGGAAGATAAGCCAGATAATAGAATTATTCGCTTTATTCATTCTATAAGGATTCCCGGAACCATGGTTTATTTTCCCAGCTTGGGAAAGGAAATCTCGGTTCTGATTACAATTCCACTTGGATTTGCAACAGGAATGCTTGCAGCAACTATTGCAGTGGGTGGATTTATAGGTGTTCCTTCAATGATGTATATTTTAGGAGCTCCTGCTATTAAAGCCTCAGCTACAGAACTTGTTATAGCTTTCGTTATGGGAGCTGGTGGGACATTTAAATATGCCTGGAGCGGATTTGTAGATATAAGACTTGCTATGCTCATTCTTTTAGGTTCTCTTTTTGGTGTTCAGCTTGGTGCTATCGGAACAACTTATGTAAGGGATTACATGATAAAAATCGTTATGGGAACTATAATGCTTATAGTGCTTGTAAGCCGTGCTCTCATGGTTCCTGTATATTTACATCAGCTTAATCTTTGGGTGCATTTAACTCCCGAAATAATAAGATGGTTAAAAAGTTTAAGTTTTGCAGTAAACTTTACTGCACTTTTAGTAGGATGTTTTATAGTATTAGGAGCTTTGATTAAAGGAATTAGAGAAGAAAAGGCTTATCTCAAAAAATCCGCTCTTGGTATTGCTATAGCTGAGGAAAAGAAGTTTTAAGTAGAAAAAGGAGGACTATGAATGAAGGTATTTCAACTTTACAGAAGAATATTGGTTGCCTGTGGAGTGGAGCCTGCCGGGCTCCACGCTTTTAAAGAAATAGTAAAATATGTGAAAAATAACAGCAATAGACTCTTTGCCCTTTCTGTGGTTCCTTTTCACGAAGGAGATCTTCATCTGTGGGTTTTTAAAGATGTTGAAAAGGAATTTAAAAGACCTTATGAAGAGGTTCTGAAAAAAATTAAAGAAATAGCAAATCAGGAAGAAATTATTGTAAAAGCCATTTTAGAAATAGGTGAACCTTTTTCAAAAATTGTAGATACTGCTTTAAGTGAAAATTGTGATTTAATAGTGCTTGGTAGAAAAAAGGATCTTGGTTTAATTAGGAAAATTCTTGGAGTTAATGTAACAAGAGTTATTGGTTATTCTCCGGTTGATGTTCTCGTAATTCCAGAAAACTCTACCCTAACATTTAATAAAATACTCGTTCCCATAGATGGTTCTATATACAGTGAGGTTGCCTTTAAAAAGGCTTGTAAAATTGCACAAAATTTTTCTTCAGAAGTATATCTTCTTTCAGTAATTGATGTGCCCGTTGAAATTTCTGTAGAGCATTCTGACTTTGTAGAAGGGCTTTACAATACTGCTAAAAACATTTTAGAAAGAGCAAGGAAATCTGCTGAAAACCTTGGGATTAAAATAGAAACCTTTGTAAAAGAAGGAGATCCGGGAGAAAAAATACTTTCTTTTGTAGAAGAAAAAGGAATAGAAGTTGTAATAATGGGATCTTATGGGAGAACAGGTATAAAAAGACTTTTAATGGGAAGCGTTGCTGAAAAGGTTCTTACTTTTACTTCAATTCCTGTTTTAATTTCAAAAAATTTAGAACTTTGATAGTTTTACCCCTCCCCCATTTATCCCCCTCTTCTTGAGGGGAATAAATTTTTAATAAAATTTTTTAAATTTTATCGTAAAATCTCAAAATAATATCTTAAAATCTTTTAATCTTCTTATAAAAAATTATTTTGGTTAAATTTAGGGAAATTTAGCCAATTTTAGCTTTGACTTTTTCATAAAAATTAAAAATCATTATTTTAAATAAAATTTTCAGGGGGAGGGGTGTTATGAAAAACTGTAAAAAGGGGAAGATGTGGTTAATTTTTGGAGTTATTTTAGTTTTATTTCTTTTTTATTCTTTTTCTTTTGCAGAGACAGTAAATCCTGCTTCACAGCCTAATCCTTCTTCATCTCTTCCTTGGTGGTTTTGGCCTTTAGCACTGTTTATTTTTACTTTTATTTTGGGTATTCTTGCAGTTCTTGCTGGTGTTGGAGGAGGAGTTCTTTTTGTTCCACTGGTAAGTAGTTTCTTCCCTTTTCACATTGATTTTGTAAGAGGAGCAGGTCTTTTTGTTGCCTTAACAGGTGCTTTAGCAGCAGGACCAGGACTTTTAAGACAGGGATTTGCAGATCTTAGACTTTCTATTCCTATGGCTCTCATTGCCTCAACCTGTTCCATAGTTGGAGCATTAGTAGGATTAAAAATTCCTTCTAATATTGTGCAAATTCTTCTTGGAATAACAATTATTTTTATCGTAATAATTATGGCTACTGCCAAAAAAGCTGAATTTCCAGAGGTAGAAAAGCCAGATGCCCTTTCACAGGCATTGCAAATAGGTGGAATATTTTACGATCCCTCCTTAGGAAAAGAAGTTGAATGGAAGATTCACAGAACACCCTTTGGTTTGGGATTATTTATTTTAATAGGACTTATTGCAGGATTATTTGGGCTCGGTGCTGGATGGGCAAATGTCCCTGTATTAAATCTCGTTCTTGGTGCACCGATTAAGGTAGCAGTTGCTACGAGTAAATTTTTACTTGGTATTACTGATACCTCTGCAGCCTGGGTATATTTGAATAGCGGTGCAGTTCTTCCTATGATAGTTGTGCCAAGTGTTATAGGAGTCATGCTTGGTTCAGTGGTGGGTGTGAGAATATTGGCTATAACAAAACCAAAGATTGTAAGATGGATAGTTATCTTGGTTTTAGGATTTGCAGGAATAAGAGCACTGCTTAAAGGTTTAGGAATCTGGACATAAAAAATTTAGGAGGGGGATAAAATGACACAAAACAAATATGTAAAAGAAGAACAAATAGCCTATGCTAATCTTCTTGATATAGGAATGAAGCTTGGCTTAGCAGTTCTTATAATAACATTTATAATCTATCTCTTAGGAATTCTTCCAAACCAAATTCCTATAAATGAATTGCCAAACTTATGGAAGTTAAAAAGCCACAAGTTTATAGAAGTAACAGGTCTTCCGACGGGATGGGGATGGCTAAAGAATATAAATAAAGGAGATTATCTGAATTACATTCCTATAGCCTTCTTAGGTGCTTTGACCATTTTATGCTACATCAGAATTTTACCTATCTTTATAAAGAAAAAAGATACAGCCTATACCATTCTTACACTTTTAGAAATTTTAATATTAGTTTTAGCAGCAGTTGGAATTTTTAAGATAGGACATTAATTCTTTAAAGAAGCCCGGAAATTTTTCCGGGCTTCTTTTATTAAAAATTTCTTTAAAGTTCTTTTTTATCTTTATCTTTATCTTTTTAGGGTTTAGATTAAAATTTCAATTTTATAATGAGTAAAGTTAAATTTTTAAGTTTTTTACTTTTTTTTATTTTTTTCTTTACCTTAGGTTTAGGTTCTTCAGAAGCTATTCTGGCAAAGGAAGGTAAAAACATAAACTTATTTATATCAGGAAAGGTTTTAGATACCCATAAAAAGCCCATAAAAGAGGCTCAGATAGGGCTTTTAGTAAATGGAAAGCTCCATTTTCTTACTTCTTCTCACGGCACTTATCAAATAGAAACCAAACTCAGCTTAGAAGACCTAAAGAAGGAGAACTTAAAGTTAGAGATCTATAAACCAAACCTTAAAAAGAAAACTGTTCCTTTAAACATATCAGACTTTGCCCAGAAAGGAAACAACTTTTATGTAGTAAAAAATGTTATTCTTGAGAGACACCTTTCCCCCTCATTTTACATAGCGACTGGTATTTTCGTTTTTATTTATATTTTGATAGCCTTTGAGCTTCTTCACAGGACACTTGCTGCTATTCTGGGAGCAAGTTTAATGCTTATTATCACCTACACTTTGGGAATTATCAATCCTGATTATTACATTATTTCCTTTGAGAGAGCGCTTGAGTCTATAGACCTAAATGTGGTATTTCTTCTTATGGGTATGATGATTATTGTTGGAGTTTTGAAAAATACAGGTGTATTTCAGTGGTGCGCCTATATGTCCTATAAAATTGCAAGAGGAAATGTATTTTTGCTTAACGCAATTTCCTGCTTTTTTATAGCAGTAACTTCAGCTTTTATTGATAATGTAACCACTATGCTTCTTTATACACCAGTTTTAATTGAAATAGCTATGGTTTTAAGGATTTCTCCCTTTTCGCTCCTTCTTCCTGGAATAATGGCATCTAATTTAGGAGGAACGGCAACTCTTATAGGAGATCCTCCAAATATTATGATAGGCTCTTACGCAGGACTTACTTTTATGGAATTTGTTAAAAATTTAACTCCAGTAGTTTTAATATGTATGTTTGGATTAATAGCTTACAATGAACTTTTTTTCAGAAAAGAATACAAAAAGGGGAAAATTAAGGATGTTGACGGGTTAATAGCTCAGCTGGAGGAAGAATTTAAAATTACCGATAAAAATCTTCTTACTTATGGGCTTTTGGTAATGGCTATAGTTATTGCCTTTTTTGTGTCTCATGGCTACTGGCATATGGAGGTTAGTATTCCTGCTTTATTTGGAGCAAGTCTTCTTTTTATTTATGGAGTTTTAACTAAAAAAGTAAATATGTTTGAAGTTATAGAAAAGGATATTGAGTGGACAACCCTTCTTTTTTTTATCTTTCTTTTTATTCTTGTAGGAGCAGTTGAGGAAGTGGGACTCCTTGATATTATTGCAGACTGGGTTTATCATCTTTCTAAAGGGAATTTGTTTATTGCCGTAACTCTTATTATATGGGTTTCAGCTTTGATGAGTGCCTTTGTGGATAACATTCCCTTTACTGCCACCATGTTACCAATAGTTGCCTATCTTACTAAAGTTATTCCTGGAGCTGAAAGTAATGTTCTCTGGTGGGCTCTTGCCTTTGGAGCCTGTTTTGGAGGTAATGGAACCTTAATTGGTGCCTCTGCCAATGTGGTAACTGTTGGAATTGCAGAAAGCTTAGGGCATAGAATAACTTTTTTAGAATTTATGAAATATGCCTTTGCGTTGATGATTATAACCGTTGTTATTGCCAATATATGGCTTTTTATATTTTACTAAGGGGGGTCAAGTGGAAAAAATTCATGTATTTAGAAAAGTTTTACTTCCTGTTGATGAAAGTGAATTTTCTAAAAGAGCTGTAACCTTTGCTGGTAAATTTTTAAAATACTTTAATAAAGAAATTTCTGAAATAACAATTTTTCATGTGATAAGATTAGGGTATTTAACTAAGCATGAAAAGAGAGTAGATTTAAGGTTTGAATTTTTAAAGGAATCGAGCTTATTTAAAAAACTCAAGGAGCAATTTTTAGAAGAATTTATAAAACCCATGCTTGAAGAATATAAAAATGTATTAAAAGATTCTGGAATTACAGCTGAGATAAATCAAAGAGTGGAAGAAGGCGACCCTGGGAATAAAATAATAGAAGTTCTTTCTCAAGAGGATTTTTCTTCGGTTTTCATTTCCCGCAGAGGGATGTCACTTACTGAAAGTTTGGTTATGGGAAGTGTTTCCACAAAGGTTATTTATAATGCGAAAAAGCAAGTAGTTTATTTAATAGGAGAAAAGTTTACAGAAAAAACAGAAGATCCTGTTTCAAAGATTCTTATTCCTGTTGATGGATCTGAGTATTCTAAAAGAGCTGTAGAGCACGGAATTTATTTAGTAAAAAACTTAAAAGAAAAAGTAAAAGAAGTAAAATTGTTAAGAGTGATTAATCTTGATGTTTATTACGAAAGAATTGAACAGGGTTTGGATCCTGAAAAAGAGGCTGAAGAAGTTCTCGCTATAGCAAAAAATGAGTTTTTGAATGAGTATGTTCCAGAAAAGCTAATTCAAACGCAAATACTTATGGGAATTCCTTCAGAGGAAATAATAAGGGAGATAAAAGAGAATAATTACAATCTGGTAATTATGGGAAGAAAGGGAAGATCAGCACTTAAAGACCTTGTGCTTGGTGGCGTAAGTTCTGCCGTAATTTATCACTGTAAAGAGCCAACTATTGCTATTATTAACCTTTAACAGATCTTAAGTGATTACAATCTCCTGAATAGATCTTTAAAAATTCGTTTTCTTCTGTTTTTAAGATCAATGCTCCGTCAGGAGAAAGGTCAGTAGCTATTCCTATTTTTTCTCCCTCAGGATGAATGATTTTAACCTTTTTTCCGATAGTAAGACTTTTTTCCTTCCATAAGTCTATAATTTCTTTCGGCTTATAATTCAAAAATTTTTTAAAGTTTTCCACAAGTTCTTTGATTATGTCTTTTCTTCTTAATTCTTTTTTTAAGATTTCTTTTAAAGAAACGGCTTGAGGTTGTAAATTACTTATTTCGTTATTTACATTTATTCCTATTCCTATTATGGCATATTTAATTTTGTCAATCTCAGCTTTTACTTCAAGAAGAATTCCGGCAAGTTTCTTTTCTTTATTATTTATTTTGTATATAACATCATTTGGCCATTTGAGATAAACCTTGATACCTGCTATTTTTTCAATAGCTAAGGCAGTTGCAAGACCAGCAATGTAAGTAAGAAGAAAAGCTTCTTTTAGAGAAAAGGGAGGTTTTATAACTAAGCTCATCCATATTCCACCTTTAGGAGAATACCAGACTCTATCAAGCCTTCCTCTTCCTTTGGTTTGAGTTTCAGCTATGATAACTGCGGATTCTTCTTTTTCAGCTAAATTTTTTGCCACATCCATAGTAGAAGTAACTTCTTTAAAGTAATAAACCTTGTATGGGAGATCAGAGAGTTCTTCAGCACTAAGTAAGTCTATAGAATTTTCTAAGGTATAGCCTTTTGGAGAGCTTTTAATTTGATAACCCTTTTTCTTTAAGTCCTGAATGTGTTTCCACACAGCGGTTCTTGATATACCTAGAGCTTTAGCGATTTTTTCTCCAGAAATTGCTTTATTTTCTTTTAAAAGCTTAAGAATGCTTAATTTAGTAGGACTTATCATCTCATCTACCACTTCCGAAGTGGAAGATTTTGGTGCGGAGGAGGAGGGATTCGAACCCCCGAAGGGAGGGATTACCTCCCTTAGCCGATTTCGAGTCGGCCCCCTTCGTCCACTCGGGCACTCCTCCCTTAGTTAAATTATAACTTTATTTTAATAATTTTTTAAAAACTTGCAAAATATAAAAAATAGTTTATATAAAGGACACCCCAACTTTTTACTTAAAATTTCAAAAGTGAAATGTTAAGTAAAAATGAAAGTTAAAGACATAATGAAAATAAACCCAATTACTTTAAAACTCGAGGATAGCGTCCAGGATTTAATTAATTTATTCAGAAAACACGAAATAGGAAGTATTATAATTGTTGATGAAAAAAGGGAGCCCTATCAAATCATTACTGTAAGAGATTTAACCAAAATATGTCTTACGAGCTTATATCCTCCAACTATTTCCCAGGTATTAAAAGAACTTCACAAAAGCAAGGAATCCTTAATTACTATTTACTATAACGAACCATATACTAAGGCATTAACACTTATGAAAAAAAATAACATAAGTCATCTTCCTGTGATTAATAAAAGAAACAAATTGGTAGGTATTTTAAGTATAAGAGATATTGCTAAAAATTTCCCAGAGGTAATCTATTTAGATCCTCTTACAGAAGTTCATAATAGGTCTTATTTAGAACTTTTAAGAACTAAGCTGAAAAAGGTAAGTGGACCGACGAGCTTTTTAATGATAGATATAGATAATTTTAAAAACATAAATGATACCTTTGGACATGTAGTAGGAGATAAGGTATTAAAAAGCTTAGCCCAGACTTTAAGAAAAAACATAAAAATTACCGATGAACTCATAAGATACGGTGGAGAAGAATTTTTAGTTATAGCTTATAGGTGTGATTTAGAGGAAGGGAAAAAATTAGGAGAGCGTTTGAGAATGAAAGTTGAAAATATTAGATTTGAAGATTTACCTGAGATAAAAATTACTGTTAGTATAGGGCTTTGTCTTTATAAACCTGGAGATGACTTTTGGGATGCTATTCACAAAGCAGATAAAGCGATGTATGAGGCTAAAAAACTCGGGAAAAATAGAGTTTGTGTTTGGGAAGATTGATATTACCTTTTATTTTTAAAAAATTCTCTTAGTAGTTTTTGAGCCCTTTCGCTTAAAAGACCTTTTCTTATTCTAACTTGATGATTAAATCTTTTGTCTTGAACTATGTTGTAAATGCTTCCGCAGGCACCTGCCTTTTCGTCCGAAGTTGCAAAAATAAGTTCCTCAATTCTTGCAAGAACAAGGGCATAAGCACACATAGGACAAGGCTCTAAGGTAACATACATTTTACAACCTATAAGTCTATAATTTTTCAGATTTTTAGATGCAGATTTTATAGCTAAGATCTCAGCATGGGCTGTGGGATCACAAAGCTTGATAATCTGATTTCTTCCCTTTCCTATTATTTTTCCTTCAGGACTTACAACTACTGCACCCACAGGGACTTCATCCTCTTTAAAGGCAAGCTCAGCCTCTTTTAAGGCTTCTTCCATAAAAAAATAATCAGCTTTATCAAACATAACTAATTAAACTAACAAATTTAAAATTATACTTAATAAGGCAAAACTAAAAGGTAAAAGAAAAGACAAATTCTCAAGATAAACTATTTTTCCAAGAATTCTATTTTTAACAAGAAGATAAAGTTTATATGCTAATCCCCAGGATATTAAAAGGACTAAATAATATATATTTATGTAAATTAAAGGAAGCATAAAAAGGGTCCCAAGAATAACGAGGGTTAGCATTAGCTTATAAATAAAAGCTTCTTTGTAATTAAAATAGGAGATTAAAAGGTTTTCTGGTAAAAAGCCATCTGTTTGGAAATAAACCACTTCAAAGTAAAGGCGTAAAAAAAGAAGAAAAAATATAGTCTGCAGAAATATTAAAGAAAAGGAAAAATTCCAGGATGGATAAAGAAAAAGAGAAAGAGAGGCTATGATAAGAAGAGGCATAAGAAAGTGAAAGGAAGTTTTAAGTAAGAGTTGATTTAAAATTAAAAGAGCAATAAAAATAGCTAAAATTCTTGGATGATAAAAAAGGCTACTTATTATGCACAAGAGGGAAAAAATAGCTATGAGGGTTTTTACTAATATGTGGTGTTTTTTTAAGAAAAAGCCCTTTATAGAATAAAAAAATTCAAAGGTTTTTATGTTTTGAAGATTTTCTAAGTTATATTTTAGCATTAAAAAGGAAAAGAGAGAGAAAATAAGGAAAAAAGTTTTTGCGTCAAAGTTTTTATTGGTAAAGCTTAGAAGGGCTAAAAAGAGCAAGGTAAAATTAAGGGAATGAAGGAAAGATAAAAAGGAAAAAGTTTTTAGGAAGTTATAAATTGAGGAGGTGTTTGATTTTAAAAAGTCTACTACTTCGTTTATGAGCCAGTTTGGTGTTGAAGCACCAGCTGTTATACCGATAACCTTTTCTTCCTTAATTTCTTCTAAAGGAATTTCTTCAGGTTTTTCTATTAGATAAACTTTTTTGCCTTCTTTTTTAGCAATTTCAGCAAGTCTTTTAGTATTGGCACTGAACTTTCCACCTATTACAATTATAGAAGAGAGACCTTTGCTTAGATTTATAACTTCTTTTTGCCTTTCTTCAGTTGCGTTGCATATGGTATTTACAATTTTTCCATTGGGATATTTTGATAAAATAGCTTCAGAAAGTTCCTTAAAAAACTTTTTATCTTGTGTGGTTTGAGAGAGAATTACATAGTTTTTAAGTTGAGGAAGATTTTCTATGTCTTTAAAGGAATTAACTACATAGCCCTTATCTTGGCAATATCCGAGAATACCTTTAATTTCTGCATGATTTTTATCTCCTATAATAACTACTTCTTTTCCCTCTGAAACAGCCTTTTTTGCAAGTTCTTGAACTTTTAAAACCCTTGGGCATGTCCCATCTATAATTTCGTGCTTTTTAGAAAGTTTTTCTCTTTCCTGAGGAGGAATCCCGTGTGCTCTTATTATGCAAACTCCAGGATCTACATTTTCTTCTGGGCTTTTGATAATTTTTACTCCGAGTTTACTTAAAAGCTCAAGAGTTTGTGGATTGTGGATAAGTGGTCCATAGGTATAAATAGGGTATTTTTTCTCATTAAGAGCTTTTAAGACGAGGTTTACAGCTCTTTTAACTCCCATGCAAAATCCAGCTTTTTTGGCAATCTTTATTCTCATCTCAAAGCCTCTACTACTTCCTTTTCCAAGTTTTCTATAATACCCTTTTCAGCCATGCTAAAATATCCGTCCTTACCTATGATGATGTGGTCTATTATTTTACACTGAAGAAGGTATCCAGCTAAAATGAGATTTTTGGTAAGTTTTATGTCAGCTTTTGATGGATTTGTGTCTCCTGAGGGATGGTTGTGAACAAGTATTAAAGAGACAGCTTTTTTTTCTACAGCCTTTGCAAAAATCTCCCTTGGATAGACAGCACTTTCTGTAATGGTTCCTTCGAAAAGGGTTTCTATGTCAAGTATTTTGGATTTAGCATCTAAAAAAATTGCTTTTAAGGTTTCTCTTGTAAGATTTTGCATTTCATATTTCAAGTAATCATAAACCTCCTGAGGAGATTTGAGGTATTCTGTTTTTAAAGCCTTAGCTTTTAAATATCTTCTTGCCACTTCTTTTACTACTTTTAAAGGTAAAGCCGACTTTTCTTTAAGCCCTTTAAATTTGGATAGTTCCTCTAAGGAGGCATCAAGAACACTGTCAAGGGTTTTATAATGATTTAAAAGTTCTCTTGCAAGTTTTCTCGTGTCTTTATAAGGAATACTAAAAATAAGAAGGAGTTCAAGAAGGTCTTCGTCGGTAAACCTTTCTGGACCTTCTTTCAAAAATCTTTCCTTTACCCTGTTTCTATGCCCTTTTGCCTTTTCATAAGCTTCAATAAGAATTTTTTCTTTTTTTATGCTCATTAGAGCTTTAAATTAACTTGAGCTTTTTCTGTTATCTTAAAATTGCCAGTATCAATGTTATAAATCAATCCTATTCCCTTTATTTTAAAGCCCTTTTTTATTAATAGAACCTCTTTATCAGTTAAAATGAGATTTTTTTTGGGATAAAAGGTTAGTTCATCTGTTATTATTTCTCCATATTCAGAGGTCACGAGTCGAACATTAGCTTTAAGTAAGAATTTGTCTTCATTTTTTATGTAAAATCCTTTATCTGCCCAGATTTCAACCCCTTTTTCTTTGTTTAAAATATAAATCCCCTCTCCTTTAAAGTTTCCGTTATCTTCCTGAATAAAGTTATTTATTTTAAAACTCCATACAAGTTTTTCTCCTTTGTAAAGAGCATATTCCAGATTTTGAGAGGCAACTTTAAAAGAAAGAGAATGAGAAAAGAGTAGAAAGTTTAAAAAGACTATGTTAAGTAAAAGTTTAGTAATTCTTCCCATTTTCCTTTTGCCTTTAAAATAAGATCACATACTTCTCTTACGGCTCCTTCTCCACCAGGATGTTTAGTTACATAGTCTACATACTTATTTACAGGATACCAGGCATTTGGAACTCCTATAGCAAGCCCAACCTTTCTTAAAATCGGTAAATCTACCCAATCATCTCCTATGTAAGCTACTTCTTCATCTTTAAGATTCTTTTCTTTTAATAAATTTTCGTAAGCTTTGAGTTTTTCAAGTTCTCCTTGTATTAAAATCTTAATTCCCAATTCTTTTGCTCTATGTTCCACCACTAAAGAGGTTCTGCTTGAAACAATTCCTACTTCTACTCCTATTTTTTGCAAAAGCTTAATTCCCATTCCGTCAAGCACATTAAAGTGCTTTATTTCTTTACCATATTCATCTATAATTATTTTGCCATCTGTTAAAACGCCATCCACATCAAGAAGAAGAAACTTTATTTTTTGAGCCTTTTTAAGCACATTCTCAGGATATTCCATGTTTTTCAACAACAGCTCTTAAGTCCTTTATTTGTTGTAAGATATTTTCAAGATCAGAAAGAGGCAAAGAGTTAGGTCCGTCACAGAGAGCTTTATCTGGTTCTGGATGAACCTCCATAAAAATTCCGTCAGCTCCCACTGCAACACCAGCTCTTATGAGATAGGGAATAAATTCCCTTTCACCTCCTGATTTTCCTTCAGCCCCTCCTGGAAGCTGAACGCTGTGTGTGGCATCAAAAATAACCCTTACTCCAAAACCTTTCATAATAGGAATGGATCTAAAGTCTACAACCAGATTTCTGTATCCAAAGGAATAGCCTCTTTCGGTAAGCATTACTTCTTCTGGATTTTGAGCCTGGGCTTTTTGCAAAACATACTTCATATCCCAGGGAGATATAAATTGCCCTTTTTTGATGTTAACTATTTTTCCTGTTTTTGCAGCTTCAACCACGAGATCTGTTTGTCTGCAAAGAAAAGCAGGAATCTGAATAATATCTACTACTTCAGAAACTGGCTTTACCTGCCAGGTTTCGTGAACATCAGTAGTTATTTTAACTCCCGCCCTTTTTTTAATCTCCTCCAACCAGTAAAGCCCTTTTTCAAGACCTGGTCCTCTGTAAGAAAAGAGAGAAGTTCTGTTTGCTTTATCAAAAGAAGCTTTAAAAACATAATCAAACCCAAACCTTGGAATTAGATTTTTTAAAAATTGAGCAATGTATAAAGCAGTGTCAAAGTCTTCAAGCACACAAGGACCAGCAATAATTAAAAAGCTTTTTTTCATAAAGGAAAATCTTTTTTGTTAAATTTTTAAACCTATTTTATAATCAAAAGAACAACCTTGCAAGTATTAAAAATTATGAATTATTTGGAGTTTGAAAAAAATTACATTAAAAAAAGGTGGAGAGGGAAGGTCTCAATTGCTCTTGTTTTTCCCAATTATTATAACATCGGAATGTCAAATCTTGGTTTTTTATACCTTTACGAAAGGCTAAATAAATATGAGGAAATAGTTTGTGAAAGAGTCTTTCTACCGAAAGAAAATGAAGTTTTAAGATCTGTTGAAAGTAATAGACCTCTTAAGGACTTTGATCTCATAATCTTTTCTATTCCCTTTGAAGTTGATTACATAAATGTGATAAAAATTTTAATGCTGGGAGAGATTGAGCTCAGTCCTAAAAAAAGAGAAAAACCCATTTTAGCAGGGGGAGTGGCTACCTGGCTTAATCCCGAACCTATTTCAGATTTTATCGATGTCTTTTTACTTGGCGAATGGGAAGAAATTGAAGAAAAAGTCATTTCCATTATTTTAAAACATTTTCAAAACAAAAAAAAGCTTCTTAATGCTTTAAATGAGCTTCCCTTTTCTTATGTTCCTTTAGAAAATGAAAAGATTATTAAAGTAGCGAAAAGTAAAGAGCCAAAAGAAGTTATTTATTCTAAACTTATCAGTAAAAAGGCGGAGTTTTCAGATACATACTTAGTAGAGGTTTCCAAGGGATGTGGAAGAGGTTGTAGATTCTGTGCTGCTGGATTTGTTTACAGACCTCCGAGAAGGCATTCAGAAAATCTTTTAAGCAAAGTAATAAAAGAAATTCCTGAAAAGTCAAAAGTAGGACTTATAGGACTTGAATTTGCTGATCAAAAAGAGGTTATTTTTCTTGGGAAAAGACTTTTGGAAAAGGATTGTGTTCTTACCTTTTCTTCTTTGAGGATAGATGCCTTAAATGATGAATTTTTGGAGCTTCTTAAAGGAACTAAAAGCATTGCCATTGCTCCTGAAACGGCGTCTTTAAAACTTAAAAAAGTAATTAACAAAAACATAAGTGAGGAGGAAATTTTTTGGGCATTAAGTAGGTTCCAAGAAAAGGGATTAAAAAATGTAAAGTTTTATTTTATGATGGGACTTCCTCTTGAGGATATAGAGGATGTTGAGGAAACGGTAAAACTTGTAGAAGTTTTATTAAAAAAGAAATATAAGCTTAATTTTTCCTTTACTTTTTCTTTTTTTGTTCCCAAACCCCACACTCCTTTTCAGTGGCATAAGTTTCCAGACATAAAGGAACTTAAAGAAAAAGAAAGATTTATTAAAAAGAGACTTGGATTTGTTAAAAATTTAAAGGTAGAATCTCCTAAAACTGCTTTAATTCAAGCTTTAATAGCAAGGGGTGGAAAAAGCCTAAAAGAGTTTCTGCTTTTAATGGCTAAGGGAGAAAGTTTAAATAGAGCTATGAAAAAAATTGATAACTTATCTGAGATTTTAGCACCAAAGAATTCTTTAGAAGTTTCTTTTCCTTGGGACAAAATTGATGTGGGAATAAAAAAGGAATATTTGTGGAAAGAGTGGCAGAGAGCTTTAGATTTAAAATTAACCAATTTTTGTAAACCTGATAAGTGTAAACTCTGTGGAGCCTGCTAAGAGTTGAAAAAGTTAAGAGCTTTGGTTAAGGATTTTATAAATAAGTATAAGGTAATCCCTTAAATGACGGATAATTAAAAATCTGTGTTTTACTCTTTCTTTGGCGTGGAATCCCATTTCTTCTCTGAAATATTTATTTGCTAAAAGTTGTTTTATTCTCAATGCAGTGCCCTCAATGCTATTTACGAGATAGCCTGTTACGCCGTGCACAATCTGTCTTTTTATTCCACCTACATTTGAGCCAACAACTGGCTTTCCTTTCCACATCGCCTCTGAAACAACAAGACCAAACCCCTCTTTTATAGATTTTTGCACAACAACTGTTGCTCCTCTTTGGAAGGCATTAATGTCTTTATGGCTATCAGGTGAAAGATTTAGTACAAAAACATCCTTTTCGTCAGCAGTAAGATTGAGAAGCTCTTTGTAAACTCCTTCTCCTTCTGGATCATCTGAAGCAAAAGATCCAGCAAGAACAAGCTGGCAATCATATTTTTTCTTTACGAGTTTATAAGCTTCAAAAACCCCAAAAGGATCTTTCAGTCTATCAAAACGGGAAACCTGAAGAATAATTGGTTTTTCAGGATCTATACCAAACTTTTCTAATGTATTTATTACTTCTTCTTCTGTAAGCTCTATATTTTTTGGATGCAAGGGATCAATGGATGGAAGAATAGTATAGGTTGGGATTCCTATCTTTTCGTATACAAATTCAGGCATGTGAAAAATACAAGCATCATAGGCATTTAAGAAATTTTCGAGAAAATTCCAGGCTTGAGGCTCAGGAGTTGAAGTGTCTATATGACATCTCCATATCCATTTTTGCCCTGGTTGTTTTTTTATAATAAGACCCATGGGTTGAGGATCATGAATAAAAACTATGTCATAGTTTTCTGTATCTATTTCCCTAAGATTTTCATAAGTAACCTTTAAGTAATAAACAATTTCTTCACTGCTAATACCTTTTCCACTTGGCATGTGAAGAAGATTATGCAATTTTTTTGTAAAATTAAAAAACTTATCATCACCCTTAAACACTTTCCAGTCTGTTTTTATTTCGAGTTCGTTCATAAGAGGAACGAGTCTGTTTAAAATTTCAGCAACCCCTCCTCCTTTGTAAGTAGAATTTATGTGAAGAATTCGTAAACCTTTAAGTTTTTGACTAATGAGAAAGAGCTCTTCAATTGTTTCTTTACCAACAAAGGGAATATATTCTTTTAACATCATTTGTTTTCTAAAATTTTTATGATTTCTTTTTTTACTTCATACAAATTCATGCTGTAAAGATCTAATTTATTTATTTTTTCTGCCTTTTTTGACTCGCCCAAATTGAACAACCAGGAAGAATAGTCGTTAATCAAGGTCTTATTTTCAATTCTTGAAGTTACGAGATGATAAAAAAGAGAATTTATACTTGAATCTTTAAACATATCTATAAATTCTTCTAAATTTTTAGCTATCTTTCCACATTCAATTACTTCTCTTTCAGCTGTGATAAAATAAAACGGAATTTTTTCTTTTTCGTTCCAGTTTTTACCGTAATTTTTTTCCAAGGTTTGAATTAAAACATTTCTCAATTCTTCTAAGTCGTAATAGTCTAAGGGATCAATTATAGAAAGCTTTTCTGCTAAAAAAAGATGCCCATTTTTATAAAACCAGTAGGAAAAACTATTAGTATAAAAGGTAGGTAAATTGTGATAATTAAAAATGTTTATATACATATGATAAAAAATAGAAAATTTATCGATAGTTTTGAGAATTTCTATAAAGTCTTTTATAGAATTTGCTTTGAATCCTGTATATTTTGGAATCCAAAATTCAGACTTGAAGATAAAAGGATTAATCATTTTTTATGAAATTTTCAAGAAGATTTCTTACATCTATATAAGATTTTGCACCATACTTAGCCAAGGTCCTTCCTGATCCTACTTTTATAGTTATAGCCTCTTCTGGAAGGCTTCTAAATAGGTCTTCATCGGTGGTATCATCTCCTACTGCAAGAATAAAATCATAGGGTTTTTCCCTCAAAAATATATTAGCTGCCACACCTTTGTCAATACCTGCAGGTATTATTTCAACAACTTTATTTCCTAAAAGAAGATTAACTTGCATATTTCCAATTAAAATGAGCAGTTCGTCAATTAACTCTGCGATTCTTAAGTTTGCAAGCTCTGGGTCTGCATTTCTGTAATGGAAAACGATAGAAAATTCCTTTTCTTCAATAAAAGATTGAGGTAAGCGATCTACATAAAGTTCCATTATATTTTTTATGGCTGATTTAAAATCTGGTGAGATGTTTACAAGGGTTTCCCAATCCCTGTTATACCTTTTGATAAATATTCCGTGTTCACTTATAAAATTTAATTTTATACCATCAAACCAGTTTGTTAAATCTTCCTTTTTTCTTCCTGAAACAATTACTATATCTGTATTTGGAAATTGAGAAAGATTATTTAGAAGCTCTTTAAGTTTTTTGTCAGGAGCAGCTAAATGTGGTTTTGAGAAAAACGGCACCAAAGTGCCATCGTAGTCAAGGAAAAGTATTCTGTAAGTCGCTTTATCAAAAGATTTTTTAATTTCAGCAACAAGATCTGAATTTAAAAGTTTGGTAGCAAATTTTATTTTTTTATTACCAAGAGATTCTAAGGTAGAAATAAAATCTCTTCCCCACTTTATAATGTTGTATCTTTTTAATCTTTCTTGCATAGAAGAAATTCTTTCTCTTTGCTCTTCTTCTGAGATTTCAAGAGCCTTTTCTATAGCTTCAGTTAAATCACTTACTGAATTGGGATTTACAATAATAGCTTCTCCTAATTCCTTTGCACTTCCTGCAAATTCAGAAAGTATAATAACTCCTCTTTTATCTTTTCTTGAAGCTACAAATTCTTTAGCAATAAGATTCATTCCATCTTTTAAAGGGGTAACCAAAATTACATCTGTAGCTAAGTAATGAGCTACAAGCTCTTCAAAGTTAAGAAATCTGTAATAGTATAATACAGGAATCCAGTGTATTTTCCCAAATCTTCCATTTATTTCACTTATCTTTTCTTCCAATTGTTTTTTCATCCTTTGATAGTGTTCTACGCCTTCTCTTGAAGGAACTACAACCATTATTAAGACAACCTTTTCATGAAGATCAGGACGAGTGATTAAAAGCCTTTCAAAAGCAAGAAGTCTGTTATATATTCCTTTAGTATAGTCAAGTCTATCTACAGAAAAAATAATCTTTTTGTCTTTGAGATGATTTTTAATTTTTTTTACAAGACTTTTTATTTTCTTTTTTTCACAGGCATTATGAAAAAGCTCAAAGTCAATTCCCATAGGAAAGGTTTCAACTTTTATGAATCTATTTTGATATAAGATTCCTCCCATTTTATAATCTATTCCAAGGGTGCGGGAAAGAGTTCTTAAAAAGTTGGTAGTGTATTCAAAAATGTGAAACCCTATAAGATCACATCCTAAAAGACCTTCAAGGAGTTCTTTTCTCCAAGGAAGTTGCATAAAAAGCTCTGGCGGAGGAAAAGGTATGTGAAGAAAAAAGCCTATCATTGTTTCTGGAAAAAGCTCCCTCAACATAGAGGGTAAAAGCATGAGATGATAATCGTGAATCCATACTATTGAGTTTTCTGTTACAAATTTAGATACTTCTTCACAAAAAAGTTTGTTAACTTCTATATAAGTTTCCCAATAACTTTCATCATAAACTACAAAACTTTTAAAACCATGAAAAAGAGGCCAAAGAATTTTATTGCAAAAGCCATTATAAAATTTATCTAATTGCTTTGCAGGAATAAGTATAGGAGAAACTTTATATCTTTTAGCCTTCTTTTTTACCAAATCAAATTTTCTTTTATCTATGTTGTGAGATCCTATCCATCCTATCCAAATATAATCCTTGATATCAGATTTTTTTAAAAAAGTTTCAAGCCCTGATACTAAACCACCAGGACTTTTAGAAAAACTTAAATCTTCTTTTATGGTAAAAGGAAGACGATTAGATACTACGATTAATGTTTTAGATTGATCTTTCATAAAATTTTATGGAATTTTTAAGATTTTTTGATTTTTTAAAAAAAATTAAGCACGATTTTAAATTCGTCAAGTTTTTAAGTTGATATTAAAAGAATTTGTTGTAAAATTGCCATATTATGAGTGTATTGTTAGGAATAAGCATCTTTCCTCTTGATAAAGGAGAAAGTGTTAGTGAATATGTGGCAAGAGCAGTAAAAGTCATTGAAGAGTCAAAATATCCCTATGTTTTGACTCCGATGGAAACAATCGTTGAAACAGAAACTATTGAAGAGGCTTTAGAAATCGTAAAAAGATGTTTTAAGGCTTTAGAAAAGGATTGCAATCGCATTATTGTTAATGTAAAAATGGATTATAGAAAAGGAAAATCAGGGCGTATCAAAGGAAAGGTTAAATCAGTTGAAGAAAAGCTGGGAAAATCTCTTAGCACGACTTAGAGGAGGTCTTTTTGAAACCAAAAAAGATAGTTTTAGCTTATTCTGGCGGTCTTGATACTTCTGTTATTTTAAAATGGCTTGTTGAGAGGTATCAATGCCCTGTCATTGCTTTTTGCGCTGATCTTGGGCAGGAAGAAGACTGGGAAGAAATAAAGAGAAAGGGAATTAAGTGTGGAGCAGAAAAGGTAATTATAAGAGATTTAAAGGAAGAATTTGTAAAAGATTATGTTTTTTTTGCTATTAAAGCTGGAGCAATTTATGAAAACTGGTATATGCTTGGAACATCCCTTGCAAGACCTCTTATTGCTAAGGAACAAGTAAAAATTGCAAAAGAAGAGTCCGCAGATGCTGTTGCACACGGGGCAACAGGAAAGGGAAACGACCAGGTTAGATTTGAGCTAACCTACACAGCACTTTCTCCAGATTTAAAGATCATTGCTCCGTGGAGGGAGTGGGAATTTAAAGGAAGAACTGAGCTTATAGAGTATGCTAAAAAGCACGGCATTCCTGTGCCAGTAACCCCTGAAAAACCTTATAGCATTGATGCCAATCTTTTCCACATAAGTTATGAAGGAGGTATTTTAGAAGATCTCTGGCAAGAGCCTCCAGAAGACATGTTTATTATGACTACCTCTCCGGAAAAAGCTCCGGATACTCCTGAATACATAGAAATTGATTTTGAAAGGGGAGAACCTGTAGCTATAAATGGAGAAAAACTTAGCCCCGCAAGTTTACTTTCAAAGCTTAACAAAATTGGGGGAAAACACGGAATAGGAAGGGTTGACATGGTAGAAAATAGATTTGTTGGGCTAAAAAGCAGAGGGATATACGAAACCCCAGGAGGCACAATCCTTCATGTAGCTCACCGCGCATTGGAACAAATAACTCTTGATAGAGAGGTTATGAGAATTAAAGATACCCTTTCTCCAAAAATTTCAGAACTTATTTACTATGGTTTTTGGTTTAGCCCTGAATTTCAAAGCCTAAAAACCTTTATAGAAAAAACTCAGGAAAGGGTAACCGGAACAATAAGGCTTAAACTTTATAAGGGAAATGTAATGGTTGTTGGGAGAAAAAGTCCTTACAGCCTTTATAAAAAAGAACTTGTGAGCTTTGACGAAAAGGAGGGATACAATCCAAAGGATGCAGAAGGATTTATAAGACTTCAAGGATTGAGACTTAAAATATACAATTTAGTTGCAGGAGGGGATTTATGAGAATCTTTGTTGATACCGCAAAAATTGAAGAGATTAGAAAAGTAAAGGAATGGGGAATTCTTGATGGAGTGACTACTAATCCTACCCTTCTTTCCCAAACAGGGAAACCTTGGAAAGAGGCTGCTTTAGAAATACTTAAGGAGGTTCCAGATAAACCAGTTTCTTTGGAAGTAATAGCAACAGATTTTAAAGGAATGATAAGAGAAGCAAGAGAACTTGCCAAAATGGGAGATAATGTGGTTGTTAAAATTCCATTTACTCACGAAGGAATAAAAGCAGTTCAGGCTTTGGAAGCAGAAGGAATTAAGACAAATGTTACCCTTGTGTTTTCTCCTTTACAAGCTTTAATTGCAGGAAAGGCTGGTGCAACTTATGTTTCTCCCTTTATTGGCAGAATAGATGATGTAGCTTACAACGGAATCCAAGTTTTAGAAGAAATAATACAAATTTATGCCCTTTACGAGTTTGAAACAGAAATAATTGCTGCAAGTATACGCCATGTTGATCATGTTAGAAGATGCGCACTTTTAGGAGTTGATATAGCAACCATTCCTTTTAAAGTAATAGAACAAATGTTTAAACATCCTTTAACAGATGTAGGCTTAAGTAAATTTTTAGAAGATGCTAAGAAAGCTAATATAACTATTATTTAATGTTAGATATTCAATTATTTTATCTTATAAATCATTTTAGATTTCCACTTTTAGATAAAATTTTACCTTTATTTAGCAATTCTCTTTTTATAGATTTATTTTATTTACTTACAAGTTTCACTTTATTAATTAGATATTCTTTTAAAAAATATTTAATTATTCTATTTTTTATGATTTTTGGTTTTTTAATTGTTGATTTTAGTTGTGCAAGAATTTTTAAACCAATTTTTAAGAGAGAAAGACCATTTATTAGTATTTCAGATGTTTATTATTATAAAAATAAACAATTTTTGTATTTAAAAAATCCTTTAAAAAAAGATACAAGCTTAAGTTTCCCTTCTTGTCATGCCTCAAATTCTTCTTTTTCCTCCTTTTATTTATTCTTTTTTTTTCCTAGGTTAGCTATAATTTTATATCCCTTTTTTATTTTTGTTGGGTGGTCCCGTATTTATCTCGGAGTTCACTTTCCTTTAGACATTTTGGGAGGATGGATTTTAGGATTTATTTTTGCTTTCGCTTTCTATAAAATAGCTAATTCAATTTTAACCCAAATTTATGAAAAACAAAGATTTTAAATTAGCTTTTATTTTTATCCTCATTTTGTTCTTTTTGAAAACCATATATCTTTACTTTTTACCAATTTCTCTTTCATATGACGAAGCTTATTATTGGGATTGGTCAAGATTTTTTGACCTTGGATATTATAGTAAACCTCCTATGATAGCCTGGATAATAAAAATATCTACCTTAATTTTAGGAAACACCGAATTTGCAATAAGGTTTCCTGCCTTGATTTGTTTATCTTTAACGATATTTACTTCCTATATCTTAATTTTTAAACATTTTGACAAAAACAATGCCAAATTACTCTTAGTTTTTCTTTCTTTTACTCCAATTTTGACGGTTTATAGTTTTATAATGACCATAGATCCACCTTTGTTACTTTTCTGGGTTTTATCTCTTTATTTCTTTTTAGAATATTTTAAAAATCCATCTCTTAAAAATGCAATTTTGACGGGAATTTTTATGGGATTTGGTCTTTTAACCAAACAAACTATGTTTGTATTTTTATTTTTAAGCCTGATTTATCTATTAATTTTTTATAGAAATTTATTTTTCAAAAAAGAAACTTATTTAATATTTTTGATAGCACTTATTATTTATTTCCCTAACCTTTATTGGAATTACATTCATCAGTTTGTTTTATTAAAACATACAGAAGAACATCTTAGTAGAAAAACTATTTCCATTTATTCTTTTTTAAAATTTTTGATAGACTCTATAGCAGTATATACTCCTCTATTTTTGGTTTTTCTATATGTTGGCTTTTTTTACATTAAAAATTTTTTCAAAAAAACTGGTTCAGAAATTTTAAATTTTCTCTATTTTCTTTCTTTTCCTGCGACTTTAATTCTTACTTTTTTGTCTTTTTTTATTAAGTTTAATGTAAACTGGATTTTACCTTTTATTTTAACAGGATATTTATTTTTGTTTAGCTATTTTTATAATTCTAAAAGTTGGAAAGTTTTGATTTATACCAATTTAATTATAGCTGTTATTTTTTCCTGTGTAATTTATGTTTTTGGTTATTTTTCAGAAAAATTTCCAGAGCCTATTCAGGTGCTTTTAGAGAAATTTAGAGGATGGGAGATTCTTGCGGAAAGGGTTGAAAAATATTATAATAAAGGGGAGCCTATTGTAACTGAGGATAGGGCAATAGCTGCAACTCTGTCCTTTTATTTAAAAGCCCATCCAGAGATTTATGTTATCCAATTTAAAAATTTTCCAGAAAATCAGTATCACATTTGGAGAAATACAAGTTCTTTGATAGGGGCAAAGGTTTTGGTTGTAAAGAGGGGTTTCTCAGAACCCCAATACTTGAAAGATTCTAAAAAACTTGAAGAAATAAGAATAAGAATTACCAAAAAAAGATACAGAAATTTTTCTATATGGCAAGGAATTTTCAATTTTAAGAGTTAGACATGGCTTATTTTTGTCAAGAATGTGGATATAAAAGTTTAAAGTGGCTGGGGAGATGTCCTGAGTGTGGGGCTTGGAATACTTTTGTTGAAGAAAGGGAAGAAAAAGATAAAAAAAATAAAAAAAACTTTTTTGAAAAGGCAAAAGTTCAAAGGCTTTCTGAATTAGAGTTTAAACCACAAGAAAGATTAAAAACTGGTTTATCAGAATTTGACTTAGTTTTAGGAGGGGGGATAGTTTCTTCTTCTCTTATTCTTATAGGAGGGGATCCAGGAATAGGTAAATCTACTTTGTTAACTCAGATAGCAGGTCTTCTTTCTGAAAAAGGGATAAAGGTAGTTTATGTTTCAGCAGAGGAATCTCCTGAACAGGTTAGTTTAAGAGTTGAAAGATTGGGTATAAACAGAGATTTTTATTTTATTTCTGATACAAATTTAGCTGGTATTTTAGAAACAGTTGAGGAAATAAAACCTCAGCTTTTAATTATAGATTCTATTCAAACAGTTTATCTTCCAGAGCTTGAAAGTTCTCCAGGAGGAGTTTCGCAGGTAAGAGAATGTGCAAATACTCTTATGCGTCTTGCAAAAGAAAAGGAAATTACAGTTATTCTGGTTGGGCACATCACCAAGGGTGGGGTTATAGCTGGACCAAAGATTTTAGAGCACTTAGTAGATGTAGTTCTTTATTTAGAAGGGGAAAAAGAAACCGGATTTAGAATCCTTAGAGCTGTTAAAAATCGTTTTGGTCCGGTAAACGAAATAGGAGTGTTTTTGATGACGGAAAAGGGGCTTGTTCCCCATTCTCAATATGAAGACCTTTTTCTTTCAGGAGAAGAAGGAGCTATATTTTGTATAATGGAAGGAACAAGACCCATTCTTGTTGAGGCTCAGGCACTCGTTACGAAAAGTTATTTTGCAGTCCCAAGAAGAACCGCAGTAGGTTTTGATCCCATAAGGCTTTCTTTACTTGTTGCTATCCTTGAAAAAAAACTCGGTTTTAACTTTAGAGATCAGGATATTTATGTGAAAATAGCAGGAGGATTGAGGGTAAGAGATCCTTCAGCAGATCTTGCTATTGCTATGGCATTAATATCAAGTCTTATAGAAAAACCACTACCAGCAAAAACTGTTTTTATCGGAGAAATAGGTCTCTCTGGTGAACTTAGACCCGTTAGAGACATATCTTTGAGACTAAAAGAAGCAGAAAAAAAGGGATTTAAAAAAGCCTTTGTTCCTATTTTAACAGGTATTAAAGAAAAAGAATTTGAAATGGAAATTTTTTCGTGTAAAAAAGTTTCGGAGGTTTGTAAAAAGATTTTTGGTTAAAATGTTTGAAAATATCTTTTCTCTTTGGGGAGATAGAGAGCAACTTAGAATATTTTTAGGAAGATATCCCCATCTTGCTCCTATTTTGTTTATAGTTTTGCAGGCTTTACAGGTAGTTATAGCTCCTATTCCTGGTGAGGCAACAGGATTTTTAGCAGGCTTTTTCTTCGGTGCTTTCAAAGGTTTTTTGTTAAGTAGCATAGGAATTGCCATAGGGTCTTCTATATCCTTTTATATAGGAAGACTTTTAAAAAAGAAAATTTTGAGAAAATACGAAAATTCAGCCCAATATTTAAAAATAAAAAAAATATTTAAAAAATATGGAACTACAGGAGTATTTTTTCTTTATTTATTTCCCGGGTTTCCCAAGGATATTCTAAATTATCTTCTTGGACTTATGCCAATTTCTTTTAAAGCCTTTATTCTGATATCCACTCTTGGAAGATTGCCAGGCACTTTTGCCCTTTCATTGCAGGGTGATGTAGTTTACGGAGGTCATCCTTACCGCATAGTTTTTGTAAGTCTTTCTTTTTTCTTTGTTTTTTTAATCTTTCTTTTTTTAAAAAGATACTTTGAAAAAATTGCTCTTAAAAATTAAATTACTTTTTTCTTACCACCAATACGGGTCTATTTGATATAGCTATTACTCTTTCTGTTACGCTTCCCATAAAAAACTTTTCAATACCTGTTCTCCCATAAGTTCCCATAACTATAAAACCAGCAGCATTTTTGTTTGCTACCTCAACAATTTGCTCAAAAGGTTCTCCCTTTGCCACAACTGTTTGAACCTTTACACCCTCACGCTCAGCAGCCTCTTTTACCATCTTCACGGATTCCTCTGCATAAGGAACATTTTCATCTTTTTTGGCAACAGAAACTACAATAAGCTCACTATTAAATTTTTTGGCAAATCCTATCCCTTCAGATGCTGCTATTTGACTGTAGATAGAGCCATCTGTTGCTATTAAAATCTTATCAAAATTTAAAGTTGCTCCCACAGGAACAACAAGAACATTAGAGACAGCTCCTCCAATTACTTTTCTACCTACAGAACCAAGCATTGTTCCTTTTTTGCCCAGAACTATCAAATCAACATTATTCTTTTTTGCTTCATCAATAATGTATTTAGAAGGCTCGGTTCCTGTATGGCTTACTGTCTCACACTTTACTTGAGCCTTTTCAGCAATAACTTTAACCTCATCAAGAATTTTTTTAACCTCTTTATCTAAAGTCTCCATAAGTTGAGGTAATACAAAATCTGCTCCCAACAATATAGGGAATTCAGCAACACAGATAGCATAAATTGTGCTTCCAAAATGCTTTGCAAGTTCAACTGCTGCCTGCGCAGCAAAATTTGCTGCCTCTGAACCATCAACTGCCACAAGTATTCTTTCCAATTTTACCTCCATTTTAGCCCCCCTTTATTATTATTTTTAAATTTTATTATTAAATTTTTTACAGTTAAAATAATTTTTTAACAAGGACAAAATTTAACAAATTTTAGTAATAAATCGTTAATTCAAAAGGAATTAGACAGTTACAATTATTTTTTTTAATATTTTAGAATTTTATTTTATTTTTCTAAAAATTTTTAATAAAAATTAAATTACCCACCAAAAACTTGAAGGTTGCAAGTGTTCTTTTTTATTTTCTAAATTTTTTGAGGCTTTTACAAAAATGGTCTTATTTTGGTTAAGAGAAGTAAGCAATTTAACCTGAGAATTTTATAACTTTACTTTCAAAAATCTCGGGTTAAAATGGAAGTATGATTAAGAGAAAGCTTTATCAGGAGATAAAAAAGCACATTGAGAAACCTGAGATAACCCTTATTGTTGGACCAAGACAGGCTGGGAAAACAACCCTTATGAAACTCCTGGAGGAGGAGCTGAAAAGAAAAGGAGAACCTACTCTTTTTCTCAACCTTGATCTGGAATATGATAAGGTTCACTTCAGGTCTCAGGAGGCTCTGATTCAGAGGATAAGGCTTGAATTCGGAGAAAAGAAGGGCTTTGTCTTTATTGATGAGATTCAGCGAAAGGAATACACCCTTTAAAATTCACTTCTGGAGAACCAAGGATAAAGCAGAAATTGACTTTGTGATAGATCTCGGAAGAACTCAGATCCTGTTGAGGTGAAGTATAAAGAATTAAAGGAGGCTGAAATTCCAAGGGCTCTACGAAGTTTTATCAAGGTATATAAGCCAGAAAGAGCTTTAGTGATAAATCTCAGACTATATGATAGAATTAAAATAGGAAATACTGAGCTAATACTTTTCCCCTTTTATTACCTTTACGAGGAGGAAATTTTTTAAAAGAAGTTCTCCTTATTTTACCACTTTAAGCGGACTTTGACACCCTTTTGGGCAAGGTATTCTTTGATTTCTCTTATGGTGTACATCCCATAATGCACCATTGAGGCAATAAGAGCGGCATCGGCTTTTCCTTCGGTTAAGACTTCATAGAGGTGTTCTGGGTGACCTGCTCCTCCTGAGGCAATGACAGGTATGTTTACAGCCTCTGCTATCATTCTTGTTATGTTTAGCTCGTACCCCTCTTTTGTCCCGTCTGCATCTATGGAATTGAGACATATCTCTCCTGCTCCAAGGTTTTCAGCTTCTTTTGCCCACCACACTGCATCAATTCCCATAGGCTGTCTTCCACCTTTAATCCAGACTTCATAACCAGAGGGGATTTTAGCTGACTTTTCCACTCTTTTTACATCCATTCCAAGAACTATGCATTGAGAACCAAAAGCTTTAGCTCCTTCATAAATAAGTTTTGGATTTAAAACCGCTGCAGTATTTATTGAAACCTTTTCAGCCCCTGCAAGCAAAACCTCTCTCATATCCTCTAAACTTTTAATTCCTCCTCCTACCGAAAAGGGAATAAAAATGCGTTCTGCAGTTTTTCTAACCACATCAATCATGATTTTTCTGTGTTCAGCACTTGCGGTAATGTCGTAAAAAACAATCTCATCTGCACCCTCTAAATAATACTTTTCAGCCATTTCAACAGGATCGCCAACCTCTACATTATCCTTAAATTTAATTCCCTTTGTAGTTTTTCCGTCTTTTACATCAAGACAAACTACGATTCTCTTGCTGAGCATATCTTTAATTTATAACGAAATCCTTAAAAAGAAAGACCTGAGAGGAGAAACTCCCCTCGTTAGAACCTTAAGCTCAGGTAAAACCAAATCTTTTGCCACCACAGGAAGAACTGCTAAAAGAGGATTTTTTGGCAGAATAAAAACTTGATACAGTTTTTTTGACATTTTGTGAATTACAATATGGGCATTTTACTTTCGTTTCTTCTTCTTTTTTAAGTAAAAGCTTTTCAAAAAGTTTTCCGCAATTTAAACATTTATACTCATAAATGGGCATAACCTAAATCTCCCCTTTTCAAAAATAAAGCCGTAAGTAAAATAATAACTTTTATTTAAAAATCAAGAGCAAATTTTAGAAAAAATTTTTAAAAGTGCTTCTGAAGCCTTTTCTTTGATAAAATAATCTGAGATGGAATTTGTATAAGTAGTTTTTTCAAGGTTAATTTCTACGATTTTTGCCTTATTTAATTTTGCCATATACGGAAGTTCACAGGCAGGATAAACAACTCCAGATGTTCCAATAACTAACATTACATCACAATTTTTTACCTCAAACTCAGCTTTTACTTTTGCGTTAAAGGGTATAGGTTCTCCAAAAAATACCACATCAGGTTTTAAAGGGCTATTACAATCTTTGCACTTAGGATAAGGTAGGGCTTCAATGACTTCTTTTTTAACTTCCTCTCTTTTACCACATCTTAAACACAAAAGCCATCTGCAATTTCCGTGAAATTCTATTACATTTTTGTTTCCGGCAAGTTGATGCAGTCCATCTACATTCTGAGTAATAACAGATTTTAAATATCCCAATTTTTCAAGTTCAGCTAAAATCTTATGAGCAGGATTTGGTTTTGCATTAAGGATAATTTCAAACATTTCTCTTAACATTTTCCAAACCTTTGCAGGATCTTTAAAAAAAGCCTCTATATAGGCAAATTCTTCTGGATCGTACTTAGCCCAGAGTCCCTGTGATCCTCTAAACGGAGGAATACCACTTTCTACAGAAATGCCAGCTCCAGTAAAAGCTACAACATATTTAGAGTCTTTTATGAGTTCTGCAACTTCTTTATATAAATTCATTAAGAAGTCTTTGTTTCCTCAAAAAGCCACTTTTTAAAGCATTCATTTGTTTTTTCTATATCTATTTTTGCAATACAGGGACAGGTATAAGAATGAAGCTCAAGGATTCTTTTTTCTACAATTTCTGAAAGGGATTCCTTTGTTTTAACAATCATGATAGCTTCTTCAGATTCGTCAATTTTTCCTTCCCACCAATAAATAGATTTAACTTTTGAGAAGATGTTAACACAGGCACATAACCTCTCTTCCAGCAAAGTCTTTCCTATTTTTTGAGCCTCATCTACAGAACCACAGGTAACATAAAAAAACACTACCTTTTCTTTCATATAATTTCTACCTCCACTTCTTCGTCTTTTTCATATCCAAGAAGATCCCCGGGGATACAGAGTATCCCATCAGCTTTAACCAAGGTCATAATAAGACCAGATTTGCTTATAAGAGGAGTAGCAAAGATTTCCCCATCTTTTTCTTCAAGATAAACTCGTACAAAGTCTGTTCTTCCTGCTTGGGAGTAAACACTTTTTGTTAGTCTTGCCTTAACTTTACACTTATAACTCTTGTCAGTTATTCCAAGCATTTTTTCCATAACAGGCTTTACGAAAAGCTCGAAACACACATAAACAGCAACAGGATGACCAGGAAGTCCAAAAACGGGTTTTCCGTTACAGATTCCAGCTATTACAGGTTTTCCCGGTTTAATGGAAATTCCGTGAAAAATAACCCCAGGTTTACCAAGTTCATCTATAATTTGAGCAGTCATATCTTTTATTCCTGCACTTGTTCCTCCACTTATTAAAATAATATCTGCCAACTCATTAGCCTTTAACACCACTTCTTTAATTTCATCATAATTGTCCTTTACAATTCCCATTTTAAGAGGAATTCCTCCGGTTTCTTCAATCAATCCTGCTAATACAAAGGAATTAATGTCTCTAACTTTTCCAGGGGTAGCTTTTTCGTTGTGAGGTATAATTTCATCTCCCGTAAGTATTATAGCAACGACAGGTTTTTTAACGACTTTAACTTCAGTAATTCCTAATCCTGCAAGTCCTCCTATATCTTGGGGCTTTAGTTTATGCCCTTTTGGTATTACAAGTTCTCCCTTTTTAATGTCTTCGTCTTCAAAAATGACATTTTCTCCTGGTCCAACAGGCTTTAAAACTTCTATTAAATCAGAAGAAACTTCGTTTACATGTTCTATCATTACCACCGCATCTGCTCCCTCAGGAAGCATTCCCCCTGTTCCAATTTGAGCAGCTTCTCCGGGACCTAAAGAAAAATCTGGAGCCTTACCCATAGGAATGTGCCCTTTTACTGTTAAATAAGCAGGCATAGTTTCTTTTGCTCCGAAGGTATCTTGAGACCTTACTGCAAATCCATCAACAGTTGATCTTCTAAAACCTGGCAAATTTTCAGGAGCAAAAATGTCTTCGTAGGTAACCCTGTTATATGCCTTTTCTATAGGAATTTTTTCAAAAGGAAGACTTGAAAAAGTTACCTTACTTAAAAGAGTCTTTAGCCCTTCTTCTAAAGTAAGATATTTTTTATCAAGCATTACCTTAGGTTTTTATTATAATCAAAGAGAAAAAAAAATAAAGCATATTCAAAAAAGAAGAAAAAAAAGATAATTTAAAGAAAAAATAAAAAATATTTATGTTAATAGCATTTTCCAGAGGAAAATCCCTTTAATTTAACTTGACAGATTTTTTGAAAGAATCTATAAAAATTTAAAGATTAATAAAAAAATTTAAATTAAAAATAGAAAAGGTTTTAAGTAATAAAAAGGAGGTGGGTTTATGAGTATGAAAATTACAAGAAGGGACTTTTTAAAGTTATCCATAGGTTCTTTGGTTTTAAGCTCTTTGGGAATTAATTTAGAACCTGTTAAGGCTTATGCGAAAGAGCTTAAGATTGAGGGTGCAAAGGAGACAACAACCATCTGTCCCTACTGTTCAGTTGGATGTGGAATTATTGTATATGTTAAAGGAGGAAAGGTAGTAAACACTGAGGGGGATCCAGATCATCCCATTAATGAAGGAAGCCTTTGTCCGAAGGGTGCTTCTCTTTATCAGCTGGCAAACAATCCAACGAGGCTTTTAAAACCCCTTTATCGTGCACCTTATTCAGACAAGTGGAAAGAGGTTCCCTGGGACTGGGCACTTGATAGGATTGCCAAGCTGGTAAAGAAGACAAGAGACAAGTATTTTATAGTTAAAAATGAGAAGGGGCAATTAGTAAACAGGCTTGAGGCAATTGCTCATGTAGGATCTGCAGCCCTTGACAATGAGGAGTGTTACATTTTGCAGAAGTTTTTAAGAGCACTTGGAATCGTATACATAGAGCATCAAGCGCGTATATGACATAGCCCAACAGTAGCGGCTCTGGCAGAGTCGTTTGGAAGAGGAGCAATGACCAATCATTGGATTGATCTCAAAAATGCTGATGTTATCTTAGTTATGGGTGGCAATCCAGCTGAAAACCATCCGGTTTCTATGAGATGGATACTAAAAGCTAAAAAGGAAAGAGGTGCAAAGTTAGTGGTTGTTGATCCTAAGTTTACAAAAACAGCTGCACATGCAGATCTTTATGTTCCTATTCGTCCTGGAACAGACATAGCCTTTCTTGGTGGTTTAATAAAGTACATTATTGATAATGAGCTTTATTTCAAAGAGTATGTAGTGAACTATACAGATGCATCCTTTTTAGTTGATCTTAGCTTTAAAGATACAGAAGACCTTGGTGGAGTCTTTTCTGGATACGATTCTCAAAAGAGAAAGTATGATAAGGCAACCTGGAAGTATCAGCTTGATGAAAACGGAATCCCAAAGAAGGATCCGACTTTAAAAGATCCAAACTGTGTATTTCAGCTTTTGAAAAAACACTTTTCAAGATATACCATAGATGTGGTTTCTGAGATTACGGGTGCACCAAAGGAAAAGATTTTAGAGGCTTATAAAATTATTGCATCAACTGGCAAACCAAACAAGGTTGCAACAGAATGTTATGCTATGGGGTGGACTCAGCACACAGTGGGGGTGCAGAACATAAGGTGCATGGCAATTATTCAGCTACTTCTTGGGAACATTGGAATGGCTGGTGGTGGAATAAATGCTTTAAGAGGTGAGTCAAATGTTCAGGGTTCAACAGACATGGGGCTTCTTTTCCACATTTTACCTGGCTATTTACCCATGATAAGGGCTTCTCATGTTGATTTGAAGACTTATATTGAAAAGAATACTCCAAAGACAAAAGATCCTAAGAGTTTGAACTGGTGGAAAAACAGACCAAAGTATATAGTTAGTTTACTTAAGGCTTTCTGGGGAAACCATGCAACTCCTGAAAACGATTTTTGTTTCAATTACTTACCAAAGCTTGAGGATGACAAGTCTTATACCTGGTATGATTTGTTTGATGCTATGTATAAAGGGAAGATTAAGGGATTTTTTGCTTGGGGTCAGAATCCAGCCTGTTCATCTGCGAATGCTAACAAGGTAAGGGTTGCTCTTTCTAAACTTGACTGGCTTGTTTGTGTAAATCTTTGGGATAGTGAGACTGCATCTTTTTGGAGAGGACCTGGAATGGACCCGAAGAAGATAAAGACAGAGGTATTTTTACTTCCAGCTGCGGCATCAGTGGAAAAAGAGGGAAGCATTACCAATTCTGGAAGATGGGTGCAGTGGAGATATAAAGCAGTTGAACCACCTGGGGAAGCAAAACCAGATGCTGAGATTGTAAATGAGCTTTATAAGAGAATAAAAGCTTTATATGAAAAAGAGGGTGGAGCATTTCCTGATCCCATATTAAAGCTTAACTGGAATTATGGAGTTGATAAGGTTGATACGAAGCTTATAGCTAAAGAGATTAATGGATACTTTACCAAAGATATTACGATAGGAGACAAGGCATTTAAGAAAGGGCAGCAAGTTCCGAGTTTTGTATTCTTACAGGATGATGGTTCTACTGCATGTGGGTGTTGGATTTATTCAGCGGCATTTACTGATGAAGGAAACATGATGGCAAGAAGAGAAAAGGTTGATCCAACAGGGCTTGGAATGTATCCGAAGTGGGCATGGTGCTGGCCTGTTAATAGAAGAATAATTTATAACAGAGCAAGTGTTGATCCTATGGGTAATCCTTGGGATCCACAAAGACCTGTTATCAAGTGGGATCCTGTGGCAAAAAAGTGGGTGGGAGATGTGCCTGATGGACCTCAGCCACCTCTTGCTATGGAAGGAGGGGTATTACCTTTTATTATGAAGCCAACAGGTGTGGGAACAATTTTTGGAGCTGGTCTGGCAGATGGTCCGTTCCCCACTCATTATGAGCCCGTTGAATCTCCATTTGCTAATATTCTTTATCCAAAGGTTAGATTTAATCCTACTGCGAGAATATTTAAAGATACACCTCTTGATAAAATAATTTTAGGAGCTGATCCTAAGTATCCTTATATAGCAACTACTTATAGAGTTACAGAGCACTGGCAGACAGGTCTTATGACAAGGAATATGCCCTGGCTTCTTGAGCTTGAGCCTCAGGTATTTGTAGAGATGAGTAAAGAACTTGCTAAGGAGCTTGGTATTAAGAGCGGAGACAAAGTTATTGTTACTTCTCCGAGAGGAAAAATCTGGGCAATAGCTATCGTTACTGAAAGAATTAAACCTCTTAAGGTTATGGGACATACCTGCCATGTTGTAGGAATACCTTGGCATTATGGATGGAGATGGCCTGAAGATGGAAGCGGTGGCGATAGTGCAAACCTTCTTACTCCACCTGCGTATGACCCGAATACTTCCATTCAGGAGACTAAATGTTTTGCTGTAAATATTAGAAAGGCTTAAGGGAAAGGGGGAATTGTTTCCCTTACTTTACAAGGAAATAAAAAGGAGGGATAAAAATGGCAAGAAAGGGACTTCTTATAACACCGGAGTTATGTATAGGATGTAGGGCTTGTCAGGTAGCGTGTAAGTCCTGGAATGGTCTTCCTGCAGAAAAAACAAAAAATAACGGAACTCACGAAAATCCGCCAGATCTTACAGGATATACCTATAACAGGATAAGGTTTTTAGAAAAGGTAGTTAATGGAGAGGTTAAATGGGTTTTTGTTTCTCAAAGGTGTATGCATTGTGGAGAGCCAGCATGTGTTCAGGTCTGTCCAGTTGGGGCTATGCAAAAAGATCCAGAAACAGGAATTGTGTTTTACGATAAAAACATTTGTATAGGATGTCAGGCTTGTAGATCAGCCTGTCCTTTTGATGTTCCAAGATATGATAAAAATGGCAAAATTGGGAAGTGTCACATGTGTATAGACAGGGTTAAAGCTGGTTTAATTCCAGCATGTGCAAAGACCTGTCCAACTGGGGCTATAAAGTTTGGAGATAGAGATGAGCTTATAGCAAAGGCAAGGGCTGAAGGATTTAAGGTGCTTTATGGAGAAAAGGAGCTCGGAGGATTAGGAGTAATTTTTGCAATTAATCAACCCCCAAGTTATTATCAGCTTGCAGAAAATCCAAAGGCACCTGAGAAGGTGGTTGCCCTTGGAGAAATGCTTAGAATTCTCGTGGCTAAAGGAGTTCCCATAGAAAATTCTATAATTAAAGAATTCCTCAGCTAAAGTTTCTCTTTTATCTCAAGGGGGAATTTTCCCCCCCCTTTTCTTTTTTGAATTTTAAAATAAAATGCTTTTTTGAGGTTGATTTATGGAAATTTTAAACATAATAGAAAATTTAAAAGAAGAAAGACCTTATTTAAAAAGCCCTTTAGAACTTTATGAAAAGATTTTGGAGTTTAACAAAAGGTGGGAAGAAATTTTAAAGGAAAGACCTCAAAACAATGTTTTAGATGATATTATAAATGAGTTTTCATCTGTATTTGAGATTCCCTACGAATTTTGTTCTTTTTTAAAATCTGCTATTCTTGGAAGTGGTAAAGATCCTTTTAAAGAACCGAGAAGTATTTTAGAGCTTCCTATAAGTGAGGAAGATTCTGAAAAAGAAGAAATTGAGAGAGCCCTTTTTATTCTTTCAAAGCCTTTTTTTGCCAAATTTAGAGAAAATACCCCAAAAAGAAAAAAAGAAGAGTATTCTGGTAGATGTAGTATTTGTGGTGAGCCTGTATCTTTAACCATGATAGATGCAGAAAATCGTAGACATTTGGTTTGCACAGTTTGTGGACATAAAGAAGAAATATTTAGAATAGGGTGTAGTTATTGTATGCAAAGGGTTTGTGAAAGGATTGACCTTTTGGTGGATGAAGATGAAATAAGGGTTGAGCTTTGCAAAGATTGTAAAACCTATATTAAGAGTTTTAAAAATGAAGTTTTTCAGAGATATAAAGATCCCTATTTAATAGACATAATAAGTTTACCTCTTGATGTAGTTTCTCAAGAAAAGGGATACATAAGAAGGTCTCCAAATATATTAGGTATAAGAAAAATAGTTTAAAGTGGGAAAAAAAGTATTTCACGAGCTTAGTTCTTTAGAGTTTGCGCTAAAAACACTTTTAAAGACATTTAAAGAAAGGGTTTCCCATCCTTTAGATTCTGAAGAGATTCCTGTTAAAAATTCTCTTAACAGAATAACAGCTGAGCCTGTTTTTGCCAAAATTTCATCTCCCTATTTTCATTCTGCCGCTATGGATGGATACGCAGTTCGTTCAAAAGATACTTTTTCTGCTACGGAAAAGGATCCTGTAAGATTAAAAATAGGAGATTCTGCAGTCTGGATTGAAACAGGAGACCCACTTCCAGAAGGCTTTGATGCTGTTATTCCCGTAGAAGAGGTAAATGTTTATGGAGAATATATAGAAGTTTATAAAGCTTATCCGCCTTATCACGATGTAAGACCTGTAGGAGAAGATATTGTAGCAACTGAGCTTATAATTCCTGAGAACCACTTTATAAGACCTGTTGATATAGGTGCTATGCTTGCAAGTGGAATTTTAAAAGTTAAGGTCAGAAAAAGACCTGTAATTGGAATAATTCCTACTGGTTCAGAACTGGTAGAGCCAGAAAAATTAGAGAAAGAAGTTTTAAAGCCTCCCTTTTTAATTGAATACAATTCTTCTGTTCTTGCCAACCTTGTAAGAGAAGACGGAGGTGAACCGAAAGTTTATCCCATTGCTAAGGACGAAGAAAAAAGCATAGAAGAAAGCATCTTAGAGGCTTATAAGGAATGCGATCTTATCCTTTTAAATGCAGGCTCAGGATACGGAAAAGAAGATTTTACTTATAAAGTAATAGATAAGCTTGGAGAAGTAATTATAAATGGAGTAGCCATAAAGCCGGGTAAACCCTTTATAGCCGGATTTATTAAAAACAAGCCTGTTCTTGGAATACCAGGTTATCCTGTTTCAACCTTCCTTTGTTACCAGCTTTTTATTAGACCTCTTATAGAACTTTATTTAGGAATAAAGCTAAAAAGAGAGGAAAAAATCCAAGCTATACTTTCAAGGAATATATCTTCAAGTATAGGGGTTGACGAATTTGTAAGGGTAAAAGTTGGTAGAGTTGGGGAGAAATACATCGTTTCTCCAGTTGGGAGAGGCGCAGGGCTTCTTATGTCAGTTGTGAGAGCAGATGGATACATGATAATTCCAGCAGGTTCTGAAGGATATTCTCAAGGGCAGAAAGTTGATGTCTATCTCTGGAAGCCAAAAGAAGAAATCGACAATACCATTGTTTGTATAGGAAGTCACGATAACACCCTTGATGTTCTTTACAATTATTTGAGAAAAAGATATCCCCATGTGAGTCTTTCGTCTTCCCATGTGGGTTCAATGGGAGGGCTTTCCGCTATTAAAAAAGGAGAAGCTCACATCGCAGGAACTCATCTTTTAGATGAAAAGGAAGGAGAATATAACATTCCTTTTATAAAAAGAATTTTACCTGAAAAAAGGGTCGTGTTAATAAATCTTGTTTACAGAATTCAAGGATTAATCGTTAGAAAAGGAAATCCTAAAAACATTAAAGGTTTTGAAGATTTAGTAAGAGATGATGTAGTTTTTATTAATAGACAGGCTGGTTCTGGGACGAGGCTTCTTCTTGATAAACACTTAAGAGAAGCTGGTATTGATCCTTCAAAAATTAGAGGATATGAAAATGAAGAATACACTCACATGGGAGTTGCTCAGGCTGTGGCAAGTGGAAGAGCAGATGTAGGACTTGGTATATTGGCTTCTGCAAAAGCACTTGATCTTGATTTTATTCCAGTTGCCGAAGAAAGATACGACCTTTTAATTGTAAAAGAATTTTTAGATTTAGAGATAATCCAGGCATTACTTGATGTAATAAGAAATGATCAAGAATTTAGAAGCGCAGTTTTATCTCTGGGAGGATACGACATAAGAGATATGGGAAAAGTAATTTTTGAAAATTAGTCCTTATCATTAGTCCTTTATCAGGTCTTCCAGAGTAACCTGAGATAAGTTTTTGATTAAAGGTAAAATTTTTTCTGTAAATTTATCCATTTCAGGAAGTGCTGGCAAATTTTTTAAGTTATTAATTCCTATTATTTTTGCAATTTCTATTTTTTGCAGTGGTTTAATAAAAAATACTTCGTCCTCTCTGACTGCTATTAAACCTTCATTTTCCAATTCCTGTAGTAAGGTTTCTAAAAATACAGGAGATATGTTTAAATAGTCTGATAGTTCAAACAGGTGTAAATTTTTACCTTCTGCAAAAAGTTTCCCCATAATGTATAAAAGGTAAAGTTTTAAATAGGGATGAGATATGTTTATAGGGATTCTTTTCCAGCTTTTTTGTTCAAGAAAAACTACCAGTTCAGCTCCTAAAAGAAACACTAACCAGTTTACAAAAAGCCATACGAGAAAAAGAGGAATTACTGAAAGAGATTCGTAAATTTTGGAATATCCCACTGCATACTTAACATAAATGGAGTAAAGATACGAAGAAAGGGTCCACAGAAAAGTTGAAAATGTTGCACCGATGAGTGCATCTTTTTTACAAACATCCTTAGCAGGGAAATATATATAAGTTAAAAAGAAAAAAAGAGCGATAAGAACTAAAATAAAAAGATTTAAAAACTTTCCAAGGTGAGGATGGAAAGATAAAGGCAGAAAGAAAAGTAGAGGCATTATAGTGATACATATCCAAAAAAAGATAAGTCTTTGCACAAAGCTTCTTTTTTTTGAACTTTCAAAAATTCTATTAAGTATTCCTTCAATCTGAAAAAGGAGTCCCATTCCCATAATGAAGTAGGCTATCAAGCTGAATTTACCGAGAGGGAAGTTTTCGAGTCTTTTTACTAATTCTAAGATTACATTCATAACTTTTTTGGTAGCTTCAGGGGTAAGATACTGGGTTATGTTTATGAGGATTTGATCAATAAGCTTTTGTTGAGGTAAAAAGATTTTTCCAATGGAAAGTACTAATCCCAGAAGAGGAACCAAGGTAAGGAGGGTATTAAAAGTGAGTCCCTGAGCACTTAAAAGAATGTCGTCTTTTTGAATTTTTTTAAAAAAGGTTATAATGCTAACTTTTGCAAAGCTGAAAAAAATTTCTAATCTTTTCATAAAAGTTAATTTTAATGAAAAAGTTTAATTAAGCCAATAAAAAATAAATTAGCCAATAAGAAAGTTATGGAAGAAAAGAAAGTAATTTTAAGAGAAGAAGAGATTAGAAGTCAAATAGATTGGGGAAGAGTTTTTGGAAGAGAGGCTCCTTTATTTTTGGAAATAGGAATTGGGAACGGGGAATTTATTGTCTGGCTTGCCAAAAAAAATCCTGAATCAAATTTTACTGGAGTAGAAGTTTCCAAAAAGTATTTTAAAAAAGCAGTTAATAGGGTGATAAGAGAAGGGCTTCAAAATGTAAAGCTTATGCACATAGAAGGTGCAAAATTTATGGCTAAGTTTTTGAAAAGAGAAAGCCTTTCAGGTATTTACATAAATTTTCCAGATCCGTGGGTGAAGAAAAAATATCAAAAGAGAAGATTGATCTCTTTGCCTTTTATCTGGCTTGTTGCTGATAGACTCACTTTAGGAGGTTTTTTTCTTATGGTTACCGATTGCCAAGAATACGCTAACGAGGTAGTAGAGCTTTTTTCTGAATGTCCAGCTTTTTCACCTCTCTGGGATACTCCAATAAAAAAAGAACTTCCAGAATATTACTTAACCAAGTATGCAAGAAAATGGCTTTCCTGTGGACTGCCAATTTTTTACATAGGTTTTAAAAAATGTAAAAGAGTTGAAATCCCAGAATGGGTTTATAAAATCTTTCCCTTAATAAAAGTTTCTGAGGAGGAGAAAACCTTGCCTGAAATGATAGTAGAAATAGAAGAAGGGATTGATTTTTTTGAACTTGCTAAAAAATTTCCTAAAGGGATTCTTTATAAAGGGGAAAACGAGGTAATAAAGGTTTTGGATACCTATTCTAAAGAAGATGGTATGCTGATTGATACTCTTGTTGTTGAAGGAACTTTGAGACAAAGATTTTTTATAGCGGTTAATACTTATCATAAAAAAGGACTAATAATTTCTCTTCATGATTCAGAAAAACCAGATATTACGGATGGAGTCCACAAAGCAGTAGCGATGGTAACCTTAGAAATTAAAAAATTTTTCGAAAACCTTCGCATAGTAAAAACAACTTGCAAGAAAAAAATTTTAAATCTCTTGCAAGATTTAGAAAAGAAAGATAAAATTCTATAAAAATAGAATGAGGAGGAAACAATGAGTGTTGATATAGAGGAATTGTTTTTAGAAGGAGCAAGAATACTTACTCTAAAGCAATTTGATTCCGCTTTAGAGATTTTTAATAAAGTGCTTGAAATGGATCCCAATTATGTTAAGGCTCTTGAGGCAAGGGCTGTTATATACATGCAAAAAGGGGAGTTAGAATTAGCAGAAAGTGACTTAGAAAGGGCAATAGAGGTAGAGCCGAATAATGCGAGACTTTATTTTCGTTTAGGGCAGATTTATTATCGGAAAAAGGATTTAGATAAAGCATTGGAACTTTTTACTAAAGCTATTGACCTTGAGCCAGCATATCCAGCTGCTTACATGGCAAGAAGTCAGGTTTTAAGAGAAAAGGGACTTGAAGAAGCAGCAGATTTAGAACTGGATAAGGCTGTTGCTGTGCAAAGAGAACTCGCAAAAGCAAGAAGAGTAGTAGACTTTTAATCTTCTAAAATAACTGTCCAGTTAAAGGGGTCTTCTCTTTCTCCGTACTGTATTCCTGTTATGTAGTCAAAAAGCATTTTGGTAAGTTCTCCTGTTTTTCCATTATTTATGGTATAAATTCTATTTTTATAACAGATTTCTCCCACAGGTGAGATAACTGCAGCTGTTCCTGTTCCAAAGCACTCTTTAAGTGTTCCCTTTTCTATGCCTTCAATCACTTCATCTATTGAGATTCTTCTTTCTTTCACAGGAATTCCAAGCACAGGAGCAAGTTTCAATACCGAATCCCGAGTAATTCCAGGAAGAATTGAACCAGTAAGAGCAGGAGTAGCAAGTTCGTTTTCAAAGTAAAAGAATATGTTCATACTTCCGACTTCTTCTACATATTTTTTCTCTTTTGCGTCAAGCCAAAGAACTTGGGTGTATCCTTTTTTTTGTGCCAATTCCTGAGCTTTAAGGCTTGCTGCATAATTTCCCCCTGTTTTTACATCCCCTGTTCCTCCAGGACAGGCTCTTATGTATTCTGTTGTTACATAGATTTTTACGGGATTAAAACCTTCTTTATAATAAGCTCCTACCGGAGAAAGGATTATTACAAAAAGATATTCACAACTTACTTTAAGACCAAGGTTTGGTTGAGTAGCAAAGATAAGTGGTCTTATGTAAAGAGCTGCCCCCTTTTTCTTGGGGATCCAGTCTCTATCAATAGAAACAAGGGTTTTAATAGCTTTAAAAACGAAATCTGGATCAATCGTTGGTATGCATAATCTTTCAGCAGAACGATTAAGTCTTGCAATGTGATCCCAGATCCGGAAAAATCTTATTTTGCCATCAACTCCGTAATAAGCCTTCAGACCTTCAAAAACAGTCTGTGCATAATGCAAAACTATAGCTGCTGGATGAAGCTCAATATTCGAAAGTGGCACTATTTTTGGAGAATGCCAGCCTTTATCTCCTTCATACTTCATTGTAAACATATGAGGTGTAAAAATTTTTCCAAAAGTAAGTTCTTCAAAATCAGGAGCTTTCCTTTTTTCTGAAGGGGCTAAATTGATTTCTATTTCCATCTTTTTCCTCCCGAATTTTAAAAATTCTTTTTAAAAATATACCCTGTATAAAGTTTTGACAAGAGTTAAAATACATTTAAAATTTAAAATATTATGCCTGTAAAATTTCATCAAACTAAAGTTTCTTTAAAGCTTTTAAAAGAAAAGACTGATCTCATAATTCTTGGAGAAATTTTGCATTATATATGGGAAGTTTTTTTAACCTCAAAAAAAGAGATTTTTTTCCTTTCTCCTGATTCTAAGGAGTTTAAAGGCATAGTAGAAAGTTATGTAAAAAAGGCTTTAGCTTCTTATCCTGAGCCTCTTCCACAAAGAAAATACTTATCAGAGAGAGCTTTAGAAATAGTTGAAAAAATATTTAAAAGTGAAGAATTTAAAAAAATTAAAAAGCTTATTAAAGAAAACGAAATATTAGAAGTTTATAGAGAGGCTGAGGGATTTTTTGAGAAAGAAAACCAAATTTTTGACTTAAGACCAGATGCGATAATAAGGACTAAAAATGGATGGATGGTTTTTGAGTTTAAACTCCACGGAGAATTTGATAAATCTCAGCTACAAAATTACCTTAACTTGTTGAAAAAAATTTTTCCAAATGATAATATTAGAGTGTATTTAATTTCTTTTGAGCCTTTTAAAGTTGAGCTAATACATGAATACTACCCTTCTTATCCCACCCAGCTCTCACTTTTTGAAAACACTGGTTAATTTTTTCTTAGATAAGCACTCTTTAAATGATCCTAAGCTTTTAAAAGTTTGGTGTATTTTTCCAACAAAAAGGGCAGGTCTTTTTTTCAAAAACTACCTTAAAGAAAAGGCTAAGCTAAAAGGAATATCCTGTGGTTTTTTTCCAAGAATTTTATCTTTTGAGGAATTTGTAGAGTATTTGTATACTGAACTTACCGACTTTCCTTTACCGCAAGTTCCAGACATTCTCAGGGTTTTTGTTTTGCTTGAAGTTATGGAAAACAAGTTAAAGCTATTTTCCAAAAATAAAGAGGAAGAATTTGAAAAATACTTTAACTGGGGACTAAAGTTTTTAGAAGTGTTTGAAGAATTTGAAAAAGAAGGAAGGCTTCCAGAAAATTTGCTCTATCCTCCAGAGAGCCTTCCAGAACTTGCAAAAAAACTTTTTGAAGAATTAAAAACCACTTACTTAGAATTTTCCCATCTCATTGAAAAAAAAGGTTTTTCCTATTATTCACATAGATTGAAAAAAGTAGCAGAAATTTTAAAGAAAGACCAAAAAAATTTTAAAGAAATAAAAGAAATCTGGTTTGTTGGATTTGCTGCCTTAAGAAAAGTTGAAGCAGAAATTTTCAAATACTTTAAAGAAAGATTTAAAACTTATTTTATTTTTGAAGTTTACGAACCAATTCCCTGTCTGATAAAAGATACTTTAAAAACACTTGAACTTGAGGGAGAGTGGTTGTCTTCAGATTATTACGAAATAAAAGATTTTAATCCCCCAAAGATTTACTTTTATCAAACTGTAGATCCCCATCTGGAAGTTAAGGAAGCCTTAGAACTTATTTCAGAAAGAATTGAAAAGCCAGACGAGATAGCCATAGTTGTTCCCAATGCTTTGAATTTACTTCCTCTTGTTTATGCCTTGGGGGAAAGAGAAAACATTTTTGAAATAAACCTAACTTTACAGTATCCTATTACAAAAATTCCCTTAAATCAACTTTTAAGAAACTTAATAAAAGCTCAAAAAGAAAGAAGTGGAAATTTTTATCCTACTCAGATCTACTTAAAAATTCTTAAACACCCTTATTTTTATTTTCTTGAGACAGAAGAGGGAGTTTCTTTTAAAGAAGTAATAAAGAAGGTAGAAACTGAGCTTAGAAAAAGTGGTTACTTAAAAATAACTTTAAATGAGGTTGAGGATTTAGTTCCAGAGTATAGAAATTTTCTTGAAGACATTCACAAGATATTTTTTAAAGACTGGGAAAACATTAAAACACCCTTTTCACTTTCTCAAAATTTAAAAAACATTTTGCTATTTTTTGAACCACTTTTTGAAAAGTTAAAAAAAGAAGAGAACTGGCATTCTATTCTTCTTAGAAACTATCTTTACATTCTTGAGACGAAAGTTTTTCCTGTATTTGAAGAAGAAACATACTTTAAAGAAAGAACCTTTTCAGGAAGATTTCTACTTGAAATTTTAGAATACCTTCTTAAGGAGGAGACCATTCCTTTTATAGGAGATCCGTTAAAAGGTCTTCAAATTATGGGATTTCTTGAAACAAGACTCCTTTCCTTTAAAAAGCTTATTATCTTAGATGTAAATGAGGGATATTTACCACCAGCCCAACCGTTTAATCCCCTTCTTACAGATGAAATCAAAAATTACTTAGGTATTCCCATATTTAGAAATGAACTTCTTTTTTATTACTTTGAAAGACTAATAAAGAGTGCTGAAGAGGTGCATCTGTTTTACATATTTGTAGAAAAGGGGAAAACTCAAGAGTTTAGAGAGCCTTCAAGATTCATTCAAAAGCTCAAGTGGGACCTCGAGAAAGATGGGAAAGAACCTGATGAGAGGTTAATTCCTTTAAATCTTGAAATTTTATCTAAAAAAGATGGTATATTAAAGACAGAAAAGGATAAAGAAAGAATTCTTAATCTCATTAAGTCTTCAGAAATAAGCAGATACTTTTTGGAAACCTATTTAAAGTGCGGAGTTAAGTTTTACTTTAAGTATATTTTAAAACTGAAGGAAGTTGAGAAAATAGGTTTAAAACCCGTTGACATAGGTAACTTTCTTCACGAATTTTTTGAAAAATTTTTCAGAGAATTAGAAGGAAAAGAAGTTTTAATAAGTGAGATTTATAGACAGGAGGATTTACTGGAAAAGCTTGAAAATCTGTGGTTAAGTTACAAGTTTGAAAGAAAAATGGATGCCCTTTCTCACTTCTTTTCTAAAAAAATCGCCCAAAAAGCTGTTGTTAAGTATTTTAATTACTTAATAAATTTAGAAAGAGGATTGGGGAACAATACATTAAAAGTAAAAGGAACTAAGATCTTGGGGGTGGAAAAGGAACTAAAGCTTCTCACAAAATACGAGGGATTAGACTTTCTAAAGGAGAAAGAAGACATAAAAATTTTTCTTACGGGAAAACCTGACTTTTTGATTAAAAGAAAGGAAATTGGCGGTGTGAAATATCTCATTTTAGACTTTAAAAGCAATCCTAATACCGAAGCTCATACTAAAAAAGCCAAAGAAATGCTCTCTTTTAAACTCCCGGAGAATTTTGATCAAAAGGCAATTTATGATGTAGCAAATGCCTTTGGCTCAGATCTTTATAACTTTCAGCTGTTTTTTTATTACTATCTTTTTTATCAGCAAAAAGAAAAATTTGTAGAAGAAAATGAAAACTATGTAATTAATGCTGGATTTATCACTCCTTCAGACTTAAAAAAACCCGAAAAATTTATTTTTGATAAACTTGTAAATATAAATAAAAATATAAATAATAATTTTGCAAAGGATTGGAGGGAAATTAAAAATTACTTTGAAAATGGATTTAAAAATCTGATTGATTGGATTTTAACGCATATTATAATTAGTGATAAGTTTTATTTTCCTTTAGATGATAAAGTTTGCAACTTTTGTGAGTATAAAGTAGCGTGCAAAAACTATAGATATCTTTTGTAGTAAAAAGCTATGTGGTTTGAAGAACTTGTTGAACCTGAAAGGAATTTAATTTTAGAAGAAGTTTTTAAGAGAGATAAAAGTTTAGAAAAAATTGCAGAAAGGGTTTTAAATTTGGAACCCATTGATTTTGATTCAGCATTAAAACTTTATAGAAATGGAGATATATTTTTTTTAGGAGAGCTTGCAAGAAAGGTTAAAGAAAAGATACACGGGGAAAAATACTATTATACTATTAATCGACACATCAATTATACCAACATCTGCGTTATAGACTGTAAGTTTTGCGGTTATCACAAGAGACCCGGAGAAGAGGGTGGTTATACCTTAAGTATAGATGAGATTTTGAGAAAGTTGAAAGAAACCCCTGAGTTAAGAGAAGTCCACATAGTTGGAGGTTTAAATCCAGAACTGCCTTACGAATATTATGTAGAACTCATTCGCAGAATAAGATCTTCTTTTCCCAAAATTCACATAAGGGCTTATACTTGTGTTGAAATAGACTGGTTGGCGAGGATTTCAAAAAAATCTGTAGAAGAGGTTTTATCTGAGTTAAAGGAAGCAGGGCTTAATTCAATTCCCGGAGGAGGAGCTGAGGTTTTTTCAGAAAGAATAAGAGCTGAGCTTTATCCAGCAAAAATATCCTCAGAAAGATGGATTGAGATTGCAAAAACTGCACATAGACTTGGAATCCCTACAAATGCAACCCTTCTTTTTGGACACATAGAGACAGACGAGGAGATAATTTCTCATCTGTTTAGACTGAGAGAAATTCAGGAAGAAACGAAAGGTTTTTACTGCTTTATTCCTCTTGCCTTTATTCCTGAGAATAATAAGCTTTCTCATTTACCAGGACCTTCTGCTCATAAGATTTTAAAAGTAATTGCAATATCACGGATAATTTTGAATAATTTTCCGCACATTAAGGCTTACTGGGTCTTTCTTGGAGTAGGTCTTGCACAGGTAGCTTTACTTTGGGGAGCAGACCACTTTCACGGAACGGTGATTGAAGAAAAGATAAGTGAGGCTATGAAAGGAGAGCCTGTAGTTAAACTTCCTCCCTTAGAAATACAAAGACTGATAAGAGAAATTGGCGGTGAACCAGTCCTCCTCTAAGCCTTTTTTCTCTATTTTAATCTCTACCTACAACAGGCGAGCCCTTCTTGAAGAAGCTCTTCATTCTGTTTTTAATCAGACCTTTAAAGGTCCTTACGAGGTTGTGGTCGTAGATGACGGCTCAACAGATGATACCTGGGAGTATTTAAAAGAGCTTTCCAAAGAAAAGGGAAATCTTGTAATTGCAAGGCATGAAAAGAATCTTGGAATCTCTGAAGGAAGAAAAACTGCCTATAAGCTTTCCCAGGGAGATTATCTTTTATATTTTGATTCTGACGACTTATTGATAGATGAGGCTTTAGAAAGGGTCTATCAAACCCTTAAAGAAACTGAGGCTGAATGTTTAATTCTTTCCGTTTATACTGAGAAAAAAGGGAAAAGAAAAGCAAAGATTTTTCCTGAGCCCAAGGAAAGGCCAATGGAGAGGCTTAAGGATTTCCTTTTGGGGCTTTATTCAGACGCCCTTTATGTCTTTAAAAAAGACCTCTTAAAAGATTTTATTTTTCCAGAAAATTTGAGAGTGAGAGAAGATTTTGCAATTTACGGATATCTTTTGACTTTTACCAAACCAATAGTTGTCAAAGAACCCTTAATAATTAAACGCGAACATCCTGAGAGATTGAGAAAAAAAACTGTCTTTTACCTTGAAGACACTTTGAAATCTGTTGAAGCCCTTTTTAAAAACCTTCCAGCTGAATTTCAAATTCTTCTTCCCATGGCTTTAGGGCTTGCTCACTTTGAAATAGGAATTAAACTTGCCCAAAGCAAAAATTATAAAGAGGCTTTAAAACACTACAAAGAGGCCAAAGAAATCTATCCCGAACTCAAAAAAGATAAAAGATTTCTTAAAAAATATCTCAAGGCCTCTATCTTGAGCCTCATCTCTTTATAACATTCATTATAGCTATGGTAAAGACCTTTCAATTTCTCAAAGAAGGGGCTCTACAGATTAACGAGGAGTTTTACGAAATTTTGAAAAACTCTTCCTTTCTTGAAAAACTCAAAGCAAAGGAAGATCTTTCTAAGAGCTTTTCTAAAACATTTTTCCACAGAAAGCGCTATCGCCTGATAGAGTCTTACTTAGTTGAAGGAAAAGAAATCTTTATAAAAAAGTATGCTGACTGCTTTAAAGAGGCTGAAAAGGAGTGGCAAAACCTCCAGCTTCTCTGGAAAAAAGGCTTTCCAACCAGTGTCCCCGTTTTTTACTATCCAAGAGAAGATGCAGTACTACTTGGCACAGAAAAAATCCCTGGTAAATTAATCCTTGAAATTATAAAGGAACATCCAGAAAGAAAGTTGGAGATGCTTGAAACCCTTGCCAAAACCTTAGTGGACTTTCACAGAGAAGGGCTTTTTCATCAAGATTGTTATTTAAATCACTTTTACTTTGACGAAAAAAGCAGGTTTCTTTACATCCTTGATGTTTCAAGGGTCCTTGAAAATCCCTTTTTAAAATTTTATTATCAGGTAAAGGACCTAAGCCAGCTTAAGTATTCCTTTTTAGAGTACTTTCCAGAGACCTGGGAGAGAGAATGGAAAATATTTTTTGAGGCTTACCAAAAATTTTGGGGAGAACCTTTAGGTCTCCTTAAGCTAACTCTACTCAATTTAAAGTTCAGAAAAATCAAGAAACATACCGAAAAACTTAAAAAACTCGGTAAAAATTAAAATAAATGGTTCATAAAATCGATCTTTCTAAAAAATCCGCCATAGGTCTTAAAGGGCCTCTTGCTGGGGATGAACCTCTTTATTTTACCATAATAAATAATTTTTTATTTTTTAGCTCTTCTCTGAAAGAACTTCTTGAGCTTCCTGAAGTCCCTAAGCCTCTTTCTATCTCTCCCCTTGGAATTTCTTTTTACCTACTCAATGGGGTAATTCCAACTCCTTATACCATTTATGAAAATATTTATGTTTTAAATGTGGGAGATAGAGTTGAAATAAGCTATAAAGAAAATTCTTTTCATCTAAAGTTTGCTCATGAGTTTCCTTTTTTAAATTCTCAGCGAGACAAAGAAGGAGAATTTGACGATGAAAAGGTCTTGAGGCTTTTGAGAGAACATGTTGAAAGAAAGGTAAATCCAGATAAATCAATTTATCTCTTTCAAAGTCTTGGGAAAGATTCAAATACTATTTTGCTTTCTCTTTTTCAATCTGAGCTTAAGGAAAAGATTTTATGCCTAACCCTTTCAACGAGAGACAGAAAAGACGAAAGTGAAATTGCTGAAAGTATTGCCAAAAAGCTTGGTTTTAAACATAAAAAACTTTACATCCCTGAAAATCCTGACAAAAGGGTTTTAGAGATTCTTGACTTTTATTTTGAAAATATTTCTCAGCCCTGTGTTGATGGAGTTTCTCTTGCCTATCCCCTTTATGCCTTACAGATTGATTTTACTGAGGCAAATCTCATAGATGGAAGTGGAAATGATATGTTTTTTGGACATGTTCCAAGACCCATTGAATTCAAGAGGCAAAAAATTTATCCTCTTTTTACCTTTCTTAGATCCCTTGCTGATTCTCTTGAAACAGGAAACCCTCTACAACCCCTTACTAAGACCCGTGCTGAATGGATAGGTCTTGACGGCTTGACCTTGAAGGATGCCAAAAGGATCTTTCCCCGAGTCATTTCAACCTTTCCCTACTGGAAAAAAGAATCAGAGAAAAGAAAGGCTTGGGATTATTTTGATCTTAAGGCAGATCTCTGGGGAACCAATGTAGAATACGATTGCGTAATGAAAAAAATGCGAAATATAGCAGAGGTTTATAAAGCAAACCCTATTTTCCCCTGGACTGATCCTGAAATAGCTTGGTATGTAGGGAAGCTACCTGAAAAAGTAGTTTTTGATAGAATTACCTTCAAAAACAAACTCCCTTTGAGAAGATTACTTAAAGAACGACTTGACATTGATTCTGATAAACTTGGTAAGTATTCCTATGGTTTTGATGCATACAAATTTCTTTGCTCTGTAGAAAAGAAATTCAAGGAAGAGATTCTTGAATGCCCTTTGTGGAACAAAAGGGAAGCTGAAAAGATTTACCTGAATTTCAGAAAAAGGGATTCAAAAAAGCTTTTTAGAAAGCTTTTAATCAGGCTTTTTATTCTTTCAAGCTGGTACAATCACTGTAAATATTTGAAAGTTTAATCCTGTAGCAATTTTTTAAAAATTTGAAGGGTTTTTTCCTTAAGATGTTCAGCAGAAAAGGCTTCTTTAATTCTCTCTCTTGCAAGTTTGCCCATCAAGCTTCTTTCCTCTTTACTTAGATTCAATAACCTTTCCATGGCATTGGCAAGTTCCTCTATATTCCCCTTGGGAACAAGATAGCCAAATTTTTTCTCACTTTGAAAGATATCAGGAATACCCTCTGCATCAGTTGCAACAATTGGAAGCCCTGAGGCCATGGCTTCAAGAACCGCAAGTGGCATACCCTCTTTAAAGGTGGCATACACATAGGCATCAAGGGCTTTAAGAAATAGAGGCACATCCTTTTCCTTGATTCTTCCCGGAAAAATCACCTCTTCCTTCAGATTTAACTCCCTTACTAAAGCTCTTGCCTCTTCTATATAGGGGCCATCCCCTGCAAGTACAAGTTTACAGCCATAGCCTTTTTCTTTGAGTATTTTAAAGGCCTTGATAAGCCCTTTTTGATCCTTTTCTTTCCTGAATTGGGCAAGCATCCCAAATAAAAAATCCTCTTCTGGAAAACCAAAAATTCTTCTTGCCTCTCCTTTTTCTATTTCAACCTCAAACTCTTTAAGGTCTATTCCTGAGTATAAAATTTCTATCTCCTCTTCTTTGGCAAGCCCTTTTCTTACAAACTCTTCCTTTAAAGCAAGGCTATTTACAAGAATCTTATCTGTAAGTCCACGAAAAAGTTTAAAAAAGAAGATTTGATGAAGCCCCTTTACGGAATCAGCAATTACGGCATGAAAGATAATCCGAAGTTTGGGATAAAAGAGCTTACAAAACCAGAGATATCTTAAAAGTTTATAACGATGAGTTAGAACTGCTCTGATTTCTTTATTTTTGATAAAATTTAAAAGATAAAAGGCGAATCTTAGAGAAAAGTGGCGTTTTACGCTTTTTCTTTTAAAAGGAAAAATAATGACATACCTTTCTGCTACCTCTTTGTGAAAAAGGTAGCCTTCCTTTGGATCTTTAAAGGTTAAAACAAGTGGTTCAAAACCAGCCTCTTCCAGAGCAAGGATTTGAAGATAGTGCCTTCTATTTCCGTATCCATCAAGCAGAAAGGCCACCCTTTTCCCTTTCCCTGACATAATAACCCCAGACCATTCCTGATGCTATCCAAAAGGGGGTAAATCGCGTTCCCTCTTCCATCCCTTCAAAAAGAGACATTATTAAAAAGGCTATAAGAAACATCAATAATCCAAGGTAAAGAGGTCTTTCCCCTGAGATTTTAACTAACTGATAAGCTCTTTTAAGAGTTAAAAGATAAAAAATTAAAAATAGCAGGGCACTCTGCCACCCTGCCTGCAAGGCCACATTTAAAAAAAGATTGTGGGCATGCTCTAAGGAGAGAGCTTTCCTATTGGTTTCTGCAAGGACTCGTTTTTGAACCCTTCTTCCAAGCCCAGTCCCAGAGAAAGGCTCCTCCAGAGATTTCTTTAAGTAAATAGGCCAGATGTACAATCTCATCCCCATAGAGCCAGCCTGAGCCCAATCCTCTTTTTTAGTGCTTAAGAGAAGGTTTAAATTATCTCTTGACTTAATTAAAATTTCTTTTCCATAAGAAGTTGCTAAAAAGATGCTAATACTTATTAAGAGTAAAATCGCAATCCACAAAAAAGCCAATTTTATTTTTTTCTCAGAAATCAGAAAGAGAGAAAAAATAAAACTGAGAAAAAGACTTAAAATAAAGGCTCTTCTTCCTAAGTAAAGCATAAAAAGAACAATAAAAAAGGAAAGTCCACAAAATAAAAATCTTTTTAGCCCATTTTCTAAACCTATAGCTAAAGAGGTAAAAAAGGCAAAAGCAAAAGGTGGAGTTAATATAACAAGTCCTTTTAATAATGAAGACTTAATATAGAACCAGGAAGCAGTAAGAAAACAAATAAAGGAAAAAGAACACTTATATAATGAAAAAGTAAAATAATAAAGTATCGCCGAGAATACTACTATAAAAAAAATTAGAAAGATTTTATATTCATTTTTTTTAGAAATGAAAATGGACAAGAAAATAAAAAAGAAAAATAAAAAAACATGAAAAAAGTAATTCAATAAAAAAGCCTCTAAAGAGGCCATTTTGTATGGACTAATTATAACAAACCAGAAAAGAATTAACAACCACAAAGGCAATATTATTAAGGGAAAAGTAACCTTTTTCTTAAAGAGGTTAAGATTTTTAATTAATAGATAAACAGAAAGAAAGGTTATTAATATATAAGAAATCCAAAGAAGAGTTTTAGTGTATTTGTAAAAAAAAGAAAGAGAGAGAAAAAACCAGCTGAAATAAAAAAGACTTTCTATAATTTTGGGTATTTTAGTCTCGTTATAAATAATTTGTTCCATGTGCCCCAATTATAGCCAATTTTTATCTTTTTACAACCTGAGTTTCTAAAAAAAACCTTGTTGTGATAAAATTACCTTATGCCTCAAATTCTGCTCGTAAGACCTCGGATTGGGTTTGGAATTGGGGGAGCAGAATATCATGCTGGCATGGTTGCAGTAAAACTTATTGAAAGAGGCTTTAAAGTGGGAATTATTGCAAATGAAATCTTCTTTCCCCCTCACCTCGAGGGAAAAATTGAGTTCTTTCGTGTAAAACTAAGAGGCTTTGGCTCTCTCCCAAAACAAATCCTTTTCATTCTTCAAGCAAAAAAAATCCTCACTCAATTACAAAGCAAGTTAAGGAATCCCAGGGTAATCAGTTTTTTTCGCATTCCCTTTGAGGTTGACCTTTTCATCCTTTGCGACCCCCTTTTTGCCTTTCTCGTTTCCCAGAAAAAACCCCTTCTCTATCAGATAAGACCCAGATATCAGACTTTACTTTATCTTGAAAAAAAGGCCTTAGATAAGGCCAAAAAGGTTATCTCTCTTTTTAAACTGGGAAAAGACCTGATTGAAAGGTTTTATCCCTTTGCCTCAAGAAAAACCTTTATCTGCCACATGGGAATGGACCTTTCCCGTTTTAATCCTGAATTAAAGAAGGAAAGGGTTTCTCTGAGAAAGGCCTTTGGATTCTCTGAAAGTGATTATCTTCTACTCTTTGTGGGATACGACACTAAAAGAAAGGGCCTTAATCTTTTACTAAAGGTTTTACCTTACCTTCCTCAGAGAGTAAAACTCATTATTGCTGGAAAAGAAGGAAAAAGCTCAGAAAGGGTAATCTATCTTGGAAAGGTAAAAGAGGTAGAAAGGCTTTATGCCATTTCTGATCTCTTTGTACTACCTACTCTTTATGATCCAGGAGCTTTATCAACTCTTGAAGCCTTAGCTTCAGGAACCCCTGTTATTACCTCAATTTATGACGGAACAAGTGAGTTTATTAAAGAAGGAATAAACGGTTATGTTACCAATCTTAAAGAGCAAGATCTCAAAAACAAAATTTTAATGGCAATGGAAAATAGCTTTGATCCAAAAGCCTGTTATAATTCAATAGAACACCTCACCTGGGATAACTATGTTGAGTGCCTTATTTCCCAACTTGAAAAAATCTAAGTTTTATTTTTTTGATAAAAATGCTTCAGAGACCTTAGAAAAGCTTTTAAAAGAAGACTTTGAATTTAAACCCTTTAAAAAAAGTTCTTCTCATGTTGTTTTTACCCTAAAAAATCCAAAAGAAAATAAACCCTCTTTTTTGCTAAAAGCTTTTAGTTCAAAATTCTTTACCATAAACAAAGTAAAAAAATACTTAAAAAACTTATCAAAACTTGAAAGCCTTGGTATACCTTTTATAAAACCTATTTTTCTTTTTTGGAAAAACCCTCAGATAGCATTTTTAAAAAGAGTTCCTTTTTACGGAGGTATTCTTTTCCCTTACATTGAAAAAGGTTTTATTAGAGAAGAAGACTTCTTTTTAGATGCTAAAAAAGAAAAAGTAAATTATGAGCTTATAAAAGCTTTAATTTCTTTTCTATTTAAACTTCACGAAAAAGGGGTTTATCTTCGTGACACCAAATACAACAATTTTTATCTCTCTTCAGAAGAAAATTTTAGGATATTTGATTTAGACGGCATTAAAATTTATGATAGATCTCTTTCCAAGTTTGAGCGTTTGAAAGACATATCCACCCTTGCTATGGCTCTTGAATGGATAAAAGTAGAAAATGCAAGAAAACTGGTTTTTAATCTTTATAAAGAGTTATTTCCAGAAATAAGGGAAGAGGATTTTAAAAAATTTAATCACTTTGTAGATGTAAGAAGAAAAAAAAGAGAAATAAAGATTTTGAAAACCTTAAGAAAAAACTAAAAAGTAATTTTTTTCTCTCATTTTGAAAGGATAAACCTGGTAGTTTTTAAAAATTCTTTCAGAAATGCTTTTTTCAGAAAAAAGAATAAAGCTATCTTTTGGAAGAACAGAACAGTCTTTAAGATAGTAAATTTTTGGAACTAACTTATATCTGTATTTGAGATAATACACGAAGTGATGAGGAATGGTTTGGCAAAGGTAGAGTTCTTTTTTGTTTCCAATGAGTTTTGCAACTTCTAAGGCTTTTTTTCTAAAGTGGTTCAATTCCTTTTGATGAAAAGGATAATAAAAGGTAACATAAAGCGATTTTAACAAAAAAACAATGCTTAAAAGAAAATAAAAAAGCTGGTCAGAAGATAAAGTCCTTTTTATTAAGACTAATAGATTGAGAATTAAAAAGAAAAGGAAAAGTGCGTAAAAAATTGGTTTAAGTTCATAGGAAGAAAAAATAAGATAGGTGAGAAAAAGAAGTCCTGCAAATAGATTAAAAAGAGGAAGTGCTAAGAAAAGGATTTTTAAACCCTCCGGTAAGGTTTTATGTTTCAGATAGTAATAAATGGGTAGGGATGCTAAAAAGATGAGTCCAGATGAAGAAGGAAGGATGTAGCGAAGTCTTGCTCCGGGAAAGAGAAAATGAAAAAGATAGGAAAAGAAAAACAAAAAGAAAGAGAAAATAGCCAGATTGTAAAAAAGGGGATTTGGTTTCAAAAATGAGAGAAAATTTTTATCTTTCTTGTAAGAAATCAGAAAAAAGATCCAGGGAGAGTAGCCTAAAAAGGCAAAAACAGCATAAGCTTTAAAGTGCTGAAAAAAACTCATTTCCTGAGCCTTTGCTGAAGATAAATACTCATAAAACCACGCTGTAAGAAAAGGCTTAAATCCTATTTTCAAGCTAACAAGGATTATCCAGATAGAAAATACTCCTAAATAAGTAATAACTCCTAAAAAATGATTAAAACTAAAAAGTTCTTTCGTTCTTTTTTGAAAAACAAAATAAGGTATAAGAGCAAGGTAAAAAAATATTAAAGCCTGAAAGGTTTTAGTTAAGATTCCCAGTCCCAAAAGTATTCCTGAAAATATGTAAGCCGATGTTTTTTTATTCTTTATTTCATAAAGATAAAACCAGCTCCAGATCGCGATAGTTATTAGCATGGTGTAAAATCCGTCAATTTCAGCCCTTATAGCCTTATCAATTACCTCAGGAGTGGTTAAAAAGATTAACCCTGGTAAAAGTATTTCTGTCAAAGAAAATTTGTAGAACTTTTCCTGTGTTTTTTCTAAAATTTTTTGCCAAAATAAAACCAAAAATAAAGAAGTTAAAATTATACAAAAAGAAGAAAATGCTCTTGCTACGGATTCAGAAGGATTTCTTGTTATTGAGAATACCAGAGCTAAAGCCCAATTAAAAAGAGGTGGTTTATTAAAATAGGGTTCCTCAAAGAGTTTGGGAATTAGAAATTCTTTATTTTCAAGCATTTGAAGAGCAATTAAAACCCTTCTCCCTTCTTCTCCCTGAAATTCCTTTTCTCCTATAAATGGAATATAAAGAGCGGTTCCAAAAAGAAATAGGATTAAAAAGATGGTTGCAAAATTTCTTTTCATTTTTAGGGTTTTAAATTAAAATTAAAAATCGAGTTTCAAAAGGTAATTTAATTTTATGCAAAACTATCGATATGTAAAGATTTTTTTTATATTACTTCTGGGGATAGCTTCATTTTACAATCTTGGAGAAAGACCTTTTTTTGGAGTGGAGGGAAGATGGGCTGAAGGTGCAAGGGAAATGACTCTGAGAGATTCCTGGCTTGTTCCCACTATAAATTTTGAACCTCACATTACAAAACCCCTTATTCCTTTCTGGTTAATCAAGATAAGTGGAGAATTTTTAGGATATTCAGAATTTTCAGCAAGACTTCCAGGAGCTTTACTTTCTCTTTTATCCATTGGGATTTTCTATTTATCTGCAAAAAAGCTTTTTGAGAAAAATTGGGCTTTCTTAGTAACTTTTTTTTATGGTATATCTCTTGGTTTTATCCAATTTGCAAGACTTTCTCAATCAGAAATTTATCAACTCTTCGGGATAGTTTCAGGTATTGCAGTTTACATTTATTACAGAGAAAAGAAAAGCTTTTTAGGCTATTTATTGTTTGTATTTTCTCTTCTTTTTGGACTTTTAAGCAAAGGTCTCACAGCTCTGGCAGTTTTAACCCTTTTTGTGCTTTCTGATACAATTATCTATCGCAGATTTTATCATTTCAATGCTAAACTTATTTTATCCATAATTATAGGGGGATTTCTATACTTTTTGCATTACTATTTAATTGCAAAGGCAATTCATACAGAGCTACCTTTTTATCTCTGGTATAAAGAGAATGTGAAACAAGCTTTTGAACCGTATGATAATCTTCGTCCATTTTACATTTATCTTTATTGCTGGCCGCTCTGGGTAGCACCTTTTAGCCTGTTTTTACTGGGAGCAATCTATCATTGCTTTAAAAATTTTAGAAGTTTGAGCCAAGATCAAAAGGTTTTTTTTATAACAAATCTCTCGATTTTTTTATTATTTACCATTGCTAAAGCAAGAAGAGACTACTACATCTTACCCATACTTCCCTTTTCCATTTTTTTAATCGCTTATTATCTTAAAGAGACCTCTAAAGATACTTTAAAAATATGGCTTATAAAAGCCTATACTCTTTTTGGCTATGTCCTTCCTATTTTAACCTTATTGAGCCTTTTTTTCTTAAAGAAAGAAGGCTATTCTTTACGCAGTGAAACTCTAATTTTTATTCCTATAGTCTTTATTTTACAGGTTTTTAGTCTTTTAAAGCTAAGAAAAGAGCATCAATCCCTTTTTTATTTGTTTTTTATCTATTTTCTTTCTGAAATCTTATTTTTTGCTCATATTCAACCTCTTTACAGTATAAGCACTGAAAAGATGTCAGGAAGTTTTGTAAGAGGTTTAACGAATGTTAACTCATCTTTAAAGGTTTGTAGCTTTTCTCCTAATAAAAAGCCAGTTGCCAATTTTTACTTCTATGCCGGAATTGAGAAAAAGATTGTGGAGTGCGCTACCTTTGAAGAAGCCTTAAAAGGATGTGATGTTATTGTAATTCGTGGGTATTTAGATAAAGGTCTTTTAGAAAAAGCAAAAAGCTCTGGATATGCCTTAAAGAGTTTTGAGGATAAAAAAGAAAAGTCCCAAAGTTACTACATTTTTTACCACGCTTCTACTTTTAAAACTTTTATAAACAGGGATTAAACTAAGAAGAATTTTTAAAAAATTCGAAAATGGATTCTACAATGTAATCAAGCTCTTCTTGAGTTAATTCTGGATAAATAGGAATAGCAAGAAGTTCTTTAGCAAGCTTTTCAGCTACAGGAAGTTCATAAGGTTGACTGAAAAATTCAAGATATGCCTTTTGTTTATGAAGAGGTATGGGATAGTAATATCCAATTTCTATGCCTTTGTTTTTGAGAAATTCAGCAAGTTCGTTTCTTTTTTTTGTTCCTATTACATAGCGGTGATAAACGCTTTTTTTATAGGGTGGATCAAGAGGAGGTAGGAAGAGTTCAGGGATTTGAGAGAGTTTTTCTGTATAGTATTTTGCAATTTCTCTTCTTTTCTCATTTTTAGCATCAAGGGTTTTAAGTTTAGCTCTTAATATTACAGCTTGGATTTCATCTAAACGGGAATTAAATCCTGGGAAATAGGAGTGATTTTTTTCTACCTGACCATGAACCCTTAAATATTTAAGTTTATAAGCTATTTTTTCATCATTGGTTACTACAACTCCTGCATCACCAATAGCATTGAGATTTTTGACAGGACCACAGCTAAAGCATCCGACTTTTCCAAAGGTCCCAACTTTTTTGCCTTTGTACTCTGCACCATGAGCATGTGAAGCATCTTCTATGAGGATAAGCCCGTATTCATCGCATATTTTTAAAATTTCATCCATTTCATTCGGATGCCCGTACATGTGAATCAAAAGCAATGCTTTGCTTTTAGGAGTGATTTTCTTTTTAAGGTCTTCAAGATCAGGACCAAAGGTTTTTGGATCTACCTCAAGAAAGACGGGTTTTGCTCCAACAAAGTAAATAGCTTCAAGGTCTGCAATAAAGCCGTTTGCCTGAACCAAAACTTCGTCTCCTCTTCCTATGTTAAGAGCAATCATACTCATAATAAGAGCCGTAGTTCCACAGCTACAGCCAAATGCAAAATTTACTCCTAAATATTCAGCCCATTCCTTTTCGAAAGCCTGCAAATTAGGACCGTTTAATACTTTCATAGAAGAAAATACATCCTTTATACCCTGTAAAACTTCTTCTTCTATTTCTTTAAATCCTCTTCTCAAATCAAGCAAAGGAATTTTTCTCATTTTTAAACTCCTTTTCCAAGTTTACACAATTTTGGTTTAAAAGGGAAAAACACTTCTTTCCCTCTTTCAGCAGACTCATAAAGCCCAATTATAAGTTCAAGAGAAGGTAAAGCCTCTTCACCTACCGCTAAAAATGGATCTTTTTCTCCGGTTTTAAAAAATTTAATAGCTGATTTGATGTAGTTATAATGGGAAAATCCCAGAGGATGAGGTGGATTTTCTTTAAAACCTTCTATCAGGGGTTGAACATCTTCCATCCCTTCAACTGCGAGATAGTCTAAACGATTCATGGCAAAACCACCAAGAATTGCTGAGCCTTTTTCTCCTAAAATAACTACTTCAGCTTTTATATCTTTTGGTCTCGCACAGGTTGTAGCTTCAATTGTTCCAAGGGCACCGTTTTTAAATTTTAATGTCCCTACTAAAAGATCTTCAGCTTCAATGTTAACAAGATATGTTCCCATTTTAGCAAAGACACTTTCTACTTCCCCTCCAAAATAGGTCATTATGTCTGCAAAGTGACATCCCTGTTGTGCAAGTGCTCCTCCATCAAGAGACCAGGTCCCCCTCCAGGAAGCACTATCATAATAGTTTTGTCTTCTACTCCAATAAAATTTAACTGAAATTAAAACAATTTTCCCAAAGGTTTTTTTATCAAGTAATTCCTTTAATTTAATAACAGGAAGGTTTGCTCTATTTTGAAAAATAGTAACGACTTTTAAATTGTGTCGTTCTGAGAGATCTAAAATCCTGTAAGCATCTTTTAAAGTAAGGGCTAAAGGTTTTTCAACAAGTAAGTGTTTTTTAAACTTTTTTAGAATGACCTCTCCTATTTTAGCATGAAGTCCAGAAGGAACGGAAAGATCAACCACATCTACATCTTCTTTCTTAAGCATCTCCTGAAAATCAGAGTATGGTTTGGCAGATAGAACTTTGGCAAAATAATTGGCCCTTTCTGGATTTAAATCAGAAACGGCTAAGATTTTTATGTTTTCCTCTTGTTGTAAAGCCTGATAAATTTTAAGATGCCTTTCTGCAGCTTTACCACAACCAACTATGGCTATCCTTAATTCCATAGGTTCTCCATTTTACTTCTTTTTAAAATATTGTAAAGAATTTTTTGGGGATTAAATTTAATAACCTAAAATGAAATATTGTAAAAAATTTTTTTGTATCTTTGTTTTGGTTTTACTTATTTTTCTTGTATTTTCATACTTTTTGCCCATTCTTTCTTATCAAGAAGCAAGAAGGGTCGTTATAACAAAGGAAACCTGGTACGGAAACTTTTTCATTCCAACCTATAATGGAGAACCTTACTTCACTAAACCACCTCTTTATACCTGGATTTCTATCCCTTTTTTTGCCTTGGGAAATCTCTTTTCTTCTGAAATCTTTTTTCTGCGCCTAATTTCATTTTTAAGTTATCTCTTAACAGCCTTTATTTTATATGAACTCCAAAAAAGGGACCCTTTAAAAACTATCCTCAGTTTTTTAATTTTGTTTAGTTCCTTTAGATTTCTTTCTTTTGTTTATCGTATAGATCTTGAGCCTTTATTTGTATTTTTTACTATAACAAGCTTTTACTTTCTCATACAATTTAAAAACACTTCTCAAGTCAAATATGTATATCTATTTTATCTCTTTTTTTCTTTTGCTTTTTTAGTAAGAGGTCCACTTCACTTCTTTCTCCTTCTTTCTTTGCTAATTTATGCTTTTATTTTTAAAGACAAAAATTTATTAAAAGCTATTTTTTTTCCCAAAGGGTGGTTACTTTTTATTCTCCTTTCCTTACCCTGGTATGTTTTTGGGTATTTAAAATTTGGACCAAGTGTTTTTAAGGAATTTATAGATGTTGATATTTCAAAAAGAATTGCAGGCAAAGGAGATCCATTTTATTACTATTTAAAAGCTTTGTTTTTAAACTTTATTCCCTGGATAATTCTAATTTTGATAAAAATCCGCACTATCATTAAGAAAGTAGTTTTACTTCTTAATGATGATACGAAAATTTATCTTTTTGCCTTTGGCATATCTATTTTGCTTTTAAGTTTTACAGGAGAAAAATTTGACAAATATCTTCTTTTTTTGTATCCTTTTGTAGCTTTATTTTTGACTAACCTTTTGTTAAATCTTTACTCCTTTAGATTTCTTTTATCTTTTGGTGTTATCCTTTTTGTTTTAAATTGTTTAGCTATTTTAGCAATTCAGTTTAATTCTCTTGAAGATTTGAGGTATAAAATTGATATTATAAAGGCAAATTTCCCAAAAAAAGAAAATAAGGTTTTTTATAAAGAAGAAAATCCGCTTTTTATTTTTTATTCTGAAAAACCTATACCAGTTTTAAAAGAAAAGAGGGATGTTTGGGAACTCCTTAAAAAAGGATATGGAGTATTTGCTACTGAAAAAATAAACGAATTTATACCAGCTTTGGTTTTTCAAGATCCTTATAAAAAGGGAAGGGTTTGGTATTACTACAAGGCTACTTTCTCAAAATAAGGTTAAGCAAAATGGTTAAAAGAATGCTTAATAAGATTGAAGTTGCTAGAGGAAAATAAAAGGTAAAGTTTCCTTTTTTTATGTAAATGTCTCCAGGAAGTTTTCCTAAGTATGGCACTTTTGGAAGAAAGGTAAGAAGTAAACCGAGAGCAATTATTAACATTCCAAGAATTATCAAAAATTTGCCAAGTCCTGAAAGTTCATTCATAGCTTTAAAAAATTTTATAAAAAGATGTTAAAATTGCAATATTCAGGTTATGTTTTAAAATCTTGATTATGAAAAAGATAAGACTTTCTGAAAAAGAAATAGAAATCATAAAAAGGAGTGCCGAAGAAATTTTTGGTAAAGGAACGAAAGTGTATCTTTTTGGGAGCAGAACAGATCCTTCAAAAAGAGGAGGAGACATAGATCTTTACATTAAACCACAGGTTAAAGAAAATTTGTTTGAAAAAAGAATTAAATTTATAATAAAATTGTGGGAAATGCTTGGGGAGCAAAAAATTGATGTTATCCTGGAAAAAGACCCAGAAAGAGAGATAGAGAAAATTGCTTTAAAAGAAGGGATTGAACTTTGAGTGAAAAATATCAAAAATTTCTTAAAGATACCCTCAGACATTACGAAATTTTGCAAAAAGCTCTAAAAGAACTTGAAAAAGTTAAAAGTTTTCCTTTATCTGAAAAGGATGTAGTAGAGTTAAAAGAAAATTTGCAGAGTTTGAGTTTACTTGATACTATAGCTTATCGGTTTTCGAAATTGCAAGAAAGTATTGGAAAACTTTTAAGAGTTTATTTAGCACTAAAGGGAGAAGAAACTGAAGAGTTGTTTATGAGGGACATAATTCATCTAGCAGAAAAAAGGGGATTAGCTATTAATTGGGAAAAATGGGCAACCATGAGAGAACTTAGAAACACTTTAACCCACGAATATCCAGAGGAAGAAGGAGTAATTGCAGAAGCTTTGAATAAAGTAAATTCACTTATTTCAGAATTAAAATTGCTTATTTCCCAATTAGAAAGAGTAGAAGAAAGTTAGCTGTCAATGATTGTTTCCTTTTTATCTACTTTCAAAGGAGATTATAATTTTTTTCAATTTGAGCCCTTAAATAACAAAATTTTTGAGATTCTTTCTCAAGCGAAGGCTGTTATTTTTCCTCAAACCGTTTCTCCCGAAATTTATTTTTTTGTTAAAAATTCAGGTATTCCAGTTTTTCCGGAATACACATTTAGATTTCTTTATCCAGGTAAGATCGGTCAGATTATGCTTTTTAAACTTTTAAATCTTCCTCATCCTGAAACTATTATTGTGCCAAGACTTTGCGGGATTGAGGAAAATCCATATAAAAGAATTTTTAAAATCAACTTTCCCTGCATAATTAAAGGAAATTATGGAGATGAAGGTAAAGAGGTTTTTTTGGTGAAAAACGAAAAAGAGCTTGAAAAGATTTTTAAGGAAATTAAAACCTGGGAAAGAGAAGGAAGATTTGGCTTTCTCGTGCAGGAATATATAAATTGCGAATTTGATGCAAGAGCTTATGTTATTGGAGAAAAAATTTTGGTGGTTTTTAGAGAGGGTGGATTCAAAAAAAACATCTCTCAAGAAGGAAGGATAATTCCTTGCCCCAAAAAAGGACTTAAGAATAAAGTTCTCGAGCTTACTCGCAAAATTATAAGAAATACCCACTTTAATCTCGTTGCCATAGACTTTCTTTTTAAAAATGAAAATCCCTTAATAAGTGAGTTTAATTTTGTTTTTGGAAGAAGGGCAATAGGAGAAAAAAAATACGAAAATTATTTAAGAAAGGCTATTAAAGATTTTCTGGAAAAAAATACTTAAAAATGCTTGATATAAATTTTTTAAAAGAAATTTTTAAAAAACTTATAGATGAAAAAGTAAACTTTTGCGTAGTAGGAGGAATAGCTTTAAACTTGTACGGAATTGACAGAAAAACTTCAGATTTAGATCTTTTTATAGAACCTGAGAAAGATAATTTTAAAAAAGTTATTAAGTGCTTATATGATATCTTTCAAGACGAAGAATTGAAAGAAATTAAAGAAGAAGACATACAATATCAGGTTATCAGATATACTACGCCTGCAGGTTTTAATGTTGACTTAATAATGAAAGTTGGAGAAATGATCAATTGGGAAGAAGTAGAAAAAAATATAGAATGGATGGAAATAGAAGAGGGCTTAAAAATTCCTGTTGCAAGTATTAACTTATTAATAAAGATGAAAGAAGGAGCTTCTAAATTTCGTGAAAGGGATAAAGTAGATCTTTATTGGTTAAATCTTTTAAAAAAGATGAAAATTAAAAAAAATGATAAAAAAGTATAAAAGTTTTGAAGAAGCAGAAAAAGATTTGGAATTTTCTCTTAAAACCTTAAAAGAACTCGAAAAACTGTATCAGATTTTTGAAGCCTACGAAAAGTTTTTTAAAATTAAACCAAAGATAAAAAAGCAGGAAAAAAGAATAAGATTTTTCAAAACCTTTGAATCTGCTATAAAAGAAGAGGAGTGAACTTATATCTTAAAATATGAAAGAAAAAAGCTTTTTTGTAAAAACACTTGGATGTAAAGTAAATCAGGTAGAGAGTGCATATATCGTAGAAAGTCTAATTAAAGAAGGATTTTGTCTTTCTTCAGAAGAAAAAGCCCATACTTTAATTTTAAATAGCTGTATCGTTACAGAAAGAGCAGAGGCTGAAACTCGTAAGATTATTAGAAGGTGGCTTAAATTTGAACCAGAAATTGTTGTTCTTGCAGGATGCTATTCCCAAAGATTTGGAAAGGAGGCTTTAAAAATTGCCGAAAAATTTCTCAAAAACGGAAATACAAAGTTTTTAGTTTTAGGACAGAAAGAAAAATTTAAAATTGCAGAAATTTTAAAAGAAATTGAAAAAGAAAAGAGGGATGGTTTGGTTTTGGTTGAGGATATTTCAGAAGAAAAAATGTGTTTCCCCATAGTTTTAAGTAAATTTTTTAATCATTCAAGGGCTTTTGTTAAGGTTCAAGACGGATGCGATAGTTTTTGCAGTTATTGTATTGTTCCTTATGTAAGAGGTGCTCCAAGAAGTGTGCCTGCTGAAAAGGTTTTGGAGAGCATAAAAATTTTGGTTGAAAACGGATATGAAGAAATAGTTCTTACAGGAATTCATCTTGGAAAGTGGGGAGAAGACTTTAAACCAAAAAAGAAACTGACTGAACTTTTGTGGGAAATTGAGGAATATTTAAAATCTCAGGGAAAAGAATTTAACCTGAGGCTTTCATCTTTAGAAGTAAATGAAATAGATGAGGATTTTTTAGATTTTGTTAAAAAAACTCAATTTTTAGCTCCCCATTTTCACATTCCTTTACAAAGTGGTTCAAATCGTATTTTAAAGCTAATGAACAGAAATTACACCAAAGAGCAATATGTAGAAACCCTCCTCAAACTTTACAAAATATGTCCTCATGCAACTTTTGGGGCTGATGTAATAGTTGGTTTTCCAGGAGAAAAAGAAGAGGACTTTAGAGACACTTACGAGGTCTGTAAAAATTCACCTTTAAACTGGCTTCACATTTTCCCCTTTTCTCCTCGTTACGGAACACCTGCAGAAAAGCTCCCTGATAAAGTTTCTTCTAAAATTATAGAAGAAAGAAAGGAAATTTTAAAAGCTCTTTTCACAGAAAAAAGGAAAGAGTTTCTTAAAAATGAGATTGGAAAAATTAGAAAAGTGGTTCTTGAAAGATTTGACGAAAAGGCTGGTATGTGGAAGGGACTTTCTGAAAATTACATATCTACATTTGTAAATCTAAAAGAAAATAATGATAAATTAAGAAAAAAAATCGTTAAAGTAAATTTTACTGAATTTAAAGAAAATTATCTTGTTGGAGATTTAGTGAAAGATTTTAAGAATAAAAAGGCATATTGAAAACCTGAAAGAAGAGTGAAAAATATTACTGCATAAGAAAAAAGGAAAATAAAAAATTCGTTTATTGGTTTTATAAATAGGTTTATAAAGCATAAGAATAAAAATAGTAGTTGAAAAACTGTGCAGGTCTTACCAAGATATGTAGGCTTAAAATTTATTTGATCTGGATATTTTAAAAAAAGAATAGTTGCTCCGGACAGTATAGCTATATCTCTTCCTAAAATGATTAAAAGAAAAGTTAAAGATATATTTTTGTTTAAATAAAGTAAAACAAAGAGCATATTTATAAAAACTTTATCTGCAATTGGATCTAAAATTTTTCCAAGGTCTGTTTTTTGCTGGAATATTCTTGCTATATTTCCGTCAAAGGTATCGCTTAAAATAGCTGTTCCAATTAAAAAGAGTAAGATTTTGGGCTGAACCTTTTCTAACCAAAGAAAAGGAAAAATAAGTCCAAGTATCAATCTATATAAACTTAAAAGATTTGGCAATTTTAATAAATCCTTCCATTTTATTTGCATAAATTTAAATTATAGCTTAAAACCAAAAATTCGTAAATTTTTGCACCTCTTAAATACGCTTATAAAGGGAGAAAGGTTTAAAAGGTTTGAATTGGGAGTAAAATTAAAATTATGATTTTAGTTCATATTTGTTGCGGACCATGCAGTCTTTATGTAGTAGATTATTTTAGAAAAAATAATTTGTCTTTCGTAGGTTATTTTTACAATCCAAACATCCATCCTTATAGAGAATTTCGTCAGAGAATAAAAGCATTGGAAGAGGTTCAGAAGATAAAAAATTTTGACATTATTTGGGATAAAGAATACGGGCTTAGAAAATTTATTAGTGAATCCTTTATGCTCTGGGACAAACCAGGTAAAAGATGTGAAAGATGCTATTTTATGAGACTTTCGGCAACAGTAAAAAAGGCTTTGGAATTAAAAGCCTCAGCCTTTACAACTACTATGCTTTACAGCATCCATCAAAATCATACCTTAATAAAAGAAATGGCAGAAGATTTGAGCTATCGCTACAAAATTCCTTTCTTTTATGAGGATTTTAGAGTGGGTTATAAGGAAGGGCAGGAAGCTTCTAAAATTCTCAATATTTACAGGCAAGGTTATTGTGGATGCATTTTTAGTGAAGAAGAAAGATATTATAAGAAAAGAAGAAAAGAACTGATAAAAGATTTAAAAGGTTTAAAGGATTAGTGGTATTTTTTCACCTCATCAATGATAAAGGCTAAAGCTGAAAAAGCGGAATTTCTATGTCTTGCAAAAACAGCAATTGAGGTAACCCTTTCTCCTACCTTTAAAAAGCCAGTTGCGTGATAAATAACGACTTCTAAAAGGTCATACTTTTTGATAGCTTCTTCTCTTATTTCTTTTAGTTTTTCAATAACAATATCTTTTATTTCAAGCCCTTTAGCAGGGATTTTTTCTTCTCTTTTTAAATCATACTCTCTCACAAATCCATTAAACTCCACCATGCATCCGTATTTCCCTTTAAGACTTTCCGTTAAATCCTCTTTTTTGGTTAAATAGGAATTGTAATCTCTAAAAATCATAAAAAAACTTAAAAATCTGCTTTTATAAGAAGAACACCGCTTTCTTCAGCTTTTTTCTCTAACTCCCTTTTAACTTCAACTGCAACTACAACAGGAATTACTTCTTTTTTGAAAATAGTAGCTAAGATGTTACTTCTTTCTAAAGCTCTTTCTATGTCCTTTTCGTATAGACTATAACTGACTTCTACAGCCAAATAAACTTCTTTTTTGGTGTGTTTTAGTTCACCACTTATTATTAAATCAAGTTGAAAAACTGAAAGTCTTTGTTCTTCGGTAATTAATTTTTTATCTTCGGCTTCATCAAGGAGAGCTGATATTTCTTCAAAAGAAACAAGTTTACTTTTTCTCAATAACTTACCAAAATACGCATAATATTTTTCTCTTACAGTTCTTTCAAATTCTATGTCTTTTAAGTCTTTAGGATTGACTTTTATTAAATAAACTTGCTTTTGTTTTGTTGTAATTTTGTTCTCCAATTTAACTTATTCAAAAAATTTTTTGCTACTTAATTCCAATTTTTCTCATTTTTAAAATTTTCCAGTAAAGATAAGTATAAAGTAGGCAGAAAAAAATGCAACAAATTATGAGAAGTTTCGTATTATTCCAGAATAAAAGGGCAGGAACTATAGCAAAGGCATTAAGCACCCACAGAAAAACAGAGGTTAAAGGATTTCTTATTTCAGGCTCATACAAATTAAAAAGCCACTTAATTAAAATTTTATAAATCAGCATATGGAAGTGAAGTCCATCTGGTTCCATAGCAGATCTTTTTCTCAAGATTTTTTTTCGGTAAATAGAAAACAGGGTTTCGTATACTGGGTAGATGTTTACTGTTAGAGCAAACCAGGCTGAAACCTCAGGATGTTTGTAAACGAGAAGAATAACTGCTAATCCAATGAGAAAACCCGTAAAATAAGCCCCTCCATCACCTAAAAAAATTAATCCAAAAGGATAATTTAAAAGAAAAAAGCCAAGGAGCGCAAAACTTGCAGTTACGCAAAGTGTAGTGATTTCGTAGTCTCCGAGTTTATAGGCTACATAAGAAACTGCCATAAAAATCATCATGGAAACCATGCTTGCAAGTCCATTAAAACCGTCAACTATGTTTATAGCATTTGAAATCCCAGAAAGAGCAAAAACTGTAAATAAAAGAGAAAAAAGAGTTGTTTTTAAAAGAGCATCTACCAGAGGAATGTCTATACGAGTAATCTTAGCATTTAAAAGAAAAAAGGCTAAAACTCCTGCAACAATTAAAAAAAGCATTCTTATCTTTGGATGAAGTTTTCCCGTTATGTCTTCAGTAAAACCTGCTAAAAAGGCAGGAAATGCACATAAAATTAAAAGAGCATAATTTGAGGAAAAGGGTTCTTTTATTAAATAGGAAAGTAAAAGGGCAAGACCTATTCCTGAAAAAATGGCAAGTCCGCCAATTCTTGGAGTGGGACGGGTGTGAAAGGTCTGTGGTCCTACATGCAGGTGATCAGTGAGAAAAAAGCTGATTTTTTTGCTAAATACAATAAATATCAAACAAAGAAAAAAAGAGACAAAAAAGGCTAAACTTGCATACTTTAACATTAGTTAGCTAATTTTATTTATAAATATAAAAACCTTCTAAGTCACCCGATAACCTTTCGTGTTTTAAATTCTCAAAATTTTCTGAACCCACTTTAATTTTTTAAAAATTCTCTGAATAGTAAGTTTATCTAATTTTTTAAGATCCTCGATAGCCTCATCAAGAAACCGAACTTGATACATTAAAATGACTCAAAGCCGAGGTCTTTTGTGACCTTTTCTAAAGATAATCCTCTTTCTCCTGCGATTACTTTTTCTCTCTGTTTTAACAATCTTTTTCGGAATGTATCTTTTATTTTCAGCCCTTCATCAGGATCACCAAAAAGTTCTATTAATTTTTCTTCAATTGCATTTTCAATCAATGTCTTTAATTCTTCTTTCTCTATCTCTATTTCTATTAAAATTTTACCCATCAAACCCTCCCCGATATTACTTATTAAAAATTTTAATCTTAAAAAGCTTCTTTTCAAGCATTATACAATTTATTTATAAATTTCTAAATATTTTGCAATTACAATTTTTTCGTCAAATTCCTTTAATACTAAGGACCTTCCTTTTTCTCCCATTACTTTTCTTTCTTCAAAAGATAAATTTATCATCTTTTCCATAGCCATGGCTTCAAGAAGAACTCTTGGTGTGCCTTTTATTACTCCACCATTCCACTAAAAGAGCCATAAATATTCCAAAGAAGAGAGAAGACCTTGCCTCCTTCACAAATCTTAGCTTTCTCTTCCCCAATCGTCCTCAAATCTGACTATATCATCCTCTTCTACATATTTACCTGTCTGAATCTCAATGATTTCAAGAGAAGTCCTCAAATTAAAAGGTAGTTAATTATTTTTGAAGATATCTTCTATAATTTGCATATATCTTTTAATAATAATTTTTTCGTCAAATTCTTGCAGAGCTAATTCTCTTCCTTTTTTTCCAAATTCTTGCCTTTTCTCTTCAGGTAATTTTATCATCTTTTCCATAGCTTCATAAAGGGATTCTACATCTCTTGGTTTTACCATAAAGCCATTAACCCCATCTCTGATAACCTCTCTACAGCCAGGTGCATCCGTTGTAATAATGGGCTTCTCCATTGCCATAGCCTCAAGAAGGGTCCTTGGTGTGCCTTCTCTATAGGAAGGCAAAACCACGCAATCCGCTTGACATACATAAGGTCTCACATCTTTGGTCTCCCCAAGATACCTTATAATGCCTTCCCACTCTCTTAGCTTTTCTTCTGGAATTGCGGAAGGATTCCCTTTATCTAAAGCACCTAAAAGCCAAAGTTCTACATAAGGATATTTTTCTTTTATTCTTCTGCCAGCTTCTACATATTCCCCCACTCCCTTGTCCCAAAGAAGGCGAGAGACCATAAGAAAGATGAACTTATCTTTTTCTTTGGTTATGTTTTTGCAAAAATCTGGAGAGAAATACTCAACATTTATACCTTCACTTTTTAACAGAATTGTTTTTTGTGAATTAATTATGCTCCTTCTCACTAAAGTTTGCAAATCATCTTGATTTAAAAACATCACATACTTATTAAATTTAAAGACTATTTTATAAAGTGTGCTTACAAACTTTTCCAAAATACCACCCTTTACATAAACATATCCAAGCCCAGTTATTACGCTTACACACTTTATCCCAAGAAATCCACAAGCTATTGAGCTATAAATGTTTGGCTTTATGGTAAAGTTTATAACTAAATCCGGCTTTATCTTGCGATAAATTCTTATGTATTCCATCAAAAGCTTTAAATCCTTAAAAGGATTAGTCCCTTTTCTATCAAGATTTTTAATCTCATAATATTTAAACTCCTTTTTTAGATTTTCAGAAAACTCATCGTAAGGAGCAACCGCATAGACATCAAAGTCCTTTTCTTTTAAAGCTTTCATCAACCCCAGCCTGAAATTCCACAAAGACCAAGAGGTGTTAGAGGTAAGAACTACTTTCAAGGATTATCCCTCTTGATAAAGAACTTCTTTCCACTCTTTAATAATTTTATCCACATGAAAATCGTAAGCTCTTTTTAAAGCTTTTTCTGAGTATTCTTTTCTTAATTCTTCATCCTCAAGCATCTTCTTTATCACCTCTACCCAAAGCCTTTCCTTTTCCGTCAAAGGCTCAAAAGCATCTAAAAATCTATCCTCAAAAACAGGCATTAAAACTCCATAATCCGCAAATTCCGCCTTTTCGGTTTGATATCTAAAATCCGTATTTGGAGCCAATATCTCCCTTGGACCACTTTTGCAGTCAGAAGAAATAACAGGTACCCCACAAGCCATAGCCTCAACCAAAGCATTAGGAAAGCCTTCCCACAAAGAAGGAAAGACAAAAAGTTTTGCTCTTGAGACATACTTAAAAGGATTTTTCTTAAAACCAAGAAAATAAGTATCAAAATTATCACTCAATTCGTCCCTATCCCACACGAAAGTTTTAAGTCCAAGACTTTCAGATAGCTCAACGAGATAGCTTTTAAGCTCTCCTTCCCCAAGGATTAAAAGCTTTAGCTCAGGATAAGACTTTTTGAGTTCTTTAAAAATTCTCAAAAGATACCACTGACCTTTTTGTTTGGTAAGCCTTCCTGTGGTGATGATATACTGGGATTTTTCAAAAACTTTTTCTACTTGCTCTTTGGCTTTTTCTCTTATCTCTTCAATGGGATAGGGGTTATAGATGACTTTTATCTTCTCTACTGAAACTCCAAGATTTATTAAGCTTTCTTTTACTCCGTAAGATACTGCAATCACATAATCTGCTTTTGGATAAAGAAGTTTGGCAAGAACCTTATTTAAACTTCTAATTCCTTTATGTCCCGTTATCTGGTCCATACGAACAGAGATAACAGCTCTATGTTTTAGAAAAATCTTAGCAACCACATTTACAAAATTTGCCCTTTCAAGAAAGGACAAAATAGTGCTTTCTTTTTCAATACATTTTTTAAGTTTTAGCGCATAAAGAGGGATGTAGAGGATTTTCAAAATTGGGTTAGTGTTTTTAGTATGATTGCTTAAGAATTCTAAAGCTCCCTGATGGACAGAATAAGCAACATCTTTTTCAAGCAAAATGATTTTTTGAGGTTTTAGTCTTTCGTAAAGCCTTAGTGCTACCTTTTCTGCTCCCCCTCCTGCAAGAGAGTTTATAAGAAAATAGAATTCCTTCACATCCACCTTTCTCTCCACTGCTCAAAAACAAATAAAAGCCAGAGTTTATTGTGATTAACTCTCCTATCCTGAATATAATCATCAAGAAGCCTTTTAACTTCTGGAGGGTTAAAGATTCCCCCCTTTCTAATTCTCTCTTCGTTAAGATATTCCAAATAGAGTTCCTTTAAATCCTTCTTAAACCACTCGTATATTGGCGCTCCAAAGCCCTGTTTAGGTCTATCTATTAGCTCAGGTGGGATGTATTTATACAAAATCTTTCTCAAAAGATATTTACTCTTTCCATTTTTATACTTAAATTCAGAAGGAAGTTTGCTTGTCCATTCTACTATCTTGTGGTCAAGGAAAGGCTCCCTTCCTTCAAGGGAGACGCTCATAGTGGCTCTATCAACTTTAACAAGTATATCATCTACGAGATAGGTCTTCAAATCCAGAAGCATAAGAGAAGAATATGGGTCAAGGGAGTTAAGGCTTAAGAAATTTTCCCTGTAAGGTTTAAGACCAAGTTTTTGTAAGTCTTCCTCAAGGAAATAACTTACCGCAAGGTCGTATTGTTCAAGTAATGTATTAGCCTTTAAGACATTTCTGAGCTTTATGTATTTATCCCTAAAGTTGGTATATTTGGGAAGTATGGGCTTAAAGGCGTTGTAGAGTTTTAAAGCTAATTCTGGGCTTATGAGATTTAGAGTTTTTGAAATAATTCCTTTAAATGGTAATCGTGAAAGTTTATTTATTCTATCTATTATCATCCAGTATCTTGTATATCCGCAGAACTGCTCATCTCCCCCGTCAGCAGAAAGAGATACCTTTACCTGAGACCTTGCAAGCTTGGAAACTAAATAAGTGGGAATAGCAGAAGAGTCTCCAAAAGGTTCGTCGTAAATCTCTGGAAGTTTTGGGATTATCTCAAAGGCTTCTTTTGGGGTGCAGTATAGCTCCGTGTGGTCTGTTCCAAGATAATCCGCTACCTTTTTGGCAAAGGGTGCTTCATTATATTCCTTTTCATAAAAACCAATGGTAAAGGTTTTTATTTTTATTCCTTCCTTGGAAAGGAGGGCAGACACTGTGGATGAGTCTATTCCCCCACTCAAAAACATTCCTACAGGGACATCGGAGACAAGTCTTAATTTAAAGCTTTCCGTAAGAAGTGCTTCAAGCTCTTTCGCCAATTCTTCCTCTGACCTTTTTAGCCATTTTTCTCTTTCCCTCTGCCCTTCCATGAAGAAGTCTTCCACCTTCCAGTAAGCTTCCTTTCTTAAAGTTCCATCCTTTTCAAGGATAAGAAAGTGTCCGGGCTCAAGTTTGTAGGTATTTTTAAAGATACTATAAGGTGCAGGGATGTATCCGTATTCTAAGAATAGAGATAGTGCCTTTTCTTCAAGCTCTTTTTTAAACTTGGGGTGCTTATGAAAGGCTTTAAGCTCACTTGCAAAGATAAAAAGCCCGTCTTTGTAATAGTAATAAAGAGGTTTTACTCCCATTCTGTCTCTACAAAGGATTAACCTTTTTTCTTTTTTGTCCCAAATGGCAAAGGCAAACATACCTCTAAACTTATGAACCGCATTAAATCCCCATCTGTGAAATGCTTTAAGGATAACCTCTGTGTCAGAGTTAGAGATAAAGCTATATCCGTAGGTCTCAAGCTCCTTTCTTATTTCCTTGAAGTTATACACCTCGCCATTATAAGTAATAACAAAATTTTCAAATTCCATAGGCTGATGTCCAAGAGGAGAAAGGTCAAGGATAGAAAGCCTTCTATGTCCAAGGGCAAGAGGAAAAGATGGGTCTATGTAAAGCCCTGCATCATCGGGTCCTCCGTGGGTAAGGGTATCCCGCATGGATTCAATGATAGAATTTAGGTCGTAATCTTTTTTATAGTTAAAATCCAAAAATCCAACTATTCGGCACATTGTTTTATTGAATTATATTGTTTTGAATTTTTTAACAGAATAAACTTTCCATAAAGTAAATGAAAGAATCTTTTTGCTTGTAAGGGGCTTATAAGTAATGAGACTAATAAGTTTAAAATAAATGGGATATAATTTTTTTGACTTCTATAATTATTGGCTTTTACAAAATACTTTATGGAAAGATTATATAAGTATTCTGTTAATTTTGAATTTTTTAAAAATTCATAATACTCTTTTTCATTATAAAGTTCTTGTCCATATTTTTCTCTTTGTTTTTTTAGCTTAATAGCGAATAACATAGTTTTATATTGCAGTAGAGCTTTTCTTACAGAAATTTTTTGCTGACTTATTCTCCATTTTAGTAAAAATTCTGGCATAATATAAAGATTAAAACCGGAATCTATCGCTCTTAATATAAAATCATAATCCTCAGCATATTTTAATCTATACCCTTTCAAATCTTCATATAATTCTTTTCTAACCATCCATGTAGGATGGCAAAATATATTATGTCCACTTAATAGAACTTTTTGTAAATTCTTTCTATCTAAATTTGGTGGAGTAATACATCCAAATATATTACCATATTCGTCTATTTTATAAACCCAACTACTAACTAATGATATATCTTTGTTTTTATCTAAAAAATTAACTTGTTTTTCTAATCTATATTCTAATGCTATATCATCAGCATCCATTCTTGCAATATATTTACCCCGAGCAATTTTTAAAGCTTTATTTAGTGATTCTGTTAAGCCTATGTTTGCAGTATTTTTTATAAATATAATTCGTGAATCTTTATTTACATACTCTAAAATTATTTTCTCAGCTTCATGATTATTAGGTTCATCTAAAACTATAATAAATTCAAAATCTTTAAATGTTTGATTTAGAATAGATTCTATAGATTCCTTAAGCCACTCAATAGGTTCTCTATATACACTCATTATTACTGAAACAGTTGGATTTTTACTTTTTGACATTTCTCTTCCCCTGAAAATAAAGATTTATCCCATTCCCCTTAAGCTTTCCTGAATAAAGGGCAATTAGAGGTAGAAATATGAAAAATCTGGCTTTCTTTAAAACTTTCAAAATCTTTGCCTGAAAAGATGGTTTTATTTTTTCAAGGTCTTCTACTGCCACTGCACCTGCAAGTCTCTGATTGCCAAGGGCTTTTCCTTTTAGCCAGAGCTTAACTTTATCTAAACTTCCAAAAAATTTTTTCTCAAGATAGAGAGGAAGCTCCTCTTTTGGAAAGTCAGTTTTATAAACCTCTACATCAGAAAATCCACAGAGTTTGAAAGTGTTTTCCAAGGCTTTTGCAGAAAACCTGAGAAAGTGATGAGGAGGATTATCAATATATGAGATTATCCTTTGATATAGGTCTATTTCAAAATAACTCTCCCTATTTGGCACAGAACCACCTATATAGCCTTCGGGCTTTAAAAGTTCCTTTACCATCTCTAAAAATCTCTTAGGATTGTCCTGATGCTCAAGGACTTCAAAAAAGGTAATCACATCAAAGGTTAGGTTGTTTTTCTTGGCATACTCGTAAAACTCTTCAAGACTCATAGCAAACAGGGTATCCACTCCAAGAGATTTTTTGGCAGTTGCTATGCTTTTTGAATCAAAATCTATTCCCCAGACCTCAAAGCCGTGTTTTTGGGCTTCTCTTAAAAAGACCCCATCTCCACAGCCTATGTCAAGGAGTCTACCTTTTACAGCTTTGGGAAAGTGCGTAAAAAATTGCTGATGATGATATCCAATCCTTGACCTTATGCCCTCGTGAAAAGAGATATAACCTTCAAATACCTCACTTTCATAAAACTCAGGAATAATCTTTAGCGGTTCCCACCAGTGAAGCTCACAATTCGGGCACTCGTATTTTTTATATTCCTGATTGTTAAAAGGCGAGGTATAGGTCTCCGTGTAAGAGTTATCCTCTACCAAGGTTTCACATATAGGGCATTTAGGCATGAATTTTTCCTTTTGCACGATTTGTAGCTTTCTTAAGTTCTTTTTACCTGTTTCATTAGTATTTTAAAGATTTCTTATATTTCATGGTATGTTTAAATTAGAGGCATACTTATTCCTCTTAAATTTAAGATAAAATTACTTATAAATTTCTTCTCTCGAGCCTGCTTTTACTATATCTACTATATTATTATCAAAATCTATTCTAAAAATGATTCTATAATTCCCTATTCTTAACCTTAAATATCCTTCCCAATTTCCCTTCATCTTTTTAATATCTACTTTTTCTCCCTTAAGGAATTTAATAATTAATTTTAGTCTCTTCTAATAGTTTATTTTGTTCTAAAAATTTAAAAGCTTGTTTTCTATATACAAATTTCCACATTATAGATTAATTTCCTCTTCGTATTGTACTTCATCAATATCTGGAGCATTTCCAAAAAGTTTTTCAAGCTCTTCCTGTTCTTTATTATCTACATAAGGTAATAGATTCAATCTTAATGCCAAAAATTCTTTTCTTATTACTTCTTCAACTACTTCTTTAATTATTCTTTTTAGTTCCTCAGTGCTTATAATGGTTTCCATTTTGACCCCTCCTTTTTAATCAAGTAATGTCTTACCTTTTTCTCTAATAATAACTTCATTGGACACCGATTCTCCATTCTACAATCTTATGCTGAAGCTCTACAGAAGTATAATGATCTCGCAAATCTTTGAGTGCTCCTGCCCAATCAAATTTCGGCTTTTTCTTAGCTTTTCTCATTTTCTTTTCTAATAAAAACTCTATAAAATCCCTTACCTCACTCTGAAGTTCGGATGGCAATTTATCAATCATCTCTTTAAGAGTTTCCATTGGTTTATCTCCTTCAAATCTTTTTATAAAATATACCACAAGGAGAGGTAAAAAAATAAGCATGTTCCCTCACCAAAGACCTCTACGGCAAGGTCCTTGATGGCTTTTACTTCTCTTTCGGTAAGGCGAATCTTGGTATTATCACTCATTGAACAAGCTATATTTTTTCTAAAAGTTCTTTTGGTGTCTTTCGTCCAATATCCGTTCTATCAAAGTCGCTATCAAAACTTACGATAATAAGTCCATAAAGTTTTGCAGCTACATATTGATAGGCGTCATCAAAATCTAAATGGAATTTTCTCATAACATCTACAAGTGTATTCATGTCGTCAGGCTTAAGATGAATAATAGAAACAGCCCCCTCAATGAAAGCGTCACGGATAAATTGAAGGAAGACTTCACTTCGGTTCAATCTACTGAGAATTATACCAATAGAATGAAAAGTAAAGTCAGTTATAAACAACTGTTCCGAAGGAAAGTGAGCCAAAAAACGACCAACCTCTTCAGATTTTTCCTGATCTAATAGCCGTTCTAACCAAATATTAGTGTCTACAAGGTACATTGAATTAGTCACCACGCCATTCTAATGCCTTCTTTTGAAGCTCAAGTGCGGTATATTGCTCTCTATAATCTCGTAAAGCACCAGCCCAATCTTGGCGAAGCTTCCTTCCATACTTACGCTTTTGTCTTTCCAACAAAAACTCCACAAAGTCTTTTACTTCCTTTTGGAGCTCAGGTGGCAGTTTATTAATCATCTCCTTCAGCGTTTCCATTGATTTACCTCCTTTTAACATTTTTATAAATTATACCACACTTTATAGGCAATATCAGTCTTTTTAGCAATACATAGCTTTTACTCAAAAACCTCACTTCCGTAAAACTCAGGAATAATCTTTAGCGGTTCCCACCAGTGGAGCTCACAATTGGGGCACTCGTATTTTTTATATTCCTGATTGTTAAAAGGCGAGGTATAGGTCTCCATGTAAGAGTTATCCTCTACCAAGGTCTCACAAATTGGACATTTAGGCATAGTTTTCCCTCTTTTTTATAAGCATTATATACGAAACTCCACAGAGCATCAAGTAGGCTCCGAAGGTGCCAAGGCAAACACCCGTTATCCCGAGTTTTAAGATAATTACAAAAAGATAATTTAAAAGCCCGTTTGTTAAGACACCAAGAATTGAGGTTATAAAAACTCCTTTAAAGTCTTCTCTAATTTGAAAAACTCTATATAAAACGGGCCACAGGAACAAAAAGGGAAGGCTTAGTGCATAAAAACGAGTTGCTGTTGAGGTAAGACTTACATCTACTCGGGAGAAAGCTCCGTAACCAAAAAGAAGTCTTACAATAAGATCTGAGAATAAAAAGAGAATCAGGCTAACTGGCACAGTAATAAAAAGAAGTTTTTTAAGATAGAAATTTAGTTTTTCAAGACTCCCTTTGACCTCTGAAAGAGAAGTAATAGCCATGTGTTCAAATTTTAAAACTCCTCTCAAAGCTGAAGCAAATATAAATCCGTAGGTAAGGGCTGAAACTGCCTTTTCTCCAAGAAGAGAACCAAAAGCTCTGTCAACAAGAATATAAAGATGGAAAATTCCATAAAGAGCTGAAAGATAAAAAAAGTGCATTAATAGAGTTTTTGTAGTCTCGTCGTAATAAAACTTAAGGTGTATGAAATCTTTTGCTACAAAAAGCATATAAAGAGTAGCTAAAAACTGGGCTATGGATAGACTTGCAGGAATGATTCTAAAGTCTCTGAAAAGGTATAATCCGAGGGTTATTAAAAGGAAGGTTAAAAAGGAGAAGATAAGCTCACCTACGAAAAAGATGGTAAATCTTCTTAAGCTTCTTAAAACTGCTCCAAAGTGATGAAAAATAAAGTAAAAAAACAGGTAGGGAAGAAGGAGAAGATAAGAAATCTGGGTATAGGATAGAGCTTCTTTTTTAAAGCCGATAGGGATTTTAAGGACAAAGGGCATAAGAATTAAAGCCAGAATTAAGGATAAGCCTGCAAGGATGAGGGTAAAGGTAAAGAGAAGGGAGGCAAGGTGCTTAAATTCTTCCCACGATTTTTGTCTTGCAAAAACGAGATTAGGAACGCCGATGGAGTCAAAAACATCAGCAAAGATAAGGAAGATTCCAAGGAGAGAAAGAGCCATAAAAAAGCCGTCTGTTTTGTAGCTAAAGCCGAGAAGAACGGCAATGGCAACATTTTTGAGATAACCAAAGCCTCTGGCAAAAAGATTGATAAATGAGCTTTTAAGAACAGCCTCTAAAATTTTTTCTTCCTTGGAAAGAAAAAAAAGATTTTGGAATTTACTTATCAAGGTTTTAACCTTTTCAAAATTTCTTTTGTTTATACAGGTCTTTCGGGATTTTGACTTTAAAAGGTTTAGAACCTTTTTTAAGAAATATTATATAAGAAACTTGCAAAGACTCAAGTAGGCTTAGAGTTTTTGGCTTATTAGGATCTTTGAATATTCTAAGGCTAACTTAATATTTTTTGAGATTTCTTTAGTTTTCCACGGATATGTATAAGAAAATGTTGACATGTATTGTAAAAATATTTATAATAAAATTGGACTTTAATCCAAAATTAAGGCTAATTTTTATGGAGTATTTTCCGAGAAAAATTGAAAAAAAATTGGAAAGGTGGTTTGAAAAGGGGTATGTAATTCTTATAAAAGGAGCGAGACAAACTGGGAAAACTACGCTCCTAAAACATTTTCAAGAAAGGTATGGAGGTACTTACATATCTTTAGAATTTGAGGATCTTGCCAAGGCTCTCGTAAAGGATCCTCTTACCTTCGGAAAAAGATTTGTAGAAAAAAAGTATCTGTATATTGATGAAGCCCAGTATGTAAAGAATATTGGGAAATATATTAAAATTCTTCATGACTTTTACAAAGACAAGTTAAAAATAATTATTACAGGTTCTGGCTCCTTTGAAATTAAGGAAAATCTGGGAAAATATCTTGTTGGCAGAGCGGTCTATTTTGAACTTTTCCCCCTTTCTTTTGAAGAATTTCTATTGTGGAAAGATAAAGAGCTTCATAAAATTTTCAAAGAATATTTTAATGAGTTGCAAAACTTTTTATTTAAGGAAAGAGCTTTTAAAAAATTTATCTCTTTTGAAAAAGAATTTTTAAATTATTGGCAGGAGTTTATTATTTACGGTGGATTTCCTGCTATTGTAAAAGAAAAAGATAATGAAGCCAAAACTTTTCTACTTAAAAACTTACTTCAAACCTATCTTGAAAAAGACATCTTTTTCTTCTTGGGAGTGAGGGATTTAGAGAAATTTAGAAGCTTTTTAAAAGTTCTTTCTTATATGTCTGGCTATCTTTTAGAATTAAATAGCCTTGTAAAGGAAATTAAATTAGATTATAAAACTGCTATGAATTATTTAAATCTTCTTATCCACACTTATATAATTGACCTTCTTTCTCCCTACCATAAGAACCTTATAACTGAGTTAAAAAAAATTAAAAAAATTTACTTTTTAGACACAGGATTAAGAAACGCCATTTTAAACAATTTTTCTCTTTTTGATAACAGAACAGATAGAGGAGAGCTTTTAGAAACTTTTGTCTTTAGTGAATTGAAAAAGCTTGGATTGGAAATTAAGTTCTGGAGAACAGCGGGTAAAGCTGAAATTGATTTTATCATTTTTTCAGAAAAAGGTCTTATACCAGTTGAAGCTAAACTTACACCTGAAATAAAAAAGGGATTTTTAAGCTTTCTAAAAACCTATCATCCTGAAAAGGCATTAATGATCAGTTTAAATTTGGAAGAAATTGAATTAAAGAAAATTAATAATACCAAATTATTAATTTTTCCTTGTTTTTATTTTTAAATTTTTAACTTATTTTTTTCGATCTCAGAAAAATTCTCCATAGTGTCAAGAAGTTTGTGTATAAATTAATTCTTCTTTTGAAGTTGTTCTAAATTTTCTTTCTCTATCTCCGTATTTTGCCCTCCTGAGCTCCATAACTCATCTATGTATCTTTCAAAATTATGAACTTTTCTTCTCTCATATTTCATATTCATCTCTTCTATTACCAAATAAACCACCTTCTCAAGTGATAACTCTGTATGAAAGACCTCTATAACCAACGCTTGCCTCTTTACCTTCTTTATAAATCTCTCAAGAGCATTTGTAGTATAAATGTATCTCCTAAGACTTACAGGATACTTCAAATACGTCATAAGACTGTCTAAATCTCGCTCCCAGCTCTTTATTACTTCAGGATAAATCCTTCCCCAAATCCTCTTAAATCTCTCAAAGTTCTCCCTCCATAAACTCTCATTATGTGCCTCGTATATCCTCTTTAAATCCTCTGCCACTACCTCTCGGTCTCTCCTTCTTACCTTCTTCAAAGTATTTCGTACCTTGTGTAAAACACAACTCTGAAAATCGGCTCTCGGATACACTAAAGCTACTGCAGATTCAAGCCCTGGCAAATTGTCGGGAGCATTAAGCAATGGCTCTTTTAATCCTCTATCGTAAAGCTCTGTAAAAACTTCTTTCCAAACCAGTGAACTTTCACCACTTCCTCCTGATAAATAATAAGCTATGACTTCTTTTATTCACTTCTTGCAATCCCATCACTACATAAACAGACTCCTTTTCCACAATTCCGTTTCTTCTCAACTTAATAAAAAAAGCATCTACAAAAAGTATAGGATACCACTTGGTTATAGGTCTTTTTCAAATCTTCCATTTTCTTCTCCACAGCATCCGTTATTCTTGAAAGAGCTTGAGGCGAATATTTAATTCCGTAGAGACTTTCAAGAATTCGTGAGATATCTCTTTAGCGAACCACTTGAATACATAGCAATAATAAGTTCATCCAAAAAGAAAAAACGGTTTTTTTGATAGGGTTCTAAAAGAGAACTTCTGAAGTTATTAAGTCTCGTTCTGACTACCCTTAGGTCTTTAATTTCTCCAAGAGGTGTTTTCAAGTTTCTCTGGTAAAAAACCATTCCCTACATCTCCAAAATTTTCACAAAAGACTTTTCTTTTGCTGAATCATAAACTCAAGAAACTCCTTAATTTCTGATAAAATTTTTTCTAAGAGTTCCTGTTTTATCCTTTCTTTTTCTTTTGAGTGGTGTATAATATTTTTGGAGTTTTTGTAATGTTTTTGTTTCATATTTACCCTCCTGAGTGTGGTATTTTCTTTGGGGAGAACTCTCAGGAGGGCAACTTATATCATTCTTTAAAGATTTCAAGCTCTTTAGTTCATTCATTTTTAAAAATCCATTGCATACACAAAATTTATTATACTACCCTTGACGCTAAGTTTCATTTATCTAAAATTTAGAAATAGAAATAATTTTAAAAATTTTTTTAAAATTTTTTAATTCTAAAAAAGGAGTCAACTATGCGTAAACTAAGAAGAGATTGTCAGCTCCCCCTTCTTATTACATCAACCTTTTCAAAAATTCTTAATTATGAGATTTACAACGCAGTAAGATCTTTTCTTATAAAACTTTACATGAAGGAAATAAATACGGAAAGTTTTAAACTTGAAGACCTTTATTCCTATACTAAGCCAGGATTTTTTACTTTTCCAATTGTTGCAGGTTTTGACATTTATAACAATATAATTTCAGGGGAGTCTTCTTTGCTTGGAGTTATAAACTTCAAAGGGGAAAGGTATCTTATTTCCTGTTATTCAGTAGAAGAGAGATTTAATAACAATTACTTTCTTAGCATTTCTGGAGATATAACAGGAGATTTCAAACCTCAAGAACTTTCTGAAATTTTACTTAAAGAGGCTGTTAAACATTCTGGCTATTCAGGTAAAATTTTAAGAATGGTTTATGATAATCGTTCAGAAAGTGCAACTTTTAAAACTTTGCCTTTTCCAGAGATAACACTTGACGATATATATCTTAAAGATAAATCTGAACTTTATGATTTTATTTTGTCTGTAAAAGAAGCCAGAGAGGGTGTAAGATATCTTTTTGTAGGTGATCCCGGAACTGGTAAAACCGATACAATAAAGGCTATAATAGCGGAGTGTAAAAGAGTTAATAAAGATTTAACAGTATTTGTAGTTGATGCAGGAGGTAGAATTCCTCTTGAGGTCTTATTTGAATATGCTGAGATTTTTAGACCGGTTTTGGTTTGCATTGACGATATTGATTTAATTGTTGGTTCAAGGGAAAAATCATTGCGTTCAACTGAGCTCTCAACAGCCCTTCAAGCTCTTGACGGATTTATTTCAAAAGAAGATACATTCTTAATTGCAACAACTAATGATAGAGAACTTGTTGACTTTGCTCTTAGAAGACCTGGAAGGTTTGATTTAATTCTTGAATTTCAGCATCTTGAACCAGAGTTTTATCCTTCTATTGTTTTAAGAGAAACAGGAGATGAAAAATTAGCTTCAGTTTTTAAAGACGAAAGGGTTTCTCAAAGACTTGAAAGATTAAAAGCAACCGGTGCCTTTCTGGTAACCCTAGTAAAATACTTAAAAAGAGAAAGGTTTAATGAATCAAAATATGATCCTAAAACCGTGCTTGAAGTAATTGAAAAACTTAAGATTTCCTTTCATAAGGAGGTTAAAGCAAGAGAACAGCTTGGGTTTTAGAATACCACCATGAATACCAGCCTCTACTATGCTGATGAAGATTTAAAAAATGTTGAAAGAGAGATATACAAGTTAACCCTTTCCAAAGGTAATGTCAAATTAGATTCTCAGTTTTTACTTGAAAAGCTTTTTGAAAAAGGATTTTCTTTTGCACATTACGGTAAAAAAGAGCTTTTAAGAAAACTTATAAGGTATTTAAAGAGATATGTAAGAGAAACTCTGGAAAATTTAAAAAGCAAAAATTTGGATGAAAATAAAATTCTTAAGATAAGATTTGAAAATTTTCTCCTTCTTGAGCAAGCCTTAAGGGTCTCAACCAATGATTTATGGTTTTTCTATACTACTGGAGTAGATATAGCCCTTAAATGCATAAAAGATCCAAAAATAACAAACTTTCTTTCTGCGATACTTCTTGCCAGATATTATCCAACTTATGAAGAATTTAAAAGGTGGTTTTATCGCTTTGAAAACTTTGAAGAGGAAGAATATTATGAAGAATTTTATGAAGAAGAGTATAATACTTCAGAAGATACTGAGGAAGAAATTATAAAAGAGGATAAGGAGCTTGTTTTAAGGTTATTTATAGAAAATATAGAAAGGCGGTATACGGAAAAATATTTAGAAAAAATGAAGATTGTGGACGATGAAAGTATTATGGAAGAACCATACTATGACCGATTTTGTTATGCAATTGATAAAATCTTAAACGAATATGCTGACATAACAGAGGAAGAAATAAGAGAAATTTTAAGTAAGTTTAATGCAGATATTACGAAAGCACTTGATAGTGAACTAATTAAAGTTTTATACGAGATTCTCAGATATGCACTTGAAAGAATAATAAGTGAAGATGACTACATGAGAGAAAAGTTTGAAAATGAAAGTTTTGAAGACATGGATAAAGACTGTAAGGACTTTGAAGATATTGAATCAAAGGAGTGCCAGTTTGCTCGTATTCTTTACTACTGGTGTATTTCTGTAAGAGCGTTTATTCAAAGAGATTTTAAAGTATTCTCATTTCTGGAGGAAAGGGTTAACTTTAGCAATATAGAGAGAAAAATAATCGATTTTATCAAGAAAGAGCTTGAAAGGAGAAAAGATTACGAAAAAGAAAGACTTGCCGAAATTAGAAGAGCATTTAAAACAAAATCTAAAAGAAGGAGTGAAAAATGTTTGAGTTAAGTGTTAAAGCTCTTGGTGAACTCAGATTAGAGGATTTTTGTCCAAGATGTTTCTGGCTTAAGTATCATTATCCTATAGAAGATAGACATCCTCATTATATACATTTTCCGCGCATATTTACGGATATTGATTCGTATATTAAAAATATTATAAAATTGGCTTTTGAAGGCTATAGATTATTTTCCTGGTTGAGAGATCTTAAAGAAACTTATAATATAGTTGGAGTAAGGAAAAGTAAAAAATTTACAACTAAATTAGGGAATATTAATCTTACAGGTCAGCCAGATATGATTTTTCGTCTTGAAGATGGAGAGATTTTTATTGTTGACTTTAAGACCGCAAAGTTTACAGAGACTCAGGAAAAACTTTTTCCACTTTATGAAGTGCAGTTAAACGGCTATGCCTTTCTTGCGGAAAGAAATGGTTTAAATGTTAAACACCTTGCCTTAATTTATTTTGAGCCAATTACTAACTTTGAACACCCTTTTTATAAACCTGAGCTTAATGAAGAATGTCTTGTTTTATCCTTTGATTTTAAGGTAAAAGAAGTTGAAAAATGGGATAAAGAGGAAATTATAAAACTTATAAGGAAAGCGGAAAGTATTCTTTCAGAGAAAGAGCCACCAGTGGGCTTACCAGACTGCCCAAAATGTGTAGAATTCAATAATTGGATGAGAAGAATTTGGGAGAAAATGAGGTAAGAAGAATTTTGATTGGAAAATAAAAAGAGGAGGTTGAGCCATGGATAAAGAAATAACCTTAACTTCTGAACAATTAAACCTTTTGGAGAAATTTTTACCAGACTTTTTGTTTTATACACAAAGTGACGAATTCATAAAACATATGGAAAAAGTTGAGGAAAAAAAGAAATTTTTTCAAAAAGAGCTACCTTTAAAATTAAACCAGCTTACTGAACCTGATATAGAAAGAATTGTAGAAATGCTTTGGGCTTTTTCTTCTACATGGACAAATATAGGTTATATTGCTAAGAGGATAATAGATGAGAATGGTTTAGAGAAGCTGATTGAATATTTTAAAAAAAAATTATGAATTTAAAGATACTCCAGAAGATGCTTATGAACTTTTTCTAACTTCTGTTAAGCGTTGGGGACCTGCTGCTATAACAGAATTACTATCTTACATTTATCCTGATAAATGTGGAATATGGAATAAAAAGACCCAAAAAGCATTAGAAATTCTTAAAATTGAATCAATTCCTACTCAAAAATATAAAATTTCAAAAGAAGAATACAAAAAACTTAATGAAATTTTAAAAACAATCAAAAGCAAATTAGAAAGTGATCTAAATAAAGAAATTGATTTGTTATTTGTAGATGTTTTTCTATACTACATAGTAGAGTACCATCAATTTGAGCCTTCTAAAAAACCTAAAGAAATTTTAGAATTTGATCACGACGAAATAAAGGACATTATTGAAAGAATAGGAAATATCTTAGGATTTGACACAGAAACTGAAGTAAATATTGCACCTGGTGCTAGGGTAGATGTAATCTGGAAAGCCAAGATCGGAAATCTCGGTCAAGTAAAATATGTTTTTGAAGTTCATAAAAGTGGTTCGATTGATAGTTTAATTTTAAATTTACAAAAAGCGCTAAACGATCCTCATGTTCAAAAAGTTATAGCTGTTTCTGATAGCCATAATTTGAAACAAGTAGAAAAAGAATGTGAAGGATTACCTGAACAATTTAGAAAAGTATTAAAGTTATGGGATGTTACCGATGTTTTAAAAACAGCTGAATCTTTAGAAGATGCAATAAGTATTATAAGAAAACTTGGTTTCTAGAAGAATTATTTTAAGTAATATTGAAGTAAAAAATTGAATAGCATAAATTTAATTATTAATTTTACCCAAATTTCTAACTATCAAAACCTTAAAGAATACTTAACGATAATCACTTCTTATCCCCACCGTCTTATTGGTGGGGTTGCTGTTTCTTTTTATGTGCCTGAAAGAATGCCCACCCCAGGTGACCTTGATCTTCTTTTAGACCCTGAAGACCTGATAAAAATTGCAGGGGCTCTTGAGGAAAAGGGATGGAAAGTAGTAAAGTCAGGATACTGGACTATTTTTGAACATTACATTGCAAGTAAAGATTCAGAAGAATTTGATATACTTTTGAATGAGGAATTTTTGCATAAATCCGATTACAGAGTAGCTACTTGGGAAGGGTTAAAACTAAAAATTCTCTCACCAGAATGGTTAATTCTCAACAAAATGATTGCGGGAAGAGAAAAGGATCAAAGGGATATCGAGTTGTTAATAAAGTCTTTGCGTTATGATCTTAAAAAACTTGAAAAAATTATAAGGGAAGAACTTGGAGAAGAGGGTTTAATTGATTTACAGGGGTTTTTATACCAATATGCTTCTTAACCTTTCCTTTCTTTTTCATTGATCCTTTTATTCCATAATCCCCAAAAGCTTTACTAAATTCCTATGCATAAAAAATATTTTTGTTCTCTTGAAAAGAGAACGGAAGAGTTATGTTTCAATTCCTTACAAATAGGTTCGCAACACTTAAGTTTTTATAAAGTTTATTTAGTTTTTCTCACTCTAATTTTATCTTCTTCAATAACTATAAAATTATTTTCTAATTCTATATTAAAAAGTAAAAGTTTTAAAAACTTTTCAATAGGTAATTAATATCTTTAGATTTTACTCTGAACAAATTATACCTTTAACATCAATTTTCCTTCGGAATACCATTTCGCCAAAATCTTTATCAAAAGTGACAATTATAGCATCTTCTTTTTGAGCTAATTCAACTACTTCTTCGTCAGTCATATCCTTATAATACTCATCAATTCTTATAAAATCATATCCAGTATTTCTTAATTTTTCAATTAATTCAATTGGGACATTCTCATCAGCAACAAATTTCATAAATTATATACTTTTTCATTTCTAACTAATTCAAGAAAATATTCAATTGCAGCCAAAATATCTTCTTTAGTAAGTTGAGGATAATTTTTTAAAATTTCCTCATAACTCCACCCATTAGCCAGCAATTCAAGAATGAACTCTACTGAAATTCTAGTTCCTTTAATTATAGGTTTCCCCAATAAAATTTTAGAATTTATTTCTATTCTCTCTTTATACATATAAATTCACCTTCCCTTTGATTGCTTTAAAAATTTAAAATAGAAACCAACCTCTTAAAAAGGTTAATCTAAAAATAAAACTTTCAATTCCATTGTTTCAATTCCTTATAGGTAGGCTCGCAACAGGACTCGAACCTGCAACCTTTGGATTCGTAGCTTGGTCTTTTCTTTCATTTTTGCAAATTTTTTTCAATTTTCTTTAAATTTTGAAAAATATAATATAAACGTTTTTTTAACATAATTATAACGTGAAGTATTAATGATAGCCAACTTATGATAGATGTATTTTTAGTCCTATTTTGGGGAAAAATCCCCAAAATTGTTCCCAAATGAAAATTGTCTTAATTTTAGGGGACCCTCAAAATTAACACAGAAATGATTTTGCTATAATTTTTGGGGAAGAATCAAAAAACAGTCAAAATGGATTTTGGTATTATAGAATTTATCAGGGCTGTAAAAAAAAAGCTGTAAAATCTGATATTCGGAAAAATTTAATCGAAATTTCTAATCAGATAGGAGATCTTTCAGCTCTTCTCTGGTTATTCCAGCTTGTTTGAGAATTTCTTTAACTGTACCTTTTGGTAAATCCTTTTTATGAAAAGGAACTACAATTCTCCTTTTTGTTTCAGGATGGTAATAAATGCGATGACTTCCTCTGGTTCTATCCAGAATAAAACCTCTTTTAGTCAAAATTCTGGCTATTTCTTCAGGTGTAAGAACTGGGATTTTAGACATTAACCGGAATGGTAATGGTATATTCCAGCATGGATTCTTCAGTCGGGATCTCTTCCTGGTGAGCTTCTAAACTTTCTAAATACAGCTGGATAGCTTCTCTTGCCATTTGAATGGCTTCTTCAATAGTTTCTCCGTAAGTTATACATCCAGGTAAAGAAGGAACTATAACTGTATATCCCCCTTCAGGCTCTTTTCTCAACAACACTCTATAAATTAACATCCTGACACTGCCTTTTAATTTTAATCGCTATTTCTAATTTACAGTTTATCTGCCTTTCTGTCAAGTCAATGTATAAGTCCATATGATTTTAGACTGGGGGTTATTTTTTAAAAAATCTTCACAATACCATCTTATTGGTGTTTTATTTTTTAACCCATAATGAGGTCTCTCACCATTATACCAGATTAAATACTCCATTGGACTTGCCCCAATATATTGGACAGTATAATACAAATTTGGAAAAAAATTAAACTAATTTATTGCAGGAGGTTAATTGTTATGAGACAAACTAGATTTACTGTTGACCAAATTATCAAAATCCTTGCTGAGGCTGATCTTCCTAACTCCTCTGTCCAACAAGTTGCCAGAAAATATAATATCTCCCCAAATACCATCTACCGCTGGAGAGCTAAATATAAAGGTCTTTCTTCCTCCGAAGCTAAACGCCTTAAAGTCCTGTAAAGAAAATCTTAAACTCAAAAAACTACTTGCTGAAAAAGAACTACAAATTCAAATACTTACTGAAGCTTTAAAAAAAGCATCTAACAAAGGAGCAACTTATGTCCCTTGCTCAAAATCTAATCAAAGCAGGTATGTCTGTAACTTCTACCTGCAAGCTTCTCTATATCCCTCGTTCCTCATTCTACTTCTACTTAAAACACATTACCCGCAAAAACTCTAAACTCAACTCTAAACTTGCAATTTTAATTCAAAATCTTGCTTTCTCTTTCCCTTCCTTCGGATATCGTAGAATTACTGCGATCCTAAAACAAATGGGCTACAAAATAAACCACAAAAGAGTATACAGAATTTATAAAGAACTGAACCTCCAAAAATCTCCTCCCAAAGGCTATAAAAAGAAACAAAAAAGAGCTTCAGCTAAAAACATTCTCCCTTCTAAAGCAAATGAATTGTGGAGCCTTGACATAATTGAAGATACTATCAGCAAAAATGGTTTTATTAAAAAGCTCAGGATTTTTAATTTAATTGATGTTTTTTCAAGATTTGCCTTCTGGTAAGCCTTTTAAGAATGGATATGTGGAAAGTTTTCACAGGAGGATAAGAGAAGAACTTTTAGATGCTGAAGTATTTGAAAGTTTAGAAGAAGCAAGAAAAAAAGTTTTAGACTGGATCAAATGGTATAATACGGAAAGACCTCATTCTGCCTTGGGATACAAACCACCAATTGAAGTGTTTAGGAATGGGGGCTGCTTGACAATGTAAAAATTAAAGTGTAACATTATAATTGTCCAAAATTGGGGGCATATTCACCATCAACTTCCTGTTAAATCCCTCTAAATCATTTCTTAACTCTTCCTCCATAAAATCTATAAAATCATCCTCAAGTGTCCTGTTAAATCTCTCAACATACCCATTTCCCTTCGGATTCCTCGGATAACTAAAATAATGCTCTATACCTTCTTCCCTTAAATACCTCTCAAACTCACCCAAAAACTCACTACCATTGTCTGTTTGTACACCCCTTATCTCAAAAGGTGCTACCATCCTAAATTTCTCCATAAAATCTCTTGCACTCCTGCTTGATAAATTCTTATATCCATAAGCAAATCCAAATCTACTTGCTAAATCAACCCCTACTACCAAATACCTCTTTTATCCCATTCAAAAAATAAACAATACTATCAGAGCTACACTAAATCTCCAGGTCTTAAACCAATTCTTTTACTTTTAATCCGTTTTCTCCTTAGCTTCTTCCTCACCCTCTCATAAAACCTTCCTGTCTTTCCGTAATAACTTAACTTTACACCCCTCTCCCCTCAAAGTAATCCCCTTTCTTTCAAATACTTGATTATCCTCCCTATCGTTGAAACTGATACCTTAGCTAAACCCCTCTCCTCACAAAATTTGTCCACAAATGGTTTAAGTTTCTCTTTCCCTATACCAGGATGCTCCTTTCTAAATCTCAAAATAAAATCAATTACCTCAGGTCTCCAAGTCTTTTGTTTAACCCTTTTTGGTATTCTTGGTTTTGAATTAGAAAATTTGGATTAATTTCTAAGTCTTTTATGAATCTTCCTGCTCGACCAGAACATCATTGTAATGGATTTGGGTTACTGATTTTTAGGAATATTTAAAATTTACTCGATTCTCCTTTAGAATCATTTTATTAAGTCCGGGCTCGGGAGAAGAAAAAGAGGATATTAAAAAGTTTTGAGTATTGACAAAAGTCTTTTGTGGTATATAATTAAATAAGTTTAATTTACTGTAAAATAATGTAATACTATCATGTCTTACGCTGGTACAAAAAGGTTATTAGAAGAAAAACCTGAATGGATTTCTATTCTAAGAGCATGTGTTAAATGTGCTGAAAAATATGGAGAATTTGCTGGTAGTTGGGTCCTTAAAGAAGTGGAAAAAGAGTTAAAAAAGAAAGTATGGGTCCCTGGATTAAGAACTCTTGTAGCTTACGACATTTTAAAGAAGACAGATACAAGCAGAGGAGGTAGAAGGGCTTATTATATAATGCCTGACATAGATGGAACTAAAAAGGCTATTCAAGAATTTGAAAATTATAGAAGAGCTAAACTGGATAAGTGAATTTTATTTGTTGTAACAACATGCATAACGGTCATATTGGAAAAGGAAATAGACCAGTTACCAGAAAAGACTCCAAGTGCTTCCGTCTCGCTTTGGGCTGTCTCATTATTAATGATTATGAAGCTGAACTTATTATACATGCTCAACCCACCAGTTTTTTTTCGTATGGTAAGCAACCAGCAGAAATTTTAAAAAGATTAGGCTTTCAGGAGTATCAAGAAGAATGCAATATATTGGGAGGAAGAGGGTGTTTGTACAGGCCAATTTATAAAATAATGAAAAAAGATTTTTTTGATGCTTCCTTATTAGTCTATAAAAGTATGGAGAGAGAATTCATCATTAATGAATTCAATAAGTTTGCCGATAATATAGACACTATCATAGAACAAATACGAGAAATTGATGAAAAGTTATCAAATTTAGGCTTCGCCTTCCCTTGGATAGCAAATTATGTTGAACCCCCGGTATTAGATCTTTCAGGAGAAGAACCGAGTTGGTTAGATAAATATAAACCTAAAAGATTAATAGAGATTGAAGAACATATAAAGGAGTTAACATTAGAAAAACAGAATCTTAGTGAATACTTATTACTTTTGTATTCAGATGGGGAATTACTAGAAAATGCGGTAAAGAAGACTTTAGAAAGTTTTGGGTTAATTGTAGAAAAGACAGAAAAAGGTTCTCCGGTTGATTTAATTGCTTTTACCAAGGATAAAAGTAAAATTTTTGGAATAGAAGTTACAGGCACTTCACACGGAATTAGAAAAGACAGTCGCAAATTAATTCAAATATTGGAGTTTGACATGAAAAAAGAAAATAAAGAAAAACCAATCTTAATAGCAAACACATATAAAGATTTGGATCCAGAAGAAAGAAGGAACAAAGAACATTTCACTAAACAAGTAGTAGAATATTTAGAACCTCTTGGAATTCTATTAATGACTACTCTCGATTTATATAATTTATGGTTACAAATGTATGAGGATAAATTATCAAAAGAAAAGATCATAGAAATATTATATACTCAAAAGGGAATTTTTCAAGCTGTAAACTGCAACTAGTAATACTTGTTTCGGTTCGTGAGTGTACGTAAACTATATACCTGATACTCCGATCAAGGCCTGCATGTTCCTTCAGGGCTGCTTCAACATAACCATCTCTTTCAAATACTCTCTTAACTTTCTCTAAAAGAGCCATAATCTTTTCCATCTGATAAATTCTAAACCTCTTTTCTAAAAGTGTATTCAGAAACTAACATCGATCTTCTACTTGAAAACTGGTATTTTCAACTATCAGTTAAACCAGTATCCTTTGCATAAACAATGCTAAAGCTGTCTCCCCACCTCAACCCATCAACAACCTTAAACAAAAACTCCCTCACAAGTTCCTTCATATAAGGCAACCTCTCAAGTTCAGGATTTGAAGGATCAAAAATAATTCCACTCACTTTTCCTTCTCTTTTAAACCTTATGAGCTGATCAGGAATCAATCTCTTACAAATTTCATTAGAGACTCAAAAATCAGCTCCTGATAAAGCAGATAAACATAGAGTAACTAATAGAACTCATTTTCTCATCAACTTTCTCTTTGGTCTTTGTCTCTATCAAATTTATTATTCTCGTAATTTTCTTTTTTGCTACTTCTATTAATTTTACTATTATTTCATTCTTTCTTCAATATGACTATATATTCATAGTTTATAGTTGTATCTGTCATTCCTGCAATATTACTAGGACTATTCTTTTTAGGCATTCTCTTGTTTGGAATTTCTCTTATTATGGTTTTTATGTGTTTAAATCCGTTCCTTTCAAAAAATTCTCTCGTTATTTCGTCATTCAATATTTCAAAACCTTTCACTTTTCTGTTACCCACTACATAAGCTACTATACCACCTTTTTTGACTACTTTAGAAATGTTATTTATTGATTTCTCATAGTCTACATAAAAGGATAAAACGTCTAACATCCTATTCTTGTCTACTTCTGCAATCTGTAGTAACACCTTATCAAGGGGATCAAAACCAAAAACCTTAACGTCTTTTTTCCTTTCTCCTCCCATACATCTTCTATCAACTTCATTCAGATCTTCAAAACCTAACCACTGATTACTTAATCGTGAAAATTGCCCGTAAGCTACAGTAGTTCTTGAATCTCCATAAGGAGGAGAAGTTACCACTATGTCCACACTTTCAGGTGGAAGTATACTTTCAGGAATTTTATATACTGTATTAAAATCATAAACTTCAGATTTAGATTCGTTATTTTTTATTCTAATATATTCAACCATTCCATTTCTATTACGTATTAACTTGTTAACCATTACAGACAAAACGTCTGGTGCAAATTTTTCTATCTGCCTTCTTGACATTCTGCATAATTTAAATTCACTTTTCTGCGTTAAAGATACCTCTCTTACAGTCTCACTAAAAGCCACTTTGAAAAAATCACGAACATCGTTATTTTCTATTTTATCAATGTATTCTTTTATCACAGCAAGCCAATATTGAGTTTCCTTTTTAAACCAATAATCTATGTTTTGAAAGTTGGGAATTTTAGGATCAATTTTAACTTTGCCTAGTCGGACTGAAAAGACAAAATCGTTAAAATTTTTAAGATATTGATCTAATACATCTAAAGGAATTACAGTTGTCTTAACCTTTGATATTAATCTTGCTAGTGGATTAATATCAGTTCCTATAGCGTTTATTCCCCTTATGTTTGCTTCTACCAATGAAGTTCCAGTACCACAGTATGGATCAAACAAAAGTTTAGCTTTCCTGCCAAATTCGTCCAAAATTCGTCCTGCAACTTGTGGAATCATCATCGCGGGATAAGAATGAAAGCAATGGGTATATTGTTTAGTGTTTACTCCCTTAAAATCCCATGTTTTGTCTCTGTATTTATTACTCATATTTATTTATGTTCTAGATAAGTTTCTTCGTATCTTCATAAAGTTTTATTAGATTTTCTTCTTTAATGCGAAATGCAGTCCCTCTATTTCTTACTACTTCTCCTTTTTTACCTTTTTTCAAATGCATTCTGATGTCAAACCTATTAATGAATTTTTAATTGCTTCTAAAAATTTGCGAGAGCTTGGTTTGGTTAACAAATAAGCTTCGTTATAATGGAAATACTCGTCACCTTCTATAATTTTTCTCTCTGCAATAACAAGTAATATTTTACTCAATTTCATCATAAATTTCCCAACTATTACGTAAACATCCCACATTGCTATTATCTCATTAGTATTTACATCAATCAGATAAATTACATTTTTATTTTCATCTACATTTATTGATATACCTTGAGAAACTGGTTTTCCGTAAAACACTGTATTCTTAAAAGCATACCTACCTTTATTGTCTATATAACCATATTTCTTTATAAAGTCTTCCTGTTTAACACGCCAAACATCACGATTACAAGTAAAAAGAGTAATTAAAGATTTAGAATCTCTTCTTACAGTTTTTATTTCCACTCTTCCACCAATGTCAGGAATTGGAATATTATTTTCTTTTACCCCGAAATAAACCTCAAAAGTATACCCTATTCCTGTTGTTCCACTTCTTAGCGATTTAATAAAACCTTTATCCTTAATAGCCTGAAGCTTATCTTTTACCTCATCTAAACGCATTTTTTAACCTCCAAATAAAAAACTTTCATTGTCTTTACAATATTTTCCCAAAATTATATCAACAAACTTTTGCATAAATAATACCAAATTTGTTTCTTCACTTTAATTTTAGGTTTTTTAAACTTTACGATTATTTCTGTCCACGATACAGTACTCTTCTTTCCACAAAGTGACCAGAACAACTTTTGGAAACTCAAGCACTGATAGAAAAGTTTTTTGAGACTAAAGAGATACTCTGGATAATATTTTTTAATAAAGTCGTAAACTATCACCCAGTTTTGCCTACTATTTGTTCTGTCTCATCTGTTAATAAATATTATACATAACAGAGTTAAAAAGAAAAGTCTTTATTACTTTTCCTTACAGTTACTGTTCTAAGAATCAATGAAACACATTCCGTTGTTTTCCTCGCTTTTAGTGAAGTTTCCCCCGATTTTTTGGACAGAGGGTTAAGTTTGGTTTCCTTCTGATTTATGGTTAAATATCAGAAAGGGGGGAATAAAGATGAAAGAGACAAAGAGGAAACATGACGGAGCCTTTAAAGCCAGAGTAATTCTTGAAGTAATTCGTGGTCAAAGAACTATTGCTGAAATTGCCTCTGAATATGGAGTTCATCCCAATCAGATTACTGCCTGGAAAAAACAATTTTTAGAAAGGCTTCCTAAAATCTTCACTCATAACTCTGATAAAGGAGAAAAAAGCTGGCAAGAAGAAAGTGCACCTTACTTAAAAATATTGGTGAATTAGAAATAGAAAGAGATTGGCTTCAAAAAAAATTAAACAGTTTTTCTTTAAAGAAAGAAAAGGGTGTATAGGCATGGATAACTCTCTTAGCATATCAAGACAATGTGAGCTTTTGGGAATTGCTCGTTCAAGCTTTTACTACAAGCCAAGACCAGAGTCTGAACTTAATCTTGAACTTATGAGGCTTATAGATGAGATTTACACAGAATGGCCTTTTTATGGTATCCCGAGGATAACAGCTCATTTAAGAAGCAAGGGTTACAATGTAAATCACAAGAGAGTGGAAAGACTTATGAGACTTATGGGATTAAAGGCTATTTATCCCAAAAAGAGGCTTTCTAAAGGTAATAAGCTCCACAGGATCTATCCTTATCTTTTAGAAGGAGTTGATGTAACGGAGCCTGATCAGGTATGGTGTGCGGATATTACATACATACGAATGAAACGAGGATTTGTGTATTTGGTAGCGCTTATGGATTGGTATTCAAGATATGTAGTATTTTGGAAATTATCAACAACCCTTGATGTATGGTTTTGCATAGAGGCTTTAAAAGAAGCCCTAAGGATTAGAAAGCCTGAGATATTTAATACTTATCAAGGTTCGTAGTTTACAAGTTATGAATTTATGGGTATACTCCAATCTGAGGGGGTTCTTATAAGCATGGATGGAAGAGGAAGGGTGTTTGATAATATATTTGTAGAAAGGCTTTGGAGGAGTTTAAAATATGAGGAGGTATATATTAAGGATTATAAGGATGTATGGGAGGCAGAGGAGAATATAAGGAGATATTTTCTTTTTTACAACAAAGAGAGGTTACATAGTGCCTTAAGTTATAGAACTCCGGAGGAAGTATATAACGAAGAAAGATGACTATGGGAAAAATAAAACTAAAAAGAAGGAGACCAAACTTAAATATGGTTAAAATTTGTCCAAACAATGGGGGAAAGTGTATCCTGTGCGATTTTTATCAAGATACCACTTACTCTTGGAATTTGAATTTTTAGTTTTTTTGAATAATTTTTATATTGCTTTGTTAATACCCGGTCCTGTTCTCCTTCTTCAAAAAGAGAGTTAGTAATATCCTCTCGCTCAGGATTTCGGACAATATTTGGCGAGTATCTAAAGTTTGCAGAGCGAAGCGTAACAAATTTGGGCGAAGACGCAAGCCGAAACCAGATACCCGCTTGTTAGCAGATCTGAAGAGCTAGCCTGCGAAAGCAGGTGAAGAGTTCCGCACACCCCGCCAAAAGTATCAAAAATATATCGTAAACACATTTCTACCACCCGCAAATGCTCTCATAGATTTATCCCCGGTTAATAATATTGCATTGTATTCTATACAATTTTCAATGATTCTTTCATCTCTTTCTTCATTGGTTAGGTTATTTGGGATTTCTTCTATTTTTCCTATACTTTCCAATCTTATTCGTCCCATAGAATTAAATTTGGACAGTTCTTCAAACTCTTTTTTACCTCGAGGAGTTCCATCACATTCTTTCCTGACCACCGGCGAAAGGATTATTGTAAAATTTTCAAAAAACATTGAGCTGTTAAGGTCTCGTGATATAACCTTTCCCTTGATGGCACTACTATCTGGTAAAACATATCCACAGTAGTATCTAAGAGTTATTCCTGCATTATCAATAATTCTTCCGCAATCCTTGTTAATACATTTTATTCCACTTATATGCTCACCATTTTTTTTGAAAACAACAAACTCAACACTTTTTAGAATAGTACCACAATATGGGCAAACCAATGAAAGAGATTGAATAGAAAGATTACCTTTATTGAAATCCTCTAAAAATTCGGTGGATAACAATTTCTCATCAATAGGTGGTGAAATTTTTTTCACTTCTTCTGTCCTTCCCTCAATCCTTCTAACATTTCTAAAAGACCTCTTTACGAACCAAGGCCAAGACTTGTGTTTATTCCACCATGCTTTAAGCCAAGCCTCAGTTTTCGGGTCTCCTGCATTTCCAGAACCTACAGACAAACCATTTATCTTAAACTCAGGATTTTCATTGATGGCTTTTATCACTGCTTCCCTCTGCCTTTTTGATATTAGCGAGGCAACCTTCGCCTCAAGATATTTGTCTTCAGAATTTTGAGTAACAATAACTTCTGCTCCTTGTTTCTTCAAGAAGTTTAAAAATCGCCTTAAAGTATCTCCTATTCCATAATCATCCAGAACTATTCTACAGCGAGAAATTTCAACTTTCCGGAAAAAAATGGAGAGTATTTTCTGATAACTCACATCCATTATTTTATTCAGATTGTACATGTCAACATGCCAAGGCGGTATTTTTTCATAGATAAAATCAAAGCCTCTACCTCTTAACTTATCTAATTTCATAAAAATATCATCCCAGTATTCATATCCATGTCTTTTTTTCGTGTCTGCTGAACCTACCAGTAAGTCAATTTCTTTAAAAATTTCTTTTGGGAAAATTACACCTGTTAAAACTGTATGTCCGATCACTTCACCCTTTCCAGTTTCATCTAAACCAATAAGAAAATCTCTGGTTGGAAGAACATAAGCAGAATCTACAATCGAATCTATATATTGCCATGCACTGAATACTGCTGGATCTCTTGCATTTGAATGGGTACTGTAAAGAGTCCCTCTTTTGTAATAAGTAAAGGTTGAGTCAGAAAATCTAACCCGCCATTCTTCATGTGGTGATTTTACCTCTTGTTCTTCTCCTCCATTTTTTAATAGGTAATCCTTAATTTCTCTAGCAGTAGTAGAATCCACATTTTTCCATGTTCTATCGCTCATTTTCTCTTCCTCTTTCTCTTACTCTTTACCGCATATTCAGGATATTTATCATAGATATAGTCAAACAATATTTTACTTTGCCAAATTTTTTGTCAAGTAGATGTATAAGTCCATATGATTTTAGACTGGAGGTTATTTTTTAAAAAATCTTCACAATACCATCTTATTGGTGTTTTATTTTTTAACCCATAATGAGGTCTCTCACCATTATACCAGATTAAATCCCCTCGAAGTAATCCCCTTTCTTTCAAATACTTGATTATCCTCCCTATCGTTGAAACTGATACCTTAGCTAAACCCCTCTCCTCACAAAATTTGTCCACAAATGGTTTAAGTTTCTCTTTCCCTATACCAGGATGCTCCTTTCTAAATCTCAAAATAAAATCAATTACCTCAGGTCTCCAAGTCTTTTGTTTAACCCTTTTTGGTATTCTTGGTTTTGAAATAAGACTCTCAAGCTTTCCTCCACTTTCTCTAAACTTCTTCTTCCATAAATATATAGTTGCCCTTGAAACACCAAAAGCAGATACTGTAGCGGGAGTTCCGTATTTGTCATGAAATTCTATCACCTTAAGCCTAAAAGCTACCTCTTCTCTTTTCTTTTCATCTTTAATAGCTGAAAGCTTCTCTGCAAATCTGAGATCTTTCCAGGGATTAGGGGTGATAAAAAAAGAATACATTGAAACTCCATACTTACCCTTTTTTCTTTTTCATCTCTATCTCCCCTTTTAATTTTTAATTTCAATCTTACTACTTTTTTATTTTCTGAAAAGCTACGGAACTTATGCAGATTATAACCATAGTGTCAAGAAGTTTGTGTATAAATTAATTCTTCTTTTGAAATTGTTCTAAATTCTCTTTCTTTATCTCCGTATCTTGCCCTCCTGAGCTCCATTAACTCATCTATGTATCTTTCAAAATTATGAACTTTTCTTCTCTCATATTTCATATTCATCTCTTCTATTACCAAATAAACCACCTTCTCAAGTGATAACTCTGTATGAAAGACCTCTATAACCAACGCTTGCCTCTTTACTTCCTTTATAAACCTTTCAAGAGCATTTGTAGTATAAATGTATCTCCTAAGACTTACAGGATACTTCAAATATGTCATAAGACTGTCTAAATCCCGCTCCCAGCTCCTTATTACTTCAGGATAAATCCTTCCCCAAATCCTCTTAAATCTCTCAAAGTTCTCCCTCCATAAACCCTCATTATGTGCCTCGTATATCCTCTTTAAATCCTCTGCCACTACCTCTCGGTCTCTTTTTCTTACCTTCTTCAAAGTATTTCGTACCTTGTGTAAAACACAACTCTGAAAATCGGCTCTCGGATACACTAAAGCTACTGCCTTTTCAAGACCTGGTAAATTGTCGGGAGCATTAAGCAATGGCTCTTTTAATCCTCTATCGTAAAGGTCTGTCAAAACTTCTCTCCAGACCAGTGAACTTTCTCCACTTCCTCCTGATAAATAATAAGCTATGACTTCTTTTATTCCCTCTTCTTGCAATCCCATCACTACATAAACAGACTCCTTTTCCACAATTCCGTTTCTTCTCAACTTAATAAAAAAAGCATCTACAAAAAGTATAGGATACCACTTGGTTATAGGTCTTTTTCAAATCTTCCATTTTCTTCTCCACAGCATCCGTTATTCTTGAAAGAGCTTGAGGCGAATATTTAATTCCGTAGAGACTTTCAAGAATTCGTGAGATATCTCTTTAGCGAACCACTTGAATACATAGCAATAATAAGTTCATCCAAAAAGAAAAAACGGTTTTTTTGATAGGGTTCTAAAAGAGAACTTCTGAAGTTATTAAGTCTCGTTCTGACTACCCTTAGGTCTTTAATTTCTCCAAGAGGTGTTTTCAAGTTTCTCTGGTAAAAACCATTCCCTACATCTCCAAAATTTTCACAAAAGACTTTTCTTTTGCTGAATCATAAACTCAAGAAACTCCTTAATTTCTGATAAAATTTTTTCTAAGAGTTCCTGTTTTACCCTTTCTTTTTCTTTTGAGTGGTGTATAATATTTTTGGAGTTTTTGTAATGGTTTTGTTTCATATTTACCCTCCTGAGTGTGGTATTTTCTTTGGGGAGAACTCTCAGGAGGGCAACTTATATCATTCTTTAAAAATTTCAAGCTCTTTAGTTCATTCATTTTTAAAAATCCATTGCATACACAAAATTTATTATACTACCTAATTTCATCTTTTAATTTTATAAAATTAAAGTAAAGACTTAAAAATCGAAAGATTATAAAGGGGAAAGATTATAAAGAGGTTAGAATTAAGTAATTTTTCAATGGGGCTACCGGTAAATCTCACAGCTTGAGCATTCATACTTTTTGTATTTCTGCTTGTTAAAAGAAGTGTGTAAATTTCACAAATAGGGCAGTTGGGGCATAGGTTAACTTTTTATGAAAAAATAAAGCAAATTTTTTAAATTGGTGGTATTTTTATACAAAAATCAGGTTTGGTTATGAGGATTTTAAAGACTTTTTTCTTTTTAGGGCTTTTACTTCTTTTTGGTTATGTTTTTATCTATCCTTGGTTTATTCCTATTGAGCATTTAAAGAGGGAAAATCCCAAGTTAACTGCTATGATGAAATATAGAATAAAACAGTGGGAAAAAGAGGGGAAGAAAATAACTATAAAACAGATTTGGGTGCCTTTAAATAGGATTTCTCCTTATGTGATTAAAGCTGTTCTCATTGCTGAAGATGATAAGTTTTACAAGCATTCTGGATTTGATTTTGAGGCAATAAAAAAAGCTCTGGAGAAAAACTTAGAAGCTGGAAAAATTAAATACGGTGGAAGCACCATTTCTCAACAGACTGCCAAAAATCTTTTTCTTAGTCCTTCTAAAAATCCTATAAGAAAAATTCAGGAAGCTATTTTAACCTATCGTCTTGAGAAAGCTCTTAGCAAGAGAAGAATTCTTGAAATTTATTTAAACATTGCAGAATGGGGACCAGGAATTTTTGGTATAGAAGCAGCTTCAAGGTATTACTTTCACAAACCAGCTTTAGCCCTTTCTCCCTGGGAGGCAGCAAGATTAGCGGCTGTTTTACCCAATCCTCTCAAGTATAATCCTCTTTCGAATTCTTCTTATGTAAATTTTCGTGCTCGTCTTATTTACTTTATCATGAAAAAAAGAGGTGTTATAAAGCCAGAATTTGAAGAAATTGAAAAAGAAGAAGCTAAAGAGAATGCAACTATTTCTAATGAAACTCAACAAGAAAACCTTTCCTCTAATTCAACTTTAGAAACCCTTCCTACTAAGGAGTCCAAAGAAATTGAGAACTCTGATAACCAAACAAAAGATTAATTCTATATAAAAGTCCCGACTTTAAAATTAAACATTTCAGGTTAAATTAGCAAAGATGGAAGTTTTATATCAGATTGTTAATCAAATACTTTTATTTTTTGAAAAAAGTAATTATTTGGGAATATTTTTTTTGATGGCATTAGAATCTACTTTAGTTCCCATTCCAAGTGAAATAATCATTCCTCCGGCTGCTTATTTAGCTTATAAAGGAAAACTCTCCCTTTCTGGAGTTATTATTTCAGGAACTCTTGGGAGTTTGGCGGGTTCACTTTTTAACTACTTTATGGCTTTAAGAATCGGTCGCCCTGTAATTCTTTATTTTATAAAAAAATATGGAAAGTTCTTTCTGCTTACAGAGAAGTCTTTTTATAAAGTAGAAAATTTTTGGAATGATTATGGAAACATAAGCACTTTTGTAGGAAGACTTTTGCCAGGTTTTAGACACATAATTTCTATTCCTGCAGGATTTGCAAGAATGAATTTGTATCTTTTTTGTTTTTTTACCACCCTTGGAGCAAGTTTTTGGTGTGTCTTTCTTGGTTTTTGTGGCTACTTCTTTGGCAAAAATGAAATCTTGCTAAGAGAATATCTTCACAAAGGTTCTTATGCAATTGTAATTTTTTGTATCATTTTAGTAGCTTTTTATGTCAAATTTAAGCTCAAAAAATAAAACTATTCTCCTGGAAAGGCACTGGTAACTTTTGAATCTCTTGGAGGAATGAAACTAAATAAGCTATTTTCTAAATTCACATTATACTTCAAATTTTTAAATACAATTCTTATTTTTTCACCTGCGGTATTTATAAAGTAAAATTCTTTTATTTCTCCTGTATCAAAATTTACCGTTAAAACTAATTTTTCTACATAAGTATCTTTTTTAAGAGGTGAAAAAGAGAGTTTCCATTCTTTTTTATTTACAACTTCAAAACCTTCAAGTTTCAGGTCTTTTTTGATATTTCCTCTTCCACTCATAAATCCCAGTGCAAGTTGAGAAGATATCATTTTTCCTGATGGATAAATTAAAACCTCCTTTTCCTCTGGATAGTATACAAAAATTTTAATTCCGTCAGATATTATCAAAAATTTTTCGGGATTTCGATATTCCCAACGGAATTTTCCGGGTTTTTTGATCCAGACTTTTCCACTTCTTATTTCTTTTTTCCCATTTAAAAAAGTAGTTTCCTGAAAGAAATCAGCTTTTATAGTTTGGATATTTTCGTAAAAATATTGAACTTTGTTTAATACTTCTTCTACATCCTGGGCTGATAAATTTTTAAAACTGCCTGCGAGGACCCAAAACAGGACGAGGGCGAACACCGTCACTCGGACCAACAATTCCTTCCTCCTCCATTTTTTCTACTAATCTTGCAGCTCTATTATAACCTATTCTAAGTTTTCTTTGAAGCATAGATACCGAAATTTTACCATATTGATAAGCTATTTTCAAAGCCTCTTTATAAAGTTCATCATCAAAAGTATCATCCCTATCTGAAATTTCTTCCTCTTCTTCATAACTTTTAAAATCTGCCAAGTATTTTGGTTCACCAAAGGTTTTAAGATATTCTACGATATTCTTTATTTCTTTTTCTGAAATAAAAGGTGCATGAATTCTTTCTAAATGCGAAGATCCTGGAGGCATAAAAAGCATGTCTCCTGCTCCGAGAAGTCTTTCAGCACCCTGTGTATCAAGTATAGTTCTTGAATCAACTTTTGAAGTCACTTGAAAAGAAATACGTGCAGGAAAATTAACCTTTATAGTTCCTGTAATGACATCTACAGAGGGTCTTTGTGTTGCAACCAAAAGGTGAATTCCTGCTGCTCTTGCCATTTGTGCAAGCCTTATTAAAAGGGTCTCAACTTCTCTTAAAGAAACTACCATAAGATCTGCAAGTTCGTCAATTATCAAAACAATGTAAGGCAATTTTTCCTCAAAAGTTTCATTATAAGAATCGAGATTTCTTGCTCCAACTTCTTCAAAAAGGGTATATCTTCTTTCCATCTCATCAACAAGCCATTTTAAGGCCTTGGTTGCGGTTTTAGGATCAAGAACAACAGGATGAAGTAAATAGGGAATTCCTTCATATACGGAAAGTTCAATCCTTTTTGGATCTATCATTAAAAACTTTACTTCTTCTGGAGAACTTTTATAAATAAGACTTAAAATTACGCTGTGTAAAAATATACTTTTTCCAGAGCCTGTGCTTCCTGCAATTAAAAGGTGAGGGAGTTTTTTAAGGTCCGTCACTACAGGATTTCCAGAAATATCTTTCCCAAGAGCAATAGTTAAAGGAGATTTTGAATTTTTGAAAACCGGGCTTTCAAGAATTTCTTTCAGATAAACTAATTCTCTTTTTGGGTTAGATATTTCAATTCCCACTACATCTTTTCCAGGAATAGGTGCAATTATTCTTACACTTTTAGCTGAAAGCCCAAGAGCAAGATCGTCAACCAAACTTAAAATTCTACTAAGTTTTATACCCGGAGCAGGTTTAAATTCAAAAACTGTAATTACAGGACCAGGATTTATTCCCACAACCTCGCCCTCTATTCCAAATTCCCTCAATTTAGCTAAAAGAAGTTCTGCCCTTTCCTTCAGTTCCTCTGGTCTTATACGATGAGACATTTTGGGAATATCATTTAAAAGCTCTAAAGGAGGAGGAAAAACCCCCTTTTCTTTTATTTTTTCCTTTACTTCGTCTTTTGCTTCTTCTTTTATTTCTTTAGAAATTTCTTTGGATTCAACGATTTCAGACTTTTCTAATTCTTCCCTTTTCTTACTTTTTAAAGCACTTTTTGTCTTTTTAAATAAGTTTTTCCCCAAACCAAAACTTAAAAAAAGTATAAGTATTAGAAAAAAAAGAAGAAAAAGGAAAAAACCAGGGAGTCCAATTAAATGTATTATTAAAGAAGAAAGTTCTCCTATTAGCCCTCCAGTCAAAGGATATTTTCCAAACATATAAGAGTCTTTTATACCTATACTTTGGAAAAGATAAGAAAAAATCAAAGAAAACCATATAGAAGAAAGAAGAAAGATCGTTATTATTCTTTTTGGAGAAACACCTACAAAATAGGCTATTATACCAAGAAGACAAAAAAGGGGAATAAAAAGGGAAACAAAGCCAAATAAAAAAAATACTACAGAAGCTAAATATGCACCCAAAAGGCTTCCCCAGTTTTTAACTTCAGAAGCTCCATATACTCCTATTCCCGGGTCATAGGGATTATAAGAATAAATTGAGAGGGTAATAAAGCACAAAAATAACAGTAAAAATGTGTAGCCTATAAACTTTTTAGCTATCACCATCTAAAATTTGTTTGAGAATTTATTTTTCGAGACATTCCCTTTTAAAATTAATTTTATATAATTTAGGTAGATTAGCAAGAATTTTTCTTAGCGTAGGAGGAGAAATGGCAGAAATTGATTTAAAGAAATTGACTATTTGTAAAGCTGTAAAGTTACTTCGAGAAAAGAAAATAAGTAGTAAAGAGCTTGTTCTTGAAACTTTAAATCATATAAAAAAAATAGATCAAAAGGTAAAAGCTTTTCTTTATGTAAATGAAGAAAAAGCTCTTGAAGCTGCAGAAGAGGCAGATAAGGCTATTCAAAAAGGGGAAGAAAAAAAGCTTCTCGGGATTCCTATTTCTATAAAGGATAACATTTGTATTAGAGGACTTCCTACAACTTGTGCATCAAAAATTTTACAGAATTTTATTTCTCCCTATGATGCTACAGTTATAGAAAGATTAAAGAATGAGGGGGCGATTTTTATAGGAAAGACTAATTTAGATGAGTTTGCTATGGGATCTTCTACTGAAAATTCTGCTTTTTTTCCAACCCGTAATCCTTGGGATTTAGAAAGGGTTCCTGGTGGATCATCAGGAGGTTCAGCTGCTGCTGTTGCAAGCAGAATGGGACTTGGTTCTCTTGGTTCAGATACAGGTGGTTCTATTAGACAGCCCGCTTCCTTTTGCGGTGTTGTAGGAATGAAGCCTACTTATGGATTTGTTTCCCGTTTTGGACTTGTTGCCTTTGCCTCTTCCCTTGATCAAATTGGTCCTATTGCTATAAATGTAGAAGATACTGCTTATTTACTACAAATCATAGCAGGACACGATCCTAAAGACTCAACCTCAGCACCCGTTCCCGTTCCAGATTTTTTAAAATCCATTAGAGAAAACGAAAAAGCTTCTTTTAAAATAGGGCTTCCAAAGGAGTATTTTGAAGGAGAGATTGATCAAGAGATGACCAAAAAGATTTTAGAAGTTATAGAAAGACTAAAGAAAAAACACGAAGTAAAGGAAATAAGCCTTCCTCATACGGAATATGCAGTAGCTACATATTACATAATTGCACCAGCTGAAGCTTTTTCTAATCTTGCCCGCTATGACGGAGTAAAGTATGGATTTAGAGCTGAGTCTAAAAACCTTATTGAGATGTATAAAAAAAGTAGAGCCCTTGGTTTTGGAAAAGAAGTAAAAAGAAGAATAATGCTTGGAGCATATGCCCTTTCTGCTGGATACTACGATGCCTTTTACCTCAAAGCTTCAAAAGTAAGAACCTTAATTTTACAGGACTTTTTAAATGCCTTTAAAGAGGTAGATCTCATTTTAACTCCTGTTACTCCAACCCCACCTTTTAAAATCGGAGAAAAGATTTCTGATCCCTTACAAATGTATCTTTCAGATATTTTTACTATTCCTGTAAATTTAGCAGGTCTTCCTGGAATAAGTGTTCCTGTTGGTCTTACTTCAAATAATCTTCCAGTTGGTATACAAGTAATTGGAAAACACTTTAAAGACGACTTGGTATTAAGCCTTGCTTATCAAATAGAAAAAGAAGTAAATATGAAATTTATTCCACCTATTTTAGAAAACTAAAATGAAGAGAAAAGCTTTAGGAAAAGGATTATCCGAACTTATTCCAGAAGTGGAAGAAGAAAGCATAAAATATATTCTTCTGGAAAACATTTTATACTCTCCTTTTCAACCAAGAGTCCAATTTAAAGAAGATGAAGCTTTTGAAGAGCTTGTAAAGTCTATAAAAGAAAAAGGAATTTTACAACCTATTTTGGTGAGAGAAAAGGGTGGAGGAATTTATGAGTGTGTAGCAGGGGAAAGAAGATTAAGGGCTGCTAAAAAAGCAGGGTTAAAAGAGGTTCCTGCTATTGTAAAAAACATTTCTGATGAAGAGGCAATGGTTATCGCACTTATAGAAAATCTTCAAAGAAAAAATTTAAATCCTTTGGAGGAGGCTTTAGGTTATAAAACTCTTATTGAGAAATTTGGATATACTCAGGAAATGATAGCAGAAAAAATAGGAAAAGATAGAACAACTATTGCAAATCTTTTAAGACTTTTAAAACTGCCTCCCCTTATTCAAGAAGATCTCTTAGAAGAAAGGTTAACTGTAGGACATGCAAAGGCACTTCTTTCCCTTGATTCAGAGGAAAAACAACTTTATGTGAGAAATCTCATACTTGAAAAAGGTCTTTCCGTAAGAGAGACAGAAAGGCTTGTAACTCAGCTTCAAGGTGGAAAAATTCAGGAAAAGAAGAAAAAAGAGCCTGATCCAGATCTTATAAATCTTTCTGAAGAATTAAGTAGACTTGTAGGAACTCAAGTTCAGGTAAGAATGAAAAAGAAAAAAACCTATCTTATTTTTGAGTTTGACAAGCTTGAAGGAGTAGAAGAATTTATAGAAAAGCTAAAAAAAACCTTCTTATCTACATTTTAATGAATGGCAGATAGAAGCAAAGATTGGTTTAAACAAGCTTTAAGAGATTTAGAACATGCAAAAATTTCTTTAGAGCATGAAAATTTTGAATGGGCTTGTTTTGCTTCTCATCAATCTGCAGAAAAGGCAGTAAAAGCCTTACACTTACATTTTAAACAGGAAGCTTGGGGACATTCTATTTCTAAACTTTTACAAGAATTACCTATTGAAGTTCCTTCTGAACTTATAGAAATAGCAAAAGTTTTAGATTTGTATTATATTCCAACAAGATATCCTAATGGATTTCCAGATGGTGCTCCTTTTGAACATTTTGGGAAACTACAGGCAGAAGAGGCTATAAATTATGCCAGTAAGATCATTGAATTCGTCAGTTCTAAAATGGGTTACTAAGGAAGAAATTGAAAAAGCTCTAAAAAGCTGGATTGTTAAAATTAAGAAAAATCATCCTGAAGTAAAAAAGATAGGTTTGTTTGGTTCTTATGCGAAAGGTAATTGGGGAGTAGGAAGTGACCTTGATATTTTAATTGTGGTAGAAAAGGAAAAAATGCCTATTTTTAAAAGACCTTTAAAGTTTGATACTTCAGAACTTCCCATTCCTACAGATGTCTTTGTATATACAGAAGAAGAACTTGAAAAGTTAAAAAATACTCGTTTTTTTAAAGAGGTCTTAGAAAACCAAATTATTTGGTTAGATTAAAAAGCCTTACTTGTCTTTTTGTTTAAAATTCTTATTTTTTATTTAACAATCTAAATTCAAATTCCTAATAATTTTTTTCATAAAAAAGGAGGAAAATATGCGTATCGCGCAAGTATCTCCTCTTTACGAAAGTGTGCCACCTAAGTTTTACGGTGGAACAGAAAGAGTAGTTTCTTATTTAACAGAAGAACTTGTTAAAATGGGGCACGAAGTAGTTCTTTTTGCAAGCGGAGATTCTCAAACAAGTGCTCAGCTTATTCCAATATGTCCTCGTTCTTTAAGACTTGATAAAAATTGTAGAGATTCTTTAATATGGCATTTATACATGCTTGAAGAAGTCTTTAAAAGAGCTCAAATTTTTGATATAATTCACTTTCACATAGAATACTTACATCTTCCTTTAGCAACAAGATACAATATTTCTTTTATTACTACCTTACACGGCAGACTTGATTTATCAGAATATGTTCCATTTTTCAAAAAATTTAAGGATGCTCCTTTCGTTTCAATTTCAAATGCCCAAAGAAAACCTCTACCATGGCTTAATTGGCAAGCAACGGTTTATCATGGGCTTCCAGAAAATTTATACAAATTTTATCCTGAAAAAGGGGATTATCTTGCTTTTCTTGGAAGAATTTCCCCCGAAAAAAGACCAGATAGAGCTATTGAAATTGCTGAAAAATTTGGTATGAAACTAAAAATTGCAGCTAAGGTAGATAAAGCAGATGAGGTGTATTTTAAAGAAGTAATAAAACCAATGCTCAAAAGCCCCTGGGTAGAATTTATAGGAGAGATAGGAGAAAAAGAAAAAAATGAATTTTTGGGAAAAGCTTATGCTCTTGTCTTTCCGATAGACTGGCCTGAACCCTTTGGACTTGTTATGATTGAAGCTCTTGCATGCGGAACCCCTGTCGTAGCCTGGAAATGCGGTTCTGTTCCTGAAATAATTGAAGATGGGAAAACCGGTTTTATAGTTGAAAGCATTGATTCTGCAGTTAAAGCACTTGATAAAGTAAAAGATATTGACAGAAGATCCTGTAGAGAAAGCTTTGAAAGACGGTTTACTGCAAAAAGAATGGCTGAAGATTATGTGCGTGTTTATCAGAAAATAACTTCAAGAGAGGCTTTGCTCAAAGCTGTCTAAGAATGAAAGAAAATCCCTTCATAGAAACTTATACATTAAAACACGAAGAAGGATTTGCTATATTTGATGCTTACGGAAATATAGATATAGAAAAAAACCCGGAAGAAGGAATTTATTACGAAGGAACAAGATTTCTTTCTTATTGCAAACTTTACATTTTTGATGAAATTCCAATTCTTTTAAGCTCTGCAGTTAAAGATGACAATTCAATTTTTACTGCTGACCTTACAAATCCTGATATAGTAAAAAATGGAGAAATTTTGATTCCTAAGGGAAATATTCACATTTTGAGGTCAAAATTTATGTACGAAAATTGTTGTTATGAAAAGATATATATTAAAAACTTTTTTACATCTCCTGTAGAACTTGAACTTAATTTCTACTTTAATAATGATTTTGCAGATATATTTGAAGTTAGAGGATTTAAGAGAATTAAAAAGGGAAAGTTTTTGCCTTTAGAAACAGAAAAAAGCCGAATAAGATTTATTTATGAAGGGCTTGACAATGTTAAAAGAGAAACAGATATAATTTTTAATCCACCTCCAGAAGAAATTTTTTCAAATAAAGCTATCTATAAAATTAAGTTGTCTCCTAAAGAAAGCTTTTCTTTTTATTTAACTACTAAGTGCTTAATAGAAAACAAAAATCCCAAAAATTGTACTTATAAAAAAGCTTTACACTACATAAAGTTACGTTTAAAGAATTGGGAGGATAGAAGTTGCAAAATTTACACCTCTAATGAACAATTTAATCAATGGCTTAAGAGATCCTGGGCTGACATAGTAATGCTTACAACCTCTACTCCTTATGGTCCTTATCCTTATGCAGGTGTTCCTTGGTTTAATACTATCTTCGGAAGGGATGGTATTATAACAGCTATGGAATGTTTATGGATAAATCCTTCTATTGCTAAAGGAACTCTTTCTTTTTTAGCTTCACATCAGGCTAAGGAGTTTAATCAAGAGACCGATGCTCAACCTGGCAAAATTGTGCATGAAATAAGAAAAGGGGAAATGGCATCAACTGGAGAAATACCTTTTTCTAAATATTATGGAAGTGTTGATGCAACACCTCTTTTTGTAGTTTTAGCAAGTAAATACTATGAAAGAACAGGAGATTTGGAATTTATTAAGACTATATGGAAAAATATATTAATGGCTATTTCTTGGATAGATGAGTATGGAGACCTTGATAAGGACGGATTTGTGGAATATGTACCCTCTGAGAAAGGACTGATAAATAAAGGCTGGAAGGATTCGGAAGACAGCGTTTTTTATGAAGACGGAAAACTTGCTAAACCTCCTATTGCTCTTGTTGAAGTACAGGGATATATATATAAGGCAAAAAGAGAAGGAGCAAAATTAGCAAGAATTCTTGGTGAAAAAGAATTGGCTTTAAAGTGGGAAAAAGAAGCTGAAAAATTAAAAGAACTTATTGAAGAAAAATTTTGGGATGAAGAACTCAATTTTTTCGTTTTAGCTTTAGATGGAGATAAAAGACCCTGCAGAGTGAGGACAAGTAATGCTGGACATCTTCTTTTTAGTAAGGCAATCAGCAAAGCTAAAGCAAAGAAAATTGCAGAGGTCTTTTTTGAAAAACATTTTTTCTCTGGATGGGGTATAAGAACTCTTTCTTCTTTAGAAACAAGATACAATCCTCTTTCGTATCACAATGGTTCAGTATGGCCTCATGACAATGCTTTAATAGCTTTTGGTATGGCACTCTACGATCTCAAAAATGAAGCATTAAAAATATTAAAAACTCTTTTTGAAGCAAGCACATTTTTTAAGTTACACAGAATTCCAGAACTTTTTTGTGGATTTGAAAGAAGACCTCATGAAGGACCCACCCATTATCCAGTTGCTTGCCATCCACAGGCTTGGTCTGCTGGTTCTGTCTTTTTAATTCTTCAGGGTTGTTTGGGGCTTTCCTTTGAAAAAAACGAAATTTATTTTAAACACCCAGTGCTTCCAAATTTTCTTGAAGAAGTATGGATAAAAGATCTTAAAGTAAAAGGAGGAAAGGTTGATCTCTATCTAAAAAGGTATGGAGACGATGTAGTTATAAATGTAGTTAAAAAAGAAGGAGAAGTAAAAATTTTTGTAGAAAAATAAGTTTAAGCTCTTACATACCTATAACCTTCATTTTGCCACTCAACAAGAGCAACAATTCCAGCAGGAATGGTTTTTCCTCCTTCTGGAACCTTCTCAAAAGGTATGTTAAATCCTTTTAAAGCATTTTCACAAAAATAAACTTCAATACCTAAAGAGATAACCTCCTTAAAAATATTTTCATATGGTTTAAAATCATTCAATACAGTAATTCCCTCAAAATTAACCACTATTCTTACAGAATACTTATCCTTTAAAGCTGTAACAAAATTTTTTGACATTTTTAAAGCTGCTTCAAATCTTTTAGAATCGGGGACATGAATTAGAAGTTTAAATTTAACATCCTCCATACCTTTTCATCCTCCTTATTGCTCAAATTCTTTTTTTAGGCTTCTTGATAAAAGCCTTTTTAAACACTCTTGAGGAGACTCTTTTTTATAAAGAACTTTATAAACCTCCTCACAAATGGGGATTTCCACTTCAAGCTTTTTAGCGAGATTTTTAACTACTTTAGCGGTTTTAACTCCCTCTGCTACCTGCCTTAAATCTGTTAAAATATTTTCAAGTTTTTCACCTTTACCAAGTCTGTAACCTACTTGATAATTTCTTGAAAGAGCTCCTGTGCAGGTTAAAACAAGATCTCCCATTCCTGCAAGTCCGTAAAAAGTTTGTAGGTTTCCTCCAAGTTTTACACCTAAACGAATGATTTCTAAAAGACCTCTTGTTATAAGACTTGCTCTGGCATTGAGACCAAGTCCCAATCCATCACTAATACCAGAAGCAATAGCAATCACATTTTTTAAAGCACCTGCAATTTCTACTCCTATAGGATCATCACTTCTATACACTCTAAAATAAGGCACAGCTAAAAGTTCTTGCATTTTTTTGGTTTCTTCTTCATTTTCTCCTGCTAAAACGACTGCAGTTGGTAATCCCTTTGCTACTTCTTTAGCAAAGGAGGGACCACCCAAAACAAAGATATTAACTTTTGCTGAAAGTTCTTCTTTTAAAATAGTGTAAGGAGTTTTCTCAGTATTAAAATCTATACCTTTTATACCTGAAATGTGATATAAAATTTTATCCACAAATTTTTTATAAGTTTTAACCACTTCTTTTAAAGCAAAAGAAGGAATAGCCCAGAGTAGAATTTCAGAATTTTTAAAGGCTATTTCTGGATCAAGAGTTGCTTTAAGTTTTTTAGGAAGCTTAATACCTGGTAGGTAAAAGGGATTTTCATTTTCTTTGTTAATAGCCTCTACAACTGCTTCTCTTCTGACAAAAAGTAAGACCTCAAATCCCTTTTCAGCTAATATTTTGGCAAGGGCTGTTCCCCAACTACCTCCACCAACAACCGTTATTTTCATATTTTTTCCTTTACAAAGTAATTAAAATAGTTTAAAATTTTTTAAAATAATTTCAATCAAAAACAAACCTTTGAGAAAAAATCCAATTGAAGAAGGATTACGGCAGTAGAACTTGCAGAAGAAATCGTTAATTTCGTAGAAGAAAAAATAAAAAATTTAAGGTATTAGATACTTTTGCATTCTTTTTGGAACCCACCACCTTTCTATATTATAACCTATACCAATGGGTGCTGGCTTAATTCCATGAAATCTTTTGTGTATCGCTTCAAGACTTACAGGAATATATAAAAAAGTGTAAGGCTGATCTTCAGCAAGTATTTCCTGTACTTTGTAATAGATTTTTTTTCTTTTTTCTTTATCTAAGGTATACCTTCCCTCTTCTAAAAGTCTGTCAAGTTCTGGATTTGAGTATCCGACGAAATTAAGCCCTGGAGGTTTTATTTTAGATGAATGGAATATGTCATATAAATCTGGATCAGGACCTGTTGCCCATCCAAGAATTACTGCCTCAAACCTTCTTGTATCAATAAACTGATGTATAAGAGTTGTCCACTCCATAACCCTTATGTTAACTTTAATTCCTAACTTAGAAAGTTCTCTTTGAATGATTTGAGCAGCAAGAAGCCTCGGAAGATTCCCCTGATTTACAAGTAGTGTGAATTCAAAAGGCTTTCCATCTTTTTCAAGAATTCCTTTTTTATTTCTCTTAAATCCCGCTTCTTGCAAAAGTTTAAGAGCCTTTTCAGGATTGTATGGGCAGGATTTTTCTATTTCTTTGTTGTAAAACCATGTATCAGGTTTATACGGTCCATAAGCAGGTATTCCCTGCCCTAAAAGTGCTCCCTTAACTATTTCCTCTTTATTGATAGCATAACACAAAGCTTTTCTAACTCTTTTATCCTTAAAAAAGGGATGCCTAAGATTGTAGCCTATATAAGTGAAAGAAAAGGATGAATATTTGTAAACATTAAATTCGCTTTTTAGTGTGCCTTCTCTTTGAAGTTTTAAATATTGAAGTGGAGTAAGAGAAACCCAGTCTACCCCTCCTGATTTTAATTCCATAAAAAGGGTTGAAGGGTCAGGAATAATTCTATAAATTATATAGTTTAAGTAGGGTCTTCCTTCGTAATAAAGAGGGTTATATTTTAAAATGATTTCCTGCTGGGTTTTCCATCTTTCGAGTTTAAAAGGTCCATTTCCTATAGGTTTTCTTCCAAATATATTTCTGAGATAATCAAGACTTTTTCCTTCTAAAATATGCTTTGGCAAAACAACCAGATTTCCCCAGGAAGAAAGGGCAAGAGCAAAGGGCCTTTTGTAAGTTACTCTAAATGTATAAGGATCAATAATTTTAAACTCCTTTACTTCTGAAAAATCACTTGCATAAGGAGAGGGAACTTGCGGAGAGGTTATGAGTTTAAATCCAAAATAAACATCTTCTGCAGTAACTTCTACTCCGTCTTCCCATTTAACCCCTTTTTTAAGATAAAAGGTAATGGTTTTTTGATCAGGAGAAACTTCAAACCTTTCAGCAAGTTCACCCACTATTTTTAAATCTGGAGCATATTTAACCACGCCGAGAAAGATATGTCCTGCAACGGTATGACTCGTAACATCTGTTGCTATCATGGGAACGAGTATACTTGCATCAGCAACAGAACCTATAACGAGAGCATCCCCGTAATCGGGTTTCTCTTTTGAGGTTCCGTTTTTTTTGAAGGCAAAGGCAATACAAAATCCCAAAAAAAGAAAAAGTATAAAAAGAATTTTTCTTTTCATTAAGTTCCTCTTTTTTCACCTTCTCTTTTTTCTCTGAGTCTAATCATAAACTCGTTTAAATCCTTTAAAGAATCTTTTTCTGGCTTAAAAATAATTGCTACACCTCTTGCAAAAACAAGAAAGAAAATGCCAAGTGACCACCAAAAAACATCCATACCTGAAAATTTTCCTTCAAAAAGAAATATCATAAACTCTCTTATAAGAAAGGCTATTATTGCTTCAATAAGAATCTCTATATGCACCTGATGGTGCTCAAAGTATTCTACAAAGGCTCTTATAAGCTCAAGAATTACTATCAGTGATAAAACATTTATCACTAACTCCTTAATCCCAAGTCTTACTGTCTTTTCAGTAATAGTGTATCCAAGCTCAGAAACCGTCCTGATAATTATTACAGCAGTTACAAAAATAAGAATTATTATTACAAGATTATAGGCGACTCTTATTGTGGATGAGTAAATTTTTAGAAAAAAATCCTGCAAATTAAACATTTTTCACTCCTAAAGGTAGGTATTTTAAAGGTGTATATTTTGGACCAGAAGGATGCAAATCACTTTTATAAAGAACAATTTCTTTAACATAAAACTTTTTACCCTTAAACTTTAAAGCAGACCTTTTCAGTTCTTCGATAAATTTTCTTAAAGTTTTCTCATCTGTCTTTTCTTTTATCCTAAGAAGAGTTATATGGGGATGGAACTCTTCATTCCTGTTTTTAAGTTTAAGAGGTTTTAATGCCTTTTTCAGCGAATCGTAAAGCTTAAAAATGTTATTTGAAAAATCCTTTATTCCAATCCAAACCACTCTGGGAATTCCTTGAGAAGGGAAATAACCAGCTGTATCGAGTTCAAGCTCAAAAGGAAGGATTTCTTCACAAACGGATTTACATTTCTTGTATATATTTTCTACAAGATTTTCTGATACATTTCCAAAAAAGCGAAGAGTCAAATGAAGATTTTCCTCTTCTACCCATTTTAATTTTATGCTTTCTGGGATATCAATTTTACTAAGACTATAAAGTTCTTTCTTTAACTCCTGTGGCAAATCTATAGCTAAAAAAGCCCTCACCATAGAAAAGATACCTCCTCAAAATATCAAGAGCGGTATAGCTTGCCAGAATCTGTATCTGCTTTCTATTTCCTGTAAAATTAAATCTAAAGGCTTTTACTTTATTTTTATAAGAGAAACCTATATATACTGTTCCCACAGGATTTTCAGGAGTTCCACCAGTTGGACCGGCAAAACCTGTAAGACTTAAAGAATAATCAACCTTTGTTTTTTCTCTTACCCCTTCTGCCATCTCCATTGCAACTTCATAACTCACTACATCAAACTTTTCTATGGTGCTCTTTTTTACTCCAAGAAGTTCAACCTTGCTTTCAGGACTGTATGTAACAAACCCTCTGTCAAAGTAAAGAGAACTTCCAGAAACAGAAGTAATAAGAGAGGAAAGAAAACCACCTGTACAAGATTCAGCAACAGCAAGTTTTTCTTTTCTTTCTTTAAGACACTCTCCTATAACTTCAGGTAAACCTTGGTCATTTTCACTGACAAGATACAAAAAAAATCTATCTTTGATTTTTTGGGTAAAATCCCTAATTTCTTCTTCCTTTTTTCCCTGCAAAATCAATTTCAATTCCGGAAAAACCGGATAATATCCTATCTTAATTTTAGATAGAAAATCTTCTGAAAAGCTTTTTATAAACTGATTTAAATCCGTTTCATTTAAATCAAAAAATCTTAAGGTTTTGAAAACTCGTTTTTTGGTTTCGGGACTTAATTTAAGAAGTCGGGGAATAACTTCATTTTCTAAAAGATTTTCAAACTGGTAGGGTACTCCAGGAAGAAAGAAAAGAAACTTGTTTTTTATTTCTAAAGTATATCCTGCAGAAGAAAAATCTTTTGATAAAGGAATAGCTCCCTCTGGAAGTAATGCCATTTTACTTGCCAATTTTTGAGAATCTTTGTATTCTTTTGCAAAAAAGATGGCAGAGAGAAACTCTTTATTTTCTACCAATTTCAAATTAAATGCTTTTGAAACAGCTAAATTAGTTAAGTCATCGTCTGTTGGTCCGAGTCCCCCTGATACTATTAAAAAATCGTATTTCTCAGAAAGTTTTCTCAAGTATTCAGAAATAATTTCTATCTCATCAGGAAGTATAACTATCTCACCTATTTCAAATCCGTAAGAAGTAAGCATTTTGCCTGCAAAAACACTATTAGTATTGTCAATAGCCCCACAAATAAGTTCATCTCCAATAAAAATTAAGGCGCCAATCATTTCTCTAAAAATATCTTATATTATAGAAAAGTATTTGGCAAGTGTAAAAACACTGTTACGAAAAGATTGGTTAAAGCTCCAGCTATTAAATCATCAGCCATTATTCCCCATCCACAAGGAAGTTTTTCACTTTTTTTAAGAGGATAAGGTTTTTTTATATCTATAACTCTAAAAACAATAAAAGCTAAAAGAAATTCCAACAGAGTATGTTTTCCCATAACACCTATCCACATTCCTGCTATTTCATCTATCACTACAATCTCTGGGTCTTTCTCTTTTAAAATCTGAGAAGTAAACCCAGAACTTATTACTCCGAGAAAGATAATAGCCATAATTAAAAGAGCCTGTTTTAATAAGGATAAATCTTTAAAAAACCAGAAAAAAATTAATCCTTCCAAAGAACCAAAAGTTCCTGGACAAGGAGGCAAAAATCCAACCAATGCTCCTGAGGAAATGAAAAGCCAGAAAAAGTTCTTATCAAACTGATTAAAAGGGAGGATTCTGCAATTCCTTTTCAAATTCATTGTAATTTTCCATATCTATAAGGGTTTTAAGCTTCCATAGATAAAGCTTTATTTGAAGCCTTTTTTCTTCGGATTTGGCATTTTTAAGAACCTGCTCTGCTAATTCTTCCATTTTTTTATATTTATTTAGAGCTGAAGTCTTTAAAGTTTCTTTATAGGTTTTTACCTTTTTAAGAAGTTCTTTTGCCATGGAATTGACTTTCTTCAATTCTTTTTCAGCAGATTTATAATATTTACTTTGATAGAGATCCTTAGCTTTTTCCCACAAACTTAAAACCTTTTCGTACTCATCCTTAAATACCTCTTGAGCTTTATAGTATTTAAGTTGATTCATTAAATCTTCGGTTTCAGTATAAAGTTTTTCTGGAGCAGGATAAAGAGTGATATAGTTTTTGATAAAGGGTATATGACTTAAAGATACCTTTATTTTTTCTACTGCCCTTTCTTTGGTTTCACAAGATGTCAACAAAATTAACGCTAAAAATAAAAAAATGAAATTTTTGAGTTTAATTTTTTTCATGTTGGATTATATCTTTTAAAGCCTCTTTTATTTCTTCAAATTTAAATTTAAAACCAAGCTCTAAGAGATTTTTAGGGTAGGCTTTAATACTATAAGTAATCGCATTTGCAAGTTCTCCAAATACAAGTTTTAGAAGAAAAACAGGAACAGTAAAAATTGTTGGTCTTCTAAGGATCTCCCCGAGAGTTTTGGTAAATTCTTTGTTAGTTACAGGTTTAGGAGAGACGAAATTATATATTCCTTCTTTTTCACTTTTTATTAAAAAAAGCATAGCAGAAACAAGGTCTTTTATATGAATCCAGGAAAACCACTGATTACCCTTATCAAGAGTTCCTCCCAATCCCAATTTGAAAATTGGCAAAATTTTGGAAAGCATTCCGCCTTTCCCAAGAACAATCCCAAATCTTGTAATAATTACTTTAACTTCTTTTTTCTCAGCTTTTAAAGCACTTTTTTCCCACTCAATACAGGTTTTTGCTAAAAAGTCATCTCCAGCAGAAGCCTCCTCTGTAACAAGGCTATCTCCCTTATCTCCATAATATCCTATAGCTGAAGCATTTATAAGTAATGCTCCCTCTTTTATCGAGGAAACTACATTTTCTGTTGCCTTTACTCTACTTTCTAAAATCAATTTTTTGTAGCTTTCGTTCCATCTTGAAAATATGTTTTGCCCAGCCAGATTTATTACTATATCAGCTTCTTTCAAATAATTCTGCCAATCTCCTGTTTTTGTTGGATCTCCCAAAATAGGTTTATAAATGGGAAGCAATCTTTTTGCTTTTTCTTCACTTCTTACAAGAACATAAACCTTGTATCCTTCTTTAGAAAGCGCAGGAATAATGTGAGAACCTATAAAACCTGTTCCACCTATAACAAAAATCTTTTTAATAATATACCCTCCCTCAGACTATACTTTCACCTTTTGCAATCTGAGAAAAGGTATAAAGATTTTCAGATTTACCTAAAGCAATGAGGGTATCGCCTGCTTCTATAAAGGTTTCAGCAGACGGATTAAATTCTATCTTTCCATTAGCTCTCTTTATACCTATTATTATAATTCCAAATTCTTTTCCTATTTTAGATTCTTTTAAGGTTTTACCCACAAATTTTGAATTTTCCGAAACCTTTATTTCTTCAATTTGAATCTCTTTATATTCTGAACCAGTAGCAAATTCTAAGAAATCTATAACATTAGGTCTGAGTATAGATTGAGCTATCCTTAAACCACCTATGTAATAAGGACTTATAGCTTTGTCTGCACCAGCTCTTTTTAATTTAATTTTTGCTTCCTCATCTGTAGCACGAGCAACTATGTAAATTTTGGGATTTAAAGCTCTAGCACTTACAACCACATAAAGATTTTCTGCATCAGAAGGAAGAAGAGTAATTATTCCCTTTGCTCTTTCAATACCGGCTTCTTTTAAAGTCTCATCTTTGGTAGCATCTCCTACAATATAAAGTAAGTTTTCAGCATCCTTTAAATTTTTTTCAAACTTTTCAATAACTACAAAATCAACCTGATTTGCTTTAAGTTCTTTACAAAGGATACTTCCCATTCTTCCATAACCGCACACAATGTAATGGTTTTTTAAGGCATCAATTTCTTTTTTCATTTTTCTTTTTTTAAACACCTCCTTTAATTCGCCTTCTATTAAAATTTTTGCCCCTGTTGTCATGGCATAGGCAAAAACACCAAAACCACTAAAAATAAGTATTATAGTAAAAAGTTTTCCTGCTTCACTTAAATCCTTTACCTCTTTAAAACCTACAGTTGCAACAGTAATTACAGTCATATACAAAGCGTTTAAAAAATCTAATTTTTCTATGGTCATATATCCAGTTGTTCCCAAAAATATAACACTTAGAATCAAAGTAAAAATAATTGTAAGCTTTTTCCTAATCTCAAGCTCATCCATATTAGATTTTAATTATACTCTTAAAGGAAATTTAAGAAAGATTTGAAGATTCTAATGAAATCCATTGATTCACTGGTTTGACTTAGTTTAAAACTTTAGATTATGCTATTAAAATATTTATTAATGAAAAAACCTTTAGTAAGTGTTATTATTCCCACTTATAACAGAGCTTACATACTTAGTAAAGCCATAGAAAGTGTTTTTGCTCAAACTTTTAAAGATTGGGAATTAATTGTAGTTGATGACGGCTCAACTGATAAAACCCCTTATTTAGTCAGTAAATATCCCCTTATCTATGTGAGAAAACCTCACAAAGGGGTTTCTCATACAAGAAATATTGGTATTTTAAAGGCAAGGGGAGAGTTTATTGCCTTTCTTGATAGTGATGACTGCTTTGTTCCTGAAAAACTGGAAAAGCAAGTTAAATTTTTTGAAAAAAATCCTTGCTATAAAATTGTTCAAACAGAAGAAATCTGGTATAAGGGTGAAAGAAAAATAAATCCCAAAAAAATCCATCAGAAAGCTGAGGGTTGGTTTTTTGACAGAGCCATAAAACTCTGTGTGGTTTCTATTTCCACTGTTCTTATTAAAAAAGAGGTTTTTGAAGAGGTTGGGCTTTTTGATGAAGAATTTCCAGTATGTGAGGATTACGAGTTTTGGCTCAGAGTTTCTCTAAAAATGCCTATCGGACTTATAAAGGAGCATCTTGTAATTAAAAGCGGGGGAAGACCTGATCAGCTCTCTTCTATGAAGGGGCTTGATTACTACAGAACCCTTGCCCTTATAAAGCTCTTTAAGAACTATCAAAAAGATTTAAAATTAGAACAAAAGCTTATGCTTTATGCTGAGGCTAAAAAAAAGTTTGAAATATTTTACAAAGGTGCCTTAAAACACGGAAATTTAGAAAAGGCTTTTTTACTTGAAAAGCTTTTTAAATCTACCTTTGGAGACTCTTTAGTAAGTCCTTATAAGAACTTGCAATGCTAAAGAAAAACGGATCCGGTTTACAGGATTGGATTTCTAAAATTTTAAGACCCCTTGAATTTGTCTCTAAAAAAAATTTTGTAAATCTTTGTAAAACTAAAGGGCTTGAAAAAACTCTGAGATTCCTTATAGAAAAAGCTCCTGAAGACATTAAAGACGCTAAAGAAAAGCTTTTAAAACTCTGCGAAAATTTTGAAAACATTTCCTTAGAAGAAAAAAAAGAAAGAATAATCAAAATAATAAACTTAGTTAAATCTTTAAACTCTATTAAAAAAGAAAATTTAAATAGCTTTGAAACATCTGAGAAAGAAATTTATAAAGATGATGAAATTAGGGAAGCTGAGATTTCTCTTGATACTTATTTCAGATACAAAGAAATTTTAAAACAACCTGTTCAATCTTTAAAGGGTATAGGACCTCAGATTGCTAAAAAACTTGCCAAAAAAGGTATCCATACTTTGGAAGATTTGCTTTATTTTTTGCCGAGAGATTATGAAGACAGAAGAAAAATTACACCCATAGGAGATTTAAAGGAAGGACAAAGAGCTGTAGTTTTTGGAGAAATTCTTAAAAGCGGAACCTCTCATCTTTATAAAAGAAAAATATTTTATGCCTACTTAACAGACGGAACAGGTTTTTTGACCTTAAAATGGTTTAATTTCAACGAAAGGGTATGGAGAAATCTTCTTGCACCTGGGAAAAGTTTTTATGCTATTGGAGAGGTCTCAAGATTTGGAAGGGATTTAGAAATGATTCATCCAGAACTTATTGAAGAAGGAGATGAAGAAAAGCTTGCTACAGAAATAGGATACATTGTGCCTGTCTATTCTTCTATAGAAGGGGTTTCAGAAAAATACTTCAGGAAAATTATGAAATCCGCGGTTGAAGAATATGGAGATTATTTAGATAATTACATTCCAATGGAAATCTTGAAAAAGAGAAAACTTCTCCCTTTAAGTTCTGCTATTAAAAATCTTCATTTTCCAAAAGTTTCAGAGGATATAAATCTGCTAAAAAGGGAAGAGAGTATTTATCACAAAAGTCTCGCCTTTGACGAATTCTTTTTCTTAGAACTTGCTCTTGGTTTGAGAAAAGGAAAGATTAGAAAGGAAACGGGTATTAGTTTTAATGTAGAAAGCAAACTCGTTTCTGATTTTATCAAAAAATTACCTTTTGAGTTAACTTCTGCTCAAAAAAGAGTTATAGAGGAAATTAAAAGAGATATGGCAAGTGCATATCCTATGAATAGACTTCTTCAGGGAGATGTAGGATGTGGTAAAACTGTAGTTGCTTTTATTGCAGCTCTTATAGCTATAGAAAACGGTTATCAGGTGGCTCTTATGGCTCCCACAGAAATTCTGGCAGAACAGCACTATTACAATTTCAGACAGTACGCTCAAATTATGGGAATTCATACAGCCCTTCTCACAGGAGGGATACCACCTGCCAAAAAAAGGGAAATTTATCACGGACTTTCTACAGGGTTTATAAATTTTGTAATAGGAACTCATGCCCTTTTTCAGGAAAAAGTAGATTTTAAAAAGCTTGGTTTAGTAATTATTGATGAACAGCATCGTTTTGGAGTCTTACAAAGAGCAGCCCTAAGAGAAAAGGCAAAAGGATTGATCCCTGATACCCTTGTTATGACTGCGACTCCTATTCCCAGAACACTTGCCTTAACTATCTACGGAGATCTTGATCTTTCCATTATAGACGAAATGCCCAAGGGAAGAAAACCTGTTATCACAAAGCTTTTTCTTGAATATAACAAACAAAAAGCCTATGAAGAAACAAAAAAAGAACTCAAAAAGGGACACCAGGCTTATGTTATCCTTCCCCTCATTGAAGAATCAGAAAAATTAGATTTAAAAGCAGTAACCACCTATGGAGAATATCTTCAAAAAGAGGTTTTTCCAGAATATAAAGTTGGGATTTTACATGGTAAAATGAGCTCATACGAAAAAGAAAAAATTATGCATGCTTTTAAAAGAAACGAAATTCAGGTTCTTGTTTCTACAACAGTTGTTGAGGTAGGAGTTGATGTGCCCAATGCAACAGTTATGATAATAGAGCATGCAGAGAGATTTGGTCTCTCCCAGCTTCATCAATTAAGAGGAAGAGTTGGAAGAAGTGAGCATCAATCTTATTGTTTTCTCATAGCCTATAAAATTTCCATGGATAGCGATGCTTTTAAAAGACTTCAAGTTCTTTGCCAAACAAATGATGGATTTAAAATTGCAGAAGAAGATCTTAAGTTAAGAGGACCTGGAGAATTTCTTGGAACGAAACAATCAGGATATTTAGAATTTAAAAAGGCTGACATCATAAGGGATTACCAAATACTTCTTTCAGCAAGAGAAGATGCCTTCAAGCTCATAGAAAAAGATCCAGAACTTAAAAATTATCCCATTTTGAAAGAAGAACTAATGCGAAGATGGGAAGAAAGATTAAAACTTTCTGAAATAGCATAAACTATTTAAGGGGGATTAAATGGATGAAAACTTTAGAATTGGAATTATCGGTGGAAAAGGAAAAATGGGAAATCTTTTTAAAAATCTTTTTGAAAAAAAAGGCTATTCTGTCGAGATTTCAGACATAAGTACTTCTCTTACCAATACTGAACTTATCAAAAGAAACAAAATTATTTTAATTTCAGTTCCTATGGAAACCTTTTCAGAAGTTGTTAAGGAAATTTCTCCTTTTGTGAAAGATCATCACTGGATAATTGATATATGTTCCTTAAAAAGAGAGCCTACCAAAATTATGAAAAACTTTTTAAAAAAGGGAGAGATCCTGGCAACTCACCCTCTTTTTGGTCCTTACGAAAAGGATCTTAAAGGAAAAACCATTGCCTTTTATCCTGTGAGAGGAAAAAATGTAGCTAATTGGTTTAAAAAAGTTATGTCAGATGAAGGACTAAGGCTTGTTAAAATTTCTCCTAAAAAACACGATGAAATAATGGCTCTTGTTCAGGTAGTAAACCATTTCTGGCTTATACTTCTGGCAAAGGTTATAAAAGATTCTAAGTTTTCTTTAGAAGATGTGGTATATCTTTCCACCCCAAGTTTTTTAAAACAGCTTCACATTTTAAAAAGGCTTGCTAAACAGGATGCAAATCTTTATGCAAAAATTCAGCTTGAAAATCCTTCAGGAAAAAAGTTTAGGAATCTTTTGTGTAAAAATTGTAAAATCCTTTCCAAGGCTTTCAACTCAAAATCCGCAAAATCCGCCTTTATAAAACATTTTGAAGTGGCAAAGGAAATTGCAGTCAAATTAGAAAACCTTCTTGACAAAATCTTTCCTGAGGAAATATAGAAGAAGGAATCCGGATAATATCATAATTAAGCATAACACCTGAGCCATACTCATCCAACCAAAAATTAAAGGTAAGGTTTGCATTCCTGTATGATCTCTTAAAAATTCAAAAAGAAATCTAAGGATACCATATAAGATTAGAAATAGGGCAAGTTTTGTTCCTGGAAGCCACTCTTTTTTGCGTAATTTCCAGAGAAGCAAAAATAAAAAAAGTCCTGTAACCAGTCCTTCGTATAGCTGGGTGGGGTGTCTCGGAATAGGTCCTCCTTCAGGAAAAACCATTGCCCAGGGAAGGTTACTCGGAGTTCCGTATATTTCTCCATTGATAAAATTACCTATTCTTCCAAAAAAAAGCCCAATTGGAGCTGTAACTACAATAAGATCAGCCCACCACAAAAAGGACTGTCTGTGAAGTTTAATATAAATATATCCAGCTAAAATAGCTCCGATGAGTCCTCCGTGAAAAGACATACCTCCCTTCCATATAGCTATTATTTCCTGTGGATGAGCTATAAAATAATCAGGATAATAAAAAAAACATAATCCTAAACGAGCACCTATTACGAGTCCTAAAAAACTGTAAAAAAGTAAATTTTCAAGAAAAGGATATAACTCTGATTTACCTCTTTCTTTAAGCTGATACTTACAAAGAAATAAAGAGCAGAAAAAACTTATTACATACATCAAACCATACCATCTTACTGAAAAAGGACCTATTTTAAGGATAACGGGATTAATTTTAGGATAGGTAAGCATTGCAGAGATCGTTTAAAATGCATTCTTCACACTTTGGTTTTTTCCCAAGGCAAACTTTTCTTCCGTGTGCCTGAACAAGATAGGGAAATAAAAACCAATCTTTTTTAGGAATTATTTCCATAAGTTCTTTTTCCATTTTTTCAGGTTGTTTTGAACTAACAAGTCCTAAGCGTTGAGAAACTTTTCTTACATGAGTATCTACAGGAATCCCTTCAACAATTCCATAGGCATTGGCAAGCACTATATTTGCGGTTTTTCTTGCAACCCCCGGAAGTTCTAAAAGTTCCTCCATAGTTTTGGGAACTTTCCCCTTATGTTTTTCTACTATTATTTTGCAGGCTTCTTTTATATATTTAGCCTTTTGTCTGTAAAAACCTGTGCTTTTTATGTCTTCAGCAAGCTCATCAAGATCAGCATTTGCAAAGTCTTCAGCAGTTTTATACTTTTTAAAAAGCTCTTTCGTTACTTCATTTACTCTTTCATCTGTGCATTGAGCTGAAAGAATGGTTGCTACAAGAAGCTGAACAGGGTTTTCAAAATTCAGTGCTATTTTAGCATCTGGATAAGCCTTTTTTAGTCTTTTGATTACTTCTCTTGCCTTTTCTTTAAGCTTTTTAGTGTCCTTCTCTTTTTCCTCTTTTTTTTCCTTCTTTTTTCCCATCTTTATACTCACATCTTTATAAATTTGAAAAAATTTTCTTACTGAGAGTTTCCTTTAAAGCCCTTTTAAGTTCTTCTTCAGAATTTAAAGGTATTTCAAAGTCAAATTTTTCAGAATCTTTATAAGCCTTTTCTACAGCATTTTTTGCTCTCTCAACAAGTTCTGAACACTTTGTTTTTTTGATTTTTTCAACGGTATTAAAAAACTTCAAAAGCCTAAAAAACTTCTTTTTATCAAATTTATCAAGAGGCTTTCCTTCCTCAACAATCTCTTCAAGGTCAAGAATGAGTTTTTTCATTTTATCAAGAAGAGGAATTTGAATCTGTTTTCTTAGTTGTTCCTCAAGAAGTAAAAATTCCTGAGCAAGCGTAAAATAGGCGGATTCTGTAAAATCTCTGTAAAGTATATTTTCTCTGAACCAGAAAGCAAAATCTTTTCTTAAAAGATCTACCAAATACATAAAGTCAAATTCCTGATGCTGCAAAATAAATTCCAAATCTTCTAAATTTAAGTCATTCCCCAAAAAGGGAAGCTCTTTTTTGCTATAAATGTGTAAAAGAGCCCAAAGGAAGTATTTTGGTTGAAAACACACTTCTTTATCTTCTATAAAAAAAGCTTTTTCTTCGTTCTGGTAATTTTTGAAGATTTTATCTATCCACTCTACGGTATAAAACTTCATTTTAGGAGCCTGCTATTTCTTGTCGTAACAAGGTTTTTATTTTATCTATGCTAACTTTTTCTTTAAAACTACCCTGAGAAAGTTCTGGTTTACCTCCTCCCTTTAAACCAAAGGATTCGCTTAATTTTTGAAAAATTTTGTTAGCAGAATATCTTCCTAATAAATCCTTAGTTACCATACAAACTGCCAAAGGTGTTTCGCTTTCTCTTTCTCCTATTAGAAAAATTATTCCTGAACCAAGTCTATTTTTAAAATAATCGCCTATTTCTCTCAATTCCGCCATATCTTCAGACTTAAAAGCTGCAACAAGAAGTTTAACTCCGTTGATCTCCTCTACTTCTTTGAGTTTTTCCTCTAAAACTTTTTTCATGTCTGTACTTTTCAGTTTCTTAACTTCTCTTTCAAGTCTTTCAATTTCTTCATAAAGGTGTTTAATTTTCTTTTCTATATCTTTGGGGGTTGTTTTTAAGGTTTCTGCAATCTTTTCCATTCTTTCTTCTAAATTTCTTACCCAATTATAAGCCTTTAGCCCAGCTATTGCAGTGATTCTTCTAATTCCACCAGCTACACTGCTTTCAGAAAGGATTTTTACCAGTCCTATATCTCCTGTCCTTTTAACATGAGTTCCTCCGCAAAGCTCCATGGAAATTTCATCAATCTTAACTACTCTTACAATTTCTCCGTATTTTTCTTCAAAAATTGCTATAGCTCCCATTTTTTCTGCTTCTTCCTTTTTCATCCACAGGGTTTCTACTTCGTAATTTTCCAGAACCCAACTATTTATCAATTCTTCAACTTTTTTAAGTTCATCGCGAGTTACAGCTTGAAAATGAGTAAAATCAAAACGAAGCCTATCCTCTTCAACTAAGGACCCTGATTGTCTTACATGCAATCCAAGAACCTTTCTTAAAGCTGCATGAAGAAGATGAGTAGCTGTGTGATGCCTCTGTATATGAGCTCTTCTATCTTTATCAACTATCATTAAAACCTCTTCATCTTTTTCAATTTTTCCTTCAAGCATTTTAATTTTATGATATATAATTTCTCCAACTTTATAAATTTCTAAAACCTTTGCCTTTCCTTTTGAACCAATAACAAGTCCTGTATCGTAAACCTGACCCCCTCCTTCTGGGTAAAAGGGAGTTAAATTAGTAATAAGGTAATAGAAATCTTTTTCTTTAGCTATTTCTAAAACTTTAGCTTTGGTTTCAAGGGTTTCATATCCAACAAATAAGGTTTGAACATCTCTTTTTATCATCTCTTTAACAAATTCTGGCACCTTTTCCAGAGCACCTTTCCAAGTTTTTCTGCTTTCTTCTCTTGCTTTTTCTCTCAATTTTTCAAAATTTTCCAAATCCAAAGTGAAACCTAAAGGTAAAACATGATCCCTTACTAGATCATAAGGAAAACCATAAGTGTCATAAAGTTTAAATAATACCTCACCTGGAATGACCTTTTTATTTTCTTTTTGAAGTTTTTCTATTTCTTTTTCAAGAATTTCAATTCCAAGCTCTAAAGTTTCAAGAAATCTTTCTTCTTCTAATTTTAAAACCTTTTTAATTATTTCTTCGTTTTTAACGAGCTCTGGATAGACATCTCCAAATTCTTGAATTAAGGGGTCAACAAGTTTATAAAGAAAGGCGGATTTTAATCCTAACAATTTTCCAAATCTTTCAGCTCTTCTTATTATCCTTCTCAGCACATATCCTCTTCCCTCATTTGAGGGCATTATCCCTTCTGCAAGAATAAAAGCACTTGCCCTTAGGTGATCTGCTATAACTCTAAAAGCAATTTCAGTTTCCTTATTTTCCTTAAAAAATCTTCCGGTAATTTCTGAAATTTTCTCTATAATTCCGGAAAAGAGATCAGTTTCATAGTTAGAGGGAACTCCCTGAATTACTGCAGTAATTCTCTCAAGTCCCATTCCAGTATCTATACATCCCTTAGGCAGGGGTTTGAGATTTCCTTTTTCATCTCTCTCATACTGCATAAAAACGAGATTCCATATTTCTAAGAATCTATCACAATCACAGCCAGGAGCACAGTCTGGCTTTTTACAGCCAAATTCTTCTCCCTGATCATAGATTATTTCTGAACAAGGACCACACGGACCAGTATCTCCCATTGCCCAGAAATTGTCCTTTTCTCCAAGTTTTACAATTCTTTCCTCAGAAAAACCAGCTATTTTTTTCCAGAGTTTTTCAGCTTCTTCATCCTTTTCATAAACAGTTATAAAAAGACGCTCTTTGGGTAAATTTAAAACCTTTGTAATGAATTCCCAAGCATAGGCTATAGCTTCTTCTTTGAAGTAATCTCCAAAAGAAAAATTCCCGAGCATTTCAAAAAAAGTATGATGTCTTGCGGTGTATCCTACATTTTCAAGGTCGTTATGCTTTCCACCTGCGCGAACACATTTTTGACAGCTTACAGCTCTTGTGTAAGGTCTTTTTTCTTCTCCCAAAAATACTTTTTTAAATTGAACCATCCCAGCATTCGTAAAAAGTAGTGTGGGGTCATCATATGGAATAAGGGATGAACTTGGAACAACCTCGTGTCCCAAATTTTTAAAATAATTGATAAACAATTCTCTTATTTCTCGCCCTTTCATATTTTATTTATTTTAAGAGATTTTAAAATTTTAGCAAACTCCTAAATTTTACTACTACGAAGTGAAAAAAAATCGTTCTTGTTTTATTTAAATTGTATAGTAAATTTTGAATTGAATTTTTTCAAAATTAAAAGCGGAGGGATAAAAATGCTTACAAAAAACTTTCTTTTTACTTCTGAATCTGTTACTGAAGGACATCCTGATAAAGTAGCAGACCAGATTTCAGATGCTATTTTAGATGCCATCTTGGAAAAAGATCCCTATGCAAGGGTTGCTTGTGAAACATTAGTTAATACAGGAATGATTCTTATTGCTGGAGAAATAACCACCGAAGCACGAATTGATTATGCAACTGTTGCCAGAGGGGTGGTTAAAGAAATAGGATACAATCATTCAGACCTTGGGTTTGACTATCAGACTTGTGCAGTGCTTATAAGTATTGACAGACAAAGTCCTGATATTGCTATAGGAATAGAGAGGGACGGAGAAATTGGAGCAGGGGATCAGGGACTTATGTTTGGTTATGCCTGTGATGAAACACCTGATTATATGCCTATGCCTATTTGGTATGCCCATAAGCTTGCAATGAGACTTGCAGAAGTAAGAAAAAAGGGAATTTTGCCTTTTTTAAGACCTGATGGCAAGACTCAAGTTACTATCAGGTATGAAGACAGACGCCCTGTTGATGTCCATACCATAGTTATTGCTGCTCAACACGATCCCACAGTTACTCAAAAAGAATTAAGAGAAGCAATTATTGAAGAAGTAATAAAAAAAGTTATTGCTCCTGAACACTTAACTCCTCAAACAAGAATTCTTGTTAATACCACAGGAAGATTCGTTATAGGAGGACCCCTTGCAGACTGTGGAATGACAGGAAGAAAAATTATAGTTGATACATACGGTGGAAGAGGACATCATGGAGGAGGAGCTTTTTCAGGAAAAGATCCTACAAAGGTTGACAGAACACCTTCTTATTATGCAAGATATGTAGCTAAAAATCTTGTTGCTGCCGGGGTAGCAAGAGAACTTGAGGTGCAGGTAGCTTATGCTATCGGAATTCCAGAGCCTTTAGCTATAAATGTTAATACCTACGGGACAGAAACCATTCCTGTTGAAAAAATATTAGACATAATTAACAAACTTTTCTGCTTCAAACCCAAACACATGATAGAATACTTAAATCTAAGAAGACCTATTTATAAGAAAACTGCCTGCTACGGACATTTTGGAAGAAACGAACCAGAATTTACCTGGGAAAGACTTGATATGGTTGAGAAAATAAAGGAACTTGCTCACTTTGATAAATAGGGGGCTTAAATGGACTTTCACATTAAGGATATAACCCTTGCAGACGAAGGATTAAAACTCATAGAGTGGGCTGAAATGGATATGCCTGTTTTGAGGCTTATTAGAGAAAGATTTAAAGAAGAAAAGCCTTTAAAAGGTGTCAGAATAGGAGGATGTCTTCATATTACAACTGAAACAGCAAACCTTGCAAGAACTTTAAAAGAAGGTGGAGCTGAAGTTTATTTATGTGCATCAAATCCACTTTCCACTAAAGATGAAGTCGCAGCAGCCTTGGTGAAATATTTTGAAATTCCTGTTTTTGCTATTAGAGGAGAAGATAGAGAAACCTATTATTCTCACATAAAGGCTGTTCTTGATAGAGAACCTCACATAACTATTGATGACGGAGCAGACCTTGTAACTACACTCCACAGAGAAAGACCTGAAAAACTTGATAAAGTATGGGGAGGAACTGAAGAAACAACTACTGGAGTTATAAGATTAAGAGCTATGGCAAGAGACGGTGTTTTAAAATATCCTATTATAGCAGTAAACGATGCACTCACTAAACATCTTTTTGACAATCGTTACGGAACAGGGCAATCAACAATTGATGGAATTTTAAGAGCTACAAACAGACTTCTTGCTGGTTCTTATTTTGTAATAGCTGGATTTGGCTGGTGTGGTAAAGGACTTGCTATGAGAGCAAGAGGAATGGGTGCAAAAGTAATAATTACAGAAGTTGATCCCCTTAAAGCCTTAGAAGCAGTCATGGAAGGATATCTTGTTATGCCAATGGATGAAGCAGCAGAACTGGGAGACTTTTTCTGCACAGTTACGGGAAATAAGGGAGTTATAAGAAAGGAACACTTTCTAAAAATGAAAGATGGAGCAATTGTTGCTAATTCAGGGCACTTTGATGTGGAAATAGACCTTGAAGGTTTAAAAAGCATAACTACAGAAATTAGACAAATAAGAAAAGAAGTTGAGGAATATAAACTCATTAATGGAAAAAGAATTTATGTTCTTTCTAAAGGAAGACTTGTAAATCTTTCTTCTGCTGAAGGTCATCCTTCAGGGGTTATGGATATGAGCTTTGCTAATCAAGCTTTATGTGTAGAATACATAGTTAAAAATAAGGAAAAGCTTGAGAAAAAAGTCTATTCTGTTCCAGAAGAAATTGATAAAGAAGTTGCAAGGCTTAAATTAAAAACTATGGGAATTAAAATTGACACTTTAACTCCTGAACAGGAAAAATACCTCAACTCCTGGGAAGAAGGCACTTAATTTTTTTAATGCTCAAACCCCGCATCGTTTTCAGTGCCTGCCTAAACTTAGAAAGAACAAGATACGATGGAAACCTTATAGAAAATCCTGTAGCTTTAAAGCTTCGCAACTTTTGTGAAGTAATTTCAGTTTGTCCAGAAGTAGGAATTGGTCTTTCTGTGCCAAGAGAAAAAATCATACTTTATAAAGACAATCGCAAAATAAAAGCTGTTGAACTCTTTACAGGAAAGGACTATACCGAAAGCTTAAAAGCCTTTTCTGAAAGTTTTATAAAAAATCTTCCAGAAGTAGAAGGATTTTTCTTAAAAAGCAAATCCCCTTCTTGCGGTGTTTCATATAATACAAAAACCTATAAAGACATTGAAGGAAAAACTTTGTGTGGAAAATCTCAAGGAATATTCGCTAAAAAGGTTTTAAAAGCTTTTTCTTTTTTGCCGGTTGTTGATGAAGAAATTTTAAAAAATAAAGATGAACTTGAAAACTTTTTAATAAGAATTTTTACCTTAAGAAGACTAAGAGACCTAAAAGAAAAAGCAAAAACTAAGGAGGATATACTCTCTTTTCATAAAAAAGCCCATTATTTACTTATGAGTTACGATTCAGAAAGTCTTTACAATATAGAAAATGTCTTGTTTTCCAAAGAAAAAAGTTTTAAAATCCTTTTAAAAACCTACGATAGTTTTTTTAAAAAAATACTTGTCAAACCTTATAGCAGAGAAAAACAGGTTAAAACTATCTGGCACATTTTAGAAAACTTTTTAAAAAATTTTAAAGACGAAGAAAAAAACCAGATTTTATCCCTTCTTGAAAAATACGAAAAAGGAAAAATTCCTTTGATTGAAGTTCTCTTAAAATTAAAATCCTTACTTCAAAAACAAGGGCAGGAAAATGTTTTAGAGTTCTATCTTGAGCCTTATCCTTGTGAGCTTAAAGAGTTATTTTATTAGTCTCAATTTTTGGTATAATTAAAGTAATTGGTATAATTAAAGTAATGTTTACTGGGCTTGTTGAAGGAATTGGTAGAATTGTTTCTTTAAAACCCTTCAGAGGGGGATTACTTGCAGAAATTTCAGCCTCATTTTCTTTAAAAGATACTAATGTTGGAGATAGCATTGCAGTTGATGGAGTATGTTTAACCATTACAGAAATAAGAGGATCTTCTTTTATAACTCAGATTTCTCCAGAAACTCTGGCTAAAACAACTTTTAAATATAAAAATTCTGGAGATTTCGTTAATTTAGAAAGAGCGTTAAAAGTAGGAGAAAGACTGGGGGGACATCTTGTTTCAGGACATGTAGATGGTATAGGTAAAATTCTTTCCATAACCCCTATTGAAGATTTTTGGAAAGTTAAAATGGAGATACCGAAAGAATTAAGTCCTTATTTAGTTAAAAAGGGATCCATCGCTATTGATGGAGTTAGCCTTACTATAAATGACTTTGAGGAAAATATTTTAGAACTTATGTTAATTCCACATACCTTAAAGGTTACCACTCTTTGTCTCAAAAAACCCGGAGACCTGGTAAATATAGAAATAGACATGATTGCGAAAATGGTTTATAAATGGCTTTCTCCCTACATAGAAAGTCTTGAAAGATCAAAAAAAGGGATTACCCTTGAATTTCTCAAAGAACATGGCTTCTCATAAAATTGTTACTTCTTTATCTGAGCTTCTCAAAAATGCAGTAAAAACAGGTGTTTTTCCGGGAGCTGTAGCAGGAATTTCTTTTAATGGAAATAGATATATCATTAAAGCTGGATATAAGGCTATCTGCCCATTTTTAGAACCTTTAGAAGACTCAGATATTTTCGACCTTGCCTCATTAACAAAACCTTTAGCTCTTACCTTTACTCTTATGTATCTTCTTTCAAAAGACCCTAAAATTGATCTTTCAGCGCTAATAGGCAATTATTTAGAATTAAAAAAAGATTTAGCAAAAATTCCTATTTATAGATTTTTAAATCATACCGCTGGTCTTAAAGCCTGGTATCCTTTTTACGAAGATCTCATAAAAGAAAAAGTTTCAGATAAGCTAAATTTCATAATAAAAAAAATAGAAAAACTACCCATGGAATATGAGCCGGGTAGTAAATGTCTTTACTCAGATTTAGGCTTTTTCCTTCTTACTTACCTTTTAGAAAAAGTTTATAAAAAAGATTTTGAAACGCTTTTTGAAGAGGCAAAAAGTATTGTTTCTTTTAGCAAAAGATCTCTTTTGACTTTTAATCCTCTTAAAAAGGGAATTGATCAGGAAGATATTGTTCCAACTTCTATCTGCCCTTTAAGTAAAAAAATTTTAAGAGGGGTTGTAGAAGATGAAAATACAAGGGCTCTTAACGGTGTCTCAGGAGTTGCGGGTCTTTTTGGAAATATTTATGGAGTGTTAGATATGCTTGAATTTCTGTTAAGGGCTTATAAAGAAAGTGAGAGAAGGGTTTTTTCTGAGATAGTAAAAACTTTTTTTGATTTTAGAGAAAAAGATTTTGATTTTTCTCTTGGTTTTATGTTGCAAAGTAAAAATGGCTATTCAGCAACTGGAGGAGTTTTTTCTGAAAAAACGGTAGGACATCTTGGTTTTACAGGATGTTCCTTTTTTATGGATTTAGAAAGAGAGCTTATAGTGGTTCTTCTTACCAACAGGGTTCACCCTGATAGAAACAATTTCAAAATAAAAGAATTCAGACCAGTTTTTCACAAAACCGTGCTCAGCTCTTTACTTCTCAAATAAGCTTTGTAAACTGCAGAGATCACTATTCCTGAAAAGCCTTTTTCGTAAAACTCATGCAAAGCTGATATAGTTGTTCCTCCAGGAGAGCTAACCATAGCCTTTATTTCATAGGGGCTCTTTTGGGCTTTGCTCATAAGCTCTACTGTCCCGAGAACTGTTTGCAAAACTAATTTTTCAGAAACATTTCTCGGAAGACCAACTCTTACCCCGGCATCAATTAAAGCTTCTATAAAAAGAGCCACATAAGCTGGACCACTTCCAGAAAGAGCAGTTACCGCATCCATTAAAGTCTCATCAACTATCACAGTTTCTCCAATGGCTGAAAAGATTTCTTCTGCAGTCTTTAAGTCTTCATCAGTTGCAAATGAGCCTTTACAGAGGGCACTAATGCTTTTATGAACAAGGGCACAGGTGTTGGGCATAATTCTTATAAGTCTTGTTTTTTGAGGAAGTATTTTTTCGTAAAAAGCTACTGGAAGACCAGCTGCTATAGTAAGTATGAGGTGTTTATTTGTCTCTATAAATTCTTTTATTTCTTCAAGCACTTTTTTCATAACCTGAGGTTTTACTGCAAGTAAAATGAGAGTTCTTTCTTCTACAACCTTTTTATTGTTTTCTGTAGTTTTTACTCCATAAGTCTTTTCCAGATAGTTTCTCCTCTCCGCCACAGGTTCTGAAACTAAAATTTTATCAGAAGAAAATATGTTTTTTTCTAAAAAACCTTTTATAAGTGCCTCTGCCATCTGACCTCCACCAATAATCCCTATTGTTTTTAACTTTTCCATAGATGCCCCCTTATAGTTTATTTTTTAATTATATTATGTTTGCAAAAACAATTTAGTAAATACAAAAGAAAGAAAAAATGAGAAAAAGAGGGTTATTAGCCAGTTTATAGCAATTTTTTTTAAAAGTTCAATCTTAACGGTTGCAAGTCCTTTCGTCATTCCCACCCCACTTATTGCACCTATCATACAGTAAGTAGTGGAAATAGGCATTCCAAGTAAAGTAAAAATAAAAATGCAAATCCCTGCTCCTGCCTGAGCAACAAAACCTGAAAGAGGGTCAAGGGGAACTATCCCTTTACCAACAGTTTCTATAACTCTATAAGAAAGGAAAAAAACTCCTAAAAAAACAAGAAGTGAAGATATAAAAAAAAGAAACATGTAATTTATGGAAATTCCTGAATAGATAACAGGACCAATAACTGTAGCAAGCTCGTTAGCTCCGGTATTGTAAGATACTAAAGAAGCGCTTATAAGTAAAAAATACCTTAGTAAAGCTTCAACTTTAAAAAAAGAAACATGAAAAATTATTTTTTCAAAGAGTTTATAAAGAAAAAAGGATATGAAAGTTGCTACAAAAGGGGAAATAATCCAAGATAAAAAAATTGTAAAAAAAGAAAAGAGATTGACAGAAGTTTTTGTAGCCACTGCACAACCTAATAAACTCCCTATAATCACTTGATGAGTAGATAAAGGGAGTTTTTTCCAGTTAGAAATGATAATTAGAATAGCAGCAATAAAAAGAGCTATAGTTAAAGATTGAGGCTCAGTTTTTACAAGACTTTTCCCAACTGTTTCCATGACCTTGCTTCCATTTAATAAAATTCCTGCAAAAACAAGCATCCCAAATAAATAAACTGCCTTTTTAAGTTTGATAACTCCAGCTCCGATAGAAATACTTAAAGCATTAGAGGCATCATTTGAGCCTATGGCAAAGGCTATAAGAAAAGCTGGTATGATAACAGGGTCTATCATGTCTCAGAACTTATTTGAGACTTAGATCAATAATGTATAGATAATCACTTGCATCTTCAATGATGTCACTAATTTTCACTAAAGCCTCAACAAAATCTGAAATATTTTTCCCATCCCAGAAATTAGCAATTTCACACTTTCTTATTTTTTCAGCAATATCAAGTTTTATTTCGTCAACTTTCTTTTCGTAAATTCTAATTGCAAGATTCTTTTCTCTGAGATTGTTTTTCTCTACTAATGATTCAAAGGCTTTTATCAAAATCTCTGCCATTTCAAGATTTATATTTGCTATTCTTAAAATCTCATCCTTGATTTCTTCAAAAAGGTTTTTATTAAGATATCTATATAAAAAAGAACAAGTTTGTAGTGCATCAAAAGCCTTTTCTGTTATTTCAATAAAATTACAAAGATTAGGTCTTATGTAGGGTAAAAAAGCTCCCTCATATATTGTAGCAATTATTTCCCTTCTTAGAGAATCTGCCTCTCTTTCAATATCGTCAACGCAATAAGTTCCTTCAACATTTTCTGTAACAAGAACATTTTTAAAACACTTTATAGCTGATTGTAAAGTTTGTAGATATTTTTTAATATCTTCTAATACTTTTTTTTCTAACTTTCCTCCTCCAAAAAATTTTTCTAACATGGTATTTTCTCCTTTTATTTCTTTGCTCGTTCTATTAAGATGTAATTCATAATATCAAAAAAGGAGACAACTCCTATTATTTTGTTTTCCTCTTTTACGAAAATCCTTGCTATGTTATTTTTTTCCATAATATTAAGAATCTCTTCAACTGGTGTATCCTTTGGCACTGTAATTAATGGTTTAGAACATATTTCACTTATTTTCACCTTGTGGGGATCAATATTTTTAGCAAGCACTTTAAAAATTATATTTCTTACGGTAACAACCCCCGGTTCATCTTTTTCGTCTTTTGGTAAGACAAGTAAAGAACGGATTCTTTTGTCAATTAGTTTCTCTATAGCTTCATAAACTGTTGCGTCAGCAGAAATAGTTTCTAACTTGGTATTCATAATTTCGTAAACCTTTTTTCCCATCTCCCCCTCCAAATCTCAAAAGTTTTATAAAAATCATTATACTATATCGTATGCGGAAGGAAATGGTTGTAATTTTTTAATTTTTAATTTATCTTTTTTGCTTATGGATTTGGAAAAAATTTTTGAGGAATTAAAAAGACTAATAAAAATTGCAGGAGCCTTTTTAAAAAATGCGTATTTATCTTATTATACTATTTATCACAAAGGAACTATAGACCTTGTAACCTCAGCAGATATAAAGGCTGAAGAACTTCTCAAAGATGGGCTAAACAAAATAACCCCGAATTTACCCATTATTGCAGAGGAAAGTTTTTCAGAAAATAAAATACATAGTTATGAGTATTATTGGCTTGTTGATCCTTTAGATGGAACCACTAACTTTGCCCATAAACTTCCTTGGTTTGCCGTTTCAGTAGCTTTAATGAAAGGAAAAGAACCAGTTATCGGAATAGTTTATAATCCAATTACAGAAGAACTTTTTTATGCTTTAAAGCAGAAGGGAGCCTATTTGAACGGTAAACCTATAAAAGTTTCAAATACAGGAAAACTTATAGATTCTCTTCTTTGCACGGGATTTCCTGTTTCCAAAATTTTAGAAAATCCAGATCTTTTCATTCCTCTTTTTAAAGAGTTCATGACAAAGTGTCAAGGAGTTAGAAGATTTGGATCTGCAGCTCTTGATCTTGCTTATGTAGCCTGTGGCAGATACGAAGGCTTCTGGGAACCATACTTAAAACCTTGGGACACAGCAGCTGGAACCCTTCTTGTAAAAGAAGCAGGGGGAGAAGTCACCGATTACTTTGGCAATCCCTATAATCCCTTTTTAAACACTGTAGTTGCTTCAAATGGCAAAATCCATTCTCAAATGATAGAAATTACCTCTAAATATCATCCCGACTTTTTTAAACCTTACAGAAATCCTTTCCCAACTGTTGACATAATCATAGAGGTAGAAGACAAAATTGTATTAATTTATAGAAAAAATCCACCTTATGGTTGGGCAATTCCTGGAGGATTTGTAGATTACGGAGAAACCTTAGAGGAGGCTGCCATAAGAGAAGCAAAAGAGGAAACCAATTTAGATATAGAGATTCTTTATCTTCTTGGATGCTACTCAGATCCCAAAAGAGATCCCCGCTTCCATACAATAACCACTGTATTTGTAGCAAAAGGTAAAGGGGAACTTAAACCAAAAGACGATGCCAAACTTGCCAAACTTTTTAAAATAGAAGAAATACCATGGGATGAGCTTGCCTTTGATCATGCTAAAATTTTAAAAGACTACCTTAAAAGAAAAGAAAATGGATTATACTAACTGGCTTGAACTAATTGAAAAAGAAACCGGTGAAAAATTAAAAATAATCATTTTTGAAAAAGATGAAAAAACAAAAATCCTTTTAGATGAATTTTTTAAAAAAACTGGCTTAGAAATTGATTTCGTTATAAAATTTGAAAATTTAATTAATACAATTTTAAAAGACCCCCTTTATCAAATAGTAATTCTCTCCTTTTCTGAAGAAGAAAAGGAACTTTCATCTTTTATAGAAAAAATAAAAGAAATAAATCCTAATATCAAAATATTTATCATTCTTGATTATTTCAAAGAAATAGACTTGGGAAAGTATTTTGAAAAAGGGGTTGACGAAATCATATTAAAGCCTTTTACTTTAAATGAATTTAAAGCACGATTTTCTAAACTAATGAAAGAACATTATTTAGACATAAAACTGCAGAAATTCATAGTAGAAGATCCCTTAACAAGAGTTTACAATAGAAGATATTTTGAAGAAATAATAAGAGAAGAAATCTACAAAGCTTTAAGGCAAAGGTATCCTTTGAGTTTAATGATGATAGATATTGACAATTTTAAATGGTACAACGATACCTTTGGGCACCAAGAAGGAGATAAGCTTCTTCAGATCTTTGGAAAATTTTTGTGGAAAAATGTCCGAGATAAAGTAGATAAAGTCTGTAGATATGGAGGAGATGAATTTATTATTATTTCTCCTTATACCTCCTGGAAAAATGCAGCCTTAATAGCTGAAAGAATTTGTAAAAACTGGGAAGAAAGAAATTTTAGCTCCGTTACTTTATCCATAGGGATTTCCCAATTAATTGAGAGAAAAACCTTGGAAGAGTCGGTATCAGATCTTATAAAAAGGGCAGACAAAGCAATGTATGAGGCAAAAAAAGTTAAAAAAAATGCATGGGTAATTGACGAAGAGAGTTTTAAGCAGGTTTTAAGCGCAGAATTTCAAGATGGGGATTAACTTTTTCAATTTTAACTATAATCTCCTCCCCAGGATTTAAGTTACCTCTGAACCCTGAGATATCTCCCGTAATGTTATAATCTATCAAATACACCTTTGCTTTTTTATTTTGCACATCAAGCACAAGCCCTCTTAAAGGTTCGTCTTTTAAATAAACCTGAAAATACTTCAATAAAAAGTATTTTGTTCTTTTATTTTGTATCTGCGTTGCTCTTTGCAAATTTTCGTTTAACTCTGGAAGTATTTTAAGAAGTGTTTCCTGCGAAAGGGGCTCCTTTCTTAATAAATAAGTTTTAAGCTGGTATTGCATTAAAAGATCTAAAAATCTTCTTATAGGAGAAGTTAAGGTAGTATAAAAATCTAAACCTAAACCTGAATGGTATGCAGGCTGAAGAGAAAGCTCTGATTTTGACAGATATTTTAGTTGTAAAAGCTTTAAATACAAGCTTTCTTCCCTATTTTCTATAATTTCTAATGGTTTTGGCTGAGACCGATAAATAGCTGGGATCTGATTTTTATACAAAAATTCTGCAGAAAGTTTATTTGTAAGAATCATTGCTTCAGCAATAAGAAGCCTTGCAGGGGTCATTTCTATCTTTTTGACACTTATTTCTCCATCTGCCCCTACTTTAACTTGAATCTCCGGTAAAAAAACTGCAAAAACCCCTTTTTCCTCTCTCTTTTTCTTAAAGTGCATCAAAATTTCATATAGCTTTTGCCAAAAAAGATTTGTAGATAAGAGTTCGTCTACTTTTTCATAGGTAAATCTTTCTTTAACTTTTATAAAAGAAAGTTGAGGCTCAAAAGAAAGAAGGTTGTAAGACTTATCCAAAGTAATTTTAAAAGTTAAAGAAGGCTTTAGCTCTCCCTTTTTTAGACTAAATTTTTCGTGAGAAAGCGAAAAAGGTAACATTGGATAAATAGTATCCGGGAGATAAAGGGTGCAAGCCCTTTCTAAAGCTCCTTCCCAGAGAGCTAAACCTGGTTTTAAAAACTCAGCAACTTCTGCTATGTGAATGTAAAGAATGTATTTATCTTCTTTTTCTTCAAAACTTAGAGCATCATCAAAATCCTGGGTTTCTTCTGCGTCAACTGTAAAGGTATAAAGATGCGTATAATTTATTCTTTTTTCTTCTGGAATTTCAGCGTTAGCTATTATTTCAGCCTCTTTCAATTCTTTTTCAGAAAAGTGGACAGGATAATTTAATCTTAATAATTCTAAATTTTCATCTTCTTTAAACATCCCAACCTCAACAAGTAATTTAAAAATTTTATACCAGGGAGTTATATTTAGTCTTTTAAGCACCTCATAGGCTAATTTTCCTGAGGGTGTTTTATCTCCCCAAAGAACAAATTCCTTTAATGCAGAAAGCCAGAAATTTTTGACCTCTTCAGGAAAGTTTTCTATGTTTTTTGAAGTCAAGGCTTTTAAAAATTCTTCCCCTTCACTTATTTTTTTAAGCTTTTCAAGTTCTTTTTTTCTTTGATTTAAAATTTTATCTACTTCTTCCTTAGAAACAATCTGTAAAAAATTTGGTTCTTTTAATTTGAAATAAGTCTTTTCTTCCAGAGCCTTTCTCAAAAAACCTGCTACTTCATCTTCCGAGGGTGCTTTTCCAAGAAGTAATTCTACCGCTTCTTTTGCTGAAATAGTTTCTATTTCTTCCACAAGGATTTCCCAAATTTCTTTTAAATCGAAAGTTTCCTTAAGGGTTTCCCTTTTTTCATTTTTTTCCTTTAAAAGAGTTATTATTTGATTTAGATCATTTAAAGACTGAGTTTTTTCTTCAAAATAAACAAGGGCTGAATAATTTATAAGTTCTTCTTTTCCTGAAGGTAAAACAAGATGAAGTCTTTTTTCTTTAACATCCTTTATGTAGACTGTAGTAATTTTTTCTTTATAAAATATTTCTGCAAATCTATTTTTGAGAAATTCAAGGTTCATCAGCGATTTTTAAAGCTTCTTCAAGGTCCAAAGTTCCTTCATAAAGGGCTCTTCCTGTAATTGCACCAAGAAGACCCTTTTTTTCAAAAGATTTTAATTTTTTAACATCCTCTATAGTTGAAATCCCCCCTGCCACTATTAAGGGGTGAGAAGTAACCTCTAATGCTTTTTCTAATCTTTCAAGCTCAATACCACTTTGGGTGCCATCCCTTTCTATTAGCGTAAGAATTACAGCAAAAAGTTTGAGGTTATTAAGTTCTTTCAGAAATTCTAAATAATTTATTTCTGAAACCCTTAACCATCCTAAAACTGCCACCTTTTCTCCCTTAACATCTACACTAACTATTATTCTGTAGGGATACTTTTCTGTTATATCTCTTAGCCATTCAAAGGATTCTAAAGCTTTTGTCCCAAGAATCACCTGAGACACCCCATTTTGTAAGTAAAAATTTATAGTTTTCTCATCCCTTATACCACCTCCTACTTGAATGGGTATATTTATACTTTTTGCAATCTCAATTATAACTTCTTTATGAACTGCCCTTCCTTCTTTTGCTCCGTCGAGATCAACAATGTGAAGCCTTTTAGCTCCTTTTTTTTCAAAGAAAATAGCATACTCCTTAGGATTTTCTCCGTACACCTTTGTTTGATCATAATTCCCTTGAAATAATCTTACTACCTTGTTATTTCTCAAATCTATAGCTGGTATAATAAGCATCTTTCTATTTAACAGGAAAGGTGCTAAATATCTTCATCAATCCTCTTTCTGCAAGCTCCTCAGCTGTAAGCCATTTAAGTTTACCATACAGTTTAATATTAAAAACATTTTCACTGAGCGGTTTTTGTGTTTCATCAAATTCTTCCATCCAGAGAATTCCTCCCTTATTGCCATCGTATAAAACGATAGCAAAAGCAACACTTGCTGGTTCAACAACAGAAAAGGAACTGCCCTTTCTTTCTCTAAATCTATAAATTCTACCATATAAAACCGCTTGGGTATTAGTTTTTTTACTGAGTTCTTTCACGATTTCTACTGGATCGTTCGTTTCTTCAAGAATTTGGGAAATGAGATTCTCAAACTCATTTTGAGAAAGAAATACAAAATTATAATAGGAAGAATAATTTGATAAAATTTTCTTTAATAGATTATTCATGGTTTCTCTTGCAGAAGGCTCAACATAACCTGAAATAACTTCTTTAACAGGACAATAAAAGAAATTTCTGCCATTCTCAGAACATACCTCAAAAGGTAAAACAAGGATAGAATTTATGTTTTTACCAACTCCGTAAGGCAAATGGGTTCTCTTAGGTTGAGTACAACTATCTAAAATTAGGAGAAAGCCTATTAAAATAACGGCAAGTTTTGAGAAACGATTCATGTAATACCCCTCTTTTAAGATTTAAAATACTATTATAGCATTTAATTAAAAATTTGAAAAATTAAGATTTTTATTTAAAATTATCTTTTAATATGCTTGATTTTATTTTTAAGCCTTCTTCGATAGCAGTAATTGGAGCTTCAGAAGATGAAAAGAAAATAGGACATGTTGTTTTTAAAAATCTCGTAGAAAAGGGATTTAAAGGAAAGGTCTTTCCTGTAAACCCAAAAAGAAAGGAAATCCTTGGCATAAAATGTTACTCTTCAGTAAAAGAAATCCCTGAAAAAGTAGATTTAGCCATAATTGTAATTCCCGCAAAAGGTGTTCCTTCAGTAGTGAAAGATTGTGCTGAACACGGAGTAAAAGGTCTTATCGTAATAACAGCAGGATTTAGAGAAATCGGAGAAGAAGGAATTAAACTTGAGGAAGAAGTTGTAAGGCTTGTTAAAGAAGCAAAATTAAGGATGGTTGGGCCAAATTGTTTAGGAGTAATCAATACCTTTAATAACATGAATGCCACATTTGCAAGCGATCTCCCTCCACCAGGAAGGGTTTCTTTTTTTTCTCAATCAGGAGCTTTAGGAGTTGCTTTAATAGATTGGGCTATAGAAAACGACTTTGGTTTTGGAAAATTTGTAAGTCTTGGGAATAAAGCTGATCTCAACGAAACAGATTTTCTGGAATACTTCGGAAGTGATCCAGAAACTGATGTAATTTTAGGCTATATTGAAGACATAAAAGATGGGAGAAGATTTCTTGAAGTTGCATCAAAGGTTTCTAAAATAAAACCAGTTATTATTATAAAAGCTGGAACAACTGAGGCAGGAGCAAGAGCAGCTTCGTCTCATACAGGAGCTTTGGCAGGATTTGATAGAGCTTTTACAGAAGCCTTTAAAAAAGCAGGTATTATAAGGGTAAATACAATACAAGAACTCTTTGAAACTGCAGAAATATTTAAACTTAAAAAGTTGCCTACAGGAAACAGACTTCTCGTAATCACTAATGCAGGTGGACCCGGGATAATAGCTGCAGATACTGCTGAAAAATTTGGAATAAAACTTGATCCAATGAGTAAGGAATCAATTGAAGCAATTGTTGATAAACTTCCTCCTACTGCCTCACTCTATAATCCTGTAGATATTATAGGAGATGCTACTTCTGAAAGATATAAAATAGTTTTAGAACAAGCTATAAAAGATCCTTTTGTTGAGGGAATATGCGTCATTCTTACGCCTCAAGCTGTTACAGATGTAGAAAATGTAGCAAAAGAAGTTGTTAATATAAGTAAAGTTTCGGAAAAGCCTGTATTTACCTGTTTTATAGGTGGAAAAAAGGTAAAAGAAGCTTCTAAATTTCTCAAATCTCAGCAAATTCCCTGCTATTCAGATCCCTCTATCGCTATTGCTTCTTATAAAAAACTCATTGAGTATAGCATAATAAAGAGAAAAAAAGAACCTGAGGTTCCGAAAATAGAAATTTCACAAGAAAATAAAGAGCGAGTTGGATTTATTTTAAGCGTTTTAGAAAAAGCAGGGGTAACTTCTGTAGGGGAAGAGGTTGCTACAGAAATTCTTTCTCTTTACGGATTTGATTTTCCAAAGAGTGGATTAGCAAGAACTCCAGAGGAAGCAGTAGAAATAGCAGAAAAAATAGGGTATCCTGTAGTTTTAAAGGTTTCATCTCCAAATATTTTGCATAAAACCGATGTAGGAGGAGTTAAACTCAATCTCAGAAATGGGCAAGAGGTTTATAATGCATTTATAGATATTACTATAAATGTTAAAAGATTTATGCCTAATGCTTACATAAAGGGAGTTATGGTCTATGAAATGGTAACAGGAGGAAAGGAGGTAATCTTAGGGGTTTCCTATGATACCACCTTTGGACACATGATTATGTTTGGTCTTGGCGGTATCTATGTAGAAGTTTTAAAGGATGTTGCTTTTAGAATTGTGCCTGTTAGTATTGAAGAAGCCCGTGAGATGATAGAGGAAATAAAAGGGAGTAAAATATTAGAAGGAGTGAGGGGAGAACCCCCTTATGATAAAGAAAGTATTGTTGATAAAATTTTGAGACTATCTCAGCTTGTTATGGATTTTCCTTTAATTAAAGAAATTGATATTAATCCCTATGTGGTTAAGCAAAAAGGTGGAGTTGCACTTGATGCAAGAATAATATTAGGAGTATTATAATTAAAAGGAGGAAAATAAAATGTTACCTGTGTTTTTTGCTTCCAATAAACCTTTTACTGGAAAAAACTTGATAGCTCTTGGTTTAGCTCTAAACTTGAAAGAAAGGGGGTACAAAGTTTCTTACATGAAAACCATAGGAAAATTTCCTTATAAAAGGGATGATAAGATCGTAGATGAAGAAGCCTCTTTTATTCATCACATGCTGGAATCTCAAGAGCCTGTAGAATATTCTTCACCATTTGTTTTTACCTATCAGGTTCAGTATAAACTTTTTGAAGGAGAACCCTTAGATGCAGAAAAAAAGATCTTAGAAGTGATTAATAGCCAGAAGGATAAGGATATACTTTTTATAATTGGAGGAGATACCTACTTTGAAGGTTATAGCTTAGGAATTGACTCTATAAGTCTAATTAAAAAAGTAAATGCAAAAACTCTTGTTATTCAAACTTGGGAAGGAGAAACCTCAATTGACGACATTTTCGGTATGAAAGATTTAATTAAAGAAAACTTTTTAGGTGCAGTATTAAATAAGGTTCCTCCTGAACAATACTTATATTTAAAAGAAACTGTTGCTCCCTATTTAACAAATAAAGGAGTAAAAATTTTTGGAATATTGAAAAAAGATAAGTTTTTGGAATCCGTTACAGTTAGAAGATTGTTAGAAATTGTTAACGGCGGAATTGTCTGTGGAGAAGATAAACTTGATGAGTTTGTAGAAAATTATTTGGTTGGTGCTATGGATCCCGGACAAGCCCTTTCCTATTTTTTGAAAGTTTCAAATAAGGCAGTTATTACAGGAGTTCATAGAACTGATATCCAGATTTTAGCAATGGAAACCTCAACCAAGTGTTTAATTCTAACAGGTGGTCTTTACGCAGACGAAAACATAATAAACATAGCAAAAAGCAAAGGAATTCCCGTTATTGTTACTTCTCTTGATACTTACTCTGCCGTTGATAGAATCCAAAATATAATGGGGAAAGCCATACTAAAAGAAAGGGACAAAGCTCTTAAGGCAAAAGAAATAATAGAAAGAGAATTTGATTTAGACGGGTTTTTAAAAGTTTTAAACATATAAAGTTATAATGATAAAAATACTTTCTGCTAAATGGATTTTACCTTCTGCTGAAGAAAAACCTATTAAAAACGGGTGTATTGTTATAAAGAAAGACAAGATAATTGATCTGGGAGAAAAAAGAGAAATCACTTCTAAATATCAAAATTCAGAAATAATTGATCTGGGAAATAAAATAATTTTTCCCGGTTTAGTTAATGCTCATACCCATGTGGCTATGAGTGTATTTAGAGGAATTGCTGAAGATTTACCCCTTATGGTCTGGCTTAAAGAATATATATTTCCTATAGAAGCAAAGCTTAGAAAAGACTGGGTTTACTGGGGAACCAAACTTTCTCTTGTTGAAATGATAAAATCAGGGATTACCGCTTTTTGCGATATGTATCTCTTTGAGAAAGAAGTTATAAAGGCTGTAGAAGAATCTGGTTTAAAAGCCTTGGTAGGAGAAGGACTTTTTGATTTTCCCTCCCCTTCTTACGGACCTTTGGAGAAAGGTTTTGAACTTACAGAAGAACTTCTCAAAAATTTTGAAAATCATCCCTGTATAAAAATTGCCGTTTCTCCTCACACTCTTTATACCTGCTCCCCAGAGACTGTTAAAAGATGTATATCACTTTCAGAAAAGTATAATGCTAAACTGCATATTCATTTATGCGAAACAAAAGAAGAAATTGAAGAAGTTAAAAAGAAATATAATAAAAGACCTGTAGAATTATTAAAAGAATTGGGAGGAATTAACGAAAACTTGATAGCTGTTCACTGTGTAAAACTTGATTTAAAAGAAATTGAACTTATGGCAAAATCTTCTGCAGGGATTGTTCACTGTCCTGAAAGCAATCTTAAACTTGGCTCAGGAATAGCTCCTCTTACTGAGATGTTAAATGCTGGAGCAAAGGTAGGATTGGGAACTGATGGCCCTGCAAGCAATAACGACCTTGATATGTTTTCAGAAATGAGAACAGCCTGTTTGGTGCAAAAGGGAGTTAAGGAAGATCCCTCAGTTATTAGGGCAAATGATGTTTTTAAAATGGCAACCTATTGGGGAGCAGAAATTTTAGGTTTTTCTGATACAGGAAAACTTTTACCGGGTTATAAAGCAGACCTTGCAGTTATTGATCTGTCTCACTATTCTTTACAACCAGATTATAACCCTCTTGCTCTCCTTGTTTATAGTGCAAAAAGTGGATTCGTTTCTGATCTTATGATAAACGGAAACTGGATAATGAGAAATTATAAAATTCTTTCTATAGATGAAGAAGAAGTAATAGAAAAAGTAAAAAGAATCAAAAAAGAAATTTTAGCTTTCCTTTCTTAGATGAATTCCAAAACTTTTAGAAATTTTTCACTTAAGAAGTTTTTTTGCTTGAATAAAAATAATTTTAGGATAAGTTAAAAATTTCAAAAATTATTTTTAAAAAACCTCAAGGGAGGTGGGGTGATGATAGAAATAGAAAAGATTAGAGTAAGAGATGTAATGACTTCTCCTGTAGTTACAATTGATGGAAATGCAACAGTAAAAGAGGCTGCCCAGATTATGATGAAAACTGGCTACAGAGGATTAGTAGTTGAAAAAGTAGACGAAGAAGATGCTTATGGAATAGTAACTGTAAAGGATATTGTATATAAAGTTATAGCAAAGGGATTGCCTCTTGAAAAGGTTAAAGTTCTTGAAATTATGACAAAGCCTTGTATAGTTGTTCCCGATTACTATGATATAAAGTATGCAGCAAGACTTATGGCAATGGCTAATATAGTAAGATTGCCTGTTGTTTCAGCAGAAAATAAACTTGTTGGAATGGTTACCTTGAGAGATATTATTAAACCTTTTGCATAAAATCAAAAAATCAAAAGTTAAATTGATAAGTTTTAAATTTTAATTTTAAAGAGGTTTTGTGAAATTTTTCTTTAATATTTGACCAATTAAAAAAATTATGCAAAGTTGGATTAAATAAACATTTAAAAGGAGGTGAAAAAAATGACAGAAATAAAGTCAGTATTGAAAGAGACGAGAATTTTTTATCCACCTCAGGAAGGAAAAGATAGAGCTTACATTTCATCACGTTATCAATATAAGCAGATCTATCAATATTCTCTGGATGATCCAGATGAATTTTGGGCAGAAAGAGCAAAAGAACTAATAACTTGGTTTAAATATTGGAATAGAACTTGTTATTGGGATTTTTATAAACCTGAGATTAAGTTTTTTGAGGGTGGAAAGTTAAATGCCTGTTATAATTGTGTTGACAGGCATTTAGAAAATCCTGCTATTAAAAACAAGGCAGCTATTATTTGGCAGGGTGAGCCAGACAGAGATGTAAAGGTTTATACCTATGAGATGCTTCACAGTGAGGTTTGTAAGTTTGCTAAAATTTTAAAAAATTTAGGTGTGAAAAAGGGAGACAGAGTAACCATTTATCTTCCTACCATGCCAGAAGCTATTGCTGCTATGTTTGCTTGTGCTCGCATAGGAGCTATTCATAGTGTGGTGTTTGGCGGATTTTCTGCTGAAGCTTTAAAAAATCGTATTTTGGATGCCCAAGCAAAAGTATTAATTACCTGTGACGGAACTTATAGAGCTGGAAGAAAAATTAACTTACTTGAAAGAGCAGAAGAGGCTGTAGCAGATTGCGATTGTATAGAGCATTACATAGTTCTAAATAGATTTGGTGATCCCATAAAATTAAGTGATGAAAGAGGCGTCTTATACGACGATCTTAAAAAAGAACTTGCAGTGTATGAATATTGTGAATATGAAGAAATGGATGCAGAAGATATTTTATTTATTCTTTACACTTCTGGAACAACTGGTAGACCTAAAGGAATATTTCACACTACAGGTGGATACATGGTATATGCTGCTCACACTACACAATGGGTTTTTGATCTAAAGCCTGAAGATGTTTTCTGGTGTACAGCAGACATTGGTTGGATTACAGGACACACCTATGTAGTATATGGACCTCTTGCCCTTGGAGCAACGGTCTTTATTTACGAAGGTATTCCTACTTATCCAGATCCAGGAAGGTGGTGGGAACTGATTGATCGTTACAGAGTAACTATTTTTTATACTGCTCCTACAGCTATAAGAGCTCTTATGCGTGAAGGAGAAAAGTGGCCTCAAAAATATAGTCTTGCTACTCTTAGACTTCTTGGAACAGTAGGAGAACCTATTAATCCTGAGGCATGGTATTGGTGTTACAAATATGTGGGGCGTGAAAAATGTCCAATTGTTGATACCTGGTGGCAAACAGAAACAGGTGGACACTTAATTTCTCCGTTACCCTATGCTATTCCTCAAAAACCTGGTTCTGTAACTTATCCTCTTCCTGGTATTGAACCTGTAATTTTAAGATCTGACGGAACCGAGGCAGATATAAATGAAGGAGGGCATCTGTGTATAAAAAGAGCTTGGCCTGGTATGGCAAGAGGAGTATGGGGTGATCCCAAAAGATTTAAAGAGGTATATTTCAGCAGATTCCCCGGATATTATTACACTGGAGATGGTGCAAGAAAAGATGAGGATGGATATTTCTGGATTATGGGAAGACTTGATGATGTTTTAAATGTTTCAGGGCATCGTCTTGGAACTGCTGAACTTGAGTCTGCTTTTATTGAACATCCTGCAGTTGCTGAAGCTGCAGTTGTAGGGTATCCTCATGAAATTAAAGGAGAAGGTATCTATGCATATATTATTCTTAAAGATGGATATGAACCCTCTGAGGAATTGAAAAAAGAGCTGATTCAACACATAAGAAAAGTTATAGGTCCTGTTGCAACACCAGATGTTATTCACTTCACTCCAGGTCTTCCCAAAACAAGATCAGGTAAAATTATGAGAAGAATTCTGAGAAAAATAGCTGCTGGTCAGTTTGAAGATTTGGGAGATGTTACAACCCTTGCAGAACCTGAAATTGTTGAAAAACTGATTGAAAGCAGAAAAAATATGCAGATATAATTACTACTTAAAAGTCCCCCTTTAAAGGGGGCTTCTTTTTATTAAATAAGTTTTTATAATATAAAATTGTGAAAGATTTTGAATTATACCTTCCTACTAAAGTTATTTTTGGCAAAAAAGCTCTTAAACAAATCCCAAAAGAACTTCCAGCCTTAGGTAAAAAAGCACTGTGGATTTACGGAAGATCTTCTATTAAAAAAACAGGGCTTTATGAGAAGTTAAAAGAACTTTTAATAAAGGCTAACATAGAATTTATAGAACTTGGTGGGGTTAAGTCAAATCCTCTTTTATCTAAAGTTTTTGAAGGAATAGAATTAGCAAAAAAATATAAGCCGGATTTTATTTTAGCAGTCGGAGGAGGAAGTGTTATTGATACTGCAAAGGCTATTTCCTGTGGATATTATTACGAAGGAGATGTGTGGGATTTTTTTGAAAAAAAAGCCTATCCCGAAAAAGCACTTCCTATAGCAGTTGTTCTAACTATTTCTGGAACAGGTTCTGAACTTAACGAAGTAAGCGTAATTACTCATGATGCTAAAAAAGTTAAAAGATCTATGAGAAGTCCTGTCCTTTTTCCTAAGGTCTCTTTTTTAGATCCAACTATAACTTTTACCGTTTCTCCAGAATATACAGCCTACGGAGCAATCGATTCGTTTTCTCATGTTTTTGAATTTTTTGTAAATAGAGAAGATAAAAAGGAAAGTGTAGTAGAGGATTTTATGATTATTCTTATGAAAAACATTATAAAGTGGTCTAAAGTTGCTTTTAATGAACCTACTAATTATGAAGCAAGAGCTAATTTAATGTGGACAAGTTCTTTAGCTTTATCGGATCTAATCAAAGCTGGGATTGGAAATTATAGGTTTCCTATACATGCTATTGAACACACTATAAGTGGGGGATACGATACTCCGCACGGGCTTGGGCTTGCTATTTTAATGCGTGCTTGGATAAAACTCTATAAAGAAACACCTATTATAAAAAGGTTCTTTGAAAAAGTATTTGACTTAAATAAAGAAGAAAAATCCCTTTCTGAAAAAGGCTTAAATGCATTCGAAAAATGGCTAAAAGATTTAAGAATACCTTTAACTTTAAAAGATTTAGGAATACCGGAAAAAGAAATAGATGTTATAGTTGAAAAAGCTTACGAAATTTTTTGCCTTTATAAAGCTGAAGAAGAATATCCTAAAGAAAGAATTAGAAAAATTTTAGAAATGGCTTATTGCTAACTACTTCTTAACCCTCCATTCACTAATGAGAAATTTATCTATTACGAAATGATTCATTATTTCAAGATTTAAGACCTTTTTGAGGCTTTTAAATCCTTCTCCACCCACTAAAGTGGGAACATTTTCTCCGCCCACAATAACAGGAAGATGAATTATTCTTATCTCATCAACATATCCTTTTCTTGCTAATTCCCAGTTTATTGAGGCTCCTCCTTCTACCATGAGTTTTTTAATACCCCTTTCATAGAGCATAGGAAGGAGAATATCAAAATCTACCAAGTCTTCACCTGCTAAGATTACTTCAGCACCAAGTTCTTTTATCTTTTCAATTCTTTCCTGGGGAGCTCTTTTGGTAGTAGCTATAATAGTTGGAGCATCTTTAGAAAATATATTAGCATTTAAAGGAACATTGGCAGTAGAGCAGGGAATTATTCTAATCGGATTTTTTCCTTCTACATATCTTACTGTTAAACTTGGATCATCTGTTCTTACTGTTTCACATCCAACCATTATTCCATCAACTTGAGCCCTTATACTGTGTAGGTATTTATAAACTTCTTTAGTCATAATGCTCATAAGCTCTTTACTTGAAGCCCCTCTATAAAGAGTAAGTTTTCCATCAACAGTAACCTCAGAAACTATAATAATGTAAGGTTTATTCATCATAGGAAGCTCCAAAGTTTTTATAAAGGTAAATTATTCTATGTAAAAGTGAAAATAAAGTAAGAAGGGTTATTATTTTTATTCCGTATTCAAGTCCTACAGGTGCATTTAATTTTTCAAGCACCGTAAAAAGAACAAGAAAAAGATGAGTCTCTGGTCTTCCAAAAAAACCTACATTTTCTAAGGGATCTTTTATTTTGCCTTTTATTTTCACAGCATATCCTATTTCTGCGTAAACTACTGGTTTTATAAAAGAATGAAGCATGGAGGAGGTAACTGCCAGAATTGCCCAAAAAATATCAGCGTAAAGATAACCAACTATACCGAGAACCAATCCATCTACCCATTTATCAGAAATCCAGTCAAATACTGCTCCAAATTTAGTAGGTTTTCCAGAGAGTCTTGCTACTACCCCATCAGAAAGATCAAGAAGTCCGGAAATTATTAAAAAACACATGGCACTGATCAAATTACCATTGTAGTAAGCAAGGGCTGAAGCAGAACCCATAATGAGTGATAAAAAAGTAATAAAGTTAGCGGGGAGATGAAGTTTGTATAAAACGGCTCCTACAGGAGTATATATTTTTTCAAAATATTCCTTTTTGCTCGTTAGATTCATATCTAAAGTTTTTAAAGGTTATATTGGTTAATTCTACAAAGAGAAAAATAAAAGTCAATGGAAAATAAAAAAATTAAGCTAAGAACAAAAATATTTTTTTAAACTTCTACTCCCCTTTTTCTAAGCTCTTCTAATTTTCTCTCTCTGCAGGTTTTACATCTGAACTCTGGTTGTGGATCATTAAGTTTGTCGTAATTTTTTGTTTTTACCAGTCTATAACCCTCGCATATTTGACCGCAATCAGCACATACTACATTTTCTTTAATTTGCCAGAGAGGGAAAAAGGCAGGTATTTTAAAATGTGATTTAAAAATTGCCTTATCCACAAACCAGAACACATTGGCAAGTATAAACTGATTAAGTAAAAAAGCTGGAACGGTGTGGATTCTCAAATAATCACTCAACAAAAACTGTAATAGAGCTCCAGCAATTCCTGAAAGAAAAATCCAGCGACCAAAAACATATATAAACCAAGTTTTCATTATTTTAACCCCCCTAATAATTTAAGATTTTAATTTCAAATTATATCAAAAAATAACCACCTATAAACTCCTTTAAAAATTTTAACAAAGCACTCTAAGCAAACATATTGCTCTATCTCAAATTACAAAGCTTAGAATAAAAGCTTGACAAAAAAATTTGATGAAGTAAAATATTTAAGTAAGTACTTACAAACAATGTCTGAAAAAACGAGAAAAAAAATTTTAGAAACTGCACTCAAACTTTTTTCTCAAAAAGGATATCTCGGGGCAACGACCAAAGAAATTGCTAAAGAAGCTGGAATAGCTGAGGTCACCCTTTTCAGGTATTTCCCTTCAAAAGAGCTCCTTTTTGGTGAGGTTATAAATACCTATTCTTTTTTACCTACATTAAAAGAACTTCTTAAAAATTTTGAAAAAGAACCTTATGAAAAGGCTTTAAAGAGAATTGCTTATGAATTTATTAAAGTTTTAGAAACTAAAAAGGAACTTATAAAAATAATGCATTCAGAAATGCAAAGATATCCAGAGGAAATAAAAAAGATTCATGAAAACATAGTAGAAAAAACCATTGACTTACTTTCTGAGTATCTCAAAAATTTGCAAAAAAAGGGGGTTTTGCGGGAGGTTGATAGTGTTTTTGCTGCAAGAGCATTTTTTGGAATGTTTTTTTCTTATTTTTATGCAAAAGAAATCAAGGAATATTTGAACCTTAAAAAAGAAGACGCAGAAAAAGTAATAGATGTCTATGTAGATATATTTCTAAGAGGTATATTAAAATCCCATTAAGGATAAAAATATGGCTAAAAAAGTTTATTTGTTAATTTTATCGTTTTTTTTAATTATTCTATTTTCTTGTTCAAAAAAGAAAGATCAAATCAATCCCCAAGCTCAGGCAATACCTGTTTCAGTTTACAAAGTTCCTGAACCAAAAGATGTAGAAGTAAGATTGGAATACCCTGGAAAAACAAAAAGTGTTTCTTCTGTTACTGTGGTTGCAAGGATAACAGGTATTTTAGAAAAGATGTATTTTAAAGAGGGACAGTTTGTTAGAAAAGGGGATCTTTTATTTTTAATAGAGGAAGAGCCTTATAGGGCTGAATATGAAAGTGCAAAAGCAAATTTAGAAAAAGCTTTTGCAGAATTTAAAAAAGCTGAAAGAGACTGGCAAAGAGTGAAAAGCGCTTATGAAGACAGGGTAATAAGTGAAGAAGAAAGAGATAAAGCCCTTTATGCATATGAAAACGCAAAAGCAAATGTGGAATATGCAAAAGCAGAACTGGAAAAAGCAAAAATAAACCTAAGTTATACAAGGGTTATTGCTCCAGAAAGTGGAATAATAGGTGAGCGTATGGTTGATGTAGGAAATCTGGTAACCCCAGGAACATCTCTTGTTAAAATTACTCAAGTTGATCCCATTTATGTAGACTTTTCTTTTCCTGAGAACGATTTAATCAAAGTAGGATTAAAAATCTCTAAAAAGGGGATTTTAAAATTAAAAGGTCTTCCTGTTGAAGCTTCAGTAGAAGATTTACCATATAGTTTTAAAGGATATATTGACTTTGTTGATACAGTAGTTGATGAAAAAACAGCTTCAGTTAAAGCAAGAGCCATCCTGAAAAATCCTGAGAAAAAGCTTCTTCCTGGCCAATTTTTAAGGATTGCTATAAAAGGACTTAAAAGAAAAGATGTAATTTTAGTTCCTCAACAGGCAGTTATTCAAACTCCAAGTGGACCCACAGTTTGGGTTGTAGTTAATGGAAAGGCAGAAATGAGATTTATAAGCTTGGGAGAGTTATCTAGAGAATATTTTGTTGTAGAAAAGGGATTAAAACCTGGAGAAGATGTAATTTTAAACAATCTAATGAAATTAAGACCAGGCTCTCCGGTTATAATAGACAGAATTCAAAAAAATTAAAATCTTATGATTTCCAAATTTTTTATTGAAAGACCAAGATTATCTGCTGTTATATCAATTATTTTAATAATTCTTGGTGTTCTTGCGATACAGGTGCTTCCTGTTAATCAATATCCAGCTCTCACCCCTCCTCAAATTGTGGTTAGTGCCTATTATCCAGGTGCAGATGCTGAAACAGTTATAAAAACAGTTATTACTCCTCTTGAAGAGGCAATAAACGGTTCACCTAATATGATTTATATGACAAGTTCTGCTGATTCAAGTGGAAGAGCAAGCATTAATGTTTATTTTGAGGTAGGAACCGATGTAAATTCTGCAAAAATGGATGTTAACAACAGAGTTCAGTCAGTTCTTAATAAATTACCTGAAGAAGTAAAAAGACAAGGTATTGTTGTAAGAGAACGTTCTCCAGATATTGCTATTGTTATAGCTTTTTATTCTGAAGGGGCTAAACATACAGTGGTAGATCTTTCAAATTATATACTAATTAATGTAATAGAAGATCTAAAAAGAATTCCTGGAGTTGGGGATGTTATTATATTTGATGATAAAAGTTATTCTATCAGGGTCTGGATAGAACCAGATAAGCTTGCTAAATATGGACTTACTCCTCTTGACATTTTTAATGTAATAAACAGCCAGAATCAGCAATTCTCTGCAGGAGGAATAGCACAGGAACCAATAAGCAAATTTACATACTTTTCTTATATTGTAAAAGGTGAGCCAAGACTTGAGACTATCTCTCAATTTGAAAATATATTAATTCGTTCCAATCCTGATGGTTCAGCCCTTAAATTAAAGGATGTAGCAAAAATTGAACTTTCCTCTGAAAATTTTGACAGAAATTCTTTCTATAAAGGGCAACTTGCTATCCCTGTAGGAGTTTTTTTATCTCCTGGAGCTAATCTTTTGGAAGTAGTTTCAAAAGTAAAGGAAACCTTAGATGAAATTTCTAAAAACTTTCCTCCTGATATAAAATATGCTTATCCTTATGATCCATCTATTTTCGTAAAAGAATCAATAAAAGAGGTTATAATTACTTTTGTAATCGCAATTTTCCTTGTCGTTTTTGTAATTTATATATTTTTAGGTAATTTAAGGGGCACTATTATTCCTGTTCTTGCTATTCCTGTTTCAATCATAGGAACTTTTTTATTCCTTTTTATTTTTAAATTTTCCATAAACCTTCTGACTCTTTTTGGTTTGATTTTAGCTATTGGACTTGTTGTTGATGATGCAATTATTGTTATCGAAAATGCTGAAAGGATAATGAGAACTTACAATCTTTCTCCTAAAATAGCAACTATCAAAGCTATGGAAGAAATTACCTCTCCAATTATAGCCATTGTTCTTGTTCTTTCAGCTGTTTTTATTCCAGCTGGTTTTACTGGAGGTTTTACTGGTGTTTTTTACCAACAATTTGCCATTACCATCGCTTTTTCCATGATTCTTTCAGGGATTGTTGCCTTAACCTTAACTCCTGCCCTTTGTGCAATATTTTTAGAAGAGAAAGAAAGGCTATCTTACCTATAAAGGTTTTTCAAAACTTTTTCTTAAAAACAAGAGAAGGCTTTGTCAAAATTGCAAATTTGGTAATAAAGACTGCGCCTTTAGGAATTCTAATATTTTTGCTAATCATTGTGTTTAGTGTAATTTTGATAAGAAAACTACCTACTTCCCTTGTTCCAATGGAAGATCAAGGAAGCTTAATGATTTTTTCTAATCTTCCTCCTGGTGCATCTCTTAAAAGAACTTCAGAATATGTAAATAACAAGATAGAAGAAAGACTTTTTAAATTGCCAGAGGTAAGAGATTGGATTGCTATAGCAGGACTTGATTTACAAAGTTTTGGATATAAGACGGATTCAGCATCTGTGTTTGTTATGCTAAAGGATTGGAAAGAAAGAAAGGGTAAGAAGAGTTCAGCATTTGGCTTAGTTTCAAAGCTTAATCAGGATTTTTATAAAGATAGAGAAGCTTTTACCTTTGTAGTTAATCCTCCTCCAGTAAGAGGAATGAGTATTGCGGGAGGGTTTGAGTTTTATATTCAAGATAGAACAGGAGGTTCTGTTTATGACTTATATAGATATGTTCAGGAATTAATAAATGAGGCAAATCAAAGACCTGAGCTTATGGCAGTAAGAACTACTTTTATTCCAAATGTTCCAACTTATAAAGTTATAGTAGATAGAGAAAAGGCAAAAGCTTACAATGTAGAAATAGACGATGTCTATAAAACCTTGGCTATGGTTTTCGGAAAATACTATGTAAACGATTTTAATCTTTACGGAAGAGTTTTTCATGTAAATATGGGAGCTGAGGAAAAGTTTAGAGATGAGCTTGAAGATTACAGATTTGTTTATGTACGTTCAAAAACAGGAAATCTTATCCCTGTGAGCAGTCTTATAAGAATTGAAAGAATTTCTGATCCTTCAATTATGGAAAAGTTTAATATGTTTCCCTCTGCTAAGATTCTCGGACAACCTAAACCTGGATATTCTTCTGGAGATGCTATAAAGGCAATTTCTGAAGTTGCTAAAAAAGTTTTACCGCCTGGATACACTATTGCCTGGTCTGGAACTTCTTATCAGGAAGTAAAAGTAAAGGGGAAAACAGGAAAAGTTTTATTTTATGCCATTATTTTTGTTTATCTTATTCTTGTTGCTCTTTACGAAAGCTGGAGTGCTCCCCTTGCTATCATACTTTCTATTCCCTTTGCTATTTTTGGAGCAGTCTTTGGAATATATCTTTTTCGTCTTGAAAACAATATTTATTTTCAGGCAGGTCTTTTAGTTCTTATAGGGCTTTCTGCCAAAAATGCAATACTAATTGTTGAATTTGCAGAGGAAAGATTAAAAAAAGGAATGCCCCCAATTTCTGCAACCTTAGAAGCAGCAAAACTTAGATACCGACCCATTATAATGACTTCCTTTGCTTTTATAGCAGGAGCGTTACCTTTAATGTTTAGTAAAGGTGCAGGAACAAGTAGCAGAGAAGTAATAGGAACAACGGTGGTTATTGGAATGCTTTTTGCCACTATTTTTGGAATATTTTTCATACCACTTTTTTACTATATTGTTGTTAAAATAAGGGAAAAAATAAAACCTTCAAATCTGTCTAAGATTTTAAGCTTTATTCCAGTTCTTTTAATATTTTATGGTTGTAGCCTTGCTCCTGAATATAAAAGACCAGAAGTTCCCCTCCCTGAAACCCTAAAAATTGAAGAAAAATCTTTTAACAATACAAAAGTAAATTCAATACATACTAAATGGTGGGAAGATTTTAAAGATACTTTTTTAAATAATTTGATTGAGGAGGCATTAAAAAACAATGATGATCTTAAGATATATACCTCGAGAGCGGAGCAGGCTCTTGCAAATCTCAAGTTTTATAGATCAGAACTTTATCCTGAGTTTGTCTATTCAGCCTCTGCTAAAAGAGAAAGACAATCAGAACAGATGTATGAATTTATGGCTGGAACAGAAAACATTTTTAGTATTTCTGCAACAGTTTCTTATGAACTTGATTTATGGAAAAAACTGAGAAATACAGAAAAAGCTTCCTATTCCCGTTTTTTGGCAACGCAGGCTGAAAAGGATGCCTTTCAGATTAGTCTTATTTCAAATGTTATTACTCTTTACTTTGATCTTATTTCTGCTGAAAAAAAACTTGAAACTGCTGAAAAATTTTTTAAGGTTCAAAAAGAAATATATGAATTTAGAAAAAAACAGTATAAAAATGGACTTATTGATGAGCTTGTAGTGGAACAGGCTAAAGCAGAATGTGAAGCAACTAAATTGAAAGTTGAAGAACTAAAAAATCTTAAAGAAAATTTAAAAACTTCACTTGCTTTGCTTATCGGTAAAAATCCTAAAGAACTTTTTGAAAAAGAAGTGGTTATTGCAAATGATTTACCTGAACCTTTACCAATTCCTTCTGCTTTACCTTCAACTATTTTACAGAAAAGACCAGATATAGTAGCTGCTGAGGAAAGACTTAAAGCTTCAAATTTTGAAATTGGAGTTGCAAGAGCATACTATTTTCCTTCTATCAGCTTAACAGGAGCTTATGGATTTGAAAGTATGGAATTGTCAAATCTTATAAAGCATTCAGCCTCTGTCTGGAATTTGGGTGCCCTTGTTACAGGAACTCTTTTTGATTTTGGAAGAACAAAAAGTATAGTTGAACTGAAAGAGGCTGAGAAAAAAGAAGCACTTTACAATTATGTTAAAACTGTAAAAACTGCTTTTAAAGAGATTTATGATGCGCTCACCAATATCTCATCAACTTACCAAAAACTTTCTGCTCAGCAAGCTCAAGTTAATACCCTAAAAAATTTACTCAGTCTTTCGGAAAAGAAGTTTGAAAAGGGTCTTGTTGATTATTTAACAGTACTTTCTGCTCAAAGAGATTATCTTAATTCTCAGCTTAATTTAATTTCTTTAAAGGCAGAACTTCTTAAAAATTATGTTTATTTTTATAAGGCTCTTGGTGGAGGCTGGCAGGGGTTTTAAATTTATAAAAGCTCGAAATAATCATCAGGATATAAAAAAGAAAGACCTTACAAGGAAAGGTTAGCTTAACTACTTAGTTAAAAGATAGACAAAGAGAAATGTCAAAAAATCATAAAAAGGAGAATACCTAATAGTGCTTTTAATATCAGAGACAGATAACTATTAGGGCAAGAGTTTCCAAAAATTTGCAAAAAGATAAAGCTAATTCAAAGCTAAGTAAAGAATTCTGAAGGTATTCTTATTTTTGAAGAAAACAGTTCAAAAATGTAAGCAACGAGAAAAAATAGAGCAAAGAATTATTATGGGAAGGGTCATTTAATACAGTTTTTTTACTTTTTTTGGCATAGATATTATTATTACTTAGTAAATTAAGTCAATAGGGAAAATCTTTACAAAAAAGAAAGAGATGTTATATTTTTTATGAAGTTGAAGAGTTCCGGGGTCGTCTAACTGGCAGGACATGGGACTTTGGCTCCCAGAATCGTGGTTCGAATCCACGCCCCGGAACCAAATTTTAAAAAATTAAGTGGAGGAGTGGCCGAGAGGTCGAAGGCGCTCGCCTGCTAAGCGAGTGCACGGGCGAAAAGCTCGTGCCGCGGGTTCGAATCCCGCCTCCTCCGTTTTTATATTAAATTTGCCGGCGTAGCTCAATCGGCAGAGCGTGGGATTTGTAATCCCAAGGTTGAGGGTTCAAGTCCCTCCGCCGGCTTGATAATTCTTCCTTTCAAAGCTTATTCTTCTAAGAATCAGTCAATGTGCCCAAATGTGCCATTTAAAAATTGTCCCAGGGTTGAAATATTTGTCCTTTTTTGCCTTTGACCTTTGGGACTTTGTTTACCAATATTATAGGTATGGGACTATTCTGGAGATGCTCTTGTGGGGCAACCATTCAGGAGCTGGAAAAGAGGTGTTCCCGTTGTGGTTCTCCTCAGTCCAGGGCTCAGGGTTGGTATATCAGAATCAGCATAGAAGGGGTTGTAATTCGGAAATTTTTCAAGGACTATCGGTTAGCTGAGCAGGTTTATTACGAGCTTAAAAAGAAACAGGAATTATTAAAGCTTTCAAAGAAACTTAAAGGAATTGATGATAATCTTTCAAGCCTCCTGGGAATAGATGAGAGTGAAAAGGGTAAATTTGTAAAATTAAAAGTATTTTGGAGCAAATATTACAGCTGGTTAATTAATCACAAAAAGCACTCCACAGTCACAGAACGGGTTTCAAAATGGAAAAAACTTAAAGAATTCTTTGGTGAAAAGACACTTTCTGAAATTACTCCTCGTGAGGTTGCAAAGTTCCAGCAGGAAATGAAAGCTTAGGGATACAGCAACGGTGCAATAAATAGATATGTAGCTTTTTTGCGTCACATGATTACAATGGCTGTAAAGTGGGGGTATCTGAAAGAGCATAGTTTAAAAGGTAAAATTGATATGCTTCGTGAGCCCAAAGATAAATGGACCTTTCTCACAAGAGAGGAGTTTGAAAGACTTTTTGAAAACCTTTCAGAAACCTATCATGATTTGTGTTATTTTCTTGTTATGACGGGTGCAAGACTTGGTGAGGCCCTCTCCTTGAAATGGGAAAACATCATCTGGGAAGCCGAGATTGCATATCTTCCAGATTCAAAGGCAAATAGAGAAAGAGTTCTGGTGCTTTCAGATTCAGTTCTTGAAATGCTTGAAAAAAGACTTAAAAGATTTAATCCGGATAAGACCGATAGAGTTTCCCCTCATTCTGATTCTGAATTCAGGCGTGCGTTCAAGCGTGCCCTTGAGAAGGCAGGACTTCCCAGAACTATCCGGATTCACGATCTCAGACATACCTTTGCAAGCTGGCTTGCCATGAAAGGAGTTCCACTTCAGCAGATTAAAGATCTTCTCGGGCATTCTCAGATTTCAACCACTCTTCGTTACAGCCATCTCTGACCTGATACTCTGAGAAAGGCTGTATCTATTCTTGACAGAGAAACTAAAACGAAAGAAAATTCAGATAAGTTTACGTAAAGTTGTCAGTTTTGAAACCTATTTACAAAAGAAAAGATCCTAAAAGAAGTCTCAAATAATAAAAGCTCCTTGAAAAGGCATAAACTCAATTCCAAGTAAGCCCAAAAAATCAATAAAAGTGCCCAATTTTTTACTCGAGTAAAAAATTGGGCACTTTTTCAAAAAACGCCATATTTGTGAATCCTTCGCAAAAGATACCTCTTACACCAAGACCTATACTTCCTCCTTTAACAAGTAAAAATACAAAAAGGTAAAGTATCAAAGCTGTAAAGTTTTACTGGTGAAAGCCTTAGTCAACCTATAAGGGTTGACATTTAAAAAGTAAACCTTATAATGTTTATGCTATGAATCTTTATACGGTTATTATTGGTGATATAATCAAATCAAGAGAGCTTAATGAAAGAGGAGAAGTGCAGGAAAAACTTAAAAAGACCTTAAAAGTGATAAATGAAAGCTTTAAAGATTTCATTATGGTAAATTTTTCTATCGTTCTTGGAGACGAATTTCAAGGGCTTTTAAAAAATCCAGAAAAAAGCTATGAAATAATTAAAAAAATCCAGAAAGAAATGTATCCTGTAAAGTTCCGCTTCGGAATAGGTATAGGAGGAATTAGCACCCCCATTTATGAACAAATTGGAGAAATGGACGGAGAGTGTTTTGTTAGAGCAAGAGAAGCTATAGAAAGGGCTAAACGTAGTAATCAATCAATAATCTATCTTACACCCTGCGAAAGTTTAAATAGTTGTTTAAACACTATTTTGATGTTGATAGATACCCTTAAATCTTTTTGGAAAGATAAACATTACAGAAGAGTATTTCTTTATGAAGAACTTAAAAGTTATGAAAGGGTTGCTAAAATTGAAAAAATATCAAAACAAATGATTTACAAAACTTTCAAAAAAATCAAATATGAAAAAATTAAGGCAGCTGAAGAAAAGTTAAACGAATTATTAAGTTCTTTAAAAGATTGGTATGTATAAATTTGTCGTTATACTTTTAGGTTATGTAATTGGAATTTTGGGAGGATATTGGTTTGTAGTTTTAATTTTAAAAAAGTTTAATAATTTAATATTTAAAGAATCTGGGATACAAAAAGCAGGCACGATTATAGGTTTTCTAGAAAGAGCTATCATATTAACTTTTGTATTGCTTGGAGAGTATACAGCAATAGGTATAGTTTTAACAGCTAAATCTATCGCCAGATTTGAAGAATTAAAAAACAGAGAATTTGCGGAATATTATTTAATTGGAACCTTAGCAAGCTTTTTATTCAGCATCTTCACAGGCATTGTCACAAAATTTTTCTTAACTCTCACTCCATAATGCGTATAAAGCTACAAAATCTTTTTCTTTTTTAAAGGAAAAAAATTTTAGAGGCGTCCAGATGTTCTCAAAAAAAGCTGTTTCGGTTCTTGAAGAACCTGAAACCTTAAAAAGAGACCTCAGAGACAAATTCAAGAAAAAATTCAAGAAAAAGAAAGGGTAATTAAATTTAAAAATTTTTTTGAAAAGAAGGATTTTTCAAGTACAAAACTTCAGCAGGAATCAAATATTTTTTCCCAAGTCTGATAGCAGGAATCTCCTGCAATAAATTAGTTTATAATATAACTATGGTTAAGTTTCAAAGTTCTAAAAAAAGGAGGGACAAGAACTCCATTTTTTCTGGGCTTTGAAGCCCGTAAAGGAGTCTGTCCCCTTGTCCCTCCACTCCGAATAAGTTGGTTGGGCTCTAAAGCCCTTGCCACACGGGAGGATGGGGTGAGGGACTATTTCACTAAAACTCCCATAACAAGGAGGTAGCCTATGTATTATGTCGGTATTGATGTATCCAAAAACTCCTTTACTTTCTGCATTATCAATGAAAAAGCTCAGATTCTCAGCCAAAGAACCTTCCCATACTCCCCTGAAGGCTTCCGAGATTTTCTCTCCATCCTTCACACCCTTAACCCCGTAACTATCGTTATGGAATCCTCCAACAGATACCACATTCCACTAAGAGTAATTTTTGCAATGTTGAGAAAAGGAGAAACTTTCAAACCTGAATTGGTTGCTCCTTCTACAAGAGGAATAAAGCATATTTCGGTGGAAGGTGTTTGCCATGTTTAACATTTTTCTACCCTATTTTCCGATAGTGTTATTACAGAGCAAAAATGTCACCCTAATTGCAAGGGCAAAATGTCACCCTCTTTTTAATCTTCCTTTTTATCCTAATTTTCTTCTTTTGACAAGTCTTCTCATTCCTTCCCAACTCTTCATAAGGAATTACTTCCCCACTCGGATGATAAATCCTATAACTCCCATCAAAAAATTCCCTCACTTCTACCTTCACCCCAGAAAGTCTCAAACTCATCTTCATAGGCTTAAGCTGTAATACCTTCCCCTCAACCGAAATAGTAAAATCCTTATTCACCTTCCTCTCCATCCTCCGACTCAAAATCTCTTTAAGATTCTTTGGAGCTCCCCTCCATCCCTTCTCCTTACCTACTGCCTCAACTCCAAAATTCTTGTTATACCGTGGAAGAAAAATCTCATTAAAATATTTAGTAGCACTATCTGCGTCTTCTATCCCTTGTAATTCAAGCTCCTTTACTAAACGATCTTGCAAAGTCTTGAAAGTCCTCTCTATCCTACCTTTAGCCTCTGGACTATGAGCATAAATAAGGCCTATACCTAATTCAGCCATGGCTACCTGAAAAGCAGTTGGATTCTTAGCTGATTGTTTAACATGAACACCTTCATGTCTTGTGGTAATAAAAACTGAGTGACGGTCTAAATAAAATTTTTGAGGGAGTCCACATCTGGAAAAGACTTCATAGCAAAGACGAAAATATGCTTGAAGACTTTCTCTGGGAACAAAAAGGCCATAAAGCATCTTCCCAGTGGCATCATCCAGAGCAAGAACTAAAGTGCTTTCCTGATTGTTGAACCAGGGATGTAGAGAACCATCCAGGAATACGATTTGTCCTTCTTTTTCAGAACGAGGGCGTCGTTTTCTTCTTTTGTATTTGGTGCGGTTAGGTTTAGTTAATCCAGCTTTAATAAGCCAAGATCTTACAGTTTCTCGGGAAAGATTTATGTTGTGTTCTTCTTTAAGAAGATCGGTGAAGTGGGAGATATTTAGGTTATGGTATTTGGATTTAAAGAGATGAAGGACTTGGTTTTGAATTTCTTTTGGGTAAGCATTAGGTGGAGTGCGTCCACAATTTTTGTGTATGAGAGCCTTTGGACCTAATTCTTTGAGTTTTTTCTTAAGGCGTTTAAGGTGTCTAAGGGAGATGTTTAGGATTTGAGCAGCTTCCTTAGAGGGGATTAAGTCCTCTATAGTTTGTTGAATGATGTGATAGCGCTGAGCGTATTTCATAAGCCATTCCTCCTTTTTGGATGAAATTCTCATAGGCAATCCTCCTTAATAAGGACTTAGCCTATGAGTTTACCAGAGGGGTGACATTTTAGCTTTGCAATTAAGAGGTGACAAAGTCCCCTGCATTAACAAACACATTTAATTCTTCTTGACAAAAATTTTTAAATGTTTTTAATAAAGTAAAAAGCCCTGGAGCTTTATCCTTGAGGCTCAAGATTACCTTTAAGGCTGATAAAGATTCTCCAGTAATCCTTCCTATCAATTACAACGAACTTATTCAGGGTTTTATTTATCGCTATCTTGATGAATATCTTGCTACCCAACTTCACGAAGAGGGACTTAAAGACCCTGGGTCAAGAAGAAAATTTAAGTTCTTTACTTTTTCAAGATTAATTCCTATTGAAAAGCCAAGAATAGAAAAAGGTCAGATTTTCTTTTCAAGCCCGATTATATTAATAATAGGATCACCTTTAAAGGAGTTTATTCAGAATATGGCAAATCACCTAATAAAGGCAGAAATCATAAAGCTTGGGGATGAGCCCTTTTTAATAGAATCTATTGCAGTTGAGGCGTCCCCTTCTTACAGGGAAAAGGTTTTGGTAAGCGCCCTTTCTCCTATAACAGTTTACAGCACTCTTAGTGCCCCAAATGGTAAGAAGAAGACCTATTATTACAGCCCCTTTGAAGAGGAATTTGAAACTCTGATTATTGAAAATCTCAATAAAAAGTATAGAGCTTTAACAGGAGAGGAGGCCTCTTTTTCAGGAAGTGTTAAGCCTTTTAAGGTAAGCTCTCGCAATCAAAGGATTGTGATATATAAAGGGACGGTGATTAAGGGCTGGGATGGAGTGTATGAGCTTTCATTACCCCCTCAACTTTTTCCCCTTGCCTTTGAAGCAGGACTTGGCGCAAAGAACTCCCAGGGGGTTGGCTGTATTGAGGTGTGGGAGGGAAGAAAATGAGTAAGGTGTTTGAAAGAGTTGCAAGTCTACCTATAAGGAATTGAAACTTGAATTTTAAAAAATTCTCATAGTATTGACTTTTTTAAAAAAAACATTATGGCTTAGTTAAAATTGGAGGTTTACAATGCTCAAAAAAGAAATTTCAGTGACATTTAGAACAATTACTCCTTTATGGACAGGTGATGCTTGGCAAGATAATAAAGAAATCAGACCTTCTTCTTTAATTGGAAGCTTGAGGTTTTGGTTTGAAGTTTTAATGTATTTCGGTGGAGTTTTGAAGATAGAAAAAGAGAATAATAAAATAGTTAATTTTAAAGAAGGAAGATTTGAAAAGGAAGTAAATAGAAAAGAATTAAAAAATTTCATCCAGAAAAGTGGAAACAATATAGAAGAAATTATCAAGCATCTTTTAGAAAAACAAAAAATTCCTATTTCATCCATAATTTTTGGAACAACAAATTGGAAAAGTTTAATAGAGATAAAAGAGATAGAACCCATAGAAGATTATTGTTTTGGTAATAAATTAAATTTGCCTAACAGAATATGTATAAATAAAGAAACTTCTAAAATAAAAGAAAATGATGATTGTCCTAAAAGAAGAAATAATGATTGGTCAGTTTTCTTTTTCAAAAAACCTTATTTTTACGGTAAATTTCAAGTCAAGTTTTTAGTTGAAGAAAATATCTTAGATAGTATATTTTATCTTCTCCTTACATTTATGGATAAATATGGCTATTGGGGTGGTAGGTGGAATATAGGATATGGAAGGTTGAGAGTTGAAGAGGTGAAAACAAATACCTTGACTAACATAAAAGTAAATGAAATTATTGATATTGATTTAAACAATTTTATTGAAAAGAGTTCTTATGAAAATTTTGTAGATTACGAAACATTAAAATTTTTTTTGGATGTTGAGTCTTTTTATTGCAAGAATGAAAGAGAATTTGAAGTCAAAACTAAAAATATACCACTAAAAATAAAAGTTTGTATATTTGAAAATTTAGCTGGCGATTATACTACACTAATAAAAAATCTTCTCCAATATAAAGCACAATTAAGAAACTGCTTAAGACCTAATTCAAATCAAAATAATAGAGGAGTATGGGATAACTTCAGGCATAAATTTTGTGGGGAACTTAGTGAAGGTTCAAAAATATTACCTTTTATTGATGAAGAAAATGGAAATTTAAAAGGTGGGTTTTTATCAATTGCAGGATTACTAAATCTTGAAAAAGAAGGTAGAAATAATGGCTAAGTTTGATTTTTTCGCCGAAAAAATAAATATAAACAATGCCAATTTAGTTTTTGAAGAAAAATTTTTAAACCTGAAATATGGAAATCTTAATAAAAAAAGTGAGATATTAAATAAATTTAAGGGTTGGTTAAAAAATAATGGATATGTATATAAAAGTTTTATATCAAACAGCTCTAAAGATGATTTTAAAGCTATAAAACAAATTTCAGGTATTTATGAAAATCCGGCAGAGCTTCAAGAATATATAAAAAAATTGCCTAAATATTCTTTTGCAATATGGTTTGAATTTGAACTAAAAATGCCTTACTTTTCAAAAGATGATGATGAGTTTTATATTATACAGAATCCGGTATTGAAAGAGAAAAATTTTAAAGTGCCGATGATTAGGGGGTCATCCTGGAAGGGAGCTTTAGCTCATGCATTTAGGGAACTTTTTATGGATAATTTGAACAATAATAGAAAGAAAATAGAAAGTTTTCTTAGAATATTCGGTGCCGGTTCAGAAAATATAAAAGTAATTGAAAGTTATATTTTTGACAAAAGCAAAAAGTTAGAAGATGCTAAAGAAAAGTTGTTAAATTTTATGCTTTTTGAGTTGGGACTAAAAATTAATAGAGATGATATAAAATATATAAATAGCATACAAACAAAAGAAGAACTTATTGATATTTTAAAGAAAAAATTATCTAAAAAGATTGAAAGCTTAACTTCACTTCCACCGGAATTTCAAACTCATAAAGGAAGAGCAATTTTTTATCCCACATATTTTGATAGCTTATCACTTGAAATAATAAACCCACACGATAGAAGAAAAAGAGCCGGCAAAAGGCCAATTCATTATGAAGTAGTCCCTAAAGAAACAAAAGGCAAATTTCAGCTTATTTATATACCTTTTGATGGAATATTAAAAAATGATGAAGATTTAAAAAAAGAGGCTGAGGAAGATTTAAAGAATTTAGTAGAAGCTTTAGAAAATCTTAAAGATAAGGGAATTGGTGCTAAAACTAAATTAGGTTGGGGAACTTTTAAAATAGAAGATAAAAAGGTGTATACAAATTCTGTTTTAGAAATTCCGGAAGGATGGAAAGATGAGAGTAATAGAAATTCTTAAACAATATAGAGATGAAATTCTAAAAGCAGAAATAGGAGTCTTATTATTTAATTTAGGAAAAACTCATATAGGATTTTGGAAAGAAAAAAATGGTGAAATTTATTTTTCAGTGGATGATAATGCCTTTAAAAGTATGTATGGTTATCAACCTTTTACAGGTTATAAAAAGTACTATGAGTTAGATCAGACATTGGGAAAATCACCTTTTGAATATGAGTTGGAACAATTTGGATTAAAAGATTATGTTTTTAATGAAAAAGTTAAATTTCCTTTTAATGTTGAAGGAAAAAATGAAATAAAATGGGTAAATTTCTTTAAAGGAGATGCTTTAGAAGATATTGAAGAAGGAAAAGATTTTATAAAAAAAATATTTTTCAGAGGTTGTGAGAACATAAACTCTGGTATAGATAAAGGTTCTCCAACTGAGCAATTAAAATCAAGCCTTTGGCTTGCCAATGCCTTTGGAAGTTTTAAAGAAAAAATAAATGAATTTAATTTTGATAAAAGAAGACAATGCTTTTTTATGAATTTATCAAGATTTTTATATAACAATAACTATTACGCAAATCCTAATTGGAAAGAAATAAGAAATTTTATAATTAAAGAGCTTAAAGATTGGTATTCTCACCTTTTGAGTGATAGTCGATTCCCAGTCAATGATGTAACTCTTTTTGACCAGGCTTATATGACTGCTTCAATGTTTAAAGCAGTTTTAGCACAGCTTATTATTGATAATAGCAAACTATCAGGATATCTAAATAATCCATCTTCAATTAAATGGCGTATTTTGGGAATTCAATATGATAAAATGGGATTAGCAGAAAAAGGATTTAAGCTTGCCTCTATCAGATGGTATAGAGAAATATCAGAAGAAATAGATAATGAAATAAAAAAAATTTTAGAAATAGATTATCCAATAGGAAATGAAATATACAGAGATGAAACGGGTATTTATTTTATAGTGGGTGAAGATATAGGAGAGGATATAGCTGATAGCAATTTAGCTAAATTGAAAGGAGAATTAAAAGAACTAAAAGACGAAATTCTTAAAATATTTAAAAATAAAGCTGATGATGAATTTTATCCGGCTATTTTTTTAACCAAAGCTTCAAGAGGTTTAATGAACTTATCAACTCTTTTAGAAAAAGCAAAAGAAAACTTTTTAAAAGCAGATTTCAGCAAGAAAGATTTAGATTTATGTTTAGAAAAATCAGATAGTGGAAAAGCTATAGGTATATGCCCTATTTGTCAAATAAGACTAATTTATGAAAAAGATAAAGAAAAAAGAAACTCTCCAACAATTTGTGAGATTTGCGATGATAGAATACATCATAAACAGATTTCAAAATGGTTAGCAGATATAAAAGGTGAAACAATATGGACTACTGAAATAAAAGATAACAATGATAGGCTTGCTTATGTTTCTCTTAAATTTGAACTTAATGACTGGTTAAGTGGTGATTTATTGAATAGTTCATTCATTAATAAACTCAACTGGAATATAACCTTGAATGATTTGGTAAATGACTTAAAAACAAATAACGGAAGACAAAAAAAATTAAAAGATACAATTTTAAAAAAATATGTCGACAAAGCTCTAATAAAAAATTTAAATCTTCAAGATTTTGTTTTAAATATCATTTTACAACGCTCTATTGGACACAAATGGGAAGAGTTTATAAAAAAGAAGTTATCTAACCCTAATCTTATTGATTTTAATAATAGAACAATAAATTGGAACTCATTAAATGATGATGATATAAAATTTTTATCAGAATTAATTCTCCAATTCCTTTTAAGAAAGAATCCATCACCGGCAAGGCTTAGAAGAATTTGGGAAACTACACAAGAATTTTTTGAAGAGATACATAAAAATTTAGATGCTATTTTACAAATACCGGAATGGAGAAAAAAGAGATTGGTTTGGGAAGTTGATTATAATAGCAATATCAAACCCACAGGTGAAGAATTAGAGGGTAATGGTTTATTATTCTGGGCTCAGCCCAATGAAGATAGAACTAAAATTAGAGTTTATTTAATATCTTCAATTAGGGATTTTTTAAAAAAATTTGGAAATAATGCCGTTAAAAATGCAATTAAAAAAGAAGAAGATGAAGAAAGTATTAAGTTTTTAAATGAGATTTTATCAAATAAAGATGAGTTAATGAAATACTTAAATGATAATACTTTAGAGCTAAAACAATATTTTGAAGATAAGCAATCAAAAGAAGATGAAATTGTTAAAATAAATTTAGATATAAAGAATATTTCAGAAATCCATTCCTATAAACCTTATACTCTAATAACAGATATATCACCTGTAAATTATCAAGTAATTATACCAGCATGTTATCTATCAACTCTTATAGATAATGTATTAGAACTTTATAATAAAGAATTTAAATATGTTTATGGAAAGTTATCACTTCATATTGGAGTTGTAATATCAGATTATAAAAAACCAGTATATATAAACTTAAAAGCTTTAAGAAAAATTAGGAGAGATGTAAGAGATACAAATAAATTATGGATTAATGAAGATACAGGTAAGTTCTGTCAACTTCAAAAAGAAAAATTAAGCTGTGTCAAAACTGAGGAAAAGATAAATAATACAGAGAGTTATTACTCACTTTATTTTAATAACTTAGATGACAAAGAGTATAGCTTTTATATCAAACCTGATAAAAATTGGAAATACTGGATAAGCACAATAGACAAATTCTCTCTTTCTTCAAAAGTTAAGATTATACCCAATACTTTTGATTTTGAGTTTATTGATACAAATACAAGAAGAAATGATATTTATTATGATGAAGATAAAAATTATAGAAGAGCATTAGATTTTAAATCTAATAGACCCTACGAGCTTGAAATATACTGGAAAAAATTTAAAAAGTTTAGAGAACTATTTAAAAAAATATTAAATCCTTCTAAACTGCACAAAGTTATTCAAGTTTTTTATGATAAACTCCAAAATTATGAAAGAGATTTTAATCCAATTTTGGCTTCTGTTTTAATTAATGTATTAGAGCTTAACAAAAATAATGAAGCTAAAAGATATTTACAGGACATTTATGATTTAGACCATACTAAAGACATTTATCAAGAACTCGTTGAAAAAATAAATCCTGAAAAGATAAAACTTTTTATTGATATGTTTGAATTCTGGTATAAAGCATTAAAGGAGGGAAGATATGAGCAATAGTAATGATTTAGTTAAAACAATAAGAATTTACGCTCTTGCAACAGACCCAATTTATATAGGCACCGGTGGATATACAATAGGAAGAGTTGATAATACAATCGTAAGAGACCCTATAACAAATATTCCTAAAATTCCGGGAAGCAGTTTGGCAGGAACTTGGAGATATTATGTTGTGCTGGAGGCATTGAAAGATATAAAAAATAAGCAACCGAGTTGGGATGAAATAAAAGAAAGTGAAGGAAATACTATTAGTGAAAAATTAGAAAAAGTTAATTGGAAAAATAATCCACCTAATGATTGGAAAGGTTTTATTGGGAATCAAGTTATGAAAATAACCTGTGCTGGTCAGGACAATGTGCCAAATGAAAAGTTGGAGAATTCTGTTTTTGCAACCAACAAAGAAGGAAAAACCGGTCATTGCGGGTATTGTATTGTATGTAAGGGATTCGGATTTTCTAAAAAAGATATAAGTTGGCAAGGTATGTTGTTTTTTAGTGATTTGCAAATATTATTTTTCCCGGTTTTTACCATTAAAGGAACAAAATGGATAACGACAGTTTCAAAATTAAAAGAGACGGGTTTAGGTAATGAACTTGAACCAAATCAAAATAAAATAAAAACAAAAAACGGTGATGAGGGGTATTTAAATTTAGGTTGGTTATATTTACAAGTTGAAGGAAGTCATAGTATTTCTGATTTAAGTTATTTCAAATTTGGAAATTTCCAACTAAAACCAGAAGATATTATAATAGTTTCAGAATATTTATTTTCTCAAATAATAAATTCAAATCTTGAGGTTAGAACTTCTGTATCTATTGACCCAATCACCGGTGCAGCCAAAGAAGGAGCTTTATTTACATCAGAAGCAATCCCAAGAGGAACTATCTTTTACGGAGATATTAGAATTTTTGATAAAAAAACTTTTTCTGAGATAGAGAAAAAATTAGAACCATTACCAACTTGTCAGGAATTGTTTTCTGCATTATTAAAAAGTAAACATTACTATGAAACACTTGGGATTGGTGGTATGACTACAAGAGGATTTGGAAGATTAAAAATAGAATTTGAAAATACAGATTTATGTAAAAATAAAGACAACCAAGAAGGAGGCTCTGATGAGCAACCAAATCAATAACTTAGAAGCAGTTATTAGTAGAATTTCTTTTGAAATAGTAAATGAAAAGATTTTAGATAGAAATAAGATAGATAAACTTCTTGGTGTATTGGCAAATGATGGGGTTTATGCAATGTGGGTTTGGGCAAAATCACAAAAAGACATAGATGAAGGCAATTTATTTAATAAATTGTTAAGTGTAATGAAATTTGTAAAAGAAAAATCAGAAGAAGATTTTGAAAAATATTTTCAAAATATATCTCATGATTTACACAAGCTCCTCTTTCTTAAACATCTGTTAGAAAAAACGCTCATATATGCAAGGTATCATGCAAGAGCTATGGAGACTAATGATGAGTTGGTATAAGCTTATTTTCAAACAGAATCAGCCGATACATGTTGGCTTTTCAAAATGGGGAGTTGTTAAAGAAACGGATATTTTTATATCTGGCCAAACGATGTGGGGTGCTTTAACAAATATGTATGCTCAGAAATATAATAAAAATCCTAACGATATAAAAACATATTTTGAGCAAATATCAAACTTTTTTCCAAGTTTTGATGGAAAAAATATTTTAAAGCCACAGTATAAAGATGGTGAATTTTATCTTGGAGATTATTCTGAAGAAAAATTTAGATATTATTTCGTGGATACAAGCGTTCACACTGCTATTATACCTCTAAATAGAAGCGCAAAGGACGAAAGCTTACATGAACTTGATTTTATTTTACCTAAACCTAAACAAAAAATAGAGAACTTTACCTCAGGAAATCTGTACTGGATAGGCATAATAAATGTTGAACCTACCATATCTAATTTTGAGGAATTTTTTCATAAGTTGAAAATTTATCTGGGAGCAGATTGTAGATATGGCTATGGAGAACTTGAATTTGTAGATAAAATTTCTATTGATAACACTTTAGATGAATTTTTTTTAGAAGATTGTGAAATAAAAATAAAAGAAAATAAATCATTGCCATATTTTGTTGACCTACAATCGTTGAATAGTAAAAGATATGATGGTGAGATTCGTCTAATTGCTGAATTTGATTTTTTAAAGAATTTACCTGAATGTAAAATTTCTCGGTTTTGTCTTAGTGTTGGGTCAAAAATTTTAGATAATGTTGAGGGCTTGACTTTGAGGCTCTATAAGGGAATTTTAATTAAAAATGATAAATAATTTTTTTAACCTCATAAAAGAAATTTGGCATTAATTTTATCCAAAATCATTTAATTAGTTTCGTCGATGTGGAATAAGGTAAAAAGTGCTGGGGTTAGACGAAGGCAATTTTTCTTGACGAATCAATGAGTTTTGGGTAAAATAACCGGTAAGATTGAAGGTCTTTGAAAATTTGGTAAAGAACTTTATAATTAGATTTGACGAACCTTTTAACGGGTTGCGAGCCTACCTATAAGGAATTGAAACAATGTTATCCTCTTCTTTTTTCAAGTCCACAGATCGTGTTGCGAGCCTACCTATAAGGAATTGAAACTCATCTTCTTTATCAAATCTCCTAAAATCTCACTGTGTTGCGAGCCTACCTATAAGGAATTGAAACTCCCATCTCTTAAATATGCCTCAAATTGCAATCCCGGTTGCGAGCCTACCTATAAGGAATTGAAACTTTTTCATCTACAAAAATACTTTGACGCAGATATGAGAGTTGCGAGCCTACCTATAAGGAATTGAAACCCATCTCCTGCCTGCCACGGGTCAAGGCTACGTAAAAGTTGCGAGCCTACCTATAAGGAATTGAAACTAGATTTTTTTAATAAATTCTATAGGTTTTTTCAATGTTGCGAGCCTACCTATAAGGAATTGAAACTCACGAAGAGCTTCAAAAACTTGAAGAGGAGGTGCAGTTGCGAGCCTACCTATAAGGAATTGAAACTTATCTTTTGTGGAATGACTTAAAGAGAGAATTTGCAGTTGCGAGCCTACCTATAAGGAATTGAAACAGTCCTTACTTGATATAGAATAGGTTTTTACTGTGGGTTGCGAGCCTACCTATAAGGAATTGAAACTATTTGACACAAGCATAGATAGATGGGAAGAAGAACTGGTTGCGAGCCTACCTATAAGGAATTGAAACCTGGAGCTATGTAGAAAATGTTGAAAACAGAATTTATGCGTTGCGAGCCTACCTATAAGGAATTGAAACATTTTTTCTTCTTCCCATTCAAAAACTTTTTTCTTCGTTGCGAGCCTACCTATAAGGAATTGAAACCCCTTATTGCACGCCACTCAAGACCCTGAATTGCAGGTTGCGAGCCTACCTATAAGGAATTGAAACTCGTAGTTTCAGAAAGTCCAGCGATCTTTAAAGCAGTTGCGAGCCTACCTATAAGGAATTGAAACAGTGCATTCTCCCACTTGCCACCGTCAATAGCCTGGTTGCGAGCCTACCTATAAGGAATTGAAACAATCAACATATTTGACCAGAAGAGGGCTATTCAGCCGTGTTGCGAGCCTACCTATAAGGAATTGAAACCGGGATTATCAGTTTTCCTGTGGTAAGCTGTGAGAAAGTTGCGAGCCTACCTATAAGGAATTGAAACTAAGCACTCGTTCCATCAGAAAAATATACGGTAATTCGTTGCGAGCCTACCTATAAGGAATTGAAACTCGTTCCTCGCATTGCGGTTGATTCGCATCAATCCTGGTTGCGAGCCTACCTATAAGGAATTGAAACTCTTCAAAAAGATCAAATTCTCCCAGAATAATAAAGGTTGCGAGCCTACCTATAAGGAATTGAAACCTTTAAAGTCGTAAATAATGTTGTCTTCAAAAAGAGTTGCGAGCCTACCTATAAGGAATTGAAACAAAAATTTTTTGAAATTTTTTAAAAAGTAAAAACAAGTTGCGAGCCTACCTATAAGGAATTGAAACTCTTCAAAAAGATCAAATTCTCCCAGAATAATAAAGGTTGCGAGCCTACCTATAAGGAATTGAAACATATCTTATCCTTATTATCTCTGCGACCTTGATTGTGTTGCGAGCCTACCTATAAGGAATTGAAACCATTCATAAGGCTTGGTTTTTATTCAAGTTTCCTTCGTTGCGAGCCTACCTATAAGGAATTGAAACCCCATCATTGATGTAGCCGATGAGTTCAGCGTCCGTGTTGCGAGCCTACCTATAAGGAATTGAAACTGCAGTGTAAAGAAGTTGCACCTCTTCGGGGGGAGGGGTTGCGAGCCTACCTATAAGGAATTGAAACAAAAACAACCTCTCCAGTTTCAGGGTCTCTAATCCTGTTGCGAGCCTACCTATAAGGAATTGAAACAGAGGACGATGGTATTTTGGGGGCTTGATCAGGTTGAGTTGCGAGCCTACCTATAAGGAATTGAAACGACAAAAGACAAATTCTTTTTGGCAATACGCCGTCGGTTGCGAGCCTACCTATAAGGAATTGAAACAACTTTTGAGCAAGAGGATATAAAGGATCAGTAACTAGTTGCGAGCCTACCTATAAGGAATTGAAACTCACAAAGCACGCATTTAATCATCTTTCATCTCCTGTTGCGAGCCTACCTATAAGGAATTGAAACCTCAACCCACGCCTTACTTACTTTTCTACTGCACTGTGTTGCGAGCCTACCTATAAGGAATTGAAACTAGATTTTCTTAAGGCTCTTTTTGACATAGATTAGGCGTTGCGAGCCTACCTATAAGGAATTGAAACACAGATACTTTTACGACAATTATCCAGACTTAGCAGAGTTGCGAGCCTACCTATAAGGAATTGAAACGTGGAAGAATAGATGGAAGTATATGAAAGGTATTCAGTTGCGAGCCTACCTATAAGGAATTGAAACTAGATTTTCTTAAGGCTCTTTTTGACATAGATTAGGCGTTGCGAGCCTACCTATAAGGAATTGAAACACAGATACTTTTACGACAATTATCCAGACTTAGCAGAGTTGCGAGCTTACCTATAAGGAATTGAAACCTCAACCCACGCCTTACTTACTTTTCTACTGCACTGTGTTGCGAGCCTACCTATAAGGAATTGAAACTTTTTCCCGTATCTCTACAAGATAGGAGAATACAAAGGGTTGCGAGCCTACCTATAAGGAATTGAAACTTCACGAACTCCAAGACCAGAACGAACAATCGCCGAAGTTGCGAGCCTACCTATAAGGAATTGAAACTCAAGTAAAATGTTCTGGATGTTCGGTTTGGCGAGGTGTTGCGAGCCTACCTATAAGGAATTGAAACTAGATTTTCTTAAGGCTCTTTTTGACATAGATTAGGCGTTGCGAGCCTACCTATAAGGAATTGAAACACAGATACTTTTACGACAATTATCCAGACTTAGCAGAGTTGCGAGCCTACCTATAAGGAATTGAAACGTGGAAGAATAGATGGAAGTATATGAAAGGTATTCAGTTGCGAGCCTACCTATAAGGAATTGAAACTTCAATAGAGTGAAACCAGAGTGAAATCGTTTTCACTGTTGCGAGCCTACCTATAAGGAATTGAAACATATCCAAATCTTTTATGGTCTTGTCGTTTTTTTGCAAGTTGCGAGCCTACCTATAAGGAATTGAAACTTGGTTTCTTTTTCAACATATTTCTGTAAGCTTTCTTTGTTGCGAGCCTACCTATAAGGAATTGAAACGCTGGCACATCTACACCAAAAGGAAATTGAGGAAATTGTTGCGAGCCTACCTATAAGGAATTGAAACTATATATAGTCTATAAGGTCATTTTTCCAGTTTTTGCGTTGCGAGCCTACCTATAAGGAATTGAAACTGGGACAAGTGGGTAAGGCAAAAAGGTAGGGGTAAAGTGTTGCGAGCCTACCTATAAGGAATTGAAACAATCCTCTTCCGTTCTTTTTTAAAAAATAAAATTAATTTTTATATCCAGAGGTATAATAAAGGTTTTTAAGATCTGATAAAGAAAGGAATTTATGAAAAAGAAAGGAAAGGTTAAGGGGCATATTGGTATAAAAATCCCTGTAAATCAATTAAGCCCTCTTCTCCAAGCTCTTCCCTTACAATTTTTTCAAGTTTTTTAAGGTCATAACTGTTATTGCAAAGCGATTTTTGTCACCTCTTAATTGCAAAGCTAAAATGTCACCCCTCTGGTAAACTCATAGGCTAAGTCCTTATTAAGGAGGATTGCCTATGAGAATTTCATCCAAAAAGGAGGAATGGCTTATGAAATACGCTCAGCGCTATCACATCATTCAACAAACTATAGAGGACTTAATCCCCTCTAAGGAAGCTGCTCAAATCCTAAACATCTCCCTTAGACACCTTAAACGCCTTAAGAAAAAAGTCAAAGAATTAGGTCCAAAGGCTCTCATACACAAAAATTGTGGACGCACTCCACCTAATGCTTACCCAAAAGAAATTCAAAACCAAGTCCTTCATCTCTTTAAATCCAAATACCATAACCTAAATATCTCCCACTTCACCGATCTTCTTAAAGAAGAACACAACATAAATCTTTCCCGAGAAACTGTAAGATCTTGGCTTATTAAAGCTGGATTAACTAAACCTAACCGCACCAAATACAAAAGAAGAAAACGACGCCCTCGTTCTGAAAAAGAAGGACAAATCGTATTCCTGGATGGTTCTCTACATCCCTGGTTTAACAATCAGGAAAGTACCTTGGTTCTTGCTCTGGATGATGCCACAGAAAAAATGCTTTATGGCCTTTTTGTCCCCAGAGAAAGTGTTCAGGCTTATTTTCAGCTTTGCTATGAAGTCTTTTCCAGATATGGAGTTCCTCAAAAATTTTATTTAGACCGTCACTCAATTTTTATTACCATAAGACATGAAGGTGTTCATGTTAAGCAATTTGCTAAAAATCCAACTGCTTTTCAGTTAGCCATGGCTGAATTAGGTATAGGCCTTATTTATGCTCATAGGGGAGAGGCTAAAGGTAGGATAGAGAGGACTTTCAAGACTTTGCAAGATCGTTTAGTAAAGGAGCTTGAATTACAAGGGATAGAAGACGCAGATAGTGCTACTAAATATTTTAATGAGATTTTTCTTCCACGGTATAACAAGAATTTTGGAGTTGAGGCAGTAGGTAAGGAGAAGGGATGGAGGGGAGCTCCAAAGAATCTTAAAGAGATTTTGAGTCGGAGGATGGAGAGGAAGGTGAATAAGGATTTTACTATTTCGGTTGAGGGGAAGATATTACAGCTTAAGCCTATGAAGATGAGTTTGAGACTTTCTGGGGTGAAGGTAGAAGTGAGGGAATTTTTTGATGGGAGTTATAGGATTTATCATCCGAGTGGGGAAGTAATTCCTTATGAGGAGTTGGGAAAGAATGAGAAGACTTGTCAAAAGAAGAAAATTAGGATAAAAAGGAAGATTAAAAAAAGAGGGTGACATTTTGCCCTTGCAATTAGGGTGACATTTTCGCTCTGCAATAACAAAATGCTTTTTCCCTCTTGACTTTTTGAAATTTTTCCGTTATATAGTTCAATAAAAAAAGAAAATTTTTTGTAAAAATGCAGAAAAAACCTTTTAAAAATATATGGTTTATTTATTTGCCCATTTTCTTTTTTTTCTCTTCCTTTTTACGAAAAATGGATTGTCCGCAACCAAAAAAGGTTCAAAAAAAGTTAAAAATCAACCCAGGGCTCATACCCTAAAGAGCTCAAAAAAAACTAAAGCTCAAGGGTCTCAGCCCCTTAGCAAGAAAAAAGAAAAGACCTTTTCTAAAACCCCTACAACTTCTTCACCTGAAGAGGCTCGCTATATCATTTATGAAGTCAAGAAAGGGGATACCCCAAAAGAAATTGCTAAAAAATATGGTATAGATGTGAAAGAGCTTCTTTCAGTAAATCCTATTAATCCAAGGGCTTTAAAACTAGGGATGATGATTAAAGTCCCAGTAAAAGGTAAGATAAAAGAAAAGGAGCCTAAAGGAGAAATAGCTTCGAACAAAGAAATCTTAGAAAAAAACAAGGGAGATCTTTCTGGTGAAGGCGAAGTCTTTCATGAGGTAAAGAAAGGGGGGACCCCTTTTAGGATTGCCAAAAAGTATGGAATAAAGGTTGAGGAGCTCCTTGCGTATAATCATCTTGATCCCAAAGCTTTAAAACCAGGAATGAAATTAAGGATTCCTAAGCCTCAAACTTTATCCTTGGAAGCTGGACTACTAAGGGAAGAAAGGAGCGAGAAAAAACAGGAGATTTATTACACCGTTAAAAAAGGGGGCACTCTTTTTAGTATTGCCAGAAAATATGGAATGTCTGTTGAAGAGTTAAAGACTCTCAATCACCTAAAAAGAAATTCTCTTAAAATAGGGCAAAAACTTCTTGTAAAGGTTGAAAGTACCCAAGGGTTTATTGAGGAGAACTTTTCAGAAGAGAAAGAAGTAGAGAATTTTAGTGAAGAAATCTCCACTCAGGGCTATAAGTTTCACGCGGTAAAAGAGGGAGAAACCCTCTATCGCATTTCTTTAATGTATGGAGTTCCCCTTGAAGAATTAAAGAGAATTAATAACCTTCAGAGTGATATCCTTTTTGTAGGACAAAAATTAAAGATCCCACAGGTAGCCAAGTTAGAAGAAACTCCTTTTGTCCTTGAAAAACCTAAAGGCCTTGAAAAAGAAAAAGAGGAAAGCCTTTCAGAAAAGTTTGAAAAGAGTCTTTTAAAGAAAAGAGATTATCTTACCCCTGCTATGCTTACAAAAGAGGAAGAAAAGGCCCTTATGCAGAAATTTATTGAGATTTCTTCAAACTTTGCAGATAACAGATACCGCCTTGGGGGAAATGGAAGAGGTTATTTGGATTGTTCTGCCTTTGTAAAGCTTGTTTATGAAGAGCTTGGAATTAAACTTCCCAGAAGTTCTGTTGAACAGTTTCAGGTAGGAATCCCTGTCGAAAAAGAGGAACTTCTTCCAGGAGATCTCGTCTTCTTCAAAACAAGAGGTAACCGGATTTCTCATGTAGGAATCTATCTTGGAGACAATAGATTCATTCACATTTCTTCTTCAAGAAAAAGAATCTCCATTGACTCTCTGGATGACCCCTATTACAAAAAGCGCTATGCTGGGGCCAAAAGAGTTTTAAACGGAGAGGTTCTTGAATACTTTCAGGATTATCTAAGAAGTAATAGGGAAAAGGGCAAAAACCAGGAAAAAGCTTCACAAGATACCTTATTTTAAGACTACTTAGAAGACTAATGAAATTTGAATAACTAAGAAGTAGGAGAGGGGGACGAACCCCTCTCCTGTCTATATAAGCTCTACTTTTTCTTTAAAGATTTCTTTTCAGTAGTTCCCTTTTTAGCAGGTTGAGCAGTAATTATGGGTTTGGGGGTTTTATCAGTGCTTGGGGGTAAAAGGGGAATTTCAATTTTTGGCCTTTCTCCAGTTAAGGTTCTCAAGAAGGCTGTAATCTTTTTGATCTCATCATCAGAAAGTTTTACTCCATACTGAAGAGTGCCCATAACTGCCACTGCATCTTCAAGGTTCCAAACTTTACCAGAATGGAAATAGGGATAAGTAAGCTCTACATTTCTTAAAGAGGGTACTTTAAAAACATAGTCGTCACTTGGGCTTTTGGTTACCTTATATCTTCCTCTATCTCCTGCAAGGAGGTCAGGGGTTGGTTTTTGAGCAAGACCAAAGGGTGCATAGCTTAGGCCTCCGAGGGTAATTCCATTGTGGCAGGAAGCACAGCCTTTGCTCATAAAAAGCTCTAAGCCCTTCTTTTCCTCTTCAGTAAGGGCCTTGGTGTCCCCTTTAAGAAATTTGTCAAATCTTGAATTAGGAGTAATAAGGGTTGATTCAAAGGCTTCAATAGCCTTGGCTACATTGTCAAAGGTAATTGGATCCTTTTCTCCTGGGAAGGCCTTTTTAAACATCTCTACATATTGAGGAATGCTCTTTAGGGTTGCAATGACCCTCTCAGGGGTATTATTCATTTCTACTGAGGCCTGAATAGGACCTTTGGCCTGTTCCATAAGGTCCTTGGCCCTGCCATCCCAAAATTGAGCAGTATGAAAGACAGCATTAAAAACCGTAGGAGCATTTCTTGGACCCTTTTGCCAACCATGCCCTATAGAGGTCTCCACATTATCTGTTCCACCAAGCATCACATTATGGCAGGTATTACAGCTGATAAGATGAGAGGCAGATAAACGAGGGTCAAAATAGAGGTATTTTCCAAGCTCTACTAACTCAGGAGTGAGCTTTACTCCCTTGTAAGGAATTTCTTCAAGCTTTTCAGGTATGGGCTTAAAAAGTTGCCGAGCCTGCTCAAGCAGGGCATTATCACTATCAGCGGTTACGGCTAACTTATAACTCATACCAGCAACACCTAAGCCAACCAAAGCAACCCCTAACGCCCTTTTCCATCCCTTCATCATACCTCACCCCCCTTTATAAATTTTTAAAAAAATTTTAACCTAAGAAATTTTTTAAAAAAATTTTAACCTAAGACTTCTAAAATGTCAAGACCTTTTTGTTATTGCTGTTATTGCAAAGGGATTTTGTCGTATATTACCCCCAAAGGGTATATCGCATATTACCTATAAAATGGGTATATCTTTACAAGAGGGTTAAAAAGGAAGGACAGAAAGGGCGTCATTTTGTTGGTCATAGAAGACCGTGGGTGATGTTGCCCTCTGTCCTTCCATTTCCTGAACCTGGACTGGAACATTAGGCTTTTAAGCCTGCATTTTGTCCACGATGATAGGTTACAGGAAATGCCCTCAATTGTCAATACTAACTATCTGGGAGGTGTAAAATGAATCATTACGAGGTCTATGTAGGAGTTGATGTATCAAAAAAATCCTTTACTACAACCCTGCTCTTTGCTGACAAAAAGCTTACCTTCACCGTGCCCTCAAAACCTGAAGAGTTTGAAAAGAACCTCCTCCATCACACCAAGGGTGTGGACAGAGAAAAGATGCTAATTCTGATGGAACACACTGGGGTGTATCATCTTGCTCTGGCAGAGTATCTCTATGAGAAGGGCTACCCTGTGGCGGTAGTGAATCCTTATTCCATAAAGAAATTTATACAAGCGAAGATGAGCAGGGCTAAAACTGACAGGGTTGATTCTCAGATGATAGCCGAGTATGGGAGGCAGTTTTTTGATGGCAGGCTTTTTAAGCCTAAGACAGAAATACAGAAGCAAATAGAGACAAGACTCAGCATGCTTGAGGATTTTCAGAAACAGCTCAATATGCTTAAGAATCAGAGAGAGGCTTTAAGCCGTGTTCCTATGAAGAACCCTGAGGAAATTTTAAGACGTTATGAGGAAGTAATAATGTTAATTAGGAGGCAGATAAGGGAGTTAGAGAAAGAGATAGAGAGGCTTTGCAAGGAGAACTATCCTTAGGAGTATGAGCTTTTGAGGAGTATCCCTGGGATAAGGAACAGGGCGATAAGCATGATTTTGTCCATATTGAGGGGATTTGAGGGGTTTGATAGTGCGAAGAAGGTGGGAAGCTATCTTGGAATATGTCCGAGTCCATGTGAGAGTGGGACATCGGTGAAGGGGCACGGAGGGATAGGAAAACAAGGTAGGGCCTATGGTCGTAAGGTGACATCACCTCTTAATTGCAAAGCTAAAATGTCACCCCTCTGGTAAACTCATAGGCTAAGTCCTTATTAAGGAGGAAGGCCTATGAGAATTTCATCCAAAAAGAAGGAATGGCTTATGAAATACGCTCAGCGCTATCACATCATTCAACAATCTATAGAGGGCTTAATCCCCTCTAAAGCCACTGCTCAAATCCTCAACCTCTCACTTAGACACCTTAAACGCCTTAAGAAAAAAGTCAAAGAATTAGGTCCAAAGGCTCTCATACACAAAAATTGTGGACGCACACCCCTAATTTCTACCCAAAAAAAAATCCAAAACCAAGTTCTTCATCTCTCCCACTTCACCGATTTTCTTAAAGAAGAACACAACATAAATCTTTCCCGAAAAACTGTAAGATCTTGGCTTATTAAAGCTGGATTGATTAAACCTAACCGCACTAAATACAAAAGAAGAAAACGACGCCCTCGTTCTGAAAAAGAAGGACAAATCGTGTTCCTGGATGGTTCTCTACATCCCTGGTTTAACAATCAGGAAAGTACCTTGGTTCTTGCTCTGGATGATGCCACAGAAAAAATGCTTTATGGCCTTTTTGTCCCCAGAGAAAGTGTTCAGGCTTATTTTCAGCTTTGCTATGAAGTCTTTTCCAGATATGGACTTCCTCAAAAATTTTATTTAGACCGTCACTCAATTTTTATTACCATAAGACATGAAGGTGTTCATGTTAAACAATCTGCTAAGAATCCAACTGCTTTTCAGTTAGCCATGGCTGAATTAGGTATAGGCCTTATTTATGCTCATAGGGGAGAGGCTAAAGGTAGGATAGAACGGGCTTTTCAGACTTTGCAAGATCGTTTAGTAAAAGAGCTTGAATTACAAGGGATAAAATATGCAGACAGAGCTACTAAATATTTTAATGAGATTTTTCTTTCTCGGTATAATAAGAAATTTGGAGTTGAGGCAGTAGGTAAGGAGAAGGGATGGAGGGGAGCTCCAGAAAATCTTAAAGAGATTTTGAGTCGGGGGATGGAGAGGAAAGTGAATAAGATTTTACTATTTCGGTTGATGGGAGGATATTACAGCTTAAGCCTATGAAGATGAGTTTGAGACTTTCTGGGGTGAAGATTGAGGTGAGGGAGTTTTTTGATGGAAGTTATAGGATTTATCATCCGAGTGGGGAGGTAATTCCTTATGAAGAGTTGGGAAAGAATGAGAAGACTTGTCAAAAGAAGAAATTTAGGATAAAAAGGAAAATTAAAAAAGAGGGTGACATTTTGCCCTTGCAATTAGGGTGACATTTTTGCTCTGCAACAACAGGCTCCACAATTTATTTGCTTTAGAAGGGAGAATGTTTTTAGCTGAAACTCTTTTTTGTTTCTTTTTATAGCCTTTGGGAGGAGATTTTTGGAGGTTCAGTTCTTTATAAATTCTGTATACTCTTTTGTGGTTTATTTTGTAGCCCATTTGTTTTAGGATCGCAGTAATTCTACGATATCCGAAGGAAGGGAAAGAGAAAGCAAGATTTTGAATTAAAATTGCAAGTTTAGAGTTGAGTTTAGAGTTTTTGCGGGTAATGTGTTTTAAGTAGAAGTAGAAGGAAACGAGGGATATAGAGAAGCTTGCAGGTAGAAGTTAACAGACATACCTGCTTTGATTAGATTTTGAGCAAGGGACATAAGTTGCTCCTTTGTTAGATGCTTTTTTTAAAGCTTCAGTAAGTATTTGAATTTGTAGTTCTTTTTCAGCAAGTAGTTTTTTGAGTTTAAGATTTTCTTTACAGGACTTTAAGGCGTTTAGCTTCGGAGGAAGAAAGACCTTTATATTTAGCTCTCCAGCGGTAGATGGTATTTAGGGAGATATTATATTTTCTGGCAACTTGTTGGACAGAGGAGTTAGGAAGATCAGCCTCAGCAAGGATTTTGATAATTTGGTCAACAGTAAATTTAGTTTGTCTCATAACAATTAACCTCCTGCAATAAATTAGTTTAATTTTTTTCCAAATTTGTATTATACTGTCCAATATATTGGGGCAAGTCCAAAAAATAAATTATCTTAAATAAAGTGAGTGGCAAGGTGCAGACAAGAGGTGTCTGAAAATATAGGGCACTTTCAGCTCACTGAGGGGATTTTAAAAGGAGTTCAAGAGAATAATAATGCCAGTTTGTTTTTTATTCCTGAAAACGGAAAATTTTCCTAATTAAGGAAAACAATAAAGCTACCATTATGTAAAATCTTAAAAACAACAGAATAAATTTTTATAATTTTGGGCATAAAAATTGAAATATAAAAATAAAAAATAAAAAGAGGAGGGGGGATGAGAGATGATTAGAAAAGTTTTAGCTACAGTTGCAGGTTTGGTGTTTGTTTTTACAGCAACGACAAGTTTTGCTCAAAAGGGGACGAGTCAAAAAACTTATAAGGGAGCAGGAATTGGACCTCAGGTAAGTCAAGAAGCTAAAGTTCTTAAAGAAAGCGGAAATAAAACCGGTTTTGGAAAAGAAGTAAAGTCTATGGCAGAAAATAAGACAAGAATAGAAACACATAAAGAAGAACAAAAAACTAAAAAAACTTTAAAAAAATCAACGGATAAAAACAAAAATGTGAAAAAACCTTCTGTCAATAAGTAACTGGATTAATTAATTTTTTAAATAATTAATATTTTAAAATAGAAAAATTTGAGGAAGAAATTAAGGCCGTGAAGCTCAAGAGAATAGAATTTTTGTAAGTTTTTAAAGTTATCGTTTCAGATAAAAAACTTGGATTTTTAAATTTTTAAGATAAAATTTCATAAGGTTGAAATTAAGATTGTAGGAGGAAAGGTATGAGAAGATTTATGAATAAGGTAGTTGGAATAATTTTGATAATTCTTTTTTCTTTTGCTTGTTTTACAGGGTGTGTGCCGGAAACAGGAGAAAAAACAAAAGAAGGAGCAACAATTGGGGCAGTAGCAGGGGCAGCTCTTGGAGCTCTTATTGATAAAAACAATCGCTGGAAAGGAGCTGTAATTGGGGGAATTGCTGGTGCTTTAATAGGAGGAACAGCAGGATATATTATGGATAAAGCTGCAAAAGAAGCTGCCACTACTAAAAAACCAGTTACCTATATTAGTGAAGATGGAATTCAAAAGGTTTACGCAAAACCTGTAAAGTCTGAAGGTAGCTGTGAGTGGGTGACAGTTCAATATTACGAATACGGAAAACTTGTTAAAGAAGAGAAAAAACTTGTTTGTCCAAATTAAATTTATTTAAGCTTTTTTAAGGCTTCTTTAATACTTGAAACAGCCTTTTTTAAGTTTTCTTCTGAATTTGCAAAAGAAATTCTTATAAATTCGTCATTTCCAAAAGCAACCCCAGGAACTACTGCAACTCTTGCGTAATCAAGAAGATATTCTGAGAAATCTATAGAATTTTTTATTTCTTTTTCTTCCGGGGTTTTTTTACCAAAATAGGCTGAAACCTTAGCAAATAAATAAAAAGCTCCCTGAGGAGGTATAAACTCAATTTCAGGGATATCTTCTAAAAGTTTACATAAAAGTTTTGCTCTTTCAGCAAAAATTTTACACATTTTTTCAACTTCTTCCTGAGAAGATGTGAGCGCAACTTCTGCTCCTTTCTGAGCAAAGCTTGTAGCATGGGAAGTGCTCTGCCCTTGAATGTTTGAACAAACTTTTATAATTTCCCTTGGACCTATAAGCCATCCTATTCTCCAACCAGTCATGGCATAAGCTTTTGATACTCCGTTTACCATAACCACTCTGTCCCTTAAATCAGGAGCCACAGATAAAATGTTTCTCGGAGGTTTAAAATCAAATCTCAATTTATCGTAAATATCATCACTTAAAACCCAGAGATCGTATTTTCTAACAAGTTCTGCAATTCCATTTAAAAATTCGTCTGAATAAATAAGCCCTGTAGGATTTGAAGGGCTGTTTAGTATTATCCCTACAGTTTTTGGAGTAATGTTTTTTTCTATTTCCGAAATCTCTGGTTCAAAATTTTTCTCCATAGATGAAGGAACTATTTTAGGAATTCCTTCAGCAATTTCAACCATAGGAGGATAAGATACCCAGTAAGGGGATAAAATTAAAACCTCGTCTCCTTTATTTACTGTTGATAAGAGAAAGTTAAAAATTGCCTGCTTTGCTCCAGTGGTTACAAGCACTTCCTCTGGTGTGTAATTAAAACCATAATCTATTTTAAGTCTTTCACAAATGGCTTTTCTTAAACTTAAAATTCCCGGAGTTGCTACATATTTAGTAAATCCAGCCTCAAGAGCATTTTTAGCAGCTTCTTTTATATAACTTGGGGTATCAAAATCTGGCTCTCCTGCAGAAAGATTTATAACATCTACTCCTTTTTCTTTAAGTTCTTTAGCTTTGCTATCAACTGCAAGGGTAGCCGAAGGTTTAATATTTTTTACTCTTTCTGCTAATTTAAACATCCATTTCCCTCCAATTTTCATTTTATTTTTCCTACACCCTCTGCTTTAAATTCAACTATTATTTTAACATTTCTATTTACTGGTAAGGGCGAAGAAATTTTTAAGCACCTCTCTACAGCTTTATTAAATTCTTCTCTTTCTGATTTTTTTAAAAATTGATACTGTAAAATTTTACCATCAGAGGACAACTCTATACTAACGATTGCATAAAGGTCTTTTTGGCTTCTTAAATAAATGGGGACTTCAAAATTATTCTGAAGTTTTCTTTTTATCAACAGCAAATACTCAGTTCCTAAGGATTCTCTTCCCCGGGCTTCACCTGAAGAAGCTCCCAAATTTTTACCTTTTTGAAAAGCTAACATTTTACTTTCAAGCTTTTTCAATTCTTCTTGAGAAAGGTTATAGTCATTTTCAGAGTCTTTTGAGGTTACTCTACTTTTTATCTTAGAAAGCCTTTCTTTTAAAAGAACATCTTCAGAAACTTCAGAGACTTTGCTTTTACTGATACTGATTTCTTCTTTTTTAAAAGGGACAACCCTTTCTCTTACTGGTTTTTCCTCTTTGAAATTTCCAGCTTCTAATGAACTTTTTGTCGAAATAGAAGGGGAAGGGAGATTCATTTGAGAAATAAGTTTAACCTTTACTTCTTTTTCTTTAGAAAGTTTAAAATTAAAGGTAGAAAAGAAAAGTAATAAAAAGAAAAAGTTAATTAAAATTGACAAAAAGTAAGAAAAAACATCGTATTTAGAAAACATAAAGCTAACTTTCAGGTTGAGTTAGCAATCCCAATTCTTCAATACCAGCTTTTTTAAGTTCTGAAAGGACTTTAGCTACAATTCCATAAGGACAATTTTTGTCTGCTTCAATTTGAACTTCTTTTATTAAATTATTCTTTTTTGCTTCAGAAATCCACATAACCAAGCTTTCAAGACCCATTTCTTCTCCATAAACCTTTATTTTTCCTTCTTTTGTAATAGTTATTCTTAAAGGTTGCTCTTCTTTTTGCGAAAGAGGAGTATCTTTAGTTTTAGGAAGCTCGACCTCAATCCCTGAAGTTAAAAGAGGAGCAGTAATCATAAAAATAATAAGGATAACAAGAACTATATCTACCAGAGGAATAATGTTAATTTCCCCCTGTAAATCTCTTCCAATTTTCATAATTTTTAAAAATTACCAAGAAAGATTTTCTTCTGTCAACACTTTATCTCTTATGTATACAAGTGCCTTCTCTAAAAGGTCTTCATCTGAAAGTTTGGAAAATTCTTTGGGAAATCCTTCTATATCTTCTTCCTCTATGAGTTTTCTTAATTCTGGCAGATTATAAGCAAATAAAAAAATGGTATCAAGACAATCTTCAGACAATGGAGTATCAGCAAATTTTTGTCTTTTTATTACTATTTCTCCCCAGAGGTCATTAAAATATAAATAAGGTTCTAATTCTTGTTCTTTTAAGTAATCTTTTATTTTAATGGGGCGGTTTTCGTAATGTCCTTTGCAGTGCGTTTCTCTTATTATTTTAAATACCTCCTCCTTTTCTCCTTTTTCGTTTTTAATAAGATAACGGGCAAGAGGATAAAGACGACAAGAAGCAGGTCTATCTTTGTAAACTTTACATCCTTCTTTCTCATCTAAAAAAGGACAGGCAAAAGAAAAAGGATCCATATTAACAGAGATAATAGGAAGTTGGGTTACTTCTCCAAGATAAAATTCGCCGTATTTTTCAATAAATTCTTCTACCCCAAGATTAAGAGCTTTTCTTAATCTTAAAAATTCGTAAGGAGAAAGAACGAGTTTAACATCGTAACAACATCTATTAAAACAAACAATTCCTTTATAGCAGTGAAACTTGATTTCATCTAATAAGCCATACTCTTTGTGATCAAAAGCATAGGGTTGAATCATTTTTTGGTTTCTACCAATTTAAATCTGTCTTTTAATTTTTCCAAAACCTTAGGAAGAGTTGTATATTCCATTTCCTCAGGTGGTAATCTGTGTGGTTCAAAAATGCCCTGTCTTCTTAAGATATCAGCCATATTATTACATTGTCTGCGAGCTTCGTCAAAAGCTGGATCATCAAAAAGGTCGGATGGTCCAATAAGGTATCCGTCTGTTATTTGATAACCTGCAGCTATAACACGAGGAGGTCCGTCAAATCTTGTAGGTTTAGCATTTTTAAATGATACAGGCATAAGAGGTCCGGTGTGAGAACCCCTCATCCAACCCTCTACCAACCAAGGACGAGCAAAGGGTTCTAAAATCTCTCCTATTGCAGGAAATCCACTTTGGGCTCTTATTATAAGAACAGGGTCATCTTTTCCTACATATCTTCCTGCCATAAGAGAAAGTCTCTGAGTTGAAGCACAGGCAGCAATTTCCCCATCTGATTTTCTGTAAACTGCTCTTACTACATATCTACTTGTTGCTCCAATAAACACAAGCAAATCATAAAGTTCTTCAGGAGCTTTGAGCATAATTCCCATTCCTGTGTAAACATCCATTACATCAAAAATAAAGCCATCATGCATAGAAGGGTCTATGACAAGTCCGGCTGTATTCATGGGATCAGCAAATATTTCATACAGAGGAAGATTCCAGGCACTGGGAGCTGTTTTATCAGCAAAAAATACCACCACAGGTTCGCTTTTTCTTTCTACAAACTCCATTTCAGCAACCCCTGGCCCCATACCTCTAACATTGCCAGAAAAGGCATCTGCTAAAAGATCTTGCCCTGCTCCATACATTTTAAGTTTTTTAGCTACCTCTGTTCCCTCTTTAAATGCATTCCAAGCAAGCTCGTGAACCTCTGAAGAATCAACCCCTTTAGTATGGGTCATTACTAAAGCAATATCATCTCCACATACAAGAACTGACACATCTCTAATAATTCCCTTATCTTTCCCATCTTCTGCTACTTCTCTTACTTTATCAACAACATCTTTATGAACTGAAGAGTGCCCTACAAAACCTCCTATATCTGCCTTTATAACAGACAGTGTAAGTTTCATAAAACACCTCCTTCACAACTTTCAATTTTTGCCGAAAATTATTATTATAAATAAAAATAATTTTTTAAGATTATAGCACACTCTTACAAAAAAGTAAACCAAAAAGAGATGGAAAAGAAAGAAAAACTTGCAGTTGCGTTAAAATACAATCCGAAGGAAGAGGCTCCCAAAGTTGTTGCTAAAGGTAAAGGATATCTTGCTGAGCTTATTCTTAAGATAGCCAAAGCTCACAACATACCTATAAAAAGGGATTCAAAATTAGTAAAAGAGCTTTATAAATTAGAGCTTGATAAACCAATTCCACCGGAACTATATAAAGCTGTAGCTGTCGTTTTAGCTTGGGCTTATAATCTAAATCAAAAGTTCAGGGAAAAAATTTTGAAAAATTTTTCCTCTTAACTCTTGCCATTTTTAAAAAAGTAGCTATAAAACATTAAAATATTTTTTTGGAGGACTTTAAATGTTTAAATTGCCTGAAGATAGGCTCTATTCTGAAAACCACCTTTGGGTAAAGAAAAAGAAAAAAAAGTTAGTAAGAATTGGACTTACAGATTACTTTAGCTTAAAAAACTGGGAAATTGTAGGGATTGATTTACCTGAGGAAGAGGAAACCTTTGAAAAGGATGAGATTTTTGGAAGTATTGAAACAGTTGAAGAAGTTTTTGATCTTGTTATGCCTGTTTCTGGGAAAATTGTATCAGTAAATGAAAAGGTATTAGACGATGTAGATATTTTAAATGAAGATCCTTATGATGATGGCTGGCTTGTTGATGTAGAGCTTTTTGATCCTGAAGAACTTGAAGAGCTTCTTCCTCCTGAGGATTACGAAATGAAATTTTTGGAAGAAATAGAAGAAATACCAGAAGAAAAACTTATAGAGGAAGAAGAAGAATGATAGCCATTGTTTTTCCGGGGCAAGGTTCACAATATGTAGGAATGGCAAAAGAATTTTTTGACAGTTTCGATTTTGTAAGAGATTTTTTTGAAAAAGGAGAAAAAATAACCAATATTCCTTTAAAAAAGCTCTGTTTCGAAGGACCTTTTGAAGAACTAACAAAGACTGTAAATCTTCAAGTTTGTCTCACTATAGTGAATATCTCCTGTTACGAGGTTTTAAAATCTGAACTTCAGAAAAGAAACATAAAGCCTGTCTTTGTAGCTGGGCATAGTTTGGGAGAGTACAGTGCACTCTATGCCGCTAAGGTTCTTTCCTTAGAAGATGTTTTAATTGCAGTTAAAGAAAGAGGAAAGCTCATGGAAGAAGAGGGTCAAAAAAGTGCTTCTGCTATGTATGCCATAATAGATTTTCCCTTAAATGAGCTTGAAAAAATTATAAAAGAGGCAGAAGATACAGTGGTAATTTCTAACTATAATTCTCCAAAACAATTTGTTATAAGTGGAAGTTTGCCAGCTATTGAAAAAATAGCAGAAAAAGTAAAAAATGCAGGGGCTAAAAAGGTTATAAAATTAAAAGTGAGTGCAGGATTTCACAGTCCTTTAATGAAAGAAGCAGAAACTAAATTTGGTCGAGTTTTAGATTCTCTTTCCTGGAAAAATCCTCAAATTCCTTTTGTAAGCAATGTCACAGGAAAAGAAGAAATTTCAGGAGATTCCATTAAAAACCTTATGAAAAAACAAATAACCTCCTCTGTGCGCTGGATTGATTGTGTGGAATATATGTATAAGAATGGAGCTAATGTTTTCGTAGAAGTGGGACCTAAAAAGGTTCTCTCTGGTCTTATTTCTCAAATTTTAGAAGGAAAAAGCTTTCAATGCTATAATATAGAAAATTTTGCAACCTTAGAAAACTTTCTTAAGAATTTGTAAAGGAGGCGAATATTTTTAAAATAAAAATTTTTGAAGAAAGGTGTAAAGCCTGCGGTCTTTGTGTTTACTTTTGTCCGAAAAAGGTTCTTGACCTATCTACAAAGAGGAATTCTCAAGGTTATAGGGTAGTTTATGCAAAAAACCCAGAAAAATGTAATTTGTGTGGGATATGTTATCTTATGTGTCCTGATGTTGTTTTTGTAAAAGAGGAATGATATGGGGATAAAAAAGATATTAGCAAAAGGGGTTGAGGCTATTGCCTTGGGAGCTTTAGAAGCTGGTTGTAAATGTTATTTTGGTTATCCTATTACTCCTCAAAGCGAAATTCCAGAACTTATGGCAAGAGAGCTTCCTAAGAGAGGTGGGGTATTTTTGCAGGCAGAGAGTGAACTTGCAGCTATTAATATGGTCCTTGGGGCTTGTGCTACAGGGACAAGGGCTATGACAAGTTCTTCAAGTCCCGGGATTTCTCTCATGTGTGAAGCTTTTTCTTACATAGCTGCCTTAGAATTACCTGCAGTTGTGGTAAATGTAATGAGAGGAGGACCAGGACTTGGTGGAATAGAGGCTTCACAAGGAGATTACTTTCAAGCTGTAAAAGGTTCTGGTCATGGAGATTTTCACTTTATGGTTCTTGCTCCTTACAATGCTCAAGAAGCTTATGAGCTTACTGCAAAAGCCTTTGAATTTGCAGAAAAATATAGAAATCCTGTAATGATTCTTTCAGATGCTATCTTAGGTCAAATGAAAGAGCCTCTAATACTTAAAAAACTCAGAATAAAAGAATATCCAAAAGAAAACTGGGCTCTTACCGGTGCAAAAGGAAGACCAGCAAGAATGATAAGAAGTTTATTTTTAAGCTCTCAGGAATTAAAAGAAAGGAATTTAAAACTTGCAGAAAAGTATAAAAAAATGGAAAAGGATGTCATTTTTGAAAGTTTGGCAAACGAAACTGATGAAGCAATTGTTGTTTCTTTCGGTTCAATGGCACGAATAGCAAAAGAAGCTGTTTTTAATCTTAGAAAAAAAGGTTATAAAGTAGGGCTTTTTAGACCGATTACCCTTTTTCCTTTTCCTGCCAAACCTATTAAAGAATTGATTAAAAAGGCAAAAAAGCCTTTAAAATTCATTGTTGCAGAACTTAATTGTGGGCAAATGGTGGAAGATGTTAAACTTGCTGTTGAAGGAAAAGCTACGGTTTTTTCTTTACCTTATCCACCAAGTGTTATTCCCTTCCCAGAAGAATTAGAAAAGGAGATTAAAAGGTGCCTGAAGTCTTCAAATTCCCGAAAAGCTTAAAAAAAACCCCTTTTCATTACTGCCCAGGCTGTCATCACAGTATAGTTCATAGATTGCTTTGTGAAGTTATAGATGAACTCGGAATACAGGAAAAAAGTATAGGAATTGCTTCTGTTGGATGTTCTTGCTTTTTATACTTTTACATAGATGTGGATATTCTTGAAGCTCCCCATGGAAGAGCCTGTGCTGTAGCAACAGGAATAAAAAGGGCAAAACCTGAGCTAATTGTTTTTACTTATCAGGGGGATGGAGATTTTGCTGCTATAGGATTTAATGAAAGTTTTCACTCAGCTTTAAGAGGTGAGAAAATAACTGCTATAATGATAAATAACACAGTTTATGGTATGACAGGAGGACAACTTTCTCCAACCACCCTTCCTGGACAAAAAACCACAACTACCCCAGAAGGGAGAGACCCAAGTACTTACGGTTATCCTCCCAAAATTGCAGAAATCTTTGCAGAACTTGAAGGAGTTGCCTTTTCAGGAAGGTTTGCAGTAAATACTCCAAGAAGGGTTCTTGAGACAAAAAAAGCACTTAAAAAAGCCTTCCTTGCACAGATTTATAATTTAGGATTTGGATACATAGAAGTTCTTTCAAGCTGTCCTGTTAACTGGAAACTTGATCCAGTAAGTGCAAACAAAGCTGTGGATAAATTAACTGAGTTTTTCCCTCTTGGGACTTTTAAAGATAAAGTTAAAGAATTATCAAAAGAGGAGGAAAAGTCTTGAGAATAGATTTAATAATATCTGGATTTGGGGGACAGGGGGTTCTGTTTGCTGGAAATCTCATTGCACTTTCTGCTATGAAAGAAGGTTATAATGTCACTTATTTACCCACCTATGGACCTGAAATGAGAGGGGGGACCTGCAATTGCACTGTTATTATTTCCAAAAGTGAAATTGCCTCTCCTTTAGTTTTAAATCCTTCGTTTTTAATAATCATGAATTATCCTTCCTTTGTGAAATTTATCCCAAAACTTAAAAATAGCGGTTCAGCTATTATTAATTCAGATCTCATTAATCCCAAAGAGATTAAAAATTTAGAGGAATTAAAGAAAAAATATCAACTTTATTTTGTGCCTGTAACATCCTTAGCTGAAAGCCTTAATACACCGCTTCTTTCTAATCTCTGTGCTGTAGGAGCTTTTTATCAAATAACCAAAATTTTCAAAAAAAACTGCTTTAAAATAGCTTTAAAAGAAATGCTTGGAGAGGGCAAAATTCATCTTTTTGAACCCAACTTAAAAGCCTTTGAACTTGGAGCAGAATATATTAAAAATAATTACAAATGAAGCTCGTTATTCAAAGAGTTAAAAAAGCCTCTGTAATGGTTAATTCTCAAATAATTTCAGAAATTAATCAAGGACTTCTTGTTTTTGTCTGTGCTGAAAAAGGAGATAATGAAAAGGTTCTCGAATGGGTAGCTGAAAAACTAGTAAATTTGAGAATTTTCAGTGATAAAGAAGGAAAATTTAACCTCAGTGTAAAAGATGTTGGAGGGGAAATACTTATTGTTTCAAATTTTACTGTTTGTGGTTTTCTCAAAAAAGGAACGAGACCAACTTTTCATTTAGCAGAATTTCCAGAAACTGCTAAAGAGCTCCTAAAAAATCTTTCTAATAAAATAAGGGAAAAAGGTGTCGTCGTAAAAGAAGGGGTTTTTGGAGCCTATATGGAAGTAAAACTTATTAATGATGGTCCGGTTACGCTTTATTTAGAATATCCTCGCAACCCTTAAACTTTTATGGAAAAATTAATTACCATTGGTTTTTCTCCTCACAGAATTGAAACCCTTCCTTTCGCTGAAAAACTTATGAAAGAACACGACTACATTGTTCTTGAAGAACCCTATAATGAAATGTTCTTTTCCTTTCTCAAGGATAAAATTTCTTTAGATGAATATCTCGAAAATAACGATTTTTGGTTTCCCAATTTTATCAAAAAAGCTTCCTTAATTTTAAAAAGACTTTATCAAGAGGGAAAAAAGATTTTTCAAATAGAACCTTATCTTGAAAAGGTGATCTTAATTCAGAAAAAGCTTGCCGAAAATGAAGATTTAGAAGAACTTCTAAAAGATCAAGAAATAAGGAAAATTTATGAAGTAGAACATGAAGCTATAGGAAGATTACTTGAATATTATGAAACCTCCCTTGGAGAGAACTTTTCTAAAATTGTTGAGGCAGTAAAAACATTTTCAAAAGCTGATGCAGAAAGATTCCGCTTAAGAGACAAACTTAGAGCTACTGCTATTTTAAAAATATTGCCAGAAAGAGGAAAAGTTTACATAGAAGCAGGAACCATACATATATACTTTAAAAAGCTTTTACATCTTTATCTTGGAAAAAACTGGGAAATTCGCCATAAATTTCTTTTGGAAGACTATTTAAAGCCTCTTACTGGTAAAGCCTGGGTTTTTCCTCCAGGAGAAATTTTGACTTTAAGATATATTTTAAAAAGAAAAGAGAAGGAAGAAGTAGAAAATTTACTTGCTGCAAGGTCTTTAATCTACATAAAAATTATACCTAAGGAAGAACTCTTTCCTTCTGAAGAGGAACCCTTTCCTCATGTTAAAAGGGAACTTAAAGCTATAGAAATGGTAAATAAACTTTCTTTTGAAGATTGCGAAAAACTTTACAAAAAAATCTTTTTTATAAAAAATCCTGAATCAGCTCTAAAAATAGTAGAAGACTTTTTAAAGATAAAATCACTTACATAAAGTCCCAGAAAGGCTCCAGCTATTATATCCGAAGGAAAATGCGCAAAAGTTAATAATCTTTCTAATGCAACAATAAATGCAAAAATATAAAACAAAAACTTATACTTAGGATAGAGGTGAGATAAAGCCTTAGCAGAGGCAAAGATAAAAAAAGTATGACCCGAAGGAAAAGAAGCATAGGCATATTTTGTTGATGGCCCGTTAAAAACAGTTTCAAAAGTTATTTTAGGTCTTGCCCTGCCTATTAAATATTTTATTCGAGACAGAATGCCAACAGCCGCCGTTATAACTAATATCTTTATTCCTTTCTCTCTTTCAGCTTTAGAAAAGGATTTGTAAACTCCTAAAATAACAAAAAAAGCTACAAAGATTTTATAGAACAATTCTACAAACTTACTCAAGTATTTTAAATATCCGTATTCTAAAGAGTGATTCAGTTTAAGATTTTCGATAAAAAGCATAGTTTTTTTATCTAAGTAAAGGAAAAATACTAAAAGAATTAGAAAAAAGAAAATCCAACTTTTGTATTTAAGAAAATACTTTGCCAATTTTTTCATGACTGAACAAATATAACACCAAAAAACTTTTTGTAAAGCAATTTTAAAGGTTGAAAGGTTTTGAATAAAATGCTATAATTCAAGAAATTAGTTAAATTAAGGTATAGTAGGAGGTGTAATATGAAGATTTATAAAGATGAAGATGCTGATCTTTCGATTTTAAAGGATAAGGTGATTGCAGTTTTGGGTTATGGAAGTCAGGGGCATGCTCATGCTTTGAATTTAAGAGATTCTGGCTTAAATGTAATAGTTGGATTAAGAGCAGGTGGTAGAAGTTATGAGAAGGCAAGGGAACATGGTTTTGAACCTTTGTCTGTTCGTGAGGCATGTGAAAAGGCAGATCTTATAATGATTCTTCTTCCTGATCAAACTCAGCCAGAGGTTTATAAAAATGAAATTGCACCAGCTTTAAAGCCTGGAAAAATGCTTCTTTTTGCTCACGGTTTTAATATACATTACAATCAAATCGTTCCTCCAAAGGATGTTGATGTTGCTATGGTTGCTCCAAAAGGTCCTGGGCATTTAGTAAGAAGGGAGTTTGAAAAAGGGGCAGGAGTCCCCTGTTTAGTAGCTGTTTATCAGGATGCAACAGGCACAGCCTTTCAAAAAGCCCTTGCTTATGCTAAAGGAATTGGTGGAACAAGGGCAGGAGTTATTGAGACCACCTTTAAAGAAGAAACAGAAACAGACCTTTTCGGAGAACAGGTCGTTCTTTGCGGAGGAGTCTCAGCACTTATAAAAGCTGCCTTTGAAACCCTTGTAGAAGCTGGTTATCAGCCAGAAGTAGCCTATTTTGAATGTCTTCACGAATTGAAACTGATCGTTGATTTAATCTATGAAGGCGGACTTTCTTTTATGAGATACTCCATAAGCGATACTGCTGAATATGGGGATCTAACAAGAGGTCCAAGAATAATAAATGACCAGGTAAGAGCTGAAATGAAAAAAATTCTTAAAGAAATACAAAGCGGAGAATTTGCAAGAGAATGGATCTTAGAAAACCAGGCTGGAAGACCCGTTCTTAATGCCTTAAGAAAAAAAGAAGCAGAACATCTTATAGAAAAGATAGGAGAAAAATTAAGAGCTTTAATGCCCTGGATTAAAAAGCCAGAAAAATAAAAAATAAAAAAAAGGCTTCTGAAGCCCCTTTTTGTTTAGTGTATTTCTCTTAAAGCTTCGTAAATTTTTTCAACAGTAAATTCAATCTCTTTTTCTCCGTGAGCAAGAGAAACAAACCAGGCTTCAAATTGAGATGGAGGAAGATAAACACCCTTTTCAAGCATTTTTTGCCAGAAGAGAGCAAATTTTTCCACATCAGAGGTTAAGGCACTTTCAAAATCTACTACTTCTTTATCTGTAAAGAAAAGGGTTAGCATAGAACCTGCTCTATTAACCTTATAAGAAAGACCAAGTTTTTTTAGCACATCTTTTATTCCTTCTTCAAGCTTTTGAGAGATATTTTCCAATTTTTCGTAAGTTCCGGGTTTCATTAATTCTTTTAAGGTTGCAAGACCTGCTGAAACAGCAATAGGATTACCGGAAAGGGTTCCTGCTTGATAAACAGGTCCTTCTGGAGATATTAAATCCATAATTTCTCTCTTTCCTCCATAGGCTCCTACAGGAAGTCCTCCTCCTATAATTTTTCCAAGACAGGTTAAATCAGGAGTTATTCCGTATTTACCCTGTGCACCAGAAAGTCCTATTCTGAAACCAGTTATTACTTCGTCAAAAATAAGAAGTGTTCCGTATTTATTTGTTATTTCTCTCAAAAATTCAAGAAAACCTTCTTTTGGCAAAACTACTCCCATATTTCCTGCAATTGGTTCAACTATTACTGCTGCAATTTCTTCTCCGTATTTTTCAAAAGCTTTTTTTACTTCTTCAAAATTATTAAAAGGAAGATTAAGGGTGTGAGCTGTTAGTTCTTCTGGAATTCCTGGACTTGCAGGAATTCCAAAAGTAGCAAGTCCTGATCCAGCTTTAACCAGCAAGGAATCTACATGTCCATGATAACAGCCCTCAAATTTGATAATTTTTTTTCTTTTGGTATAAGCTCTGGCAAGTCTTATAGCACTCATAGTAGCTTCTGTTCCAGAATTAACCAAACGGATCTTTTCTATGGAAGGTATGCAGCTTTTGATAAGTTCAGCCAATTCCACTTCTTGCCAAGTTGGTGCACCAAAACTTGTGCCTCTTTTTGAAGCAAAATATATACTTGCTATAACCTCTGGATGGGCATGTCCAAGAATAAGAGGTCCCCAAGAACAAACATAATCAATGTATTTATTTCCATCTACATCTATAAGGTAAGCCCCTTCTCCTCTTTCAAAAAAAACAGGTTCAGATTTTACGGCTTTACATGCTCTTACTGGACTATTCACCCCACCTGGTATAGCATTTAAAGCCCTCTCGTAAAAAAGCTTTGATCTTATTCTCATAGGTTTCCCTCCCACTTTAATTTTAAATATTCTATTTTACACAACTTTTCAAGAATTAAAGTAAGATTGACAGCTTCTTCTAAACTTTCTCCCCAGGTTAAAATCCCGTGTTTACTCAGAATTACAATTTTGGAATTTACTGCAGATTCAGAAACTTTTTCCCAAAGCTCAACTGATCCAGGTTTGAAATAAGGAACTACTTTTAAATTCCTTAAAAAAAATTCACCCTCAAAATGAGAAAAAGACTTAAAATCAAAGCCAAGAAAATTAAGGGTAAGAACAAAAGGAGGATGGGTATGCACGATTGCTTTAGCTAAAGAATTCTTAAGATATATCTTATAATGCATTCCCCATTCTGAAGAAGGCTTGCCGATAATAAAGTCTCCCTTCCAATTTATAAAACATAAATCATTTGGATTTAAAAGTTCTTTTATTTTTCCAGAAGGAGTAATCCAGAATCCATCTTTTTCTCTAATAGAAAGATTGCCTTCCGAACCAGAAATTAAGCCTTTTTCAGAAAGATACTTGGCAAAAAAACAGAGCTTTTCTTTATTTTTCATTATACTTTAATATTTTTTACAAGATCCAAATTTTCTAAAGTCCAATTAACGGTTCTTTTTAAACCTTCTTCTATGTCAATTTCTGGCTCCCAGCCAAGGAGTTCTTTTGCCTTTTTAATTTCAGCCCAGGTAACCTTTACATCCGCCTTGTGAAAATTTAAATATTCCCTTTTTGCCTTTTTTCCTATGAGTTTTTCTAAAATTTCAATTATCTGATTTATAGAAATGGGATTCTTTCCTCCACCCAAATTAATAATTTCGTAGCCAAGAGGCTTTAGGGCAAGAATAGTTCCTTTAGCAATGTCATCAATATAAGTAAAGTCTCTTGCTTGAGTTCCGTCTCCGTAAATTTTTATGGGAGAATCTTCGTAGATCCACTTTATAAATCTAAAAATGCTCATATCAGGTCTTCCAGCCGGACCGTAGACCGTAAAATATCTGACAACAGAAATATCAAGTCCGTAAAGATGATAATAAGTATAAGATAAAAGTTCAGCTCCTCTTTTAGTTGCAGCATAAGGAGAAAGAGGGGTATCTACCTTTAAATCCTCGTGAAAAGGAGGTCTTTGACCAGCATATACAGAAGAAGTTGAAGCAAGAACCATTTTTTTAATGTTAAAATTTTTCATAAGTTCAAGAAGATTAAGGGTTGCTGTAATATTGGAATCTACGTAAACCCAGGGATTTTCTAAACTCGCTCTAACTCCAGCTCTTGCTGCAAGATGAATTATAGCTAAGATTGAATGGTTTTTGAAAAGTGTTTCTGTCTTTTTAAAGTCGGCTAAGTCAATCTGATAAAACTTAAAATTTTCAAAATTTTTAAGTTGTTTGAGTCTCCAATCTTTAAGTCTTACATCATAGGCATCATTTAAATTATCAACTCCTAAAACAGCTTTACCATCTTTTAACAAAAATTCAGCAACCTTCCATCCTATAAACCCTGCAACACCTGTAACAAGATAATATTCCATTTTTTACCTCACCATATTTGAATAGGGTATTAAGTATTTTTTACTTATGTAATCTGAAAGCTCAAAACTTTCCCTTGCTTCATCTTCCATAGTTTGTTGTATTTGAATAAGCTTTTGATGACCAAGAAATGAGGAAAGTTTATCACAAAAGAAATTTCTACAAAAAAGAGGAGTAAGTATAAGAGTACAGCCGTTTTTTCCCAAAAAGAGACAATCCTCAGCTCTTTCTAAATTAAATTCTATATTTGTCTTTTTTTCCTCAGCAAGTAAGAGATTTATAAAAAATTCAGCTTTACTAAGTTTCCACTCTAAACCGGCTTGACAACATTTTTCTCCAGATTTAGCACAATTAGCACAAAATTCAAAAGAACCTGTGTTTGTAAAAATTTCTCTGGTTTTTTCTATTGCCTTTAAAAGAGTTTTAAGCTTTTCTTTTATAAAGGTGTCTTTTTTCAGTTTTTCTCTAAAAAAATCTTTATAAAGCTTTTCTAAGTTTTTAAAATACTGGATGCTTTCATTAGTCATTATAAAAACTCGTATCCAAATCTTTTCCGCTTAATTCGTTTAATACCAAACCTGTTAAAATTTTTGGATAAAAGTAAGTGCACTTATGGGGCATAAGTTTTTTAGCTTGAGAAACTTTTTTTAAAATTTCCGTAGAAATAAGGGGAAAAATAACTCCCATTGCCCCTTTTTGGGTTTCCTCTATTAATTTTTTTGGCTCTGAGATAAACTTTACTTTATCCTTTCCCTTTAATTCTTCTTCCCTAATTTTTAATACATCTTCCAGAATTTGTAAAAAGTTATATAAAGGTATTTCAGAAAATAAAGAATTCCTTTTTTTCAAATTTTCAAATACTTCATCTTTTAAACGAAATACCTTTATTTGGTTACCAAGAACAATTGCCCATTCTTTTTGAGAATTTTCAAAAAGATGGTTAAAGTTTAAGTCTTTTTCTATTTTAAAACTCAATTTTTCCTCTGCAAAATCCAAGATTTTTTTAATTACCTCTTCTGGATCATCAAAATAATAGCTTCTATATGTCGGAAGCATAAGTAGATTTTCATCTTCTAAAGGAGAGATATACATAGCTACGAAATTGTAGTCTTTTTGAGGATCTTTTCCATAGATGTTTTCCATATATTCTTTAAACTTAAGAGCTGTAGTGTAGCGATGGTGTCCATCAGCAATGTAAAAGGTTTTATTTCTTAGAAAGTTTAAAATATTCTTTATAATTTCTTTTTTGCTTATTTTATAAAGTCTATGTGTTTCGTTATTAAAATCTATTGTATATAAAAGTTCTTTATTCGTATTTACCTCTTTAAAAGTTTCAAAAAAGGGGTCTTCGTATAAGGCAAAAATTTGACTAAACTGAAATTGAGTAATTTTTAATAATTCAAATCTATCTTCAGTAACTTTAGGATAGGTTCTTTCATGGGGTAAAATTTTACCCTCCTCAAAAGGACAAAGTCTTACAAGAAGTATAAAACCCCTTCTTAAGAAGGTCTTTTCTTGATAAGTAAATTCAAGTTCGTAAAAATAAATTCCAGGGGTTTTATTTTTAATGAGAATTTGAGAATATATCCAATTTTTTAAAAGTTCTTTAGCTTTTTTATAGTTTTCTGGAAGTTCTAAATGAAAAATATTATATGGGCTTTTAGCTTTAAAATATTTTACTTCCTCTTCTGAAACAATATCATATGGAGGGGCTACTACTTCTTCTATTTTGACTTTTTCTGGATTATATCTCCAGGCACAAAAAGGTAAACATTCAGGCATAAAATCATCTTTATAAAATTTTCCATAAAGATACCAAAAAAATTTAAATTCTCAAGAAAAATTTAAAAAGTTAAAAAAGGGAGACCGAAGGGTCTCCCTTTGTTCATTTTTAAATGAGTTTCAAAACATCTTTAATAGAAACTACCCCAATAACTCTACCATCTCTAACAACGGGAAGATGTCTGATCTTATGGTGAATAAACTTTTCCAAAACCTCTTTTAAGGTGCTTTCAGGTGAAACGGTAATAACATCTTTGATGATAAACTCTTTTATAGGCTTGTCTTTATTGGATATGTCACAGCAGAGAACACTCATCAAATCTTTTTCCGAAATAACTCCCACAAGTTTTCCTGTTTCAGCACTTACGACAGGTAAAAATCCTATGTCTTTCTCACTTATAAGTTTGGCAACCTCAATAACTGCCACATTGTCATTAACAGTAATTGCACGGTTCATAAACTCTTCAACCTTAACACGCTCGGTAAAAGGCTTTTTAACTCCTGCAGTGATAAGTGCCACTTCATTAAAGACATAACGAGGATCTATATAGCCTAAGATTTTTTCATTTTTGTCTACCACAGCAATACCTTTAACTCCACTTTGTTGGATTAGTACTATGGCATCAATAATTCTTGCTGAGTCAAGAACTGCGTCAACATCAAGCTTAACATCTTTTAGTGGAGTATTTATAGTATGTCCAGCAACAAGGGCTTTAAGGAGTGATCTTTCTTCTACAATACCAACATATTTTCCGTTTTCAGCAACTATAGCAACGCGGTGTCCCTCTTTTTGCATTTCTTTCATCGCTTCACCAATACTCATGTTAGCAGGCAAAATAAGAGCTTTTTGAACAAACTTTCCAGCAGAAAGCTCTTCCCAGAGTCTTTCCCCCTTGGTTTCCCATCCTTTGAAAATATAAAGAAGGCCCATGATCATGGGCACAATGGTTGTCCAAATTATTACGGCCAAATAGTGATTTCCTGTCCACTTATAGAGCAAGGTAATTACAAAGGGAGTAAGTCCACCGAATACACCATAACCCATGTTATAGGTAAAACCAATGGCAGTGGTTCTGATTTTGGCAGGGAAGAGCTCAAGGAGAAAGGCAGGCATAGCCCCACTATAAGCAACTCCATTCATAAAGGTTCCTGCATAAATCAAAAGGAAAATCATATTTGTATCTACTGGATTTACATAGTTTTTCATAAGGGCATAGGTAATGGGGAAGATTAAAGCATTGAGATAGATACCTGCAATAAGAATGGGGCGTCTTCCAATTTTATCTGAAAGCCATCCGAAGAAAATATAGGTCCACATAGCAGCATAGGTTGCATAGGCAAGAAGCTGATTGGTTAGTTTATCAGGAACTCCAAGGTCTTTAAGATAATATTTTACATAGAGCTGGTTATTGTAAAAGACAGGACCGTGAGCACCAATTACGCCAATCCAAGCAAGCAAAAAGAGCCAGAAATAATGCTTATTTGTAAAAAGCTCTTTAACAGGGGCACTGGTAACTCTTCTGATTTGTTTTAAAGCTGTAAAAACGGGAGTTTCCCTATAGAGAAGATGAATAATAAGGGCAACGATAAAGACCACAGAACCTGCAATAACAAAAGTCCATCTCCAGCCAAAGGCTTTAAAAGCTTCCTCCCCAAAATATCCTTGAAGAAAAGCAACCAGATTAGCAGCAATTCCCATTCCAAGAGCTGCAGTGGTAAAGAGAAAGCCAGTAATGAAACCTCTACAATGATCAGGGGTAAATTCTCCAAGATAAGTAACAGCTGCTCCAAAACCTCCACCTAAGGCTAATCCCTGAATAATTCTCAGAATAAAAACTCCAAGTGAAGCTATAATTCCAAGAGAAGCATAGCCTGGAAGCAGGGCAATTCCTAGGGTTCCAATTAGCATCATCGAAATAGCTGTTAAAAAGGCAATTTTTCGCCCATACTGATCACCAATTTTTCCAAAGAGAAGAGCTCCAAGAGGACGAAATAGAAAACCAACTGCCAGAGCCCCAAAGGAAGCTAAAAGCCCTGCAAGAGGATCCTTGGAAGGAAAAAAGACATCTGCAAGAAGTTTGGCTAAAATAGCATACACATAAAAATCTACCCATTCAAGTAAAGCACCTGCCCAGGCCACAATGGCAACTGGTACAACCTCTTTAAATTGAACTCTCTCTTCTTTCATACCCCACCTCCTAACTTAATTTAAAACCATTTAATACTTATTAGAAATTTTTTTCACAATCTTTAGATAAGCATTTCCCATTTCACCTCCTCCTTTTTATATTTTGATACTCTATTTTAGATAACATATTTTTTTTAACTTAAAATAGATAAGAGAAAAATTTCACAATAGAAGTTTTTAAAGCTCTTTATAGGTTTTGATTATACGATAATGTTTAAGAGGTTCTTCTATCTTTAGATTTTCTTTTAGGAACTTCATAATTGAAACGCTTTTATCTGAAAAGCTTATAATGTAAGGTTTTTCTCGGGAAGCTTTTTTATTAAGAGGATAAAGTACATAAACAACCTCTCTTTTTGGTGAGGAAGGTTTAATTTTTCCTGTAAACCTTGCATCTTTAAAATATAATCCTTCGTAAATTTTTAAACCTTTTAAAGCTTCTTCAGAGATTTTTTCTTTTAAGGCAATTGCAAGAAATTCTCCTTCAACTTCAATTCCTACAGGAGGGGCTTCAGCGCATACAAACCTTGGTCTTGGATTAAACCCTTGAGTATAAGAAATAGGTATTTTTTTTCTCCTCAAAATAAGTTCAATCAGTCTTAAGATTTCTAACTGAGATAAAAATTTAGATGGACCAACTTTATCGTAATAAATTTCATACCAAAACTCTTCTAAAGGCTTATCTATTTCTGCAGTATCTACTGAGGTTTTTACTTCAAATTTTTCGTTAAAATTTTTACTCAAATAATTTTTAATCTCACCCTTGCAAACCCCGCATTTTACACAATCATTCCATCTGCAATCTTGAGTATAAAGCTCTTGATAAGCTCTTTCTCTCTCTTTTAAAAGAAATTCTTTTTTCACTCCAAGATCAATATGTTCCCAGGGAAGACTTTCTTCTAACTTTCTTTCTCTTAAGTATTCTTTTAAATCTATTTCAAGTTCAGAGGCTGCAATTTCCCACAAAGAAAAATTGAAATATTCTCTCCACGAATCAAGACGAGCCCCTTTTTTAAAAACATTTTCCAGATATTTAAAGATTTCCCTTCCACTTCTTGCTATAACACCTTCAAGAAAACTCTGCTCAGGCTGATGGTATTTAAAGTTTTTGCCAAGTTCTTTTTTAATGTATTTTATTTTTTCAAAGGCTTCTTCAACAGTTATTTGTCTTTCCCACTGAAAGGGTGTATGTGGTTTGGGAACAAAGATTGATGCAGAAATGGTTATATCAAGAGTTTTGAAAGTTCTTTTTAATTCTCGGTAAAACTTAACTAATTCTTTTAAATCTTCTTCTTTTTCTGTGGGAAGACCTAACATGAAATAAAGTTTTATTCTTCTAAAGTTAAACTTTTGAGCAAGTTCTAAATCTTTAAAAAGAGCTTCTATTTCTACTTTTTTATTAATAACCCTTCTCAACCTTTCTGAAGCTGCCTCAATTGCAAGGGTAATCGTTGAGGTTTTACCTTTTTTAAGAAAGTTAAGGATTTTTGGGGTTAAACTTCCAACTCTCAAAGAGGGCAGGGAGAAGACATATTCTTTTTGAGCTGAAGAGTAAAATTCTTTTTCAAGAAGGTCAATCAGTTTTTCAAGCGAAGAATAATCACCAGCAGAAAGGCTCATTAAAGAAGCCTCTCTATAACCTGTAAGTTCAAAAGCTTTTTTAACCTCAGCAACCAATTCTTCGGGTGTTTTTTCTCTTACTGGGCGATAGTAAAATCCTGCTTCACAAAAACGACACGATCTTGTGCAACCTCTTGAAATTTCAAGAGATACCCTATCATGAGAAAGAGGAATTACAGGAATAGAACTTAAGAGAGGAGTTTCTCTTTTAAAAAGATAAATTCTTCTTTTTGTCTTATTTTTAAAAAGAGGAACGTAAATCCCTTCAATATTTTTAAGGATTTCCCAGAGGGTTTCTTTGCTAAGTTTTTCTTTTTTCCATTCTTCAATTTTTTTAAGAACCTCAATAATTACTTCCTCTCCATCTCCTATTATTACGGCATCAAAAATATTAAAAAGAGGTTCTGGATTACCACAACAAGGTCCACCTCCCAAAATTACAGGATCAGATTCTTTCCTTTCTTCAGCTTTTATAGGAATCTTTGAAAGCTCAAGAATTTGGAAAATTCCTGTTACCAGAAGTTCATAAGCATAACTTAAGCCAACAACATCAAATTCTTTTAAAGGTTTTTTATAGTTACAACTTAAAAGCGGAATTTTTCTTCTTTTTAGCTCTATTTCCATATCTGGAGAAACTGCATACGCAAGATCACAAATATAGTTAGGTACTTCATTAATTATTCCTGCAAGAATGTTAATTCCCAGGTGAGATCTTCCAACTTCGTAAAGATCTGGATAGCAGAGGCAGACCTTAATTTTTGTCTTATTCCAGTCTTTATAAGGAAAAAAAGGCTCCTTACCTAAATATCTTGAAGGTTTTTTGACACAAATTAATAATTCATCTGGATAATCTTGATACATTATTTTTTAAATTTTAATATACGAATTATTTTTTGAGGAGTAAAATTTAATTTATGCTAAAAAAAAGATTTGCCCAACATTTACTTATAAGTTCAGGTGTTTTACAAAAATTGGTAGAGCTTGCTGAAATAAAACCACAAGAAGTGGTGGTAGAAATCGGACCAGGAACAGGAAATCTTACTAAAGTACTTTTGAATACTCCACTAAAAAAACTATATCTTATTGAAATAGATTCTGAAATGATAGAGCATTTAAAAAAGACTATAAAAGATGAAAGGGTAGTTTTTATTAAGGCAGATGCTACAAAGTTTGATTTTTCATCCTTAGGAGAAAAGGAGTTAAAGTTAATAGGGAATCTTCCCTATAATGTTGCAAGTCTTATTATAGAAAATACGGTTATGCAAAAGGATCTTATCCCTTATGCTTTTTATATGGTTCAAAAGGAGGTTGCAGAAAGGCTTATTGATGGAAAATCCTGGCTTTCCATTTTTGTAAAAACCTTTTACGAAGTCAAATACTTAATGAGTGTTCCTGCAAGATTTTTTATTCCTCCACCAAAGGTGGTTTCTGCTTTTATAAAACTGGAAAGAAAAAATTTTGAAGAAATAAAAGATCTCAAAGAATATAAAGAATTTTTAATCAAGCTTTTTTCTCAAAAAAGAAAAATGCTTAAACATAAAATAGAGGAAACCCTTTTAAAAGAAGCCGGGATTTTAGGGGAAAAAAGAGTAGAAGCTCTGGAACTTAAAGATTTTCTATCTCTTTACTATGTTTTTCAGAAATTAAGGAAGAATTTGAATTCTGATTGAATTCATTGTTTCTAATCTTTTTAATCATTTCTAAATGTTCTTTATAGGTTTTTGAAAAGTAATGCGAACCGTCACCTTTAGCAACAAAATAAAGATAAGGCACTTTAGCAGGAAATAGAACTGCTCTTATGCTTTCCTCTCCGGGGTTACATATAGGAGTTGGAGGAAGTCCAGAATTTAAATAAGTATTGTAGGGACTTTTCACTAAATAGTAATCCTTATAGGTAAGTCTTCTAAAATCTTTTAAAGCATAATTTATAGTTGGATCAGCTTGAAGAGGCATTCTTTTTTTGAGTCTATTTAAATAAACAGCTGCAATAACAGGTTTTTCCTCAGAATAAAACGCTTCTTTTTCTACTATAGAAGCCAAAGTTATAACTTTTTTAAGAGGCATTTTTTGTTTTTCTGCAATTTTTTCAAATTTTTTCCAGTGTTTCCAAAAATTTTCTACCATAGTTTTAATGACAACTTCTGGGGGTGTATTTTTATGAAAAAAGTAAGTATCTGGATACAAATAACCTTCTAAAGTTGGACCTGGAAGACCAAAACTTTCAGCTACTTTAGAATTTTCAGCAAGAGACAGAAAAGATTCACTCTTACAAATTTTGTTTTTTTCTAAAATATCTGCTATCTGCCAAAGAGTTGTCCCTTCTGGAATTGTAATTTTATGAAGATAAACTTTTCCTTCTTTAAGATAAGTAAGAATTTCTTCTATACTCTGATAGGGATAAAAAGCATATTCTCCTGCTTTAATTTTGTTATAAGCTCCGGTTTTAAAAGCTTTAAGTATAAAAATGAGCTCACTCTTTATAAGCCCTCTTTCCTTTAATTTTTTAGCAATCCTAAATATACTGTCTCCCTTTTCTATCTCTACTATTACGGGTTCAAGATTTGCGTTTTTTAATAAAGGGGGTTTACTTTCAAAATAATAAAACACAGTTAGAGTTATCACAAAAATACTAAAGATTATAAATAGGTAGCCCACAACTTTTATTTTTTTATATCTTGAGAACTTCATAATTAATGGTATCTTTTACTTAACTTTTAGGAGGTTAGATATGATAACAGAAGAAATTCTTATAAAGTTAGAAAAAGAAGCCATGGAAAATCCTCATTCTGTTTTTGCTCAGCATAGGCTTGCTATAGCTTACTTTAATTTAGGAAAAATTCAAGAGGCAAAAGAAACCCTAAAAAAAGTTCTTAAACTTGACCCGTTTCATTTTGAAGCTATGGTAAATTTGGGGATTTTATTTGCACAGGAAGGAGAACTTGAAGAGGCAAAAAAAGCCTTTACTTTTACTCTTAAGTATTATCCAAAATCTATTGAAGCATGGAATAATCTTGGTTTAGTAGAATTTGAATTGGGGAATCTTGATGAAGCTGAAAAGTGCTATAGAAAAGCTCTTGAAATAGACGAAACCTTTGCAGATGCTTGGGTAAATCTTTCAACCGTTTTAATTGAAAAAGGGTTATTTAAAGAAGCTATAGAAGCGTTAGAAAAGGCTAAAACCTATGCACCTGAGATGTCTGTCATTTATAATAATCTTGCTGTAGCCTATTATTATTTAAAAGATAAAGAATCGGCTAAAAAAAATTTGAATTTGGCAAAAGAAATGGGATATCCTGTAAACCCGGAATTTGAGAGAAAATTAAATGAAGAACTTTAACTCACCTACCTGTCCTTTTTGTGGAAGGGTTATAGCAAGACCTACCTATTTACCTATTGGTTTTTCTGATTTAGAAGCAGGGATTTGTGAGTGTGGAAGTGTGTATGTATGCGATGTTACTGGATACAACAGAGGAACTGCCTTTGTTGAAGCACTTCTTATAGCCTGCGCAGGAGATTGGGATTTAGCTTGGGATTTAGAATATGGAGAAGATTATAAGGAAATCTGGATTGAAAACTATGATCTTGCCTCTCATTCTATAGTTTCTTCTTCGGAGAAAAAAAGAGGAGTTCTTTGTTTTATAAAGCTTGCTGATGAAATAAGAGAATTGAAATCTTCAAAACTGAGGAATTTGTTAGATAGAAAAGTTAAAAAAGAAGAATTTCCAAAAGTTGAAAAAAGAAAACTAAGTAAGCAAGAATTAGAAGCTTTGATACAAAAAGAGGAAATTTCATTGTTGATTGCCTATCATATTGCTGAGCCTTTAAATTTAAATGTTTTTCAAAAATTACTTTATCATCCCGACATAGTTTTTAGGAAAAAAGCCATAGTAGCTCTTGGAAAGGTAGCTCAGGTTCTTGCAGGTGTATATCCAGAAAAGGTGCTTGAGCTTTTAAAAAGATTAATTTATGCCTCTGCAGATTCAGCAGCTTCTGCCTGGGGAGCTTTGGAAGCAGTTGGAGAAATTATAAGAAATACAGAGGAAAGATATTCTATCTTTATAAGAAATCTTTTAGCCTTTATGAATTATCCAGAATATCGTCCTTATGTGCTCTACGGACTTTACAGAATTTCTGAAAGAAATCCTCAGGCACTTAAAAAACACAGCTACTTAAAACTTTTAAATTATATTGAAAATAGCTCTCCTGAAATACAGGGACTTATTCTAAAAATTTTTGAAAATTTAAATTCTAAAGAAATACTTTCTTATTTGACAAAAATCAATCCTGAAAAGCAGTTTGATTTTTTCAATTATAAAACCTTTTCCTTTGAAAAAGTAAGTCTTAAAGACTTAATAAAAAGTTTACAAATGGAGTCTTAAATGGATAAAACTCTTCTTGAAAGAGAAAAGGAATCTATTTTTAATCTTGCAGGAGTTCCAGAGAGTCTAAAACCTGCTTATGAACTTTGCATAAAAGGTTATAAATGCTGGAAAGAAGGTCGTATTCTTGATACTATTGAGTTTCTTGAAAAAGCTCTTGAAATATTTCAAGAAAACAATTCCTACAAAGAAATAGCCAACATACTTGATTTTCTTGGAGATCTTTATAGTATGAGGGAAAACTTTGAGAAAGCTCTCAGGGCTTATAAAGCCTGCTTAGATATTTGTGAAGATTTTGAAGATGAAATTAGTACTGCAATCATTGCAGAAAAAATTGTGCGCATTTATAGAGAATTAAAAAAATATGACAAAATGCTTCCCTACTTATACAGAATTCTCGAAATAGCAGAAAAGTACAGAGATGCTCATAGAGCTGCAAGGGCAATGGTTGGGATAGGGGATGTATATCGGCATAAAAATGAAATTAATACAGCTAAGGAAGCTTATGAAATAGCCCTAAAGATTTATAAAGGATTGGGAGCTGGGGAACTTGCTGATATTGTAGAAAAGGCACTTAAAGAGTTGAATAACGATTTTTGATGAATTTCAATAAATTCTCTTGATTCTTACTTTATAAACCGACTTTTTTCCTTTTCTAAAATAAAAGAGCATTAATCTGATTAGAAAAAAAGCTATATAAATTCCCAGAAAAGTAAAAAAGAAAAATAAAAAGCTTCCCAGTGCTATTCCGAAGAGAAAAAAGAAGAGCACAAATAATAAAGGAGACAATATTACGAGAACCCAGAATAGGAAACGAGACATTTAAACCTCTAAATTTAAAAAGTTATTTGCTGTAACCCGGTAATTCTATATGGGTGCAAGTTCCGGTTGGGCAGGAATGGGTCTCTGTAATTCTTGGTTTATCCGAGGAACTTCCCGAATCTCCTATAATAGAATTGACAACACTCATAAGTCTTTTAATATTTTTACTTTGACAATTTTTACATTTAACTTGAGAAACCTCTTCTTTATTTTTTAAAAATACTTCAAATTCATTTCCACAGTCTTCACATTTAAACTCATATATAGGCATTTTTAAAAGCCTCTAATAAAAAATTTTTTAAAATTTATTTTAAATACAGAATCCAAAATTTCAAGAAGAAAATTTCTGGTTTTGCTCTTGACAAAATTGATTTTAATTTTTATTTTGAAAATAAATCTCAATTAACGGAGAGAATTATGGAATTGATGTCTCAAATCATAAAAGATTTTAAAAACTTTATAAAGAAAAAGGGATTGAAGTATACTCCAGAAAGAGAAGAAATATTAAGGGAAATTTTAAAGTTTAAGAATCATTTTGATGCAGATAAACTTTACACGGAGTTAAAGAAGAAAGGTAGCAAAGTCTCTAAATCTTCAATTTATAGAACTATTCCCCTTCTTATTGAAGCAGGGTATATTCAAGAAGTTTATAGACAAGATGCAAGATCATATTATGAACTTACTTTAAACAAAATTCCCCACCTTCACTTTATATGTATTAAATGCAAAAGAGTTGATGAAATAGTAGATGAGAGCCTTGTTGAACTTATACAAAAAGAAGCTAAAAGTAGAAATTACACACCACTTACCTATCATCTTGAGATTTTCGGAATATGTGAAGCCTGTAAAAAAGAGAGGGTATAGAAATGTTATTAATTGATGCAAAATGTGGAGATAAAGTAGAAATTAAGGAAATTCTTGGAAACGACACAATTTTTAAAAAAGTAGAAGCTATGGGATTGAGAAAAGGAGATATCTTTGAAGTTATACAAAAATGGGGGAGAAATCTTATAATTAAGAATGGAAATAATCGGATTATTATTAGTTCAGATATAGCCAAAAACATTGAGGTAAATCTAATAGAAATAGGAACTGCCTTAACTCCCTGTGGTTGCAAACCTTGTAAAAGAAAAAGATGGAGATGGGGTTGGTTTAAGTGAAAAGAAAATTTACCAGAATACCTGTTTCTAACACCGTAGAATTTTTGTGGCAAAATGAAAGCTATAAAGGTATTTTAAAAAATTTGAGCTATGGTGGATTATTTATTGAAAGTAAAATTATTCCTTCCTTAAACGAAGAAATACCTATAATACTTTTTTTAGAGGGAATCCAACCTACAATAAAACTTTTTCTTAAGGGAAAAGTAGTAAGAATAGAACCAGAAGGATTTGCTGTTAAATACACCTATATTTCTCCTGAAAGCTTTGAACATTTTAAAAACTTTATAACTTACAATTATCCATCTGTAGAAATAGCAGAAAGGGAACTTTATAGATTTCTTGGAGAAGCTCATCCTTTGTTTAAAGGTTTTATAAGTATTAATATTACTGCTTTGAAGAATGAACTTTTGAATCACATCTTAGATAGAGCTTTTTTGTATAATGCTGAAAATCCATTTGTTCTTTCAAGTGGAAAAAAGAGTCCCTATTACCTTGATTGTCGAAAAATAACGCTTTTTTCTCCTTCTTTTAATCTGATAGGTGCTTTATTTTGGCAGAAAATTAAATATCTTGGAGTAGACGGAGTTGCAGGGATGAGTATTGGTGCAGATCCAATTGTGTGTGCTATTCTGGCAAAATCTGCAGAAGATAACCTTCCTTTAGAAGGTCTTTTGATAAGAAAGGAACCTAAAAAGTATGGGACTCAGAAACAAGTTGAGGGGAATGTTAAAGAAGGGATGAATGTAGTTTTAGTGGAAGATGTAGTAACTACAGGTGGATCAGTTCTTAAAGCTGCTGAAATTCTTGAAAAAGAAGGGTTAGAAATAATTAAAATTTTAGCTCTCATTGACAGAGAAGAAGGGGGAAAAGAGAATATAGAAAAAAAAGGATATGAATTTGAGGCTTTTTTTACTTTTGGTGAGATATTAGAAAAAGTTAAGAAAAAATAATGTATTTTAGATTTGGGAGGAAGAAAATGAAGAAAATAATATTTGTTTTTCTTTTTTTAATAATAGTTGCAGTTTTTGGTTGTAAGAAAGCTTCTGAAAAAACAGAGGCTAAAAAGTTTATTAATGGAGCTGGTGCAAGTTTCCCATACATTCTTTATGCAAACTGGGCTAATGAATATTACAAATTCTCAGGGATAAAAATTAATTATCAATCCATAGGTTCTGGGGGTGGTATAAGACAGGTTATAGAAAAAACTGTTGATTTTGGGGCAAGTGATATGCCTCTTGATCCAAAGGAAATAGAAAATAAAAAACTTTTGCAGTTTCCTACAGTTATAGGTGCTGTTATTCCTGTGGTCAATCTTCCTGAACTAAAAAATTCCCTTTTAACCCTTGATGGAGAAACTCTTTGTGAAATTTATATGGGAAAGATTACCAAATGGAATGATCCCAAAATAAAAGCTTTAAATCCAGATCTTGAACTTCCTTCTACTTCTATAACTCCTGTATACAGAGCTGATGCATCTGGAACAACTGCTATTTTTACAAAATATTTAAGTCAGGTGTGTAAAGTTTGGGAAAAGAAGATCGGATTTGGAACTTCTGTAAACTGGCCTGTAGGAATAGGGGCTAAGGGTAATGAGGGAGTGGCAAACTATGTAAAAAGAACCCCTTATACCATAGGTTATGTAGAATTAGCTTATGCAATCCAGAATAAGCTATCCTATGTCAAGCTAAAAAATTCTTCTGGGAATGTAGTTGAACCTAAGGAAAAAAATATTAAAGAAGCAATACTTCACGCTGAGCTTGATCCTTCTAAACATTTTTATGCTTGGTTCACTAATACACCTGGAAAAAAAGCTTGGCCTATTGTAGGAGCAACTTACATCCTTCTTCATAGAGATAATAAAGAAATTAATAAAGATGTGGTTAAATTTTTTGATTGGGCTTTTAAAAACGGAGATAGAATTGCGGAAAGATTAACCTATATTCCTTTACCTGAAGAGATTAAAGAAAAAGTCAGATTTTACTGGAAAAAATATGAAATATATTAAATTATTCAGTCAATTTAAAAAATTTTCGGCTTGAAAAAAAATCATAAATTATTAGAATAAAATCAGATTTTTGGAAAAGTCTGTTTTTCTTTTCTAAGGTTTTAGGTGGAAAAGAAAAATTATTATTTAGAAAGGATAATAAAAAATTTTTTGGGATTTTTGGCTTTTTTTTCAGGAGCTATCTTTCCTTTAACAGTTTTTCTTATACTTTTTTATGAATCCCGTTTAGCTATTAAAAACTTTGGTGTAGTCAAATTTTTGACTACTTCTACTTGGGATCCTGTTTCTGAAACCTTTGGTGGTCTCACTATGATTGTAGGAACTCTTATAAGCACTTTTATTGCTATCCTTATTGCTGCTCCTGTAGCTATAGGAATAGCAATTTTCATAACTGAACTTGCTCCTTCTTGGCTTAAAGGAATTATTGCAAGTGCTATTGAGCTTCTGGCAGCTATTCCAAGTATAATTTACGGAATGTGGGGATTTTTAATTCTTGCTAACTTTATGAGATCTTATGTAGAGCCTTTTTTACAAAAAATATTTTTACCTATTCCTTTGTTAGGTAGACTCTTTTCTGGAACCCCAACGGGAATTGATGTTTTAACCACTTCTTTGGTTCTTTCAATAATGGTTATTCCTTTTATGGCTTCAGTGGTAAAGGATTCATTTAATCTCGTTCCCTCTGTAATGAAAGAATCAGCTTATAGTCTTGGAGCAACAAAATGGGAAGTAATAAAAGATGTGGTAATTCCTTATACTGCTTCTGGGATAACAGGTGGTCTTGTTCTTTCAACAGGAAGAGCCTTGGGAGAAACCATGGCAGTTACTTTCTTAGCAGGAAATGTAGCTCAAATTCCCACATCTTTATTTTCTCCTTTTACCACCATAACTGTAGCTTTAGCAAATCAATTTACAGAAGCAGATACCCCTCTTTACCTTTCTTCTCTTTTTTACCTTTCTTTCATACTTTTTGTCGTTTCTTTTATAATTCTTAGTCTCGCAAAACTTATGGTTCTTCGCCTGCAAAAAAGATGGAAATAAGAGTTTTTAAAAGAAAATTAGTAAATAATTTAATGTTATTTATTTCTTTGCTTGCTGCATTTTATGGTTTATTTTGGCTTTTTTGGATTCTTGGGACTTTATTTATTAATGGATTTAAGTATCTTAGTTTAGATCTTTTTTTACAGGATCCTACTCCTCCAGGAATTGAAGGAGGAGGGTTAAGGCATGCCTTTATAGGACACTTTATTATAACTTTCTTCGCTACTTTAATTGGTATTCCCATTGGGATTTGTTCCGGGATTTATTTTGCTGAATATGGCAGAAATTCAAAATTTTTTATGGCATTAAAAAATATTACTGACATAATGGTAAGCACTCCCTCTATTATTATGGGAGCAGTTATGTATGCTTTGATGGTAGTGCCTTTTAAGCAATTTAACGCTCTTTCTGGAATATTTGCTTTAGCGCTTCTTATGATTCCAGTAATAAGTGTAACTACTTACGAAATGTTAGATCTTGTTCCACATACCTTAAGGGAAGCAGCCTATGCTCTTGGAGCTTACAGATGGCAAATTATAAAAGATATTACTTTTAGAGCTGCTAAAGTTGGTATTTTAACCGGTGTGCTTTTAGGGGTTGCAAGAATTTCTGGAGAAACTGCTCCTTTACTTTTTACAGCATTCAATAATGCTTATCTATCTTTTGATCTTTTTAAACCAATGGCAACTCTCACTGTAACTATTTTTAACTACATTATGGGACCTTATGAATATTGGCATAAACAAGCTTGGGCCGCCTCTTTATTTTTGACACTTTTTGTTTTAATCCTCTCTCTTTTTGCAAAATCTCTTCTTCATTTTGGCACACTTAATCCCTTTAGGTGGAAAATAAAAAATAAATAAGGGTTTTAAAATGGAAAAAAATGTAGAGATAGAAGTAAGAAATTTAAATTTTTACTACGGAGAAAAGCTAGTTTTAAAAAATATAAATTTAACTATCTACAAAAATAAAATTACGGCACTTATAGGACCCTCTGGTTGCGGTAAAACTACTTTTTTAAGATGCTTAAACAGAATGCACGACCTCTATGTAGGAAATAGATATGAAGGAGAAATAATTTTTGAGGGAAAAAACATTTTAGAAAGAAATATAGACTTAATTGCTTTAAGATCTAAAATAGGAATGGTTTTTCAGAAACCTACTCCTTTTCCCATGAGTATATTTGACAATGTAGCTTATGGACTTAGGCTAAAAGGTATAAAAGGTTCTGAGCTTAAGGATAGAGTTGAGAAAGCTTTGAAAGATGCAGCTTTATGGGATGAAGTGAAAGACAAACTTAAAGAAAGTGCCTTTTCTCTTTCTGGAGGGCAACAACAAAGGCTTTGTATTGCAAGAGCCATTGCTGTAGAACCAAAAGTGCTTTTATTTGACGAGCCAACCTCTGCACTCGATCCCATATCCACCTCAAAAATTGAAGAACTTATAGTAACTCTTAAAACCAAAGTAACTGTCGTGATAGTTACTCATAATATGCAACAGGCAGCAAGGATTTCAGATTATACAGCTTTTATGTATCTCGGAGAATTAATAGAAGTTGGACCTACAGAGAAAATCTTTACCACACCCGAAAAAAAGCTTACAGAAGATTATATTACAGGAAGATTTGGTTAAAAAGAGGTGATCTGTGTTTATTCCAGAGGGTTTTCTTTTTTCGGCAGTTAGTTGTGGAATAAAAGAAAAAAATAAGTTAGATTTAGGATTAATCTATTCTTCGGAAAATCTTACTGCCTGGGGTGTGTTTACCACAAATACGGTTAAAGCTGCTCCTGTAATTTTAGGAAAAAGATTTATTAGAGAAGAAGAAATCCACGGAATTGTTGCTAATAGCGGTGTTGCTAATGCCTGCACAGGGGAAGAAGGAATAAAAAAGGCACTAACTGTTTTGAAAGAAATTGCCAAAAAATTAAACATTTCTTATAAAAGTCTTCTTCCCGCCTCAACAGGGGTTATAGGTAAACAATTGCCACTTGAAAAGATTTTGCCGAATATTGATAATCTGATATCCAATCTTTCAGCTGAAAATTATATTCAATTTGCTAAAGCTATTATGACTACAGATACTTTTCCAAAGGTAGTCTATAGAAAAACGAAAGAAGGAATAATTATACTTGGAATAGCAAAAGGCGCTGGAATGATAGCACCAAATATGGCTACCATGCTTGCTTTTATTTTAACAGATGCAAAGATTTCTAAAGATTATCTCAGAAAACAGCTTCCTAAAATTGTAGAACAAAGCTTTAATAGAATAACTGTAGATGGAGATACAAGCACAAATGACACAGTTTATATGCTTTGTAGTAACTTAAAGAAGGTTGAAGATTTAAAGGGGTTTAAAGAGAGTTGTTTAGAAGTAGCTAAGGAGCTTGCATATCTTATAGTAAAAGATGGGGAAGGGGCAAGTAAAGTTATAAAAATAGTTGTAAAAGGTGCAAAAACTAAAAAAGAAGCTAAAGCTCTTGCAAATTCTATTACTAACTCCTTACTTGTAAAAACAGCTTTTTATGGAGAAGACCCCAATTGGGGAAGAATATTTGCAGCTCTTGGCAAAACAGGAATAAAATTTGATCCAGAAGAAATTGAAATTTATTTAAATGGAATACCCTGGATTATTAATCTTAAAAAGGTTAAAAATGAAGATAAAATTAGGGAAGAGATGAGAAAACCTGAACTTGAACTTTGTATTAAACTTAAACATGGGAAACTAGGCTATGAGGTTTTAACCAATGATTTAACAGAAGAGTATATCAAAATAAATGCTCGCTATACAACATGAAGATACTTCTTACTAATGATGACGGAATTTATGCAGAGGGTCTTTGTGCTTTATATGAAGTTTTAAGTTTAGATCATGAAATTTATATAGTTGCTCCTGAAGTTGAAAGAAGTGCTGTGGGTCATGCCATTACTATTGACCAGCCACTAAGAGTGACCAAGGTAAAAAGGGGGAAATTTTTCTGGGGATATGCCATAAACGGAACCCCTGCAGATTGCGTTAAACTTGCAATTTATGAACTTATAGGACCTGTAGATTTGGTTATTTCAGGGATTAATAAAGGTGCAAATGTAGGAATTAATCTTTTGTATTCTGGAACTGTTTCCGCAGCAACTGAAGCAAAAATATTAGGATATTCTTCTATTGCTGTTTCCATAGATGCCTATAAAGATATAGACTATTGTTTTGCAGCAAATTTTGTAAGTAGGTTTATAAATTATGTATTTGATTTACCTCTTGATTTACCCTTTTGTTTAAATATAAACATTCCTCATATAAATCCTTATAAAATTAAAGGGGTGAAATTTGTGAGACAATCAACTGCTAAATTGAAAGAAATTTTTGATAAAAGACTTGATCTTCATGATAAAATCTATTACTGGCAGGGAGCAGAAGAATATACAGAAAAAGACCCTGATACAGATGTTGTTGCATTAAAAGAAGGATATATAACTATTACACCAATTCAATTTGACCTAACTAATTACTCCACATTAAATAATCTTAGACAAATAAGCGACAAATTAATCATAAACTTTTAATCTTGAATTTTGTTAAAATTGGTTTATTTTTTAATAAAAATATTTAAGTTGTAATGTAGGAGGGGCTGATAATAATGAGAAAAAGGGGAAGAATAGTAACCATTGATGATGTTAGATTTGTATATGAAAATTATGCTAATATGAGTGCTTCTGAAATTGCTGAAAAACTTGGAATAAGTAAGTTTCAGGTAAATAAAATTGTAAATGAGTTGAGAAAAAGAGGGGTTAATATTCCTAAAAAAATTGGAAAAAAAGTTAATGTATACGATAAATTTGTAGAAGAATTGAAAAAAGCTAATAAGCTTTAATATAAAACTTGGTCAATTAACTGACAATCTTTCTTAATTTGATTTTTAAGTTCATCTATGGATGAAAATTTTCTTTCTTCTCTTATGTATTTTACAAGTTCAATTTTTAAGATTTTTCCGTAGATGTCTTTATTAAAATTAAAAATGTGAACCTCAATGGAGGTTTCCTTTTCCTCAAAGGTGGGTCTTTTTCCTATATTTAAAGCCCCTTTAAATCTTTCGTTATCTATGGTTACCCACACAGCATAAACTCCTGCTGGCGGGAGTAGTTTATCAGGAGAAACCTCTACATTAGCTGTGGGATATCCCAAATGTTTTCCTCTTCCTTTTCCCTTTATCACTTTCCCCAGAATAATATAAGGTCTTCCGAGAAGTTTGTTAGCTTCTTCAATTTGAGCTTTTTTAATAAGATTTCTTATTACTGTGCTCGAAATTATAATACCATCTAAAATTACAGGGGAGATAGGTTTTAATATAAAGTTGTATTTTTGTGCCAGTTCTTTTAAATATTCTATATCTCCCGTTCTTCCTTTACCAAATCTAAAGTTAAACCCCACCACTACTCCCTTTGCTTTGAGTTTGTCTACTATATATTCTTGCACGAAAAGATCGGCAGAAAGATCAGAAAGTGCTTTAGTAAAAGGGATTAAAGCGACATCCTTTATTTCTAATTCAGAAAATAAGTAAAGTTTTTCTTCCAAAGTGGTTAGAAGTTTAAAATTGGACTCGGGAAAAAGCACAGTGCGAGGATGGGGGTTAAAGGTTACTACTAAAGGTTTTAAATTTAAACTTTTTGCAAGAGAGATAGTTTCTTCAAAAAGGACTTTATGTCCTAAGTGAATTCCGTCAAAGCTTCCTATAGTAATTACAGTTTCAAAGGAAAGTGGGAAGTCCTTAGGGGTATAAATTTTCAACTTTTCCCTCCACAAGATTGAGAAAGCTATCAAATAGATAAATGGAATCGTGAGGTCCTGGAGCGTTTTCAGGATGATACTGAACAGACATGGCTTTGAGCTCTGGAACAAATATACCTTCTAAAGTATTATCATTTAAGTTAATGTGTGTTATTATGGCTGATTTAGGAAGTTCTTCTTTTCTAACGCAGAATCCGTGATTCTGAGAGGTAATTTCTACCCTTTTGTTAAAAAGATTTAATACGGGGTGATTTATTCCTCTATGTCCAAACTTGAGTTTATAAGTTGTTGCGCCAAGAGCCTGACCTAAAATTTGATGCCCCAAACAAATTCCAAAAATTGGCTTTTTACCAAGAAGCTTTTTAACATTTTCAACTATTTTAGTTAGTGGGGCAGGGTCACCTGGACCATTTGATATAAAAATTCCATCTGGATTGTGAGAAAGAATTACTTCTGCATCTGTATAGGCAGGAAAAACTAAACACTCACAATCTCTTTCAGTAAAAAGCCTAAGCTGATTGAATTTTAAGCCACAATCAATAACAGCAATTTTATATTTAGCTTCTCCTTTAAATGTTTTAAAATTCTCTTTTCCATTTTTACCAAAGTAGTATGTTTCTTTACAAGTTACATATTTTACCAGATCTCTTCCTACATAATCAGGGCTTTCTTTAACTTTTTCTAAAAACTTTTTAGGATCAAGGGTTTCCGTAGTTATACCTCCCTTCATAGCTCCATAGAGTCTGATATGTCTTGTAAGTGCCCTTGTATCTATACCTTCAACCCCTATTATATTGTTTTCTGATAGCCAGTCTCCTAAAGATTTTTCAGCTCTCCAGTTGCTATAAAATGGTTGATACTCCTTTACTATAAATCCTGCTACCTGAATTTTTTCACTTTCTACATCCTCATGATTAACCCCATAGTTTCCTATTAAGGGATAGGTCATCGTAACTATTTGTCCATAATAAGAGGGATCGGTAAGTATTTCCTGATAACCAGTCATTCCTGTATTAAAAACTATTTCCCCAAAGGTTTCACCTTCTACAGTAAAAGAATATCCCCAAAAGTGCGTTCCATCTTCTAACATAACAAGTGCTTTCTTTTTTTTCATTTTTTCAAATCTTAAACTAATTTTTTAATTTATTTTTTGACTCCCACAAAAGGTATTCTCTTATAAATTCGTCAATTTCTCCATCAAGAACTTCCTCAACTTTATAGGTTTCGTATTGGGTTCTATGGTCTTTTACCACTTTGTAAGGATGTAAAATATAAGATCTTATCTGATTTCCCCAGCTTATTTCTTTTTTTTCTCCAATCAAACTTTCTTTCTTTTGCTCAAGTTTTTGTTTTTCCAATTGATATAATTTTGATTTTAATATTTTAAGGGCGGTCATTTTATTAAGATATTGACTTCTCTCATTCTGACAAGTTACTACTATTCCTGTTGGAATATGAGTTATTCTTACTGCGGTTTCGGTTTTGTTAACATGTTGTCCACCGTGTCCACTTGCTCTCATAGTTTCAATTTTTAAATCTTCTGGTTTTATTTCTACTTCAATATCTTCTTCAATTTGTGGTATAACTGTAACTCCTGCAAAGGAGGTATGACGTTTTGAATTTGCGTTAAAGGGAGATATTCGTATAAGTCTGTGGACACCTTTTTCTCCCTTTAAATATCCATAAGCATTTTCTCCTTCCACAAGGAGAACTGCATTTTTTATCCCTGCTTCTTCTCCTGGAAGAATATCAACTATTTTTACCTGATATCCTTTTTTTTCAGCCCATTTTACATACATTCTAAGGAGAATTAATGCCCAGTCCTGTGCATCTGTTCCACCTGTGCCAGCGTGAATACTTAAAATCGCAGATAACTGATCGTATTCTCCAGAAAGTAAAAGCTTTGATTCCTCAGTTTTAAAATTCTTTTCAAAAAAGAAGAGCTCTTCTAAAAGAGTATTGAATAGCTCCTGGGTTTTTTCTTCTTTATAAAGAGAATACCACTCTAAAAGTTCTTGAAACTTTTTATTAAGATTTTCAAAAATAGCCAATTTTTGCGAAATTTGGGCTCTTTTTTTGAGTAGTTTCTTTACTTCTGGAGAATCCCAATTTACTTCTCTTTGAAGTTTTTCTTCAATTTCAATTAATTGACTTTTTAATTTTGGGGGTTCAAAGACACCCCCTTAAATCTTGCAATTTCTCCTCATAAGTTTTTATCAATTTTTCTAAATCTACATTTTTATAAACTTGATAAGCTACCTGCATAGCAGATAAAATATAATCCATTTTTGAAGAAAATAAAGTTTTCAGAAAAATTTTAGAGAATCTTTTAATTGAGAAATATGCTTTTGAGAAATTTCTTTTCCGTCAAACATCAAATAGCTAAAATCCTTTTTAAAAAGAAGTTCTACCACCTTTTGAATTTCCTCAGAATCTATTTTAAAATCTTTGGGAAAAGGAAAAAGGTTGTTTAAACTCCAGAGACTTAAAAATTTTACTGCCAAATCTGAAGAATTAATAAGATGTTTATATATATGATGATGCACTTCCTTTTCTAAAAGTTCGTTTCTATACTTTTGGGCAAGTCTTCCCAGTCCCCATATAACACCTCTTTGAGCAGGGGGAAATTCTAAATAATTGTCAGCCTTATATTTTTGTACATCTCCCGGATCCCATATATAAGATACAAAAATGGAAAGATATTCATTTTTAAGTCCAGTATGATTATATAAAGCTTCAGCAAACCCTTCTGGAACACCCCAAGCCATACCTCCTGACTCTTCGTTAAGCATCCATATAAGACGCCTTATTATTATCCTTGCCTTTTCCATGTCTTTTTTAGCAATTTGAGAAACTATGTATCCAAATCCGATTATAGCTTTCCAGCGTATTTCTTCCTTAGGATGTAAAAAAGCTGCAATGAGATGACTTACGATTTTGGTATGAGGAAGTTGACAAAGAGAACTTAAAACGCTATTAATATCTTCTTTTTCAAGTATTTCCCAAACTTCTCTTTTTAAATAAACAGACAACTTTTCTCTAAGAACTTTCTTTTATTTTTTTAGCAACGTCTTTCCTAATTCCTCACATTGTTTTAATGTGTCATTATCAGGCGCAAACTTTACTTTTATACCTTCATGAACTACCTCAGCTTTTATTTCAGTTAAAATCTCATTTAAAATCTTTACAGATTCTCCGCTCCAGCTATAGGAACCAAAAGCAGCTCCTATTTTACCTCTTGGTCTTAAACCTTTCATGTAGTGTGTAAAACCAGCTACTGTTGGCATAATTCCATTATTTAAAGTAGGTGAACCAAGCACCAAACCCTTTGCAAGCATTACCTCAGTCATCACCTCTGTAATATCTGAGACAGAAAGCTTAAAAATTCTTGTCTCTAAGCCTTCCTTTACCACTCCATCTAAAATAGCATAAGCCATTTTCTCTGTGCTTTTCCACATAGTATCATAAACTATTACTACTCTTGGATCAGCAACATAATTGCTCCATTTATCATAAAGAGTAATAATTTCTTTAATGTTTTTTCTCCAGATTACACCATGATCAGGACAAATAAGCTCTATCTCAAGACCGAGATCCTTTATAGTTTTTAAAAGGTTTTGAACTTTGGGAGAATACGGTAATACAATGTTGGCATAATATTTAGCAGTTTCTTGAATTAACGCACAATAATCAACCTCATCGTCAAACCTTTGGGAAGTTGCATAATGTGCTCCAAAGGCATCCTGAGAAACGAGTATTTTTTCTTCAGGAATATAGCTTATCATACTGTCCGGCCAGTGAATCATAGGAGTTTCTATAAATCTAATAGTTCTTTTTCCGACTTTCACTTCTTTTCCTGTGGTAACTTCTTCAAAGGGGAAATCGTCTCTATGAAAATAACCTTTTAATCCATCTTTTCCTCTTTTGGTGATAAAAATCTTTTCTGGTTTTATAATTTCTACTAACTTTAAAAAACCACCAGCATGATCTGGCTCTATGTGATTTATAATTAAGTAATCTATTTTTTCCGGATTGATTATGCTTTTAATTCTTAAAAGTATTTCTTCTTCAAACCCATGTTTCACCGTGTCAAAAAGAGTGATTTTCTCATCTATTAGTAAATAAGCATTGTAGGTTGTTCCTCTTATTGTTGAATATCCATGAAAATTTCTTACATTCCAATCTATGGCTCCAACCCAGTAAAAATCTTCCTTTATCTTAACTCCCTCCATATTTAACCTCCATTCCTTTAAACTATTTCAGAACTGGCTCAGAATCCTCTTTAGGTGCTCCACAGGAAGGGCAAACCCAATCATCTGATAAGCTTTCAAAGGGTGTTCCAGGAGGAATGTTATTTTCTGGATCTCCTTCATTAGGATCATAAATATAACCGCAAACACTACATCTATATTTTTTCATAACCTACCTCCTATTTTAATGGTCACAGACTTTGGAAGATTCCCAAAGTCCGTGGAGATTGCAGTATTCTTTGGCAAGCACTTTTTGAGCATCAACTTCAAAGGTGGCTTCTGGTGCATCTCCAGGCTTTAAAAATTTGATGTAAACTCGGTCTTCATTTGCATGAAGCTCAATCCACTCAATATAATGCTCTTCGCTCATAGGATGAGGAGTGCTTCCCACTTTTACTTTGTATTCATTACCCCTCTTTTCAATTACAGGAACATGCTTTTCAGTAGCAGCATCAACTGAACCAGCAACTTGCAGTTTCATAGGCTGACCGCAACATACAAGCACACCCTTCCCACCGTGCATAACTAAAACTATATTCCCGCATACTTCACACTTATAAATCTCTAATTTCTCAGCCATCTTTTACCTCCTTGTTTAAAATTTTTTTAATTTTCAAATTAATACAAATTTGAATTTTGTCAATGAAATTTTTACAACTTTTCGTAAATATCTTTAAGTTCTCTTAAGACTTCCTTTATAACCCTTTTTAGAGCTTCCTCTGAGGAAAGTTTTTTCATTTCTTCTTTTTTGAGAAGGTTTTTAATACCATCAAGAGAATATCCCTCTTGAAGAAGTTCTTTGACTTTGGCAAGAAGAGCAACCTGTTCTTTTTTATAAAATTTTCTGTTAGAAATACGATAGGGTTTAAGCTGAGGAATTTTTTTCTCCCAGTAAAGAAGAATATGAGGTTTAACTTTAAGAAGATTTACAACCTTGCTAAAACTTATATAAAGTCCTTCATCCTGATTATTTTTGATTTTCATTATGTAGGTTAGCTCTAAATTGTGGAGCTATACGAAATACTACCTTTTTAAACGGTTTTATTTTTACTTCTTCTTTGGTTTTTAAGTTTCTACCCTTTTTTTCTTTTGTCTTGTAGGGAATAAAGCTTCCAAATCTTACAATTTTAACCTCTTCACACAATTCTAAAGCTTTTTTAATTTCCTCTAAAAGTTCATCAACTAAATTTTTTAAAACCCTTTTAGAAAGTCCAACCTTTTTACTTAACCTATCTACGATATCTTTTTTGCTGACGGTTGACATTATCTCGGTTTAGCAGAAAACCTTTCAAATATTTTTTTAGCAACATCTTCCTGTATTTGATTAACTTCTTCATCTTTTAATGTTCTATCGGGAGCTCTATACCAAAATCTTATGGTTACACTTTTTTCTCCTTCTGGTATAGGAGGCCCTTTATAGATTCTAATACAGGATAAATCTTCTAAATAAGGAATTGATAGAGTTTTCACAAAATCTAAAATGTCTCCTATTTTTATCTCCTTTTTAATTACGCAGGTTACATCTCTTACTGTTGAGGGATATTTCGGAGGCTTTTTAACAGTAAGTTTTTCTTGTAGCAATTCGTATTTTTCAAAAAGAGACTCTAAATTTATCTCTGCTACCAAAACATTGGTTTTCAAATCAAACTCTTTTAAAACCAGATTTTTCATCTCCCCTGCAAAACCTATTTTTTCTCCTTCAAGATAGAGATCAAATGAAACCCCCCTCTTGAGAAAAGGTTCTGTAGAATAGGGTTTAAACTTTACTTCTACTCTCAAAACTTCAAAAAGGGAGCTTAAATAACCCTTAAGATCATAAATGTCAAATTTTTTTGTTTCTTCATACCATACCTCTTTATTAGCATTTCCCATAAGTAAAATTCCTAAGCAAAGAGGCTCATCTGCTAAGAGATTTCCAGTTGGGAAAAATACCTTTCCAATTTCAAAAATCTTAAGAGAATTTACTTCTCTAAAAAAGTTAAAGCAGGCACTTTCAATAAGTCCAGGAATTAAAGTGGTTCTCATAATTGATTGAGAAGAAGAAAGAGGATTTGCAAGTTCTATAAATTTTAGCCTTTTATCATTTTTTTCTAAATTAAGTTTTTCTAATGATTTAGGATCTATAAAGCTATAGGTTATTACTTCAGAAAATCCAAAAGACTTAAAAATGTTTTTAATCTTTTTCTCAAATTGTAGTTTTTTTGAAGGTGCTTTGCAATAAAGTTCGCTTCTTGGAAAGGTGAAAGGAATTTTTTCGTAACCGTAAATTCTCGCAATTTCTTCTACAAGATCCTCAGGAATTTTTAAATCTTGACGATAGGAAAAGGGAATTACCTGAAATCCAAAACCACTTTTTCTAACCTCTCCAACTTTGCTTAAAATCTTTTCTACTTCCTCGTCCGGAATTGAAAACCCAAGCATTTTAGTAAGTTTTTGTTGAAAAAGAGAGATATGAGTAGGATTAAAAACTTTAGGATAGACATCTACTATTTCAGAATATGTTTCGGGTTTGGCAATTTTTAAAATAAGTTCACTTGCTCTGAGTAATCCCAATAAAACTCCCTCAGGATCTACATTTCTTTCAAATCTATAAGAACTTTCTGTGGTTATTTTATGCCTTTGAGAACTTTTTCTGATTCTTTTAGGATTAAACCAGGCAGATTCGAGAAATATGTCCTTTGTATTTTCTGAAACTCCGGTTTCTTCTCCTCCCATAATGCCAGCAAGAACCATTGCTTTTTTAGAATCTGCTATTACAAGGTCTTCCTCAGTAAACTCTCTTTCAACTCCGTCAAGCATAAAAAGTTTTTCTCCTGGATAGGCTTTTCTCACGAGGATCGTTTTCCCTTCTATTTTTTCCCAGTCAAAGGCGTGAAGAGGTTGTCCAAATTCTAAAAGAACATAATTTGTTATGTCAACAATATTATTTATTGGTCTTAGACCGCACAACCAAAGTCTTTTTTGTATGTAGAAAGGACTTTCCTTAACTTTTACTCCGCTAAAATATCTTCCTGCATATCTAAAGCATCCGTCTGTATCTAAAATTTTTATTTCTCCAGGGAACTTTTCTCCATATCTTAAAGATTCTTCAAAGTTAGGTAGTTTTAGTTCCCATGAAGTAAGAGTGTGCAATTCTCTTGCTACTCCTATAATTGAAAGTAAATCTCCTCTGTTTGGAGTTATGGCAAGATCAAGGATGGTCTCAGAAATTTTGAGAATTTTGTATATGGATTCTCCAAGAAGAGAATCTTCTGGAAGAAGAAGTAGTTTGTCCTTTTCTTCTCCTATTCCTGCTTCATAAGGAGAAAGAAACATTCCGTAGGATTTGTATCCTTTAACTGATTTTATTTCTACTTTTTCTCCGCTGAAAATAAAACTACCAGGTTTTGCAAGTCCCACAATTAAACCTGGCTTAACTTGGTCTTTAGCAGTAGTGAGAACTGAGTAAACTTCTTTTCCATCTGTAACTTTGCAGAGAGCAAGATCCTTAAGGTCTTCTGGTTTTTTAATTTCTAAAATTTTAACAGAAATAAGTTCTCCAAGGCTTTCATAGGGATTTTCTATTGCTTCTACTTCAACCCCTCCCATAGTTAAAATTTCTGCAATTTTTTCCGGAGGCGCTTTTAATTCAATGAATTCAGAGAGCCAGCTTATAGGGACTTTCATTTAAATTCCCCTGAGTTTATGTTTACTTAAAGCTCTGTAAAAATACTAAGTGATTTTCGAAAAACATCCTTATGTCTTCTATTCCATATTTTATCATGGCGATTCTTTCTATTCCCAATCCAAAGGCAAAGCCCTGCCAGATCTCTGTATCGTAATTTACGGCTTTAAATACCTCTGGATGAACCATGCCTGCTCCGAGTATTTCTAACCATCCTGCGGATCCACATACTCTACAACCTTTTCCCTTACAAATTACGCACTCTATATCCATTTCAAGACTTGGTTCAGTAAAAGGAAAATAACTCGGTCTGAATCTAACCTTTGTTTTTTCTCCAAAAGTTTCCTTAGCAAAATAAAGCAAAATACCCTTTAAATCTGTAAAACTTACATCTCTATCTACCATTAAACCTTCTAATTGATGAAACATAGGTGAGTGTCTGATATCGGCATCGCAGCGATAAACTTTACCTGGAGCAACAATTCTTAAAGGAGGTCTTCTTTCAAGCATAGCTCTAATTTGCATAGGGGAAGTATGAGTTCTAAGTAAAGCTCCATTTTTAAGATAAAAAGTTGCCTGCATATCCCTTGCAGGATGCCAATCAGGAATGTTTAAAGCTGTAAAATTATAATAATCAGTTTCTATTTCTGGCCCTGTAACTATTTCAAAACCAAGTCTTGAAAATATTTCACATAGCTCATCTATAATCTGAGTTAGGGGATGAAGGGTTCCAATAGATGGAGTTCGTCCAGGTAAAGTAAGATCTAACCCTAAATCTTTGTCCTCTTCCTTTAAGAGAATTTCTTTTTCTTTTAGCTTTAGTTTTTCCTCTAAAAGTTCTTTTAGTTCATTAAGTTCTCTTCCTAAAAGCTTTTTTTCTTCTAAAGAAAGGTCTTTTAAAGATTTAAGGGCTGAAGTGATTTTGCCTTTTTTCCCTAAGTATTTAATCCTAAAATTTTCTAATTCAGAAAGACTTTCTATTTTTTCGAAATCTTCCCAAATTTCCCTTTTTAATTTTTCTATATCCTCAGAAACCATTTTTAAGATTTTTAACTATTGCCACTGTGCTTTAGCAATTTCTACTAACTTAGAAAAAACTTCTGGTTCGTTAATAGCAAGATTAGCAAGAACTTTTCTGTCAAGCTCAATACCTGCCTTTTTAAGTCCTCCCATAAACTTACTGTAATTTATTCCATTCAACCTTGCAGCTGCGTTTATTCTAATTTGCCACAACCTTCTGAAGTCTCTTTTTTTCTGCCTTCTATCCCTATAGGCGTATACCAATGCTCTTTCAACAGTTTCTTTTGCTCTTCTAAAAACATTCTTTCTTTGTCCCCAGTATCCTTTAGCAAGTTTTATGAGTCTCTTGTGTCTTCTTCTTGTTTTAAAACCACCTTTTGCTCTTGGCATAAAAATCTACCCCCTTTAAAGATTGATGAGAAATTTTAAAACTTATAGGGAATACATCTTTTTACATGAGAATAATATCCAGAAAAAAGTTCTTTTTCCTGTTTGAGATGTCTTTTTCTCTTTTTGCTTTTTTTTCTTAATAAATGACTTCTTCCAGATTTTCTATGCATAATTTTTCCAGTAGCAGTAATTTTAAATCTTTTTGCTGCTGATCTATTAGTTTTCATCTTTTGTTTTGCCACTTTCTCACCTCTTTCCTCAAATTTTATAACTTCAACACTTTACACCAATTTTTATTTGTTTCAACACCTCTTCAGAAATTTTGAAGCTCTCTTTTTCAGAGGGGAATTTTTTGTTTTTGCAATCTTCTATAAAATCTTCTAAAGCTTTTTTAAAAGTTTTATAACCATCAAAATAGGTTTTTACAAATTTAGGACGCATCATAGGATAAAGTCCTACTACATCGTGAAAAACAAGTATTTGTCCATCTGTATATGGTCCTGCTCCAATTCCTATAGTTGGGACTTTTACCCTTTCTGTAATAATTTTAGCAAGCTCGGCAGGAACACATTCAAGAATAATAGCAAAAACACCACAGCTTTCAAGAATTTCAGCATCCTTTATAAGTTTTTGTGCACTTTCTATAGTTTTTCCCTGAACCTTAAGTCCACCAAGTTCCATACTTCTCTGTGGTGTAAGACCAATGTGACCCATAACAGGAATTCCTGCCTTTACAATAGCTGAGACAATTTCAGCTACCTCTTCTCCTCCCTCAACTTTTACTCCGTGACATCTCCCCTCCTTTATAAATCTTCCTGCATTTAAAATAGCAACTTCTTTAGAAATCTGATAGGACAAAAAAGGCATATCCCCTATGCGAAGTATATTAGGAGCTCCTCTACTTACAGCCTTACAAAAAAGAAGCATCTCTTCCATTCCTATGGAATAGGTATCCTCTTCCCCAAGAACAACCATGGAAACGGAATCACCTATTAAGACAAAGTCAAATTGAGCTTCCTCAGCAAGTCTTGCTGAAATGTAATCATAAGAAGTTATGGCAACAATTGGCTCTTTCCCTTTTTTCTCTATTAAACTATAAGGACTTAACTTGAAAAGAGACACTGCTTATCCTCTTTGTAAGGAAGATTAAATTTTTCTTTTAGATATAAATATCCTTTTTGAGTGAGTATTCTTCCCCTTTTTGTGCGAGCAATAAAACCTAATCTTATTAAAGCTGGTTCGTAAATGGTTTCAAATTCTTCTTGAGTTATTTCTGCAGAAAGTGCAAGGGTATTAACTCCTACAGGACCTCCGTTAAATTCCTTATAAAGAGTTAGAAGACATCTTCTATCTTCAGGAGTAAGTCCCCATTCATCAATGTCAAGAAGCTTTAAAAATTTTTCAAATTCCTGCTGAGAAACCTTTATCGGCTTTTTTTCTGAAGATTTAGAATTAAGGAGAACAAATTCTCTTAATCTTCTTATAAGGTTTAAAGCCTGTCTTGGGATTCCCTTTCCCGCTCTTGCAAGTTTAAGGGCTGATTCCTCATCTAAGTCAAGCCCCCATTGTTTACTAACTTTTAGAATAATTTTTTTAAGTTCCTCATCTTTATAATAATTTAGCTTAAAAGTTAACTGAAATCTATCTCTTAGAGGAGCTAAACAAAGGTTGGGTTTGTTTGTAGCCCCAATTAAAGTAAACTTAGGAAGATTAAGTCTTATGGTCTTTCCAGTGTTTCCTTTTCCTATGACGATATCAAGAGCAAAGTCTTCCATAGCAGTATATAAGATTTCCTGACAGGGCTTTGGCATCCTGTGAATTTCATCAATAAAAAGGATATTTCCTTCTTTTAAATTGGTAAGAACTGCAGCAAGAGTTCCTGTTTTATCAAGAACAGGACCTGAGGTTATCTTTAAATCTCTTTTAAGTTCATAGGCTATAATTCTTGCAAGGGTAGTTTTGCCAAGACCAGGTGCTCCAATAAAGAAAGTATGAGGAAAAATGTCATTTCTTTTTTTTACCGAAGATATGTAAATAGAAAGTTCCTCTTTAATCCTTTGTTGTCCTATAAATTCGTCAAGACTACAGGGACGATAATAAATCATTAAAAAATTATTATAAAAGATTTGCCTAAATATACAAGAAATTAAATTCCTAAGTTACAACTCCTTTCTCAACTCTTTTAAATAAACTTCTTTCATTTTTTCAAATAAAGACATCAGCTTTGAATATAGGGAATCTTTTTCACTCATTAAACTTTTGAGCTTTTCTTTATTTCCACTGTTATAGGCAAGAACTATGTCTTTGCAGAGGAGGTGAAACCTTTTGTGCACTTCTTCAAATTCTGAAAAGATAGCATGTCCTTTAAACTTTTCTCCTTCATCTCCGTAATACCACTTACCAATTCCACAGGTTTTATAATCTCCGAGAAGTTCTGGATCAAGGGTATCAAGTCCCATAAGATGTCCCTCAACCCTGATAACTATTCTTTCGTCATCAGACTTAAAGATGTCAAAAAGAAGTTCCTTCAATTTTTCCGTAGTTACGGAGGTTGCAGTGTGTCTTAAATCTGAAGATATGCTTACTAAGTTGTAAATATTTTTTGCAAGCTCTTCTGTCAATTTAGTTACTTCTTCGGTTAGCCTTGCAGTTTCTGTTATGTTTTTACTTATCTCTTCACTTGCTATGGATTGTTCCTCAGTTGCTGCAGCAACCTGAGCTATAGCGTCTTTTACTTTTTGAGAAGACTCAACGATTTTTTCAAGGGCATCTCTCACTTTGTTTAAAGATTCCACTGCTCCTTCAACCTCTTTTGCAGTGACTTCCATGTTTTCAAAGGCTTTTACCGATTCTTCCTGTATGGTTTTTATTTTTTCTGCAATCTCGTCAGTTGCTTTAAGGGTTCTATCTGCAAGTTTTCTTATTTCTTCAGCAACGACTGCAAAGCCTTTTCCATGCTCCCCTGCACGGGCTGCTTCAATGGTGGCATTAAGAGCAAGAAGATTTGTCTGATCTGCAATATCTTTGATGAGTTGAACAACATATCCAATTTCACTGGCTCTTCTGTTAAGCGCTTCAATTACAGTTTTTAAAGTCATGGTATCCTCATTTGCTTTGATAATGGTATTTCTTGCTTCTTCAGAAATGCTTCTTCCCTCCATTGCAGCATTTATGTTTTGAACTGCAAGTTCTGAAACGCTTGCTGCATTTTTAGCAATGTCTGCAACTGTTGCACTCATTTCCTCAATAGCAGTGGCAACTTGAGATGCCTGTTGACTCTGGATTTTTGTATTTTCTAATGTTTTTTTAATGAATTTAAAACTCTCATCGGTTGATTCAGAAAGCCTTTGAGAATAAATAAGGGATTTCTCATTAAGAAATTTAAAAGACTGCAGTAGCTTATTCATACTTCTTGCAAGTCTTCCAACAACATCAACTCTATCCTGAAAATCAATCTTTATAGTCAGATCACCTTCAGCCATTTTTTCAAGAAGTCTTGCAAGTCTATTAAGTGGATTGTGAGTCACTACATAGGCTATGTAGAGAATTACCGGAGTAGCAAGAATTCCAAGAAAACCAAGAAAAGCAAATAATACCTGTATTTTTCTGATAGTAGAAAAAACTTCTTTAAAGCTCATATCTATTACCACACCCCCAAGAACGTCTCCCACTTTAACCCTGTGACAAGAAGTGCACATACTTTCAGCTTTTAAAACATAAATACCCTTTAAAACTCCATTAGTCTCGTAAACTATTCCTTCTTTTTTTTCTAAAAGAGCTCTGTCAAGAAGATTTTTTTCTTCAAGGGCGGGATAAAATTGAGGACCTTCAGTTCCAAATTGAGAATCAACCTTTTCGGTTCTGAAAATTTTTACATTTTTTAAAGTATTAAGGTAATAATTTCTCAGCTCTCTGTAGTTTGGGCTTGCCATGTCTTTTACCAAGGATGCTTTGATGGAAGAAAAGTAAACAGGAAAGGTTTTTGTCTTTGCGTGATAAAGAGTTATGTAGTGAAGAGAATATCCACTAACGAGAACAGTTATTAAGACTCCTATAAAAACGATAAAAGTAATAGGTATGATAAGTTTCCAGCGAATTTTCATTTTTTTATCAAGATTGCTTAAAAATCCCATCTTTCTCCTCCTTATGAAAATTTTAGTGTTATCAATATATTTAAAATCGGCATATATTTAAAATTATTTTAAAAATAGAGAAAAAAGTCAAGAATATTTTGAAATCTACAAGCTTAGATGGAGTAGCCTTTCATTTGGTTCTAAGAAGGAATTTAAGCCAGTCTTTCATGTTTTGTAGATTTTTATTTAAATACCACCTTCCACTTTCAAATACTCCATAATCTGCTCCGCCCATGGCTGAAGAAAATCTTACAGAATTTGCGTAAAACAGCCACTGTTCAACCCACATCTTTTCTATTGCTTCATCAAAAGGATTTGAATTATCAGCAACGCCTTTTTTCCACGCTTTGAGAACTATCATTGTAGCATCAAGAGTTTGTTTATTGGTTGTTTCTATACTATTAAAAAATTTTTCAAAATGTCCTTCAACCCATGAATTTGAATGACAGCTCAAACATACACTTTTCATTTTATTTTCCCTTTTTTTCATTTCTTCTTTATCTATCAAGGCTTCTTTTACAAACCCTCCTGTTAACTCTGTAGGAAGATTAAGACCAGCTTTATTTTTGATTTTATATGTTTCAGATTCCTTTGGATGAGGATGGGCATATGTAAGTCCAAAGATTCTCCAGGCAATTCTGTCATTCATCTGGTGAGTTCTTTCAACAATTATATTATCATTGCTATCTACTATTAAACTTACATGACATACAGCACAGGTAGGAGCTTTAAAGTCTTCTCCAGCCTTCCAAGGAGTATTTTTAAAATTCATTTCCTCTTGTTTAGAAAAAAATATATTTCCGTGTTTGCTTACAGAGTAAACTTTATAGGCTGGGACATCTGGTCCTTTATGACACTGAGAGCAGGTATATGGTTTTCTTGCAATTTCAATAGAAAATGAATGTCTTGTATGACAGGATGTGCAGGCTCCTTTGGAATTGTCAGGATTTATTCTTCCCACTCCATTATTAGGCCATTCTGAAAGAAGTGGAAATTCCATCTCTCCAAACACAGTCTTTCTAATTGTTTTATCTTTTACCTCAACCTTTGTTCCGTGGCATGCTAAACATGAATCATTTTCAGAATATTCATTTGGGGACATTTCAAGAATTGACTTGATAAGTTTTTCGTATAAAGGATTTTCCTTTAAATTAACATAGGCTTTTGACATAAGATTTTTTTCATATTCTTCAAATTCTTTTGTATGACAAATTTTGCAATCTTCTGGAGAAACTACGATATGAACTTTAAATCCATTATGATTGAAGGTGTCTTTATGAGATTGAGAATTCAGAGTGTGACACTCGGCACAACCTATTACTTTTTCTCCATTTTTTACCAAATTGAGATCTGCATTCACTTTACGGAAAAGTGGTTTCTTGTTTAGAGCTTCTTTTAAAGTTGTCTGAGAATGTAAACTTGCTTTCCAGTCTTTAACTATTCCAGGTGTAACTACTTCGTGGCAAGAAAGACATATCTGCGTTTCTTCACTTATCATCTTTTGAGCAAATACTATGTTAACAAAAGAAAATATAAAAAAGAAAAAGAGAATAACATTTTTAAACATAGCCCCTTCTACTTTTTATGTAATTTTCTAAAAATATTAACCCTTTTCCAAATTTTATCAGGATTTTAGATTTAGTCCAATAGATGCAATAACACACTAACTTAGAACTTGACTAAAATATGAGGATCTATATAATCTTATACTATGTTACGGTTTAAAATTTTAGTCTTTTTATTAATTTTTAATGCTTCAATTTGCTATGCAGACATTTACAGATGTGAAGATCCTATAACTGGGGAAGTTATTTTTACCAACTTTAAAGGAATCTTTCAGGATAGGATTTGTCAAGTATATGTAAGAGAACCAAAAAAACTTTATTCGCGAAATAGACTTAAAGTAAACTACTACAATATAGAGGAGAGATGGTTTGAAGAAGTGGGTAAAGCCTATTCTATAGATCCGGCTTTACTTAAAGCTGTAGCTAAGGTTGAGTCTTCTTTTAATCCAAAAGCAGTTTCTCCTAAGGGAGCGCTTGGGCTTATGCAACTTTTACCAACAACTGCTAAGCTTGTAGGAGTTGAAGATCCCTTTGATCCTTTAGAAAGTTTAAAGGGGGGAGCTCTTTATTTAAAAAAACTCCTTGAGGAATTCGGAGACCTTTCTCTTGCCCTTGCTGCCTACAATGCAGGTCCTGATAAAGTAAGAACCTATAGAGGAATTCCACCCTATCCAGAAACAAAACAGTATGTGCAAAATGTCCTTTACTACTACAACCTCTTTCGCTCATATTAAATTACCACTTACGAAGTGGTAGATACTCAAATTTTGGGTTGAATATGGCAGTAGCTATGCTTCTTTTAACCTTCGGTCCAAGAGGATAGACTTTTGTTTCCAAAAAATTTTCTATTAGCTTTCTTTTTGTTTTTTCTACAAAGGGACAAGGATTTTTGATAATCCTCCAGCCGTTTTTTTCCGCAAAACGAGAAATCAAAGCCTTTTCAACAAGGATAAGAGGTCTTATTATGTAAAGCTTTCCTTTAAACATCTCCTGAACGGGTAAAATCGTAGAAAGCTCTCCGTGATAAAACATGTTTATAAAAAAAGTTACAATTGCATCATCCAAATGATGTCCCAAGGCAAGCTTATTTGCCCCTTTTTCTTGTGCAAGTTTGAAAAGATGCCTTCTTCTATGCCAAGAACACACAAAACAGGGAGAAGTTATGTCCTTTTCGTAAACCTCCATAGCCTGTATCCCGCAATCAGTTTTTAAAAAATAAAATTCAATTTCCAAGGAATTACAAAAATCTTCAAGCCACTTTACCTCTTTTTCGTACTCTTCCTCATCTTTTGGGAATCCCATATCTAAATGTACCCCTAGAAGTCTGCAATCTATCCTCATTTTTTTTCTCCAATCGCTTAAAAAATAAGCAAGGGCTAAACTATCTTCCCCTCCAGAAAGAGCAAGAATTACGATGTCTCTATCCTTTAACATTTCATAACGAAAAAGAGCCCTTCCAATGAGTCTTTTTATCTTGGTATAAAGATTCATAAAACCTTATTTAATCTGGAATCTTTACCTCAGGATTTAAAATGCCATCTGGATCAAAAACTTTTTTGAGCTTTTTCATTATTTCAATCTGTAAAGAATTTAGCTCAAGGTTAACAAAGTCTCTTTTTATGTATCCCACTCCGTGCTCTCCTGAAATAGTTCCAGAAAGCTCTAAAACGGTTTTTAAAATTTTTTCTCTAATTTTAAAAGCAGATTCTTCTTTTTCAGGATCAAAAAGGATGTTCACATGAAGATTTCCGTCTCCAGCATGCCCAAAGCAACTTATAGGTAAACATCCTTCTTTCTCAATATTTCTTATTCTAAATAAAAGCTCTTTCATAAATCTTCTTGGCACAACCACATCTTCTGCAAATCTCTTTTCCCCAAGAAGTTTCAAAGAAGGAGATATAATCCTTCTTATTTCCCAAAAAGCTTCAATACTGTCTTCATCTTCCGCTTTCTCAAAAGGGATTCCTAAGCTTTGGTAAAAAGCCTCTACAAGCTCTGATTCTTTATTAACAGAAGCTTCTTCTCCGTCAAGCTCTAAGTAAAGAAGAGAAGAAAAGCTTTTTCCTTTAAAAACACCTAAGGCATTTTTTTTAGATAAGGCAAAAAGAGTGGTTTTATCTATAAATTCAGCACAGGCAGGCGTTATTTTTTTCTTAAGAATTTCTGAAATTACTTCAAAAGGTTCTTCTTCTCTTTCATGCGCAGAAACAAAAAGAATCCTTTTTTCAGGAAGAGGAACTACCTTTAAAACGATTTCTGTAAATACTCCCAAAGTTCCCTCAGAACCCACAAAAAGTGGAGTTAAGTTGTAGGGAACTACACACTTTAAGGTAGAAGGTCCTGTTTTTAAAACTTTTCCTCCTGGAAGAACAACTTCTAAAGAAAGCACATAGTCTTTTGTGGTTCCGTATTTTAAACCTCTTGGTCCTCCTGCACCTGTTGCTACATTTCCTCCTATGGTTGAAAAGGCATAACTTGCTGGATCAGGAGGATAAAAAAAACCGTATTTTTTTAAAAAACTTTTAAGCTCTCCGTTTAAAACTCCTGGCTCAACTCTTACTATTCTTTCTTCTTCGTTAAATTCAAGGATTCTATTCATTCTGGAAAAACAGATTATAATTCCACCTTTGTGGGCAAGAGGACTTCCTGTGGTTGCTGTTCCTGCTCCTCTTGAAATAACAGGAACTTTATATTCCTGAGCAAGCTTTAAAATCTCAACTACTTCTTCCTTTCTTTCTGGTAATGCAACAGCTGAAGGAATTCTTATTAAAGAGGAAGAATCGTAAGAATAACTTAAAAGGTCTTCCTCTTTGGTAAGAAATCTCTCCTTTCCGAAAAGAGCTTCTAATTCTTTAAAAATTTTAGAAGGAATTTTCTGTTCCATTTACTTTGATACATTCTACCTCAAAAGACTGATCAGACAACTCCTTTGAAAGCTCCCTTAAGAGATAATCCAACTTTATTTTTAGGCTAAGATCCTTTGCCAGTTTGTTTTCAAGTGCTTTGATGTTATAGATTATCGTTGAATGCTCCTTTTTAAAAATACTTGAAATTTCCTTTAAAGGCTTGTTTAACACATTTCTTAAAATATACATAACTATCTGTCTTGAAAGAGAAAGTTCCTTTTTCCTTGAAGAAGAGAATAAATCTTCCCTTGAGATGCCAAAAAACTTACAAGTTGTTTCAATTATTAATTCTATCTGATTAGACCCTTCTTTTATTCCTATTTCGTTTATAAGTTCTTTTGCCAGAGAAAGGGTAATAGGTTCTTTGAGAAGAGTTGAGCGGGCAATTAAACCCAGAACAGCACTTTCAAGCTGCCTCACATCTCCTCTTATTTGACGGGCTAAGTATTCAACTACCTCATAAGGTAGCTCGTATCCGTGTTTTTTTGCCTTGTGCCTTATAATTTTTTTTCTTGTGGCAAGATCAGGAGCATTTAACCTTATTAACAAACCAGAAGAAAGTCTTGACCTCAAAGAATTTTCCATTTTTTGAAGTTCCTGAGGAAGTTTTAAAGAGGTAAAAACCACAGTTTTTCCCTGATCAAGAAAATAATCCAAAAGAAAGGCAAGCTCAGTTTGGGTGTATTCTTTTCCAGAAAGAAAATGAATTTCCTCTAAAAGAAGAATTTCACACTCATTTTTTATTTTTTCCTTAAAGCTTTCAAGCATTCCAGTGCGAAGGTATTTCATCATGTAATTTAAAAAGTCCTGGGCAGTAAGATAAAAAACCCTTTCAAACCCCTTTGAAATAAGTCCATTTCCAACAGCTTGAACTAAGTGAGTTTTCCCAAGCCCAAAATTTCCGTAAAGATAAACTAAATAACCCTTTGGTCTTTCTTCAGCTATTTGGTAACAAACATTAAAGGCAAATTCATTGCATTTTCCTACAATAAAGTCCTCAAAAGTATACTTTGGTGAAAGTCTTCTTCCTATTACAGAGACGGGACTGTAGGGAATAATTAACTGCTCTGCCTTTGGTTTTTCACGAACAAAAAACTTTAACTCACTTAATCCAAACTCACTTAAAACCTGACTTAAAAGACTTTTGTAATTTTCCTCAAGCCAGTTTTTCGTAAATTCATTTGGAACCTCAATAACTAACCTATTTTCCAAGACCTCTCCCTTTAATGGGGAAAACCAAACTTTAAAGATGGTCTCAGGTAATAACTCCTTAAGCCTATCTCTAATCTTTTCCCAGTTTTGACTCATAGATAAAATTAAAATACTTTAAAAAATTTTTAATACAAACTCAAATAAGGGAAATTAGAGCCAGATTTTAAAACTCAATTCATATTTTAAAAATATCAAAAAATCAATAATTTAAGATTAATCAATCTTTAAAGCCTTGTTAATTCTAAAATCTTTTTCTTGATTAATAAGGAAATTAAAAGGGATATTATTTATGAGCTTTAAATTTCTAAAGTTTTCTTTAAATTTTTTTAATTTTCTCTATTTTTATTTTTTCACTTTAGATTAGGAACTTAAAAAGAACCGATTTATCTTTTGAAACAGGCTATATACTGAAAGTCGTTTATTTTTCTTAGCTCTGGGAGTTTTTCTGAACAAATTTTTTCCTTTTCTTCGCATCTTGGATGAAATTCGCATCCAGAGGGTCTAAAAATAGGGCTTGCAATCTCTCCTCTAATTTTTTTAAAAAGAAAGGTTTTTGGTAAGAAGGGATCAGGAGATGCGTTTAAAAGCATTAAAGTGTAGGGATGGTGTGGAGTTTGAGAAAAAACTTCTTTTTTACAGATTTCAACTATTCTTCCAAGATACATTACTACAATCCAGTCTGAAAGATAAAGAACTACAGGCAAAGAATGGGTTATTAAAAGATAGCTAAGTCCAAATTTGCTTTTAAATTCTTTAAGTAATTCAAGAATTTGAGAGGCAAGAGTTGTGTCAAGTGCTGAGGTTGGCTCATCAAGAACGATAAGAGAAGGTGATACCATAAGTGCCCTTGCAAGGGCAACTCTTTGCCTTTCTCCACCACTTAAGGCATGGGGATACTTTTTTAAGACTTCAGTTCTCAGTCCAACAAGATTTAAAACCTCTTCAGCCTTCTCAATCCCTCTTTTTTTATTCTTTTCCACATTTATGAGATAAGGCTCAAGAAGAGTATCTATAATCTTATACCTTGGATTTAAAGAAGAATAGGGATTCTGGAAAACAGCCTGAATCTTGGCTCTTACTTTTTTATACTCTTCTTTTGAGAAACTTTCAAGACTTTTTCCAAACCAGAAAACCTTTCCTCTATCAGGCTTTTCAAGATTAAGAATGATTTTTCCAAGGGTAGTTTTTCCACATCCACTTTCTCCCAATAACCCAACTGTCTCTCCCTTTCTTATAGAAAGACTGACCTCTATTAGGGCAAAAAAAGAAACTCTTTTAAATCCCCATCTTTTTACTTCGTAACTTTTCCAAATGTTTTTAGCTTCGACAACAGTATCAGCCATATTTAAAACATCTTACCAAGTGATTTTCTTTAACTGGAATAAGTTCTGGATGAATTTTTTCTCCCTCTTTGCAGGGACTTTCACATCTTTCAAAGTATCTACACCCTTCTGGTTTTTCAAGCAGATTAACCACCATTCCCTTTAAAGTTCTTTTTATTTTTCCTTCTTTTGGATAAGATTCAATCAGAGTTTGAGTGTAGGGATGTAAGGGATTATTGAAAAGTTCCTCTGTATCTGCCATCTCAACCACTTCTCCTGCATAAAAAACGCATACCCTGTTGGCAATCCATCTTATAATTCCGAGGTCATGACTTATAAAAACTATAGTTAAGTTCTTTTTTTGGTTTAATTCGTAAAGCAATTCAAGGATTTGAATTTGAAGGGTGACATCAAGAGCAGTGGTTGGTTCATCAGCAACGAGGATCTCTGGCTCACCTGCAAGAGCCATAGCAATCATAGCCCTTTGACGAAGCCCACCAGAAAGCTGATGAGGATAACTCTTTATCCTTATTTCTGGATCAGGAATCCCCACCTCTTTTAAAAGCTTATAAATCCTTTCTTTTATTTCTTTTTTACTGAGATTAAAGTGATATTTTAAAACCTCTTCTATCTGTTCTCCAATCGTTAAAACAGGATTTAGAGAACTTAAGGGATCTTGCAAAATAATAGCAATTTTTTTTCCTCTTAGTTTTAAAACCTCCTCTTCTTTAAGGCTGTAAAGGGATATTCCATCTATAATAACATCTCCAGAATAATGTGTTATTCCAGGAGGAAAAAGCCTGAGAAGAGCAAAACCCGTAAGAGATTTACCGCATCCGCTTTCTCCAAGAATACCAAGGATTTCTCCTTTCTCTAAAGAAAAACTAACTTTGTCAACTAAAGGGACTTTTCTTTCTCTAAGACCTATAACAAGGTCTTTGACCTCTAACTTCATCCTCTCTCACAGCTACAGGCTTTAAATTCAGCAGAAAGAATCTCAAAGGAAGTTGCAGGTCTTGCTTCTAAGATTTTAATTTTCATAATAACTGTTTTTCCCGCAGCAGGATGATTGAAATCTGCTTTAATTTTTTCTCCCTTTATTTCAAGAACCTTAAAAGAAACCGTTGAGCCGTATTTATTTACTTCTTCATACCATTCCCCTTCCTTTACTTTTTCAGGATGTTTAAGTGTATTTATGTCAATTTCTTTTACAAGATAAGGCAGATGTGGTCCGTAAGCAGATTCTGGAGGAATAACAACCTCAATTTCTTCCCCTTCTTTTTTCCCCATTACCGCATCTTCTATAATCTTAAGAACAGGTTCCCTTCCCAAAATAAAACTTACTTCCATAGGTTGAGAAAACCAGGAAGGAGCCTTTTCATCTTTCAACTCTAAATGATACACTATCTTCACAAAAAAATCCTTTTTAATGAAGTCCATGGCAAATACCCTCAAAAATTTAGTTTTTTATTTTATAAATTTAATTACTTTCTAATAAAAATTCAAGAAGTGCCATGTGAAACCACATTTTATTTTCTGCCTGATCCCAGACTACAGATTGAGAACCCTCAAGAACTTCTTCTGTGATTTCTTCATCTCTGTGAGCAGGAAGGCAATGTAGAACTATTGCAGTAGGAGATGCCAATTTCAAAAGCTCCTTATTTACTTGAAAATCTTTAAAAGCAGAAATTCTTTTCTGAGTTTCTTCCTCCTGTCCCATGCTTACCCATACATCAGTATTAATAACTTCTGCGTTTTTAATAGCCTCCTTGGGATCGTAAACAATCTCAATTTGGGCTTTAAACTCTTTTTTTGCCCTCTCTATTAATTCCCTTTCAGGTTCAAAGCCTTCTGGACAGGCTAAGACAAATTTAAAGCCAAGAAGAGCTGACGCCTCAATCCAGGACTGTGCTACATTGTTTCCATCTCCTATCCACACTATTTTATCTTTATAAAGGTCTTTTCCCATTTCAACCACCGTCATCACATCAGACAAAGCCTGACAGGGATGAAATCTGTCTGAAAGACCGTTTATAACTGGAATGGTAGAATATCTTGCAAATTCTTCAATGGTTTCGTGCTTGTAAGTTCTCAAAACCAATATGTCAATGTATCTTGAAAGCACACGAGCGGTATCCTTTATAGGTTCACCCCTACTTAACTGCAAATCCTTAGAAGACAAAAAAATGCTATCTCCTCCCCACTTTACAATGGCAGACTCAAAAGAAATCCTCGTTCTGGTAGAAGGCTTTTCAAAAATTAATCCAAGAATTTTCCCGACAAACTTTCTCTCCCAGCTTTTATTTCTTTTAAGTTCTAAAGCCCTGTTAATGAGGCTTAAAGCCTCCTCTTTTGTTAAATCCCAAACCCTTATAAAGTGCCTTGCCATTTCTCTTCCCTTTTATTTAAAATTTTCTAAAAATTTAGAAATTTAATTTTTAACCGAAATTTAAATTTTGCCAATCTACAAATTTAAAAATTTTTTAAAAATTTTTTAAAATACCTCTAAAGTTTTTCATCAACTTGCCGATTTTATATAATGATAAAAAGGAGTCTGAAAGATGGAAATAAGAAAATTAGATATATTGCCTGTAAACTTAAATTTTAATGTTTCTGGAGATAAAGCTCTATTACCTTTAAATAAACCTAAAGGATCTTACAATTTAGACATTGATTTAGCCATTCAGAGAAGAAGAGAAATTCAAAAAGAGCTTGAAAGACTTTCTAAAGATATAAATCAGTTTCTTGAAAAACTAAATGAAATACTAAACCCCCTTAACAAGGAATTAAAAGTAGAAATAGATCAGGAGCTAAATATTCCCATTTTTAAAATTATTAATAAAATAACCAACGAGGTTGTCAGACAAATTCCTTTAGAGGAAGTTTTAAAAATTATGAAAAATATAGAAAAGCTTTTAGAAGCTCAAAAACTTAGCAAAAATCATCTGAAAGGTCTTTTATTAAAAGTGGAGGTATAGCTTTATGGCTGATGTTTATATGAGCAACATTACTGGTCTTCTTGATGTAGATTCACTCGTTAAGGGACTTCTTCAGGCAAAAACCAAAAACATTCAGAAATTGCAAAATGAAAGGGCAACTCTTCAGGCTCAGGCAACCTCTTTAAGTAATCTCTTGTCCGCTTTAAATGACTTAAATGACTTCGTAGAAGGCTTAAACACAGCCTCCCTTTTTACAGGGAAAAAAGTCACTGTCGGAAATGAGAACATTCTTTCAGCCAAGGCAGAAAGCAATACCCCAAACATTAACATAAAAAATATAACGGTTTCCAAACTTTCTCAGGAAGAAATAAGAATATCCTCAGCAGGAGTTACAGATTTAAACTCTACCCTTGACCCTCAAACATTTACTCTTAGGTACTGGACTTCAAATACCAATTACGAAGAAACTGTAATTAACTTTTCAGGGGGAACTCTGCAGGATCTCGTTTCTGCCATAAATTCAGCTCAAAATAAGGTTTTTGCATCTATCCTTTTTGACGGAACTACCTATAAGCTTATGCTTTCTGAAAAAAATGTGGGAAATTCTACTAAAGAAACCTCAGCTAATAGTGCAGTTATAGAAATAGGGAGTGGTAGTTTACCCACCCAGCTCGGAACCCTTGAAACACTTCAGCAAGCTCAGAATGCAGAGGTTCAAATAGGTAGCAATACCTTTACGAGTGCCTCAAACACTTTTGAAAACATCATCTCAGGACTCAGTATAACTGTTTATCAAACAGGCTCAACTGACCTTTCTGTAGAAAATGACTATTCTCAAATTTCATCAACCTTAAACAATCTCATAACCAAAATAAATGGCGTTATAGACCTTATAAATTCTCAAACCTCTAAGGGTGGAATCTTTCAAGGAAATGCAGTTATAACCCAGATTAAACCCCAAATATTTTCTCTTATGAGTCCTCTGGTAAATCTTGGCATTATAAACCTTGACGATAACGGAAAGTATTCCTTAAATACCAGTGAGTTAAATAGTGTTATAGAAACCAACCTTGCAACCTTACAGTCTTCTATCTCTCAGGTAAAAACCAATTTTACTTCCTCCCTTGGAAACCTCATAACTACCATAAACACTTACAAATCCGTTCAAGACAGACAAATCCAAAGAATTACCGATAAAATAAATGAACTTCAGCAAAGTTTAGCTAAAGAAGAAGAAAAACTAAGGCTTGAGTTTTCCAAAATAGAAGCGCTTATGTATAATAACGAACAGTTAAGGACGAGACTTGAAAACCTTGTAACTCCCCTTTCTGAGATACTGAAAAAAGACTAATTTAAAAGGATCTAAAGGAGGACCTATGCAGGTTTATAGCTATCTTGAAAATCAGGTAAAAAATGCTCATCCCCTTGACCACATCATTATGCTTTACAACAAAGCCATAGCTTGCTTAAAAATAGCTAAAAAATCTATAGAAGAGGGACTTAACAATCCTGAAAGTATAAAAAAGAAGGCAGAAAGTATAGGAAGAGCAACAGAAATAATAGCCTACCTTCAAGGCTCTTTAAATATGGAAAAAGGAGGAGATATTGCCAAAAATCTTAGTGAGATTTATGATATACTTTTATCTGAACTTGTTAAGGCAAACATAGAAAATGATACGGAAATTATTGTTAAGTCTCTTGAGATACTTGAAAACCTTAAAAAAGCCTGGGAAGAGGTAAAAAGGAACTTAAATGTCAGATTATAATCTCAGAGAAACCCTTGTTAAAGTGGAACTTGCCATAAAGAAAAACGAATTTGATAAAGCCCTTGAGCTTTACGAGAAAATAAATAAACACTGGGAAGAATACCAGAAAAACCTTAATCAAAAAGAGATAAAAGAACTTATTAAGCTTTTGGAATACATAAAAAATCTTCTTTTGGAAAAACAAAAAGAGCTTTTTGAGCGTAAAAAGCTTTTTCAGCTAAGAAAAGCCTACTCAAAATTTTAAACTCTTTAGCTTTAAAAAAATGAGAAAGCTAAAAATTTTTTACATTTTCTTTTTGAGTCTTTTTTTAATTTTTATAGGTTGTCAGAAATCTCCCTTTAGTTCAAAAGAAAAGCTAATCAGAGTAAGTGTTGAAAGGGTAATAGATGGAGACACGGTGGTTCTGGGAAATGGAGAGAGGCTTAGGTATGCTGGCATAAATGCCCCGGAACTTCATACAGAAAAAGGAATTCCCCAGCCCTTTGCTTTGGAATCTTACGAATTTAACAAAAAGCTCGTTGAGGGAAAAACCCTTTACTTGGAATTAGCTTTAAGAGAAAGAGACAGATACGGAAGGCTTCTTGGGGAGCTTTATTTTGAAAACGGAACACCTGTTTCAGAGCTTCTCGTAAGAGAAGGGCTTGCTTTTGTTTGCTATTATCCTGGAAGCGGAAAATACTACGAAAGGTATTTACCTATCCAAAAGGAAGCAATTAAAGAAAGAAAGGGCATATTTTCTCTTCTTGACAAAGAGCCAAAAGGCTTGGTTTATGTAGGAAACAAGGAAACAAAAAGATTTCATCATCCAGATTGTCCTTCTGCAAAAAAAATAAAAAGAAAGGTCTATTTTAAAAGCATTGAATCTGCTCTGTTAAACGGGTATTGTCCTTCAAGGGAGTGTTTTGACCTTATTTTTTCCTTTTAATAATTTCAAGCCCTCCCATGTAAGGGCGAAGAACCTCTGGAATGACAACGGATCCGTCTTTTTGCTGATAGTTTTCTAAAATTGCCATAACTGTTCTTCCCACAGCAAGCCCGGAGCCATTAAGGGTGTGCACAAATCTTGGCTTTCCCCCGTCTTTTGGTTTGTATCTTATGTTTGCCCTTCTTGCCTGATAGTCTTCAAAGTTTGAGCAGGAAGATATTTCTACAAAGCGATTTTGCCCAGGAGCCCAAACCTCTATGTCATAGGTCTTTGCTGCAGCAAAACCAAGATCCCCTGTGCAAAGAACTACAACCCTGTAAGGAAGCCCAAGAAGTTGCAAAACCTCTTCTGCATCAAGAAGAAGACTCTCAAGCTCATCATAAGAAGTCTCAGGAGTGGTAAACTTAACAAGCTCGACCTTATTAAACTGATGCTGTCTAATTATTCCTCTCACATCCTTTCCGTAAGAACCTGCTTCAGATCTGAAACAGGGAGTATAGGCTGTGTAGCAAAGAGGTAAAACCTCTTCTGGCAAAATCTCATCCTGATGAAGATTTGTTACTGGAACTTCTGCAGTTGGAACAAGGTAATATTCCCAGTCTTCAAGCTTAAAAAGGTCTTCTCTAAATTTGGGAAGCTGAGCCGTTCCAAAAAGGGCTTTCTCATTGACGATAAAAGGAGGTAAAACCTCTTTATATCCGTGCTTTTTAACATGTAAATCAAGCATAAAGTTTATCAAAGCCCTTTCAAGAAGTGCTCCCTCATTCCAATAGACAACAAATCTACTTCCAGTAATTTTTCCTGCCCTTTCAAAATCAAGAATGCCAAGAGCTTCTCCTATATCCCAGTGAGGTTTTGGCTCAAAGTCAAACTCAGGTAAATCTCCCCACCTTTTAACCACCACATTTTCAGTTTCGTCCTTTCCCACAGGAACGCTTTCGTGTGGAATGTTAGGAATGAGACTAAGCTTTAACCTTAAGTTTTCCTCAACCTCTTTAAGCTCAGCCTCAAGAGTTTTAATTTTTTCCCCTATCTCCTTAACCTCCTGAGATAAGACCTTTGCCTCATCCTCCTTTCCTTCCTTTTTAAGCTTTCCTATCCTTTCTGACTTTTCTCTTCTTTCGTGCCTTAAGCTTTCAACCTCCTGAATGAGCTCCCTTCTTTTTTTATCAAGAGAAAGCACCTCATCAATGGGATAATCTTCCCCTCTTGTCCTTAACCTTTCCTTAACCCACTCAGGGCGCTCCCTTATAATTTTTATGTCAAGCATGCCTTAAAATTTATCATACAATCCAAGTTTGTCAAAAATTTTTACAATAACTAAGAAAGTAAAAAATTTTTAAAATATCTTGATATATTTCAATTTTATATTACAAATTTTATATTATAAATTAACTTTTATTAATTTTGGGGAGGTGAAAAAAGATGTTTAAGTTATCTACTAAAGGAAGATATGCGGTAAGAGCGATGTATGAGATTGCCAAGGCTTATCCAAAGGAAGTTACTCTTGATCAGATTTCAGCCAATCAAGAAATTTCCCGGGTTTATCTTGCTCAAATACTGAACCGCTTAAGGCAGGCTCGTCTCATAAAGTCCTCCCGTGGTCCAGGAGGAGGTTATGTGTTGAGAAAAGAGCCTTCAGAAATCTCCCTTTACGACATACTTGAGCCCTTAGAGGGTCCTGTCTGCATTGCCTCTTGCATTGACCCTTCTGAAGGATGCGACCAGACAGAAGAATGCATAGCATATCCAGTTTGGGAAAAAATTGCCCACTACATTGAATGCCTTTTAAAACAGGTAAAGCTTTCAGATCTTATTCAGATTGAGACAGAAGAAGACAAAAAAGAATTTATTGAGAAAATCACCGCAAAGTGCTTGTAATGAACCTTTCAAACTATCAGGAATTCGTTAGAAATTCAAGAAAAATTGTTTTTCCCCTTGAAAAGAAAGAAATCCTTTATGATTTAAGGGAAGGAGACTTTCTTTTAATTTCAGGATGGCTTCTCTGTGCAAGAGACGAAACCCACAGAAAAATTATGGAAGCTTTGAAAGAGGGGTTTTTTTCTTTTGATTTTACAAATCAGGCAATTTATTATGTTGGTCCAACTCCAGCTCCACCTGGAAAACCTGTAGGCTCCTTTGGTCCAACAACCTCAGGAAGAATGGATGCCTACATGGAGTTTTTCTTAAAACTTGGGATCTCTGCAACCATAGGAAAGGGAAAACGCTCAAAGGAGGTAAGAGAGCTTTTAAAAAGGTATAAGGCAGTTTATCTTGCAACCTTTGGAGGAGCAGGGGCATTTTTGAGTCAGTTTGTTAAAAAAATAGAAATTCTTGCTTTTGAAGAACTTGGTCCAGAAGCCCTTTTTAGAGTAAAGGTTGAAAACTTCCCAGCTCTTGTTATAAATTCAATTTACGGAGAAGACTTTTACGAAAAAGCCCTTTTAAAGAAATGAACCCTTATTCAGAAGTCCCCTTTTATCGTACTCTCGTTTCAACTCCTTTAAAAGCCTTTAGAGTAGTCTATAAGGAGACAGATCTTTATGTCCTTGCAGAAAAAGAGCTCATCTCAGAAACCCTGGAATTTGTAAGAAAAATAAGGCTTCCTCTTGAGGCATACATCTTAAAAAATCCCCTTTTTCTAAAGAGCCTTGAGCCTCTTCCTGAGGATGAAAATGCTCCAGACATTGTAAAAGTGATGCTTAGAGCAGGAAGGATTGCAGGGGTTGGACCTATGGCTTCTGTTGCAGGAGCCATTGCTGAAAAAGTCGGAAGACTCCTTCTTGATAAGGGCTTAACCAGTCAGGTGGCAATCGAAAACGGAGGAGACATCTTTTTGAGCCTGAAAAAAGAGGCAAGAATTGCCGTTTTTGCAGGAAATTCCCCCTTTTCAGGAAAAATTTCTCTTGTCGTAAAAAAGGAGCTTATGCCCTGTGGAGTTTGCACCTCATCAGGTAAAGTAGGGCATTCTTTGAGTTTAGGTTTAGCTGATGCCGTAACAGTTATTCACAAAGATACCGCAACTGCTGATGCTCTTGCCACAGCCTTTGGAAACCTTCTGAGAGACTCAAAAGACTTTAAAAAAATTGTGAGCAAAGCCAAAAAAGTTGAAGGTCTTTTTGGTGTCCTTGCGGTTTTAGAAGAAAAGGTTTTTCTTTTTGGCAAAAATCTTAGAGTTGAACCAATTTGAATTTAAGCAAAAAATTTGAATTTAAGCAAAATTTAAAAAATTTTAAAAAATAAAGAAATTTAAAGAAAATGAAAGAAAAAAGCTAAAAATAAGCTCATAATTTTCACGAATAGAGAATTATATATGTTGACAAAAGTTCTCAATTCTGCTATAAATTTTAAAAACTACTAAAAATCGTTGTTAAAAATTATGGAAAAATTTAAAATTTTGCAAAAACAGGTCTTGACAAAAATGGCGAGATGAATAAAATTTAATTTATGATTAGTAATCAAAAAGAAAAAAATAAAGGAGGTGTAGTATGAAGGTAAGCAGATGGAAAGTTTTAAGTATTGCAGGAGCTTTAGTTTTAGGTTATGCAGTTTCAAGTGATGCTGCTCAAATCAAGGTTAGTGATGATACCTTTGCAGACCTTGGCTTTTGGATGAAGGTAAGGTATGTAAATCTTGATGAAAGAGCAAAAGGTGATCAAGGTACACTTTCTGCACCTGATTACAACAGAAATGTATTTGATGTGGTTGATGCAAGATTTAACATTGAGGGTCAGATTAACAAAATTGTTCAGTTCTATGGTGAAGTAGTAACAAGCGGTGCCTATACTTCAGATGTTTATAATGCAGTTGGTATTTCTGGTCGTGACACAAGTGCTAAACTTTCTGAGGGCGGTGTTAACTTAGTATTTTTACCTGAGCTTCAGTTGAGACTTGGAAAAATCCGTATTCCCTTCACTAGAGAACAGCAGGAACCAAGATATTCTTACATCGTTCCGACAGAATGGATCTACGATCCTCAAGGACTTTTTGGTTACTGGAGAAATGGACTTTTAAGACTTGCTGAGGGTGGAGCAGTTCTTCATGGAGAGATTGCAAAGGGAATGTTAAGATACGATGTTGGTATTTTCAACCAGGCATCAGATGATGAGCCTTTAAACAGTGTAGCCTGGTCAGCAAGAATTGAATTTACTCCAACCATGCTCGGATTCAATCCTGAAACCAAGACAACAGGAAGAGGATGGTTGCCTGGAACCTACCTTGGCAAGAAAGGAGACATTTTAACCATTGGACTTGGATACTTCACTCAGGATGTAGCTGTAGCAGATATGCAAACAGGAAGGGTTTATGGTGGAGCTTTGATACCGGGTGTAAGTGATAAGGCTCTTAAATACCTTGGGGTATCTCTTCCCAATGTCCCCACTTCAGTGTTAAAAGGTCTTAAAGAATTAGATGTTGATGCCTACACTGTTGACCTTTTCTTAGAAAAGAAACTTGGTTGCAGTGTTCTCAATCTTGAAGGTGCTTATGTCTATTTTGATGATAGTCACCTTGTACCAAGATATGATGCGGATTTAAATATTATAGGTAGTAAGAAAGAAGATTCCTATTACTGGTATATTAAGGGACAGATTCTCTATGATCAGGTAGTTGGAATTGGGAAGCCAGCTCTTTATGTATTGTATGAATACATGGAAGCTGATAAGATGTATAATAACAAGGATTATGAGCTTAATCGCTGGGGAGTTGGAATTAACTATTACATTGTAGGTAATGCAGCCCGCTTAACTGCTGGAGTTGATTTTGTAAATTATGACAGCGGTGCAGCAAAATTTCTAAAAGACTATGGTCTTGAAGACAACCTTACTGACTACTACATCCAGGCTCAAATCATGTTCTAACCAACTTAAACCCCTCAAAGAAAGAAAAAAAGGGGCTGGGGGGGGGAACCCCCAGCCCTTTTTTTCTTTAATCCTCTCCCTCATAAAAAACCTCATTTTAGAATCTACCACTTTGTATGTTATTAAGAAGTAGATTTTAAATTTTAGAAAATAAGTATATTGGAGCACCTTTTTAGGTTGCTCGGTTGCGAGATTGGTCAGCCTCCTCTAAGGATTAAAAGTTGTGAGTTTAAATCCAAGGAAAATTCCAAGACTTCTTGAAGTTGATTGCTTACTACAAAAATTCTAAAAATTTTGCCTTTTATCCTCTTGACAATTAACACATCTCTACGATGTGGTAGAAAGGTCTATTTTAGTAAACTCTTACAGTTGTTATAGTAAAAAGTTTTTTCTTGCTTGCTCCGCAAGAAGGAGGACGTAAAAAGTTAAAGCCGAGTTGAGTAAAGTAATTGTAAATCTTTTCTATCGTCCTGTAATTAAAACGAATTTCAAAATTACCGCTTATGTCAATTCGATTGTTATTACTTAAAGAATTGCTTATTACAGCTCCGTGGATTTTAAAGTTTCCATTCCCAATAGTAAAGTTGTTGTTTGCAGACGTAATAAATATTACCCCCCAGATATCAGCATTACCTGTTCCGCTTATACTGATATTATTGTCCGAAATGATAAGAATGGGATTTGTTGAGGTTCCGAGCTGGGTGTTTGACTGCAAGTCTATTTTCAGATTTCCTGTACCGCTTCCTCCACTGTAAATTAGTCCTCCTGCGACTATTAAATTATTGGCGTCTATCACGTAATTCTTGGCAAACATAAAAGTGTTTGATATATTCAGATTGTTCTGAGAAATATTTATTTTATCTTTTGCTACCAGAACGAGTTCTCCGTTAGGGTTCACATTTCCACTGAAATCAACCGTATTTGCTGACACGTAACCACCTCCAGAAAAATTCTGAAAAGTTATGGAAGCGCCTGGAAGCTCAACTTTAGAGTAGTACTTTTTGTCTTTATTGTATTGATAAGCTTTTTTGGCGGAATCCCAGGTAAATACGTCTTCATCACTTTCAGTTCCACAGACTATTTGAGATCCGCTTGCGGTACAGCTGTTTACGGTGTTAAGTGTTTTTTTGTCTTCGCCTTCAGTTCCGTTTAATCCGACAGGAGTTCCGTTATCAAAATTAACCTGAAAGTTACTGCTTAAGGCTGAAAGCAATTCACTTCTATCATTAGCACTGAAAAGTTTCGAAGTAAGATCTCCCATATTTGGATCATACACATAAGGATCTACTGTTGAAACAAGACCAGAGCCAAGGTTATTGAAATCGGTCTTACAGGCATTTAACACTTTTCCTGGATCAACTTTATTTCCTGTAACGAGAGCTGGAGATATGCAGGGGTTCCGATCATTACAGCTGTTTCCGTTTTCAGGACTGTCGTATCCTACGATAGCAGCATTACCTCCCAGAGAAAAATTGCCTAAGTTTCTGTATATTGCTGCTGCCCAGTTAGTTAAAGGAAATACGGAAGTTTTAACCACCTTTGCCCCTTTATACGTCCCTTCACTCCACAAAAAACAGTAATTGTGTCCGTCGTCTTTTACAGCTTTCACGTTTATTCCCTCTTCACTGTAATCACTGCAGTTTCCACTTTCAAGAACAGTAAGGAGTCCTTTTTCTGCTCTCTTTTCAGCAATCTGAAATTTAGCCTCTGCACTTACAGAAAAAAAGCCTATCTGAGTTATAAAAGCCGCACCTATTCCGATTAAAAGAAGAACTAAAAAGAAAATGAGAACTGTAAAAAGTGCAAATCCTTCGTCTCTCTTGCGAGTTTTTATTTGTCTTCTCATTTTTCACCTCCTATCTTGCAAAGTATCTTTCTACTTTAAAGGTTTTTTCTGGTTTTGACTGGCTCTGAAAGGTTACTTCCATTTTTATTCCTCTTCCATTTATTTTAATCTCACCATTTATTTTAATCTTAAAAAAGTCTGGTATTTTAATCTTAAAGGAGTCTGAATCCTTTACCCTTGCAAGTTTTGTAGGTGGGATATTTACATCCGGACGAGCCATATCAGTAATTTTCATAAAAATCCAGTATCCACTGGTTTCTGAATCGTAATCAACATACAGCCTTACCCTGTAAGGAACTCTAATTATTATATCTCCAGAATGAAGCTTATAGGTATTGTTAGAGCAATCTATGGTTTCGTTACCCCAGAGTCCCATGATAGCACTCGTGCTTAAATTCGGAGTTCCGTTAAAATTTATGCAATCTACAGAAGGAATGTTTCCACAAAAACCATATACAGGAGGATTATCTATCCCGTTCCAGTTTGCAATTTTATCTCCCTGCCAGATATAGTAATAATTCTCACTTTCGTTATCTTTACTCGTATATCCATCTTTTTCAAGTCTACAGCTTATTAAATTAGCAGAGGTTCCGTTCGTGCTTACTACGAATCCTGTTCCTTCAAGACTTGCATAAAACTCTACCTCACTACATCCATCAGAGGTTAAATCACCTCTTATACAGGTCATACACATAGGATCTGAGGGAGGGAAACCATCACAGGGAACGACGGAATCACTTAAAGTGCAGTTATTATTTTTGCAGGGAACCCCCGCTCCCCATCTTGAAAACACGAAATCAAGAGTGGCTACAGTACTTCTCATTTCTTCTAAAACATCAGAAACTGGTTTTGTTTGTTTAAAATATTTGTCGGCAACAAGATAAATTCCTAAAACAGCTATTAAAAGAATGGCACAAAGCACAATAACTACCAGAATTTCTACGAGCGTAAAACCTTTCGTTTTTTCAGCAAATTTTTTCACTTCAAAATCCTTCTCATTGGATTCAGTAAAAATTGCAAACTTTATCAGTTAAAGAAAAATTCCATCCCTTTGCTTTAGCAGTTACCGTAACATCTGAACAGGTTCCCTCAGGTGGATTACAAACTCCCTGGGTTATTTCTACATCAACTTTAATGTCTCCACACTCAATTTGAAAGTTCGTAAAGTTTCCGCTTTTACATGCGTTTATTCCTGAAGAAGCTCCTTCAATAAGACAGGACATAAGAATTCTATCAGAGGTTTTAGAGGCAAAACTCGTAACTACTCCAGCAACAATTGCAGACAAAACAGCTGCAATCAGTATGGCAATAAGAGCTTCAAGTAAAGTAAAACCCTTAATTTTTAACATCCCCCACTTCCTGCTTCAGTTATTATTGCACCTCTATTATTTTGTAATTTTACTTTAAAATAATTTTCTCCATCTGTAATACATACATTTCCTCCAAAAATAACTAAACCCCTTGGATCAAACATAAGCCCAGACTTACCTAAAGCTACATCAATATCTGAAGTCACCCAGGAGTCTGAAATCACCAGTGTTTTTAATACCTCTCCGGAGCAAGACGGATTTCTTGAAGTTCCCTCATTATAAACTACAATACTATTGTCTTTCTTACAAATAGAAACTCCTATACTTCTTTCTACAGCCGTTATTTTTGCCCACTTTACGAGGCTTTCAAGCTCAAATGCATAACTGTTAAATTTGTATGTTCTATAAAGTTTTCTTATGGCAGGAAATCCCAAGCTTGCCAAAATGGCAATTATTCCAAGGACTATGAGAAACTCTAATGTGCTAAATCCTCTTTTTTTAAGGTTGCTCATTTTTGCTTTTTATAATTCTATAAAATTAATTATAATAATGAGAAAAATAAAGTAAAGAGTTTAATATTTTTAAATTTTTAATCTTGTTTCAGGAATACCGTTCTTATAGGAAATGGAATTTCAATTCCTTCTTCTTTGTAGCGTCTGTGAAGTCTTTTTACAAATTCGTGAATAACGGCATATCTATCTGTATAGCTTTGAGCTCTCAATATAACCGTAAACTTAATGCTAAAATCTCCAAAGGTGTGATATCTTATAAACGGCTCAAAATCAGGCACACCTCCTGGAACTTCTTTCATCACCTCCTTTGCCACCTCAATGGTCACTTTTTCAACTTTCTCAAGATCACTATCATAGCTTACTCCCACCTGAACAGGCACGGCTAGATCCTTATCAGGAAGAAAATAATTGGTTACGATAGAGGAGGCAAGTTTAGAATTGGGAATAATTACTAAGTTGTTAGAAACTTGCCTAATAGTAGTATTTCTCCAGGTAATATCTTCTACAAAACCTTCCACCCCTCCTTCAATGGAAATAAAATCTCCTGGTTTTATCTGTTTTGTCATTAAAATGTGAAGTCCTGCAAAAAAGTTGCTTAAAGTATCCTGCAAAGCAAGTCCCACAGCCAATCCTGCAATTCCTAAAGAGGTAATAAAAGGCGTGATGTTTATATTCAAAGTGTTTAAAATAAGAATAAAACCTATAAAAAAGATTAAGACCTTAATAACTATTTCAAAAATAGAAACCTTTGGGGGAAGTTCGGTTTTTTGCTGAATGTAAAAATTTAAAATGTTTATGATAACTTTAGAAGAAATCCAGACTAAAGAAAGAATAAAAAAGATAAGCAGGAATTTGTTTATAATGCTTACAAGGTTGTGGTATTTTGGTGGTATTTCAGCAATAGAAATAGAAATGTGTATGCCTAAAAAAATTATCCATAAAAAGCAGATGTTTGAAAAAGAGGAAATGGTTTTTGAAGAAAGCCCCAGTTTGAATTTTTGATTTGCTAAAGAAAGCCTATTTTTGAAAATTAATTTAACAAAAAATCCGATAAGTATAGAAGAAAAAACTGTGATAAGGGAATATAGATAATCTTTAAGCATCGGTATTTAGTATATCTAACTTTTAAAACAAAGTCAAACTTTTCCGAGTGTGTTTTAATAAATAAGTTAAAAATTAACCCTGGCACAAAAATCAAAACTACTTTTTCGCCTTCTCCTCACTATTTTTAGGTTATACAACTCCTTTTGCCCGCATTGGCACCGCCAGAATAAACCCATATCCTATATTTTATATTAAACAAGCACCGGAAAACAAAGGCAAAAATCGGCAAATATTTCCACCTATGGACAATTTTTAGATGGCACATTTTTGGCACATGATAACTTTTGAAAAATAATGATACCTGAAATCCTGAAAAGAAGTGGGCCGTGGAGGACTCGAACCTCCAACCTATGGATTAAGAGTCCATTGCTCTACCACTTGAGCTAACGGCCCAATTTTCTTTTTAAAAATAATCTACTCTCAGGATTTGTCAAGTTTTTGTAAAACATTTTCTTTAGCCAAAAATTTTTAAGTAAAGCAACAAAAGTAATCCAGTAAAAACTGTAATAAATAAAACAGGAATGATGACAGTTTTTATAAACTTTCCTTCTTCTTTTCCAGTAACTCCTATAGTTGCAGCAGCATTAGTAATCTTTGAAGGAGTAATGGCTGAGGCTATACCCCCTCCTACAGCATGTGCAACAAAAATCCACATAAAAGCTGGTGCTCCAAGGGTTACAAGAGTTGTTTCCCATTGGATTTTAGCAAAAAGAACATTAGAGGCAGTTTCACTTCCTCCAACAAAAGCTCCTAAAAGACCGATAAAAGGAGCAACTAAAGGATAGGCACTACCGAAAATATTAGCAAGTGTAGAGGCTATTATTATGTTCATGTTATAATCTTTAAAATAGGGACCGGGAACCAGTTTATCATTAACTACTTCCATACCAGACCAAGCCATAATAAAGGCAACTGCAAAAAATAAAGAATAAGCAATAAAAGGACCACCTATACGAGTAATCCAGAGTTTCAAAACTCTTTTCATAACATCTGAAGAGGGTTTTAAAATTGGAATTGAAATAATTGATACAACAAGAATCCAAAACCATACATTTGCCATAATATTCAAATCTTCTTTTTTATCAGCAAAAACCTTAATAACTTCATAAGGTCCCAAAATATTTGCAAAGAAGTTTTTTTGCATCTGGCAAATTAACAACCAAAGAAAAAAGAATTAACAGAATAAAAGGAGAGGATGATTTAAAAACCTCTTTATTAAAAGAAAGTCTTTGGATATCTTTATTATTCTTGTTGCGGTAATATATGTTTACAAAAAGCATAGTGAGAAATCCGGCAAAAATGCCAATTACCTCTACGGGAACGATTCTTGTCCAAGCCATGAATAAGGCAGAAAGAGATAAAACAAGACCTGAAATGAGAGCTGGTTTCCAGTGCTTTAACAGAGCTTCTTTCCCACCCACACTCCAGAGCATAAGAAAAGCAAATAACACTGAAATAGGAGGAAGAAAAGCTGTAATTTTAAAGGTAAAATCCCAGATAAATTCCTGAAGGTTTTCTATACCTGGAGGTTGGATGTGAAAAACCTTAAAAGCTACCTCAGCAGGCAAAGTAATGGGTATGGAAAATAAGGCAAAAGAGGTAAGTGGGTCGTAGCAAAGAATACTTACTGCTATAGCTGCTACAGGTGTAAAACCAAGAAGTCTAAAAATAGGAGGAAACATAGCAGGAGTAACCATTCCTAAGGCTGTAGAAAGTGAGCCAAAACCCATCCCAAGAAAAAGTGCTTATTCTTCCTTTTCTTTAGCGATACCCTTTATGTATTCAATAACTTTACTTAAAGCTCCTGTTTCTTTCATCAAAAAAATTAGAAACATAGTGAAGGCAACTGCAAGGGTAATACCAAAGGCTTTTATTATTCCAACTAAACTTGCTCCCAGGACTACATTCCAGGGAGTGTGAAAATAATAGACTGCCAAAAAAATAGCAAGTATCCAGCCAATTACTGAAACAAAAACCCCTGAACGATAAAATACGATCATACCTATAAGAACAATTAATATAGGAAAAATTGCCAAAAAGAGCTTCATAGATCACCTCTTTCACGCTTTTTTATAGCTTAAAAGCGGATTATAGAACAAATTTTTTATATTTACAAGATAATTTTATATTGACTTGTTTAAAATTTATTATTAAACTTTGAGATGTTTTATGAAAGAAAAAATTACTAATTTAATTCTGGTAGGAACTGGAGGGCAAGGAATTGTCCTTGCAAGTAGAATCATAGCTTGGTGTGCTTTTAAAAGTGGATTTGATGTCAAAGAGAGTGAAATTCATGGTATGGCTCAGAGAGGAGGCTCTGTAATAGGGCAGATTCGTTTTGGAGAAAAAGTCTATTCTCCCTCAATTCCTGTAGGCAAAGCTCACATAATGCTTGCTCTTGAAGAAATGGAAGCTTTAAGATATAGCTATTTTCTTAAAAAAGAAGGAACCATTATATTAAATCTTAAACAAATCCTTCCTCCATCGCTTGATCCATCTCTTTATCCACAAAATGTTTCAGAAAAACTAAAAGAAAAAGGATATAAAGTTTTTGAAATAAAGGCAGAAGAGCTGGCAAAATCTCTTGGAAGCACAAAAATTGAAAATACCGTACTTCTTGGGGTGTTATCTCTTCTTTTACCCTTTCCTGTTGAGATCTGGAAAGAGGTATTGAGAAACTCAGTTCCAGAAAAAATGGTCGAGCTTAATATTAAAGCCTTTGAGGAGGGAAGAAACCTTGGAGAAAAGATACTTCAATCCTAAAATTGAACTACTTCCAAAAGAAGAATTAAAGGCACTTCAGTTAAAAAAACTAAAAAAGGTTTTAAATAGAGTATACAAAAATGTTCCTCACTACAGAAAAAAATTTGAGGAAGCCAGCGTTAAGCCTTCAGATCTTAAAAAGCTTGAAGATATAAGGCGCTTTCCTTTTACAACCAAAGAAGATCTTTTTGTTGACTATCCTTTTGGTTTGCTTGCAGAGCCATTAGAAAGGGTGGTAAGACTTCACACATCAAGCGGAACAACGGGAAAACCAAAGGCTTTATTTTTTAGTAAAAAAGACATCTGGGCACAGGCTGAACTCATTGCAAGGTCTCTTGTTATGAGCGGAGCAACTTCGCAAGACATACTTCAAAATTCTATGACATACGGACTTTTTACAGGAGCTTTAGTTATGCACTACGGAGCTGAACTTGTAGGAATGCTTGTTATACCAGCTGGACCAGGAAATACAGAAAGACAAATTGAACTTATGAAAACCTTTGGCACAACCTGTATTCACATGACACCAAGTTATGCACTATATGTGGCAACTGTAATTCAAGAAAAGGGACTTAAACCAGGAAAAGACATAAAGCTAAAAAGGGCTTATTTAGGAGCTGAACCTTATAGTGAGGAAACCCGTTGCAAAATTGAAAATATGCTTAAAGTTGATGTGTTTAATTGCTACGGTCTTTCTGAAATGGGAGGACCTGGGGTTGGATTTGAGTGTCCTGTAAAAAAAGGACTTCATATCTGGGAGGATGCTTTTTATGTAGAAATAGTTAATCCAGAAACAGGGGAACCTGTTAAAGAAGGAGAAGTGGGAGAGCTTGTTCTTACAAGCCTTGAAAGAACTGCTATGCCCTTAATTAGGTATCGTACAAGAGATCTGACCTACTTTATAACTGAACCTTGCCCATGTGGAAGAACTCACATAAAAATTGCAAGAATTCTGGGAAGAACAGATGATATGTTTATTGTAAGAGGGGTAAATATCTTTCCTCAACAAATTGAGTCAGTTCTTATGAGCATAAAAGGAGTTGCTCAAAACTATCAGATAGTGCTTGAAGGATACGATGAAATGATAGTGAGAGTTGAAATAGATAGAGACTTTTTTGATGGAAGAATTGAAAGACTTCTTAAGCTTAAAGAAGAGATTACGGAAAAATTAAGGCAGGCTATACAGGTTCGTCCAAAAGTAGAACTTGTTGAACCAGGAACACTTCCTATAAGTGAAGGAAAAGCAAAAAGAGTAATTGATAAAAGAGTGCTTTAAAGGAGGTAATAAAGCTATGAATTATGTGGAAATTATAAGCATTTTTGCTGAAAACAAACCTGGTAAACTTGAGAAAATAACAGAAGTTCTGGCAAAAGAAAATATAAATATTCTTGGTTTTTCCATAATAAGCGTTAAAGATTTTGGAGTTATAAAGTTTTTGGTGGATAAGCCTCAAAAAGCCTATGAGAAGTTTAAAGAAAGGGGATTTACAGTTGCTAAAATTCCTGCTATAGGGATTGAGCTTGAAGACAGACCAGGTGGGCTTTATGAAGTAGTCAAACTAATAAGTTCAAAGGGTATTAATATAGAAAGTGCCCTTGTTTATGTTGCTGAAACAAGGAAAAAAGCCTATTTTGTTTTTGAAGCTGATGATTTGAAAAAGGCTTTAGAATCTTTGAAAGAAGAAAAGGTTAAATTTCTTGAACCTTCTGATTTTATTAAAGAATAAATTTAGGAGGCTAAAATGTTTTGGAATAAAGAAATTGAAACACTTCCAAGAGAAAAGTTAAAAGAACTTCAGCTTGAAAGACTTAAAAAAGTAGTTAAATATGCCTATGAAAGAGTTCCTTATTACCGAAAAAAGTTTGACGAAGCCGGTATTAAGCCTGAGGATATAAAAACTCTTGAAGACATAAAATACATTCCTTTTACCAGCAAAGCTGACTTAAGAGAGGTTTATCCTTTTGGAATGTTTGCAGTTTCTCTTTCTGAAATTATTGAAATTCATTCATCAAGCGGAACAACGGGGAAACCTGTGGTTATGGGTTATACCCAAAGAGATATTGAAATCTGGAAAGAAGTTATGGCAAGATCTCTTACTATGATAGGAGTGACAAAAGATGACATTATTCAAATTGCTTATGGTTATGGTTTATTTACGGGAGGGCTTGGTTTTCATTACGGAGCTTTAGCTATAGGAGCAACTGTCGTTCCTACCTCTGCAGGAAATACAAGAAGACAAATTGAGTTAATGAGAGATTTTGGGACCACTGTTCTTGCCTGCACCCCTTCCTATGCACTTTATCTTGCTGAATATGCAAAGGACGAAATGGGTATTGATCCAAGAATTCTTAAACTGAGAGTTGGAAGTTTTGGGGCTGAAATGTGGACAGAGGAAATGAGAAAAGAAATTGAAAATAGATTTGGCATCAAAGCTTATAATGTTTATGGATTAACAGAAATTATAGGTCCAGGAGTAGCCCATGAATGTCCAGCTCAAAAAGGGCTTCACATATGGGAAGACCACTTTTATCCAGAAATAATTGATCCAGAAACAGGAGAACCTCTTCCTGAAGGAGAAGAAGGAGAGCTTGTTTTGACTACTTTAACTAAGGAAGGAGTTCCGATGATAAGGTTTAGAACAAGGGATATTACTTCCTTTGTTCCGGGAGAATGTTCATGTGGAAGAACATTTGTAAGAATTGAAAGAATTAAAGGAAGAACTGATGATATGATTAAAGTAAGAGGAGTTATGATATTTCCTTATCAAATTGAACAAGCTATTCTTGAGGTTCAAGGAGTAGAACCTCATTATCAGATTATTCTTACAAGACCGCATTATCTTGATGAAATAGAAGTTCAGGTTGAAATGTCAAAAGAGGTTTTTTCAGATGAAGTAAGAAAAATTGAAGAGCTCAGAAAAAAACTTGAAAAAAGAATAGAAGAAACTGTGGGAATAAGGGTTAAGGTTACCCTTGTTGAACCAAAAAGTTTACCAAGAAGTGAAGGAAAAGCAAAAAGGGTAATTGATAAAAGAAAACTGAGTTAGGAGGTGAAACAAAGATGAAAATTAAACAGATTTCTGTTTTTTTAGAAAATAAAAAAGGAAGACTATATGAAGCTTTAAGTGTGTTAGCCAAAGCAAATATAAATATTAGAGCTCTCTCCATTGCAGATACTTCAGATTTTGGAATTTTGAGAATGATCGTTAATAAACCTGAAGAAGCAAAAAATGCTCTGGAAGATGCGGGTTTTACTACTAAAATCACCAATGTTCTTGCTGTAGGAGTAAAAGACAGACCGGGTGGACTTGCTGAAGTTCTTAAAATACTATACGAAGGAGATATAAATGTAGAATATGTTTATGCTTTTGTTGAAAAAAGCGGAGAAGAAGCTCTTGTAGTTCTTCGGACAAATAACCTTGACAAAACCATAGACTTACTTCAACAAAAGGGTATAAAACTTTTAGATAGTAAAACTGTAGAGGCTCTCTAAGCTTTCTTAAACTTTTTAGCCACAAATATACAAGGTCTTTTTGAAATAACGACATGAACTCCCAGGGGTTTCAAGTCCTTTTTTTAAGGCTGAAACCATTTCCTCTTTTTTAAAGGGATCTATTTCTATCACAGAATCTACTCCACAGGCTTTACAAATTTCAACAAGACTTAATTTTTTAGTATCTTCTAACTTGGCAGTTAAACCAAGATGAGGTGTAGGCTGATGTCCTGTCATGGCAACAACAGAATTATCAAGAATACACACAAGTATATTAGCTTTGTTATAGACTGCGTCTATAAGTGCAGGTATACCTGAGTGCCAAAAAGTTGAATCTCCTATCACTGCAGCCACTCTCTTTACTCCCTGTTTAGAAATACCTATGGCTTTACCTATGCTTGCACCCATACAGAGACAGGTATCAAGCGCAGAAAGAGGGGGAAGACATCCCAGAGTATAGCACCCAATGTCTCCTGTAACAAAACTTGGCTTAGCTTCTAAAAGTGCTTTATAAAATTCTCTATGAGGGCATCCTGGGCATAAAAAAGGTGGTCTTGGAGGAACATTTTCAGAAGTTATCTCTTCTTTTTTCCCAAAAAGCTTTAAAACTGGATCAGGACCAAGTTCTCCTTCCATCGGTAAATCACCTGAAAGTTTTCCTCTAACTCTTGAATGAAAACATCTAACCTTTTTTTCTATAAAAGGATATCCTTCTTCGAGAACTACAACCTCTTCAAGCTCTTTTACAAATTCTTTGAGAAGGGCTTCTTCAACAGGATAGGCGGTTATCTTAAGAATAGGGAGGTTTTCTTCGAGTTCAAGAGCATAGGTAAAAGCAAGTCCACAGGCAATAATACCTGTTTTTCCTTCTCCAGGGATTACTTCGTTAAAACCATATCTTTTAAAAATTTCAAGTATTTTCGTTTGTTTAGCATTTAACTCTTTATGAAGTGGTATAACATGTTTGGGAATTGCAATAAGATGCTCTGGATCTTTATTAAGGTTTATCTCCGTTTGGGAGATTATATCTTCAAGAGTGACAGGGCTATAGCAGTGAAGAAGTCTTGTTTGGCTTCTAAGCATGACAGGAAGACTAAGCTCTTCTGAGATGTCAAAAGCTATTTTGGTATAAGATTTAGCAGTCTCACCATCGTAAGGCTCAAGGCAGGGAATTTTAGCAAAATAGGCATAAAAACGAGAATCTTGCTCATTTTGAGATGAATAAGCTCCTGGGTCGTCTCCTACTGCAAGCACAAATCCACCTCTAACCCCAAGATAACTTGAAGTCATAAAAGGATCGGCTGCTACATTAAGACCTACATGTTTCATAGAACACAAAACTCTTCTTCCTGTTAAGCTAACTCCATATGCTACCTCAAAAGCCACCTTTTCATTTATTGACCATTCGCAAGGAACTGAACTATTTTTGGCAATATATTCCAGAATCTGGGTTGCAGGTGTTCCTGGATAAGAGGTTGCATAAGATATTCCTGCTTCAATAGCTCCTCTCGCTATGGCATCAGCTCCAAGCATAAGAACTCTTTCCATAAGATTTCCTCCACATTTAAAAATAATTTTCTAAAAACAAATATAACATTAACATTTACTCTAAACAACTTAACTGTCCCTATAGGGACAATTTCAATTTTTAAATTGGTCCAATTTCTCAAAAATGCTAAACTATAATTAGGCATTAATTTTGCATAAATATCTTATGAGAATTTAAGGCTTGAGGGAGGAAAAATGAGGAAACAGGTCTTTTCAGTATGTGGAATGTGTTCTGCTCGTTGTCCTATAAGGATTGAGGTTGAAAATGGAAAGGTGGTCTGGATTGAAGGTAATCCTTATGTTCCTGGAATAGAAAGAGCTCTTTGTGCAAGAGGTTCTGCTGGACTTGTTCATCTTTACGATAAAGAAAGACCTCAGTATCCAATGATAAGAACTGGAGAAAGAGGTTCTGGAGAGTGGAAAAGAGCTTCCTGGGATGAAGCTTTAAACTATATAGCAGAAAAGCTAACTGCTATAAAAGATAAATACGGAGCAAAGGCTATAGCACTTCTTGATAGAGGAGGGGGTATTTTTGGGGAGATGCAAAGGGTTTTTATAAGAGCTATAGGTTCTCCCAATTACTTTAATCATGACGACCTTTGCAGAAAGAATGTGGACCTTGCTGCCCAAAGTCTTTTTGGAATCCCAAGAAATCAAATAAGTTATGATTTTAGCAATGCTAAACATATAGTATCTTTTGGTAGAGCTTTTTTTGATGCATTAGCTGTTAGAGAAGCAAACAATGTTTTAAAAGCCATTGAAAAAGGAGGAAAGTTCACCTACTTTGATCCAAGAGTTAATGTAACAGCTACTAAAGCTACTAAATATTTCAGAATTCGTCCTGGATCAGACTATGCCATAGTTCTTGCACTTATACATCAAATTCTTAAAGAAAATCTTTATGATAAAGATTTTGTAGACAGGTTTTTCTTAGGAATAGAGGAGCTTGAAAATTTTGTAAAGCCCTATTCTCCTAAGTGGGCAGAAAGTGTTTCTGAAGTGCCAGAAGAGGAAATAATCAAGCTTGCAAAAGAATTAAGTGAGGCAAAACCCCAAGTAATTATTTATCCATACTGGTTTGGTGCAAGATATATGGACTCTTTTTATTATGCCAGAGCAGTCTACATTCTCAATGCCCTTCTTGGGAATATAGAACAGAAAGGAGGATTAATTTTTGCTAAATCTCCTAAAGAAGTGGGAGCTAAGCCTTTGAAAAGCCTTCTTGAACCCATTCCTTCTCCTAAAGAAAAACGCATAGAAGAAGAACTTGGTAAAGGATTTCTTTACGATGGAGCAGGTCATATGCTACATCTTTTTAAAGCTATTAAAACAGGAGAGCCCTATCCGGTTAAAGCTTTAATTGTTTACAGATATGATCCCTTTGCAGGTATGCCCCTTTCTGACATTAAAGAAATTCTTAGTGGACTTGAGCTTCTTGTTCACATTCCTGTAGACTACGGAACAACAGGCTGGTTTGCAGATGTTATTTTGCCCGAATCTACTTACTTAGAAAGGGATGACATAATAGGACTACAAAGAGGGGCAAAACCTGCTTTTATCGTAAGAAAAAAGGCAGTTGAACCTGTTTACGATACCAAACCAAGATGGTGGATTTTTACCGAGCTCTGTAAAAGAATGGGAGTAGGTCAGTATGCGCCTTATGAAAGTATAGAAGACATCTGGAACTATCAGCTCAAAGATACAGGTATAAAAATAGAAGATTTTGACGAAAAAGGATTTGTTCCTCTGTGTAAAGAACCGCTCATTTATAGCCGAGAAGAATTAAAATTTAAAACGCCTTCCGGGAAAATAGAAATTGTTTCAAGTAAAATGAGAGAAAGAGAAGTTCCTTACTTTATACCTTATGAAGAGCCAGAAAGACCAAAAATTGAAGAAGGAGAATTTAGATTAATTTTTGGAAGAGTAGCCATTCACACCCACACAAGAACCCAAAACAATCCTGTGCTTAACGGAATACTTCCTGAAAATGAATTGTGGATAAATAGTGAGATAGCTGAAAAACTTGGAATTAGAGATGGAGAAATAGTTGAAGTCTCTTCAGGAGATTATTCAGGAAAGATAAAAGCTAAGGTTACTCCTTTTATACATCCAGAGTGTGTTTTTATGTATAGAGGTTTTCAAAACGACATACCCTGGCTTAGCAGAAGTTATGGGAAGGGACTAAATGAGGGGCGTTTGTTGAAAGGTGCTTTTGAGAAGTTTGGCAAAGGAAGTCATACAGGGGTATTGTTTGAAAACTTTGTAAGGGTAAGGAAAATTTAAAGGAGGAGGGATAAAGTGAGTATATATCTTATTGTTCAAAATTTGGAAAAATGTATAGGATGTCATGCCTGTGAAGTTCACTGTGTAATAAATAAAGGCTTGACCTCAGGGATCAAAATTTGCGAAATTCTTCCTTCTGAAATAAAACTTTCTGGTAACAAAGTGCTTCAGAATTTTGTTTTTGTTACCTGTTTTCATTGCGGTCGTCCTTTTTGTGTGGAGGCTTGTCCTACAGGGGCTATGCAAAAGAGGGAAAAAGATGGCATAGTATTTGTAGATAAAGATTTATGTATAGGATGTAAAAATTGTATTGAGGCTTGTCCATGGGGTATTCCTCAATATAATCCAGATGAAGGAGTAATTATAAAATGTGATCTCTGTAAGGATAGAATTGATCAAGGGCTTGAACCAGCTTGTGTTACCAAATGCACAACCCACGCCCTGAAATTGACAACCGTAAAGGATATTTCCTCAGAGAAAAGGAAAAAACTTTTAAAATAGATTATTAAGAGGGAAGCAATCCAAATTTTTTCATTTTTGTTCTTAGTTGTTTGCGGGATATTCCTAAAATTTTTGCAGCTTTACTCTGATTCCATCCTGTTTCATTTAAAGCTTTTATTATCAACTTTTTCTCTATTTCTAATAAATTAAGAGTTTCTTCTTTATTTTCTTTATTTTCGTTTTCATTTTCACTCTTCAATTTTTCTAAGATTCTTTTAGGCAAATGTCTTATTTGAATTATCCCTGAAGGAGACAACACGACAGCCCTTTCAATAACATGAGCAAGTTCTCTTACATTTCCAGGCCAGTCATATTCCATCAATATATCTATAACTCCTGGTTCTATTTCAGGAATGGGTTTGTTATTTTCTTGAGCATATTTGTTTAAAAAATGTCTAACAAGTAAAGGAATATCCTCTTTTCTTTCTCTAAGAGGGGGAAGATGAATTCTAACTACATTAAGTCTCCAGTATAAATCTTCTCTAAATTTTCCTTCTTTAATAGCTTTTTCTAAATCTTGATTTGTAGAAGCAATAACTCTAACATCAACTTTTATTCTGTTTAAACTTCCAAGTCTTTTAATCTCTTTCTCTTGCAAAAATCTTAGGAGCTTTTTTTGCAAAGAAAGAGGCAAGTCGCCTATTTCGTCTAAAAATAATGTTCCGCCATTGGATAATTCAACAAGTCCTTTTTTACTTTCGGTTGCTCCAGTGAAAGCTCCTTTTTCATAGCCAAATAACTCAGCCTCTAAAAGGTTTTCAGGAATAGTTGTACAGTCAACTATTATAAAAGGTTTTTCTTTTCTTAAAGAATTTTTGTGAATAGCTCTTGCCACAAGTTCTTTTCCTGTTCCTGTTTCTCCAGTAATAAGGACATTAGCGTTACTTTCAGCAACCATTTCAATGATTTTTAAAACTTCTTTTATGGCTCTACTTTTTCCTATTATTTCAGGAAACTTTCTTTTATAATACTCGTCCTCGTCTTCAAAAAATACTTTTTGTTTTAAAGTAGCTTCTTTTAATATATTTATCAGTAAATCTGTATCTACTGGTTTGACAAGAAAATGAAAAGCTCCCAATTTCATTGCTTCAACAGCTCTTTCAATGGTCCCAAAAGCTGTAATAATGATAACAGGAACATGATAATTTTCTTTTTTTAACCATTTTAACATTTCAATTCCACTCATACTAGGAAGCAAATAATCAAGTAAAATGCAGTCAGGTGTAAAATTTTGAAGTTTTGCTATTCCCTCCTCAGCTGTTTTAGCAGTAGTTACTTCAAATCCAGCTTTTTTTAAGATTAAAGATATAGTTTTCAAAGCATTTATTTCATCATCAATAAAAAGTACTTTAGGCTTCATATTCTTTAGGCTTCACATTTTAAAGGTATTTTAATTACAAATTCTGTTCCCTTATTAATCTCACTTTTAACTTCAATTTCTCCTCCGTGTTCCTTTATAATCCTTTCTACACAAGCAAGTCCTAATCCAGAACCTGAGGATTTAGTAGTAAAAAAAGGCTCAAAAATTTTCTTTAAATTTTCTTCTGATATCCCTATTCCAGTATCTTTCACAATTATTTTAACAAAATTATTTTCTTTTTTAGTTTTAAGAAAAATTGTATCTCCCTTTTTTGTAGCTTCCTCTGCATTTATTAAAAGATTTAGTAAAACCTGTTTAATTTGTCCTGCATCAAAATAAAACTCAGGAATTTGTAAGTCTAATTCAGTTCTAAAAATTTTTCCCTCCTTTTCAAATTCAGCTTTGATTAAATTAATTACTTCTTTTATCACTTTATTAATATCATTTTTTTCTAGCTTTAAAGGTAAAGGTTTTGCATAAAAAAGAAAACTGTTTACAAGATCGTTTAATCTGTTTACTTCTTTATCAATGATAGACAAAAATTCATTTAATATTTTTCCTTTAAAATTATTCTTTAAATAATTGGTAGCAGCTTTAATTGAGTTTAGAGGATTTTTTACTTCATGAGCAACAATTAACGCCATTTCGGCTATCGCTGCACGTTTTTCAAGTTTAAGTTTTTCTAAAGTGCTCTCTTTAAGCTCATTAAATGCTCTTTTTAATTTTACTAGCATTTCGTTAAAAGTTTCTATAAGATAACCAATCTCGTCTCCACAAGAAACTTTATAAACATAGCATTCATGACAATCTAAATTATATTTTTTTTTACAAATTTCAGGAGCTTGAAATATTAACCAGCATCTCGTTTTTCCGAAAGCAGGACAGTTTTCTTCATCACATTCATAAAAATCTTTACAGAGAATTAAATTTTCATTCTCACACAATTCAAGTGAATTGGCTTTCAAACCTTCCAATTTTTCTTTTAATTTCAAAAGAGGTCTGGTTAAAGTATTTGAAATAAAATAAGAAATAGCAACTGTTAAAAATATTGTGAATAAAGATATTAAAAAAATGTAATTTCTAAGTTTGGTAGAAGAATTTTTAACATAATCTTCTATTTCTCTTTTTGAAATCCCAATTCTTATAATCCCTAAAGGATAATCAGTTTGAAATATGGGAAGATTAATTTCCTTCAGCTCCCGACCTTCTTTTTCCCAATACAAAAAAGTATCTTTATCAACTTTTATATAGTTTCCTAATTCTTTACGATTACTATGAGCAATTATTCTGCCACTTAGATCAGCAATCATTACATACCGAATTCCTGGATAATGCATCAATGATTTTACTTTTTCGTCAAGTTTTAAAGGATCAAAAAATACTATATGGTCTACAATTTCGTAGTTAAAGTTTTCCAGATTAGCTTTTAATCTGTTATAAATTTCTTTTTTAAGTGTATATTCTTGATATTTAATTAAACAGAAATTTACCAAGGAAATCATGGTAAAAATTATTACAAAAAAGGAAAAAAATATCTTTGTTCTTATACTGAAAGATCTCCAAAAGATTAAAAAATTTTTTATAATATTTGTTATTTTATTTAATAAGACTTTTGAGAAATTCATAATCTTTATCTGATACCTTAGCAAAACTTTTAATTTTAGCTTTGTTTAAAATTTCTTTGTTGTTTATATTAAGTAATAATGTTTTTACCTTTTCTGCAAGCTCTGAATTTACATTAACTGCACAAAAAGGCCAGTTTGGAAGATACGAAGTAAAGGTAAGAATTTTTATCTTAGAAATATCAATTTCTCCAGAAAAAACAGAGAGGGCAGATTCTCTTACAAATCCTGCATCTGCTTCACCTCTATATACCCCTATTATTACTTTTTCTAGTCTTTTAGCATTAATAAGTTTTAAATCTTTATAAACATTAAATCCCTTTTTTTCTAAAAATATTTTTTGAGATAAAAATCCTCCTGCAGAATAAGGAGAGACGATTAAAACTTTTTTTCCTTTTAGGTCTTTTAAAGTTTTTATTTTACTATCATTTCTTACAATGATAACCCCTCTAAATAATTTGTCGCCACAAATTGTTTCTAAATTATTTACTATACAATCTTCTCCTACAGTAATTGCGAGAACTTTTAATGGATACCTTTTAGCAATAATCGCATATACATAAGGATTCTGATAAGAAAATTGTACTTTACCTTGACTAACAATCTGGATAAATTCTTCAAAGTCTCTGGGAACAACCAGTTTAAATTCATATCCCGTTTTTTTCCGTAAGATATCTCATCAAAGGTTCAAACCTTTTATAAATAGTTAAAGGACTATAGAGTGGAAGAATCGCAACTTTTATGGTATTTTTGGAATATTCTATATAATCTTTTCCTTTAAAATTGCGAATAAGAAATCTTATGTAGTCAAAATCTCTATCTTCTGCAGAAACAAAAGCTTTTATATTAAAACTTTGTAAAACCTCTTTATCAATTTGATTCAGCAAAAGTGACTTAATCTTCTCTTTTTCTGGAAAATCAGCTCTTGCAGCAATAAGAAATCTGGGAGTGAGTTCTGATTCTTTAATGATTTTAAGTCCATCTTCCAGATATTTTTTAGCCGTAAATTCACTAAGTGCCCCAACTTCGTACTCTCCTATGAGAACAGAAAGGGCAATATTTTCCTCATTTTTAATAATGTCTACTTTTTTAAAATCCTTTAAACTTAATCCTACATCCCTCAACATAGAAATGGGAATCAGATAAGAAAAGGAAGATTTTTCGTCTCCAATAGCAAGCTTTTTACCTATAGCATCAAAAATCTTTTCTATAGAAAAACTTTTTTTGGTTACAAAAACACTTTTTGTCTCACCATCTCCTCCTTCTGGTTTAACCAGAGGTATAATGTATCCGCGTGTTTTATATCTTATTTCACAGTAAGTAGCTGGATCAAGAACAAGAATGTCTATTTTCTTATCCCTTACCTTCTGGTAGTATTCCTCAAATTCTCTTGATATATCAATCTTTATCGGTCTTTGAAGTTTTTTTTCTAAAAAGACCTTAAGGGGATAAAGGGTGTTTAAAATGTTTCTGGGAGATTCCCGAGATAAAATACCTATTGTAAATGGATTACCTGTAACCTTTTTAAAATTGTTAAATTGAGTTTTTTCAGCTTTATTTTTACATCCAGCTAAAATCAGACCAAAAATAACTAAGAAAAACAAAAACTTCCTTGTGTGTGCATACATTGAATTTAATTTTATAAAAATTGCCTTAAAAATCAAGGGGGGGAATCCCCCGACTCTGTGTTAGACTTAGGTTAGACTTAGGTTAGAACTGTGCGTATATACCTATATACCACTGAGTAGTTGAATCTTCATAGTTTTTATCTTTAAAATATTTCTCTAAAGCATCCTTTGCATTCATAAAATCTATTCCAATGGCTATTCTCGTTGATAAAGTAAACCAGTAGTCAAGGCAAAAGCCCCAACGATCGTATACTAAGTCACTATGGATGTTATTGTATTTGTCTTTGTATTTTCCATCAATATCAATATATTCGTATCTAAAGGCTACTCCTGGATAACCCATACCAATTTTTTCACCATAGATAAAATGTCCACTCACATACCAGGTATAGGCATCTCCTTTCTTATAGCTATTGTTAGCAACCTGATAAAAATGAGTATCGTCAAAATACATATACCCTGCTTCTCCACCTATGATGTATTTTTTGGCAAGCTTCTTTTCAAAGGCGATGTCAGCCGCCCAACCCTCTCTTGTAAGGTCACTGCTTCCGTATATAGATTTGTTTGCACTGTCTAAGTGTTTTTCTCTGTGATAACCAAATCCAATGGTCATGAAATCCTGTGTGCCAAGATAGGTTTCTAATTCTCTTAAATCAGGTCTTAAAGGGGTTCTTTCAGCTTTAAAGCCCCAAATAGGTGGTGTAAATTCAATTCTAACATCGTATTCAAAACTATTTTTATCTTTTAATGTATCTAAAATTGTTGCATTATTCCACTTACCAGAAAGAGTCCAAACTTTATTAGTATTTGATCTATCTTCGTTAAAAACTCCGATGTAATATTTAAAAAGCCCATCTTTGACAAAACCAGTTAAAACTGCTCCAAAATCCGTTCTCTTAAAAGGATCATCGCTTTTATAGCCTCCTGGATAAGGGTTTATAGCTTTTAAAGCGTCTTTAAATTGACTCAATAGGAACATATTACCACTACTTGACATAACAGGGCTTACATAACGAGCTCTCATATTATTCCTGCTAAAGGGAACACGGAGTTTCCCTGCCTTCAAAACAAATTCAGGAGCAAAGGTAAACTGAACTCCTCCTTCCCATAACTCCATAGGTGATTCATTCGTATCTTCCTTATAGTTTGCATCAAACATCGCATAAAACTGCACAAGTTTATTAATTTGACCTTGTGCTGCTAGTCTTGTTTTTGTTACCTGAAAGCGCTGGTATCTATAATCATGTGTTTTATCTTCATCCTGATTTAAATAGTTAACCCTTATCTGAAAAGAAACATCAGCAAAAGTGTCATTATCAACTTTTATCTGAAAAGCCTTTGAAGAAGATGATAACCCTAAAACCATTAATCCTGCCAATCCTAAAACTCCTAATTTTTTCTTTCTCATAATTCCCCCCTTTCAATTTTTTATTTAAAATAATCCTAAAAGACTCAAAGCAAGTATAAGCAATCCAGCCACTGCTATTCTTTTAACAGCAATCGGACTAATTTTTTTTGCAATTTTTGGTCCAATGAATCCTCCAATTATAGCAGCAGGAAACATTAAAGCAAAAAGGACAGGATCAAAGTTTCCAAATCCATAATGTCTTGCTGTTCCCATAAGAGTATTAAAAAATATTGCAAGAAGCGAGCTTCCTACAACAACATACATAGGAAGCCTCATAAAAACTGTCATGAGAGGAACCATAAAAGGTCCTCCACCAAAGCCAAACATTGATGACGCAATAGCAATTAAGAAAGCTCCTGGAATACCAATTAACAAGTTAGCTTCAAATTCTTGTCCCCAAAATTCAATTTTAATTTTCATAACTAATCACCTCCACTTTTATTTTTTTTCTTTTTTTCTTCTTGCTTCTTCTTCCGCTCTCTTTCTAAACTCTTGAAGAATAGCTTGTTCTTTTTTGTGTTTCTCAATATAGCCTGGGGTTGTCTGCCAGAACATTAAACCTGCCAAAATTATCAAAATAATTCCAAAAAGAAATTTGTACTGCTCAAGGGTAATTAGCTCTGTAAGTTTTGGTCCGATAAATCCACCAGCTGCCATAGACAAACCGAGAATAATTCCAAGTTTCCAGTTAATAAACTTTATTCTGGAGTAGTTATATATTCCTGTTGCTTGAGAAAAAAGAACTGTAGGCATAACAGATCCTGCAACAACTGTATGGGGAAGACCAAGCATTACCAATATAGGATTTAAAATAAATCCACCACCTGCACCCATTAATACACCAAAAGCAGTAATAACCAAAGCAAGAATAAAAGGCAAGAAAATATTCACAGTTCTTCCAGCATTTGGAAGATATACATGAGGAAATGAAACTACATTTTCAAAAGAAAGTTGTTCACTTTTTGTATCTTTATCCACTTTTGCCACCACAAAGTATTTACCAGGTGCTGCATTTTTTGGAAGAGAAACTTCAGCCTTAAAAGATCCATCTTCTTCAATCTTTAAATTTGCTGAAAAAATAGCATCTACCTTTCCAAATCTTGCTTTTAATAATTGCATAGATCTTTTTTTGTTTTCTTTTTCGTCCATTGGTTCTAATTTTTTTCCTCTTGAACCAATTATACTTGCCCACAACGAGGTCTGATATCTATCAATTTTAATTTTTGCGGGAACACCGTATATAGCATCTGCTCCAGTGTTTTTTATAACCTCAGAAACGCTCCACTTTTTTCCTTTAGCCTTTGCATCCTCAAGAACAGATTTAAATTTTTCTGGAACAATAAGTTTATAAAAAGCAGGCATCTCATCTGTAATATAGAAAATATAAGGTCTTTTACCTGTTTTTGGATCAGGATCTGTATCAAGTCTTGCAGCCCTAACTTTCTTTTCAGCCCACACTTCAATATATACATCCCTTCCAGGTGGAGCTTTTCCGGTAATCGTTACTTTTCCTCCGTGAGAAAGCTTAGCCTTATCAACCTGAATTGTTACCGTTTCCTGAGAAAAACCATTAACAGTAAAAAAAACAATTGTTAACATAAATATTAAAAAGCTCAGAACATACTTCATATCTTCCACCCCCTATCCAAAGTAAAGGTTTTTAAAAACATTTATGCAAAAAATTTGCCAAATTTAAATTAGTAAATTTTTGAGGAGAACCTTTAATTAATTAAACATTTTTGATCTTTATAGGACAACTTAGAATTGAATAATTGTGCCAAATGGAACAATTAAATACATTTGATTTCGTAATTACTTTATGATAGCAATTTCAGCTAAAGCACGAGAATTTGATGAATTTTTAACTTTGAGCTTGGGTTAAGAATTTTTATCGTAAAACTCTTTATTTTCCGAAAAAGAAGCTATCTTACTGAAATTTTTTGGTTTAAAATGCCCGGGGCCGGACTCGAACCGGCACGGAGGTTTTACCTCCAGTGGATTTTAAGTCCACAGCGTCTACCAAATTCCGCCACCCGGGCAAGAAGAAAGCCCTAATCAATTACAAATATAACACAGCTACACATATTATCAATACTTTTTAAAATTAAATAAACATATTCACATCTGCATCAAGGGCAAGCTTCATATAACCCTCAGCGTCAATAATCTCAACTCCTTCAATAAAGTCTTCTTTTTTAAGGTTCATCATCTGAATGGTCATAAGACAGGCATAAAATTTTACTCCCTCAAGCTGACACATCTCTAAAAGATCTTCAGGTCTTGGAACACCTGCCCTTTCTTCAGCAAGTTTAATCATCATCTTTGTGAAAAGTTTGGGTATACCAGGTATAGCTCCTAAAAAACCTTTGGGATAATACTTAACCTTTTTAATGCCACCTTTAAGCACGACCTTAATCCCATCAAAGGTAAAAAATACCATAGATTCAGCACCTGCCCTTGCAGCTTGAAGAGAAAGAATTAAAGCTGGATAAACAGTATCTAATGTGTTGTCAGGGCAAATCAAAAGCACTCTCTTTTTTTTTCTTTTCTTCCATGTCCCCCCTCTATTTATTTACTATTTATATTTATTTTGTGAGCTAATATAAATTATTTCCAAATTTTTTCAACCGTCAATAACTTATTATTAAAATTCAGATTGAAAGTAAACTAAGTTGAATTAAAATTTTTAAAAGAGGGGCAGGGTTTAAGAGGTGGTTGCTCTGGAAGATCTTTGAAAGGATCTTCCAGGGAGGAAAGTCCGGGCTCCACAGGGGAGGACGCCGGGTAACACCCGGAGGGAGTAATCCCTGGAAAGGGCCACAGAAAACAGACCGCCAGCGGCTAAAGGAAGGCTGAGCCTTCCTTTAGTGCGGGTAAGGGTGAAAAGGTGGGGTAAGAGCCCACCGCACAGGGTGGTAACACCCTGTGGCACGGTAACCCCCGTCCGGAGCAAGGCCAAACAGAGCGCAAGGGTGCCCCGCCCAGAAGCGCTCAGGTAGGCCGCTTGAGGAGAGGAGTAATCCTCTCCCCAGAGAAATAACCACCGCCCGGGATAATATCCCGGGTAACAGAACCCGGCTTACTTAAACCCTGCCCCTCTCCACTTCTAAATATGTTTAAACACATAGAATTTGTTAAAAGCGTTTACGACTTAAAAGATCTTCCACCTCCTGAATTCCCAGAAATTGCCTTTCTTGGAAGATCAAATGTAGGAAAATCCTCTCTGATAAATGCATTTCTTAATAGAAAAAATGTCGCCCGCGTTTCCTCAACCCCTGGATTTACTAAAGCTATTAACTTTTTTCGCATAAACCATCAATTTTATCTTGTTGACCTTCCTGGATACGGCTTTGCAAAAGCACCTATAGAATTGCAAAAAAAATGGAAATACCTTGTTGAAGGATACCTGAAAGCAATAAGGGATTTTCGTCTACTTATCCTTATTTTTGATATAAGAAGAAAACCTGATGAACTTGATATCAATCTGATAGAATTTGTAAAATATCTTACAAAGCCCTTTTGCATAGTTTTAAACAAAATAGATACTCTTTCCAAAAATGAAATAAAGAAACAAAACGAAATTTATATAAAAGCCTTTAATCTAAAGCCTGATTTTCCTTTATTTCTTACTTCCTGCAAAAAAAAAGAAGGTACAGAACTGCTTAGAAAGTTCATTTTATCAAAAATTGCAGACTAAATTTTTAAACTCATCCCGTCATAACAGGCTCTTATTTTTATCCCGAGTTCTTTACTCAGCTCCTGAGCCACCTTAAAAGGATTTGCCTTAAGCATAGTCATACCAAAATGGGTAAGAATCACCTCTTCTGGCTTAATCTTCTCAAGTATTTTTTTTACATCGGGTATGCTTAAGTGCAAAACCTCTTCTTTTGGTGTATACCTTACAGTATTGATAACAAGAATATTTGCCTCTGAAAATTCTTCTTCCAATCCTTCAAAATAAGCAGTATCAGTTATAAAACCTACCGTCTTTCCTTCAGGAAAATAAAAAATAAATCCATAATTTTCTGCTGTGTGTTTGAGTAAAGATGTAGTTTTAAATTTAAAAGGGAGTTCTTCGTAAACCGTTTTTGGTTTTAAAGTTTCTATCTTTTTGAGATAACTTCTCAAGTAAGAAAGTAGAATTCCTTCTTTTAAGGCACTTTCTGTTAAATAAACAACTCCTCTTTTTTTGAAACCTCCTTCAGTTATGGCATCAACAATTACATTTAAATCTGCTGAATGATCTAAGTGCTGATGAGAAACCACAACAACTTCTATTTTTTCTACAGGTATTTTTCTTTTTGCAAGATAAACAAGAGTTCCAGGACCAGGATCTAAAAGTAAATAGGAGTTTTCAACCTTTATGACAGTTCCAGCAGAAGCTCTAAGTTGTTTAGCAACCACATAGCGTGCACCTGCTGTTCCAAGAAAAATAATTTCACTCATAAATGTTAAATTTTAAAAAAACTTTTGGTTCTTAACAAGCTTTATGATAAAATTAAATGCAAAATTTCCGTATGAGTAGGTAAATATGTTTAATTTTGGTTTTATAGGTTGTGGAGCTTTAAATTGGGATATGTTCTTTGAAGTAGAAAACCTTCATTCTCTAAAATTTGAAAATATTGTTATCTCTGCAGGAAGAGAAGTTGTTTTAGAAAGAGAACAATTTTTAAGATTTTTAAAATTTTTAGAAAGAGAAGGAAATTTTCTTTTTGAGTGTGGAGGGGGCTCATCAGCAAATACCATTTATGCTCTTTCCTGCTGGGGATTTAAAAGTGCTTTTATAGGAGCGGTGGGAGAAGATGAGGTAGGCAGGAAAATAGTTGACGAGCTTGAAGGGGTGGGAATAAATACGGAATTTATAGTGAAAAGTGGAGAAACAAGTCTTGCCATAATCCTTCTTGATAAAAGAAAAGATAGATTTATAGCTGTAAGCCCGGGGAATAGTGAAGTTTATCTTTCCCAATCAAAAGTCAAGTTATACGGGCATAGTACCTTATTTCATTTTTCCTCCTTTGCCAGCAAAACTGGTCAAAAATTTCAAAAAGACCTTTTATCAAAAATCAATACCAAAATTTCCTTTGATCCTGGAGAGATTTATGCGGGACTTGGAAAAGAATTTTTAATTCCCTTTTTTGAAAAAACTGAAATTCTATTTATTACCGAATATGAGTTAAAAAAAATTGGAGTGTCTGTAGAAGAACTATTTAATTTGGGGGTTGAAAAAATTTTTTTAAAAAAAGGAAAAGAAGGAGCAGAGTGTTTTACTAAACAACAAAAAATAGAAATGCCTGCTTTTAAAGTCAGAAATATCGTTGACAATACAGGTGCCGGAGATTATTTTAATGCAGGAGTTCTTGCGGGGCTTAAAATGGAATTTCCAGAAGAAAAGGCTTTAAAACTGGGAATTTATTCTGCAGGTATAAGTTTAAGAGACTACGGAAGGAAGGGATGTTTAACCAAAGAGGAGTTTCAAAATTATGTTAATTTGTTAAAATAAATTCTGTCTAAATTAACTTTTTTCAAGCATAATGGAACTTAAAGACAGGATTCCTAAAAATATTGAAAAACTTTTAAAGATTCTTTCTCGTTCCGCTCTTTTCGGAGAAATATACTTGGAACACAGGGAAGATTTTAGATTAGTTGTTGAACCAGAAAGGATTGATGAAATAAACTGGGGAGAAGAAAGGGGAATAGCCTTTAGAAAGATAGATAATAACTTGAAAATTCACTTTGCTTTTTCTTCTGATTTAGAAAACCTTTCTCTTTTAGAAGATCTGGCAAAAAACATAGACAGAGAAATAAATCTACCTCAAAAAGAGGTCCCAATTTTAAAAGAAGAATCAGAATTTTATAAAAATTATCTTACAGAAAGATTTGCAATTTTAGAGGAACTTAAAAAGCGGGTTAAAAAAGCAAGAGAAATTAAACACTATAAAATTGGATTAAGTGAGGTAAAAAAAGAGGTTCTTATTGTAAATTCTGAAGGTCTCTTTCTTGAAGATAAGCGGTTTTATACTAAAATTGTCGCCGTTGTCGTTGCAGAAAAAGAGGGAAAACTTGAAAGAGGATACGAAGTTTTTGGGGCATCCCTTTCTTTTGACAAAATTAAAGATTTACCTGAAGTATTAAATCTTTCTGAAAGGGCAAGTGATTTGGCTCTTATTATGCTTTCTGCAAAAAAAGCTCCAGCAGGGGTTATGCCTGTTATTCTTTCTGGATCTGCAGGTGGAACAATGATTCATGAAGCAGTAGGGCATGGTCTTGAGGCAGATCACGCTGAAGAGGGATTATCTATCTATTCAGGAAGACTTGGAGAAAAAGTAGCAAGTGAGCTTATTACTGTAATTGATGATGCTACCATCCCCTCTCTTTACGGATTTTACAATTTTGATGACGAAGGAACAAAAGCAGAAAAAGTTGTTTTAATAGAAAGGGGTATTTTAAAAAATTTTCTTTATGACAGATATTTTGCTTTAAAATATGGCAAAAAATCAAATGGACATGGAAGAAGGCAAAATTATAGATATATTCCTATTCCAAGAATGGCAAATACTTACATAGAGAAGGGACCGCATAAGCCAGAAGAGATAATAAAAAGTGTAGAAAAGGGGCTTCTTGTTAAAAAAATGGGAGGAGGGGAAGTAAATCCTTTAACTGGAGACTTTGTATTTGAGGTAAAAGAAGGATACTATATAGAAAAAGGAGAAATAGCTTATCCTGTAAAAGGAGCAACACTTGTAGGAAATGGACCAAAAGTTCTTGAAATAATTGATATGGTGGGAGACGATTTAAAATTTATTCCAGGAACCTGTGGAAAGGATGGACAAGGTGTTCCTGTATCAGATGGGCAACCCACTCTTAGAATCCCTGAAATAACTGTAGGTGGTATCTTAGATTGAGGAGGAATAAAATGTGTGGAATTTTTGGAATATATGGAGTAGAAAATGCTTCCAATTATGCCTATTTTGGACTTTACGCACTTCAGCATAGAGGTCAAGAAAGTGCTGGAATAGTAGTTTATGATGGAAAAAAGGTAAGGGAGTGGAAAGGGTTAGGATTAGTAAGTGAAGTTTTTAACGAAGAAATCCTAAAAAATCTTCCCGGATTTGTTGCTATAGGGCATGTAAGATATTCTACCACAGGTTCTACAACCTTTCAAAATGTTCAGCCCTTTTGCGTAAATTTTGCTAAAAAAACTATTGCCATAGCCCATAATGGAAATCTTGTTAATGCTTATCAAATAAGATGCGAACTTGAAGAAAATGGCCATATCTTTCAAACCACTATGGATAGCGAAGTTATTGTTCATTTAATAGTTAAAAATCTGAAAAAAGGATTGGTTAATGCAATTATAGAAACTATGAAAAAAATAAAAGGTGCTTATTCGGTTTTACTTCTTTATGAAGATACCTTTGTTGCTTTTAGAGACCCTTGGGGATTTAGACCTCTTTCTTTTGGGATGTTTAATGGCGGATATGTGGTTGCTTCAGAAACCTGTGCCTTTGATCTCATAGGAGTTCAGTATTTAAGAGATGTAGAACCAGGAGAAATACTTGTGATAGATAAAGATGGACCAAAATCTTATAAAGCTTTTAAAAAAGAAAAATTTTCTTTAAGTCATTGCATATTTGAATTTATCTATTTTTCAAGACCGGATAGTTACATTTTTAATAAAAATGTATATATGGTAAGAAAAAATCTTGGAAAAAATCTTTATAAAGAGTGTCCTCTTTCTGCGGATTTTGTTATGCCTTTTCCAGATTCTGGAAATTATGCCGCTTTAGGTTATGCACAGGCAAGTGGATTACCTCTTGAGTTTGCTATGATAAGAAATCATTATATAGGAAGAACTTTTATAGAACCTTCAGAAAAAATAAGAAATATTTCTGTAAAGATGAAGTTGAATCCTGTAAAAGATATTTTAAAGGGAAAAGAAGTAATAATAATTGATGACTCCTTAGTAAGAGGAACTACCTCAAAAAACAGATTAAAAAGTATTAAAGAAGCTGGAGCAAAAAAAATTCATTTTTTACTTTCCTGTCCACCTATTAGATTTCCTTGTTTTTTTGGGATTGACTTTCCTACTGCTTCAGAACTAATTGCTCATAAACACTCGGTAGAGGAAATAAGAAAATTTTTAGACATTGATACTTTATACTATTTAAGTGTTGAGGGACTTCTTGCAGCAGTTGAAGAATTGAGAGATAAGGTCTGCTTAGCCTGTTTTACCGGAGAATATCCCGTTGAAGTTGATTTTAGTTTTAGGAAAGATATAGCTGAAGTATAAAGTAATATGAGGGCATATAAAAATTTACAGGAATTTATAGAGGTTTTAGAAAAAGAAAAGGAGCTTCTAAAAGTAGATGTTGAAGTTTCTCCTGAGCTTGAAATTACAGAAATAACAGATAGGGTCTGTAAGTTAAAAGGTCCTGCACTTTTTTTTGAAAAGGTAAAGGGGCATAAAATTCCTGTAGTAACCAATCTTTTTGGGAGTTTTAAAAGGGTTTGCCTTGCCTTTGGAGTAAAGGAAATTGATGAACTTGCAAATGCTTTATTAGAATTTATAGAAATTAAAGAGGCTGAAGGCTTTTTTGGCAAATTAAAACTTATTCCCAAGCTTTGGCAAGCAAAAAATATTTTTCCGAAGATAGTTGAAAAAGCCCCTTGCCAGGAGATAGTATGGGAGGGTAAAGAAGTTGATTTATTTAAACTTCCCATTTTAAAGTGCTGGCCAAAGGATGGAGGACCTTTTATTACACTTCCCTGTGTAATCACTAAGGATCCTGAAACAGGCATTCGTAATGTAGGAATGTATAGAATGCAGGTTTTCAGTAAAAACGAAACGGGTATGCACTGGCAGATTCACAAAGTGGGGGCAAAACACTATCAAAAAGCAGAAAAACTTGGGAAACCACTACCTGTTGCTGTTGCTATAGGACCTGATCCGGCAGTTATTTATTCAGCAACAGCACCACTTCCAGAAGATTTAGATGAGCTTTTACTTGCAGGTTTTTTGAGAGGAAAACCTGTTGAATTGGTAAAATGCTTAACTGTTCCACTTGAAGTTCCTGCTGAATCTCAGATAGTTCTTGAAGGCTATGTAGAACCCTTTGAAAGAAGACTGGAAGGACCTTTTGGAGATCATACAGGATACTATACTCCTCCTGATTTATATCCTGTTTTTAAAATTACTTGCATTACTATGAGAAAAGATGCTATTTATCCAGCTACCATAGTTGGCAAACCTCCTATGGAAGATTGTTATCTTGGTAAAGTTACTGAAAGATTGTTTTTACCCTTAATAAAAAAGATTTTGCCAGAAGTTGTAGATATTTGCCTTCCTTGGGAAGGGGTTTTTCATAATTTAGCTTTCGTTTCCATTGATAAACGCTATCCTGGACATGCATTTAAGGTTGCTTCTTCTCTCTGGGGACTTTCTCAAATGATGTTTACCAAAATAATTGTTGTTTTTGATAAAGAGGTTAATGTCCAAAATCTTAGTGAGGCTCTTTTTTACATGAGCGGAAATGTAGATCCAGAAAGAGACATAATGATTGTAAAAGGTCCTGTTGATGTCCTTGATCATGCAAGTCCCTATCCTGCTTTTGGCTCAAAAATGTGTATAGATGCAACAAGAAAATGGAAAGAAGAAGGATATAATAGAGACTGGCCAGAAGAAATAGCTATGACACCGGAAATTAAAAAAAAGATTGATAAAATCTGGAAGAACCTTAAAATATAAACCTCTTAAATTGGAGGGAAAAAGTTTATGAAAGTTGCTATAATGAGCGATAGCCACGACTCTATTCCTAACTTGCAAAAGGCTGTAGAAATATGTATAAAAGAGAAAGTTGAAAAAATATTTCATTGCGGAGATCTTATCTCTCCTTTTATGGTGCCTGTACTTGGAAAATTTGATAAAGAAGTTCATTTAATCCTTGGGAATAATTCCGGAGATATTTATCTTCTCATGCAAAAACTTTCAGAGTTTCCTAATATTAATTTTCACGGAGAAAGTGCAGAGCTTAAAATAGATAATTATAAAATTGCTATGTTTCATTATCCCAAAATAGCTTATGCCTTTGCAAAAACAGGGGAATATGATTTTATTTTTTGTGGTCATACCCATAAATATGAGATCAAAAAGATAGGAAAAACTCTCGTTATAAATCCTGGAGAAATACTTGGCAAAGAGGGTGCTCCGAGTTTCGTCATACTTGACTTAAAAACAGGGGAGCACAAAAAGATAACTTTTTAAGGAGAGGTTAACCTATGCGTTGGAGAGAATACTTTATTCCGACTTTGAGAGAAGACCCCTCTGAGGCTGAAGTAATAAGCCACAAACTCCTACTTAGAGCAGGTATGATAAGAAAACTCGCTTCGGGGATTTATACCTTTTTACCCCTTGGATTTAAAGCTTTAAAAAAGATAGAAAATATTGTGCGAAGAGAAATGAACAATGCTGGAGCCCTTGAAATCCTTATGCCCCTTGTTCAACCTGCTGAACTTTGGAAAGAAACTGGTCGCTGGGATAATTACGGAAAAGAACTTTTAAGATTTAAAGACAGAAAAGAACACGATTTCTGTCTCGGTCCTACGCACGAAGAGGTCGTTACTGATATAGTAAGAAGAGATGTGAAATCCTATAAAGATCTTCCCCTAATTCTTTATCAAATTGCAGTTAAATTTAGGGACGAAATTCGCCCGAGATTTGGAATTATGAGGGCAAGAGAATTTATTATGAAAGATGCCTATTCTTTTGATGCAGATTGGGAAGGACTTGATAAAAGTTATCAACTGATGTATGAAACCTATGAGAAAATTTTTAGAAGCTGTGGTCTTAAATTTAAAGCAGTTGAAGCTCATACAGGAGCTATTGGTGGAGATGTTTCCCATGAATTTATGGTGCTTGCTGAAACAGGAGAAGATATTATTGCCTATTGTGAAAAATGTGGATATGCCTCAAACATTGAATTAACACCTGCTATTTTAGGAGAAAAACATCCTTCTGAATCAGAAAAACCACTTGAAAAAGTTCATACACCAGGTGTTAGAACTGCTCAAGAAGTGGCAGACTTTTTAGGACTCCCAGTTTCTAAAATAACAAAAACATTAATCTACATAATTGACGAAAAAGAAGCAGTTGCTGTATGCGTAAGGGGAGATCACGAAGTAAATGAGGTAAAACTTGAAAAGCTTTTTCCTAATAAAACTTTAAGAATGGCAACAGAGGAGGAAGTAAAAAAGATTGTGGGAGCAAGTCCAGGATTTATAGGTCCTAAGGGTTTAAAAATTAAAGTTATTGTTGATAAAGCACTTGAAGGATATCCCAATTTTGTTATAGGAGCAAATGAAGATGAATACCATTACATAAATGCTAATATGGGCTCAACCTTTAAACCTGATGTTGTAGCTGATATAAGAAAAGCTAAAGAAGGAGATCTTTGCCCAAAGTGTGGGAATCCTTTACAGTTTACAAGAGGCATAGAGGTTGGGCATATTTTTAAGCTTGGAACAAAATACAGTGAACCTATGAAGGCTACCTTTCTTGATAGAGATGGAAAAATGAAGCCATTTGTAATGGGATGCTACGGTATAGGAGTGAGCAGAGTTCTTGCTGCAACCATTGAACAAAACCACGATGAAAACGGAATAATTTTTCCGTGGGAGATTGCGCCATTTCAAATAGGTATAGTTTACTTAAAAGAAGAGTTTAAAGCAGATGCAGAAAAAATTTATACAGATCTTTCTCAAAAATGGGATGTCATTTTAGATGATAGAGACGAAAGACCTGGAGTAAAATTTAAAGATATGGATCTCATAGGGATTCCTATACAAATTATTTTAGGAAAAACCTATGAAAAAAATAGAGAAATAGAAATAAAAATTAGGAAAACTGGAGAAAGGAAATATGTTAAACCTGAGGAGCTGGAAAATTTTATAAAAGAGTTTGAAAATGAAAAGAATTAAAATTTCAGAAATTGCAAAAAAAATAGGTGGTGTCTTAATTGGAGAAGATTTGGAAATAGAGGGAGTTAATGCTATACCTCTTGCCAGTGAAAAAGAAATAATTTTTGTTGATTCTTTAAAATGGATAGAGCCTGCAAAAAAATCAAAAGCAAAGGCAGTTCTTTGTCCTGAGGGATTTTCTCAACATTTTTTAGAAAAATCAGTGATAGAAGTAAAAGATGTAAGGATTGCATTTGCTAAAATTACGGAATTATTTAAAAAAAAGATAGAACCAAAATGGGGCATAAGTCCACAAGCGGTTATAGAAGAAGATGTAATAATAGAAGAACCTTGTGCTATATACCCTTGGGTTTACATCGAAAAAGGAGCCAAAATAGGAAAAAATGTAATCCTTTATCCAGGAGTTTTTATAGGAGCTTATTCAGAAATTGGGGAGGGAACAATTATTTATCCTAATGTAGTAATTTATCCTTATACTAAAATTGGTAAAAAATGTATAATTCATGGAGGAGTTATTTTGGGAGCAGATGGATTTGGTTTTGCTCAAGAAAAAACTGAAGAGGGATTTATCCATCTTAAAATTCATCATCTTGGAGGTGTGAAAATAGAAGACAATGTAGAGATAGGAGCAAATACAACTATTGATAGAGCAGTTTTTGGAGAAACGACTGTTGGGGAAGGAACCAAAATTGATAATCTTGTTCAAATAGGGCACAATGTGAAAGTGGGGAAACATGTTATTCTTGTAGCTCAAGTTGGTATTGGAGGAAGCTCTATTTTAGAAGATTATGTAATGCTTGCAGGACAGGTAGGAGTAGCTCCTCATAGTATAATCAGAAAAGGGGCAAAGGTAGCAGCTAAATCAGGTGTTGTAGGAGAAGTTTCTCCAGGAGAAGAGGTTGCAGGTATTCCCGCAATAAAAGCAAGTATCTGGAGAAGGGCAACAGTTATTTTTGCTAAACTTCCTGAACTTTATAAGGAATTTAAAAAATTATTAAAACAAGACTCTAAATAAAATCTCTCAAAGCTCCCGCTACAGCTATTGCTCCCTGAGTGCTAACTGTTTTTATATATTCAGGATCAAAATTATTAGAAAATTTTATTTTTTTATTTAGCTCTATTAATCTGGTTTCAATTTTTAAAAATTCATTAAAAATATCACAGATATTAGGAATTTTTGCTCCTCCACCAACTAAAAATATATTTTCAGGAGTTAAATTAAACTTTTCTCTGACAAATTTAATGGTAATATCTACTTCATTGAGCACATTTCTAATATATTCTTTATAAACCTCTTTTGCCTTGGAATAGCCCTCTTTTTCTGGATTTACTATTAAAACCTCAGCTGTGTCTGCATCTACCTTCAGTTCTTTAATCATTTTTTTTCTAAGATTTTTAAATCCCAAATTAAAAAGTTCTCTACTGTATAAAGGAGCATCCTTTTCACAGAAAAGTAATCTAATTTTGCTATCCCCCCAGTCTATAATAATTTTAGGTTTTTCTCCATAAAGTGCTTCTGCAAGATTATGTAAATTTATAAAGTCTGCATCAATATTGTTTGCCTGATAGCCTAATTGCTTCATAAGTTCTTCATAACTTTCTACTATATCTTTTTTAGCTACAAGATAAAAAACTTGATAAAAATCTTTTTGGGGAATTAAATAATAGCTATAATAAACATCTTTAATTTTGTAAGGAATTTCTTCATTTATCTTATTTCTTATTTCTTCTTCCGTAGGGATATGTGGGCTTTTAAAGAAATCAAAAATTACGAGTTCATAAGGAAGGGAAAGGTTGGCTATTTTTACCTCAGCTTTAAAAACATCCAGAATATTCTTAACATTAGAAACCAAATATTGAAAATCATTAATTATTCCATTTATAATAACATTTTTATAGGTCCTTCCTTGAATAAAATTTGTTATAACCGGTTCATCTTTAATTATTTGAACTTCCGCAATTTTTATAGAATAGCTTCCCAAATCAAAACCCAATACCCCTTTTTTACCTACTCTACCTATAGTTACAATGTTTTTAACTGTTGAAAAGAGTTTGTTTATCATATACTTAGAACTCCTTTAAAAATTTTTGATTTTTGCATAGTTCATATCATTTTTATTTGTTATACTCTCAGGAGAGGCAGAGCTAATTTTTTTGCGAAATGTTTCCCAATCTTTCAAAAAGTTATCCTCAATAGATAAAAGCCATTTTTTTAGATCAATTTTTGAAGCCTTAAGATACGAATTAATCTGTTTTTTCCAGATTTTTTTAAGTCTCCTACTTTTTTCCTTTAACTTTTTAATTATATATACAGGTCCAACCAATGTAGAAACAGCAGGGATAGCCTTTAAAGGAATTGTTTCAGGGATGGCTACAGTAGCAATAATTCCTCCCGCACTTACTGCAATCCCTGGAGCTGCAGTTAAGGTTTTATCAAGTAATCCTTCTTCTTCCTTTATTTTTAAGGGATGTGGTTTGAAGCCTCCATTTTCTGAAAGAGCTTTATTTTTAATTTTTTCTCTAAGATTTTCTTTAAAAAATTCATATTGATGATCAAGATGCATACCCTTTATTTCCTCAAGTGCTTCTTTCATAAGATAGTTTAAAAGAGTATCAAGCAAAACCTCAGCCTTTTCTTTAAGAAGCTTACGGGGATAATATTTTATAAACTCCTTTAAAAAATAAGGATCCAAATCTTTATCCAAAATAAAATAAATCTCGTTTTTTATAAGTTCGATCTCTTTAGAAATATCTTCATCCAATTTTTTTTCTATCTGTTTAAGGGCTTTAGAATTTATCATTGCTATAGCCTGTTTAAAAATCCATCTATTATTTTTAATTCCCTTTCAATTAAAGCAATTTTTTTCTCAAGCATTAAAATTTCGTAGTCAATTCTTTCATTTGATTTTAATTCTTTTTTTAAATTTTCCAAATAAAGCCTTTTTCCTTCTAACAGATTCCCAATTTCCTTTTTATAAAATTCAAAAGCCTTGTAAAACTGATCTCTTAAGTTTTCAATCACATCTCCAAAACTCTCTATAAGATTATTTCTTAAGGCTTTAAAAAATGCTTCGTTGTCTAAAACTTCTCTTACTCCTACTACGACTTTTTTTGTTCTTCCAGATTTTAACCATTTCCAAGGTTTTAGAAAGTTCCAGTTTTCCATAATACTTTCTACGACCTCTTTTGTAATCTCCTCTTTTTTAGCTACTTCTTTTTTACACCGTTCCTCTATGGCAGAAAAATCTATTTTAGGAATTTTAATATTATATTCTTCGCTGAATTGCTCTCCCACCTGTTCAAGCTTTTCTTTGAAAAATTTGCTTATATTTTTTAAATTTTCCTGAACAATTAAGTTAAGGTCATTTTCTGCATCTCTGTAAAATTTTCTTAACTCTTCTATATCCTTAGCCTTCAAAAACCTGTCATAATAGTCTATTTTAAGCTGGTCAAGGGAATTTTCTATAGGAGAATGCACCCCCATAAAAATGGTAGCTGCTTCTTCTAAGACAAAATAACAGTAAGTTTCAAGTTTTTTTAATCCCTTTTGTCTTCTTTCAATTTCAGCTAAAAACTCCTCTCTATCTTTTTTCTGACTTTGAAGTAACCGAATGGTTTCATTATGGATATTTATCTGCTCTTTATATCCCTCTTTTATTAATTCAAGAATTTTTAACAATTCCTTAAAAGGAGCAGAAACTAAGAAATTTTCAAGAACTGTTACCAGCTCTTCAAATCCTGAATATTTGAGAAATGCCTCTTTTTCGTCTAATCCCTCTTCCTCTGCAAGATCCTGAAAATAGACAATCCACTTTCTTTTGTGCTTTTCTTCTTTTTTTATCTGAGCAAGGGTTTTACCCCTTTCCAGATCTTCATAAATTAATTTCAAAATACTGTCTACTGCAAAAATCCTATCAGGAGGAATAAGAGAACTATAGATACGCTTAGCCTCCTCTAAAAGTCTTTCCTTCTCTTCAAAAAACACTGCTGAATGTGTAAGGATTAAAAACAGATTTTCTTTGCTCTTATTTGTTATCACTGAAGAAATAAATCTTTTAAAGGATTCTGATTCAACTGGCTTTATTGGGTGAATAAAAAGAACTGCATTAGCTCTATCCAAAAAAGAAAAGGAAATATCATGAACTCCTCCAATAGCATTAACCCCTGGCATATCAACAAACCTTATCTCATCAAATTCCCAAGGAAAAGGATATCCAAGCTCTATTTTCACAGGAATGTTGTCTTTTGATCTTCTCATAGCATAGTTTTCCAATTTATACTTCAATTCCCTTAGATTTTCCATACCCGATCTTTCTTCTAGATATTTAAGAAATTCCTCATCTATTCTTGGGAGATCTCCATTTTCAAGTATATAAAGATTAATCAGATTAACAGGAATATCTCTGTATTCATCAGGAATTGAAGCTATCTCTTTTAATTTTTCTTTTAAAACCTCCTTTGCTTCATCCTCAATTGTTTCTATTCTTCCAGAAGCATAAGTTATTTTTAAATAAGGTTTTTGAGAATAAAAAATTTCTATTAGTGCATTAGTAGCTTGAAGAACATCTGTAGGTAAAATCTCTTCTTTTATTAAGCTATTAATAAAGGTTGATTTTCCTGCTTTTACCTCCCCTGCTACAGCAACAAGAAATTGATTGTTTTTAAGATTTTCTATTCTTGTCTCCAAATTCCTTATATCTATTCCATCATTTATTTCTTCTCTCAAATTTTTATAATTTTTAAACAACTCCAGAACTTGCTGTTTGTAAAGTTTATAATCACTTAATTTTAAACCATTTTTATGGAGAGCTCTTTCCATAAACATTCTGCTATCCTTTTAAGTAATATTCTATGTATTTTTCCCTCATATCTTCTAATTGTAGTTTTAATCTTCTGCTTATAGTTCTCAACTGTTGAAAGAGTCTTTCCACCTTTAAAGTATCTTCCATATTATAGGCAATTATCAACTCTTTTCCTATACTATGAAGAGTTTTATATGTCTCCTCAAATTCTCTAAAATCAAAATCTTTAACAATTTGTCTAAATCTTTCACCCTCTTCACTGTAATACCATTTACCAATAGGAAATGCCTGATAGTCTCCCCATCTTTCTGGATCAAGTCTATCAATTCCTTTAATATGTGCCTGCAAGCGAAGTATGTAGCGATCAACATCCTTTTCAAAAAGATCAAAAAGAATCTCTTCCATTTTTCTTGTTTTAACAGTTGAAGCTATGGTTTTTATGTAGGAAGAAATTAAAAGGGTTTCATAGGTGCTTTCGCTTATTTTATCCATTAACTCACTTATTTCGGAAGATATTCTGTTAATCTCGTCAAATGCTTGATTAATCACTTCTGAAGTTTTTACTCCTTTTTCAATATTGGTGGCTATTTTCAAGCCAAGGTCACCTATCTTATCACCCAAATTAAATACCTCGGTTAAAATTTCTTTTAATTCCATCTCACTTGAAACTTCTTGACATCTTTCAATTTTATTTTTTATTTCTTTAGCAATATTATTAATATTGCTCGTTATTCTTGAAATTTCACTTATAGTCAGTCCAAAATCATCAACCACTATAGAGGTTTGAGCCACCTTAAGGTTCTGAAGTTTTATTCTTTCATTTACATTATCTACTAATTTAAATATATCGTCAACTTGTTCAACTAATTTAACTGAGTAGTCAAGAGTCTTAGAAGAAAAATTTCTCATATATTCCAGAACTTTATCCACGCTGTTAGCAATTTTCCCTACAAGGTCCTCTCTATCTTTTAATTTTTCCTCTAAGGAAACAGTAAGGTCTCCTTCTGCTACTCTATTTAGAATGTTAGTTACTTTTTCTAAGGGTCTGTGAGCTATAAAGATATAAGTAAAGTATACTAAAATAGAAGCAGTAATAATTCCACCAAGTCCAAGAAAAATGTAAAGAGGAACAATTAGCTTAAGTTCTTTAAATATGTAATCTATGGGTAAAGTAATACTTACCGCTCCTATAACTTCGTTCTCTGACACATTATAATGACACCTCAAACAATCAGCCTGGGTTTTAATTGGGTATATTCCTCTTATAATCTCGTTTTTAAAATCAACGAGAAATTTTTCGTTCCCTTCTAATAATACTTGTTCCTCGTTTTTATCCATTGGATAATATTCAGGACTTTCTTTACCAAATAGTTCATCTATTTTTGAGGTTCTAATAATTCTTACATTTTTCTGTTTCTTCAAAAATTCATCTCTTATAGTTTTGTAATTTGTAATCGGAGCTCCCTCCATCTTCTCAATAAGTGCTCCGTGTTTGATGATAGTATCACTTATAAGGTTAAACTGATTTTTAAGAGCAACATCCTTTGCATGCTTAATACCAAAATAGTAAGCCATAAAAGAAGTAACCACAATGGTTAAAATAACTAAAATAGAAAAACAAATAACAATAATGGGAACTATTTTTTGATGAAGCTCTAAAGTTCTATTTAATCTTCTAAACCAGCTTCTTAATCCCATTTTTAAAAAACCTCCTTTGTTTACTTTTTTATTTTAGTTGCAATATAAGGACCGTATTTTTTATCCATAGTCATTATATGATTTAGCCACCAGTTTTTTAGAAATTTTAAAACTTTTAAGAAATTTATTTCTTCTTGTTGATTTTGTAAAATTTTTTCAAGCGTTTCTTTAAAATTTTTATGTTCTTCTTTGTGAAGGTCTGTCTCTGGATATTCATATTTTTCAAGAAGTTCTTCCTCCAGAGCAAAGTGTTTATCAAAATACTTAATTAAAGAGTCAAGAGCATCTTTAAGTGCCTTTTTATCTACACCCAGTCTTATAGCATCATAAATAGCATTAAACATATTAATAAGCTTTTTGTGTTGCATATCACATTCAGGTATACCTGTAGCTAAACTATCATTCCAATCTATAAAACGCATTTTCTCCCTCTTATTAAACAATTTTAGATAAAATTTATAATTGCGTCAAGTAACGAAATAAAGTTTAACAATTAAGGTAAGATTTAGATTGACAATTTTTCAAATTGTTATATTTTTAATAAAGATTTTTAAGATGCCCCCATCGTCTAGTGGACTAGGATACTGGCCTCTCACGCCAGAGACACGGGTTCGAATCCCGTTGGGGGCGGATAAAAATTATGATAAAAAAATTCCTTAAATTTTTACCTTTAATTTCTTTTTCAATTTTCATCTCACCCTTAATAAATCTTTCTATGGCTGAAAATCTAAACTTACCCGAAAATGGAAAATGGGAATTTCTTGGTAAAAATGAAAGAGAAGAAAAACTCTTTTATGATAAAACTTCATTAAAAAGAAAAACACCCTCTAAAATAGAGCTTGAACTTCTTTATTTACCCTCAAAGGATATATCTAAAAGATGTGAAGATTACTGGACAAATTGGTTTTTGATGAATGAATATAGAGAGGTTATGTGGATAGGTATTCCAGAAGAAGAAAAATTAAAATGTGAAAGTTTAAAATATGGTATTTATAAGTGGCAACTTAATTGCAAAAACAAAATATATAAAGAATTAGACTATTCTTGGTATAACGAAAAGGGAGAACCAGTTTATACCAGAAAAAATACAGGCATTTCATTTTTACCAATTCCTAAAACTTTGACAGAGAATTTTCCTTTTGAGAAATTCTGCCAAGATTAACATTAATTCTTAGATGGTTTATGATTTTCTTCTTATCAATCCCTGGATTTACGATTTTGCAGCTTATGACTTCTGGCTAAAACCCTATGGGCTTCTTTTTCTTGGAGGGAAATTAAGAAAACTTGGTTATTCTATTTACTATATAGACCTTCTTGATCCCTTTCATCCTGAACTCCCTAAAAACCTAAAAGAAAAGAATTCGGAACAGGTCACTTTTACAAAGAAAATATTCCAAAACCTGTCTATTTTAAAGATGTTCCAAGAAGGTTTTACCGCTATGGTATGCCTTTTAAAATTTTTGATAAAATCCTTTCAAAACTCCAATTTAAAGCAATTCTTTTAGGTATTACTATGACTTATTGGTATCCAGGACTTATAGCCTTGCTTGAAATTTTAACTTCTAAATATCCAGACACCCCCATTTACATAGGTGGAATTTATGCAAAGCTCTGTTATGAACATCTAAAATTTCAAATAGAAAGATTTTATTCAGATTATCCTATTTATATATTTAAAAATGAAGCAGAGGATTTTTTAGAGTTTATTGGAAAAAGATATAAACCCTCACAAGAAGCTTATGTAAATGACTATCCTATTTTTGATATGCAAACCTATATCCCCTATGTGGTAATTATGACAAGTTATGGTTGCCCTTTTAATTGTCCATATTGTGCCTCAAAAAAGCTTTATCCGAGATTTAAACCAAGAAATCCAGAAGAAGTATTTGAAGAGATACTTTTTTGGCACAAAAACTATGGAGTTATAGATTTTGCTTTTTATGATGATGCTTTACTCTTTAATTTTAACTCTCACTTAGCTTTAATTTTAGAAAAAGTGCTTTCCCATAATTTGAATCTTCGTTTTCACACTCCAAATGCTATACATGCAAGATTTATTACTCAGGATGTGGCAAAAATTTTGAAAAAAGCCGGATTTAAGACTATAAGACTTGGACTTGAAAGAGTGGAAAATAGATTTGACAATAAGGTGAGTGTTGAAGAATTCTTACAGGCTGTAGCCTATTTAAAAATAGCAGGTTTTAAAGAAAAGGAATTGGGAGCTTATCTTCTTTATGGAGTGCCGGAAGAAAATTTTGAAGAAGTAGAAAAGGGACTTCTTTTTTTAGAAAAACACAGAGTTCCTCCTTATTTGGCAGAATTTTCCCCTATCCCTGGGACTCCCTTTTTTGAGCTTGCCAAAGAGACTTCTCGCTATCCCATTTCAGAAGACCCCATTTTTCACAACAATACTGTATTTCCAGCTTTAAAAAATCCAGACTGGGAAAAAATAGAAAAATTAAAGGCACTTTCAAGAAAGATTCGTCACGCGCTTTTTGGTTCTCAATAGTTATTGGTTTTCTGAAAAAACAAACCATAAAAAGCTCCACTCATTCTCTTTCTGATGCTTTAAAAGGCTGAACCCTTTTTCCTGATAAATTTTTACGATTTTTTCTGCATCCTCAGTGAGTATTCCACTTAGAAAAAGATGAGTTCCTTTTTGAGAAAGAGCCTTTATCTTATCAGAAAGCTTTTTGAGTTCTCTATATCCGATATTGGCAAGGATTAAGTCAAAATTTCTTTTGGGAAGCTCTTTTTGGATATAAATTTTAGATTTTACTCTGTTAAGCCTTGTATTTAAATTGCAAGCTTTGAGTGCCTCTTCATCTATATCTATTGCCCAGATTTTACAATTTTTAAAAAGTTTTGCGCAGGCAATTCCAAGAATACCTGTTCCGCAGCCAAGATCAAGTATTTTTAGACTTTTTTGTTCAGTTTTTTCTAAGAAAATTTCTATGTTTTCAAGCATCATCTGAGTTGTAGGATGATGCCCTGTTCCAAAAGCCTGAGCTGGCTCAATAATAATTAATACTTCATTTTCATTAGCTTTGTATTCTTCCCAAGGGGGAATAATCACAAGTTTTTTACCCACTTTTAAAGGTTTAAAATTAGCCTTCCATAGCTCTTCCCAATTCTTTTCTTCCAAAATTTTAAAATCTACTTCTACATCTAAGTGTTTTGCCAAAAATTTTTCAATTGAAGCTAACTCAGGAGATTTATCTTCTAAAAAAATGTTAAATAAACAATAAGACCCTTCCTCTATTGTTTCCCAACCTTGAGAAATATGAAAATAGAGATAATCTTCAATAATTTTAACTTTCCTTTTTGGAACTTTTAATATAATTTGATAATACATAAACTTTAATTATAAACTCGTTTTTTAAAAAATGTTTAACAGAAAGCTTTTTTACATAGCTTTCATATATTTTTTTTCTGGGTTTCCCTTTGGTTTTTTTTACACCTTTATTCCTGTTTTTTTTAGAACCAAAGGTATAGACCTAAAAACCATAGGGCTTTTCTCTATAGCGGGACTTCCCTGGAGTTTTAGACTTCTTTTTGCTCCTTTAATAGATAGATATTTTTATAAAAGTTTCTGGATGGGTATTTCTCTTATTGGAATTTCTTTAAGTATTTTTGCCCTTTCCTTTTTTTCTCCAGCCACCCTGCCTTTTTTTCTATTTCTTTTCCTTCTCACCTTTTCTTCAACAATTTTTGACACCTCTTCTGATGGATTTGTAGTAGAATGGATTCCGCAAGAAGAACTTGGCAAGGCTAATGGGATCCGCATTTCAGCTTACAGAATATCTCTTATCCTTTTCGGAGGAGGAATTGTAGCCATAAGCCATTACTTAGGATTTACACCTATATTTTATCTCCTTTCCTGTATAACCTCTTTTGCAGGTATATTTCTGATTTTTAATCCCTTTTTAAAAACAAAACTTCAAAAAACCTCTATATCTTTAAGCTTACAGTTTATTCAACCTTTAAAAGAAATACTTAAAAGAGAAAAGGCTTTTTTACTTCTTCTTTTTGTTCTAACTTATAAAATTGGAGATGCCCTTCTTGGAGCTATGGTTTATCCTTTTTGGGTTGACAGAGGTTTTACCAGACTTGAAATAGGGCTTATTTCTGGAACCCTGGGAAGCATTTTTACCATAATTGGCTCTCTATTAGGAGGTTTTTTAACAAGTAGATGGTCCATTAAAGCTTCCCTTTTTTATTTGGGACTTTTTCAATCTGTCTCTAACATAGGATATGCTATTGCCTCTTTACCTCAATTACCAAAGGAAACAGTTTACTTTGCCTCTATATTTGAAAGTTTTAGTGGTGGTCTTGGAACAGCTGCTTTTCTAACCTTTTTAACAAGTCTTTGTAAAAAAGAATTTTCTTCCACTCAATATGCAGTCTTTTCAACCTTATTTAGCCTTGCTCTTACTTTTTCAAGAACCTTAGCAGGATATGGAGTAACCTACTTGGGATATACCAACTTTTTTCTCTTTACTTTTTTTATCTCAGTGCCACCTCTTTTTCTTGTCTTTTTAGTAGCCCAAAGCAAAAATTAGTAAATTTCTTCTGTCCAAAATTCTTTTTTAAACCTTACCACTCTATTTCTACCCAATTCTTTTGCCTTGTATAAAGCTACATCTGCAAATTTTATAGCCTCCCAGATAGCTTTCGTATCTACAGGAAATTCAGAAATACCTATAGATATAGTCCTTTTGATAGCTCCTTGAGGTATTTTAAATTCATGGGTCTCAATGATACTTCTCAATTTTTCTGCAATTTTAACGCTTTCTCCCTCTTTAACATCAACAAGCAAGATCAAAAACTCTTCTCCACCAAATCTTATTACCATATCAGATTTTCTCACATTGGAAGACAAAATTCTTGCGGTTTCCTTTAAAACTAAATCACCTACATCGTGTCCATATTTGTCATTTATAGATTTAAAGTAATCTAAATCGCACATAAGAATTCCAAGAATAGTTTCTCTTCTCAATATTTGAGCTACAAGGTTTTCTAAAGTTGCTTCAAGAAAATGCCTATTATAAAGCCCTGTAAGAGCATCTTTGAAAGTTTTTTCTTTTAAAGCTTCTGCGTATCTTTTAGCTTCAATAACAGGAACGGCTTCTTTTATAAAAAGTTTTGCCTTTCTGATAGTTTCTCTTATACTTTTAGGGTCTTTAAACATTTCTTCTTTGGGAATATATACAGCTAAAACACCTATGCACTTTCCTCCATAATTCATAGGGATGCAACAATGCTCATAAGTATCTTTAAGAGGAAATATTTTACAAATACCTGGAAACACAAGAGAATTGACCATCTCTCCCGTCCTTTTTGCTCTGCACTTATTAGCATCAAATATTATCTCCGAGGAATAGGTTATTTCTGGAGTAGAAATATACATAGGTTGCATGGTGTTTTGAGAATTTGAAACCTGATAAAGAATGAAGTAATCAATACCCAAATTATGCTTCAAATAATATCCAAGTCTTTCGTAAACCAATTCCAATGTTTCGTCATTTTCAATGGTTCTCTTAAATACTCTTAGGGTTTCATATTCATTTAAAATGTTATTAAGTCTGCTTATTATTCTTCCTATTTCATCTCTTGAAGAATAATCAAGAAGACATATTTCTGAAAAACTTAATTCTTTAGTTTCTTCCTTTGTAAAATATTCCAAACTCTCAGATATTTTATCAAGCGGTTTTTTGACCATATAATAAAAAGCCCATGTTCCCCAGAACAAAAAGGCTAACATAGTAAGAATAAGCAAAATTTGAAAATATTTGGAAAGACTTTGGTATGCGCTCAATTTTTTTTCTAACTCAAGTCTTTTGGCTTCAAAAAACCTGTTAAGTAAGGTTAGCTCTTGTTTAAGAATATCAAAATGGTTAGAATTATTTTTTATTTTTTCAACATGTAATTTAATCTGAGGATAATCTTTCCCTGCGTTTTCAAGTTCTTTTAAAATATTTTCAAGTTCCTCTTTAGCTTCAGAAGAGAGGTTTTTGTCTTGAAGTAAAGTAAGGGCTTTAGTTGTCAAAATTTCGTATTGATAGGGGATACTTTTATATAGTTCTGCTGTATGGTCAAAAAGATAGTAAAAATAAAGGGCAATAAAAAGATTAACAAAAAAACAGGATCCTATAAGAAATCCCACTTTCCAATAAAGGGATAGATTTAAAAACCAAGAAAGATAAGAGCGAATTTTAGTTTTTGTTAATTTAAAAATTTTTGAAAGTATCATTTTATATACTTAAGAATTTCTTTAAATTCTGGTGTTCCTGCCTTTTTAAGTAGCTGAAAAATAAGTGTTTCTGTAGTGGTAACAATTCCTCCAGCTAATTTTATCAAATCAAGTCCAGCTTCCCAGTCAAGTTTTTTTCTGCTACACACAGCATTCTTGGGAACAAAAACTATATATCCTCTTTTTGTCAAATCTAAAAAAGTCTGCCATACACAAATATGGGTTTCCATTCCAGTTAAAATAATTTTTTTTCTATTAGAATATTTTATAAGCTCCTTCTCAAATTCTGGTTCTAATAAAGAACTAAAAGTAACTTTTTCTATGGGTTTATATTCAGGTAATGAGTTTTTAATTTCTTCTACAGTCTTCCCCAATCCTTTGGGATATTGCTCTGTGAGAATAAGAGGAATGTTAAAAATCTTTGCTACTTCAATAAGAAGTTTGTTATTTTTTATAACCTCTTCTGCCACATCCTTTTTCATTGCATTAACAAGTTTTTCTTGAATATCGGTAATAATAAGCAAGGTTTCCTCTGAACTGATACAAAACTTATCACACATTTTAAAAACCTCCTAATTAGGTTAAATTTTCACTCCTTTAATAGCTTCTTTTTCTATTGCTCTATCTAAATTTCTACTTACTACTACATCAACTGGTTTACCTAATAAATTCTCAAGTTTGGAAGCCATTTTAATTTCTTTTTTAAAGAGATCGGTTTTATCTTTTAGAATTACAAAAATGTCTATATCTCCTCTTTTTTTTCTCTTAAACGGCTCCCAAATATAAATATTCTGCATTCTCCAAAAACCTCTTTTGCAACAGCTTTAATAGCTTTTATCTCCCACTTACTTAATCTTAGTTTCAATTTTTCTTTCAATTTTTTTTACCTCTATAAAATTGGTGAATGCTTGAATATGCCCCAATCAAATCCTGAAGCTTTGCAAACCTAAATGCAAGAGAATCAAGTAGATTTTTTCCTGAAACATCTAAATTATTATATTTTTTCACATCCAAAGGATAAAGACTTTTTAATGCATCTAAAACTTCTTTTAATCTTTCAATATGAATATACGCTTCTAAAAGATAATTTTTCAAACGACCGGAAACCATTTTAAAATTTTGCTTTTTAATTTTCTTTAAAGGTTTCCTCTTTTAATTTTGGAGAAAATTCCTTCAAAGCCTTTTTAAGTAAAGTTTCTAAGGTATCATTTTCTTCAAAAACTTTATATAAAACATTTTCTACTTCTTTGCTCTGAAATCCTAAGCTCATAAGACAACTTTTAGCCTCTTCAAGAAGCAATTCCTTTTCTGGAGGAATAATTATACCCTTTTTAGAGGGTTTTAGAAAGATACTTTTTAATTCTAAATAAAGTTTTTCTGCTCTCTTAGGACCTATACCAGGAACTTTAGAAAGTTCTTTTATACTTTTGTTAAGGATAATTTCTCTTAATTTTTCTGGTGTAAAAACAGAAAGCATATTTAAAGCAAGCTTTGGTCCAATTCTTGATAAAGTATTGAGTTTAATAAAAAGTTCTCTTTCTTCTTTTGCTAAAAAACCGTATATCTCTATATATTCGTTTTTTCTCAAAATAGGAACTACATAAAATAGGGCTTCCTTTTCTAAAAAATTTTCTTTTATAATGCTTGTAAGATTTAGAGGAATAAATATCTCCCAGAAGATATTTTCATTAGTTTGCAAAATAAGTCTATTAGGAGGAATTAGTTCTTTAATTAATCCTTTAAGTTGATAAAGCATTTTAGGATTGAAACTCCAGAGCCAAAGTTAAAGCAATTGCAAGGGCATCCATTTTGTGAGAATCAGATTTCAAACCAAAATCAGAGTTAATTATGTTTTCTTTTAAAAAAAGATTTAAGATATGGGAAATGTCTTTTTTTTCTGCTCTTCCATATTTAGTAAGAATTTTTTTAATCTCTGTGGGGTGATAGGTTTTTACTGGGATATTGTATAAACCTGCAACAAGAAGGGCTATTGCTTGAGCCTGAGCAAGTCTGCTTCCTGCTCTCGGATAAGTTTTAGCAAATGTTTCCTCTATTCCCATTATATCAGGTTTAAAATCTTCTACAATTTCCTTGAGTTTGTTAAAGATATAAGCAAGTTTTTCTGGGATATTTTTTTGGTTTTTAGTATTGAGTGTTTGCCAGTCCTTTAACTGGTAAGTTTCGTTTTTGACTTCAAGAAGAGCAAAGGCTAAATTATTTATACCAGGGTCAATTCCTAAAATTCTCATTTATTTAGGGCTTCCATAATTTTTTCGGGAATGTCAAAATTAGCATAAACCTGCTGAACATCGTCGTGATCATCTAAGGCTTCCATAAGTTTTAAAAGATTGTTTGCCGTAGCTTCATCCTCTACAGGCACAACGGTTTTTGGAACCATAGTTATTTTTGCGGAGGTTATTTCAATTCCAGCTTTTTCTAAAGCTTTTTTGATTTCTTCAAATTGAGAAGGATCGGTGATAACCTCTATTTCACTTTCATATTCTTTAGTATCTTCTGCTCCTTTTTCTATAGCAATTTCAAGAACCTTTTCTTCTTCCTTTTTAGGAACTACAATTAGTCCCTTTAGTTCAAATATCCAAGAAACTGCTCCTGGTTCTGCAAGACTTCCACCGTATTTACTAAAAAGATGTCTTAACTCAGAGACTGTTCTTCTTCTATTATCGGTAATGGCATTAATAAGAATTGCTACTCCACCTGGACCATATCCTTCAAAAACCGCCTCTTCGTAGTGAGTTCCCTCTTCCAATCCCAGAGCTTTTTTAATTGCTCTTTCTATATTTTCTTTAGGCATGTTGGCAGCTCGTGCTGCCTGAATGGCAGCTCTTAAGCGTGGATTAAGCTCAGGATCTCCACTTCCACCTGTTCTTACAGCAACTATGATTTCTTTTATAAGTTTGGTGAAAAGTTGTCCTCTTTTTGCGTCTTGAGCTGCCTTTTTTCTTTTTATCTGTGCCCAATGAGAATGTCCTGCCATAAAAACTTCTCCCTTTTAGGGATTATAAGGTTTTTAATTAAATATAATAGGTATTGTAAAAATTTCAAACTTTATTAGAATATATTTTTGTAAAAAGCCGAGGTGGCGGAACTGGAAGACGCGGCGGACTCAAAATCCGCTGGGGGTTAACCCCGTGCGGGTTCGACTCCCGCCCTCGGCATTCTTTACTATCTCAATCTTTTTAAAACTCGTAACTAAATTCACTTTTACTTTGACTTTCTAAAATTTTTACTTATAATAATCTTTCCAAAATTTTTGGTAGAGGTTTAAAAAAAATGAGGGATATTTTTGAAGAGTTTATAGAAATAACAAAATTGGAAGATTCGGAAAAAGAAGAAAAATTTCAAAAATTTTTTGAAAAACTTAATAAATTAAAAATTGAAAAATTTAATTGGGCTCAAGAAATTTTTGAAGGAATTCATGTTAAGAATAACGGTGAAAAAATAGCACTTTACTGGGTTGATTTAGACACTGGAGAAGAAAAAAAATATACTTACAAAGATTTTGCTAAGATTTCAAATGGTATAATAGAGTTTTTAAGGAAAAGGGGAGTTAAAAAAGGTGAGTTTTTTCATTTTATGTTGCCCTTAATTCCTGAAGTTTGGTTCTGCCATTACATTGCTGTAAAAGGTGGATTCATAGGTGTTCCCCATGCAAACATACTTAAAGAAAGAGATTTAGAGTATAGATTTAAAATTGCCAAACCTTCTGCAATCATAGCAGATGAGTATTCAGCAGAAATTGTTGATAAGGTTTTGGAAATTATTAAATTTAAACCAAAAGTAAAAATTGTTGTTGGGGAGAAAAAAGGATGGGAGTCAATAAACTGTATAGAACCGACAAATTGTGAAGGGGAAAATACAAGTGCAGATGATCCTATCTTTTGTTTTTTTACTTCAGGAACTACTGGATTACCAAAAGGTGTAATTCATACGGCTGTAAGTTATCCACTTGGGCATCTTTCAACCGCTTCTATAATAAACATAAAACCAGAGGACCTTCACAACAATTTAAGTGCAGCAGGGTGGGCAAAATTTGCTTGGAGTTCCTTTTTTGCTCCTTTTTCTGTAGGGGCAACTGTTTTAGGGATACATTTCAAAAGGTTTAATCCAGAAAAATACTTAGAAACTATAGATTATTACAAAGTAAATACTTTCTGCGCTCCACCTACTGCTTGGAGAATGTTTGTTCTTGTGGATATTGAAAAAAAGGGACTAAAATTTAAAAATTTAAGAGAAGCAGTAAGTGCTGGAGAACCTTTAAATCCAGAAATAATTAAAAAATGGAAAGAATGGACAGGAATCGAAATCAGAGATTTTTATGGACAAACTGAAAGTACTGCAATGATTGGTAATCCTCCTTGGTTTAAAGAAAAAATATCCCCTGGTTCTTTTGGGAAACCCACTTTTATGTATGAAATAGTTCTTTTAGACGATAATTTAAAAGAAATTCAAACTCCAAATACTACAGGTAATATAGCAGTTAAATTGAATAGAAAACCTTTGGGTCTTTTAAAGGAGTATTTTGGCAACAATAGAGAGGATGCCTTTATTAAGAACTATTATTTAACCGGAGATAAAGCCTATTTTGACGAAAACGGCTACTGGTGGTTTGTAGCAAGGGCAGATGATGTGATTAAAACCTCAGATTACAGAGTAGGACCTTTTGAGGTTGAAAGTGTTCTACTTGAACATCCTGCAGTGGCAGAAGTAGCAGTGGTAGGAAGCCCTGATCCCATAAGATGGCAGATAGTAAAAGCTTTCGTAGTTTTAAAACCAAGATATCAACCCTCTGAAGAAATAGCCAAAGAACTTTTTAAACATTGCCAAGAAATTCTTGCTAAATTTAAAGTCCCAAGAATAATAGAATTTGTTGAAAGTCTTCCAAAAACTATAAGTGGTAAAATAAAAAGAAAAGAACTTAAAATGTTTGAAGAAGAAAAGAAAAAAAGAAACGAAAGAGGAATTTACGAATATTTCTACAATGAACTTTTCAAAAAATAGAATAAATTTTTAAATCTTTATAACAAATTTTTTGGTTTTTCTTGCCCACTCAGAAAAAATAAGCCATAACAAAATAATTGCAACGATAGTTAAAATAGCTCCAGAATAAGTTAAATACTCTGCTAAAAAGACTTTTTTCCAAAAATAATTTTTTCCCCAGAGCATTAAGATATTATTTAAATAAGATTTTGACACAAAATTTCCCAAAATAAAAAATACTAATACAATTAACATCTTAAGTTGTCCTTCTCCAAGCTTCCATAACATACTCAGAGCACAGCTATCTGCTAAAATCATACCCAAACCAAATAAAATACCTCCTATAAAAGAGCCTAACATAAATGCGGGAAGTACATAAAATCCTGGATCCTGAATTTTTGCAAATTTTAAGTAAGAAATACCAACCACTGCTATAAGCAAACTTACAGCAAAACCTCTTGTCATGAAAGATTCTCCAGAGACAAAAGGTTCTCTTAATGCCTTTGCCATGCAAAGTTTACTTCTATGGAAGAAAAATCCCGCCAAAGCTGAAAAAATTAATAAAAATTGCTTTAAACTTCCCCATAAAATAATAAAAATAACAGCTAAACCCATAAAAAATCCAAATTTTTTAATATAAACATTTATTCCACCTTTAGAAGGAAATTTTTCTGATTCCCAGATTAAATACCTTATTCCTATTAATGTTCCTACAATTAGTCCTCCAAACATGGTAAGTCCGCTTGCCGAAAGATTAGCTGTAGCAGTATAAAATCCTCCTATATTATCTCCAAAAGCCAAAGCAGAACCCATTCCCATTAAAATTCCTGCGAAAATTGCTTTAAATACTTCAATTTTAGGAGGTATTTTAAATCCAAAGTTATTGCTAAAACAAGAAGATATAAAAGCTCCTCCTATAAGACCTAATACAATTAATATTAATGAACTGTTATAAAAGCTTTCTATGATATTTAGAGGAATACCATAAAATTCTAAAAGAATTACCAAAACACTCAGCACTAATCCACCGATGACAGAATTCCAGCTCATTTTCTTCTATCTATAAAGTAGTTGCTACCTTCTAAGGATTTTACTACCTTTTTAACTTCTGCTGCCCTTGCAGAGATTTCTCCAATGTGTTTAAACTTTCCCTTCCAGACAGGCACTATAGCTATAGAAATTGAGGGAAGGGGTATTTTAGAGACCTCTCCTGTTCTACTCAATGAAACAAAATATCCTCTTTTTAAATCCTCCTCCTTTAAAAATGAAGGTAAAAGAAGCTCAAAACGTTTTATAATTTCTTTAGAAATTTCTTCGACCTTTTCCAAAGGTACAATAAATACAAAATCATCCCCTCCTATATGTCCAACAAAATGATCATTCTTTGAAAATTCAGATAAAGCGTTTACAAGGATTCTTGCCAGATTTTTAATCATTTCATCTCCTGCAGTAAACCCGTAAGCATCATTATAAGCTTTAAAATTATCAAGATCTACATAAGCTACTGCATAAGGTTTTAAACTATCCATTAGTCTTTCTATTGCCTTTGAAATTGATGTATTTCCAGGAAGACCCGTTAAAGGATTATTATCTGAAATTCTGTCAAGCTTTTTTAAAGCATATTCAATTCTGAGATAGGCTTCTTCAGTTTTATCACTTAAAATAAAAAAGTCATCTGTCCAGTCAGCTATAGAAAATAAAAGATCAAAATCAAGCTCATCAAGGATTAAGATCAGAGGGATACTAATTAAATTAAAACTCTTTTTAATTTCTATAACCTTTTTTAAGCCCTCTTTGTCTTTAGGATAATAGTACAACACTATAGAAGGAGGATTAAAGAAAAAAGCATTTAGAAATTTTTTGAAATCGTAGAAAGTTTTGAAAGCATACTTGCTTTTTAAAAATGGAATGAGGGCATTTTTCCACTCTTTTAAAGGTTTATTCTTTTTAATAAAAGCATAAATAAGTTTTTTTGAGAGAAACATTTTAACTAATTGGCTCTATTTCTCTTTTAAGCTCTTCGGTAAAAAATTTTAATTCGTAAAGCTTGGGTTCCAATTTAAAAAAGATGTCCTTTATTTCTAAAAGGTTTAGTTTTAAAATTTTTAAAGCCTTTTCCTGTAAAGGTGGCACTTTTTTATAAAGAGATGTTCCATAACCTCTTACATGAATCAAAATATCTGAAAGATGAACTATAGCTGCTTCTTTTTTAAATTCCTTAGCTCTTTCAAGCTCGTGATGAGCATCTACTGCTTCTACTAATCTATCAGGTAAATTCCAGCTTCTCATAAGGAAGCTCCCCATTTCTGCGTGATCAATTCCAAGAATTTCTTTTTCTGCAGAAAGGGCATCCATACCATTTTTTACCAGTTCATTTATTTTTTCATAATCATCTTTAAACACCACTTTTTGGATAATTATTCCGAGGTCATGGAGAAGACCAGATGTGGCTACCTCTTGAGGTTCTTTCAATCCCAGTTTTTCTGCAAGAATTTTGGAACAAGCTGCAACACCTATAGAATGTTCCCAAAGCCCTACATCTTCTTTATAGATAATGTCAAAAATAGAGGATGTAAGAATTAAAACTTTCACTACATTGAATCCAAGAAGCATGAGTGCATTTCTCACAGTGCTTACTTTTTTGGGAAATCCATAAAAAGCTGAGTTAGCTAATCTTAACAATTTTGTAGTTATGACCTGATCTTTTTCTATGAGATCTGCAATTTGATGAATGGAAGTTTTTTCGTCCTCTATCATAACATTAAGTTTTTGAACAATGGGAGGAAGTGTAGGGAGTCCTTCAAGTTTTCTAAGCTTTTTCTTAATTGCTTTTCTTTTTTCCAAAAGATCAGGGTTCATTTTTAATTACTATTTTGTGGTGTCTTCAGAAATTGTTAGTTTTTTATGCTTTTCTTCTAAAAATTCTTTAAAAAGTCTTTTTATTTCAAGAAGATTTTCGTCTTTTATGCCTTCAAATCTTTCTTCCAGCTCTTTTAACTCTTCTTCCAAGCTTTTTTCCCAAGGAAGTTTAACTGGATTTCCTTCAACGGTAACAAAGGTTACCCCAAATTCTTCAAACTTTTTGATATGCTCTTCGGTTATTTCTACTCCTTTTCCACATAGAACTCTTCCATTAGCATCAATAACTTCTTCATAAGTTCTCATGCCAGGTTTTATGTAATATAAAGGAAGTCTTTGCATCTGCTTTCCTATATAACTTTGTTAAGACTATACTCAATAATTCCTTGAACTCCCAGTTCTAAAAGCTTTGGCACAAGTTCTCTTACCTCTTTCTCAGAAACTACTACCTCTAAAGCATACCATTTTTTATTATAAAGTGGAAAAATGGTAGGAGAAGTTATGCTTGGTAAAATTTGAATTACCTTTTCTAAACTTTCTTCAGGAACATTCATTTTTAATCCTACTTTTTTATGAGCATTTAAAGCACCTTTGAGTAAAACTGCAATTTGCTTTATTTTCCTTCTTTTCCATTCATTCTGCCAGGCTTTTTCATTAGCAATAAGCTGAGGGTAAGTTACAAGAAGTTCATAGATTATTTTTAGTCCGTGGGCTTTTATAGTAGTTCCTGTTTCAGTTACTTCAACAATTGCATCTGCCAAATTTTGAACTACCTTTGCTTCTGTTGCTCCCCAAGAATAACTTACTTCAACAGGAATCCCCCTTTGTTCAAAAAACTTCTTCGTAAAATTAACAAGCTCGGTGCTTATTTTTTTATTTCTGAGATCTTCGAGTTTTTCAATACCTGAGTCTTCTTTTACTGCAAGAACCCATCTTGCAGGTTTTTTACTTATTTTTGAATAAATAAGATCCTCAACAACTACTACTTTTGATTCATTTTCTAAAATCCAGTCCTTTCCTGTAATTCCTGCATCAAGAATACCAGCCTCTACATATTTGCTCATCTCCTGAGGTCTGCATATTACCATTTCTAACTCTGGATCGTCAACTTCTGGAAAATAATTTCTGTGATGCACCTCTATTGTCCACCCAGCTTTTTCAAAAAGTTCAATAGTTGCTTTTTCAAGGCTTCCTTTGGGAATTCCAAATTTAAGCTTTTCCATAAACCTCCTCCGGATTATACAATTTCTCTTCAACAATTTTAAGCCTATTATTTTCAAGTTTTCTAAAAAAACAACTCATATATCCCTCGTGACAAACAGGTCCTTTTGGTTCAACTTTAAAAAGAATAGTATCTTCATCACAATCAACATAAATTTCTTTTACTACTAAATAATGCCCTGAGGTTTCACCTTTAAGCCAGATTTTGTTTCTCGTTCTGCTATAAAAATGGACAAGCCCAGTTTCTAAAGTTTTTTCCCAGGCTAATTTATTAATAAAACCAAGCATCAAAACCTTTCCAGAATTATAATCTTGCACAATTGCAGGGACCAAACCCCCACCCTTTTCAAAGTTAGGACTGTACTGCATTCAACCCCTCCACAAATTCTCTGAGTTTTTTTTCAGGATCTAAACTTTTTACCAAAGAAGTTCCTATCAAAACCCCTTTGAATCCCAATTTTTTTAAATTTTTAAGTTCCTCAGCACTATTATAACCACTTTCTGCAATTACAGGAATACCTTTAGGAATAAGAGGGAAAAGTTTAAGACTCTGTTTTATATCTACCTTAAGATTAGCAAGATTTCTGTTATTTATACCTATAATTGAACTTCCAGCATTTAAAGCCTTTTCAAGATCTTCTTCATTATGAATCTCTACAATACTTGAAAGATTGAGTTTTTTTGCATACTTTATTAGTTCTGAAAGTTCCTTTTCATCAAGAATTGAGCTTATTAGTAAAACTACATCTGCTCCAAAAGCCTTTGCTTCTTCAATTTGAATAGGATCAAGAATAAAGTCCTTTCTTAAAATGGGAAGCGTGGTTCTACTTCTTATACTTGCTAAATATTCCAAAGACCCTCCAAAATATATTTCTTCAGTAATTACTGAAATTGCCTTTGCTCCTCCTCTTTCATAAGCTTCCGCTAAAAAAAGAGGATTGAAATCAGCTCTAAAATCGTCATTTAGAGGAGTTCTTCTTTTTACTTCTGCAATAATAACAAATTTTTCTCTTAAAAGATATTCTTTAAAATCAATGGGTGTTCTATCCCAGAAGGGTCTAAAGTAAAGCCCTTTTTGTTTTCTTTTTAAAACCTCATAATATTTTTCTACTAAAATCTGATTTAAAACCTCGTTGATTTTATAATTTTTCATAGTAACCTTTAAAAGGTTTTTTCCTTATTTTAAACTGTAGAAAAATTTTTAAAAGATGTTAATATCTTTAAAAATTTAGAAAAAATTTTTCTTGTGGGGGATCTTATGAAAAGGACCTATCAGCCAAGCAGAATAAAGATGAAAAGAAGACATGGATTTAGAGCAAGAATGAAAACCCGTTCTGGGAGAAGAATTCTCAAAAACAGAAGAAGAAAAGGACGCTGGCGTCTTACCGTCTAATTTTAGTTTAAACTTCGTGCGTGAAAAAAGAAGGACTATCTAAAAAAGAGAGACTCAGAAAAAATAAGGAATTTGAAAAAGTTTTTAAAAATGGTAAAAAGCTTTGGATTGATTCAATTTTGTTAATTATGTATACGCCAAACGAATTGAATTATAGAAGGCTTGGGATAGTTGTTTCTAAAAAAATCAAAAAAGCCACACAAAGAAACAAAATAAAAAGGTGGATAAGAGAACTTTTTAGAAGAAACAAGGATTGGTTCCCTGAAAATTGTGATATAATAATAATTCCTCACCCAAATTTGCTTAATTTGAAATATAAAGAATTTTTGGAGATAGTAAAAGAAAAACTTCTTTCCTTGAGGAAAAAAGAGATTTCTTTCCATGATAAAAGAGTTGATAATTAAATCTATTGCCCTTTATCAAAGATTTATTTCTCCTGTTTTTTTCACTTACTTTGGTGTTAATTGCAGGTTTTATCCTTCCTGTAGCGAATATATTAAAGAAGCCATAGAAAAATTTGGTATCCTTAAGGGTAGTTATTTAGGTTTTAAAAGACTTCTTAGGTGTCATCCCTTTTCTTCAGGAGGTTATGATCCGGTTTGTGCGAATTCTTCAAAAAAGGAGGAAAAAATTCCATGGAAAAAAGAGTGCTTTTAGCTGTTATTCTTTCAATTGCGGTTATTATCATTTTCAACTATTTTTACATGAAACTTGTGCCCTCTCCACAACCACTGCAAAATGTTACCAATAACACACAAGTTCAAAAAGAAGAAAGCTTTTCTAAAAAAGAAGTAAAACTTGAAAAAATAAATATTTCTAAAACCTTTACAGATAGTTTAAACACTTACACTATAAATTCCCCCAAATATGAAGCAGTAATCACTTCCTTAGGTGCAAGATTTAATAAATTTCAGCTGAAAAATTATTCTAAAGAAAAAAACAAAAACGAACCTGTAGAACTTGTATCTTCTCCCTCTGAATCACTTCCTTTAGAAATTTATTTTGCAAGAGCTCCAGAGGTAGCTATAATAAACTATAAGGGTCCTGAAAAAAACAATTTTTCCTTTGAAAATTCAACTATTGAGAACTTAAATTTCACAAGTGCTTTTAAGGATATAATCTTAGAAAAGAGCTTTATTTTTAAAAGAGATTCGTATTTTGTTGATGTTTCTTTTAGAGTACTAAATAAGGGAAATAACATCATCAAGGATAGAATTCTTGTAAGAGGAGTTTTTTCTCCATTTTCAGATGGAACAAAATATGTGTTTAAAGGTCCGTTTTACTATACAGATCATTTGAACGAAGTAAAGTTAAGAGATAATATAGAAGAATATGAAGGAATTTTGAAGTATTTAGGATATGAGGATACCTATTTTATGGTAGCAGTGATTCCCCAAAATTCTGAAAAGATGAATTATAGAGCAACTTTTAGAAAGATTGATAAGAATACTCAGGAATTTATTTTATGGTCTCCTGCCTTTGAACTCAAACCTGGAGAGGAGATAATTTATAAATTTAAACTCTATATGGGACCTAAGAAAATAGAGGAAATGAAAAAAGAATATCCACTTTTAGGGAAGGCTCTTTATTTTGGAATTTTTGATTTCATAGCAAAACCACTTCTTTATATTTTAAAATTTAGTCATCAGTTTACCCACAATTTTGGCTGGGACATTATTTTTGTAACCATTTTATTAAGGGTTTTGTTTTTTCCTTTAAATCACATAAGTTATAAAAGTATGAAAAGGATGCAGGAGATCCAGCCTATTATTCAAAGACTTAGAGAGAAATACAAGGATGATCCTCAGACCTTAAATAAAGAATTAATGAATGTTTACAAAGCATACAAAATAAATCCCTTTTCGGGATGTCTACCTATACTTATTCAAATTCCCATATTTATAGCCTTTTATAAGGTATTACTTATGGCAATTGAATTGAGACATGCTCCTTTTATGTTGTGGATTGATGATTTAAGTGCTCCTGAAAGACTTTATGTAGGGAATTTTCACATACCCTATTTAGGGGGAATACCTCTGCTTACTCTTTTAATGGGTGCTTCTATGTTTATTCAGCAAAAACTTACACCTACCTCTACAGATCCTTTACAAAATAAGCTGATGCTTTTTATGCCTCTGTTTTTTATAATTCTTTTTGTAAATTTCCCTTCTGGATTAGTTTTATACTGGTTTGTGAATAACATCTTATCCATTATACAACAAATTTTTACAATTAGACTTCTTAAAAAATAATTTTAAAATGGAGGGGTTATGATGGAAAAAGAACTGGAGGGAAAGAGTTTAGATCAATTGCTTGAAATTGCTTGTCAAGAATTGGGTTGTGTTCCAGAGGACTTAGAATTAGAAATTTTAGAAGTTACTTCTTCTTCAGGTCTTTTGGGTCTTCCAGGTAAAAAAATAAGAGTTAGAGCTAAAATAAAAGCTGAGAAAGTTCTTTCAGAAAGGGCAAACCGTGCACTTATGTTTGTCAAAGATGTGTTAAATTATGCAAACCTTCAGATTGAAGCAAAAACAAACATCCTTAAGGATAAAATGCAAGTAGAAATTCTTCTTTCAGGAGAAGATGTAAAGTATTTAATTCAAAATGGTGCAGAGCCTTTAACAGCACTTGAGTTTTTAACCAATAAAGTAGTAGCCAGAGCTTTAGGAGTTGGACCAAAAATAGTTCTAAAACCAGAAGGTATTGACATAGAAAAAGAAAAAAAGCTGGTTAATGCAGTAAAAAAAGCCATTGAAAAAATTAAAAATACTAAAGAACCTCAAATAATAAAAATAAGCTCTCAAAGAGAACAAAAAATTGTAATAAATCTTATAAAACAGGAAGAAAACATAGATTACAAAATTGAAGGAGAAGGAAAACAAAAGAAGGTTATATTAAATTGGAAAGATTAGTTGAGACCTAAGCTTTACACAGAAGATACCATAGCTGCTATTGCAACCCCTCCTGGAAGGGGGGCTATTGGTGTAATTAAAATAAGCGGAGATTCTGCTCTTTCTATACTCAAAAAAATATTTCGTCCACTTAAACCAAGAACTGATTTTGAGTCGCATAGGCTTTATTACGGTTTCATTGTTGATCCAAGGGATGGAAAGGTTATAGATGAAGTTCTTGCTGTTTATATGAAAAAACCAAAAACTTACACTCGCGAAGATGTAGTAGAAATATATGCACACAGCGGATATTACATATTAAAAAAGATATTAGAACTTGTTTTTTTGGCAGGTGCAAGACCGGCAGAACCAGGAGAATTTACTCTCAGAGCCTATCTTAATGGTAGAATAGATCTTTCTCAAGCAGAAGCCATACAAGAACTCGTTTCAGCAAAAACTGAAACAGCCCTTAATCTTGCTTTAAATACACTTATGGGAAAACTCTCAGAAAAGATAATTTATCTAAAAAACGAACTTATGGAAATTCTTGTTTTGGTTGAAAGTGCTATAGACTTTCCAGAAGAAGATATAGAAATAATGGAACCAGAAAAACTATCTCAAAAAATAAAAGAAAAAATCTTACCCACAATTGATACCCTTATTAAAAACTATGAAGAGGGAAAAATTTACAAAGAAGGGATAAGTTTAGTTATAGCTGGAAAACCCAATGTAGGAAAATCCTCTTTAATGAATGCTTTTTTAAAAGAAGAAAGAGCTATCGTTACTCCTATTCCAGGAACCACAAGAGACTTTTTGGAAGAAGAAGCAACTATTGAAGGACTTCCAGTAAAACTTATAGATACAGCAGGACTCAGAGAGACAGAAGATATAGTAGAAAAAATAGGAGTAGAAAGAGCAAAAAAGAAGTTTAAAGAGGCTGACCTTATACTGTTTTTAGTTGATGTGAGCGAACACCCCTCTGAAGAAGATTACAAGATTTATAAAGAAGTTAAAAATTTTCCTCACTTAGTGGTTTTGAATAAAATAGACATCAAACCAAATCACTTAGAAGAATGGAAAAAAGAGCTTGCCAAATGGGGTATTGAGGAATTTTTAGAAATTTCAGTTAAAGAGGGGAAAAATCTTGATGTTTTGTGTAAAAAAATCTCTGAAAAGATAACCTCAGAAAAAGGGAGGGAAGTTCCGGAGGTAGTTCCTAACCTTAGACAAAAAGTTGCACTTGAGGCTGCTAAGGAGTATCTTTTAAATGCCCTTAAAGAACTTGAAAAACCTAATCCACTCCCAGAGCTTGTAGCAATTGAAATAAGATCTGCAGTTTCAAGCCTTTCTGAAATAATAGGAGAAGTAACCACTGAGGATGTTTTAACTCAAATCTTTTCAACTTTCTGTATCGGAAAATAAAATGAAAGAATTGGGAAAAAAAGGAATAGTTTTAAGTGTAGCTGGATTTGACCCAACAGGCGGAGCAGGAGTTCTTCTTGATATCAAAGTTTTCGGTCTTTTTGGGCTTAAAGGAGCAGGTATTCCTTTAACTTTAACCTTACAAAATACTTCAGTTTTCAAAGGATGGGAAGCTACTTCTTCAGAATACCTTAAGGATTCTTTAAACCTTATTTTTGAAGATCTTCCTGTTTTAGGAGTTAAAATAGGAATGATAGGAACTCCTGAAAACGCAAAAATTCTTGGAGAATTTTTAAGAAAAGAAAGAAAAAACATTGACTGGGTTGTTCTTGATCCAGTGCTTAAAGCAACTTTAAATTACGAGCTCTTTTCTTCCTCAGATTTTATAGAGGTTTTAAAAGAGGAAATCTTACCCTTTGTCGATTTTATAACTCCAAACATATTAGAGGCAGAAATTTTAACAGAAAAACCTATTAAAAGAAGAGAAGATATGTTAGAGATAGCTAAAAAAATAACTAAACTTGGTCCAAAAGTAGTGATTATAACTGGCTGGTTAGAATCTCAATTCGTATGGGACTTATTTTTTAGCCAAGAAAAAAATTTCTTTTTTAAGAAAAAAAAGATAGCTGGAAACTTTCACGGAACAGGATGTGCCTTTTCTTCAGCACTTCTTTCTTATTTAATATTAGGTTATAACCCGGAAAAGGCTTTTAAAAAGGCAAAAAATTGGTTATACTTAAAACTTAAAAAAGCAGAGAAAGAAAAATTGGGAGGAAAGATATGGCTATTTCTTTAGAAGAGGTTTATAAAATTGCTCATCTTTGCAGGCTTGAACTTAACGAAGAGGAGGCAAAGGTCTTAACTGAAGAACTTTCAAGAATTTTAGACTATTTCAAAAAACTACAGACTCTTGACACAGAAAATGTAGCTCCCACCTTCCATACCTTAAAAGTTGAAACACCTTTTAGAGAAGATGAAGTTAAAGAATTTCCGTATATAGAAGATATTCTAAAAAATGCACCTCAACTTTATGAAAGAATGATAGTTGTTCCTAAAGTAGTAAAAGCTCCGTAAAAATTTTTTAAAAAATCATTTATCTTTAATCTATTTCAAGTATAATTAAACCAAAAAATTATTTAACCAGAATAAAAAATGGGAGAATTTTCAGAATGGAAAGAACTTATTTTAGAAGTCAAAAAATTAGATGAACAACATAAAAAGTTAGCTGAATTAACATATTTACTTTATTCTTCTCAAAAACTTGGTTATTCAAAAGAAAAGATTAATAAAATTATTGACGAACTCATTGATCAGATAGTAGAACATTTATCTACCGAAGAAGCCTTAATGGAAAAAGTGCAATGGCCAGATTTTGAAAAACACAAAAAAGAACACGAATTTATAAAAAAGGGAATAGCAGAAATTTTAATAAAAAGAAAAGAAGGAAAGGAATATTTAGTTGATGCTTTAGAATTTTTTGAAAAGGCTACTTATGAACACTTTAAAACTTTTGACAAAAAATTTCTCAACTTTGTAAATGAAAAGTTAAAAAAAGAACAACCCTTTGAAAAAGAAGTTTTAGATAGCATAGAGGAGCACATTCTTACAAAAGAAGAATTTTTAAAGCTTTTAGATGAATATATATTACTTTTAGGGAAAACTAAAACCATTGCTGTTATTTTACTTGATATAGATGACTTTTTAGAATTAAGCTTTGAAATTGGGTTTAAAATCGGAGAAATACTGCTTGAAAATTTTGGCATCTATTTAAAGAATAATTTAACCTATCCAAAAATATTTTTAGGTAAAAGAAAAAAAGATGAATTTTTAATTGCCTTTTACGATTGCACCTTCCTTGAAACTTTTGAGTTATTAGAAAATTTAATGGATTTAATAAAGAAGTATGAATTTAAGCATAAAGGGTCATTTATAAAATTTACAGCCTCCTTGGGAGTTGCTTTTTATCCTCACGATGGTGAAACAGCTTCTGAGCTTTTAGAAACCTGTGAAATTGCATTGAAAAGAGCTAAGACCAAAGGTAAAAACAGATGGGAAATTTTTAATAAAAAGTTTGTGGAAGAATCTAAGGAACATTTCCAAATTAAAAATTTAATAGAAAAAGCAATTTATGAGAAAAGGGTTTTACCTTTTATTCAGCCTATTTTTGATTCAGAAAAAAGAAAAATAGTAGGAGCTGAGGTTCTTTTAAGAATTCTTGATGAAAAAGGAGAAATAATAAGTGCAGGAAAATTTATAAAGGTTGCTAATGAAAAAGACTACATTGACGAACTTGAAGATATAGTTTTTGAAAAAATAAATAAAGATAAGGTTTTAAAACTATTTAAAAACAAATATCTATTTATAAATAAAACACTAAGGGGATTAAAAAAGATAAATAAACTAATTGAAGAGATTAAAGTTTTGAAAGAAATAGTTGAAAAGTATGAAGTTTATCCAGTTATTGAAATCACCGAACATTCCCTTATTGAACATGTGGAACTTTTATTACCTTTAAGTAAAGCTATAAAGGAAGAAAAAATATACTTTGCTATAGATGACTTTGGTATGGGATATGCTTCTTTGTCTTATTTAGTGAATGTTGAAGCTGATTTCTTAAAAATAGATGGATCTATAGTTAAAGAAATTTTGAAATCAAAAAGACATGTAAGTGTAGTTAAGGCAATAAACTTTATAGCAAAGGAACTCGAGATGAAAACAGTTGCTGAGCATGTAGAGGAAGAAAGGCTTGCAGACTTATTATATATTCTTGGGATTGATTACTTACAGGGTTTTTATTTGGCAAAGCCCATACCTTTAGAGGAATTTGAAAAAATTGTAAAAACCTTAGATTGATGAATTTTAAATTTTTTCTTTTTAAAAAAATTACATTCTTTTTTCTGTATTAATTGGGCTTAGTGTAGGGATTTCTGCTATTTTCTTTATGTATGCTATTAAAATCGTTACTCACCTTGCCCTTGAAGGATTGGTAGGGTATTTTCAACCAAAACCCGCAGGCGAGGGTGGGAATAGCGAAACTTATATTTTCATTTTTAATAACCCCTATATAGATTACCTTTAATTGTTGCTCTGGGAGGATTTTTTCAGGAATTATCACTTATTTTTTATCTCCTCACTCTGCTGGTGTTGGAACAGATGCAGCCATTCATGCCTTTCATCAGCAAAAGCCATTATCCTTAAAGGATTCCTTTGTTAAGCTACTTACTTCAGCTATTATTATAGGTACAGGAGGGGTTTCTGGAAGAGAAGGACCTATTGCTTTTATTGGAGCAGGAGTAGGCTCAAATTTAGCTAAGTATTTTAAACTTTCTGAAAAAGAAAAAAGACTCTTTCTTGCAGGTGGACTCGGTGCAGGTATTGCTGCCATTTTTAAAGCTCCTCTTGCAGGAGCTGTTATAAGCGGTGAAGTCTTTTTTTAGAAAGGACTTTGACATTGAAGTAGCTATTTTTTCCTTCATTGCTTGTATCGTTTCTTATATAACTTACGGACTTCATTTTGGTTTTCAACCTATATTTAAAACAGACATTCCTTCATCCTTTGAGCCTATCCATCTTTTCTTTTTTATTGGACTTGGATTACTTTGTGCCTTAGTGGTAAGGTTTTTTATCTGGATTTTTTTTCGTGATAAAAGGACTATTTGATATGCTTAAAATTCCTTTTTATTTAAAACCCTCTATAGGAGGACTTTTTACTGGATGTATAGAAATTTTAACTCCGATGGCTATTGGAAATGGATATGGTTGGCTTCAGCTCATAATGGATGGAAAAATTGCGGATCTTAAAGAAGTTTTTCTTGGAATTTTAGGAATAATCTTTGGAGTCTCTTTTACACTTGGATCTGGCGGTTCAGGAGGTATTTTTGGTCACTCGGTTATGATAGGTGGTTTAACTGGAGCTTTTTATGCCCTATTTCTAAATCAACATACCTCTCTTAATCTTCCTATTTCCTCTTTTATGATAGTAGGTATGGTTTCCCTTTTTGGAAGCGCAGCAAAAGCCCCAATTTCAACCCTTCTTCTTATCGCTGAAATGACTGGTGGTTACAGCCTTTTATTTCCTGGTATGCTTTTAGTTTTTATATCCTATTATCTAAGTGGTAAATAGAGTGTCTTTCCCAGCCAGTTTGAAAGTCTTCTTGATTTCCCTGCTTATAAGAAAGAACTTGGAATTTTTATTCTTGAAAAATTAAAGGTCAAAGCAAATCAACTCTTAGCGAAGCCCAAAATCTTATGCAAAAACACCTTATAAGTGGACTTCCTGTTCTTGATGGGGAAAAATTAGTTGGTATTATTACAAAAACAGATTTGAGTGAAATTCCCAAAAATGAATGGAATATTAAAAAAGTAGAAGAAGTTATGACCAAAAACATCATTTCTATTGACAAAGAAGCTACCCTTTCTCAAGCTCTTGAAATAATGATAAATGAAGGTATAGGAAGATTGGTTATTACAGATAAAGAAGGAAATTTAATAGGAATTATCTCAAGGGCAGATATTGGTAAAGCTTTAAGAGAAACCAAAAAATAAAAATAATTATAAAGTAATGTATTTTAAGTCTTTATTTTGGAGTTTAATTTTTGTAAGCCTGTTTTGGACAGGTATTTCTTTTGGAGATAATAGAATTTTTGAGATAAGCGGGACCTACAGGCTTCGTTATGAATTTTTAAACAATTACAACACAGTAGATTTAAAAGCCAAATCGCAGGAGAGTTATCTTCTTTCAAGACTAAGATTAGAAATAGAATCAAAGATTTCTAAGAAATTTAAAATTTATCTTCAACTTCAAGATTCAGAGATTGTTGATTCTCCAGTTTCTGACAAAAATTACAGAGGGAAAAACAATCCTTATCATGATCCTTTAGACATAAATGAACTTTATATAGAATACTGGATAAATCACAACTTTGGCTTTCGTGTGGGGAGACAAAACTTACTTTTCGGTGATAGGAGAATTTTTGGTCCAGGGGATTGGGGAAATACGGGAAGATACAGATGGGATGCAGTAAGACTTATCTCGCGAAATAAAATCTTAGAAAGTAACTTTATTCTCGGTCGTTACATTTTGCATGATCCTCACATCTGGCCTGATAAAACTTATAGCGGGGTTACAGCTTTTGCTATTTACAATAAGTTTTTAAACTTTCCATTAGAAGTTTTTTATGTTTATAAAGCTGATACTTCTGGAAAAGTCAAGGGAGAAAAGAAAGTTGGAAATAGCTATATTCATTTTGCTGGATTAAGACTTGTTGGGGAGAAAAAACCCTGGAATTATGATGTTATTTTTGTAAAAGAGTTTGGGGATTATGCAGGGGATACAGCTGATGCTTATGGGTTGGTTTTTATTTTAGGATATACCTTTTTAGACTTACCATGGAAGCCTCAGCTTAGTGTTCAATATGTAGTTGGCTCAGGAGATAACAATCCAAAAGATGGGAAACACGAAACATTTGATGCTATTTTTAGTGGAGCAGATACAACTCTTTACGGTGGATGGATGAATTTATTTTTTTGGAGAAATATAAGGGAGCACAGAATAGATTTGGTTTTGCATCCCTCATCCGCTTTTACTTTGCGAACAGAATATCATTACTTTACGCTTGATAAAGAGAAGGATGCCTGGTATTCCCCTGGTGGCATTTGGAGGAGAGATAAAACTGGTTCTTCTGGAAAGAGCTTAGGGCACGAAGTAAACTTTATTCTTGAGAAAAAATTTAAACATTTAGAGATTTTAGCAGGCCATAGTTTTTTTATTCCTGAAGAATTTGTAAAAAAGACCACAAGTAAAAGCTCTGTTTTGAGTAACTGCTTCTTACAGCTTCTTTTTTCTTTTTAGCAACTATTTTATCAAATCCCATATCATTTTTATTGCTATGAGATATAACACAATTCCTATGACTTTTTTAACCTGAGGTGCAGAAAGTTTCCTCCTCATAAGATAGTTTCCAAGGAAGGCTCCTAAAATTGAGCCAATAGCACACAATATTAACAAACTGTGATCAATGTTTCCAAGGGAGATGTGCCCTAAAAAGCCTGCAAATGATGAAAAAATTACTATAAAAGAGGTTGTGGCAGAAGCTTTTTTCGGATCAAATCCAAGCCATACGAGAGCTGGAACAATAAGGTTTCCTCCACCTACTCCCAAAAGTCCTCCCAAATATCCAGCAAATCCTCCCACCCCTATACCATAGGTAATTAACTTTTTGTTATCTGAGATTTCTCTTTTTTTTGGCTTATACCATAACATCATTGAGCCTGCAAAAATTAAAAATCCTACAAAGAGCCACAAAAGTAGTTTTTTAGGAAGGTGCTCTGCTGTCATTGCCCCAAGTGGAGAAAGCAAAGAAGCAACAATTAAAATGGGAAGGGCTGTTTTATAGACAATCAGCCCTTCCCGGGCATTGTAGAAAGAAGCAACTGACATGGCAATGCTATTTAATAACAAGGCAGTTGACATGGCCGTAAGAAGAGGAACTCCCAAAGCAACAAATACTGGGATCAGGATAAAGGCAGCTCCAACCCCTGCTATGGTAAGAACTGTAGTAAAGACAAAGGTAATTAAAGAGGCTAATATATAGGTCATTTTTCAAACCCCTCCGAATAACCTGAACAATCAATACAAACCTTTTTATCCCCTAAAATCCTTAGGTAAGGGATGGAAACCCATTCACCACAAATTTCACAAATTGCAGAGCCAAGAACCTCCTCTGGAGGTATAAAATCATGAGCATCTGTTATTTCACTTATGAAAAATATCTCTTCGTCTGGAGCAGAAAGAACTATATTAATAGCTTCCATAGCTTCTTCCTCAGGAATTTCTGTAGGAGGAATACCAGCTGCTCTTTTTTTCATAAAGGCAGTATTTGCTAATTTATCTTTTAATTTTCCATTATAAGCTATACGAATCTTTTTCCAAGTTTTCATATCTATTAAAGTAAAAGCAAGTTTTCCTCTAGGAATTCTTATAAGATTGCCTTTACCTATAGAGCAACCAGTTGCTACCTGCACACCATCAGCAAAACATACTGCACCATGAGCGTGACCAACTTCAATTAGACAATATAACGATCTCGTTCCTGTTCTTTGTGTATTTAATTTCTCCAAAGCAATAAGCCCGGCTCTTAATCCCAAAACTGAAGCCCAGCACTTGTGCCCGTGAAACTTAAATAAATCTTCTAAAAGTTCCTTTTCTACCTTCATAACACACCTCCTCCTTTTTTAGTTTCTTCCAGTTTTATTTTTTCAAGAACTGAGAGTATTAGAAATCTTTTAAAAAGATCTGAGTCATCAATGCTGTAAAAAATGCGGTTTCCTTCTTTTCTACTTTTTACCAATCCTGCTTCCTTTAATATTCCCAGATGGAAAGAAACTTTTGGCTGATCCATATTTAAAATAGAAACTATTTCACACACACAAATCTCTCCTTTTTCCAGAATTTTTAATATCTTTAACCTTGTTTCATCAGAAAGAGCTTTAAAAATTTTCAGCAACTCTTCCACATTTATTAAATATAAAAAAATTTTTATAAATTTCAATACCTTTAACTTAAAATAAAAAGAAATTATAAAAAAATTTTTATAATGGTATTATTTGGAAATTTGGTTTTTGAGTGGAAGAATATTGAATTTATGCTAAAGTATTAAAAATTTTAAGAGGTATAAAGGGAGAAAAGATGCTCATATATAAAGTGCTTTTTATTGATGTTTCAACTCTTAAGTGGGAGATAAGAGAATATACCATTCCTCCATATTCAGGTCCTGTGGAAATAGGGGTAAAGCTTCATTTAGAAGAGTTTGAAAGCTGGAAATATGATGTTTTTAGTCCTCAGAACATTTTATTTCTTGGCACAGGTCCTTTTGCAGGAGGTAAAATTTTTGGTACTCATAGATTGGTAGCAGTTTTTAGAAGTGCAGAAAGTTTAGGGCTTCATGTTTCTGAAGCTGGGGGAGCAGGTTATAAATTCATAGGCTCTGGTGTAAATGGGTTTGTCATTTTTGGGAAAAGCGAAGTTCCTCTTCTTATTTTTGTGGAAGGTGAAGGGACTCCAAAAGTTAGATTTGAAAAAATTACCAAGGAAAATTTAGATAGAATATATGAAGGATATGAGAATTATTTTGGAGCCTATGCCTTAACTAAATGGTTACTTGATATTTATACTGATTTTTTTGAAAAAAACAATGCCAGAGCTGTGGTTGTAGGACCTGGAGCCTGGCAAACAAGGTTTGGTTCTCTTGTTTCCATAGATGTGAATCCACAGATAAAGGAATTAGTTATTGGGAGTGAAGACTTTGCTGGAAGGGGTGGAGCTGGTTCAATTTTAGCTCAGGCTCACAATGTAGCAGGAATAATTGCAGGAGGAAAAATAAAACCTGATCTTCCTGAGGTATTTACCAATATCAAAAGCTTTAACGAATTCTTTAAAAAACTTACAGGAAGAGAGTTTTTCCAAGCTGTAAGTATGGCAACTTACAAATATAGATTTGATCCTAAAATTGGAGCTGGGGGAACATTTGGTTCAAATTACCCCTATTATAAGGAGTGGCTTCCTACTTTTTGTTACAATAGTATTTATTTAAAAAAAGAAATAAGAAGAAAAATTTCGGAAATAGTTTTAAAAAACTACTGGGAGCCCTTTAAAGAGGAAACCTTTATAAAAACAAGAAGCTGGAAAACCTGTGGAGAACCTTGTTCAGTTGCCTGCAAAAAGATTTGGAAGAGAAAAAAGGTAGATTATGAGCCTTTCCAGGGAGTAGGACCATTAATAGGAGTTTTTGATTTAAAAGAAGCTTCAAAAATAGTTGATCTTATAGATAATGCAGGACTTGATGCTATAACTACAGGGCATATAGTTTGCTTTCTTTTAGAAGCCGTAAGCAAAGGATTGCTTAGTTGTGAGGAAGTGGGGATTTCTTCTTACCCAAACCTTGATCCATTGGTATTAAATCCTGAAAGATGGAGAATAAATGGATTGCTTGCTATAGAAATCATTCAAAATCTTCTTAATAAAAAAACTCCGGTTTTAAAAGACATTGCAGAAAAGGGATTAAGAAAAGCTATAAAAATACTAGACTACAAATACGAAGAAAGAATTGAAAAAGCAGGTATATCCTTTGAAGATATAGCACTTTATCAGCCTTTTGGAGAAGAGGGATATATGACCCCCAATTTTTACTGGACTCCTGGTTTTTTTGTTCCTATATTTGTTTTGGGAAAATACTGGACTGAGTATAGAGTGACCTTTACTGAGCCAGAAGAATTTGTAAAAATTGTTTATGAAAGAGCAATTAAAGAGCTTGCTATTTCTAATGCTGGTTTTTGTAGATTTCATAGAGGTTGGGCAGAAAACTTACTTGATAAATTTTATGAAATTTTTGGGATAGAAAACTTTGAGGAAAAATTAAAAGAAATTTACAAAAATATAGGTATTTATAATATCAGGGCTGGTGCTATTCCTAAACCTTTAGAAAGTGAAAAGGCTGTTGATATTTTTTATACCTTAGCAGAAGAACTTAATGTTCAAAGATGGACTGCAAAATTCTCAAAAAATAAGAGAAGAGCCTATCAAGAGTGGTTTGAAAGATTCTTTGTCAACTACATTTATTATTCAGGACTTGACCTTTCAATAATTTCTAATTCATAAAATTTCACTTTTAAATCATTCATAAATTTAAAAAAAATTCAAAAATTAAAAGAAAAAAAATTAATTTAATAAAAAAATTTCTCAGTAATATTTTATAATTTTTAAAATTTAAACTATAATTTCACTTGCCTTTTTTCATAAAAAGTACTATTATAAATATTACAAAATAAAATTAAAGGAGGTTAGCTATGCTTAATTTAAAAGAATTAAGTAGGCGTGATTTTCTCAAAATATGTACCATTGTAACAGCAACTATGGGACTTCCCTATTCTATGGTAGAAAAAGTAGAAGCTGCGATAAAAAGAGGTCCGAAACCTACAGTAATTTGGCTCCACTTTATGGAATGCACTGGTTGCACAGAGAGTCTTTTAAGAGCCTCTCATCCACCTATAGGAAGACTTCTTCTTGACATTATCAATTTAGAGTATCATGAAACTTTAATGCCAGCAGCAGGAAAGCAGGCTGAAGAAGTTCTTCATCAGACTATGGAAAAGTATAAAGGAAAGTACATCTGTATAGTTGAAGGAGCAGTTTCTACAAAGGATGGAGGAATTTACTGTAAAATTGCTGGTAAACCTGCTATTGAAATTTTAAAAGAAGTAACTAAGGATGCTATGCTTACTATTGCTTATGGAACTTGTGCTACTTTTGGAGGACTTCAGGCAGCAAAACCAAATCCAACGGGTGCAGTAGGAATTGGTGAGGTAATTGGAAAAGATAAAGTTATTAATATTCCTGGATGCCCACCTAATCCTTACAATCTTTTAGCTACAGTAAGTTACATTTTAACTTTTGGTAAACTTCCTGAGCTTGATAACTTAAGAAGACCTAAATTTGCTTACGGAACACTTATTCACGACCATTGTGAAAGGAGAGCTCACTTTGACGAAGGAAGATTTGCTGAAAAATTTGGAGATGAGGGACATAGAAAGGGTTATTGCTTATACAAACTCGGATGTAAAGGACCTGTTACATATTCCAACTGTCCAGCTATAAGATTTTGTGATGTTGGAGTATGGCCTGTTTCGGCTGGACATCCATGTATCGGCTGCACAGAACCCAATTTCTGGGATAAGATGGCACCATTTTATGAATCCTTAGGATAAAAAAAATTGATATAAAACTATAAACAATTATAAAAGGAGGGGAAACTATGGGTAAGAAAATTACAGTTGATCCAATAACAAGAATAGAAGGGCATTTGAGAATAGATGTTGAAGTTGATGGTGGGAAAATAGTAAATGCTTGGTCCTCTGCACAAATGTGGAGAGGTGTAGAACTAATTTTAAGAGGAAGAGATCCGAGAGACGCGTGTTTTATTACTCAAAGAATTTGTGGAGTTTGCACCACTGTTCATGCCCTTGCTTCTGTTAGAGCTGTAGAAAATGCTCTCGGAATGGAAATTCCTCTTAATGCTCAGTTAGTTAGAAATATTATTATTGCAGCTCATGGTATTCATGACCATATGGTACATTTCTATCATCTTTCTGCACTTGACTGGGTTGATATCGTATCAGCTTTAAAGGCTGATCCAAAGAAGACTGCAGAACTTGCTCAGAGCCTTTCTGATTGGGAAGGAAATAGTGTAACCTGGTTTAAGGCAGTCAAAGAAAAATTAAAAGCTTTTGTAGAATCTGGGCAGATTGGTCCATTTACTAATGGTTACTGGGGTCATCCTCAGATGAAACTTCCTCCTGAAGCAAATTTAATGGCAGTTGCCCATTATCTTGCAGCCCTTGAATATCAATTTGTTCCTAATAAAGTGGTTGCTATATTGGGAGGAAAAAATCCTCATATCCAAACAGTTACAGTAGGCGGTATTGGATTAGCTATTGATCCAAATAATGATTCTGCACTTAATAGAGAAAGACTTGATTATATTCGTGAATTATTATTACAAGTAAAAGATTTTGTTCAAAAAGTATACATTAATGATGTTATTGCTGTGGGATGTTTATATGCAGAGTGGACAAAGATTGGTGGAGGAGTTCCCAATTACTTAGCCGTTCCTGATATGCCTCTTGATACCAAAGGAACTCAGTTTGATCTTCCTGGTGGAACTATATTTAATAGAGATCTCAAAACTTATACACCCATTAAGAGTTTTAATGATCCATACTTTAGAGATAATGTAGCTGAGGATGTTATCCATTCTTGGTATAAAGACATTGGTATGAAACATCCTTGGGAAGGAGATACCATACCTAATTATACAGACTTCAATCCTAATGGTAAATATAGTTGGTCTAAAGCCCCGAGATTTAAAGGTGAACCTATGCAGGTTGGTCCTGTTTCTCAGGTGTTGTGTGGTATTGCAGCAAAACATGAGCCTACTATGAAGTGGGTAAATTACTCTGTTGAAAAAGCAAAAGCCCTTGGTGTAAATCTTAGTGTTGAGGCTTTCCATTCTACTATTGGAAGACATCTTGCAAGAGCAATAAGAGCGTGTGTGCTTTGTGACCTTGCCTTAAAGCATCTTGATCTCTTAGAAGCAAATATTGCTAAAGGTGATCTTGCTATCTGGAACGAACCTAAATTTCCTGCAGGAGAAATTAAAGGATTTGGATTTCATGAAGCACCAAGAGGAACTCTTTCTCACTGGGTAGTAATTGAAAAAGGAAAAATCAAAAACTATCAGTGTGTAGTTCCTTCTACCTGGAATGTGAGCCCAAGATGTGGTAAAGGTAAGATGGGACCTTATGAAGCAGCTCTTGTTGACAATCATCCAATCGTTGATCCTGAAAAGCCATTAGAAGTTTTAAGAACCATTCACTCTTTTGACCCCTGTATTGCTTGTGCAGTTCACATTATTGACAAGAACGGAAAGAACATTAAGAGAGTAAAAGTCCTTTAAGATACTAAGATCAATCAATAAGGGGGGATTTTCCCCCCTTATTATTTTTTTCTAATTTTTAGATTAACTTAATCTTCTATATTTAAAATAAGCCAAACAAGCTCCTTCTGAAGAAACCATGCAAGGACCTATTGGATTTTGAGGAGTACAGGCTTTTCCAAAAAGTTTACACTCAGTAGGTTTGCTTAACCCTTTTATTACTTTTCCGCAAAGACACTGAGGATTTTCTTTTCCAGAATTTACAGAAACCTTAAAAGTCTTTTCTCCGTCAAATTCTTCATATTCAGACTTTATTTTATAAGCACTATAGGGAATTTCTCCCAATCCTCTCCATGGGAAAGTCTCTCTTATATCAAAAACTTCTTTCAAAAATTCCTTGGCTTTTATATTTCCTTCAGGAGTTACTGAACGGGTATATTGTATCTCTACTTCACATCTTCCTTCTTTCATTTGTTTGGCTATTAAATAAACAGCTTGAATTAAGTCAAGTGGCTCAAAACCTGAAATTACAATTGGTGTTTTATGTTTTTTTACAATAGGTTCATAGGCTTTACTTCCGGTAACGGTACTTACATGACCGGGACCTATGAAGGCATCAACAAGAGGTTTTTCCTCGCTTTGCAAAAGGTATTCTAACACTACCAGAGCAAGAATGTGATTACAAACCACCCAAAGATTTTTAACTTTTAATTCCTTAGCTTGTTTTATTAATACTGCTGTATGAGGGGAGGTTGTTTCAAAACCTATGGCAAAAAATATCACTTTTCTCTGGGGATTTTGCATAGCAAGTTTAAGAGCCTCAAGAGCTGAAGAAATTGGTCTTACCTCATATCCCTCAGCTCTTAATCTTACGAGACTCATTCTGTTTGATCCAGGAACCCTCATTAAATCTCCATAGGTGCAGAGAATTGTATCTGGCATCTTTGCAAGCTCAATAGCTAAATCTATTCTTTCTAAAGCAATTACACATACAGGACACCCTGGTCCATGGAGAAAATTTATATATCCTTTGAGCAATTCATCCAGTCCATTTCTCAAAATTACATGAGTGTGCCCTCCACAGAATTCCATTATATTTATAGGCTTACCATATGCTTCTACTTCTTTTTTAATTAAACTAACCAGACTTTTGACTCTTTCTGGGTCTTTGAATTTATTCCACAGATTGCTGAGACTGTCTGAGTAATTCATCCCACTGCCTTAAGCTTTCTTGTGCTTCTTTTTCACTTAATTTTTGAATAGCAAAACCAACATGCACCAAAACCCAATCCCCAACTTTTACAGGCTCTGGTAGTAAATGAAGATAAACTTCAGTTTTTACTCCTTGTGTTTCTGCAACAGCTGTCCATTCATTTTTTATTTCTATAATCTTATATGGATAAGCTAAGCACATTTTAGCCTCCGGTTTTGTATACTTTGTATACATGAAATATTCTTTGTAATGCTGTAAGGTGAGTAAATAAGGCAATAAATAATAAAAGTGGAATACATACATCAAAAATAAGAGCAATTATAAGAAGTGTAATTCTTTCAAATCTGGTTAAGATTCCAATTTTACATTCAAACCCTACACCTTCTGCTCTTGCTCTTGTGTAGCTAACCATTAATGAACCTGTTATGGCTAAAAAGCTTAAAATAACACCATAAAAAGAGTTTTGGGTTAAAAAATAATAGGTAAATGCAAGAAAAAGAAAAATTTCTCCGTATCTATCAAGAACCGAATCTAAAAAAGCCCCAAATGAGGTTACCTTTTTAGAATACCTTGCAAGTAGACCATCTATGGCATCAAAAGGAGCAAAAAGAAATAAAAAAATTCCACCGAGAAGAAATTCACCGTATGCAATGAAGATAGAACTTATTATAAAACCTGCAAGACAGATTACAGTAATAGTGTTAGGATGAATTCCTAAGGAGGCAAGTATTCTTACTATAGGTAAAAGCAAAGGCTGGGATAAATTTCTTACAGCTTCGTTAAAAGTTAACTTTGCCATAATGGTTTTTCCAAAATTCTGTATTGCACAGCTTCTGCAATATGATGTTTTAATATTATCTCAGATTCTTCCAAATCTGCAATAGTTCTTGCTACTTTTAAAATTTTATGAATAGAACGGGCTGAGAAATGAAATTTATCAGCTACCTTTTCCAAAAAATCTTGAGCTTTAATATCCAAAATGCAATATTTCTTGATTTCCTTAGGTTTAAGTCTTGCATTTATTTTTAAAGAAGAGTTGTATCTTTTTCCCTGTATTTTTCTTGCGTTTATTACTCTTTCTCTAATAGTTTTTGAATCTAAAGAGCTCTTACCCCCCTCTTTTATTAAGTCTTTAAACTCTACAGGAGGTATTTCCAGATGAATATCAATTCTGTCAATTATAGGACCTGAAAGTTTGCTTCTGTATTTTTTTATTTCCTGAAAACTGCACTGGCACGGTTTAGTAGGATGTCCATAATATCCACATCTACAGGGATTCATAGCACAGATTAGCATAAATTTTGCTGGATAAGTTACTGTAAAACTTGCTCTGGTTATAGTAACCTTTCCATCCTCTAAGGGTTGTCTTAAGGCTTCTATGACATCTTTTCTGAATTCTGGAAACTCATCTAAAAATAAAACCCCATTGTGAGCAAGACTTATTTCTCCAGGTTTAGGATGAGTTCCTCCTCCTATCATTCCTGCTTCAGAAATTCCGAAATGAGGATTTCTAAAAGGGCGGTTTACAATAAAGGGTTTTTCAGGGGAGAGAAGCCCAGCAACTGAATAAATTTTTGTAGTTTCTAAAGCTTCTTCGTAACTCATTGGAGGAAGAATTGTAGGAATTCTTTGAGCAAGCATTGTCTTTCCTGCTCCAGGAGGTCCTATCATTAAAAGATTATGTCCTCCAGCTGCAGCAATCTCAAATGCCCTTTTTGCCAATTCCTGCCCCAAAACATCTGCAAAATCCTCATCATATGTGGGTTCAAAATTTTCTAAAATTTCAAAATTCTCCTGTTGCGGAATGTATTCCCCTCTTAAGTAATCTGTAACTTCTCTTAAATGTTTTACTCCTACAACTTTAAAATTTTTTACCAATGAGGCTTCCTTGATATTCTCGTAAGGAATAATAATTTCGTCTAAATTTAATTCTTTGGCTTTAATTACGGCAGGCAGAATACCTTTAGTTCCTTTTATTCTTCCGTCTAAGGCAAGCTCTCCTAAAAAGGCTTTTTTATTTAAAGCAGGTTTGGGGATAATTTCCATTCCTGAAAGAAGAGCAACAGCTATAGCAAGATCAAAGCCGCTTCCTTCTTTTTTTAAGTCTGCTGGAGCAAGATTAATAGTAACTTTTTTCATAGGAAAATGGAATCCCGAATTTTTAAGAGCTGATCTTATTCGTTCTCTACTTTCTTTAATGGAACTATCTGGTAATCCTACTATGGTAATTCCTGGCAGACCCAAACCAAAATCAACTTCAACTTCTACAGGAAAGGCTTCAATTCCTAAGATAGTAAAACTTAAAGTTTTTGATAACATAAAAACTTCTTAATTTGAAAATAAAAAAAGGCCATAAGGTTTTTACCCTATGGCCTTTTAAATTATAGATATCAAGTATAATTTATTAACCACCTAATCCAAGCAAAGTAACTACTTTTGGTAAAATTGGGTTAGCATAAAGTAAAATCAAGGCAACGACAAGAGCATAAATTGTAAGAGATTCAATAAGAGCGATACCAAGAATCATGGTAACTGTAAGTCTTCCAGCTAATTCCGGGTTTCTGGCAATACCTTCACAGGCACCACGAGTTGCATGTCCCATTCCCACTCCGCAACCACAAGCAGCAATACCAACACCTAAACCTGCAGCAAGCACTATGGCACCAAAAAACCCAAATCCAGTAACCATCTTGTTAGCAGCTTCCTGAGCTAAAACAGGATTAACATAAAACAAAATTGCTAAAACAGCTAAACCTAAAATGCCCCATCTTCTCATAGATCCTCCCTCCTTTTTTATTTTTTATTTTTAATTTTTTTACCAGGAAGAATCTCTCCCCCCTGGTAAAAAATTATTAGTGATGCTCTTCTACAGCACCAGCAAAATAAGCTAAACTTAAAAGTACAAAAATAAGTGTTTGGATAAAACTTACTAATACTCCAAGCAACATAATTGGTAAAGGTGCAAAAAACTTTCCAGCTAACATAGTAAGCAATCCCAAAAGCAATTCCTTAGAAACTAAATTTCCAAAAAGTCGCACAGAAAGAGATATAATTCTTCCTATATGACTAAAAATTTCAGCAGGTAACATCAAAGGTGCAAGCCAAATAATAGGACCTAAAAAATCTTTAAAATATCTCAATCCTTTATATCTTAATCCAAGGGCATGATAATATACAATCGTTATTAAAGTTAGTCCAAGAGTTACATTTATGTTAGCAGTAGGAGACATAAAACCTGGAATAAGACCTAAAAGATTGCAAAACAAAATGTAAAGAGCATAAAATACAATTAATGGATATACTAAAGGAACAATATTTGGTCCATGATCCTCTCCATGGGGAACATTCTCTTTAGTAAAATTATATAAAGTTTCTAAAACAAACTCCCAAAAATTTTGAATCCCGCGAGGGATAAACTCTTTTTTTCTTGTACCAATAAAAGCAAGAACAATCAAAAGTAAGCAAACAAAATAGCTGTGAACCATATGGGGTGCAAAAACTTTAGCCAAAGTTCCATATTTATCTGCCTGTTCATAATAAACCCAACCCGAAGGGATACCAAGTTTTTCTAAAATTAGACACAAAAACAGTAATGGATGTTCCATCACGCCCCTCCTTAAATAAGTATTTTATCTAAAAGAAGATATTTTAAGCTCATTAAAACTATAGAAGTATATATAGTAAAAAAAGACAACAAAATTATAACAGGATGTAAATGGAATTTAGCAATTAAGATAAAAAGGACAATACCTGTAGCTAAAAGTTTTAAAAAAAGCTTAAAAAGAAAGATGTTTCTTTCTTTCTCCATAGAAACACTTCTATGAAGTCTTAAATTTTCTTGGATTTTTTTGATAAAAGTAATCCCTTCTTTTTTTGTGCTTCTAAAATTTAAAAACCCTAATAATCCACCTGACAAAAAGGCTAAAGTATTCATAAAACTTCTACTAACAAGAAAACACAATAAAGAACCAAAAATAATTATGAGAATTAAAAAAATTTCTATTTTCTTAAAAAAAACTTCTGGTTCAACTTTTTCCATCTTTTCCTACATCCTTCATTCTTTTTTTACTATACCAAATAAGATTTCTAATTCCTCCTATAGCTCCAAAAACAATGAAAACCGTTGTTATCCAAGGAAAATATTTTCCCTTAAACACCTTTTCATCTATCAACCAACCCACTATAGCACCTGCAAAAATTGAAGCAATAACAGCAATACCAATAGTAAAACTCTCAACTAAAACATTAAGCAAAAACTTAAATGTGCTATCTTTCTTCTTTTCCAATTTAGGTGTATTTAAACTGTTTTTTTAAAAAAATCAACTATTAAAAATTGATAAAATCAGCCATATTATGGAATATTTTTTGAAAAAAATATTTTAACTTTTATTTTTTTAAAATTTTTCCCTCTTACTGTTAAAATATTCTTTAACTTGCTCTACAAAAGCCTCAATTCTCATTTTTGTTCCAAGTGATTTTTGTCCATCACAGGGAACAGTTAAAGTAGGAATTTTTATTCCGTCGTATTCCTTCATTTTCTTTAGAATAGCTGCTACAACATTTCCAGGCATACAGGCAAAGGGAATTACATTTACTATCCCTGAAGCACCATGATTTAAATATTCCACAGCCTTTCCTACTGAAAGAAGAACCTCTCCTCCTTCAAATTCTGGGTGAATGTATTTTTTGGTTAAATTCATTAATTCCTCTACATCCATATCTTCTGCCATATCAAGCATGTCTTTTACAAGTTCTATAAATTTCTTTTCTTCCCATTTTAGATACTGGGTTTCTATGATGTATCTTAAAACAGTTCTAAACCAGCCTAACTTTTTAGCCCACCTTTTGGAGGTATAATTTATAAAGTAAATCCACTCAGTAATTGGAGGAAGCCAGACTTCAAGCCCGAGATCTTCCAAAAATCTATATAAATTTTCATTGGCAAATCTGTTGTTTCTTACATAAATTTCTCCTACCACTCCCACTTTAGGTTTTTCTTCATCTTTTGTAGCTACATTTTTAAAAGCTTCCTTTATTTCTAAAAGGGTTTCTACCATGTCTTTCCTTTCTTCAACCGTTTTTTCTATCTTTTTAAGAGACTCCCAGTAAAGGTCTTCTACCTCTTTTTTGTTTAAGGCATAGGGTCTTGTTTCTCTTAAAAGCTTGTCTAAGATATCTACCGCCACAATACCTCTCCAAGCAATTTTCATAAAGGTTCTTCCTAAAATATCCAAATCTTCGTAAAACTTCATATCCTGCTGTAAAGAATAAATAGGCATTTTTATACCAAGATCTTTTAAAAGCTTTTTGTGAAATCTGTTATATTGTCCAAATCTGCAGGGGCCACCGCTGTCAGGCATAAAGAAAATACTTTTTTCTGGATTGAAATCTGGGGAATTGATAAGCTTTAATAAGTCTCCTGTAGTTAATATTGTGGGATAACATTCTTTTCCAGAGGTAAACTTTCTTCCGAGTTCTAAACTTTCTTCATCTGGCTCTGGTAAAACCTTTGCATCAACTCCACAAGCTCTAAATGCTGCAGCTAAAACCACAGCATGATCGCACATATAGGGAATATAAATGGTTCGGTTGTCTGTTGGATGTGCTCTTGTAAATTCAAAAGGTTTTGGTAATTCGTAATACTTTACTTTATTTTTGATGCTATCTACAAAAGCCTCAAGTCTTGTTACCACTCCTGCTTCAGCGCTGTGTTCATCAACCTCTATTTCTATAAATGGTTTTTCGCCTAACAGGTCTTCAAAAAAGTGCTCAATAAAGGAGTCAGGTCCGCAGGAAAAGTTAGTAAAATATACGGGAAATAAATTGGGAGTTTCTCTTATTATCTGAGCTGCAAGCAAAAATCTTTGTCCATATTCCCAATACATTCCCTCTAAAAAGGAAACATCTTTTACCTCTTCAAGAGGAAGCATATCCACAGGTAATCCCACCAATCCAAGCTTTCTTATCTTATAATGAATTCCAAGATTTGCTCCCGGATCAAAGGCATTATAAGGTCTTCCAATAATCACTAAAATTATTTGGTCTTTAAAGGTTTCAAGAATTTCTTTTCCTCTTTGTCTAAGCCAGCTATGAAAATCTTTCTGAGCGGTTTCTCCCAGTTTCCAGGCTTTTTTAACCTTTTCTACAGGTTCTCCCAGAATATTAGCAAGATTTTTAATTTCTTCATTTAAAACAACCCCTTTTCTTCCGAGATGTAAAACCGGGGTTAAAAGATTTACTCCAAGCTCCTCAAATTTGATAGAAGCTGGACTTATCCAGGGAACACTCTGCACATAGGGACAAACTTTTCCTATTTCAAGTTTGGGATGTTCTGGAGGGAGATCTGTAATCTGAGGTAAAAATATGTTTTTTACTCCTAATTCTAAAAGAGCGTTTACATGTCCTATAGCAATTTTTATAGGAAAGCAGGGTTCAGCTGGGGTAAGTTCACATCCTCTTTTTATAATTTGTTTAGATGTGGGAGGAGATAAAACAATTTTATATCCTAATTCCTGAAAAAAAGTTGCAAAAAGGGGTAACCATTCGTAAAACTGTAAAATTCTTGGTATTCCTATTACTTTACTTTCAGAAAAGCCTCCTTCCACTGGTTTTACATAGGAAAGTAACTTTTCTTCTCTTTCCAGGGTTGGATTAGGTATGTGATGGGGTGCCTTTCTGTGATCAAGCTCATATTTTTCGCACCTACCACCATAGTAATATGGTTTACCTCCATCTATGGTTACCTGATGAATTTCGCACTGATTTGGACAACCCTTACATTCAAAAGCCTTGATGCTATATTTTACATTTACCAGGTCAAAGCCTTTAAATCTTGTTTCTCCTTTAGCTTCTTCTTTTGCCAGAAGAGCAGCACCAATTGCTCCAGTTACCTCATGATGAGGTGGAACAATAACCGGTTTACCAAGAACCTTTTCAAAGGCAGCAACAACTCCTTTGTTAAAGGCTACCGCACCTTGGAAAAAGATTTTATTTCCTATTTTGCGATTCTCTACCACCTTGTTTAGGTAGTTATACACGATGGCATAACAAAGTCCTGCTATAAGATCTTCCTTGGGAAGTCCCTGCTGCTGGTAGTGAAGAAGATCGGATTGCATAAAAACTGTGCATCTTTCTCCAAGTTTAAGAGGGGCATTACTTTTTAAAGCTATTTCTCCAAACTCCTCAATGGGAATTCCCAGTTTAACTGCCTGTTCCTGCAAAAATGAGCCTGTTCCAGCTGCACAGGCTTTGTTCATCGCAAAATTGGAGATGGTGCCTTTATCAAGATAGATGTATTTTGAGTCCTGACCACCTATCTCAAAAATGGTGTCAACTTCGGGATCAATAAAAAGTGCACCGTAGGCTTGAGCTGTAATTTCATTTCTTATTACATCAGCTCCTACAAAATCTCCAATTAAATATCTTCCCGAACCCGTTGTTCCTACACCTTTTACTTTTACCTTTAGAGGAAGTTTGTCCCTTAACTCAAGAAGCCCTTTTTTGATGCTTTCTAAGGGTTTACCATGATGAAGCATATAAACCTTTGCAAGAAGATTTCCCTTTTCATCAATAGCTACAAGCTTTGTGCTTACAGATCCTACATCTATGCCCAGATAAATTTCTACTTCTTCCTGAGGGATTTCAAAATAAACCCTCTTTTTATATTCTCTGGCTACCTTTTCAGAAAGCTCTAAGGATTTAAACGGAACTAATACAGGATGTCTTGGGGGATTATAAACTCTTTCTTTCAAATAGGCTCTTAATATTTCAGAACTTTTATAATTAGAAGAATCCTTTCCTTCAAGACCATATAGAGCAGCTCCAATTGCACCCATTATTCTAAAATGCTCAGGAATAATTAGTTCTTCATCTTTCAGACCAAAAACATCCTTTACAGCCTTTCTTACTCCTAAGTTTGCAGCAACTCCTCCCTGAAAAATAAGGGGTGGAAGAACCTCTTTTCCTTTGGCAAGATTGCTTTTAAGGTTTCTTATAATGGCGTAACAAAGTCCAGCAATTATTTCTTCATCAGGTACAGCTGCCTGCTGAAGATGAATCATGTCAGACTTAGCAAAAACTGTGCATCTTCCAGCAATTCTTGGAATATTTTTGGCTTTTAAGGCGAGCTGAGAGAATTCTTCTATGGTATATCCAAGTCTTGCTGCTTGCTGTTCAAGAAAAGAGCCAGTTCCTGCTGCACAAAGAGTATTTAAGGCAAAATCTTCAATCTCTGGTATCCCTCTTTCATGGGTTATAAAAATTAGCTTTGAGTCTTCTCCTCCTATATCTATAATGGTTTTAACCTGTGGATAGAAAAAGGTTGCAGCTTTTGCATGAGCCATTACTTCGTTAATAAAGGCACATCCAAGTATTTGAGATATAGTTTTTCCTGCTGTTCCTGTACAGGTTATGCCTGAAAGTTCATAGTTGAATTCTTTTTCTACAAGAGACAAAAATTTTTCAGCAGTTTCTATAGGCTGCCCATGAGTTTTTTCGTATTTCCAGAATAAAATATTTTTATTTTCGTCAAGCACAACTATTTTTGCTGTTCCTGAACCTACATCAAGACCTACATATCTCATAAACCTACCCTAAAAGCAAAAAATGGGATTATAATTTTATAATTATAAATATTAATTAAATTGAGGAAAAAATTCAAGAGAAAATGAAATAGCTATGCAGGAAATTCTGAAAGTTGAAAAGATAATTTTTGGAGGGGATGGACTTGCGCGTTTATCTAATGGTAAGGTGGTTTTTATTCCCTATGTGATTCCAGGAGAAGTTTTACAAGTAAGGATAGTTAAAGATTGTGGAGATTATGCTGAAGCTGAGATAGAAAAAATTTTAGAGGTATCGGAAGAAAGAAGAGAGGCTCCTTGTCCTTATTATGGTATTTGCGGTGGATGTCAGCTTCAACACATTTTTTATCCTTTCCAGATAAAAATAAAAGAGGAAATGCTTTTTGATACTTTTAGAAGACTTGGATGGAAGGAAGACATACCTTTAGAGAAAGTAGTTCCATCTCCTAAGGAGTTTCATTATAGAAATCGTTTGAGATTTCATGTAGAAAACGAAAAATTTAAAATGGGCTTTGTTAAAAGGAAAACCCATGAAGTTTTAAAAATTGAAAGGTGTTTACTTGGGGATGAGATGCTTAACAGCGTTTTACAACAACTTTATTGTAATCCCGCCTGGATAAAATTAGCCAACTATAGTAAAAGAATAAAAATCGAAACCTCACCAGAAGAAGGCAAAGTTACATTAATTTTCTGGACGCTTCTTGAGCCGAAAAAAGAGGACATAGAAGAATTGCTAAAAATAAAGGAGCTTAAGGCAGTTTTTTACTGGATGAAGGGAAGACATCCTGAAGGACCTTTTCCAGAAGATAGTTCTTATGGGGGAAGAAGGATATTCAAAAATATAGACAATCTCTTTTACTATGTTCAGCCAGGGGTTTTTGTTCAAGCCAACTGGGAAATTAATCTTGCTATTATGAAAACTATAAGGGAGTGGAATCTTTCCTTTGAAAAAATCCTTGATCTTCATGCGGGAATGGGGAATTTTCTTTTTCCATTTTTATCACAAAAGGAAGTTAAAAAACTCTTAGGGGTTGATACAGATTTAAGAGCAATTGAGGATGGTATTTATACAGCAGAAAAGGCTAATATAAACGGAAGATTTGATTTGAGAAACATTAGTGCTATGGAAGCGCTTTATGAGGCTATAAAAGAAGGAGAAGAATATGATTTAGTTCTTCTTGATCCTCCAAGAGGAGGATGTAAGGAATTGATGAAGCTTTTACCAGAGGTTGCTAAAAAATATGTTATATACATATCTTGTGATGCTCCAACTTTAGTAAGAGATTTACTAATCTTTAGAAAGCTTAATTACGAGCTTATCAGACTTTGCCTTTTTGATATGTTTCCTCAGACTTATCATTTTGAAGTTGTTGCTCTTTTGGAGAAGAAAGGTTAAGTTTTTTACCCAGTGCCCAGAGAAGCTGTCTACAAAAACCTTGGATAATCTTTACCTCTCTGGAGGTAAGCTCAAGTTTTGAAAGAAATCTTTTTATGTTGGTAAACCATAAGACTTTGTTGTCATGAGGTATGTAGTCTATAGATTCTAAGGTTTTTTCAATTATGGCATACATAATATCGAGTTCTTCACAGGTTGCAAGTTGTGGCTTTGGAATTCTTGGAACACTTGCAGTTTGAAAAATTTCATAAAGGATTACAACTACAGCTTGAGAAACATTTAAAGATGCATTTTCAGTTGTAGGAATGGTAATAACACTATCGCAATAAGATAATTCTTCATTTGAAAGTCCAAATCTTTCGTTTCCAAAAAGGATTGCAACTTTGTTGTTTATGGAAAGCTCGCATATATAAGGGGAGAGTCCTTTTGGGGTATAATAAACCAGTCTGTGTTTCCCGAGTCTTGCAGTAGTTCCCACTACATAGTTAAAGGGTTTTAAAGCGGTTTTTAAATCATTGTAAATTTTCATTTTTTCAAGGATGGGAATACCTGCTTTTGTTGCCATGGCTTTCATTTTATCTTCTTCTAAGGATTGGGGATTAACTAATATAAGCTCAGAAATTCCAAAGTTGGCACAGGCTCTTGCAGTAGAACCTATATTTTCACTATACATTGGGTTTACAAGGACTACAGCAATATTTGAAAGATTAGCTTTAACTGGCTCAGCAACTGGACGAACCTGCATTTACCCTCATTTTATTATTCTCTACCACATTGTCAACCATCTGTATAAATCCAGATAATTTTAGACCGGGGGTTATTTTTTACTTCCTATTAAATCCCTCTAAATTCATCTTCTTACCTTTTTCCACAAAACCTATAAAGCAGGACAAAACATGTGCAATTTTAATTTAAATTTTTACTCAAGCCTATATAAAATGGGAAGCCGAATTTTGACATCAATAGGTGGTAAAGGAAAGTATTTTGAAGCCTCTTTGATAGTCTTTATAGCGTTTTCATCAAGAACTTTGTATCCAGAAGACCTTTCAACATTCAAAAAGTTAACCCTACCTTCCTTAGTAAGAACAAAAGAAACCTCTACCTCTCCTTCCCATCCCATTTTCCTTGCAATATAAGGATAACTTATGTTGTTTTGCACTATCTTTGAAATAATAGAAAGCTTCTCCAAAAGATATTTCTCTCTTAATTTTTCTAAATTATAACTACTTCCTCCCCCTCCTTTCTCGCTTCCGTCTCCTCCTTTCCCGCTTCTGTCAACCTCCCCGCTTCCCCCTCCTTCCCTACTAAACCCCCCTTCCCTAATCATACCAATATTCTTAAACTTTCCTTCCCCCTCTCCTTTTTGAACACTTCCTTTGTCCTCTGCATGTAAAGGTTTTACCACTTCTTTTACCACTTCTTTTGAAATAACCTCCTCAACCCTTTCTTCCTTGGGAGTAATTGAAGTATTTTTTACAACAGAATCTTGTTTTAATGCCTTTTCAGGTATCTTTGTAGCTTTTAAATTTTTTACCTGATTTTTCGTTTCTAATTTTACATTTTCCTTATTAGAAGTAGCTTTATTAGAAGTAGCTTGAGATAAATTGGCAAGGCTTGCTAAAGAAAGGTCTATTTCTATATACTTTGCAGAAGTTTCTGCGTTAAGCTTTAATAATCCTGCAACTGCCGTTAAAAAGAAAATGTGTATAAAAAGAGAGCACAAAAAGGCTCTTAGCTTTATCATCTTATCAATTCTGTTTTAATTACCACTCTTTTAATTTCGTATTTTTTCAGTATGTCAAGAACAGAAACCAGAGTTTGAACTTTAGAAGCTTTATCAGCAAATATGGAAACCTGTGCCTCCCTATCCAAGTTTTTAACAATTTCTTCAAGTTCTGAAAGCTCTAACTTTTTTCCTTCAAAAAATACATCTCCTTTTTCAGTAATGTTTATTTGAAAGCTTTTGATATTTTTTACCTCAGCATTTTTAGCTGTTGGAAGTCTCACGGGAATACTTCCCTGAACGATAAAAGTTGCTGTAGTAAGAACGATGGTTAAAAGAACAAGCATTATATCAACAAGCCCTTCCTGCCCTATGGTGTAAAAGGTAAGCATTATTCCAAGAACAGTTCCGAGAAGCCCAATATAGGGAGCATTAGCACCAATGGTAGCTATTATGTAAAGTCCTCTTGTTAAGTCAGTTTCAAGCTCTTTTACACTTGAAAACTTTAAAACATCTACCTTTTTGTAATACCCTACTCTTTCTATTGCTACGGCAATAGAAATAATGCTTAAAAAGATAAGAAAACCTATAATTCCGTAATCAATTATCAATTTTAGGTATTCCATAAACTTTCACCTAATTTTATAAAATTTTTAAATTTGTGACATTATCAGAAAACTCTTTAATCCAAAAAATTGTTCTAAATTCCCTTTCTTTCTCACCGTCTCTCGTCCTCCTGAGATCCCTTAACTCATCTATGTATCTTTCAAAATTATGAACTTTTCTCCTCTCATATTTCATATTCATCTCTTCTATTACCAAATAAACCACTTTCTCAGGAGAAAACTCCGTTGGGAAGACCTCTATAACCTCGTTCGTCTCTTCCCCTCCTCCTTTATAAATCTTTCAAAAATTATTTATATCAAAGTGTAAATCATGAGCCAATATTATTTTACAATGGAATAAAATCATAAACTCCTATTATTGATATCATTCTCAATACACTCATTTTTAGTTTCTCCTTAGTTTTTATTTTTAAATTTAATTTCATTTTAAAATTTTATTAAAATTTTATAGATAACTCAGCAAACCATGAGGCACCCGGTGCTTTATAGTAATAGTAGTAGTCTCTGTCAAAGAGGTTATCAAAGGAAAGGGAAAGGGTTGCAAATTTCGTTAGTTTATAAGAGAGCCTTGCATCAACCACAAAGTATTCGTCATAGGAACCGTAAACCCCGGATTTTTTATCTCTATTCATATCATCCGAATACCACTTATCCATGTATCTTCCCACCACGTAGGCAGAAAATCTCCCTCTTTTGAGTTCTACTCCAAGGTTTCCCATCCAGAGAGGAAACATAACGAGTCTTTTACCGACCATTTCGGGTGTAACCTTATTCTCAAGGATTTCTGAATCAGTATAAGTTAAATTGGCAAATAGCTTTAATCCAAAATCAAACTTCTGTTCAAGGCCTACCTCAAATCCTTTGCTTTCTGCTTTACCAACATTTATAGGCATTCTATGGGTAGCATTTAACACTTTGGGATAAATAAGATCATCCATTTTATTGTAAAATCCTGTAAAACTGAATTTAGCTCCCTTCCAGAGGTCCTGCGAAATTTCAAGCTCATAGGCCCAAACTGTTTCAGGTGAAAGATTGGGATTACTAAATCTAACAATTCGTCTTCCTGGTACAAAGGAAATTAAATAAAGCTCAAAAATCGTTGGTGGTCTAAAAGCCTTGCCAAGAGAGGCTCTTAAAGTGGTTTTTTCAAAGGGTTTGTAAACGAGGGCAAACTTGGGACTAAAGGAGGTCTCAGCATTTGACTCGTATTTCTTGGGATAGCCTTTAGTCCCAACCAGATTTACATATCCATCATAGGTCTTCCAGAAATCAACTCTTCCTCCAAGATAGACGGTAAGATTTTCTCTTAAAGCAATTTCGTCCTGCACATAAAAAGCATAGGTCCTCGTTTTTCCTTTAGACTGAGACTTAAGCCTTACTGTTGAATCTTCGTCCTTCCAGTTTCTTAAATACTTTTCTTTAGTGTCTGCATATTCCCATCTGTAATATCCACCAAAGGTTAGAAGTTGATTTGAAAAGATAGGAAGAGTCAATTGTAGGTCTGCTGTTAAAGCTCTTTGAGGGGTGTTTGAAACATAGCCACAGTCTTCAGGCTTTGTCCCAGCAGCACACCCTCCAATTTTAGCTTTAGAAAGGGGAGTGACATACCAGTCTTTTTCCACATTTACATAAGAAAGATTTAGCTTGGTCTTTAATCTCTTAAAAAGCTCTGTTTCAAAATAGGTAGCGTAAAGATTCTGGATTCTTCCGCCATCTCCTGGAAGATAAGAAGACTCACTTGGATAATAAAGAGGAGCCCCAGTGGTAGCATTAAGAAGATAGGGATGGGGCTCATCGTAATTGTATTCATAACGATTTCTCATAAAAGTAAATCTGAGTCTGGTATTTTTGTCAAACTCGTATTGAGCCTTTAAAGTTATCCCGTCATCCCAATATCTTTCATCCCCTTTATCTCCAAGAACATAAACAGGTTTTCCATAATTATCATAGCTTGGCTTTGCACCTATGGTACCAAATGGGATATTGCTATAAGTAACAAAATCTGTGGGATAACCATTGGTATCGTGCCTTCCATAACTTACAAAAAAGCTAAAATTTTTAATCTTATCTCCATAGCTAATATATACTCTTTTTAAGTCATCCATGGCATCTCCTCTGTCAAAGGAGCTCCCGTATCCTGCCTTAAGAAACATCTCTCTCTTTTCAGGCATCTTGGTGAAAAACTGAACCACCCCTCCCATTGCATAGCCACCATAAAGACTTGAAAAGGGTCCCTTAACCACCTCAATCCTTTCAAGGTCTTCAGGATAAAAACCCCCCTTCGGTACAAAACCCTTATAAGCATCATTTAAAGGTACTCCGTCCATAAGGATAAGCGTCCTTTTTTGACCTGGGATCCCTCTTAAGGTAATAGCTGAGAGGGTATCCATAAGCCCTTGCCCTCTTCCTAACATCACCCCAGGAAGACCTTTTAAAGCCTCATCAATGGTCTTTGGTTTTTGAATCTCAATCTTTTCCTTTGTTACTACATATACGCTCGCAGGAGCAACTTCAACCTCTTTCTCCGTCCTTGTAGCTGTTACTACAACTTCGGGAAGCCCTTTTTCTTCCTTAACTTCCTCTCCTAAACAAGGCATGCTCAAAACTAAACTTCCTAAAAGTCCTAAAATATTTAAGGCTACAAAGTACCTCTTTACCATGTTTATCTCCTTTTTTTAAGGTACCTCAAAGGTTAAAGTAGCTGTATAACTTACTTCGTTACATTTATCTTTTAAATCATCTGGGGCAGGAATCCTTACATTTGCTTTTATCAACCAGGGTCCCCAGTGAATAATCCTTATCTTGGCTATACCTTCAGAATCTGTTGAAGTAGCATAGGCAAAATCATCACCAGTTGAGAATCCCATATAAGTAGCATATACATTGCAAAATCTTGCAGGCTTACCTTCAAATAAAACCTTTACAGGTAAAAAATCTCCAACTTTAAGAAAATATGGATTTTTCAAAGGAATGATCTCTAATTTATGACCTACAGGTTTTGAAAAAGAGTCATCTTCTTTCCCGCCAACATTTATTAGACTCTTAGCGTATTGCTCAGAATAGACACTTAAAATAACTTCTTTTAATCCTGTTTTTGGTCCGAGTTTATGATGTATTTTGTCTTCTTCGATATACATTGTGTAAAAACCTGGTTTTTTTATAGCTGAAACTATATAAGAACCTGGTTGTTTAAACCTTATTTTCGTAACAAGAAAATCTCCTTTACCAGGGGTTATCATTTCTTTTCTACCATCAGGATAAATCAAAGAAAATTCTTGCAAATTCTCACTACTTAAAGAGTCGTCTACAGGATAATGATGTCCCCAGCCAAAATAGACTTTGGTTATTGCTCCATACTCAGGATGCAATTCAGGAGAATAATCTGTAACATTGATCCATAGAGTATGGGCAAAGACACTTGCAGTAAATAAGAAGTAAATGCTTAAAAACAGACTGATCAAAAAGCTCCTCCTCATTTCACACCTCCTGTTTTTTTTTAGTTAAAAATTTTTTCCTTCAAAGCAGAAAGCCAGTCAAGCATAGCCTGAGTTAAATTTACATACCAAAATTGACCTGCAATGGTAAGATCAATATAATCCCCGTTTATTTCAATTAGTCCCTTTTCCTTCCATGCTTCTAAAAGTGGTGATAAAAGTTCTGCAAAATCCACATTATACTGAGACTTAAAGCTTGAAAGGTCAAGATAGCCTCTATCCATCTGCCCAATAATTTCTGAATAAAACTGATATTCTTCTGGCATATAGACCATAAACATAATAGGCTTTTCACCTCTATCAATTCTATCTATGTAACTTTTAATGCCCCTGTCAATAAACATGGTATACCTTCCCAATCTTCCACCTGCCCCAGCTCCAAATGGCAGCATATCTGCACCTGATACTACAAAGGAATTATAAATATTTCTTTCCCTTGTATTGGCTGCCCAATGAGAAACGCTTAATCTCCTCATTCTCCTTGCTTCCATAATCTCTACACCTTTTTTAAACATTATTGCCTGTTCAGGAATACTAGCAGCGGGTGAGATATCCCCTTTTTCAATTTTCTCTTTAAGTTTGCTGTCCTCATACACAATAAGTTGATAAAGGTCTCCGCCGTCTATACCGCTTTCAATTAATGTCTGCACATCCTTCTCCCAGATTTCCATCGTCTGCCCAGGCAAACCATATATAAGGTCTATAACTACAACTGCCCTACCAAGATTATGAATATATTTTAATTTTTCCAATATTTCCTCTCTATTATGTACTCGTCCTACACTTCTCCTTACTTCTGTATCAAAAGACTGAACACCAAATGAAAATCTGTTTATGCCTCCCTCAAGACAAACTTGTATCTTTTCATCGTCAAATTCGTAAAATCTTGCTTCAAAGGTAAATTCACAGTCATTGGCTAATGGTAAATATGTATTTATGGCTTTAAGAAGTTTTTCTATATTTTTAGAAGATAAGGCTGAGGGGGTTCCTCCCCCAATATAGACAGCTTGAAAGGGATGGGATTTCACAAAGATAGATTCAGAACTCATTCTTAATTCTTTAATGAGTCTATCAATGTAGGCATCCTCAAGTTCTTTATTAGAAAAATTTTGAAAAAATCCACAATAAAGACATCTGGTCTGACAAAAGGGAATGTGAATGTATGCCACCCTCTTTTTATTTTGTCCTTTCTGTTCCATAAGCTTATTCCATATAACCTGCCATTCTTCCTTTGGTATAGGTTTACCCTTAACAAAAGGATGAACACTCCTTCTGGAATCAAAGGCATATCTCAAAGGATCATCAGTGTCATTACCGAAAAACCATTTTACATCAATTGAATCGCTCTTTATTATTTTCGTTATCTCTTTAATAAATCTATCTGCCTTGCTTTTTATTTCCATAAAACCTTTTGTTTTAAGATTTTGCTTCAGTTTTTATTTTGTTTATAATAGTTTCTGCAAATTTCCAGGCTTCCTTTTTATCCATATAAGTTCTTGGCTTTAACCTTTTTTGTATTTCCTCATCAGGTAGCTTAAGAATCGTTTTGTAAAATCTCAAAAGCGATTCTCTGTCCTCTTCGCTCAACTTTTGAGGGACAAGTTCCCCATGAAGCATCTCTGCATGAATTACAGAGTCCTTTAACATTTCTATCAAGGGCTTAAGATAAAGTAATCCACCAAGAATTTTTCCTTTGTAAAATACAGGGGTCGTCTCTATGGCAACACCAAATAGTACAATCTTTTTCTTTTTTAAAGAATTTAGATTTTTCTCTACAAATGTCTTTAATTCCTTAAGCACCCCTTCGTAATAGATTCCTGAACCAAGAACTACAATATCGTATTCTTCAAGGGAACCTGCATTTTTTACATCCACTACTTGAGCGGAAATTCCTTCATATTGTAATCTCTCACCAATCCATCTTCCTATCTCTAAGGTAGAACCATATCTTGATGCGCATATAACTATTGCCTTCAATTTATTTACCTCCATTTTTAGAATTCTACTTTTAAGCCACCCAAAAATTCAGTTCCATCTATGTCATACTCATCAGGAACATTTTTTTTGTTAAATATATTATCTATCCGGGCAAAAATCTGAGCATATTTCCCAATATTCTTTTTTAAAGCAAGATTGCATATAGTGTATCCTCCCAATCTTTCATAATTGCTGTCATATCTTCTGCCTATATACTCAGTTTCAAAAACTGCCTCCCCATCAATTTCCGGAATTTTGTAAGCTAAATATAAGGTCAATTTGTGCCTTGGTTTATAAGTTAATTCTTTACCTGTTGTCTTATCCTCTGTATCTAAATAGGTATAACCCAAATTTGCAGTCAGATTTTTGATTGGATAACTCATTAAGTCAAATTCTATTCCCTGAGTGCGGGCTTTTCCTATATTCACCCAGTAAAGGTCCCAAGGAGGACGAGGTCTTTTTCTCACTATTTTATAATCTATAAGGTCATCAATATCGTTTCTGAAGAGAGTAAGTCTGGCTAAAAGCTTCTTTGAGAATTTATATTCTAAGCCTACCTAATAACCCCAGGATTTTTCTAGGGCAAGGTCTGGATTGGCATGCACAATATAGGGTCCCATTCTCCATCCTTCACCGTATAATTTCACCAAAGACGGACCTTTAAATGCTCTTCCTACAGATGCCCTTAATTTAAGGTTCTCTGTGGCTTTATAAAGAACACTAAATTTGGGGTTTGTTTCTGTTCCCCATCTATCATGGTCGTCAACTCTTACTCCCAAAACAAATACAAAAGGAGAAAAATCTATCTCATCCTGAATGTAGAAACTGTTGGTTTCCTGATCTGCACTGTACCTCTTTCCTCTATCATCTATATCTTCTTTCCAGTATTGATAGCCAAGAGTTAAAGTGTGTCTATTCATAATCAGACGGGTATAATCTATTTCAGCTTCATAAGAATCAGTATGCCAGTTTGACGCATGGTCTTCAGTCCAATGTTTATAATTGAACCAGGAACCCCTTAATTTTAACTTGGATAACTCGTCAGGAGTCCATTCCCAAATAGAATTTAACCCATATCTTTCCTGTTTGCGATCACTTTCCCTCATTTTTTGTACAGAAAAATAGGGTTTTAGCATTAATTTAGATCTCGGTGTAAATTCATACTGGATGGTCCCCTGCAATATATCTTCCCAATATTCATCTGTTTCTTTATGAACACCATCTGATCTTCTGTAAGTATAATTGAGAAAACCTCCGAGCTTACCCAGTTTAGCTCCACCCCCTGCTTCATAAATTTGTGTGTCACGGGTACCAAAGGAGGTAGAAGCAAAAACAGTGGGCTTTTTTGGTGCGGATTTGGTAATAATATTAATTACTCCACCTACAGCATCACTTCCATAAAGAGCTGAGGCAGGTCCTTTTACAATCTCAATTCTTTCTACCATTGCTGTTGAAATCTGCTGTAAGTCAACAGCATCAGCATGCCCTCCTAAAACCCTCTGCCCATCAACTAAAATTAAGGTATGCCTCTCTTCCAATCCATAAATCTCCACTTTACCTTTATCACCCCAGTGATTTACATTTTTTCTTACCCTAATTCCACTAATTAATTCCAAGGCATCCTGAACAGTTTTAACCCCTCGTCTTTCCAATTCCTCTTTTGTAATTACCTCTGCTGAAACTGGCACATCACCAAGGGTATGCTCAGTTTTCGTAGCAGTAACTATAACCCGTTCTAAATTAAAATCCTCTTGGGCAAAACTTAACCCAGAAAAACCAGCTACCCCTGCAACTAAGATTCCGAAGGTCAATTGGAAAAACTTAAACTTTCCCATTTTCTTACCTCCTGCAACAAATAGCTTCTAATTCATGGGTCCCCCTACGATGGGGGACCACTCTTATATTTATTTCACTGGAGTAAGCATGATTTTTTCAGCCATACCATGCCCTATGGAAACAAGAGCCCCTGATTCTACAGTCAGATAATAAATGCAGCCCTGGTGTTTGGCTGGCCCAGAGGTAGCAACTCTTGAAACCAGTTTGATTATTTTACCCCTTTCAACTCCACTCTCCTTAAGCCTTTCCTCTAATTCAATTCCGCTAATAATATCTATCAGTTCACCTTCAGTTCCTGCCTCAAGCTGGCAAAGTTGTAAAATGTTATCTCCAACTTTTACTAACAATTTTGATGCCTCTCCTGTGCAAAATTCAATTTGTCGTCCATTGGCCTCAATAGAATAAGTCTCTTCTGCCACATGTCCCTTAACCTTCACATTTAATCCCTCTTTTAAACCCAGCTTTTCAAGCCCATCCTTTAGTTCTTTCCCAGCTTCAAAACCCCTAATCGTTCCACTGTCACCAGCTTCTAATTCCAGAAGTCGCTTCTGCTTACCATTTACTTCCACAAGCACTTTGGTAGCAATCCCCTGAGCCAAAATTACCTCTTTTCCTTCCACCTCTACTGCCAGCGGACCCCGATGTTCATGGGTAAGGGGGGATTCTAAAAGAACCTCCTTTCCCTCTTCAATGCCCAATTCTTTTAAATACTTTTTTAAATCCGCTCCTCCTTCAATTTTTACTACCTTAAACTTAGTGTATCCACTTCTCATCCAATCTTTTAAAGGTTTTACATCAGCCATCACCACACCTCCTTTTTGTAATTGAATTTGAATTTCAATATTATCAAAAAAAATTTTTTTGTCAAGGAGTCTCGTAAGTGGCAGATTTCTTCCACTTACGAGAAAGTAGTTGGATAGGATTGACACATTTGATAAAAGAATTTAAATAAAATAAAAGGGGGAGGAGGGAGCAAAATGAGTGCAGAACTTCCTGAAATACCTATAAATTATAAGGAAGATTTGCATAATTTGGAATATCTTAATGAAGCAGATTTGATACTTTTTATGGCTGGGAATCAATTCATGGTAATGGAAGAATTGCTTGAAGCCTTCCAAAAAGAATATCCAGAAATTAAAAAGATTTTTTATGAGACTCTTCCTCCAGGTCTTGAACTTAAACAAATTCTTGCAGGAGGAGCCCGTTTTGGAGATATAGAAATCAGAGTTACTCCTGATGTTTATACAGCAGTTAGCGAATCAGCAATGCAGGAATTATTAAAAAGAGGACTTGTTAAAGACTATTTTATTTACCTTCATAACCGAATTGTATTGATGGTTCCCAAGGGCAATCCAAAGGGAATAAAAAGCGTAAAAGATCTTGCAAGAGATGATATTAGAATTTCTCAACCAGGGCCTTTAGAAGATATAACCCGCTATATTGTGGAAATGTATAGGAAAGCTGGAGGTGAAGAACTTGTGCACAGAATTATGGAAGAAAAAAGGGCAGAAGCTACCACCATTTTTACTTTGGTTCATCATAGAGAGACTCCTCTGAGAATTGTTAAAGGAACCGTTGATGTAGGACCTGTGTGGGCAACTGAGGTAATATATGCTCAAAAACAGGGATTACCTGTTGAAATGATTGAAGTAGGAGAAGAGCTTGATCAGAGAGACAAAGTAAATTACTACATAGCAATGCTTACTAATGCTCCCCATCCTGAAGCTGCTAAAAAATTCTTAGAGTTTATAAAGACACCTAAGGCTCAAGGTATTTATGCTAAATATGGATTCGTGCCGCATTTTACTCCCTCTTAGAAATAAAAGAGCTGTGGCTAAAAAAATAAAATTAAAATTAATTTTTTTGCTTTTGATAATCTTAATATCTGGTTGTGCTCCTACCTTAAAAGAAGTTCCTAAGCTTCCCAAAGAAGCAATAGAGGCAGAAAGATTAAAACAAAGAAAAATAGCACTTTTTACATATTTTGAAAGAAGGGAAAGACTAAACAATGTCTGGTATAGTCTTATAACTGGAGCAAGTCCCTTTTGTAAAAAAATTTAAACCTGTTTATGGATTTGAATTGCATGACAAAACCATGTATAAAGAAGAAGATGTAAAATTGTTGAGTGAAAGATTTGTTCTTGATGAAAAACCAACTGTTTGGTATGTTCATGAAAACTCAACAGCCTATAAGGCTGGATTAAGAATAAATGATAAAATTTACTGTTAAAGAAATCAATGAAAAAAAATTAAAAGGAGAGCCTCTTCTTCCCTCTAAAAGCTTTTCTGAGTCTGAAAAGAAAACCAAAGAAAAAACGGATTAAAGATTTTTCAATTTATTTAAAATCTTTTCTAATTTTTCAATTTCTTCTTTTGTAAAGGGTTTATCTTTATAATAGAGATTTTCAAAAACCTTGACAAATTTTAAAGCTTCATTTTTTAGATTTTCATCTTTTATTTTGAAAATAAATTCTTCCAGCCCTCGCTTTCACTTTTTTTATAACCTTTTCTTTCTAAAATCATTAAAAACTCTTTTACCAATTTTTCTTCAGGTTTTAGCTTTTTTATAGCTAAAAAATATTTAAATAGTAACACACTCAAAACACTTATTAAAAGAATTACACTCAGAAAGTAGCTTAGAAATTTTTTATTTTCAAAATTTTTAAGCTCGGGTATTTTAGCAATTTTAGTAAAACTTTTAAAAAGAGATATCTGTTTTTTTAGATCGTAATTGAGGACAAAATTTATGTAGTAGTAATTTATAGTCTCAAGAATGTATTCAAGTTTGGAAACCCCTTTTTGGCTTTTAAGTGGATAGATTGAGAGAGGGGTAGGGTCATATCTTACCCATCCTTTGCCTTCAATGAAAGCTTCAACCCAAACATGGGCATTGCTTTCTCGCACAAGGTAATATCCACCCACTTCATTGTAAATTCCACCCTTATATCCCGCAACAAGCCTTGCTGGTATTTCATTTAGTCTTAATAAAATTGCCATTGAAGAGGCAAAGTACTCGCAATTTCCTTGTTTATATTTAAATAAAAAATCTTCCAGCGGATTTTGAGAAACAGGAAGATCCTTTAAAGAATATTTGTACTCTCCATATTTCAAAAATTTTAAAATTTTTTCAGCGGTTTTCTCTTTTGAGGAAGCTTTTAAGGTTTCAGCTAAGTCTTTTATTTTTGGAGAAAGATTTTTAGGAACCTGTAAATACATATTTTTGTCTATTTCTTTTTCAGGTATTGTATCTGTTAAAACTGAAAGAACTTTATATTTGATTCTTGATACCACAGGAAAAGGTAAAATAAAGGTAAAATCAGTAAAACTTACAGGAGTTTTAAAGCCTAACTGATAATCAATCTTATAAGGTATGTCAAGTCCAAATAGATATCTATCTCCATAGGGTTCTAAGTATATAATTTGAATAAAGGGAATCCCTTTTAAAATTAGTTTATTTTCTGACCTCTTATGTTTAGCAGCCATCCAGGTTTTTCCGTTGAAAAAATCAAAGGTTATTCCTCTCCAGTATAAAAAGTCATCTTTTAATCTTTTCATTTTTACCCTAAAGACTACAGCATTATTTTCTTGTATTTCTGAAACCTCCCCCAATCTTACATTTTCTGAAAAACCTGTTTTTGCTCTTGCTTCTTTGTTTAAAAATCCAAAAATAGGAAAGTCTGTTCTTGGAAGAATAATAAAAAAGAAAACTGTAGAAGGAATAGCTAAAAGGGGTATGAGACTCGTTTTTAAAAATAATTTTGCAATTATTTTTTTAGGAAGCGTGATTTCTTTATCCTGAGAATGGTAGGTTAGAAGGATTATGGAAATGTTTAAAATAACGATGTAAAGAAAAAGATATACTAAAAAGGTTATGCCAAAAGAGATTAAACTACTTCCTGCAAAGATAAGAACAGAAATAAGATAGATCTGCATATAGTCTCTAAATTTTTTTTCTTCAAGAAACTTTAAGGAAAGAAGAATTAGCAGAACTTCAAGCGCTGGCTGAAGGATGTTTTCCAGATTTACATTGTAAAACTTAAGTATTACTATAAAAATGGCAAAAACATTGATAAGTGTGCGATTTATGTAAATTTTTTTATATTCTAAATAAATAGAGCTGAAAAAAATGATTAAAGCAAGGAAGTAAAAGGAGAAGGTAATTTTTTTAAAAAGAATGATGAAAGAAAGAAGTCCTGCAAAATAGGTAAAAAACTTAACTGCGGTTTCAATTTTATAGGTCTTTTCTTTCTTCATAAAGGGCAAGTTCTGTAAGTAAAGTTAATTTGTGTTTATAAGATAAATCGGGCTTGTAAAATTTTTCTTTTATTTTTAGTCCTACAGGCTTTCCTTGCTTTATTAATTCAATTATCAGGTAAGTAAGATAACTCAGTTTTAGCTCTATATCAGGAATTTTTATCTTTTCAAATTCTATAATTACAGGCTGATTAGCGAGTTCTGAAAGTTCTTTTACTTTAAGTTTATCGGTTTTTGCAGTGGCCTTCCAGTGTATGTATTTTGCAGGAATGCCTTCTACATAATCTTTTATAGAAAGTATATCTCCTTCAAATCCGGGTTTTTCTGTATCTAATTCTCCTTTTCCTTTTTTGTCTTTGTAGGAAAGAAGATTGATTTTTTTTGGCTCAGGAAAGACCGTATAAAAAATGTTTTTAGAAAGCTTTTTCCATCTTACGAAAAAATTAAAAGGGAAAACAGAGATAATGTAGACTTCTTTTAAGTTATGTAATCCCCTTTTTTCAGGTTTTATCTTTAATATAGTAGAGACTTCCTTTTCAAAATACGGAAATAGATAAGAAATGTTAAAATCTTTTATTAAAATCCGAATTAAGAAAGCTGGGAAAAATCTTTTTTTATTTAATAGAGTTATTTTTATAAAAGCTTCTTTATTGGCATACATCTCTTCTGGGAAGGAGATTTCTAAATCAAGAGCCTCTACATTTCTTTTCCCAAAAACACCTGCAAGAAACATAAAACTTAAAAATGCAGAAGTAATGAGATAAAGAAGATTATTTTGTGTATTTACAGAGGCAATCCCGAGAGCCAAAGTTACTGCTATGTAAAGCCAGCCAGCTTTCGTTAATTTGACTAAACTGGAGTTTTTATGCTTTCTACCAAAGATTTTATTATCTCCCTTTTGCTTCCTTCGTATTCTTCTTTAAATATAACTCTATGAGTAATAACAAATTCTGCAAGTTCTTTTATATCTTCTGGTATAACATAATCTCTTTTATTAAGATAAGCATTAGCTTTAGCTGTAGCAACTATAGCAAGAGCGCCTCTTGTTGAAAGTCCTGCATAAAGGTATTTGCTTTTTCTTGTGGCTTCAACTATGTCCAGAATATAGTCTGCGATTTTATCTGAAAGATAAATTTTCTTTACTTCACTCTGAATGGAAATTAGTTCTTCTCTTGAAATAAAAGGCTTAACTTTATGCAACTCCTCTCTTTTACTTCCCTCTTTTAGAATTTCTTTTTCAGCAGATCTCGGAGGGTATCCTATGGAAATTTTCATAATAAATCTATCAAGCTGAGCTTCTGGAAGGGGAAAGGTTCCGTAAATTTCTATTGGATTTTGGGTTGCTATTACAAAAAAGGGTTGAGGAAGACTGTAGGTTTTCCCTTCCACCGTAACTTGTTTTTCTCCCATAGCTTCTAAAAGAGCACTTTGGGTTTTTGGGGTTGCACGATTTATTTCGTCTACAAGAACAATGTTTTTAAAAATGGGACCAGGACGAAATTCAAATTCACCTGTGTTTTTGTTGTATATGGAAACACCTGTAATATCTGAGGGAAGAAGGTCTGAGGTTGCCTGTATTCTTGCAAAATCAAGTCCGAAACACCTTGCAAGTGCAAGGGCAAGAGTAGTTTTTCCTACTCCGGGAAGATCTTCAATAAGAAGGTGTCCATCTGCTAATAAGGCAATAATAGAAAGTTTTAAAGCTTTTGTCTTTCCGTGAAGATAATTGGAAAAGTAATTAATTAAAGTATCTATGTCAAGCTTAAAACCCATATTTATATTTTAATGTTTTCTTTTAGCTATTTAAAAGATTAAGAAATTCTTTTAAATTCCTTAATGCTGAAATGTTAAGCTCAAGGTTGTGTTGATTTCTGTTTAACAAGAACGCTTTTATTCCGATTTCACGAGGATTAAAATAGTCAAAGATGGGATGATCTCCTATATGGACAATCTCTTCCGGTTTAACTTTAAGTAAGTCGCAGATTCTTCCGTAAAATTCTCTTGATTTTTTAACTTCCTTAAAATCTGAGGTTGCAGAAAACACACGATGAAATAAGGGTAGAAGTGGGTTTAGTTGAAATAAGATAAAATCTTTTTCTGCATTGGAGCAAATTATAAGTTTATAACGAGTGCTAAGAGATTTAATAGCTTCTTCCGCATCTTTGTAAATTTTTACTTTATCTCTATATTTATTAAAAAGCTCTTCTTTTGTTATATTGAGTTCAAAACGCTTAATCCAGTAGTCTAAGTAATACCATTCTATTCTATGTTCTCCTACCTCATCGTAGGCTCTGGTTACAATTTCATAAGCTTTTTCAAAGCTTATGTTGTGCTTTTCAGCGTAAAGAGAGGGTATTCCCTCTAACCAGACAGCATTTACAAAATCAGTTGGAACAAGTGTTCCGTCCATATCAAAAGAGATAATTTTTATTTTATCCAGCATACTTCAATACATTTCAACACTAATTTTTCTAAGCTTCACTTTTGAGCACTATAAAAAATATTATACTTTTTTCTGAATTTCCAATACTATGAAACTGTTACTTGTTTAAGAAAAAATTGGTTAATTAAAATTACCTCAAAAAATTATGGATTGATTATGATGAAAAGGAAGATGTTCTCTATATTAGCTTCAAAAGACCTCAAAGAGCTACGGAAACGATTATGACAGAAGAGGGAATTTTATTAAGGTATAAGGATAACGAACTGGTTGGCATAACTATTCTTGAAGCTTCAAAAAATGAGCTTAAATGAAGAATTGACAGCCCAGCTTACTGAAGATTATCTCGTTGAACAGCCAGCTATAAACTGGTTGAAAGAGCTTGGCTATGATTATATACACGGCTCAGAATTAAACCCAGAAAATGGGGGAGAGAATCCTACAGAGATGTCATTATCAAAAGGCGCTTTATTCATGCCATAAAGAAAATTAATCCATGGCTTGATGACTTTTTAGCTGAAGAGGTATATAAAAAAGTTGTTCATCTTGAGCATCCAGATTTTGTAGTAAAATTGGTAAAGTTGCATCTGAAATACTTTCTCATGCAGAGATGCTATATGGAGTATGATTTTTGTTCTACAAGGAAATTCCAATGCTCAGCAAATCACCCCTCCCTTTATAAAAGAGCTTGAAATATGTGAAAAAACTATTAATCTTTGTGAAAAAATAGCTTAAGAGGTTTTCTAATTAAAAATGATTAAAGAAAAGGATCTTAAAGATATTAAAGTGGAAAATCTAAAGATTTTTTTAATAAACGAAGCAATTTCAAATAAATCTCTTCCACAATTAGAGGAGTTTCTCAATAATTTAACAAAGTATCTTCCTTTAAAAATAGAAGTAAGATATGAGGAAATTCCGGCTTATCCGGCTTTGAAGTTAACGGATAAAGAAGAGAAAATAAAGATTTATTATATGGCAGTTCCTGAAAGACTTGAGTGGGAGCCCTTTTTAAATGCGTTAAAAGCGATCTCAGAGAAGAAAAGTTTTCTCAATGAGGATGAGACTTCAAAGATAAAAGAACTAACTGCTTTTGTTGAGATTAAGGTTTTTATAACTCCCTTTTGCCCATTTTGTCCCGCAGTTGTAGATAAGATAAATCAATTAAGTATTGCTCAAAATTTATTAAAAACCTTTATTATTGATGCAACACTTTATCCTGAACTTTCTCAAAAATATAAAGTTACTGCTTCTCCTACAGTTGTAATCAATGAGGAGTATTTTCTTGTAGGAGATGAGGCAAAAAAGAATTTACTTAGTTTTATCGAAAAAGCTGGAAAAGCAACTTATGATAAAGAGGTCTTAAAGAATTTACTTAAGCAGGCTCAGGCAGAAAAGGTTATTGAACTTTGTGGGAAAGATGAAAAGTGTTTTTATGCTTTAATAGAACTTTTAGAAGCGGATGAACTTTTTACAAGAATTGGTGTTATGAGAGTGCTTGAAGAAATGGCTGAAAAGAGAAAGATTCCTGAGAAAATTTTATTTCAATTGATGGGAATGCTTAAAAATGCTAAAGATGAAAGAGATAAGGGAGATATTCTTTATTTGCTCGGATTAATTGGGACTCCCGAAATCGTTTCAGAGATTGAAAAGGCAATAGAAAATGAAACTCTCATTGTAAAAGAAATTGGTAAAGAAGCTATAGAAAGTATAAAAAAGAGAGCACAAATTCATTAGAGTTTTTATTTTTTACTACAAAATAATTTGTTTTTTCTTGACTAATTTTAAAAATTTTTCTAATATATAAATTTTAGTAACCAAAAATATTTAGGAGGTTTATTATGGGTGGTTATGCAGGAAAGATTTTAAGAATTGATTTGAAAAATAAAAGCATAAAAGTAGAGAACCTAAACTTTAATTGGGCAAAAGAGTATCTTGGAGGAAGGGGACTTGCAAGTAAATATCTCTATGAAGAGATAGATCCTCAGGTTGATCCTTTAAGTCCAGAGAATAAGTTAATAATTGCAGCAGGAACTCTCACCGGAACTTCTGCTCCTACAGGTGGAAGATATATGGTTGTTACCAAATCACCTTTAACAGGTACGATTGCTTCTTCCAATTCAGGAGGATTTTTTGGCGCAGAATTGAAATCTGCAGGATATGATATGATAATTCTTGAAGGAAGAGCAGAGAGTCCTGTTTATATAGCTATAGAAGACGAAAAAATTGAGATTAAAGATGCTTCTCATCTTTGGGGAAAACTTGTTTCTGAAACAACAGAAACTTTGAAAGCTGAATATGGAGATAAAGCCAAAGTTTTGTGTATAGGACCCGGAGGAGAAAAACTTGTAAGATTTGCAGCAGTTATAAATGATTATGACAGAGCTGCGGGAAGGTCAGGGGTTGGTGCAGTTATGGGGTCTAAAAATGTGAAAGCTGTTGTGGTTAGAGGAACAAAAGGAGTAAAAGTAGCTGACGAAGCAAAGGTAAAAGATGTTGTGGCAGAAAAGATAAAAATCCTTCGTGAAAATCCAGTTACTGGTGAAGGATTACCTGCATATGGAACAGCTATTTTGGTGAATATAATAAATGAACATGGAATCTTTCCTGTAGCAAATTTCCAAAAGGCTTATACTCCGCATGCTGATAAAATAAGTGGAGAAACAATGGCACAGACCATTTTAACCAAAAAGCATGCTTGTTTCAGGTGTCCTATTGCCTGTGGAAGAGTGGTAAGGATTAAGGGAAAGGAAATAGGTGGTCCTGAATATGAAACTGTATGGGCCTTTGGAGCAGATTGTGAAGTGTATGACCTTGAGGCTATAGCTGAAGCAAATTTTTGGTGCAATGAATATGGTATAGACACTATTTCAGCAGGAGCAACTATAGCTTCAGCAATGGAACTTTATCAAAGAGGTTATATAAAAGATGAAGATATAGCTAAAGATGGTTTATCTTTGAAATTCGGAGATCCTGAAGCCATAGTGGGATGGACAATAAAAATTGGAAAGAGAGAAGGTTTCGGGGATAAACTTGCAGAAGGATCTTATAGACTTTGCGAACTTTATGGGGTTCCTGAGCTGTCTATGTCTGTAAAAAAGCAAGAACTTCCTGCTTATGATCCGAGAGGAGTTCAAGGACACGGACTTGCCTATGCAACCTCAAACAGAGGTGGATGCCATGTAAGAGGTTATCTAATTTCAGCTGAAATACTTGGTATTCCTCAAAAACTTGACAGATTTTCTCTTGAAGGGAAAGCAAAATGGGCAAAACTTTTTCAGGATTTAACTGCTGTTATAGACTCCATTGGGATGTGCCTATTTACCTCCTTTGCTCTTACACTTAAAGACTATACAGAACTTGTAAATGCTATATGTGGAGCAGATTACACAGAGGAAACCCTTCTTAAAGCTGGAGAAAGAATTTATAATTTGGAAAGGCTTTTTAATCTAAAGGCAGGAATAGATCCTTCTCAAGATACTTTACCCAAAAGAATTCTTGAGGAGCCTATTCCAGAAGGTCCTTCTAAAGGGGCTGTGCACAAACTTTCAGAGCTTTTACCTCAATACTATCAAGTAAGAGGCTGGGATGAGAAAGGTTATCCTAAAGAGGAAACGCTCAAGAATCTCGGCATAATTTAAAATTCATGATAAAGGTAAAACTCTTTGCCAATTTAAGAGAAGGGAAAGGGAAGGAAATAAATATAGAATTTAGTGAAAATCTTACGGGAAGAAAGCTTTTAAGAATTCTCAACATACCTGAAAATAGAGTTTCCATCTTTCTTGTAAACGGAAAGGATAAAGCTCTTGATGAAACTCTTTCTGATGGAGATATAGTAGCTATATTTCCCCCTATTGGGGGAGGTTAATTTGTGAAGCAGATTATAAGGTATTTAAGAAATCAGAAGACGATAAATCCGCATGAACAGGAAGTCCTTGCCAGAGCTAAAGTAGCTATTGTAGGGTGTGGAGGTCTTGGGTGCTATGTTGTAGAAATGCTTGCAAGAATAGGAGTTGGATTTATTTCGGTTGTAGATCATGAAACTTTTGAAGAAACCAATCTCAACAGACAGCTTTATGCTACAGTTAAAACCATAGGAAAATATAAGGTGTTATCTGCTAAAGAAAGACTAAAGCTTGTAAATCCTGAAACAAAGGTCAACCTTTTTCTGGAAAGGATAACAGAAGAAAATGGATTTGAAATTTTAAAAGGTCATGATGTAGTTATAGATGCTGTAGATGATATTCTGACCAAACTTCTTCTTGAAAAAATTTGTGAGGATTTAGGAATTCCTTTAGTTCACGGTGCAGTTGCTGGATGGTTTGGTCAAGTTAGTTCTGTGTTCCCTGGTGATAAAACAATTTCTTTTATATATAAAAACAAAAAAGAAGGTATAGAGAAAGAGCTCGGAACTTCTTCTTTTACTCCTGCTGTCATTGCAGGGATTCAGGTTGCAGAAACTATAAAGATTATACTCAAAAAAGATCCTACTTTAAGAAAAAAAATTCTTTTTATAGATCTTTTATCTCAGGAGTATCAGAAAATAGAATTATAAATTTTGGTGGTGCTAAGACCCGGAATCGAACCAGGGATACGCGGATTTTCAGTCCGCTGCTCTACCAACTGAGCTACCCCGACAACCAATAATTAAAATATAATATTTACTTTAAACAACTTATAAGATGTCCCAGTTTTTCTTTTTTAGTTTTTAAGTAATTGTAATTTTCAGGTCTTGGAGGAATTTCAAGTGGAACCCTTTCTACTACTTTCATCCCGTATCCCTCAAGACCAACTATTTTTCTTGGATTATTAGTCATGAGTCGCATCTGTCTTACTCCCAAATCTCTCAAAATCTGTGCTCCAATTCCATAATCTCTTAAATCGGGTTTAAATCCAAGAGCAAGATTAGCTTCTACTGTATCTTTTCCTTCCTCCTGCAACTTATAAGCTTTAAGTTTATTTAAAAGTCCTATACCTCTTCCTTCTTGCCTTAAATAAAGAAGAACTCCTTTTCCCTCTTTGGCAATCATCTCCATAGCTTTTCTTAACTGTGGTCCGCAGTCGCATCTAAGAGAACCAAAAACATCTCCGGTTAGACATTCAGAATGGACCCTCACTAAAACTGGATTTTCGTCAATTTCTCCCATTACAAGGGCTATATGAGTTGCATTATCAATGAGATTTGAATAAGCAATAAGTTTAAAAACCCCGTATTGCGTGGGAAGATAGGTTTCAACCTCTCTTTTGACTAAGCACTCTTTTTTTATTCTGTAAGCAATGAGGTCTCTTATAGTGATAATTTTTAAACCATGTTCTTCCGCAAATTTTTCAAGATCAGGAAGGCGAGCCATAGTGCCATCATCTTTCATGATCTCACAGATAACACCTGCAGGTTTAAATCCTGCAAGCCTTGCAAGATCAACAGCTGCTTCTGTATGACCTGCTCTAACAAGAACTCCTCCTTTTTTAGCTATAATAGGAAAAACATGCCCCGGAGTAATAAAGTCTTGAGGTTTGCTGTTTTCATCAATTACAAGTTTTATAGTATATGCTCTATCATAAGCTGAAATACCAGTTGTAATTCCATATCTTGCATCTATGGATACCGTAAAAGCTGTGCCAAAGGGATCTACCCCTCTTCTTGGCTGAAGAGGAAGTTCAAGCCTCTCTGCTGTCTCCTGAGTTATAGCTAAACAAATAAGACCTCTTCCGTATTTTGCCATAAAGTTTATAATCTCAGGAGTTACTTTTTCTGCAGGTATTATCAGATCTCCTTCGTTTTCTCTATCTTCATCATCAACAACGATTATCATTTTTCCTGCCTTTAAATCTTCTAAGGCTTCCTCAATAGTACTTATGGGCATAAAAATCCCCCTCTTATAAGTTGGTAAAAAAAATACTTTAATTATAATAAATTCTGTTAACTCTTTTGCCAAGAGGCAAGATGAAAAAAATTGAAAGTATAACAAGCTCAGCTACTTCAGTAACAATTGCGGTTTTTATAAGTAGAATTCTTGGACTTATAAGAGAGCAAGTGCTTGCTTATTTTTTTGGAGCAGGAAAGAGTATGGATGCCTTTGTTGTAGGCTATAGAATTCCCAATCTTTTAAGAGATCTTTTTGCTGAAGGTGCTCTCAGTTCAGCCTTTGTAAAAGTTTTTAGTTCAAGCCTTGAAAAAGAGGGAAAGGAAAAAAGCTTTAGAATCGCTCAAATTCTTATTTCAAATTTTTTAATTATTTTGATAGTTGTAGTTATTCTTGGAATTATCTTTGCAGACTTTATAGTTTCTCTTATTGCTCCTGAATTTAAAAAAGACTTTTATAAATTTTACCTTACCACAAAACTCACTCAAATAATGATGCCCTTTCTTTTATTTATAAGTCTTGCTTCTATCCTTGCAGGAATGCTTAATTCTTTTAGAATTTTTTTTCTTCCAGCACTTTCTTCTGGGCTTTTTAACTTAAGTTCCATCATTGTGGGGGTTCTTGGCTACTATCTGTTAACAAGAATAAATGTAGAACCTATTTATGCCATGGCTGTAGGTGTTACTTTAGGAGGGCTTTTTCAGGTTATTTTTCAGTATCCTTTAATAAAAAAACAGGGCTTTTCTTTCTCTTTTTCTCCTGATTTTAAAAATAAAGAGTTTAAAGAAGTTTTAAGGCTTATTTTTCCTGTTATCTTTGGACTCTCTGTGGTTCAGATAAATATATTTATCAACACCTTTTTTGCTACTTCTTGTGGAGAAGGAGCAGTTTCTTGGTATTCTTATGCCTTTAGAATTATGTATGTTCCTCTTGGACTTTTTGGTGTGGGACTTTCTCAAGCACTTTTACCTGAGCTTTCTCGCCAAATTGCAAGAAAAGACTTTATTACTGCCAAAGATACTTTTTCCAGAGCTTTGATCGTCTCTTTGAGTTTATCTCTTCCATCTGCTATAGGACTTTTTATGCTTTCAGGTCCTTTAATAGGAGTTCTCTTTGAAAGAGGAAAATTTACTTTTTATGATACTTTGCAAACCGCAAATATTTTAGGAATTCTCTCTCTGGGATTACCTTTTTACGGAATATCCAAAACAACTGTTCCTCTGTTTTATTCTTTGGGAAAAACCATTATTCCTGCTTTTGGAAGTGTTATAGCAGTTATTACGAATGTAACCGTGATACTTTTAACTATAAAAAATTTAGGAATAAATGGAGTGGCTTTAGGAACAAGCATGTCTCTTGTTTTTCAGGCAGGTTTTTTGCTTATTATGGCTATTTATAATTTAGGGGCACTCAAATTTAAATTTTTGTTTAAGAGCTTTTCCACCCTTATTTTGGCAAGCCTTGGATTGATTGCAATATTGAAGCTTTTAGATATATTTATTTCTTCAAAAATTTTTGAAATTCTTTTTGGTATTCCTTTAGGAGCTATAGTTTTTATTGGAATTTGTAAATTTTTCGGACCAGAGGAAACCTACATATTTTTTGAAAAACTTATAAATCTACCATTTCGTAGTGGTAGATTTAGGAGGTAGTAAAATTAATACGGTTTTAGAATTTGCCATACCTGAAAAAATTAGTCTTTTAAAGGTTTTGTATGAGTATGTAGATACTACCTATAAAAACTATCCTCTTTTTTGTAAACCAGGATGTAGTTTTTGTTGCACTCAAAGAGTTTTTGCTACTTCCATTGAGGCTTATTATATCTTTGAGATAATTTCTGAAAAAGATTGGAAAAAAATTTTATCAGCTAAAAATTACATTCGTCCCAAACTTACCCATAATCAGATTCTTCTCTCCTATAAGATAGGTTCGGAACCACCCTTAGAAGACTTTCCTGAAATTTTAGACCCCTGTCCTTTTTTAACTGATGAAAATTTATGCAAAATTTATGAAAGAAGACCTCTTATGTGTCGTCTTACAGCCTCTACTGTTTCTTGTGAAAAGGGTTATGCAGAACTTCCTCCCTTTCTTTTTAAAATAAGTACGCTTGCTCTTCAACTTGTTGAAAATATAGATCTTGGCGGAATTTACGGAAATATAATTGATTTGCTAAAATTTCTTTATGAATATAAAAAAGGAGAGGCGGAAGAAATTCCAGATTATCTCTTAAACACAGTTGATGTAGATGAACTTCCTATTTTGCCAGAAGAAAAAGAACTAAAAAAATGGGTGGGAAACTTATATAGAACCTCTGTTAAAGAAGAAATCACTTTTAGAGAACTTTTACAAAAACTAAGGGAAGACTTTAAAAAATATGAAGTCTTGAGCTTTCTTAAAGAGATTTTTTAGGATGTTTGAGGGTAAAATAGTTTTAAATCGTAAACAAACTGAAAATATTTATTTATTAGGGTTTGAGACTTCTAAAAATATTCTTGAAAAATTTCAACCAGGACAATTTTTAAAGATAAAAATCAATCAAAGGAAAGATCCTTTTATCCCAAGACCTTTTACCGTTCATGCAATAGAGGGAAATGTTCTTTACATCTTGTACCAAATTGTAGGCAAAGGTACAATGGCTTTGAGTAAACTTAAAAAAGGAGAAATTTTGGAATTTTTAGGTCCTCTTGGTAAACCTTTTCCTAATTTAAAAAATTATATAATTTGTGCAGGTGGAATAGGGATAGCAGGTTTTGGCTTTTTACTTCAAAAAGGTATGGAAAAAAAGGAAATTTGTCTTCCTAAAAAAATTTTTTATGGAGCAAGAACAAAAAAAGAGCTTGTAAGATTAAGTTTTTTCAAAAAATTTAATATACCTTTAATAATTTCAACAGATGATGGATCAAAAGGTTACAAGGGATTTGTTACGGATTTGTTGGAAAAAGAATTAAAAGAGGAACTTAGCACAATTTTAGCCTGTGGTCCCAAACCGATGCTAAAAAAGGTAGCGGAAATAGGAAAAAAATATAAAATAAAAACCTATTTAGTTATGGAAACTTTTTTAGCCTGTGGAACAGGCTTTTGTATGGGATGTGTTATACCCTTAAAAAACGGGAAATATGCTCATCTTTGTTTAGATGGACCAACTTTTTTGGCAGAGGAGATAGATCTTGGATTTTTCGGTTAATATCGGGAATCTAAAGTTAAAAACTCCGTTAATGCTTGCTTCTGGCACTTGGGGATTAGGAGAAAATCTTGATAAATTTTTAACAAAAAAAGAGATAGAAGAAAATATAGGAGCTTTAGTTACTAAAGGAATTTCTTTGAAACCAAGAAAGGGAAATCCTCCTCCCAGACTCGCTGAAACTCCTTGCGGGCTTATTAATTCTATCGGAATTGAAAATCCAGGAATAAAAAAGTTTATTGAAGTTTATCTTCCAAAAATTTTAGATTACGAGGTTCCTGTTATTGTTAATCTATATGGAGAAAAGATTGAAGATTTTCTGGAACTGGTAGAACAATTAAAAGGAAAAAAGATAGAAGGCATTGAACTTAACATATCCTGTCCCAATGTAAAAAAAGGCGGAATTCAATTTTCCAATGATCCAAAAACCGTATCAGAACTTATAAAAGAAGTTAAAAAAATTTGGGATGGTTTTTTGGCAGTTAAACTTTCTCCTTCTGGTCCTGTTTATGAAATAGCTGAGGTATGTGAGAAGTTTGGAGCTGATGCTGTAGTTGTTGCTAATACCTATCCAGCTTTAGCAGTTCTGGAATTTAAACCTTTAAAAATTTTATTGGGAGGTCTTTCTGGTCCGGCTATCAAACCCCTTACACTTCGTTTAGTCTATGAAATTTCCAAAAAAATAAAAATTCCTGTTATAGGATGTGGAGGAATTATTTCTGGAAAAGATGCTTTAGAATATCTGCTCTGTGGCGCAAAGGCTTTTCAGGTAGGGACTGCTAATTTAATAGATCCTAAGGCAGCGTTAAAAATTATTAAAGAACTGAAGGATATAAAAAATGGCTTACTTAGTAAGGGCGCTCCCTGTTGATAAAAATTTCAGGGCTTTTGCTGTTGAGTGCAAAGATGTAGTTGAGACAGTAAGAAAATTACAGGGATTAAGTCCCATTGCTTCAGCAGCTCTTGGGAGAGCCCTTGCAGGAGTGGCTTTACTTTCAGCGGATCTAAAAACAGGAAAAATTCTTCTTCAAATAAATGGAAAAGGACCCTTAGGAGAAATACTTGCAGAATGTAATTATAAAGGAGAATTGAGAGGAACAGTTAGAAATCCTGATGTTCATTTAGAAATTAAAGGTAAAAAACTTCCTGTTGGAGAAGCAGTTGGTAAAAATGGTTTTATTTCAGTGATTAAAGATTTGGGTTTAAAAGAGATTTATCAAAGTTCAACTAAACTTGTTTCTGGAGAAATTGCAGAAGATCTCGCTTATTATCTTACTGTTTCAGAACAAATACCTTCTGCAGTGTCCTTAGGAGTTCTTATAGGAACAGATGGAAGCGTTCTTGCTGCAGGAGGATATCTTATTCAGAAGTTACCAGAGGCAAAAGAGGAAGAAATTGCAGAACTTGAAGAAAAGCTTAAAAATTTTCCACCAATAACAAGCCTTTTGTCACAGGGCAAAACTCCTGAAGAGGTTTTAACTATGCTTTTCCTAAACATAAAAATTCTTGAAAAAAGAGAACTCAAATATAAATGCACCTGTAGTGAAGAAAGAGTAGAGGGGATGCTTTTAGCTTTAGGAGAAAAAGAGTTAGAAGATTTTATAAAAAAGAATGAACCTGTTGAGGTAATCTGTCATTTTTGTAGAAAAAAATATATGATTTCTTTAGATCGAGTTAAAGAACTTCTAAAGGAGTTAAAAACAAGAAAATAAAGGGGGTAGAGAGATGAAAAAGATAGGGGCATTATTGCTTACCTGTGGATTTCTTTCTTTACCAACGATAAGCCTTTCAGCAACAGATGAAGAAGTTTTAAAACTTTTGCAACAATTAGTAAAAGAAGTGCAGGAGTTAAAGCAGGAAAATCAGTATTTAAAACAGGAGCTCGAAAGACTTAAAGCACAACAGGAAGCCAAAATTAAGGAAGTTAAGGATGAGGTAAAGGAGACAAAGGAAAAGCTTGCAAAAAAAGAAGAAACATCTTCTGGATTTTTTTCCAAGGGAGGATATGGAGCTGGAAAGTCTAAAATTGATTTTTACGGATACATCAAAGGTGATCTAATTTGGCAGGATTCAGCTTCAGTAGGAACAATTTATTTACTCTGGGCTTTACCTAAAAATATGGGAAGACACGACTCAACCTCAACCATAACTTTTAGACACAGCAGATTTGGAATGGATTTAACTAAACCTTATAAAGACTTCACCCTTAAAGGAAAGTTTGAAATGGACTTTTATACTCAGAGTGATGCTGTAGAAAATAAACCCTGGAATCCTGAACACGCACCTCTAAGAGCGAGACTTGTTTATCTTGAAGTTTTAAAAGATACCTGGGAATTGAGAGTAGGGCATGACTGGATGACCATTTCTCAACTTTATCCACATCTTTCAAACTTCCCAGCAGGTTCATACATGGGAAACTTGGGTTATAGATCAACTCAAATAAGATTTACTAAAAATTTCAAATTTTCCGAAAGTGATCTTTTGAAGTTTCAGATAGCTCTTGATAAACCATATAACTTTGGGAAACTGAGCAATAGTTTAGTGGTTTTTGATAACGAACCGAATGTAGATTATGGAGCTCCCGGAATTGAGACAAGAATTGCTTATGAGACCAAAATTTTTAATCAACCTGCTTTACTGGCAATTTATGGACATTATGCAGGACTTGAATTTAAGAAGGACTATAAAAGTTTAAAGGGAGATGTTAAAACAACAAGCTTTTCTACAGGGTTAGAAGTAAGTTTGCCCTTGCCTTTTCTTAATAAATATAAACCTAAACTTTCTGGAGAAATTTGGTATGGACAGGGACTTGGTGGATACTACACAGCTGGTATAGATCAAACAGCAAGAATTAAGTATTTGAAACCTGATGGAACATATATCTATGCAACTGACTTAACGAAATTTAATAAAGATACCGATAGAATAGTTTCCATTACACCTGTTCATGCTACTGGTGGATGGGTTGAGCTTGAGCTAAATCTCCTTCCCAAACTTCAGACCTGGCTCGGATGGGGAATTGACAACCCACTTGATTCTGATTTAAAATATGTTAGGTATGCTAGGCTTCAACAGCAGATGTACTTTGCCCACTTTTTATACAGATTCGTTCCTGAGCTCGGAGTTGGGCTTGAATATCTTCGTGCCATAACGGATTATAGAAAAAGTGATGGGGATGACGGAATAGTTAACCGCTTTATGTTAAGTTTCTATTACTTTTTTTAATTAAAGTTTAAATTTTTTAAAAAATGTTTTTAGGGGGTAAAATGTTTATTAGACTAATTATTTGGATTATTATTATTCTTTTAATAGTGTTCTTTGTAGTTTTCAATGTAGAACCTAAGGTTAATGTTTACATTTTACCTGGAGTAACCTTAGAAAACATTCCTCTTGCTCTTGTAATTATCCTTAGCTTTATTTTGGGATTACTTTCAGGAATGATCTTATTTCTTGGACAAATTATTAAATATCAACTTGAATTAAGAAAAGAAAAAAAACGCAAGAACATAGAATTAGAAACAAGATCCTCGGGAGGGAGCGGAAATGAAGGTCAATCCTGAAAAAGAGGTTATTGAAATCTTAGCCAAAGAAATCCTTGTTGCAGCAAGAACAGCACCAAAGGCAAAAGGGGTAGATGACCTTATTTTTGGACTAATAACAGAGGATGAGGAAAAAGAAAGACTTGCTCAAGAAATGGAAAAGGTGGCAGATGAAAAAGGACAGGCTTTTAAGTTTTTTAAAAGAGATGCAGATAATGTTAGAAATTCTGAAGCAGTAATTTTAATCTCAGTTAACTTTACCAAACCCTTAGGGCTAAATTGTGGAGCCTGCGGTTTTAGCTGTGATAACATTTTAAAACAACCTAAATCAGGACTTGATTTTGATGGACCTATCTGTGCTATGAAACTTCTTGATATGGGAATTGCTCTCGGTTCAGCTGTTTATAAAGCTAAAGACCTTTGTATAGATAATAGAATAATGTATACCATAGGAGTTGCTGCAAAAAGACTTGGTCTTTTGCCAGGACAAATAATAATAGGAATTCCTTTAAGTGTTAAAGGAAAAAATATCTACTTTGATAGAAAGTCTTAAAAAATTAATGGTTAAAGTAAAAATTTGTGGATTAAGAGAAAAAGAGGATGTTATTTTTTTGAATGAGTTTTCAGTTGATTATGTGGGATTTATACTTTATCCAAAGTCTCCAAGATATGTAGGGGGTGCATTAAAGGAACTTTTACCTTTTGTAGAAAAAGCTAAAAAAGTAGCTGTTTTTGTTAATCCAGAATATGAAGAAGTTAGAGAAACCCTTGATTATGGCATAGATTTGATACAACTTCACGGAGAGGAAACCCTTGAGTTTGCTAAAAAAGTAGGTTTTGAAAGAGTAATAAAGGCTTTTAGGGTAGGGGATAATTTTGATTTAAAAGTTCTTAAACCCTGGGAAAAGTGTTATGCCATTCTTCTTGATACTTATGTAAAAGAAGTTCCTGGAGGAACAGGCAGGGTATTTAATTGGGATATTGCAAAGGAGGCTGTCAGCTTAGGATATAGGGTGTTTTTGGCTGGTGGTTTAAATTTAGAAAACATCTCAGAGGCTATAAAGAAGGTTAACCCCTTTGCTATTGATATAGCATCAGGAGTAGAACTTTATCCAGGAAAAAAGGATCCAGAAAAAATTAGAAAACTTTTTGATAAATTAAAAGTAACATCCTGCTGAGGCAACAGATACAATAGAGCCTTTACCAAAGGGTAATGCCTCTTGATAAAAGATTTCATGCTTTCCTTTAGTATTGGTTTTATTTAGAATTAAATTTATCAAGTAAAGACAGGAAAGCCCACATATCTTCATAGGATAAACTTTTTTTGCTTCCTCTAAAAATTCTTTAGATGTTCCGTTAAAAGTAAGTTCTATTATTTTTTTATCTATTTCAAGGGCTTTTCTTTTATGAATTTCAGAAGCCTCAAAGGGATCTCCGTATCTAAGCCCTAAGTGGCAAAAATCTATTCCCAAAACAATATAGGTGCTATCATCTATTAATTCAGCTAAACCTTCTACAAATTTCTCTACAGAATCTTTCATCTTTTCATCCAAAAAGATAGTTAAGGGACCTATTAAAAAGGGCAAAACTGCGAATTCGTCTTTTAATAAGTGATGCAAAAAGAGAACTTGAAACTCAATTGAATGTTCCAGTTTATGAGCAATGTGATCTGGGAAGAGTTCAATTTTTTTGGAATTACTTAGATAAAATAGACCTCCTCTGTCGTTTTTAACTACTCCAAAAGGAGTTGCTATGTCTTTGGTGAGAACTGACCAAGGCAGGTCTAAGTGATGTCCCACTCCAAAAATAATTACTCTTGAGCCAGAAGGTAATTTAAATCGACTATAGCTTTCGGCAAAACCTTTAGCGCCTACTTTAAGATCAATGTGGGGAGCAATTAATATTTTTGGCGGTTTTGAAGAGTTAGAATTACACAAACTTAAAATGTCCTCTATGAAAAATTTAGCCTCAGAAGGAGATAGAGGATAGGCTTGATTGGCAAATGCCATAGGTCTTAAAGGAAGAGAAAGCCATTTTTCATAGGCTTTAGCCTTTATTTCTTCAAAGGTTTTACTCCACAAAAGTCCCTTTTCATCAAGAAAACTAACAATTTTGGTAATTTCATCTAAGGGAACAATTTCTCCAAATCTTTTCGTAGCTTCAACCTGTAAATCTCTGAGATCGTGATTTCCGTCCATTAAAGGAAGTAAAAAAGCTATATTTTGAGGAACAACCACAATTTCTTCAACAATACCCAAAGGATCCCTTAATAAAAATACAGGCTTTCCTTCATGCTGTGCAGGAATGACATCTACATATCTTAAAATAGGTTTGTAAGTGGCATCCATTATTGAATATCCCCAAAGTCTTCTTGAGTAAGGCTTTGACAAGCCTCTTTTACTCTCTCTACAGCAGAATAAAATTCCTCTTCAATGGTTCTCACTCTCATACCATAAGCCTTTTGAACAGCCTTTCTTACTATTTCCCCTTTCATTAAGGCATTTTCCCATCCCAACTGGGCATACTTTTCATTTACTACTCTATTTAAATCTATCAGTGCCTCTGCCCTTCTTCTTCTTTCTTCAGCAGCTTCAGAAAGAGGCATATCTAAAAACTTATCTATTTTGGAAACGAAACTCTCATAAAAGCTTGCAGGAAATCTGGGATCAAATTCTTCTATAGCAAATCCAAAGGTGATAAAAACTGGATCCTTGAAATAGGTAAAAAGATCCTCTTCAATTAAATTTGGGTCTTCTTTTAAAAGATCTTGATACAATCTGTAAGTTTGTTTAGCTTTTTCTTTTACATTGGGAGGTTTTTCTGTATTGAACTCTAAGATGTAGTGATAAAGGCTTTCATCTACTATGATACCGAGTATTTCTCTTGCTCCAAGATCTCTCATAGCTTCAAGTCTATGCATTCCATCAATTACATAATATTTACCATCTTTGGGAACAACCACTATAGGGGTTAGGAATCCAAGTTTTTCTATTGCCATTTCTAAATGTTTTTTAAGGCTTTCGGAAACATCTCTCTGGAAAGGAGGTCTGTGTACTTCATCTATATTAAAAAGAGCAAGTTTTAAAGGCTGTTTTTTTACGGGATCTTCAAAGGTGGCAATTTCAATCATATTCTCACCTCCCTCGTTAATCAGCATTTCTTCTGAGGAAGGTTGGTATTTCTAAAAGTTCTTCATCAAATAAATTGTGTATACTTTTCTTTTGTTTTTCCCCTTTTTTCTTTAAACCCTCCTCCATTTGTATTACCTTTTCTTCTTTTTCTTGGGTTTTTTCGAGCCCGGTTGCTATTACAGTAACCCTTAAAGAATCCTCCAGGTTTTCATCAAAAACAACTCCCCAATAAACTTTAGCATCTGGATGAAGTTCTTTAGCAATTGTTCCAGTAATAACCTGAGTTTCGTGAATAGTTAAAGTATCGGGATGAACACTTATGTTTAATAAAACACCCTTAGCTCCAGATATAGAAATATCTTCTAAAAGTGGGCTATAAATTGCCATCTGAGTTGCTATTTCTGCTCTATCTTCACCTTTTGCTTCTCCCATACCCATTAAAGCTGTTCCTCCGCTTTCACTCATTAATGCCTTTACATCTGCAAAATCAAGGTTTATATATCCTGGGGAAAGAATCAAATCAGAAATCCCTCTTACTGCATAATATAATACATCATCTGCTTTTTTAAACATATCCGCAAGTCTTTCTTGAGGAGAGCCAAGAGTAAGAAGTCTATCATTGGGAATAGTAATTAAGGTGTCTACATACTTTTTTAATTCTTCTAAACCTTGCTCAGCAATTTTCATTCTAAATTTGCCCTCAAAAGAGAAGGGTTTAGTGACAACGGCAACAGTCAATACTCCCATATCTTTACATATATTTGCTATTACAGGAGCAGCTCCTGTTCCCGTTCCTCCTCCCATTCCTGCTGCAATAAAAACCATATCTGCATCTTTTAATATATCTCTTATCTCTTTTTCACTTTCTTCAGCAGCTTGTCTACCAATTTCAGGTTTTCCTCCAGCACCTAAACCTTTAGTTAATTTTTTTCCTAATTGAATTTTTATAGGAGCAGGGTTTAATTCCAAAACTTTATAGTCTGTATTTGCTACAATAAATTCCACACCCTGTAATTTATTTTTTATCATATTTGCTACTGCATTACCTCCTGCCCCTCCCACACCTATTACTTTTATATTGGGCTGAATTTTTATTTCTTCTTCATTTAATAATTCGAAGGAAATCCCCATTGTTAGCCCCCTTTTAAAAATTTTAGAAAACTTTTTTTAAATCTTTCAATTATTCCTTCTTTTTTTTCTTTTTTTATTTTGAAAAAATTATTGTATACATAAATAAGCATTCCTACTGAGGTTGCAAATTGGGGATGATAAATTTCTTCAGTAAGACCTGAAAGTCTGAATGGATAACCTATTCTTACTGGGAGATCAAACATTTGTTCAGCTAAGTAACCTATGCCAGGAAGCAGGGCTGAACCACCTGTTATTACTATTCCACTGCCAAGCTTTGATCTAATATCTAAAATATTTTCTTTCTCAAATAATTGAGTTTGCAATTCTCTTTCGATCAGTTCAAAAAGTTCTTTTATCCTTAATTCCAGTATCTCTGCCAATATTTTTTTACTTACTTTCTTTGAGGGGCGATTCCCAATTCCCATAACTTCAATTAACTCTCCCTCATCAGCAAGTTCTCTTACGCAAACTCCATTTTCAATTTTTATTCTCTCTGCTTCTTTTCTTGATGTCCTTAATCCAACAGCTAAATCGTTAGTAAGAAGTTCACCTCCTATGGGAAAAGAAGATACATATTTCAAAACATTATCCCAATACACTGCCACATCAGTAGTTCCACCACCAAAATCAATTAAAATAACCCCGAGTTCTTTTTCTTCTGGAGAAAGAACTCCTTCCCCAGAGGCAAGACCTTGAAAAATTATGCCATCAATTTCTAAATCTAAATTTTCAAAACATCTAAGTAAATTTTGAAGATTAGAACGGTTACAGGTAATAAGCTGTACATGGGCTTCCAGCCTTACTCCTGACATTCCGACAGGTTGAATTATTCCTCTTACCTGATCAATTATGAATTCTTGTGGGATTACATGTAAAATGACCCTATCTGGCGGAAGTTCAATTGTTTGAGCATAATATAAAACCTCTTCAACTTCAGAAGGGGTTACTACTTTTTCTTTTAAAGCCACTACTCCAGAACTGTGAATTGTTTTTATGTGGCTTCCTGCAATGCTTGTGTAGATAACCTCTACAGGAACTTTAGCCTGAGCTTGAGCCCTTTCTATAGCTTCTTTAATACTCTGAGTAGCCTCATCTATATTTATTATAGTCCCTTTTTTAAGACCCCTTGAAGGAGCTATCCCCATTCCCGTAACCCAAAGTTTACTTTCTCTTTCCTCTCCTATAAGAGCACAAATTTTAGTAGTTCCCACATCCACAACTAAAATCCCTTTTTCTTCCCCCATATACCTCAACTCCTAAATTTTATTAATGCAGAACCTAAAGGGTAATCTAATCTTATAAGCTCAACTTTATCAATTAACTCCTTTTCATACAAATATGCCATTATTTTGTCTAAGTTTTTATAAAAATAAGTCCAGTCTTTTTCAGAAATAAGAGGAAAATAAATCTTAATTTGATTTTTAGTGATAAAAATTATTTTATCCTCCTCAAGAATTACCTTTGCTAAATTTTCATAAACAGGTAAATAATTTTTGTAATTTTTTAACCAATCTAAAAAACTTAGAAACTTTTCTTTAAATTCTTCGTTTTTTATTTCTACCTCAGGGTAAAATTGATAATCTTCAGGTGAAATAGTATCTATAACAATTCCATCTTTATCAATGAGATAACCTTTGTTATTTATAGTAATAATTGCAAGGGGTTCTCTTTCTTCCACCCTTATCTCAAGCGTATAGGGAAGGTGTTTTACTATGGTTACATCCTTGATTTTAGGGTTAAGAAGAATTCTCTTTTTAATTTCCTTAACAGGAATGGAAAAGAGCCTTTCTCCACCCTTTAAACCAGTTAAAGCAATTACCTCCTTCTCAGTTACCTTTTTGTTATTTAAAACTTTGATCTCCTTTAGTATAAAAAAGTCTGTAAAATAAAGTAAGTATACTATTCCAGAAAAAACAGATATTAAACTTACAGAAAACCATAAAAGCTTACTTTTTAGTAAATTTTTTGTTTTTTCAATTAAAGAGAACATCCTAAAAAATTTACCTCCGGCTCAAGTTCTATTCCGAATTCTAAAAAAACTTTTTCTTTTGCTAACCTCATAAGTTTTAAAACATCTGAAGCTTTAGCATTTCCAAGATTTACTATAAAATTGGCGTGTTTTTCAGATATTTTTGCAGCTCCAATTTGATATCCCTTTAAACCACATTCTTCTATAAGTTTCCCTGCATAATAATTAGGCGGGTTTTTAAAAACAGAACCAAATGTTTTTTCTGAAAGAGGTTGATTTTTTTTCCTCTGCTCTAAATAATTTTTAACAAGTGCTTTTATTTCCTCTTTTTTCATTCTTTTTAATTTAAGCTCAGCCTCAAATATGATGCCGTTTTCTTTAAACTTTCTATATTCCCATAACTCAGCTTTATATGTTAGAGTTTGTATTTCTCCGTTCTTATAAATTCTTATATTTTTAACAAGCTGAGACATACTCTTTCCAAAAGCTCCTGCATTCATTTTTATAGCTCCACCAAGGGTAGCTGGAATTCCTCCTAAAAATTCAATACCTCCAAATCCCTCCTTTATTCCCAAGGCAATTATTTCGTTAATTCTTGTTCCAGATAGCCCCTTTATGAAAACTTCCTCTCCATTTTTTTTAATTATTTCTAAACCTTTCATATTGCAAAGATTTACAACCACTCCATCAAAACCTTCATCAGATATTAAGAGTTTACTACCTCCTCCCAAAACAAAAAATGGAATACCTTCTTTTTCTAAAAATTTTAGAATTTCAAGCAAAGAGTGAGTTTTTTCAGGAAAAATCATTCTTTTGCAAGGTCCACCAATCTTAATACTGGTATATGGTGCTAAAGGTTCATTAATCTTAAAATCTATTTTTAGCTCGATTAATTTTTTATCTAAAATTTTAAGCCACATGTCTTGATTCCCTCTTTTTCTCTTTCAAGAATTAAGGAGTGTAACTTATATATATTACCTGCTCCCATGGTCAAAATTATTTGATTTTCACTTACTATATTTTCAAGTAGTTTTAAAATTTCTTCAAAAGAATCTCCATAAAAAGTAGGGTTTGGTGTTCTCAAATTTTTAATAGTTTCAAAAAAGGTAAAACCAGAAATTCCAGGTATAGGTTTTTCACTTGCAGGATAGATTTCAGTTAAAATTAATACTTCAGGTTCTTTTAAAACAAGCAAAAATTCCTCCCAGAGGGCTTTCATTCTTGTATATCTGTGAGGTTGAAAGATAAGCACAAGTTTTTTATCTGGGTAAGCTTCTTTAATAGCAGAAAGGGTGGCCTTAATTTCTGTAGGGTGATGGGCATAATCATCAAGTAAAATTGCTCCTTTCCATATACCTTTAAATTCAAGTCTTCTTTCCACACCTTGAAAAGTTTCCAATACACTTATTACCTCAGAAATGGGAAGATTTAGAATTAAAGAAACCCCAATAGTTGCTAAAGCATTGAGAGCGTTGTGTTTTCCAGGAATGGAAAGTCTAAAGCTTCCTATAAAGTCGTCTAAGTAGTAAACCTTAACCTTTGGATAAGCAGAATCTTCAACAATTTCTCCCACAAGATGGTTTTCTTTTGAAAATCCGTAAAGTAAAAAAGGTCCTGATATTTCTTGTAGTATTTCTCTTACTCCGGTGTCATCTCCGCATAAAATAACTTTACCCTCAGGGGAACATCTTTTTATAAAGTTCATAAAAGCCTTTTTTACAGCGTTAAAATCTGCATAAAAATCTAAATGCTCCTTATCAATGTTTGTAATAACCTCTATATAGGGATTGTAACAGAGAAAAGAGCCGTCACTTTCATCTGCTTCAGCAACGAGAAATTCTCTTTTTCCAAGAAGAGAATGGGTTTTAAAGTTGTTTATAATTCCTCCTACTATAACGGTAGGATCTTTTTTGAGTTTTATTAAAACTTCTGAGATCATGGAAGTGGTAGTGGTTTTTCCATGAGAGCCTGCAACTACAATGCTTTTTGGATAAAGGTTCATTACTTCTGATAACATCTGAGCTCTTGGAATCACCCATATTCCTAAAGCTTTAGCTCTCAAAAGTTCAGGATTGTCTTGAGGTATAGCTGAAGAATAAACCACAATGTCAACTGAATCTACATGAGAGGGAGAATGCCCATAATAAACTTTAATCCCCTTTTTTTCTAAAAGATCAGTATATTTGCTTCTCGCAATGTCACATCCACTTACTTCATAACCCAAGGATTGCATTATCATGGCAAGACCACTCATTCCAACTCCACCAATTCCAACAAAATGAATT